>NZ_JARFYM010000100.1 GCF_030272705.1 Rhizobium mayense | reverse complement strand
GATGGAAGACCGCCGGACCCAAGGGACACCAAGCCCGTGGGAGAGCCCGGGTCTCCATCTACCGTTCCATCGAACCCGAACAGTCGCCAGGGCCGCAGACGAAGCCCGCTTAGGCAAGGATGGGAAAAGATGGATCATGATGAAGCGCAGGTCATTGTCGGTATCGACGTTTCGAAGGATCGGCTGGATGTGGCGGTCCTGCCGTCAGGCGAGGCCTTTGCTGTCGGCAACGATCATGCAGGGATCGACAGGCTCGTCGGCCGGCTGCGTCTGCTAGACCCACATGTGGTGGCGCTGGAGGCGACCGGCGGCTTCGAGCTGCTATCGGCGGCGACGCTGTCTTCGGCGGGTTTTACGGTGATGATCGTCAATCCGGCACAGGTGCGCTCCTATGCCCAGGCTCTGGGAAGGAGGGCCAAGACCGATCCGATCGACGCTGCCGTCATCGCCGCCTTCGTGGCAGCGACGAAACCGCAGATCCGGCCGCTGCGCGATGGTGAGACACAGGCTTTGTCCGAGCTGGTGGCCCGAAGGCGGCAGATCGTGCAGATGATCGTCGCCGAAGAGAACCGCGAACGCATGGCCTTGGCCAAACAGGCGCACAGGAGCATCAAGCGGTTGCTGGCAGCCTTGCGGCGGGAACTGGATAGTCTCGATGCCGATAGGACGACCATATCCGCAAGTCGCCGGTCTGGCGGGTCCGCGAGGCGTTGCTGACTTCGGTGCCGGGGGTGGGATCGACCACGGCACGTACGTTATTGGCCGAGATGCCGGAACTGGGCAGGCTCGACCGCCGCCAGATCGCCTCGCTGGCCGGGCTTGCGCCGTGGACACGACAATCGGGCCGATGGAAAGGCAAGAGCTTCATCGGCGGCGGCAGAGGCAAGGTGCGAGCCGTCCTCTTCATGGCAGCCCTCGTCGCCAGTCGTCATAACCCTGCCCTCAAGGCCTTCCGTGACAAACTGGTCGCTGCCGGCAAGCCAAAGATCGTTGCTATCGTCGCCACCATGCGAAAGCTGCTAACCATCCTCAATGCCATCATCCGGGATCAAAAAC
>NZ_JARFYM010000099.1 GCF_030272705.1 Rhizobium mayense | reverse complement strand
GAAGAGACGCTGCGCACCGCCCTCGCCATGGGCGCCGACCGGGCGATCCTGGTCGAGACCGACGATGCCGTCGAACCGCTGGCGGTGGCGAAGATCCTGAAGGGCGTTGCCGATGCCGAACAACCGGGCCTGATCATCGTCGGCAAGCAGGCGATCGACGACGATTCGAACCAGACCGGCCAGATGCTGGCGGCATTGCTGGGCTCGGCGCAGGCAACCTTCGCGTCGAAGATCGAACTCGGTGAGGGACGCGCGACTGTCACCCGCGAAGTCGACGGTGGCCTGCAGACGATCGAGGTCAAGCTGCCGGCCGTGGTCACCACTGACCTTCGCCTCAACGAGCCGCGTTATGCCTCGCTGCCGAACATCATGAAGGCGAAGAAGAAGCCGCTCGACAAGAAGGCTCCGGCCGACTTCGGCGTTTCCACCGCGCCGCGCCTGAAGGTGCTGAAGACCGAAGAGCCGGGCGGCCGCAAGGCGGGCGTCAAGGTCAAGTCGGTGGCCGAACTGGTCGAAAAGCTCAAGACCGAAGCCGGCGTCCTGTAATCCAGTCCGAACGAGGAGTTAGACACCATGGCCATTCTTCTTCTGGCTGATCATGACAGCAATCACCTTTCCGACCAGACCGCCAAGGCACTGACGGCCGCCACACAGATTGCCAAAGGAACGGCAAGTGACGTGCACGTCCTCGTCGCCGGCAAGGACGCCAAGGCTGCCGCCGAACAAGCCGCCAAACTCTCCGGCGTCTCCAAGGTGCTGCTGGCCGAAAGCGATGCGCTTGCCAACAATCTCGCCGAGCCGCTCGCCGATCTCATCGTGTCGCTGGCGGCGGGCTACGACACCATCCTGACCGCCGCCACCTCGGTCGGCAAGAACGTCATGCCGCGCGTCGCCGCCCTGCTCGACGTCGCCCAGGTTTCGGAAATCATCGAAGTCGTCTCTTCGGACACCTTCAAGCGGCCGATCTATGCCGGCAACGCCATCCAGACGGTGCAGGCGACCGACGCCAAAAAAGTCATTACCGTGCGCACCGCCTCGTTCGCCTCGGCTTCGGAAGGTGGC
>NZ_JARFYM010000098.1 GCF_030272705.1 Rhizobium mayense | reverse complement strand
CTCGGGCCTGGACCATGCGACTGACAGCCATGACATACCCTCCCAACACTGTATTTCAGTGTAATACAAATCGTCGATTTTGTCTATGTTCCGGGGTGGGAGAAGGCGGAAAAGTGAGGGCAAGATTAAAGAAACCGGCACTCTGTGACCTTGGTTTTCAGGATTCCGATGTCTGCACATGGGGTTAGGGCGCGGCATGGTGGCACTGCGAAAATTGCCGCCAGAGTGCCGCCCTTTCCGGCCAGGCCGCGAGAAACCCCCACATGGGACGGCACCATGCCCCACCTGATCGCGACAGGAGAACAGGTGATCGCCTCTTGCGATCACCCGCTATAAGGCCGTCAGAAGGCCGTATGATGGCTTCCGGATCTTGTCCGGTATTGGGTATCGGAAACTCGTCTGAGTGCCCTGTATGGCCATCCTGCGGTCTCTAACTGGGAGTTCCTAGCTACAGACGCAGGAAGGGCCGGACTTACCACAACCCGGCCCTTCCCCTCGCCACAGGTGACTACGCCCATAGCCAGCTTGCCGCTGGCCTCGCACCAAGTGCAACCGGAATCGCCCCGTTCGTCGCTTCCTGAGCCATTTTGCCCTTCCCCGGTTTCGCTGGCCTTGCAGGCTCCGGGCGAGCGCGGAGCGGGAGCGGCGTAGCCCGCCGAAGGCGCCGGAGCAGTGTGACCCTTCCCCTATAATTTAGACGTCGTTCCAGATATCGAGACAGTCCAAAAACGGGTGAGCAGAATAGTAACCATCAGCCTTTTGAACGCCGGTTCCAAGGCATGACGCGCAGAAGATTGGCCATGCCGCACCATCCTGTTACGCCAGCGAACATTAGTCCTACACCGACAAACGCCGATATTCCGAAGAATACGGGCGAAACAATTAAACCAAGCAGCACGCCGGTTAGCACTATCGTACCGGCTGTGATCTGCACCTGTCGCATGATTTCCAGCGGTTGTGAGCGATCGACGACGGTGGGTAGTCTTGCCTGCCGCCACGCATCGATACCTCCTTTGAGAATACAGGCCGGTACTCCGTCAGCTGCTGATTCGAGCTGTAAGGTATTGGCAGTAGTGCGCATCCCGGACTTGCAGTGGAATATGATTTGA
>NZ_JARFYM010000097.1 GCF_030272705.1 Rhizobium mayense | reverse complement strand
GCGCCAGCTACGGCGCTCGTCGAAGCCTTCCTTCCGCTTGCCGAAGAACTGGATGATCATCTCGCCTTTGGCATCGTAGGCCTCGAGCGAGGTCACATGACCATCCTTCGTCGGCTTGCGAACGGCCCAGGCTTCGGAAATGTGATCCTGGCGCAGATGCAGATGGAAGGTGGGGTCCATGATATTGATCCAGGGGCCCATGGCCTGCACGTTGAAGATCGGGCCGGAATGGATCTGCACGATGCCGTCATTGGCGACGAAGCACATGATCGGCAGACCTTCGCGGACGGAGGCATGCATCATCTCGCCGACCGCGTTCGTCTCCAGCTTCCAGGCATAATCGTCACCGACCGTGCGGATCGCCGCCTGGCGGCCGATCTTCAATTTCTGCAGCATGCCGAAGAATTCATGCGTGTCCGTCATGCGGCCCCAGTGGTCGCGCAGTTCGTCGCGGCTGACATCGCCGTCGATCTCGCTGACATCATAGCCGGAGCGATCCTCGGTAAAATCCTGTGATTGGTCTTCGAGCCGCAGCTCGGCGACGATGGCATGATAGGCCTCGACGTTGGAGGCCGGGCGCAGGTGCACCTTATGGACGGCGTCGCCGGCCTTATCGAAAAACTGCAGGCTGAGCCGCTGTTGGTCGCCGTCCGTTTTGGTGACGGCGAAGGCATGCGTCCAGCGCTTCGGGAAGATGCGCAGATCGATGTTCTCGCCGAGCACGATGGCCGCCTGCACGCCTGATTTGATGTTTTCGTAGACCCCGATTTTCTCATGCACGGCGCTTTCATTGCGCGAGAGCGCGAGGACTTCGCCGAGGGAGGAGACGCGAGCGAGGAACCGATGAGCATCGGCATCGATTCGAACAGCGGAAATGCCGACTTCGGCGGCAACCAATGCCGCTTCGGAAACGCCCAATCGAGCGGCGATATCGCGCTCGCGCATTTTGGGATTTTCGGCGCGGAAAGCGCGGATGTCGGCGGGGAAGGGTCGGATCGTTTCTTTGGTCGTCTCAGTCATCTGCTATGCCTATTTGTTGAGAATGAGTTTGCCTTGGCGCGTGATCTTCATCCGGTAGATGACGCCGTCGTGCCTGATCATGATTTCGGTTTGGCCACGGAAAATATCCGTGCTCTCGACAATTCTAATTTGCGGTGCGGCCATCAGCGGCACCGGC
>NZ_JARFYM010000096.1 GCF_030272705.1 Rhizobium mayense | reverse complement strand
TTACTCGACGATGCTGGCGACGATGCCGGCGCCGACGGTGCGGCCGCCTTCGCGGATAGCGAAGCGCAGCTTTTCTTCCATCGCGATCGGAACGATCAGCTCGACGTCAACCGTGATGTTGTCGCCAGGCATGACCATTTCCGTGCCTTCCGGAAGCGTCACGATGCCGGTCACGTCCGTCGTGCGGAAGTAGAACTGCGGACGGTAGTTCGTGAAGAACGGCGTATGACGGCCACCTTCTTCCTTCGTCAGGATGTAGGCTTCGGCCTTGAACTTCTTGTGCGGCTTCACAGTGCCCGGCTTTGCCAGGATCTGGCCACGCTCGACGCCGTCACGGTTCACACCGCGGATCAGCGCGCCGATGTTGTCGCCGGCCTGACCCTGATCGAGCAGCTTGCGGAACATTTCAACGCCGGTCACCGTCGTCTTCGACGTCGGACGAATGCCGACGATCTCGACTTCTTCACCAACCTTGACAATGCCACGCTCGACGCGGCCCGTCACAACCGTACCACGGCCAGAGATCGAGAACACGTCTTCGATCGGCATCAGGAACGGCTGGTCGATCGGACGCTCAGGCGTCGGGATGTAGGCGTCAACCGCTGCCATCAGCTCGCGGATGGCGTTTTCGCCGATTTCCTTGTTGCTGTCTTCCAGTGCAGCAAGCGCCGAACCCTTGACAACCGGAATGTCGTCGCCCGGGAAGTCGTAGGACGACAGAAGTTCGCGAACTTCAAGCTCGACGAGCTCCAGAAGCTCGGCGTCGTCAACCTGGTCGACCTTGTTCAGGAACACAACGATTGCCGGAACGCCAACCTGGCGGGCGAGCAGGATGTGTTCGCGCGTCTGCGGCATCGGGCCGTCGGCGGCCGAGCAAACCAGGATCGCGCCGTCCATCTGCGCAGCACCGGTGATCATGTTCTTCACATAGTCAGCGTGGCCGGGGCAGTCGACGTGCGCGTAGTGACGGGCAGCCGTCTCATATTCAACGTGCGCCGTCGAAATCGTGATGCCGCGCGCCTTTTCTTCCGGTGCCGCGTCGATCTGGTCATACGCCTTGAACTCACCGAAGAACTTCGTGATCGCTGCCGTCAGAGACGTCTTGCCGTGGTCAACGTGGCCGATCGTCCCGATGTTAACGTGCGGCTTATTGCGCTCAAACTTACTCTTTGCCATTT
>NZ_JARFYM010000095.1 GCF_030272705.1 Rhizobium mayense | reverse complement strand
TGACCTTGCCCCCAAGTTTTATCCAGTTTTGAGTTCGCTCCAGCGGTTTTGGGTTGCTGTATTTGCGGCGGTAGCGGCGGGTTGCGGTGCGAAGCCATTTCGGCTGCGCAGCACCGCATCACGTCGCGGGTTGATGGTCTGAGCGAACTCGGTAGGTGTCAGCCAGCCGAGACCGGAGTGTGGTCGCTGATCGTTGTAGTCGGCGCGCCAGTTTGAAAGCGCTGATCGAGCGCAGGTCAGTGACGAGAAGAGGGTTTCATTCAAGAACTCGTCCCGCAGCCGCCCATTGAAGCTTTCGATGAAAGCGTTCTGGATTGGCTTGCCTGGCGCGATGTAGTGCCAGCCCACCTTGGCTTCGTCGGCCCATTGCAGGATCGCGTTGCTGGTAAACTCGCTGCCATTGTCGCTGACGATCATCTTCGGCTTGCCACGCCCCTCGATGATCCGGTCCAGCTCTCGGGCAACCCGCAGACCGGAAAGCGACGTATCGGCGACAAGGCCCAAGCATTCTCTGGTGCAATCATCGACGACCGTCAGAGTCCGGAACCTGCGGCCATCGGTGAGTTGATCCGAGACAAAGTCCAACGACCAACGATCATTGGCTGCCATCGGGATCAGCATCGGGGCGCGTGTGCCGATCGCCCGCTTGCGGCCACCACGTTTGCGCACTGTCAGCTTCTCTTCCCGATAGAGCCGGAAGAGCCGCTTGTGGTTCACAAGGTGCCCCTCGCGCCTGAGCAGCACATGAAGGCGTCGATACCCGAAACGGCGGCGTTCATGCGCCAGCGCCTTCATCCGCTCGCGAAGGTCACGATCGTCGCTGCGGCTCGTTTCGTAACGAACCGTCATCCGGCAAACACCGATGGCTTTACACGCCCGCCGTTCGCTCATCCGATGGTGGCTCATCAGATGAGTGACAGCGTTCCGCCTTGCTGCGGGCGTCACCACTTCTTTCCCAAAAGGTCTTTCAAAGCAGCATTGTCGAGCATGGCATCCGCCAGGAGACGTTTCAGCTTCGTGTTCTCGTCCTCCAGCGTCTTCAGCCGCTTGGCCTCGGACACGTCCATGCCGCCGAACTTGGCTTTCCACTTGTAGATGCTGGCATCGCTGACGCCATGCTTGCGGCAAAGCTCCGAGACCGGCGTGCCTGCCTCGTGCTCCTTCAGAATGCCGATAATTTGTTCGTCCGTGAAACGGTTGCGCTTCATTCCCTGGTCCTCTCAATGGGCCAGAGCTTACTTCAAAATGGATTATTTCAACGGGGCAAGGTCA
>NZ_JARFYM010000094.1 GCF_030272705.1 Rhizobium mayense | reverse complement strand
TGAACCGCGCCGGGTTTGCCGGAGGCTCCAACTCGTGAGAAAGTGGAGCCGATATGAGCAAGACGACCAACAAATTTTCACCTGAAGTTCGTGACCGAGCCATCCGCATGGTTTTGGACCATGAGGCCGAGCATCCATCCCGGTGGGCGGCAGTTTCATCCATAGCCGCCAAGATTGGCTGCTCGGCACATACGCTGCATGAGTGGGTGAAGAAGGCCGATGTTGACAGCGGCAAACGAGCAGGCCTTCCAAGCGATGTCGCCGAGAAGATGAAGGCCCTTGAGCGGGAGAACCGCGAGCTTCGACAGGCCAATGAGATTTTGCGCAAGGCGTCGGCTTATTTTGCCCAGGCGGAGCTCGACCGCCCACTGAAGCGATGATTTCCTTCATCGACGAACACCGCTCAAAGTTCGGGGTCGAGCCGATCTGCAGGCTGCTGCCGATTGCCCCGTCCACTTACTATGACGCCATCGCCAAGCGCACGGACGTGGACCGCCTGTCGGCCCGCGCTCGTCGCGACGCGGCCATGAAGGTCGAGATACGCCGAGTGTTCAATGAGAATTTCCAAGTCTACGGCGTGCGGAAAGTATGGCGGCAGTTGCAGCGGGAAGGCTTCGACATAGCTCGATGCACTGTTTCTCGGCTTATGCGAATGATGGGTCTTCAGGGCATTATCCGTGGAAAGCCCGTCAAAACGACCGTGTCTGACAAGGCCGCTCTATGTCCGCTCGACCGCGTGAACCGCCAGTTCTGCGCTCCCGCGCCGAACATGTTGTGGCTTTCCGATTTCACGTATGTAGCCACTTGGCAAGGCTTCGTTTACGTCGCTTTCGTGATCGACGCGTTCGCCCGCCGCATCGTCGGCTGGCGGGCGAGCCGAACCGCTCATGCGGGTTTCGTCCTCGATGCCCTGGACCAGGCACTCCATGACCGGCGGCCAGTCCATCGCGGTGGTCTCATCCACCACTCCGACAGGGGTGTTCAATACGTATCGATCAAGTATTCCGAACGGCTGGCGGAGGCAGGCATCGAGCCTTCCGTTGGAAGCGTCGGCGACAGTTACGACAACGCTCTCGCCGAAACGATCAACGGCCTCTACAAGGCCGAGGTCATCCATCGGCGGGGACCATGGCGCAATTTCGAAGCCGTGGAGTTCGCCACACTCGAATGGGTGGATTGGTTCAACAACCGGCGTCTTCTGGAGCCCATAGGAAACATTCCGCCTGCCGAAGCCGAAGAACGTTACTATGCCATGCTGGACGCGCCAGCCATGGCCGCATAACTTAAACCAAACGGCCTCCGGCAAACCCGGCGCGGTTCA
>NZ_JARFYM010000093.1 GCF_030272705.1 Rhizobium mayense | reverse complement strand
GTATTACACTGAAATTCAGTGTTGGGAGGGTATGTCATGGCTGTCAGTCGCATGGTCCAGGCCCGAGTGCCGGGCGAGATTCAGGAAGCCGCGAACCAGGTCATTCACGCGGCCGGGCTGACGGTGAGTGATGTGGTTCGCGTGCTGATGACGCGGATTGCCCAGGACAAGGTGATTCCGGCCGCGCTGTTTCAGCCTAATGCGGAGACGTTGGCGGCGTTTGCCGAGGTCGAGCGTGGGGATCTGACGCGCTTCAGGTCTGTTGATGCGTTGTTCGAAGATCTCCATGCGGACGATTGAGCGCACGACGGCCTTCAAGCGTGATTTCAAACGGGTGGCGAAGGGGCCGCATCGGGCTGCCTTGGACACCGATCTGCGGCGAATTATCGAGCTTCTGGTGGTCGATGCGGCATTGGAAATCCGGCATCGCGACCATGCCCTGACAGGCAACTGGAAGGACTATCGGGACTGCCATGTGAAGCCCGATCTGGTGCTGATCTATCGCCTCATTGAGGCCGATCGCCTGGTTCTGGTGCGACTGGGCTCCCATTCGGAACTCGACCTCTAGCCTTCAAGGGAAGAACAGGCGGCTCAATCCCGGCGCATCAAGGAGTGCGCGCTTATACGTTGCCCTTCGGACAACGTGCGCGTGGTGTCGGGCGATCTATTTTTCGGTGGCCGGCAAGTCTGGTTCCATGCCGTCGAAAGAAGGCTGAGATGGTGGTGGTAAGCCGGGGCCGGTAGGTAGCTGCTTCTCTCCCGGATACAGGTCTGGAATGGCCTGTAGAGGCGGCTGTGCGCCAATTTCGGTCTTATCGGGTTGTTCATCGTCTGAGAGCAGCACAGCGGCAGAAAACAGGCTGTAGCGGATGCCATCGCGATTTCCGGACCAAGCTACCCGGTCATTAACGATGTAAGCACAGGCCGTGCCTGTGGGACCGATCTGTCGAACTTCGATCCAGTTGCCCTCTCGTAAAACGGACAAAGCCCTTTTGAGAGTATTCAAGCCGCAACCAGCCATTTTGGCCAATGTAGCTTGGGATGCGACGAGAGCATTATTGCGGCCCATTTGGGAGGTCATAAGCATCATAACAGCTGCTGCTCTAGGATTTGATACAGCTAATTTTGACCATCGTTCCATAGCCGCTCGTTCGACCTGAACCCAAGTTCCGTTGGGTGCTGTGGTTAATCCAACGTGTTTTGGCTTCATGGCCTACCCCTAGATCAAATCAGACGATTTTTCATCCAAATTTGGATGAAATTCATCCATTTCATAGCGAAAAATGTAGATGAATTCAATCCAAATTTGGACAAATTCCATCCAAACCTAGCCCATAGCTGGTGGGCTAGGGGTAGCCCATAGCTGGTGGGCTACCCCCCCCCATCACATCAT
>NZ_JARFYM010000092.1 GCF_030272705.1 Rhizobium mayense | reverse complement strand
CGCAGTGTCCGCTCCATCAAGAAACTGTGTCCTTGATTGTCCGGCTATCGAATGAGGCCGCAAGCCCTATACTAACCTGCAATCAGAGGCGCCGCTGATTTCGGCGCCCGAAGCAAATCTCCACGCCGATTGTGATGCAGCTGAAACAAAGGGAGGTGCAATTGCCTATGAGCGCACGCCAAGCGGTATGAAACCCGCCAACCTCCGCATCGACGTTATCACAACTTTTATCGCAATCGTCGAAGCGGGAAGCATGCGGGAGGCAGGGCGACGGCTTGGCGTTTCCAAGTCGGTGGTCAGCCAACGCCTCAGCGCCCTGGAAGCAGCCTTGAACGTGAGGTTGCTCAGTCGATCAACGCGTCAACAGGCTCTGACGGACAGTGGCAAATATTTTTTTGATCGCTGCCAGAAGATCGTTGATGATTTTCAGCTGGCTGCCGAGGAGATCAGTGACCGGCAAGACGAATTTTCAGGGACGATCCGCATCGCCGCTCCGGTGAGCTTCGCTCAACTGCATCTGACAGGTGTTTTCTCCGCATTTCTGCGGGAGAACCCGCTCATCGATCTCCAGATCGAATTTGACGATCGAATGCACGACCTCGTCGGCGATTCCTACGACATGGCGGTAAGGATCGGCCGGCTGAAGAATTCAGCCCTTATCGTCCGCCGCTTTGGGCCGAGTCATCGGGTCGTCGTCTGTTCGCCGCGATACATCGAAGAAAACGGCAAGCCGGATACGATCGAGAGCCTCGAAAATCACTACGCCGTGAGCTACGCCAACATCACACCCCAGTCGGAATGGATCTTCCGCCGGGGCAAGGAACTGAAGAGCGTCACGCCGAAAACCCGCATGCGCGTGAATAGCGGCGACATCCAATTGGCGGCGGTCAAGGACGGGGTGGCAATCGCCGCGCTCCCGCTGTTCATCGTCCACGAGGCAATCGCAAAGGGCGAAATCGAGGTCGTCGACCTCGAATGGCAGCTCGTGCCCGACGATCTCTGCATCGTCTATCCACAGAACCGCTTCCTGGCGCGCAAAGTACGCGCCCTGTCTGCAGCAATCATCGCCCATGTCGGGAGCCCGCCCTGCTGGGAAAAATCCCTCAGCGCGGAACAACAGGAGAGACTGAAATCATGAACCAGATGGTCATCAACGGCGTCAACAGTCAGACCTTTGTCTGCTCCAATCTCGGGCGGGTCGAGTACTTCTACACCGTCATCCTCGGTCTTCGCGTCTTGAAGCGTACGGTCAGCCATCTGGACGGACGGTTGCCCGTGATCACCTTTGGCTTCAACAGCCACGCTGAAGAATTGCCGCGAACGCAGACTGTGACCTATCTCGAATGGAATCCAATCTTCTACATGATGCCAAAGGATGGATTTACCGATCCGGCGTTGGTGGCCGATGCGGTTTCAAACCCTCGCGCAGGTGACCCGAAGGGCCGCTGGGGTGCCGGCACGAACCATCA
>NZ_JARFYM010000091.1 GCF_030272705.1 Rhizobium mayense | reverse complement strand
CGATATCCCGCGGATCTGACAAGGCCATCGAGGGATTTAAGGACCAGCTCATCGTCGTCAACGATGAGTACGATCGGCGCGGTGCTAGAGCTCGGCTGCATGGCGGACGGATTTGTAGTGTACGACATTACGCGCAATTTCAGCCCCATCGCTCCCACGATTGGTATCATCGAATTTGCCAATAAAGCGGCATTTTCGATTTAACCTAAACCCGGGGCGCCGCCTACTGAACGTTTGTATGGTTTGAGATACGAAGGTATTGGTCACGACTGTCACCGCTGATTGTCAACCAGGCTCGATCGGCAATGCAAAGCCGACAGTCGCGCCGCCGGCCGCATTCGCGTGGGGCGAAGCTTCCGCAGTGCCCGATGATCTCCTAAGAGCTGTTGGACTGCGTTGGCGCAAAATAACCAATTCATTTTAAAGGCGTTAGATGGTGGAAATGAGTTTGAGTTATTCATCCGGGTAATGAATGCCCCGCCGTGCTTCATCCCGAATTCGCGTCCGTTGCGCGATGCACGGCATCGGACCCTTGATGACAAGCTGGTGTCGCGGTTTAATCTCTGCGATTTTTAAGCACGGTTCTTACCGCATGCGTCCGCCGATTTGACGAACTCCATCTGTATTGATCACTGCTGCCGTACTCTGGCGCTTCAGTTCCGTCATACGCGCCCCTCGTTCGCCAGCGATCCAATGTGTCTCGCTACGCGACGGCTTCGATCACAAGCTTCCTTCCGTTGAACTCCACGGTCTCGCCGGCCCGGGCTCCTTCGATCGCCTCGAAAATTGGGGCGCTTGTGGAAATCCCCATGACCTCGCGACCATCGCATGTGAATTTGCCGGTTGAGATGGCGATAACGAAGTATCGACCGGAAAGCCGCACGAGCGCTCCTTCAGTTACTGTCGACTTTGGCCCGAAGTCGATTTCTCTCAACTTGTCGAGCTTATCAGTATGATCGTGGAGGGTATCATCCAGAGCCTCGGAAAGGTCACTGGCGATTTCTGCTTGGGCCTGCTCATCGTTTTCGATCGGTTCGCTTCGGTCGAGCCGAGCATCAGCAATATAGTCGAAGTATTTTTCGCGGGCGCTTTGAAGGGCTACACCCTCAAGCGAAAGCATCGTCTCTTTGATGATGTTCTTGTCCATTGTTACCTCCTTGAGGAATTCCATTCCTTGCATCAGGTTTGCCTCCGGAAGCTTTCCGAGCACGGGCTGCGGCCGCAAGCCTTTAAGTCGACGTCGCTCAGAGCGGGCCGTCATATTCGCCACGCGCCGGATAATCTTTGTGGATGGCGAAGTCGATCGCCTGAAGCAATTCCGAAAACAGCGGACGTGCGAACGGCATTGTTTGTACCGCGCCGTAATACAGAGTACCGCCCGGTCGAACGAGGAACACCCCCGGCTCCGAAAATAGCGGCGGCTCTTCGACGTTGATCGATGACTTTCCACGCGATGAGGAAATATAGAGTCCCCATTGCCGGGCCACCGTGAGCGGC
>NZ_JARFYM010000010.1 GCF_030272705.1 Rhizobium mayense | reverse complement strand
GCAACGCGGTTTACGCTGGTAACGCGGGGTGGAGCAGCCCGGTAGCTCGTCAGGCTCATAACCTGAAGGCCGCAGGTTCAAATCCTGCCCCCGCAACCACCGACGCTTGCAAATTTGCCCATTCAGGGTATTTGCGACGAACTTCCTCCTGATACGAGTCGATGAGCTTCTTTTGTTTCTGCTCCGTATCGATCTCACCAGCTTCCAGCTTCTCGATGAAATCTGCGTGCAATTCGGCAACGAAGCGGCGTTCCATGAAGTCCAGCACGTCCATCTGTGCGAGGATGGAGGAGATCAGGCCGTGGACTTCGAGGGTAGCCGGCTTGTGACCCGGTGTCTTGCCGATCACCACCTTCTGCACCAATGAGCGCACAATCGGCATCACTTGACGCTTGGCATCTTCGTTCTTGCCGCGACGTGCCTGCAGGAAGAAATGGCGCATGCGCAGTTCCGTCTGGGCGGGATCATGACGACGCTTCAACTCTTCGATCCTCGCTCGCATGTCCGGCTCCGATGTGGTGAATGCGGCAATCTCCTTTGCCAATGCGATTCGCTGGACCTCAAGCTGATCAAGAGTATCGTCGAGGGCGGGAAGGGCAGGCCGACCTTGCAAGGCACGGTCTGAAATCTGCTGGATGATGTTCTTCTGCTTGCGGTCCAGTTCGCTCAGGTCGCGCTTCAGCTGTTCGCGCTCAGCTTCCGGACGACGAAGCTTGGCTGTCTCTTCGGCGATGACATTGGCAGACATCGTCTCGAACGCGCCGATCGAAAAGAAGGCAACCGGCAGGCAGTCGAGGACACGTGCCTCTACTTCCTGACGCGTGATCGTTTTGCTGTTGCCGCAGCAGGCGCCGCCTAGCTCGTCGATGGGAAGGCGCTTTTTGCGATTGGTGCAGCTATAGCGGTCCTTGCCCGAGATAGCGTAAGGACCGCCGCATTCGGCGCATTCAAGCAGATGGCTCAAAAGGTATTCCGGGCGATGGGTGGCGTTCAGCCGGTTGCTCCGCCCGAAATCGAACAGCTCGCCGATCTCTTTCTGCCGGTCTTTCACCTTCTGCCAGAGTTCATCGGATACGACGCGCATGGACGGCACGTCCGCCAGCACCCATTCGCTGGCGTCATTCGTGCGGGCGGTTCGGCGCTCGGTATCGGGGTTCTTGCGATAGTTCCGTTTGTTCCAAACCATGCGGCCGATATAGCTCTCGTTGTTGAGGATGCCGGTACCGCGGCTCACATGGCCGCGGATGGCCGTGTCGCGCCACTTCCGCCCACGGGGGCCGGGGATACCTTCCTTGTTCAAGAGCTGTGCAATGTCGCGCGGCGACATGCCGTCGGCATAGAGATCGAAGACGCGCCTTACGACCCCGGCCTTCTCAGGATCGATCTCTCGCAAGCCCTTGACGCGGTCGCCGTTCGCGTCACGCTGCTGGGACAGCATGTAGCCGTAGGCGAGGCAGGTCGAGGCCTTGCCCTTGCTCACCGCGGTCTTCATCCCCTCGCGCGTCCGGTAGCGGATCTGCTCGACCAGTTCGTGGCTGAGGGCGGCGCGCAGGGCCATTTCCAAGTCGGTGACCGGCGTGCCGGCATGGACGGTCCAGATGTCGGCGTCGCGATAGCGAAGCTCCTTGAGGATCTTCGCACTGTGCTCAATGTCGCGTGACAGGCGATCGACCGTGACGCAGAGCACGACATCGACGCGTTCGCGCTTCACATGCGCCATCAGGCGCTGGATGCCGGGACGGAGCTGGTAGCTGGTCCCGCTGATGGCGGCGTCGGAATAGGTCTCAACCAGCGTCCAGCCCTGTCTTTTGACAAAGGCTTCGCCGAGTTCGATCTGCGTTTCGATCGACACCTCGTGCTGGCGGTCGGTGGAGTAACGGGCGTAAAAGAGGACGGTCTTCGTCATCGGCTTCATTCCATGTCTATGAGCGGAGGTGTGAAGGCGGGCCGGTTTCGCCGGCCGGCTTGCATTGGGCCGGTCTAATTCTGTTGCTGACGATGTGGCATCGCGAATACGGATTTTACTGCGATTGCGCGTTGACGTTCCGTCACGCGTTCCCAGAGCTCATCGCTCACAATGCGAAGCGCTGGTGCGTTCCCACCAACATAGATTGGGTCGTTAAGAATGCCGGTCTGGCGGTGGCCGTCGCCGCGGATGGTTGCGTCACGCCAACGCCGGTCGTTCGGCCCTACAACGTTCTCGGCGTTGAGAGAGTCGGCAATTTTTGCCGGCGACGTCCCGTTGGCGTACATCTCGAAAATGCGCCGGACGATGTTTGCGGCCGCCTGATCGATCACTTTGAAGCCCACGATTTGCTGGCCGTATGCGTCACGCGCAACCGAATAGCGGTAGCCGAAGGGAGAGTGCAGCAGTCTTTCGGTTTCGCGTAGATCGACGGGGATCGTGTCGAGGAAGTTCCTTCGGTCTTCGAGAAAGAAGGTGTGGAGGTTCGTGCCGGTAATGCGCATCCCGGTGTCAGCCTCCCAAAGTTCGATGCCTTTCGGGCGGAGAACGTCCAGGAGGCGGCTGGCCACGCGAAGGCGTGAACACAGTCGATCCAGAGTGTGGCAAAGGATGACGCCGATCTCTTCGCACTCGAGGAGGGCGAACAGTTTCTGAACGCCGGGTTGGGCCATGAAAACGACCTCTCCGATGTCAGTGTCTGTATAGGTCTTCGCGTGGCGCCAGGCTTTCTTCTCGATGAACTGCTTGCCGTAGTAGAGCTGTGTTTCGAGGGAGGCGGCGGTCCGGTCATCGACGGCGTGGCGGGCGTAGAGCAGGACATTTTTTGGCATTGGATATGTTCCGTTCAAGCGGGATAATGTTGGACATGGTAGCAACTGCCGCGGGGCTTGGGAGCCCCGGGGAAAACCGCCAAGCCGTCATGGCGCAGCGGCACCTTGTGTAGGGGCGCAGAATCTCCGCCGCGATTAGCAGCCCATCGCAGCGGTATGCTGCGGCTAGTGCATGGCCAGCCGGGCGGAGAGGTGATGCGAGGCGGATTCGATCTGCGCGATGAAGACGCCGGCCAGATGGTTCAGCGTACCGGAGGCGTCCTGTCCGGTCTTGCGGATCAGGTTGCTGGCGCGGATCGCGTCGCGGATGCGCATGCATCCGACCGCCGTTGCAAAACCCAAGGCCGTGGCGGCGTGGTTTGCCGCGTCACGCGAGCGGATCTCGAAGTTGATGCAATAGCCACCACTCCGGCTACGCTTCGGCTTCGGCTTCTTGTAGGACATCGCGAAGCGGTCCGCGTCGACAGTCAGATGGATCGGCCTGGCCAGAATATAGCAGCCGTCCTCAATCCTGCCAGGTGCGCTCGAGAGCGCATTGAGCAGGCGATCGAGCGTGTGCTGATTCTTGCGGATGAACGCCAGAATCTCCTGGCGGTCTTCCTCAGAACCGATCAGCGTGAAGGCTTCGTGCTGCGGGGAGGGGGTATTCGACATGGGATCTCCTTTTACCCGTTAACCCTCGTCGTCGTCGACGAAGGTCAGCGTGGAGATCCATGAGATTGAGACGGCCATACCGCTCAGATACGCGAGCGGCAACCTTCGCTTTACGCAACGGGACAACGCCAGACATGCAATCGATTGCGAGCATTCGGTCATCTCCCTTCTGTTGCGGGCGTGGCCCCAAGGTTGAACATGTGGGCGCCAAGCAGACGCCGATATGCGGCACCCCGGATGGGTGAGCACATCTGTTATCAGTCCGCCTACACGCATTACGAATTTAATTCAATTACTAATTGTAAGCGCGGTTAGCGTCAGTTTAAAGGGTGGGTCTGGGTGTCCCAAAACGAGAAACGGTCTGGCTCTGCCCAGGCGCTGGGCAAGCAAGATCGCTTCTCCGATCGCTCACTTATTCTCGAAAATTCCGATTCAGAATCGAACGGCGTTTTAAGAAGTAACGGGGGGAGGAGACAACAAGCAGCAAACGGCGTCAGGCGTTCCATCGGCAGCATCGGATCAGGATGGGCGGAGCCGGCAGGACAGATCCGCGGCGCCGATCAGCCGTCCCGATCGGCATCGTCGGAGTAGAGCAGGTGCACCTTCCTGCGGAACGGCCAGATGCCCGTCCGATACTTGGCGACGAGTTCATCGAATACCTGATCGGACGCCTGCTCATCAAAACCCTGTTCGACCAGCATCATCACAACGCGCTCATGGAACTCGTCCAAGTCCTCGAACACACCCTTCGCCGCCTTGCTCGAGATCGTCACGAACAGCGCCGTCCTCGCGACGTCGTCCCGGTCCGGCCGCCTGGCCTTCCGGTTGGCCTCGCGCAGCTTCTGCTGCCGATCCCGCTGCTTGTCATTGCGTTTGTCGTCGGACATTCCCGCCATTGCCAATCCCTCGCCATGCCTGCACAACGCCTGCCAGTTCGCGTCCCGCGCGGCAACGCCGTTTGCAGCAGAATCGGAAATATCGGTTTAAGAATCGTTGGCGCACGGATCGGAATCGAATGAGCGCAATTTGAGATGAGTTGCGGGCACGTTGAAACACATCGAGATGAGTTGCGTGGCTGCAAACGGCGTTCGTGAATCGTATCGCTGAAGTCCGGAATCGGAAATCCGCAAGCTGGAATCAAATGAGCGCAATTTGTCTCAACGTGCGGGCAAATCGAGATGACGCGTTTTTACGTTCCCGGCAAGTCGGAATGACTGGCAGACGACAGAGGACAGCCAAGCGGCTCGATACGGAGACCGAGGGCGGAAATATGGCGTCTAATGCCGATGGATCGGCGGCAAGTAAGGCGTGTAGTAACAAAATTCTCCAAGGGCGATATTAGGGGGTTGTGACCGTCTGCAGGAAGAAGCTAAGGTATTAATTGATGTAAAACAATGAGATATACATTAATGTCATTTTGAGGGCGATTTGCACTTACTCGTTTTGCGTGCGATAATACCTTTACTCGATGGGTTGTTCATCGGGTTGTTTGTATCTCGTACACGGAGAATATTATGAGCAAAGCTCGCAGCACTACCGCTTCCGCTTCCGCTACCGCCTCTTCCCTCTATGACGCACTTGAGATCGATGCCTCCGCGCGCGACCGCCTTGAGCGCACCGCATCCTTCATCTCGGATCTTGGACGGAGGTCGACGGAGCAGACCTTCGAACTCGGCGATCACCTTCATTCGGCATCCGAAGTGCTGGCCGAAGGCATCTTCGACACGTGGGTGAAGAAGCGTTGCGGTCTTTCGCCGCGCAGCGCCCGAAACTACCGGTCCGTGTTCCGCAATCTGTCCTCTTATAGGGACGCACTCGTCGATCTGTCGGTCGGCTCGACGGTCTTGTTCCATCTGAGTTCGGCTCAGCCGGAACAGATCGATGAGGCCATCGCGTTTGCGGAAGAACAGGGGCGGCTTACGGTGGCGGATGTAAAAGCCATTCTGGTCGATGGCTCGGAGCAGGACAGCCAATCGGAAGCCGATCCCTTCTCGGTCGGCGGCATCGACGGCCTGAAGGCTCTGATCGCGGCGAAGAACAGGGATGGCCTTAAATCCTATACCGCGCATATCGACATGATCCGGCACGATGTCGAGGTCGCTCTTGCTGGCAAGCGCGTGTTCAAGGAGATGCTGGGCAGGGAGATCCAGGACCTCGCCCGCGTCGCGCAGCAGGAACTGGCGAGCCTTGCGCGCTTCGTCGAACCGGAAATCGCGGGAGGCTACTATCCGAATGCGACCGTTTTTGCGAAAGGAAGCCATTGGGCTGAGGTTGATGCCTTGCTTTACAAGCTGGGCAGCGTCGATCACTGGCCGAAGTCCGCCGAGATGCGCAACTGGCTCTCAGACACGGTGCTGCCAGTTCTGGAGTGGGCAACCTCGAAGCGGAGGAACCCGGAGTGGTCAGTCGGTCGTGCGGCGACGGCGGCTGACAATCGTGTGGCCCCGGACGAAGCGGCGGACAAGCTCAGCCCAGTTACTCCCGAACAGCCGCAGGAACCCGTCGATACTTCAGTCTCTGAGGCAGTGAAGCGTATGGATACCGCGCTCAATGCCGCGACCGGCGGCTTTATTAGGGTCGCCAAGGAGGTGGCCGTAGAGCGCAAGCAGCTTGCCGACGTTCCGCCGCTCTCGCCCGAGGCTGATGCCGCGCCGGAAAAGGGCTTCAAACGACCGGCTTTCCTCGATCGCGCTAAAGCGTCCGCCGACGGCGCCGATGAGGCTGCTCCGGCATCCGCCAGCATGCCGTGATGCCGATCCTGCTGGCGGGCAGGCCGAACGGCCGTCCGATTGAAACCCAAAGGGCCGCGCGACGGCCCTTTTTATATCTGGCCGACACGGAAGCCTCAACGGGAAGGCCGGGCAAGTTCGCCCATCCGCATGCCGGCGGCGCCAGGGCGTTGTGAGCCCATCGTTAACCTTGTACCGGCTTCGTTCTCTTTTTTGTTATCCGGGTCCTTGAGCCCGCCCTCGGGTCCTGCCAGGTTAGGGATGTTCGGATGACCGAACACAAAGCGGCCCAAGCCGATGTTGGCGCATCGACAAGGGCCTGACCCTCAGCCTTCTCGTAAAAGGAATCGGGCTATGACCACGTTTACCTCCGCTATCCCCAATGGGGAAGTTCTTCGTTCCACCATCGCCGCCTCCGCCGCGATCACCGCCACCACCCGCCGCACGTTCGGCTTCGGTGACCGGGCAACCATGGCCGAGTTGCCGGCGCTGCGCCGCCACCCCCATCTCGTCCGTTTCCGCGATGTCGAAGCCGATCTCGATCTGCTGATCGATCGCGCCATTGCGGCGATCGCCGACGGCGAACCGGTCAAGGACGAGATCCTCGGCCACTACGTCAACATCGCCTCGCTGGTTCGTGCGGTGTCCTTCCGGGAAGGCAAGCTACTGGAGCAGGCGGTCGAGCGTCTGGCCAAGGCCAACCCCAGCGTCATCGTCCTGACGCAGTCGCTGAAGCTGCCGCTGGTCAAGGCGGCACTTGAAGCCGTCTCCGGAAACGACTGGACCCAGCTCGACGGGATCAAGCTTGACTGCGAGGCACCGGCGAAGGGGAGCTATACACCCGACCTGATCGTGGTGAATCGCGCGCGCCACACCGCCTACATCCTCGACCTCAAGCGTTCGCTTGCCTCCTACGGCGACACCAGCCGTCTCGAGGAGTTGAAATTGAAGATGATGGCCGGAGCGATGGTCCTGCCCGACTGGCTCTACAAGCACCACAAACGCCTGATGGTCGATACGGTCGAGGTCGCGATCGTCGATGGTGCCAGCCGCCCGAGTGATCATGCCACCGGCATCTGGGCGCTGTCCGAAATCGATGATCTTCTCGAGATCGACGGTGTCGCCATGTGCATGGCCGAATTGCGTGCCCGCTTCGGCCGTCGTGTCCGGCAGCTTCTCGAGACCGAAGCGCGCAAGGCGCTCGACGTCATGGGCATGTCGGCGACGGAAGCCGCTACCGCTGTTGCTGCCGATCCTCTCGGCAAGGCGCCGATCCGCCTGAATGGACCGAGCGTCAGCTATGAAGAGCAGCAGGCGGCTCTCTGGCAGGAGGAAGACGACGGCGCCGATGACCTCGCCTGCTTCGCCGAGGCGGAGGACGACGAGCCTGAGCCTGTCCGCATCCGCGTCGGCTTCGCGCGTCGCCCCGCGGCGCACTGAGCGCTGGCTGCGGCGATAGCCGCAGCTCCCCTCACCATTCTGTCTTCTTATGAGCGCCGGACCTCTTTGCGGTCTGGCCAAGGAGCTGCCATGTCTTTCGACACACGTCCGCCATCGCGCTTTCGCCGCGAGGCCGCTTCCACTTCGATCCATCCCGCAACTCGCTGGCAGCGCGTTGATCAAAGCGATGCCATGATCGCGACCGACCTCCCGCCGATCGAGAACCTCACCAACGATCCCGCCATCCTGATCGGACTGGCATTGAGCTATTCCCGCCAGAGCGGGACGCTTGGAAATGCCATTCCGGACATTATCCTATCCCGACTGCGCGTCCATGCCGATCATGGTGACCCGGCGTGCCAACTGTTGATCGACTGGCTCGATCTTTGGAGCGGCAAGCCCGTTCGCGGTCCCAAAACGGCAATTATTGCCGCTGAAACCGGAGGCCGGTCCGATGGATAGGATCTCCCTCTTCTTCATCCGCCGCCTGCATCATCTCGCCCGCCGCGAAGCGCGCCGGAATGCAGCGCTTCACGGCCTCCTCGGATCGTGGACCAGTGAAGAGGGCGTCCATACGTTGCGGCTTTACGGTCCGGCCTTTGATACAGCGGCGCTCACCGGCGATCTTCAGCGCGATCTCGACTGGTTCCGGAGCCGCTTTGGCGCTGATCTCATCCGGCCGCCCGTGTCTGCTGGTCCGGGTGCGGGCTTCGGGACGAACGCCGATATCACGGCCGCGACCACGGCAATGCGATCGACGGCCACGTTCGTACCCGTTCGGCGGAGGAGCAGCCGGAGGGGACATGAGGCCACACCGGAAATTGGCCTCGACCGTCGCTCCTACGCGATCCGGCTGGTCGGCATGGCGGCGGAGCCGCCGCTGGTCAGCCATGTCGTGGCCGCCTTGGTGCTGGCCCGCGCTATCGGCAAGGGCACAAAGTCGTTGCGCGACATCGTTCGGGCGATCACGCATGCGACACCGGTCGTGACGCTGCATGCGCCGCTTGCCGGCTTCGAGCGGGAGGTCTCGCGGCTGCTTGAAAAGTCCCGTTTCGTTCCCGGTGGTCCGTTCGGGATCGTGGATGGGGACTACACGTTCAACGACGATTACCTCGACGCGCAGGACGGAGAGACCCGCAGGCGTGTTGTCGAATTCCGGGGCGGGAGCATACATCGGGTGACCGGCGCCGTCCTGCGGCGACGGATGCTCGGCGCATTCGCCCGCGACCTGCCCATCGTCGCGATCGCCGAGAAGCGATCGGACATTCCCGCCTTGCTTCAGATCACGGCCGACGTGTCGCTGGAGACCGGGCAGCTCGACCGGTCCTTCGTCCGCGATGTGGTCGAGGCGCTCTATCCGGACGCGGCGATCGGCGACATCGACCTGCCCGCGGATTCGGATGCGCGCTGGCTGTCGCTGGAAGATGTGATCCTTGCCTTCCGGCCGGGACGGGATCTTGCCAATGCGCTCTCCGTCCTTGCCCGGCTCGCCCGGCGCAATCGTGATGACTTCGAGGACGAAGAGGAAGGCGGCGATGGGAATGCCGCCGCATCCGCGCCGAAGGCATCGGACAAGAAGAAACCTGCGACGTCCTCCGAGACCTCGACACCGGCATCATCAGACAGCGACAGCGGTGGGCGCTGGAAAAAGGACAAGCCGTCGGGGGCCGAGATCGTTCAGCCGGATCCCCCGATTGAGCCCGGGCCTCGATCATCGTCCGGCGATGACGGAGCGAAACGGGCAAAGCCGCCGCTGACCGTCGAGATCTTGTCCGGCTACGGGAAGGCCCGCGACTGGGCGCTCGACCTGAAGGCGGACCTCGCCGGTTACTATGCGGGCAAGCTCGACTGGTCGGACATGAGCAGCAGGCTGCTGCTTTATGGTCCGCCGGGCACCGGCAAGACGACCTTCGCGCGAGCGCTGTGCAACAGCCTGCAAATCCCGCTGGTCGTGACGTCGGTCTCGACCTGGCTTCAGGGCGGCCATCTGAACGATGTCGTCGACAAGATGGTCAAAACATTCGCCGAGGCGAAGGCGATCGCGCCCTCGATCCTGTTCATCGACGAGTTCGACGGGATCGGTAAGCGTCAGCCGGCGGAGCGGGAACATGCCGATTATTGGAACACTGTTGTAAACAAGGCGCTCGAACTGCTGGACGGCGCTGTGAAGAGCGAGGGTGTCATTATCGTCGGGGCAACCAACCGGCCCGATGACATCGACGAGGCTCTCAAGCGGTCGGGACGGCTTGAGACGCATATCGAGATCCCGAAACCGGACAAGACGGCGCTCGTGGACATCCTCGCCCATCATCTCGGTGACGATGTTGAAGCCTTGCTCTTCAAGGCATCCGATATGCTGAATACCCAAGGCCCGCCCGGGAATCAGGTGCCTCCGCTGAGTGATGATCCCACGGTGTCGGAGCCACAACAGGCCGCTATGCCGGATCTGGCCGAAGATGCAGTGAAACGGAAAGGAGCTGGCCGATGACCGCGACCCCAAGGAATACGACGAACGATGCAACAGTGGTCTACGCGGAATCCCGTCCGGCCCAGGCTGTCCTTGACCGTCTGGCAACACGAGCGATGGGCCTGAGCGGCGCGGATGTCGAGCGAATCGTGCGCCAGGCACGCCTCAAGGCGCGACGGGAAAAACGGCCGATTCGCTATGAGGATCTCGAGGAAGGCATCCGGCTTGATCGGCCGCCGGTCCCCTACGATCTTCGCTGGCGCTTTGCCGTCCATGAGGCCGGCCACGCGGTCGTCCACCATGCCCTCGGTCTCGGGCCGATCCATGGTCTCAACATCGATACCGGGCAGGGCGGCTACAATCTCCTTGGCTTCCATCCATCGGGGACCGATACCCCTCAGTGGTACGAAAACATGCTCGCCATGATGATGGCCGGACGGGCCGCCGAGGCCCTCGTCCTCAAGCGCATCTCGGGCGGCTCCGGCGGGACCGACAACAGCGATCTGGCCCGAGCGACCAGGATCGCCTTCGACATGGAGCGCACCCTCGGGTTAGGCGCCGAGCATCCACTGCTCTATCGTCCGCACCCCAGTCCAGGCGAGGTCTTCGATCGTGATCTGGAGCTGGCCGCTCGCGTCCATGCAAGGCTGGAGGCCGCTCTGGACCGGGCGAGGGCGATCCTCACGGAGCGCAGGGATGTGTTCAATGGGTTGATCAGGGCATTGTTCGATGCGCAGGCTCTCGATGAGCAGGCAGTCGTCCGAATCCTGACGAGGAGTGACCTGCAAACGGAGGCTGACAGTCGCGCTGCAGATGAGCCAAGCAGGAGGGAAGGATGAGTGTCCGCTAAAAGTTCATTGATCGAGCCTCAATCCAGACTGGAGTTTCTCGACGAGAAAATCAAGGAACACACGGGTTCTGCAGGCATTGCGATGGTTCTGGCGGAGAGTATCACCGCCGGGGGAAGGTGGAGGCGCTCACGGAACTGCGGGCCTGACACCCAAAGCATATCGTGTCGTGCGAACTAAAAAAGCAAGGGATTCAACTGCTCACGTTGCTGCTCATCTTTGCTCAAGAATAGATGCCGGTATCCCGGTAAACAGGCGCACTGTCTGGCACGATCATCGCCAATGATGCTGACGACGTCGGGCGTGCTCTCTGGGGGAATACGCATGCGCCCGTCACGCAGCGCCAAAAAGAGGGCATGCACGGAAAGATCAGCCCCTAAGCTGGCTGTCGTCTTCGGGTGAGACAGCAAGTCGAGCGACCATGCCGGCTCGATCCCGATGATCTCCTTGGCACGGTTGCGGCCTCGTCGCTCGTCGATTACCGGGATAAGGCCTCGCCCCCTACTAATTGCGATCGTCGCGGCCTCACCGTCATCAAGGGATGACGCTGCTGAAGTGAGCTCGAAGAACACTTCGAACTCCTCCTCCGACAGATCGACCAGCGTGATGTGTCCAGCCGCCGAGAGTGCTTGTACGAACGCCTTCTCGCCGTTTCGGCGGCTCGTCTCGTGATCAAGCTCGCCGGCGACGATGTGCGAGACAACAATCCGATTGGGGATCGCAGCGAGAACCTCGACGCCACGCCGACATGCGTGCAGGTTGATCAACACGCTCGTATCAAGTGCCAAAGCGGCGGTCGTGTCACTCAGAATGCTTGAGTAGGTCATCCGTCTCTTTTTCCTCAAGCTCGATCTGATCGACGATTTCTCGCAGCTGAAGCCTGCTGATTTTCAGCAGCTCCGAAAGCTGGCCCTCCGACATCAGCTCGCGCTTCCATGCTGCGTGGGCCATCAGGCTCATTCGATGCGAGATCAGCCGATCTGCATCCGCCTTGCCGGCATCGCGCCGATCGGCTGCGCTGCCAAGCACTTCTCGGGCGTGGTCATCCGTGATACCGCCGTTGTTTTCGAACCAGGACCAGGTTCCCTTTTTTACGAGGCCCAGCTCCTCCAAGCGGAGAACACAGGCCTGGCGGGAGATGCCATACTGGTCGGCGAGGAGGATGACGAGCCGGCGCGTCGTCTTGCCAGTGATCTCCTTGAGCTGGCGGAAGCTCTCGCCAAAACTATCCGCCGGCGTCACGAAGGCGCGGCCGAAAGAATTTGCATAACGCTCATCCCGCGAGAGAAATTTCTCGTCTTCCTCCAGAACCTCCGGCATACGCCGCGTCCCGTAGAAATGCCCGGTTTCGTGTGCGGCGGTCTGAACTCGTCGAGGAAGCGGATGGTTCGCATTGAGCAGAATGCACGCACCGACGTTGTCGTCGTAGGTGAAGAGACCTGCGACCCGTGAACGCGAGGACAGGCGCCGCTGGTAGAGGCGAATTCCGAGCCCGTGCTCTATGACGGAGAAGATATCGGCAATAGGACCCGACCCTAACCCGAGCCAGTCTCGAAGCTCGCTCGCATGGGCCTCACCCAACATTGCTGCGTCGCCTTCGTTTAGGCCTCGCTCAGGCGGGTAGTTATGCCGGCGGTGGATCCCGAGAATATTTTCCAGTTCGACGTCGGCCTTGATCAGCTCATTGAACAGCCGGATGGCCTCAAGCGTATGTTCATCCTCCGTCTCCCGAAGCTTACGAAATCGTGGCACGAGATCCGTATGAACAGCCTCGCGACGCAATAGCGCGTTGACCGATACGCCATAGTGGCGGGCCAAAGTCTGAATCTCCTGGATCCGTACTCGTCGTGCACCCTTTTCGATCGAGACAAGGGTAGGGCGTGAGACGCCAATGAATTGTGCGGCGTCGTCTTGGCGAACATCGGCATTTTCGCGGGCAATCCGGAGCCGGCGGCCGATTTCCTGCGCGCTCAGCTCATTTAAAGCGGTCATGGCGACCTCCGTCCAGCCAGCTTTTTAGGAAGCTTCCGTCACCTTGTGCGGACAAAAATGCCCGCCATTCTTTGGCATGCGTCATCAACATCAGTCTCAAGTTTCGAAGGGTCTGCTCATAAGCCTCACCAGTCGCCGCCGCAATCTGCGAGGCAAAGGTGCGCAATGCTGTATCGGGCAGCTCAGCCATCTCGGCAAGATGTTGAAGATGGCGCGCTCCAACACTCCCATACTCGATCATGATATCGCGATCGGCATCTGCTGCGATTTTCGAAAGGGCTGCCTCAATTTCAACGGCAGCGAGATCCGCGATAACATAGGTGTCTTCGGGCTCGACGACTTCCGCTGCGTAGAGGCTCATCCGGCGCAAAAGGCACGCCGCGCAGAGCCCGCATTGCCGGCGGCGCTCAGCATTGACGATTCTGCGCGTTTGCCAGCAGGAGCGGGTGTGAACCAGGTGCTCCTTCTTTTTACCGGGCAATCCGAGGAATGCGGTCAGGGTCTCCCCTTTCGTGGACCACAGCCGTGGTTGCTCGAACCTGATGCTGGCCCCGAAAAGGGCGCGCGTGAACCGCTCCATTTTCCTGAAAAACGTTGGGAAATTTCGGTAGTCGGTATAGATATTGTAAAGCGGCACGAGCACCGGCCCGAGGGCGCCTTGGCCACTTTCGGGAACCACGATCCTGGTGATATTCGACAGATGCGAGGCGATCGTCGCTATAGCCGCAAACTGAAACCCGCGTGATCGGAAGCTGCTCTCCTTGCTCTTAAAGCCCTTCACCCTGAAAGGGATCTGCGTGAAGTAGCTGTCACCATCCATCCTGCGCTGTTTGGTGCCTGCAACGCGAATACACAACGCCTCGGCAGGAGCTCCGCTGAGCGCCGAGACCGCGCGGGAATCCAATCCGTTGCTGTAGGCAATTGCGAAGGTCTTGGCCTGATCAAAGACGAGCGGTATCTGCTGAGATCCGATCGGCGAGCGATTGGTGGCTTTGACAAACGTGAATTGCCAACTGTCGCCGGTAAGAAAGTTCATCGCACTGCGGAGCGTCGATTGAACTTCCGGCCTTGACCAGGAATCGTAGTCGATGACGGGGACGGTAACGTGCAGTTTACGCAGCCACGACGTCGGCCGCTTCCAACGACGATCGGCAAATTCGATAGCGGCCGCCACGACCATCAAGTCGTAGTGCTTTGCAGCAAAGCCCTTCACATCGAAGGTATCGAGAATATCCGGGACGAACCGGATATGTTTGCCAATCTCGGCGAACACGAGATTATCCGACGTGGGACCGCCGGCGCGCTGACCTTTTTCAAGGGCGAGGAGGTGCTTTTCTTGATGGATGTCCGGGCCGGTTTCAGTCATCTGGTCCATCATTCACGTCCTTGCGCGCGGTCCGGCGGAACGCGTTTTTGTTGCCGTTCTCGAGCGCCGCACAAACGCTACCGACGTCTATGGCGGCGAAGGTTTCTCGGTTTCGCTGTAGCCCTTTCGAAAAGTCCGACCGGCCCATGTCGCCGACATCGCGCGCTCGGATACATTCTTCGTCTATGCGGTTCTTCGCGTTCGCGAGGATTTCATCTACGGCTTGCTCAAGAGCCAAATCGAGTGACTTCCGTTCAGGCATTCCTTCCCTCAGGTTGCACAGAAGGTTTCGCTCCAACGCGTCACCCAGCGTCGACCGTTCATTGTTGTCAAAGATCGTTTCGGTAGCCGCGGCGGAATCGAGATCCATCTGGTCACGCGAGGCGCGAGCGTCGAGCTCGCTGTAGGGCCGATCGAAGGCTTTGATGTCGCCGAGAACGCTGTGGCAGGCCTGTTTGACGCGCTCGTCCTGAGAGACTGCGTCGCTGACGAGGTCCTGCCCATACTTCTTCCATCTGTTGGTCAATGCAGAATTTCGGAATGGTCCGTCCGTCATCGTCGCCTCCAACGTTTGCAATATCTCCTCATAATCTGACAAAGTCAATATATAAGATAAAAAACCTGACATTATGGCGTTGCAGCTTGAAGTCGCAGACTGCGATGGGCATTTCAGGCGAGATTAGCTTTTCGCTTCGCTATCAACTGCTTGCGCCGCTTGTGTTCTGCTAGGAGGAATTTCAAAATGTGGACAGAGGTCAGTTTTGGTAAGTGGAGAGACAAAGGCAAAACGCTGCCGCAAGTTTTGGTCGCGGATCCCGACTGGTTCTTTTGGGCTCTGGATGAAGGTGCATTTAAAGGAGCGCTTGCGACGCAGGCACAGAAGCTGGCGCGTCGGGCCCGAGCTATAAAACTACCGTCAGCGCTAGCGGGCACGCATTGCGTCCAACACGGAATCTCGCACGATGGCAAATATGCGCATTTCGACCTTATTGAATCAGAACGAGGACCGCATCGTGGTTCAAGCACCGAAGTGCGTCGATCCACCCTTAATATGGAGTTCCCACGTGGGATCAAGCAGTACGACAAGCTCGGGTGCAAGCAACTAATGAGATGCTCCAAACATCACTGGTTTGAAGGAAAGCCTTTGAGCAAGGCAAAAGTAGAAGCGTTTTTTGATGATGACGCGAACTTTGAAAATCCGTAGACCTCGGACACAGCTGAGCGTCTCAAATGATTGAGGAGACTGAGAAATTTAAGGCGAACGACGTCTGCAACAGCGGGGTAGTCGGTTCATATCCCCTCAAGAGCTTCATCGGTAGGTTCACTTCCGGCCCAATGCAGGTATAGTGGATTACATGGCGAGCGGCTGCATTGCTCTCATGGAAGTCCTTCCTAAGGTGCCGGATTGCCAAAGCTACGCGCCGCGAGCCACGACCCCATCGGCCCTAGTCGTCGGCGGTCCGATACGCCTGATATCCTTTCGCACGATCTCTTTCGCGATACTTCGCTTTCCGAGTCAATGCTGCGATTGCAAATAATGCGAGTTCAGAAGCCGAAGCTTCACATCGGCTCGACGGCAACGCCTCGACTATTCTGGGGTCTAAGAGGACACTGATCGAGACGCAGAAGCAGGCGGCGGCGACCTCAATCTTTGGTGTTGCGAACTCCTTTGTGGCGACGCCAGCAAGTATGAGCTCGGCTACGGCAGCCTCGAGCCTTTTCAAATGCTGCTTGTACGATGGCCAATTGGCCTCGGCGGCCAGAGCCATGAGCTTGAACATCTGGGGGTCGTTGTCACGTGCCTGCAGCACCAGTCGGTGCTGTTCCAACGTCGTGTTTTTCAAACGCCCTGTTGTACTGGTCGGCCCGTTTGCGGCGGAGGGGGTAAAGCACAAACGGGTCTCGAAGAAGCTCGCCGCCACGGCATCCAGTATGGCGGCCTTAGAAGGGAAGACGTTGTACACGCTTGCCGGCGACTTTCCGATCAGTCGGGCAATATCCGCTACGTTTGTTTTTAATGGTCCGTATTGCCGGCACACAATGGTGGCGGCTTCGACAATCCGGGATCTCTCATCTGCGCGCGGCTGAATGCGGGCGATTACGTGACTTTCCATTTGCAAGTCCTCTGGACGTACGGTGGCGGGCCAACCGGCGGGTTCTCATCACAGAAGCCCGCCACGAAAGCTCAATACGAGATCTGCCCGTCGACGATCTTGCCATCGTCGGAGGAGAGTTCTCGCTTCAGGATTTCTCGCGCCTCCGGGCTGATGACCGCGACTGGAGCGGCAACGGCCACGCGCGCTGCCGAGCCGGCAAAATTGGCGGCTGTCATCCCGATCTCATCGGCAAAGCTTGCCTTTCCGCCCTCGAGGCTCTGCCCTGCCAGCCGCCGCCCAAGCAGGCGCACGATCTCGGGACTGTCGGCAAAGGCATTGTGGCCGAGCGGATCGTTCGTCGCGATGGCACTCGTGTCGATCACGGATACGCCGAGTTGGTCGAGAAGAGGCGCATAGGGTCTCAGATCCGACCCGCCGACGCGGCTGACGCCACCTGACAGCCAGCTCGAGACCTCCAGCGCCTTGTCGCGCGTTGATGTCAAGATCACAAAATGCGGCCGCTTCGGCCCCATCTCTGTGAACTGGCGACGGAATACGTCGATGTCGATGTCCGGCGATGCGAGAACGACGTTCTTCACCTTTGCCGGGATGGATTTCTCGCGCATGGCAACGCCGCGCAACGCCTCGGCGGCAAGCCAGCCGCCCATCGAATGGGCAAGGATCGTCACATCCGAGACGTCGGGACTTTTCACGGCCTGGAGGATCAGATCCTCGAGAGCGCGGCGCGAATAGTTGGCGCTCTCCTTGTCATAGAGGTAGTCGAAGACACGTCCCCTTGATGGCCAGGTGAAGAGGATCGGCGCGGCGTCGGTTCCCGAGTCATGAACGATCTGCGCGAAGCGGAAGACAGCGTCGGCGTAGGTGTTGTTGAAGCCGTGCACAAAAATGACGACCTGATGCTTGCTGTTTCGGTTCTTCCGGTACCAGTCGAAAGCTTGGCCCTCGGATTGCACCTTGGCGACCTGCGTGACCGCAAACTCCTTTTGCGGATTGGGCGGCATGCGGGACGGCCACTGCACCTCTCCGATCTTGCGGTTCCGATCGGGCGGGATGGAAACATCGACGCTATTAAGGGAGATCGCCGTCCCGCGGTCGCCGGTAAAGAGTTTGCCGGGATCGTCGGAAGGCTTGCGTGTCGTGGCGACGAGCATGGTGACATGGCTCGTGCCGGTTGGGGTCACGGCGAGAGGCTTAAGGACATCCTGCACCCGGTTGGCGCAACCCGATGTAACGAGTGACAGGGCAACAAGGACTGCGACGGCTCGGCCCGAGCGGGCAGCGATCGCCTTGGCGAACGCAAACTTGGTGAGGCCCTGGGCAATGCGCCCAGGGAATGAGAGCGATATGGTCATCTCAGTTCTGCTCGACTTCGCGGGGAATGCGGAACCAGGCGACGTAGAGCGCCGGCAGGAAGAGAAGTGTGAGCGCCGTGCCGACGACGATCCCGCCCATCATGGCGTAGGCCATCGGCCCCCAGAAAATCTCATGAGAGATCGGGATCAGGGCGAGAGTCGCGGCGGCAGCGGTGAGCATGATCGGCCGCATGCGGTGCTCGGTCGCCTCCACCACCGCCTTCCACGCCGATATTCCCTCCGCGCGCAGTTCCTCGATCTGGACGATCAGGATTACGGAGTTGCGGATGAGAATGCCGACCAGCGCGAGGACGCCGAGGAGTGCGACAAAGCCAAGCGGCGAGTTGCTGGCGAGCAGCGCCACGACGACGCCGATGAGGGCCAACGGGGCAACCGAGAACACCAGGAACAGTCTGTGGAAGCTCTGAAGCTGGATCATCAGGAGCGTCGCCATGATGACGAACATGGCCGGCGCCACCTTGGCAATCGGACCCTGCGACTTGGCGCTCTCCTCGACCGCGCCGCCGACCTGCAGGGAATACCCGGCCGGCATGGTCTTTTCGAAGGCAGAAACCTTGTCGGACAGCGCCTTCACGATCGTCGCCGGCTGCGTCGCATCGCCGATACCGGCCTTGATCGTGATCGTCGGAATTCTGTCGCGCCGCCAGATCGTCGGCTGTTCAAGCTCATAGTGGAAGGTTGCGACCGATGACAGCGGCACGGACTGACCGCTGCTGCTCTGAAGCTGCAGGTCGAGCAGGGTGTCGATCGAGCCGCGCTCCTTTTGCGCGGCACGGCCGATGACATCGACCAGGTAAATGTCGTCCCGGACCTGCGTGATAGCGTTACCCTGCACGACGGTGTTGAGCGCCATTGCGATATCCTGCGACGAGACACCGAGCTGTCGTGCCTTGTCCTGCAGCACGTCTATCTTGACGACACGGGCCGGCTCGTTCCAGTCGAAGGCAATGTTCCTGAGGGAAGGATGGGTGCCGACGATCGAGCCCAGCTTCTGTGCGAGATCGCGCACCGTCTGCAGATTTTCGCCGGACACACGGTACTGGATCGGCTTGCCAACGGGGGGGCCGATGTCCAGAAGCTTCACGTAGGCGTCTGTTCCCGGAAAGGTCTTCTGAAGGTAGGCTTCCATCTGCTGCTTCAACTTGTCGCGAACGTCGAGTCCCTTGGTGACAATAATCGTCTGGCCGAAGGAAACGTCAGCCGGCTGCACGTCGAAGGAAAGAACGAAGCGCGGCGCACCCCTGCCAACATATGTCGACCAATGCTCGACGCCGGGATTATCGGCCAGCATCTCATGCTCGAACTGGGCCATCTGGCGGCTCGTTTCGGCGATCGAACTGTTCTGCGGCAGGTTCCAGTCGACGATCAGTTCCGGACGGTCGGAACTCGGGAAAAACTGCTGTTGCACCATCGACAGGCCGACGACCGATCCGGCGAAAAGAAGAACCGTCGCCACGATCGTCATCCAGCGCCAGCGCAGGCAGAATTGCAGCACGTTCGAAAACACCTTCGCAAACCGACCCTTGTGCTCGGCATGCTTCTTCATCGTCTTCGGCAAAATGGTCACGCCGATCAGCGGCGTGAACACGACCGCGACCACCCACGAAACGACGAGTGAAACCGCAATGACGACAAAGAGGGTGAAGGTGAACTCGCCGGCGTTGCTCTTGTTGAAAGCGACGGGGATGAAGCCCGCGACCGTTACCAGTGTGCCGGTCAACATGGGAAATGCAGTCGATGTGTAGACGTAGGTGGCGGCTTTCGTGAGACTATCGCCCGCTTCCAACCGTGCAACCATCATCTCGACGGCGATCATGGCGTCGTCGACGAGGAGGCCGAGCGCGATGATGAGCGCTCCGAGCGAGATGCGCTGCAACGAGATGCCCGTGTAGAACATCACCATGAAAGTGATGGCGAGCACCAGCGGAATCGCTATTGCCACCACCAGGCCTGCCCTCATCCCGAGGCTGATGAAGCTGATCGCCAAGACGATGGCAACCGCCTCGAACAGGGCCTTGGTGAAGCCTCCGACGGCCTCCTCGACCACCTTAGGTTGGTCGGAGACTTTTTCGACGGAGACGCCGACGGGAAGCTCCCGGACGATGTTACCCATCGTCTTTTCGAGCGTTTCCCCAAACGCGAGCAGGTTGCCCCCCGTCTTCATGCCAATCGCGAGCCCGATGGCTGGCTTTCCGTTGAAGCGGAAGAGTGACGTCGGCGGGTCGACGTAGCCACGGGTGATCGTTGCGACGTCGGTCAGCGGGAAGAAGCGGTCGTTTACCCGAAGATTGATCCCACGCAACGTGTCCTCGGAAATGAACCGTCCGCCGACCCGCAAAGCGACGCGCTCGGGCCCGGTTTCGACAAAGCCGGACTGGGTGACCGCGTTTTGCGCCTGTAGCGTGGCGATGATGGCCGAGCGGTCGATGCCGAGGGCGGCGATCTTGCGGGTGGAGAATTCGAGGTAGATCACCTCGTCCTGCGCCCCGACGATGTCGACCTTGCCGACGTCGGGAATCTTGAGGATCTGCGTTCGGGCATTCTCGGCGAAATCGCGCAGTTCCCTCTGGCTCAATCCGCTGTCGCCCGTAAAGGCAAAGATGTTGCCATAGACGTCGCCGAACTGGTCGTCAAAGAAGGGTCCGACCACGCCTTGGGGAAATTCGTGCTTGATGTCGTCGATCAGGTTGCGGACCCGCGACCATGTGGGCTTTACGTCCCGTGCATTCGTGTCGGGGAGCAAGTCAACGAAGACGATCGTCTGACCGGCTGTCGTGATGCTGCGTGTATGTTCGAGGTTGTCAAGTTCCTGCAACTTCTTTTCGATGCGGTCGGTAACCTGCTGGGTCACCTCTTCGGCAGAAGCGCCGGGCCACTGGGCCTGGATCACCATCGTCTTGATCGTGAAGGATGGATCTTCTTCGCGGCCGAGCCCGAGATAGGCAAAGGCGCCCGCTACTGCGAACATGATCATGAAATACCAGACGAGAGACCGATGCTCGAGCGCCCAGTCCGAAAGATTGAATTTATTCACGGGCGTGGCTCCTGTCCGAGTCTCACTTTCTGTCCATCGGTGAGTTCTTCGACTCCGGCGACGACAATCTCTTCGCCTTCCTTCAGGCCTGCTTGAACCAGGACGGAACGGGGGGCGGACGCCGGACCTTCGAGTTCAACCGGCCTCAGGACGACCTGGGACGTGGCGCGATCTACCACCCATACTTGGCTGGTACCGCCTTCACGGCGAATGGCGGAGAGCGGCAGCGTGATCGCCTGCTTCCTTTCCCCGACAAGCGGCGTCGCAGTGACCACTGCGCCAAGGCGGAAGATGTCCGGCGCCTGATCGATCCCGATCTTCAGCCGATAGGTGCGGGTGTTGGGATCGGCCTGCGGCGCAATCTCGCGGACTACACCAACGGTCTGGATCGTGCTGTCGAGCTGGAGGGCGACGTTGAAGAGGTCGTTCAGGCGAACGCGACTGAACTGCGCTTCCGGCACATCGATGACCACGTCGCGCTGCTCGAGGCGCGCCAGTTTCAAGACTGGTTGGCCGGCCGAGACGGTCTGGCCAATTTCCGCGGAGGTCGCGGTCACGACGCCGTCGAACTCGGCTCTCAGCTCGGCGTAGCCTAGCTGCTCGCGTGCCTTCGCAAGGCTGGCCGTCGCTTTCGCGACATTGGCGACAGCCGATTTGAGTTGCTGGACGGCGAGATCATGATCCGCAATGCTTGCCGCACTGCTCTGCATGAGCTTTCGCTTGCGTATTTCGGTCGTCTCGGCGTTCTCCAACAGCGCCTGGGCGTTGCGGAGGTCGGCTTCGGCGCTATCAACGGCGAGTTGAAGACTGAGGGGATCGATCTCGGCGAGGACATCACCCTTGTGCACCAGGTCGCCGACATCAACCTTGCGAGAGACCATTCGACCGAGCGTGCGAAAAGCCAGGTCGGTCTCGATGCGGGCCCGCACCACGCCGGGCGAGCTTGCCGCTTTGTCCCGTTCGGCCGCTGCCATGACGACTTTGACAGGACGGGGAGCCGTCTCCTCCGCTGCGACGGAGTTCTGATCGCAGCCTGCAAGCTGCGATAGCGACAGAAGAAGCGGGAGAGCGGTGCATATGCGATTGAGTGTCATCTCACTTGCCTTCCCAGGCGACTGCCTGGCCTTCCTTGAGAAATTTTCCACCTTCGGTGACAACCAGGTCTTGAGGGGCGACGCCTCTGGTCACGATGAAATCGCTCTGGCGGTATCGGCCGACGGAAATCTTGCGAAGCGAAACGGTATGGTTTTGGGTGTTGACGAGCCAGACGGCGGGCTCGCCGTCGGCCGATGCTATCGCGGTGTAGGGCAGCACGATTCCGTCGCGCGGCGCGGTGCGCAGCTTGGCCACGACGGGGGTTCCAAGCGGCCATGACGTGCTCTCCTGAAGCCCCACCTTGATCCGGATGGTGCCTGCTTTTGCGTCTATGACCGGCGAGACTTCGCGGATGTTGGTGTGGACGTCTCGCGTGGGGTCCGAAACCGGTGCGACGAGGACGTCGTTCAAAGGACGGCCGTCCAGAAAGAATGCTTCAAAGACATCAAACACCGCATCTCTTGGACCGTCGTGGGCGATCGTGAAGGCCGGTTGCGCCGCTGAGACGACCTGCCCCGCTTCAATGCTGCGCGCCGTGATGATGCCGTCCGCGGCCGCTTTCAACTCGGTGTAGGACAGCGCGTCCTTCGCGGTCGCGAGCGCGGCCTCGGCGGCCTCGAGGGAAGCCTGCGCGCTCAGAAGCTCTTTCTGGGCATCGTCAAAGATTGCCCGCGGGACCGCCTGCGACTGCAGTAGAGACGACGCCCGGTTGAAGGCGAGCGTCTTTTGCGCGAGGACCGCCTGCGCCGACTCCAGTGCTGCGCGGGCGACACTGACGTCGGCCTGTTGCTCCGTGTCGTTGAGCCGGGCCAGGACATCGCCGGCGTGGACATGCGACCCGACGTCGACCTTTCTCTCGAGAACCCTACCGCTGACGCGAAAGGAAAGTTCGGTCTGGACCCTTGCCTTCACCTCGCCGGTGATTTCCGCACCGGGTTGATGCTGCGCGTCCGCGGCCGAGACGACGCGAACCTGCTGCGGCGGCGGAGCCACTTCTGCTTTCTCCTCGCAGGCAGCCAGAACTGCGCAGGCGAGACCAATTCCCAGCATTCGAAAGGACTGCATTTTTTGCTCCGGTACGGTTTGCGAAGAGAGCCGCGTTGTTGATCGACCAGCTTCATCTCATGCTGCCAGGCGCATGCCTGATGTTGACATCGCCCACTTAAAGACTAAAGTGGGCGCTGTCAACATGGCCGCCGGAAAATGTTGACACGCGCAACATAGAGATAGGTGAAGCAGATGCGGTCAGCCGGGTATCCGAACAATTCCAGACCGATGGAACGCGTTGAAAAGAGAACATCGAGGGCGGAACGGAAGGCGCGGCGGCCCCAGGAAATATTGGAGGCCGCATTCGAGGAGTTTTCGGCAAAAGGTTTTGCGGCGACGCGTGTCGAAGATGTCGCAGCCCGACTGGGGATAACGAAGGGAACGATCTACTTCTATTTCCCGATCAAGGAAGTTCTTTTCCGAGAAATGTTTCGCCACGCCTCGACGTCATCCGCTGACATGTCGACCGCCATCGGCAGCCTTCGGGGATCCTGCGCCGACCGGATCCGCGACCTGCTGCTTATCGCTTATGAGAACACGGCCAATAACCGAAAGACACGAGAACTCCTGCGCTTATCCATCGCCGAAGGAACTCGTTTTCCCGAAATGGTCGATTGCCTTCATGAGCAATTCATCGCACCGACGCTTGCAGCCCTTACGGCCTTGGTCGAGCAAGGCGTGACATCCGGAGAGTTTATACTGGATGCGGCGGTCGACATGCCTGACGTGCTGGCGAGTTCGATTTTTCAGGTTGCCCTCTGGCGGCTGATGTTTGCGGATCAGAAACCGATCGACGGCAGGGCGCTTACGGAGGCGCACATTGACCTTGTTATGAAAGGGGCTCTTCAACATTCGGGACGAGCCGCGTGACTTGGGCAGGTACGTCAGAGCGGACAGAGCCGTGTGGTTTACTGCGCGCGGCAAAGGCCGGATGCGTCGTGCGACGTCCGGCCTCAACCTCTTCCTCATGCTGAGCTGATCTAGTTCCTACCAGGTACGCGATTGTAGTCCGACGGCGGGGTTTCGCCCGAGACCACGATGTTTCCCTGGATCCTATAGACGATCCGCAGATTGGCGGCCGCGGCCTGAAGCCAGCCGACCGCCTCTTCCGACGTCCATGCCGTGCCTTCCGGTGGAAGGCTCTCAAACAGGCCGGCGATCAGAGGATTCACAGACTGCGAGCTGCTGTTGCCGCCGCTCTGGTTCTGCCTGTCTGCAACGGCCTGGCCGGAGCGGCTCTGATCGGAAGAGCTCGCATATACCTCGCCAGCAGAGCCTGAAGAACTGGCGTGTGGCGAACCTGAAGAGCCCCCGTGCGACGAACTTGACGACGCCGCGTTGGCAGAGCTCTGAGCACTGCCGTGGGACGAACCGGAGGATGCTGCGCCAGAGGAGCCCGCAGCGGATCCAGACTGATCTGCATAAGAGGAATAGGTCCTTCCACCGGTGCCCGACGCGGCTGCCGCACCGACGGCGACGCCTGCCGCATACCCGCCCAGAGCGTAGGCTTCGCGGCGATAGTATTCACGCCCATAGTCTCCACCGCCATACTCAGCGCGGCCGTGATCTGCGCGACCATAATATCCACGGCCAAAGTATCCGTTGCCGTTGCCCGAGACCTTGAGATCGCCGGAGTTGTTGACGGTGAGGTTGCCTGAGTCCTTCGCGACGATATTGCCCCCGGCGTTCGTGAAGGTGCGGTTGCCGGCGATGTTACCGCCCGAGTTCACCGTGTTGCGGATGTTTCCGGACAGGTTGCTCGCTCCGCGGCCTGGCCCTTCCGCCAACCGCCCCTTTGCGCCACCGACAATTGGCATACGAGTATGGGGGTTCGCTGGTGGATGCTTCTGTGCGCTCACCGGCGGTCGACCGTGGCTCGCCATCGGCGGACGCGCGGGGCCGCTCGGCCCTCCCGACGGGAAATGGGGTGGCCCTCCAGACGGCAAGGGCGGCGGACCGCCGGGCGGCGGCGCAAACTGACCGAAGGCGACGTCCGATGTGATGGCCGTAAAAGCGAGAAAAGCAAGGCAGGTGCGCTTCAGATCGTTCATCACCGGCTCCCTTCCGATCCCGACGCGACGGCTCGCGTCGGATCGATCTTTTTCGCATCGGCCGGAGGTTCAAAGGTGAATTCGGAGTCGGACAGAGGGGGCTCCGTCGTCCAACTGGTGAATTCGGCAACGAAGCTTGGCTGGCCCTGCAGCAACGGGTAGGTGACGACCAGGCGATGCGGGGTCGCTGCGTCATTCTTCTCGACCCACAATTCCACATCGATGCCGGACTTCTGCGAGAATAGCAGATGCCGGCACTCGATCCCGTCGACGGTAGCGGTACCCACCTGCCGGGCCGCCATGGTATCGTCCAGCAGAACTTCGTCCGGAGAGCCTGCAAAGAGGACAGCGAGAGGAAAATCGAGGTCCAGTTTGTCTTCGATCTCGTTGAGCGCGGACAGTGTGTCGCCCGACGCGGGGATCGTCATGTATTTCTTGCTGTCGGGAAAGAAGACCGAGGCCGCTTTGCCGTCGTAGAATAGATCGTGTCTGCCGTCATCGCCGCTGAACTCGACGGCGATCCGATCGGGCCGGCGGGCGGCGATTTTGATCGTATGGAAGATATGAAGCGGTTGGCCGGATTCGTCCAGGTAGACGCTGACGGTTCTTGCCGTGACCGACAAGTCCCTAGCATGCAGCGTCTTTCCCATCTGCGAAATAGCAGTCGCGGCCTCTTCGCTAATCTCCGGCTTGAACGGAGGCGCCGGTTCATCCGCTCGAGCTGTCGGCAGCGTGGCAAATCCTACGCACATGCCGAGCGCAGCAGTTTGGACGGCATTCCGAAACATCGCAGTGACCCCAAGATTGACGGCCACCAAGCGACGCACGCCCTTCAATATGGGCTGGTTCAAGCCATTGCACATTTCCATTTTCATTTCCTTTGTATTCAGAGATTCATTGATGCCAGACAGGCCAATGCGGTTTCCCACCAATTAGACGTCGGTTACGTGCTGGCGTGTTTGCGGAGGTCCAGGGATTAGAATGCTCAAATGCCCTGGCAGAACCACACGGCTCCGACGACGATGGCGAGCATAGAAAACGAGGCCATGAGGGCATTTTGCACTTTGACGCTACGGGCGCCCGGCCGACCCGCGAGCCAGCCAATCAACATTGAAAAGGCTGCCATCGCGGCAGTCGTGCCCAGACCGAACAGCAGGAGGTAGGCCACCGCGTAGGCATCCGTGGGCAGGGCGAGCGCCGGCACGACCCCGAGCAGGTGCGAACTTCCCGCAAGTCCATGGACTGTGCCGACCGCGAATGCAGGATGCCTGTGTCGAGCACTATGCGGATGTCCGCGGTGCCGATCGCAATGGGCGGAGCGATCGGTGAATGCAGCCCTCAGTCCCCAGATGCCGATGGCGCAGAGCATCACGCCCACGCAGCGCTCGCCCCATGCGGACACGAGATCGATGGACAGGGCATCCCGCAGCAGGAGGGCAAGAAACCCGACGCCAGCGACACCCCCGCTATGTCCGACTCCCCATCGAATCCCGGTTCGCCAGGCACGCGCCTTGGCGTCGATGGCATAGGGTGCAATGGCGGCGAGGTGATCCGGTCCGGACACCACGTGAACGAAGCCGACGAGGAGTCCGGAGAGAACGGTTGCGAGAAGGACAGGAGTCATCATTCGGCAGCTTTCGGCGCGGAAGGATTCGTAGGAAAGGGTGCGGTGGGTGCTCGGACCATCAGTCGGGCAATCGAAGGCGCGGCCTGACGCGGGAATTGATCATGTCTGCAAGCCAGATCAGACCGCCGCGCCAGAAGCCGTGCAGCCTCGATTGGTGGCTGCGATAGAGGAGGACGTGGCCGAGCTGAGCCGCGCGTCCGCGGATAAAACCGCCCCTAAACAGGCCGAATTGTCCAAGCGAGCCATAGGCGCCGTAGCCGCCGAGCGATACGATCGAACCGAAGTCACGGAAGGTGAAGGGCGGCAGCTCTCGGCCCTGCAGCCAACCGGGAAGATGACGGATCAGGTGCGACGCCTGCTGGTGCGCGACTTGTGCCGCCGGAGGCAGGGGCTTGCCCCCGTCGACCACCGCAAGACTCGAGCAGTCGCCGACCGCAAAGATTGCAGGATCGACCGTCGTCTGCAGGGTGGGTTTCACCATGATTTGGTTGCTGCGCGTCAATTCGAGGCCGTCGTATGCGGCACAGGCGTCCGAACCCTTCACCCCGGCCGCCCACACCTTCAGCTCCGCAGGGATCTGCTCTCCATCCGCAAGTCGAAGGCAGTCGGCTTCCGCGGCGACGACCCGCGCTCCTGTGAGAACGGTGACGCCTAGCTTCTCCAAACGTTCGCGCGCGGCGATCGCCACTCGATCGGGGAAGGCACCCAGCAGATTGGGCGAACCCTCGACCAGTGTGACCCTGACTTGATCACGTAGTCCCGCGGCACCGTAGTGGGCTGTGACTTCGGTGAGTTGGATGAGTTCTGCGGCTAGTTCGACACCCGTGGCGCCGCCGCCCACCACCGCGATGCGCAGTGTGGCGTCGGCAGCGAGTGTTTCGAGCATGCGCGCCATGACTTGGCGGTTGAAGTTCATAGCTTGCGACCGGCTGTCGATGGTCAGGCAATGCTCGCGAACGCCTGGCGTCCCGAAATCGTTTGCCTGGCTGCCAACTGCCAGGATCAGGGTATCGTAGGAAAGAGACCGTTCCGGCAAGATGCAGCGCCCATCAATCTCCAGCGCCCCGAGGCGGACGGAATGTTCCTGACGGTCGATTGCTTTTAGTTCTCCAGGCTCAAAGACGAAGCTGCGATTGCGTGCCTGGGCCACATAGGAGGTTTGCTGCTGCCAAACGTCAGTCGTTCCGGCAGCGATGGTGTGGAGCATCGGCTTCCAGACATAGGCGGGCTCCCGGTCGACCAGCGTCACGGCAACCGACATGCTGCCGATGCGTTTCGGCAGCTTAGAGGCAATTTCCAAACCGGCTATTCCGCCGCCGATGATTAGGACGCGGTGAGGCCCCGTCATCACGGCTTCCCGCGGACCGGTTTCACCGAGCGTATGGGAGATCATGGATGCTTTTGGCATGTATCTGCTCCAAATTTCGTCATGGACGAAGCACGACGACGTTCGAGGTTTCAGTTGAAGTGTCTTCAGCCACTTCCGGGCGCTTCCGACGCCCTACCAGCTCGGACGGCTCGACGATCAGCCGCCCACTACGACGGTAGGTGACCAGAAGCCGGGCCCAGTTCGCCAAGATAGAAAACTTGGCATGGCCTCCACCTGATAGGCTTCGAAGATGCAGCAATCCCCACATCAACCAGGCGGGGTAGCCCGTGATCGAACGACCGCGAAATTCCGCGACCCCGACATGCCGCGAGATGGTTGCGAGCTTGCTCGGCGTGAATGTCTCATAGGGCTTGGGAGGAGTCGCGCTTGCAAGCCGGGCGGCGATAACTTTGCCGACATATCGGCCCTGATGCTGGGCAACCGATGCCAGACCCGGTACCGGCCGGCCATCACGGCCGACCACATGGGCTGCATCACCTATGACAAAGCAGTCGGGATGACCCGGCACCGAAAAATCATTCAGCACCGCCACCGTTCCGTTCGGTTCGACATTCGCCCCGAGTGCGCGCGCCACCGGCACGCCCTCGACGCCGGTGCACCACAGGACGGTTGCCGCCTCGATGCGTTCGCCGCCGACGGTGACGCCCGTCGCGTCAACATCGGTGACGGGAGCGCCCAGCTTTATCTCCACACCCTGAGCTTCCAGGGCGCGGGCGGCGTAGGCCGAATGTCGCTCGCTGAATGCGGGCAGCAATCTCGGTCCAGCCTGGACAAGCACGATGCGCGCCTTGCGGAGGTCGATGTTTCGAAAGTCGGATGCCAGTGTCCTTTGGGCAAGCTCGCTGATCGTGCCCGTGATCGCGACGCCCGTCGGCCCGCCACCCACGACGACTGCCGTCATGTCGCGCGCCTGCTTCATGGGATCCGGCTCCAGTTCCGCGCGCTCGAATGCCCTTAGAAGACGATTTCGGGCCGCGACGGCGTCTCCTAGCGACTTCAAACCAAGCGCATGCTGCGACCATTCCAGCTCGTGGCCGAAATAGCTTGTCTGCGCTCCCGTCGCGACGACGAGGATGTCATAGGCCAGAGGGTCGCCTTCGTTCATGAGGACAGCTCGGCGACGCAGATCGATGCGCGTCGCCTCTCGCATTTCCACCCGGACGTTCGACAGCTCGTGCAGTAGAGAGCGGATAGGCGTGGCGATTTCCGCAGGCTCGAGGATCGACGTGGCGACCTGAAACAGGAACGGCTGGAAGAGATGGTGATTGTTGCGGTCGACGAGCGTGATGTCCGCGTCGCTGTTGCGCAACGCGTGGACTACAGCCATGCCCGCGAAGCCGGCTCCGATGACAACAATCCTGCGACGCGATGTCCGGTTCGTCCCGGCGGATATCTGGGCGTTCATACCGCGACCTCGCGAACAGGTGCGACTTCGGCCGCGTGGCTTGCGCGAGCAAGCAGCTTTCGCGATCTCGGCGTGTCGCGGAGCTTGAAATTCGCCAGAGCAAGCTCGAGTGCCCGCTTCGGACGATTTCCAATTCCCATGAAGAATGCCGCCGCATGGTCTGCATAGGCTTCAGGCCGACGCGCCAGAAGCAGTTTATATCCTTCCGCCGCACACTTCGCTTCTTCCCGTGCTGCCCCGCAGTCGCCGAGAGCATTGAGGATCTCCGCATGCACCGCGCGATACTCAGGGTCGTCGGACATTTCGACGAGCGGCGCCACGAGAGCTTTTGCAACATCCAGCTTTGCGCGCGCGAGCGCTACTTCCGCTCGATGCCCCCGTCCTGGAACGTGCTGGGGCAGGATCACTTCGAGGTGTGCGAAGAGTGCCTCCGCGCGGTCCAGGTCGCCGCGGCGCATCGCGCTCACGCCCCACTCGAAGAGAAGTTGGCCGCCTGGAAATGGAGAGATGCCGTGGTCGGCCGCGACGGCATCTGCGTAGCAGACTTCCGCCGCTGCCCAGTCACCCATTTCCGCCAGCAATGACGCGAGACTACCCAGTGTGTCGATCCCCGGAATGCGTTTCGCCAGTCTTTCACGCAGGACCAACGCTTCGTTGTAGTGCCCCGTTGCCTGCAGCAGGGCAGCCCGTTCTGCGTCGATTTCCTGTCTTGAGTATCCGGCCATGAACGCATGAGCGAGAAGGCCCTTTGCTTTTTCGAACAAGTGAAAGCGACCGGCAATCTGGGCGCGAACGAAGAGCGCTTTTGCGGATTCGGGCGCAACGGCAACGGCCTCGTTGGCGATTGCCTCGGCGCGGTCGTGGTCTGCGATGCGACCCAAGAGGTCGCCGCGAAAGAAAAGGAGCTTCGAGAGCGCCAGCAGCTTTTCCGGATCTGCACCGTTGCTGCGATCGCGCTCGAGGGTGCCGATCGAGGCCGACAGGTTGGCGACGGCGATCCGCCCGCTCGTATAGCGCCGGGGCTCGTTCGTCATGCGGCGGTTTCCTTGATACCCGTCAACAGCGCCGGATAGCCCCGCGTCAGCGAACCGCCGTCAATTGCGATCGTGTCGCCATTGATCGATCTTGCCTTGTCGGACGCGAGAAACACGGCGGCCGCGCCGATTTCTTCCGCTGCAACGGCACGGTTCATCGGAATGACACCGAGAAAGAGGTCGCGCATTGCAGGGTTCTCAAGCTCCTTTCGGGTCAAGGGTGTTTCCACCAGACCCGGAGCGATGCCGACGACACGGATACCGCGAGCGCCGAGCTCGAGGGCGCCGCAACGGGTGATCATGTCCACCCCGGCCTTGGCCGCACAGTATGCTGCCTGGCCTTCGCCGGCCTGCCGTGCATTCACCGAGGAGATATTGATGATTACGCCCGGACGCTCTTGCTCGATCATGATGCGGGCGCCATGCTTGACCCCAAAGAAGACGCCGCCGAGGGTCACGGCCTGGACGGAATGCCACTTGTCGGCGGTCAGCTCGGTGATTGGCCTGATCGCACCGAATCCTGCACAGTTGACCACTATGTCCAGGGATCCGAAAGTTTCGCGGGCTTGCCGCAGCGCTCCCTCGACCTGTCCCTCGTCGGAAACGTCGGTAATGCGGCCAACGGCGCGACCGCCCAGTTCGCGGGTGACATCGTCCAGTGCCTTTGCGTTGAGATCGCATAGCAGCACGCTCGCGCCCGCCTCGATGAACGCCGTCGCGATCGCTCTGCCGATCCCGGATGCGGCGCCGGTGACGACGGCGCCCTTGCCCTTCAGTTCATTCATGTTCGATTCTCCTATAATGGGCGGTGGAAGGATTTCCCACTCGCATGAGATTTGCTGATGAAACCTAGCGGCGCTCGGCCTTCAGGTAGTCGTAGACGACTTCTCCGTCGTTGAGCGTCATGTCCCAGAGATGCTGGCGGCCTTCGAGGACACGCACGACCGGAAGCGCCGCAACCGGGCAGCCGATATGAGGGACCATGAACAGTTCCGCGGGTCCGCCCCATGCGCCCTTCAACCGGACATCGTAGAGATTGACCTTTACGAGCTGCGCCACCTTCGGCGTGTGATTGTCCACGTCGGGAAGGAGCTTCAGCACGAGCTGAGGGGCCTGCAGCTCCTGCTCGATCTCGGCCAGGCGGTCCGAGAGGTTGACCGAGCGATACGGCATGGTCGCAAGCGCGACCTGAGTCCCGCCATAGGAAAGGGTGCCGGTCAGCACTTCCCGGACGGCCTTCAACTCGGGCTCTCCATGCCGTTTCGGAAAACCGAGGATCTCGCGGCCGGCGAGCGTCGGCGACTCGCTGTTGAGGAATGCCTGGAAGACGTAGGTCACCGGCCTGCCCTCGAAGGTGCAGGCGACCGAATGGCCGATCTCGACATACGGTCCGAATCCGCTGACCTCGGTCATGTTCCGCCATTCTATGGCGACGCGGTTCCCCTCGGCGGGCTCGAGGGGCCTTGGAACGACGGCGCGCACGGCCTCCGCGGTGCTCTCGTAGGTGACGATGAGCTGATGCATGTCCTTGTAGTGCCAGGGTCCGCGCGGGTAGCTGGGCCTTAGCGTCGACATCACTGGATACCGAAGGAACCAGTCGGTGCTGCCATTGCCTTTGAAGTTGTCCATGTTCAATTCTCCACAAATGCGGGCATGGGAAGATCCGTGCGCCGGTTCGGCTCGCGCACGTAGGGAAAGTTGAGAGCCGCCGGCTTGGTCGGTCCGTCGACCCCGTCGCCCAGCCGCTTGCCGCGGCCGCTGTTGACGAAGAGCGTCAGCATCTCGTCCAGGATGTCGTCGTCGAGCCAGCGGCCGCCGGCGGTCGCGTGAGGTCTATGCTCGAGCGCCGCGCGTTCGATCTCTAGGAACCCTCCCGGGGCGAAGGGGCGAGAAAGATCCAGGACCAGGTAGTCATCCATCAGCAGATCGAGTGCGGGATGGCGCCCGTCGGCAGCCGGCGGCCACGCAGTTGCGCCGTCGATAGCATCAAAGAACGCGAGGGTCGCAGCCAGACGCGCCTCGTAGAGCGGCCGATAGTCCCGGGAGAGGGAAAAAGCGTCCTCCCTGTTGTAGAGGTCGCGAAGTTCGACGCCCTTCGGGTCGCGCGTCGCGTTCGACAGCATGACGTTCTTGATTTCCGGCCGGCCGACCCGTTCGAGCCGGATGGGCTTGCCGCGCCGCGCGACAATGGTTTCCGCCACGGCGGCAATGAGGGTGACACCTTCGAAACGGTCGACAATCGAGGCTGCCTCGACCTCGACTACGATCGACAGCACGTCGCGAAACTGTACGGTATTCGTACCTTTCTCACTGAAGGAGAGCTGGCCCGAAAGGTCAGTGCGGATGGTAGCCTCGACGTCCATGAAGAAGGGGTCACTGACAAGTCCCGCGAAGACTCGCATGCCGTCCAGTTCCAAGGATTCGCCAACAACGAAATCCGCCTCGCGCCCGTCCGAGGTGATGACGGTACCTTTCTGAACCGCAGTCACGCTCGGCACATCTCGGAAGCGAACTTCGATCGTATGTTCCGCCGGGCCGTGCAGGAATTTGCCGGCCGATTGGAAGAGCGGCCGCAGTCTGAAACGGTGGCTGACGACATCGCTGAAGAAGGCCTGCGCCGTTGCCATCGGAAACACGTTCATGATTAGGACGAGATTCCCGGGACGGTCCGGGCTGGGGAAAGCGTAGAAATCCGTGATATCTACCGCTGGATCGCCCATCACAGACGGGCCGCTGAAGTGATCTGACATTGAATTGATCTCTTTTTGTTGATTTCAGAATTTTTGTTCGATGATGCCCTTGAGCGCGTTGACGCCGGGCACGAACAGGTATTCACCGCCCTTGACGGTTACGAAGTTCGGCAAATCGAAAAGGAACGGCCGTTTGGCGCCGGGCACCATCATCTGTGAGCCGGTGCCACCGACGCCGGCGATCGGATCCCGCTCATCACGGTCAAGTCCGATAAATTCGCCGCCGGCTATCCACTCTTTCTGAATGAACTCGAATTGCCGTTCGATATCCGCCTGGATCAAAAGCTGGACCAGTCCACGGTCAACGCCGTCGTCCTCGAGCACGCCCTCCGGCAATCGGGGGCCATACTCGACGCCGCGTCGGATCAGGCGATGTCGCCTGACCGTCGTCGCGCGCTTCAAAGGTGTCTCGCGCGGATTGACCCGGCGCAAATGCGAGCCGAGCGGGCACCGATGCCCTTGGTCATCGCCTGCATAGCTGAAGTCGTTGCGGCGCATCGGGTCGGATGCGATCTCTGGATCGTCGGCCTCCGGTGATAGATCAAGAGGGCAGCCGCTTCGCCACCGGCCCATCATCTTGGCTGCGACGAGATCCTGATGATACGGATCGTCAGTATCGTATAATCCCTTCGCGGCCTTGGCGAGATATCGGCGAAAGGCCGCCACGTCCTGATAGAGCTTGCGGAACACCATGAACGTTCCGTTCACGCGGAGTTCGAAGGGCTCAGGCCGCGGTACGTTGTTTGGGCCGGACTCGTCTTCATAACCCAGCAGGAACTCACCTGGCTTGAGTGGCCGCCACGTCCCATCGGGTTCAAGCACACCGTCACCTGGATAATGTGGGGCGTCGGCTCCCTCGATGGGAGGCTGAGAAATGGGATCTGCAAACCCAAAATGCTCTCCCTCCGAACCAATGCCGTTTTCATTGGCGAGCGCGGTGGTGTCCTGGACGAAGCGATCCTCCACGCCACCAGTGGCGTCCATCACCGCCCGCATCATGTCCGTTGCCTCTTCCCGACCCTCTTCAGAATCCGTACGAAAGTATGCCATCGCATGGATGTCGGCGGTGCCGAGGCCACCTTCCCAGAACTGCGGCGAATTCGGCCCCACATCGCCCACCAGAGATGCGCGAGCGCGGATACCCATTTGGAACGCTTGCGGAAAGGTATCCAACGAGCGCTGGGACAATCCGAGCACCTTCAGCCCTTCATAGGTGAAGCCGATATTGACGGTGAAGCGCGTGCCATGTTCCTCGGACCGGGCGTTGACTCGATTGAACATCTCGCGGAGCCAGGCGCGTGCCTTGGTGCCATCGGTAAACTTGAGGAAAACGTGGCGTCCGTACCGCATCAGTATGGGCGCAACGATGTTGTCCTGGATGTCCGACAAATTGGCTTTGAGATCAGCGGACGTCAAAATTGGCGGAGATGTTTTGGCGAGCATGTTGGACTCCTTGTGGGCGGGTCGCCGAAATTCGGGGGATCGACGCAGAAAGGGCGGGTTCTTACGTCGATCCTGAGGGCAGCAGTTATGCTGCCTTTTTCAGACCCAGCCGCTCGGGCACGTCCGTGAACTGCGGCTGATTGCCAACATCAGTGTCGATCGCGGCAGCGCTGCGAACATGATCGAAGGGTTGAGTCAGCTCGCTAAGGAAGGCATTGACCTTGTCTTCGAGACTGCCGTCGCCTTGGGCGACCTGGCGCTGGAACTTCTGCGTCTTTGCATACCAGTCGGCCTGCTTCTCGATCTGGCTATTGCTGAGGCTGGGGAAAGCATCGTAGCAGGCCAGCGTCTTGATTTGGCCGCGCGCGATATACTGCACAATGTCATATGCCGTTGCCTGCGGGCCGGTGGGGCAGCCGATGCACTGGCCCCAGATGCACTCGAGATTCTCCCTGCCGTTGAGAACGAAGTCATCGAAATACTTGTCGAGGCTGCTGTCGAACTGCGAGACGAAATAGAGAGTGGGACCGAACTCGGTGCTGGTGCCGACGAACCAGCGCGCCGCCCTGATCAGGCCGAGCAGCGTCGTTGCTTCCGCGAAGTTCAGCACGGGCGGCGTCCAGAACTCATTGTATGCGAGCGTATTCGTCAGCTTGACGAGGTCGGCGTCCGGCTTGAGGGGCCACATGCCCATAAACTCGTGCACCTCGCGCTCGCCGTCCTTCATGAGCAAACCGGGGTGACGTAGATCCCACTTGGCACCGCCGGAGTTGGTCTCTGCCGTCTTTCCCAGGCTGCGGTCTTGATCGTTCATCTGAATCTCCAATCTGGATGGATTAATGGGCGCTGCCCGATGTTGACAATGCCCACTTAGAGGGTAGAGTGGACAATGTCAACATCAAGTCGGTCACAAAATGTTGACAAGAGCAACTTCGCAACTTAATGGATGAGTATGAGCAAAACAAATTCGACCACAGATCAGCGCCCTTACCATCATGGGGACCTCCAGAGGGCCATTGTCGACGCCGCGCTTGAAGTTCTAAGCGAATCCCAAAGCACGGAGTTCTCCCTCCGGGAACTCGCTCGCCGAGCGGGCGTCAGCCATAACGCGCCCTACAAGCACTTCGCCGACAAGCGCGAGCTGCTGGCTGCCGTTTCGGCGGTAGGGTTCGAACTTCTGGCAGAGCGGATGGCCAAAGCCACCAAGGGTCTTGGCAGTCCGCGCGAGCGACTGGCTGCCATGGCAGGCGCTTACGTCTGTGGAGGCGCCAATAATCCTGCGCTTTACAGATTGATGTTCGGCGGCTACCTCACGGGCCAGAATAGCGACCGTCCGGTGATAGAGAGGACCGCTGCCTACCGGATGAAAGCACTGATCGTCGATGCGATGAGCGGCGGCGCCTTGGGGCGCGAGATTCCGAACACCGCCGAAAACGAAAGCAAACTCGACGGTGCCATCCTGGTGTTCTGGTCACAGTTGCACGGCCTGACGCTCCTGTTGGTGGACCGTCTCGTGGGGCCAGCCGAAGCGCTACGCGAACTGACCGACAGTGTCTTGCAGGCGATGCTGAACGGATTGGCAAATTACATTCCGGCGATACCGCCAGGCGTGTGGGTGGGCCCTCCGCTCGCCGACTAGAGAGAATTCGCCACGCGCTCCCGACGCGCCGACATCTGCCCAGTTTGCAGGATCGGCTGCTATAGCTTGGCACGGTGCCGTTACAGCCGTGCTAGCTTCCTGTGAGAGGACAAACTCTTGAGCGAATACCTATCTGCTCTGATGGGACTTGCAGGCGTCGCGATCGGCAGCCTGACCTCTTTTATCACTACCTGGACAACCCAGCGATCACAGGCCATGGAAAAGCATCGCGACGCCGAGATGGCCAAGCGCGAAAAGCTTTTTTCCGATTTCATCGCGGAAGCCACACGACTCTATGGCGACGCCATCAGCCACCAGAAAGACGACGTTTCCGACCTCGTCTTCTGTTACGCGTTAGTCGCCCAGATGCGCCTCTTCTCCTCGCGTCCAGTCGTGAACGCGGCCGAGTTGGTGATGGATAGGATTGTCGAAACCTATCTGGCGCCAAACCGCACCCTCTCTGAAATCAAGGATATGGCTCGATCCGGCGCATTGAACGTTCTCCTCGAATTTGGTGAGGCTTGCCGGGTCGAGCTCTCGGCAGGTCGGCGCTCTGGCGGATTATGAGATCACCATCCGAAAAATCCTTTGTTAAATTGCTGGCAACAGACCAAAGCATGCTGGTGTCAATCTCGGTGCCGAGGGCCGAGATCGCGGCGTTGATAAGCAAGCCGGTCGCGACTTTAGGAGGCATGTGGGTCGATCCGCGCAGAAGGGCCTCTGGTACATGTCCGGATCAAAAGCCGGAGCATGGACCGCGCAAAAACGTGAGCAGCGATAGAATGCTTAACCGTACCCGCGAGACTTGCCTGTTCGCTAGATGAGCCGCCGGTTCGATTCCGTCCAAGGCGACGGTAGTGCGGAAGAGGGGCCTCCCGGAATTGCGCGCCGTGACGATCCACGCCGCGCCGTACATGTCGGGCACTGAAGTCAGGTTCGGCGTCCAGTCGCAGGACGCCAAACCTTAGTCCGAGACAAGATTGTCGCGTTAAATCTTACGACGGCTTCATTGCCTTCGCTGCCGCCCACAGCGAGCCGGGATTGACCCGGCTGGGATACAGGGACAGCATCTTCTCGTAAAATTCAATTGCCGTATTTGTGACCGGGATCGTTGCGGCGAAGTCTTGAAGGTATTGGCGCGTTTCGGCTATGTGGCGCGGCGAACTGTCCGGATCGAGCACGCCGTGGCCGGTGACGACGGCCTTCGGCTCAAGCGCCTCGATGATATCGAGAGCATGGAGCCAACCGGCTCTCGCTGCCTCATCACATTCCGCGAGATACAGGTGCGTGTTGTTGTAGACGCCGTCGCCAGAGATCACCAAGCCGATCGAAGGGACATGAAGGGCCGTGGTATGCGATGTATCGGTATGGCCAAGTTCTACCACCTTGAGCTCGTTACCCTCGAGATAGAAGGTATCGCCATCGAGCACCTCTGGCGCCACGAACGTCGAAGGAAGCTGTCCCGGAAAGCGCGGTTCCCAGAATGACTTGATGAACTCCGGTGCGATCTGGTTGTTGATCGCGGCTACAACCGAGGCGGTGGCGATCGCCTTCGCGTTGGGGAAGCGGTCGAGCAACAGCTTCAGGCCGAAGAAGTGGTCGCCGTGGGCGTGGGTGACGTAAATGGTGGTGAGGTTCTTGCCGCTAGCGACGATCCAGTCCAGCAGTTCCTTCGACTGCTGCTCGGACAGGAACGTGTCTACGAGAACTGCGTCGTGCTCACCAGAGATGAGCGTGACAGTGTTTGTCACCCAAGCGAGATCTTCCTTACCCGGCGGAACGCCTTGGGTGGAGCTTCCGCGTTTCTTGGTCAATAATTCCCATTTCAGCTTAGGCATGGCTGTTCCTTTCTAGGCAGTTTATCCTGCTGCAAGTGCAGGTGTGGCGCGATATCCGCGGACTAATCGGTCGCGCGCAGGCGCTCGACCGATCGGTTGTCTTTTCTTTCCCTGGGCCGAGGCAATTGCCGGGCCCAGAGAAGGCTGGGCACTATTCGCTCTGGAGGTAGTTTTTAAACCAGTCCACTGCAGCGCTGCTGGACGTCCGAAATTCTCCGAGATAGGGGTCGAAGTGTCCGCCCCGGATCGTAACGAGTTTCTTCGGCTCCAGCGCTCGTTCGTAGGCGCCGAGCGCGACATCGGTAACCGTAATCGTGTCGGACAGTGCGACGACCATCAAAAGCGGGGTCGGCGAGATCCGTGGCACCCAGATCCCCGGCTCGTACATTCGCGCAGCCCGTGTCGACCGCACGGTCACCGTGTTTTCCCAGACGCCCTCCGGGACCGGCTGAAGGTAGAAGTCGATAGCATCGCGACTGCGATAGGAGGCCGGGACACTGGGGTCGTCACTGACGACGGCCTGCCGGGCCAGCGCCTCGCCACGCAATTGGGCCCGCTCATCCTCGCTAAAGACACGCTCGAGCGACGGGATCTGATCGGGAGCAATGCGCCGCAGCCCTTGTTCGTAGCCGCTGATCGTCGGGACCTGAGAAACGACGGCCTTGATGCGCCGGTCGGTCGCGCCAAGGACTAGGACATGCCCACCGGCGTAGCTCGTTCCCCAGACACCAACCCGCTCAGCATCCACTTCCTCGCGGCTTTCCAGGAAGGAAATCGCCCGCCGCCAGTCGGCGATCTGCCGCCAGGGGTCGACGTCGTGCCGCGGCGTGCCGTCACTTGCCCCGAAGCCACGATGATCGTGCAGGAGCACGGCAAAGCCTGCCGCGGCGAAGGCGCGCGCAAATGGTTCCAGACCAAATTCCTTGACCCCGGCATAACCATGCGCCATCGAGATGGCCGGGAACGGCCCTTCGCCAGCCGACGGCAAGAAGAACCAGCCCCGCAGCATATCGCCGCCCTCGACGGGAAATTCGACGTCTATTCGCTTAATCATGAACACCTCCGACGAATTGTGGTGAGTGCCTCTTGTAAATAGGGGCATATGAGACTTATACTCCGTTCTGTCATTTTGGCAACGGATATTCTCCGTCGTTGTCTCGTTAGGAGGACTAGGCATGACAGACCAGGATCGCAGACAAACGATTCCCTTCCACGTTTCCGGGAGCGGTAACCGCGCATTCGTCTTCATTCATGGGTTCCTCGACGCCGGGAGCATTTGGGACCGCGTTGTCGGTGGGCTCGAGGCCCAAGACGCACGAAAGGTGACGCTTGACCTGCCGGGCATGGGTGCGCTGACTGCCGACCCCGGACGCATAGACCTGCAGCGATACGCCGATGATGTCGGGGCGATCGTCGATGCGCTCTCCGTCCCGGTCGTCCTCGTTGCACAAAGCATGGGAGCCCAGATTGCCGAATTGGTGGCGGCGGCGCGACCGAAGCAGGTTACTGGCATGGTGTTGATCACGCCGGTGCCGCTGCAGGGTGTGCACGCGCCTGACGAGATGATCGCTCCATTCAAGGCGCTTGGCGGCGATCTGGATGCCCAGCGTCAGCTGCGCCGGATGCTCGCGCCCAATATGACGGCGGCAGACCTCGACATCCTGACCGAGCTTGGTCGTGACGTTAGCGCCTCAAGTGTCCGCCAGCTCGTTGACGCCTGGAACAGTGGTGTTAACGAAGCACCGTCGTGGAGCGACTTTGATGGCCCGGCTCTAGTTATTCGCGGCGGCGCCGATTCCCTGGTGACACAGGAGATGGCGACAGCCATTGCCAAGCGGTTCAAGGGGCCGCCGGTCAAAACACTGGACGGTGCCGGTCATTGGGCGCATTTCGAAGCGGCCGGTCAAGTTGCCAATCTGATTGTGGAATTCATAGATCAACTGGCCTGGCGATCGGGGGCGGCGTCCGATTGGAAAAACGCTTTTGCCCAGAAATCCGCCTCGACCTTTGCCGACGCCTTCGCCGACGACGTTGTGCTTGAGGCTGCCGTCCTGGTCAAACCAGTCGTCGGTCGCGACAACGTCAAGCGCGTCATGGAGGCGGCCGCGAGCAAGATCTACGCGCGTGTGGAATTTACGGAGAGTGCCAACGACGGTTCTCAGCAGTATCTCCAATGGGAGGCCGACGACTTGGACGGCGTCGCCTACAAGGGCATTACCATAATCAGTCGAAATGCGGCCGGAAAGATCGCCAATGTCGCGATTCATCATCGCCCCCTGGGCGCGTTGCTGGGCTTTTCGTACAAGCTCGGCCAGCACCTGAAAGGCGTCATCGACGCGGGCCATTTCGCAACGGCCGAAAGCATTCCCGAACAACTGAGGAAGTGACAATGATCATCAACGCAGACGATCTCGATGCCATCCATGCCTACAAGCTCCTGGTGGCAACCGTAGTGCCGCGCGCGATCGGATGGCTGAGCACCATGTCGGTGGATGGCGTTGCCAATCTCGCGCCCTTTTCCTTCTTCACGGTCGTGGGCCGCAAACCACCGGTCTTGTCGATTACCATGCAGCCGAAATCCGATGGCGTTACGCTCAAGGACACGTTCATCAACATTCGCGACACCGGCGAGTTCGTCGCCAACCTGACGACGCTTCCGCTCGCGGAGGCGATGCATAAGTCGGCCGCGGAGCATGCCCCGGATGTCGACGAGTTCGAAATGGTCGGCCTGGAGAAGGCACCGAGCGTCGCCGTGCGCCCGCCCCGCGTGGCGCTGGCGCCGGTCGCCATGGAGTGCAAGGTGGATCGGATCATCCCCGTCGGCGAGATGAATGATCATGTCATATGGGGAGAGGTGTTGCGGTTCCATATTCGCGACGACGCTTATCTGGACCGCGGCCGTGTCGATACGGCGGCACTTGCGCCGGTCGGGCGTCTGGCGGCGGAATATACCCTTGTCGACAACGTCTTCTCGATCCCGCTGGAACAGGAAATCCTAAGACTGCGGGAGGGCACCCGCATGTCGCGCCTCGACGGCAAGCCGACGGACTGGTCCGCCGTCGACCAGAAGAACTGGTCGGCATCGGGAAGTGTCATCAGCGGCTGACGGCATGGATCTGGGATCGGAGCTATCTTCGGTAATGTCGCGCGTGTTATCTCCGGTTGCGAGCCGGGATGGCGAGGACGCTCGCCATCCCACGGCGAGAAGTAGGTTGCAACCGGACGGGAAGGAAGACGAATGGTTGAAGTGGACAATCATGGCGATGCCAGCGATTTTGATATTCCGTCTCAGTGCAACTGCACGAAGATTCGGCGTGCCGCGCGCCGCATGACCCGTCTATACGACGTCTGCATTGCGGAAAGCGGCGTGAAGATCACCCAATACTCAATTCTCGGGTACCTCAAACATCGCGGCCCGAAGACTATGCTGCAGCTTGCCGATCTGCTGGCAATGGACCGGGCCACGATCGGCCACAATCTCCGTCCCCTCGAGCGCGATGGTTTCGTCACGATCGAGGTCAGCAAGACCGACCGGCGCGCAAGGATCGTGACGGTCACCGAGAAGGGTCTCGCCTGCGTCGACGCAGGCCGGCCCGGATGGGATCGGGCGCAGGCTGAAATCGATCGCTTGGTCGGCATCAACGAGGCAGAGGTCTTACGCTCGATGGCCGATGACGTCGCCGAGCGGCTCGGAAAACAGCAATCGTTCTGACCCCAAATGAAAGCTCCAAATGCCCGCCAGAGGAGCGGGCAAGTTGAACGTGTGACCGTGGGCTATCGTCGGTTTCGCTGAGACAAAGGACGCCCGCTGTTCAGGACATCAAAGAACCCAGATTGCCAGACTTGGCTGGATCGGCGCACTCTCTGGCCCGGACCAATTGCCCGCCTTGCGCGTCCTCGCATAGCCTTCCTCAATCAAAAAGGAATAGCCCGGCTTGTTAAGCTGGATTGAGCTATCCGGTGTAAGCGAGCCTCGCCGGGATTGATCTCCCTTGGCATATGCAAATCGGGAAGGAGGGGCGCCTGCGCGGCTCAGACAACTGCAAGAATTCGCCCGGTCCCCGACCTACTTCGATACCGTCGACCGCAAGCTGCTCCAGAAAGGCCTGTCTCTCCAAATTCGTCGATTGACGACCGAGACCCCTAAATTAGGAATTGTCAGTCGAGTGGGATGTCTGCGACAGAGCGGGCTTGCGGCAGCTTCTCAAGGTTCTCTCTGCAAAGGAATAAGTGGGACCGGGTGCGAAACTTTTTTCCTTCGACGGCTCCGGCCTTTGAATTGTTTCACGAGCTCCTGCCATCCGACCTCGACAGCGCGGCCGGCGCCGGAAAGGAATAGTTCGGCAGCAACTAGTGGATGCTTTCTTATCAGGCGCGCCGTGATCCTGGCCCAATAATTCTGCGTCTCCATGCCGGAAATGATCAATCCAGATGGAGGTATCCACCAGTATCATTTGACCGCTTTGCTCCTTCGGTGAGGAGCAGCCTCTGCATCGGGCATGGTACCCCCGAGCGCGGCAAGTCTTTTGCCGGACTCAACCCGCACAAAATCTATGCCTCGTCAGATCTCCCAATAACAGGAGATGGCGATCACCGACGGCTGCCGTCCGGTTGTTTTCAAGAGCTCACTCATATCCCACTTCAGCCCTGACCTTTCCGCGAAACACCCAGTACGACCAGCCGGAATAGGTTAGGATGACAGGGAGTAGAAACAACGTTCCCACCAGAAGGAAAGCTTGGGTGCGCGGCGAGGACGCGGCCTGCCACAGTATCAGCTGATAGGGCACGATCATTGGATAGAGGCTGACCGCGATGCCGGCATACGCCAGCACGAAGAGGCCGATAGCGCCAAAGAACGGCGCCGTTTCGGCCTTGCTGCCCAGTAATCGCCATGTCCCGAGCGCAATCACGCCGGACAGTACGGGTATCGGCGCGAACAGTGCGATGTTGGGCCAGGTAAACCAACGCGCCGCCACAGCAGAACTCATGATGGGTGTCCAGATGCTCACGGTCGCGATCGCGGCGACGACACCGGAGAGGCAGATGCGGCCTTGGCGACGCGCGGCGGCCTGAATGGTACCCTCGGTTTTCAGAATGAGCCAACCGGCGCCGAGAAGGCCGTAGCCGAACATCAAGCCGACGCCCGTCAAAATGGAAAAGGGCGTGAGAAAGGTGAGGGAGGTTCCCGCGAATTGGCCGTCGCGGACCGGGAAGCCCTGCACCATCGTCCCAAGCACGACGCCTTGGGCGAACGTGGCGATGGCGGATCCGAAGGAGAACGCGCGATCCCAGAACCCTTTGTCTTCAGCCTCGTGAGACCGAAACTCGAATGCGACGCCGCGAAACACCAGCGCAAGCAACATCACCAGGATGGGGAAATACACCGCCGGAATGATCACGGCGAAGGCAGTGGGGAAGGCCGCGAGAAGGCCAAGGCCGCCCAGCACGAGCCATGTCTCGTTGCCATCCCAGACTGGCGCGATCGAGTTCATGATGGCGTTGCGGGACCGTTTGTCGGCCGCGAAGCCGTAAAGCATGCCGACGCCGAGATCGAAGCCGTCGAGCAGCACGTAGACGAATACGGCCAGTCCCAGGATCAGCGTCCAGATCGGGACCAAGTCGAGCACCTGGGTCATTACATCTCTCCTTTCACGATGTTGATTGCGCGGGCGGGGACTGGCGCCGCAGGACTGAGCTCAGTTGCTGGAGCCGCTTCGCTGGTCGCAAGCGGGCCTGTGCGAACCAGCCGAAACAGCAGGATGAGGCCTGCGGGATAGATCAGCAGGTAAACCGAGATGTAAGCCAAGAGCGACAGCGTAACTTCCGAGCCCGTCAGAGACGGGGTCACCGAGGCAGTCGTGCGCAAGAGACCGTAGACCGTCCATGGCTGTCGACCGACCTCGGTCACAAACCACCCGGCGATGACTGCGATAAACCCGAGAGGAACTGCACACTGGCATGCCAGCAAGTACCATCGCGTTTCATAGAGACGCCCGCGCCAGCGCAACCAGCCGCCCAGGACGACGAGCGCAAGCATCACGACTGCGCATCCAACCATTGCGCGGAAGGCAAAGAACGGGATCGCGACAGGCGGACGTTGATCCGCGGGAAAGTCCTTCAGGCCCTTCACCTCGCCGTGGATGTCGTGAGTCAGGATCAGGCTTCCGAGCACCGGAATTTCGATCGCGAACCTGTTCCGTTCGGCCTTGTCGTCCGGAATTGCAAAGAGCGTCAGTGGCACCGCATTGCCGGTTTCCCATCGAGCTTCAATCGCCGCGAGCTTTGCAGGCTGATATTCGCGGGTGTTGAGGCCGTGCATATCGCCGATCACCATCTGCAACGGCACCAATACGGTTAGGGACCACAGCGCCATCGACATCATGATACGCGCTTCTTGTGGGGATCGGTCAGCCCTCAACAGATATGCGCCGACCCCGAGAACAACGAACCCAGTTGTCGTGAAGAATGCGATCGCCGTGTGCGCCAGTCGATAAGGAAACGACGGATTGAAAATCACTTCGAGCCAGTCTTTCGGAAAAAACTGATCGTTGATGATCTCGTAGCCGGCCGGCGTCTGCATCCAGCTGTTGGCGGACAAGATCCAGAACGTCGAAAACAAGGTTCCGATCGCCACCATGAGGGCCGCGATGAAATGCGCCCAGCGTGGAACCCGCGTGCGGCCAAACAGAAGGACACCGAGGAAACCGGCTTCCAGGAAGAAAGCCGTCAACCCCTCATAAGCAAAAAGCGGCGAGAGGACGTTGGCAGTTGCCGAGGCGTAGCGGCTCCAGTTGGTGCCGAACTGGAACGGCATGACGAGGCCGCTCACGACCCCCATGCCGAATGCGATAGCGAAGAGCTTGGTCCAGAATGTCGAGATGCGGACGTAGACCTCGCGCCCGGTCGCAAGGGCCAGAGCCTCGCAGACGGCGATGAAGGATGCCGTGCCGACTGTGAATGCTGGCAACAGGATGTGCCAGGCGATCACCCAGGCGAATTGGACCCGCGATAGGAGAATGGGATCGAAATGCATCGCTGACCTCTTTTGTTTCAGGAATCTGTAGGAGAGGGATCCGAGGAGACTCAAAGCCGCCTTCATCGCACCTCGGTAGCTCGACAGTAGCTGCGGTGGCTCGGACGGGTGAGTAAACGCCGGCAAATCGCGCCAAATCGTTGAAAACCGCCTGCAAGCTTGGATACTCGATAGGCAAGCATCCACTTTCGCAGGCTTCCTGCGCCAATCTTATGCAAGCGGAGTATTGAGCTACGCACGGCCAGCCTTGCCCAGAGCGCTGCGGCCGCCGAGCGTCTGCAGTTCGGCCCGGCATTCCTCGCTGAAGGCGCGCAACGGATTCATGGCCTGGCCGTTCATCAGCTCGCGGATTTCGGAAAACGTCTTGTTCGGCGCGAAATAGGTATCGATGATCAGGCGAACGACCGCCTCGGCTTTCTCGATTACCGAGGCGCTCGAGATGACACGCATGCGCCCGGTCAGCGCATAGATGCTGACCAGTGCGGAGACTTCCGCCTGATTGTTAACCAGGGCATCGGCGTAGAGCTTCGAGGCCTCGTCGATGAACTGCTTGTAGAGTTTCTGTCGCCTCATCTTTTCCCCCGAGATCTGCGCGGCGCGGCTCTGCCGCTGTTGCGTCAGCCAGGCCGACGCAAAGGACGTCAGCCCGCCGATGACAGATCCCGCTAATGCGGCGAGCGCCGGGAGATAGGAGGGGTTCATGGATCAAGCGGCCTTCCGCCGGCAGCCGGCCCCGGTGTCTCATGCATTGGGGTCTCGGGGATCAGCCGGGACGCGCGTTGGCCGGTCAGATAGGACCAGAACCATTGCCGCTGCACACGGAGGCGATTTTGCAGTTGCGGCAGAGAAAGGATGTGGACGAAGGCCCAGATCAGAAAGGTCAGAAACCCGCCAGTGCGCAACCCGCCCCGTTCCAGGACGGCGTAATTTTTGCCGACGACTGCCATATTCCCCTTGTCGAAATAGCGGAATGGCCGCTTCACGTTTCGTCCCTGCAGCTTGCTTGCGATCAGGTTTCCGACATAGTGGCCCTCCTGGATCGCCGCCTGCGCCACGCCGGGCACAGGATGCCCGCCTTGCATGACCGCAGCCGCATCGCCCACGACGAAAACATCGGGCGCATCCACGGCATTCAGGAAGGGATCGACGAGCGCGCGTCCAGCGCGGTCTGTCGGGGTCCCGAGCATCTTGGCGATCGGCGATGCCGCAACCCCGGCGGTCCAGAGTACGTTGGCGCTCGGGATCCGGGTTCCGCCCGCGACCACACCGTTGGCGTCGACTGCCTCGACCTTCATTCCCGTCATGACCGTGACGCCAAGTCTCGTCAGCCGTCGGGTCACACTGGCGGATAGCGTCTCGGCGAAAGTCGGGAGAACGCGGTTGCCGGCATCGAGGAGGACGATGCGTGCCCGTGCCGGATCGATACGACGGAAGTTGCCGCGCAGGGTAACCTTGACCATGTGTGCCAGCGACGCCGCCAGTTCCACGCCGGATGGTCCCGCACCGACGAGCACGAAGGTCAGAAGTCGTGCGCGTTCGCCTTCGTCCTCGGTCGTTGCGGCAAGTTCGAAGGCACCGAGGATCTTGGCGCGGATGGTCTCCGCGTCGCTGAGATTTTTAAGACCTGGCGCATGCTGTGCGAATTCGTCATGCCCGAAATAGCTAGGGCGTGCGCCTGCGGCGACCACAAGATAGTCGTAAGCGATCTTCTGCGCTCCGGCGCCGGGAGAACGAGCCTCGATCGTGCGGGACGCGACATCGACGGCGGTGACGTCTGCCAGAAGGACGCTCAGATTCTTTTGGCTCACCTCGAGCTGCCGGATGGGGGCCGCGATTTCCGCCGGCGCGAGCACTGCCGTCGCCACCTGGTATAGGAGGGGCTGGAATATGTGGTGATTGCGCCGGTCGATGAGGACAACCTCGACACCGGCGTGGCGCAGTGCCCTCGTTGCGGCGATGCCGGCAAAGCCGCCGCCAACAACGACGACGCGTTTTTTCTCTCGGTGGCTCGCCGCCACGCTCACGGTGGCGTCTGCGGCCGGGGTTGCGGATATTATCGCATTCATTGATGCACCTCTTTCTTGGGGAGTGTTTGACGGGTTCGCCCCGAGGAGACGGTTTCTCCCATCACGGCAGCGCCTGTCATGGGAGAAACCCTTTCACGTTGGGCTCTGAGAGATCCTGCGTCTCAGTCGCTCAGCCATTCAGGCTTGCTCGAGCCGCGTGGCACGAGCACCGTTTTGAAGGAGCCGGGGGTGCGCGAGAACACCACCTGGTCGGTCATGCCCTGGTAGGTTCCAAGCGGCGTCTCGGCCGTGAAGAGATCGGGCGCGATATCGGCATGCTCGTCCGAGGAGCCCGCTGTCGCGCGCGCATACTCCTTGTCGAATATGCCGAGCGACATCAGCCACAGGACCGTTCGGGTCAGGGAGACGGTGACGCGATAGCTGCCGCCTTCGATGGCCCGCCGGCGCAGCGCCGAAAGAACCCCGATGGTCCCCATCCAAGCCACGATATTGTCGACGATCGGAATGATCGGCGGCGACTTGGGATGCGTCAGCGACCCTTCGATCGCAAAGAGGCCGGTGACGGCGGCACCGATTTCATCAAATCCCGGCCGGTTCTTCCACGGACCCTTGTTGCCGTGGAGCAGGACCTGCACATGGATCAGGCCAGGCTTCTTCGCACTGAGCGTTTCGGCATCGAGACCGTGACGCTCCAGATAACCTGGACGCTTATTGGCAAAGAATATATCCGCATCCTTGAGCAGTGCGTCAAACCTCGCGCGGTCCTGATTGGAGCTGTCGAGGAATGTCGAACGCATGCCAACCTGTGCGTCCCAGGCGAGCCCGTCGACCTCAGTGTCGTCAGGTCGCCAGATATTGAGGACGTCGGCACCGTAATAGGCGAGGTCCCTGCCGATGGCAGCTCCGGCAATGACATGTCCCATTCCGAAGGCACGAATGCCGTCCAAGGGTGTTTTCGCGCCTGCCTTGAACGGGACCGGGTCGCTTTCACCGATTTTCTCGACCGAGATCAGCGGCATCCTGGACAGGACTTCGGTATATTGAACTTCCTTGCGGAATTCGTCGAAGGTACGCACTTTCGCAAAGATCAGCCCGGCTTCGGCGGCTGCCTTCTCCAGGTCGTCAGCCTTCCACTGCAGGATCGCCTGATTGAGGGATTCGACGCTGACGCCGCACCGTAGGAAGTTCAGAGCACGGGCCCCGGACTTGGGGTAGATGTTCAGCGCAACGACATGTCGTCCATCGCTCGTCTCGCGAAAGAGTGGCAATTCGAGGAACGGGTTCATCGGATCGGTCAGGGCCGGCGGACGGCCGTTGATCGTCTCCCATTTGCGGTCGTAGAAGCCGGCAAAACGCCGGAGCGCCTTGCGCGTGTCGACAAAGAGATCCTGTCCTTCACCGGTCCTGTCGCGCCACAGGGCAGCGATCGCGACGGACTTGGCGGCAAGGCTGACCGCGGCCATCGTGCCAAACCGGAACGGGCTTGGAATGATCGGATCGCGCCCGTAGAAGGTCAGTGTGCCGCCGGCATCGGCCGTCGACATGCCGACCTCCTGCAGCACCTGGTCGACAGCGGCATGCATGTCGAATTCCGGGCTGTGCGCGGGATTTTCGAGCTTGGACTGGATCGTCTCGGTGAGCAAATCCGGCTGGTGGTTTTTGATGTCAGTGGTTGCGATGTTCATCTTGAACTCCATCAGAATTGGAAAATGGGTGAATGGCGCAGCCGACGTTCGACGGCTGCGGTTTTCTGCTAGCCGTTGATCTCCTTTCGCTTGTTGCGCAGCTCCACGAGACCGATCAGAAGCTCGTCACGCTCAGCTTCGAGCTCGGCGATGCTTCGCGATCCGACTTCGACATGGACGCTGTCGATGAGCTTTTGCTGGAATTCCGCTGTCATCTCCGGCGTGCCAAGGGTCTTCCACCAGGCCGCCATCGGCCCGCCGAGCTGCTTCAGGGCGTGCTCGATGCCGCCTGCGCCGCCGGCGAGATGGTTCAGCATCATGTTTCCCATGATGCCCCAGCGCAGACCAGGCCCCCACGAAAGAGCCGTGTCGACGTCAGCGGCGCTGACGACGCCCTCGGCGACCAGATAGTAGACTTCACGTGCCAGGGCGGCCTGCAGGCGATTGGCGATATGTCCCTGCATCTCCTTGTTGACACGCACCGTCTTTCTGCCGATCGACGTATAGAATTCGTCGGCACGCGCTATCGTTTCCGCCGAGGTCTTGGCGCCGCCGACGATCTCGACCAGCGGGATCAGGTGCGGAGGATTGAAGGGATGACCGATTACGCAGCGTTCGGGATGGGTGGCGGCACCTGGCTGGATCTGACTCATCGGGATGCCCGACGAGCTCGAGGCGATGATCACGTCCTCCGGCAGCAGCGCATCAAGCTGGCCGTAGAGCTTCTGCTTGAAGTCGACCCGTTCCGGTCCGTTCTCCTGGACGAAGTCGGCGTTGGCCAGAGCTTCGGCAAGGTCGGCGGTGAAGCTCAGGTTCGACTGGGATGCGCCGGGCGCGAGGCCGAGGCGGGTCAGTGCTGGCCAGGCGCTTGCCACGAATTCTCGCAGTCTGGTTTCGGCATTGGGTGCCGGGTCTGTCGCCACGACCTTCAGGCCTTTGGCAAGGAACAAGGCCGCCCAGCTCGCACCGATGACGCCGGTGCCGACGATGGCGATATGACGAATGGGTTTATTGATAGACATAGTTTCGTTCTCCTGCGTGGTTTTCAGATTTCGGCGTAGGCGATGCCGGTGAGATTGCCCTGGGCGTAGAGGAAGTTGCGCTCGTTCTTGCCATCGAGATCGGCGGAGTAGACAGAGCCGGCGAAGTCGGTGACGAACATCCGGTGGCCGAGCACGTCGAGGGCGAGCCCTATGCCCTCCATCAGATGCGTGATGAGGATTTCCGGGGCAGTGGGTTTGTCGACCTGAGCGCGATTGACGGTATTGCCGCGCGGAGCATCGCCGCGATCGGTCCAGTAGAGGGCGCGGTTCTCCACATCGAATTCGAGGTCGATCGGCTCGGGCAGGTTGTCGAACACGACCTCGATGTCGCTACGGTTCGCCGGCGTTTCACCTGCCGGGATCTCGATGCCGGCGCGAAGGATGCGGCCCTGCTCGCCATTGTCGGGTCCCTTCTGGGTCCAGTAGAACTTCCCGAGTTTCGGATCGACGGTAATACCGACGCACCATCTCGTCTGATCGCGTGCGTCCTCGTCGCCCCGACCGGTCTCGACCAGCGTCTCGAGCTGCGAACCGTCAAGGTTTGCGCGCATCATGCGCATGCCTTCGCGGTCGCCCCAATAGAGTTTGCCGTTTTCGCGATCTAGGTGGAGCTGCTTGGGTGTATGGGTGAAGCCCTGCGGGACGATGATCTTTCGATTCCGGCCATCGAGGTCGGCGCGCTCGATCGATCCGTCGTTGAGGTTGGGAATGCCCATATTGGTCCAATAGATATGGCCAGCCTTGGCATCCACGACGATGCCGTCGGGGTAACGGCAGTCGGTGACGATGGTCTTGCGATCGGAACCGTCCGGATTCATGGAGTGGATGCGGTCGCCGCTCAGTTCGAGAACGAACAGTCGACCGGCTCGCGCGATGCCCGGTGGGCTCTTTGATTTGGCTGCTTCATTTGCCATCATGGTCTTTCCTTCGGTGTTGCTGTTGCCTTGACACGATTTGCCTTGGCTGGTTTCAACTTGACCCATCGGCGCCTGAAGGCGTGAGTAAAGGCCCGCAAATCCCGCCAAATTGCTGCTAAGGGGTGGCACCACACGAAGGCCTCGGATCGAGGACCGGCGCTCGGACCGCTGGCATTTTGCTGGCGATGAGGTACGATTTCTTCAAGCCGGAAAGAGGCCACGCGCTGTCATCTCCAAAGCGCGTCTGGCTGAGCTCGATCAGGCGTATGGATCCCGGAGTCTGGCCGATGGTGCCGCATTCGCAGAACGTTGCGTCCCTGGAGGATGGTTCTCACTCGGCGTGGGAGGAGGGCGAACGTACCTTTCGCCGCGGCTGGCGCCTGGAAGATGAGGGCAAGCGACGCGGCGTGCTGCTCGTTGCTCCGGCCGCCGGCCACCCGTCCCGCGCAAGCGTCGAGCGCCTCGCGCGCGAATACGAGCTCAGGGACGAACTCGACGGGGCGTGGGCAGCGCGGCCGCTCGACCTCGTGCGCGATGCCGGTCGGACCCTGCTGGTGCTTGAGGATGCGGGCGGCGAGCCGCTTGACCGATTGCTCGGCGCGCCAATGGAAACAGCATTGTTCCTACGCGTCGCCACCGCTGTTACCGCTGCTCTCGGCGGAGTTCATCAGCACGGGCTCGTTCACAAAGATATCAAGCCTGCCAACATCCTGTTCAATGAGGCGACCGGTGAGGTGCGGCTGACCGGGTTCGGCATCGCCTTACGCTTCGCGCGCGAACGTCAATCGCCTCACCCTCCGGAGACGATCGCCGGCACGCTTGCCTATATGGCGCCCGAGCAGACCGGACGAATGAATCGGTCGATCGACTCCCGGAGTGATCTCTACGCGCTTGGCGTCACCTTCTATCAAATGATCACCGGTGTTTTGCCGTTTACCGCCGCGGAGCCGATGGAATGGGTGCACTGCCATCTCGCCAAGCAGCCGGTACCGCCTGCCGAACGGCTGAAGGAGATCCCTGGTGTCGCCTCGGCGATCGTCATGAAGCTGCTCGCGAAGCGGGCTGAAGACCGCTATCAGACGGCAGCTGGGCTCGAAAGCGACCTTTGCAATTGCCTAATCGAATGGGAGGCAAAGGGTCGGATTGACGACTTTCCGCTGGGCGAACACGACACGCTCGATCGGCTGCTGATCCCAGAGAAACTTTACGGGCGGCAACGCGAGGTCGAGACTTTGCTCGCTTCCTTCGGTCGCGTCGTGGATGGTGGCGGCCCGGAACTGGCCCTGGTCTCGGGCTATTCAGGTGTCGGCAAGTCGTCTGTTGTCAACGAGCTGCAGGCGGTTCTGGCCCCGCTGCGTGGTCTGTTCGCTTCCGGCAAATTCGATCTGCTCAAACGCGATGTACCCTACGCGACGCTGGCACAGGCGCTTCGAAGCCTGATCCGGCCTCTGCTCAGCAAAAGCGACGCGGAACTTGCGCCATGGCGTGACGCCCTCCAGCAGACCCTGGGATCAAACGCTGGCCTAATGGCCGATCTGGTGCCGGAACTGAAGCTTCTCATTGGAGAGTTGCCGCCCATTGTGGAGCTTCCACCGCAGGACGCGCAGAGGCGCTTCCAGATGGTGCTTCGGCAATTGATCGGCGTCTTTGCCCGTCCCGAACATCCCTTGGTTTTGTTCATCGATGACCTGCAATGGCTGGATGCGGCGACGCTCGACCTTTTGGCAGACCTGTTGGCCCGATCTGATCTTCGCAATCTCCTCCTCATTGGCGCTTTCCGCGACAACGAGGTCACCGCTGCGCATCCACTCATGCGCAAGCTGGAAACCATGCGCGCGACCGGCAGGGTGCAGGACATCAAGCTGGCTCCGCTGGCGACAAATGACCTTGGAAACCTTATCGCGGAGTCGCTTCGCTGCGACGTCAAGCTGGCTGAGCCTCTCGCAACGCTGGTGCACGCAAAGACAGACGGCAATCCGTTTTTCGTCACTCAATTCCTTCATGTGCTCGCCGACGAGGGTCTCCTGGTCTTCGATCACGGGCGGGCGCGATGGTCCTGGGACCTTGGTGCCATCGACGCCAAACGGTATACCGACAATGTTGTGGAGCTAATGGCCGGAAAGCTGACGCGGCTGCCGCTCAACACATTGGACGCATTACGGCAGCTCGCCTGCCTCGGCAATGTCGCCGACGTCGCGATGCTCTCTATTGTTCTCGAAATATCCGAGGATCAGGTGCACGTCGCTCTGGCGGACGCACTGCGCCAACAATTCATCGAGCGTCTCGAGCACTCCTACAGATTCGTTCACGACCGGGTGCAGGAAGCCGCCTATGCGCTGATACCGGAACAGTCGCGCGCTGAGCTGCATTTGACGATCGGCCGGATGCTGCTGGCGCGGACACCACGGGAAAAGCGCGATGAGGTAATCTTCGAAATCGTCAACCAGCTCAATCGTGGCGCACCGCTGATCACGTCACAGGAGGAATGCGAGCAGCTTGCAGAGCTGAATCAGGCCGCTGGCAAGCGCGCGAAGGCATCGGCTGCTTATACCTCGGCCCTGACCTATCTCGTTACCGGCGCGGCGCTGCTGCCGGAAGATGCATGGGAGCGCCGGCAGGAGCTGGCCTTCGAGCTGGAGCTGGATCGCGCCGAATGTGAGTTCCTCACCAGCGCGCAGGCACAAGCGGAGCAGCGCCTTAAAGCACTGTCGGAGCGCGCCGCAACGACGGTCGAACGCGCCAGCGTCACCTGCCTGCTTGCAGACCTGTACACGACCCTTGGTCACAGCAGCCACGCAGTCGCAGTCGGCCTCGACTACCTCCGGCATCTGGGCATCGAATGGTCGCGACACCCATCGGAAGAGGAGGCGCGGTGCGAGTATGAGCGGGTCTGGTCGCAGCTCGGCGACCGAGCGATTGAGGACCTGGTCGACTTGCGTCTGATGAGCGATGCGGCATCGCGGGCGACACTAGAGGTTCTTACCAGAATCATACCACCCGCATTCTTCACGGATGCGAATCTATATGCCTTGATCGCGAGCCGCGCAGTCAATCTTAGCCTTGAACGAGGCAATTGCGACAGCTCATGCTTTGCCTATGCCACGCTCGGCGTTGTCGCTGGCGCACAGTTCCAGGATTACCAAGCCGCATTTCGATTCGGCAAGCTCGGTTGCGATTTGGTCGAACAACGCGGCCTGAGGCGGTTCGAGGCTCGCACCTTCATGCTTTTCGGTAATCTCATCATGCCTTGGACGAGACATGTCCGGGCTGGTCGCGATTTTGTGCGTCGCGCTTTCGAGGCGGCCAATCTCACTGGCGACCTCACTTACGCTGCCTACAGCTGCAATCAATTGAACACGAACCTTCTCGCAGCGGGCGATCCGCTCCCTAAGGTGCAGCGCGAGGCCGAACATGGCCTCATGTTTGCACAGAAGGCGCAGTTTGGCTTCATCATTGACATCATCTCCACACAGCTCGGGCTGATACGAACGCTTCGCGGCTTGACACCGATATTCGGGCGCTTCGACGATGAGCAGTTTGACGAACTTCGGATCGAGGGTCATTACTCCAGCAACTCGGACTTGGCGCTTGCTGAATGCTGGTACTGGTGCCGAAAGCTCCAGGCACGCTTCTTCGCCGGCGACTATAGGAGCGCTCTCGATGCCTCGGAGAGAGCAAAACGGCTCCTATGGACATCGGCGTCCCTCTTCGAAACCGCGGAGTACCATTTCTACAGTGCGCTCTCGAACGCGATGGCCTGTAACGGGGCAGTGACCGAGGAGCGCGGATATCATGTCTGCGCTCTGGTCGCGCACCACCGGCAGCTTGAGATCTGGTCGAAGCACTGCCCGGAGAATTTCGAGAACCGCGCCGCGCTGGTCGGAGCGGAGATTGCCCGTATCGAGGGGCGCCCGCTCGATGCCATGGAGCTATACGAACGCGCCATTGCGTCGGCACGCGCGAACCGATTTGTTCACAACGAGGCACTGGCCAACGAGCTCGCGGCCAGCTTTTACGCGGCACGTGGGTTCGAGGAGATCGCGAATCTTTATTTGGGAAATGCACGGCGGGGCTATCTCCAATGGGGCGCCGATGCCAAGGTGCGGCAACTGGATCAGCACCATCCATGGCTGAAGCAGGACGAGCGCACGCGGGGGCTAACCGGCACAATCGAGGCACCAGTTGAATATCTCGACCTCGCGACGATTGTCGAAGTCTCTCAAGCACTCTCTGGCGAGATCGTTCTGGAAAAGCTCATGGAAAAGCTCATGCGCGCGGCCCTGGAGCACGCCGGCGCCGAACGCGGTCTCTTGATTGTCCCGCGAGATGATAAGCTGCAAATAGAGGCTGAAGCGACCGCCAATGGAGTGGATGTAACCGTGCATCTGCGGGACCGGCCCGACCCTGAAGCCGCTCTGCCGGAATCGCTCATTCGTTATGGAATGCGCACCCAAGAGGCCATCATTATTGATGGCACATCATCTCAAAATGCCTTTTCAGCCGATCCCTACATCGTTGAGCGTCGTGTTCGTTCTATTCTCTGTTTGCCGTTGATCAATCAGGGAAAACTCATAGGCATTCTCTATCTTGAGAACAACTTGGCGCCAAACGTGTTCACGCCCGATCGCGTCTCCCTATTGAAGGTGCTTGCATCGCAGGCGGCAATCTCGCTCGAAAAATCGCGGCTTTATCAGGACCTCGCGGACCGCGAAGGAAAGATTCGGCGTTTGGTCGACGCGAATATCATTGGGATCTTCGTTGCCGATCGGGAGGGCCGGATTCTTGAAGCCAACGACGCGTTTCTCCGCATCCTTGGATACGACCGTGAGGACTTGGTTCTGGGCCGCGTTCGGTGGACCGAGCTGAGCCCTCCGGAATGGCGCGAGCGCGATATACTCACTCGGACAGCACTAAACTCAATCGGGACCCTCCAGCCCTTCGAGAAGGAATATTTCCGGAAAGATGGTAGCCGTGTTCCCGTGTTGATAGGTGCCGCGCGGTTCAAAGAGGATGGCGACCAGGCCGTCGCGTTCGTGCTCGATCTGACCGATCGCAAGCGAGCAGAAGAAGCGCTGCGTGAAAGCGAGCGAAATTTGCGCTCTGCAATCGACGGAATACCGGGCTTGGTAGCGATATTGGCCCCGGATGGTGAGGTGGAAGCCGTCAATCGCCAAATCCTGGAGTATAGCGGTCAGTCGCTTGAAGAGGCGAAGAATTGGGCCGCGAACGGAACCGTCCACCCGGAGGACCTTCCTCACGTCGCCGAAGTTTTCATGACATCGATTGCGGCAGGTATTCCCTACCAAATCGAGCAACGGCTGCGGCGCTTCGATGGCGAATATCGTTGGTTCGACAACCGTGGCATCCCAATTCGCGATGACTCCGGACGCATTCTCCGGTGGTATGTCCTGCAGACGGACATCGAGGATCGCACGCAGGCGTTGGCGCGATTGCAGCAGATGCAAGCGGATTTGGCCCACATGAACCGCGTCAGCATGATGGGAGAATTGGCAGCTTCGCTTTCCCATGAAATCACGCAGCCGATCGCCAGCGCACGCAACAACGCCCGTGCGGCCCAGAACTTCCTGGAAATGCAGCCGCCGGACATGGGTGAGGTCAAGGAAGCGCTCGCTTGTGTTGTCGATGATACTGACCGAGCGGGGGACATCATCGGCCGCATTCGCGAGCAAATGAAAAATGCGCCGCCACGAAAGGAGCGCCTCGATCTCAATGCCGCCATAGACGAAGTGATTACATTGGCACGCAGCGCGACGCACAGGAATGGCGTTTCGGTCCAGACCCGGCTTGCGGCTGCGTTGCCAAGGGTGCCGGGGGACCGCGTTCAACTGCAGCAAGTCTTGCTGAACCTGGTTCTCAATGCGGCCGAGGCAATGGCCTCGGTCGAGGCGGGCGCACGAGAGCTGGTGATCAGTACCGAGCAAGACCCGACCGGCGTCGTTGTAGCCGTGCGCGATTCCGGCCCCGGTATTGATCCGATACACCTCGAACACATCTTCGAGGCCTTCTATACGACGAAGGCCAGTGGAACAGGCATGGGCCTTTCGATATGCCGGTCCATTATCAATGCCCATGGTGGCAAGCTGTGGGCGGAGGCGAACGAACCACGCGGCGCTCTATTCAAGTTCACCTTGCCCCGCGCCACAGCAGACGTCACTGAGATTCATTGAGCGAACCAGCCGACCTCAGAGCTTCGAAAAGACATCGTGTGAGACGTTCTTCATCCACTGGCTTGGCGAGGTAGCACAGGACTCCGTCGTTTAAGGCATGGGCCTCGTCGGAATCATTGGGAAGGCCAGTCACAAAAATTGTCGGAATTGTGCAGCCCTGGGCGACAAGGTGCCGGAAGAGTTCAAGCCCGCTCATGACAGGCATATTAATGTCGGAGATCAAGCAGGCGGTATCGGCAAGGCGCGGGGAGGCGAGAAAGTCTGTCGCAGAGGTAAAATCGTCGACGCTATAGCCAAGCGATCTGATGAGACGTCGCATGGATTTGCGAAAATGCCGATCATCGTCGACGACCGAAACCAACAGGCCTTTCATTGTGCCGCCTTTGGCAGTTTAAAAACCTCGCGAAGGCGGCCGTCCACGGCGCTCCGCATGGATTTGCGCGTTACCTTCAAAGAATGCCACCGGCGGAATGCCCGCGCATCGTAAATTTTGGCTTATCTCAACGACAATTGCGAAGTTGCGTGTCTATGCCTCGTGAACGAGAGAGACCTCTACGAGCAAACCCGGGCGCCATAAGCCTTCGTATCATCGTCTCGCCACTGTTGGATATCCGACATCGACCTGCGCTCAATTGAGCCGCTGGTGATGATTTTCGTAGTCTGCATGCACGCTAAATGCATCAGGCAATAGGGGAGAACAATGTCTCATCACTCTGAAGATCACGGGTCTGGCAAGGTCAGGCGATGCGCAGTCTGTGGTGGCAAGTTTGGTCTCGTCCGCTATCAATCTTGGCGAACCCAGCTTTGCTCCAGGAAATGCGTCGATCAATTCAGGGCTTGTCGGGCAAGTGACGGCAATTGGCTGCCCTGGCTCCAAATCGCCTTCCACCGGCTCTGCCAGAGAACCCTGCGAGGCCTTCATAACGTTTCAGGTCTTACAGTGAGGCAAACAATACTTAAAGACAACGCAGGCGATGCTCCGCGCCGCGCCCATCACCGAGCGAGTGATTGTGGGTCAGCTTAAGGCCCTTGCCGATGGCTCCCGGCGGAGGCTGATAATGCTTTCCATCTTGACGCTTCCAAAAAAGGAGTATCTCGCGTGACCGCTGAAGCCGAGTGGCGTACGTGAACTGATGGGCGCGTCGCCCAGTGGCTGTCGGTCTAGCCGTAGATCGAGTTCCATCCGAAGTCGACCGCCGTCTCGGACAGTGTATCGAACGAGCCCCGGAGTTATGGGATTGCGCATTAACTTTGGCGTACATCGTGCCCGTCATCCGGAATAGAATGAGCTGTTCAAATTCAGCGATTAGCGCTAAAAATGCTCGTTCTCCCAAACTTCGAACCAGACGAAGGCTTATTTTCGCAATCTCTCCCGAGCAGCAGCGATGTCTGACCCAACCTCCACCGTGCTGGTCATAGACGACGATCCGGACCTCCGCGCTTCGGTCGGCCGACTGTTACGATCGGTCGGCATGAACGTTCAGCTATTTGCGTCCATCTCCGAGTTCCTTGCGGCCGAACAACCGGATTGCCCCACCTGTCTGGTGCTTGACATCCGGTTGCCCGGCCAAAGCGGCCTCGATCTCCAGCGCGAGCTCGCCACGGCAAACAGGGAAATCCCCATCATCTTCATCACGGGGCACGGCGACATCCCGATGTCCGTCCAGGCAATGAAGCGGGGTGCCATCGAGTTCTTGACCAAGCCGTTTCGCGATCAGGATCTGCTTGATGCTATTCAGTTCGGCTTATCTCGCGATCGTGCCCGTCGTGAAAGTGAAAAGGACTTGGCCGACCTAAGGGAGCGTTTCCTGTCATTAAGTCCCCGGGAGCGTGAGATCGTGATCGAAGTTGCACGCGGACGCCTGAGCAAACAGATTGCCTACGATATCGGGATCGCCGAAGCGACCGTGAAGGTTCATCGCAGCAGGGCGATGCAGAAAATGAAAGCCGGATCGCTTCCGGAACTCGGCCGAATGGCTGATAAGCTCAAGCTGGTACCCGACGCTCCGCAACGCTCCTGAGTTGCACGCTTCCACGTTTCGGTCGAGTTAGTCTGGCGCAGTCACAACGCTGATCGCCGCGAACTGCTCGGTGGAAGCCGCCGGCGTCACGATCTGTAAATCAAGGTTCAGGTAACGCAACCAAATCGGTAAACAGACGCCACGCACGTCGAATAGCGCTTGGTACCCCAAATCATCAAATTATGCCTCACGAAGATTTTGCTGGGATAAGCCCTGCCAAGCACGTGAGGTTATCATGCAAGCACTGGAATCGACTGCAATTTTCGAACCCTTGGAGCAACTTCATTCTCGGGCGGGACTTGGCACAGGACAGGCTGTTCAGAGTCCGGATAGAGACAAGCCGCTCATCGACAAATCAGCAGGGTCGGTCGATGGCGCAGCGTCAACCGACGTTTCATTTGGACCGTTTTGCCTGTTTCCGATGCAGTTTCTTCTGCTGGAACGCGGCAAGCCCGTGCCGCTGGGAAGCCGGGCTCTGGAAATCCTGATTGCTTTGCTCGAACGTCCTGGCGAGCTGGTCAGCAAGCAAGATTTGATGGCCCGCGTCTGGCCCAATATTTTCGTCGAGCCCGCCAACCTCACGGTTCATATGTCGGCGCTGCGCCGCACGCTTCGTGACGGCAGGGACGGCAATCGATTCATCATCAACATCCCCGGACGTGGCTATCGCTTCGTCGCCTCAGTCGAGGTGGCGAGATCCAGCAATTGATGGCGGCTGCTGATTTCTGAAGGAACAGGATCATGGCTATGACACCTTCCCGCAAACCATTCGAAATCTTGACGTTTCCGGTTAGCGCCTGGTCGTTCGCCATCCGCATCTGGCTGGCCACCACCCTTGCGCTCTTCGTAAGCTTCTGGCTTCAGCTCGAGGCGCCGTCGACGGCGGCGCTCACGGTTTCCATTCTTGCGGAACCGACACGAGGCCAGGCTTTGGAAAAGGCAGGCTATCGCTTGCTGGCCACGGTTGTCGGAGTGGTCGCATCCATCGTTATCACCGGCTTGTTCTCGCAGACGAGGGACCTGGTCCTCGCCGCATTCGCATTGTGGATGGGAAGCAGCATCTTTGTTGCAAAGCTTCTGGATGGCAATCGCGCCTATGCGGCGGTGCTGTCGGGTTATACGGTCGGGCTGATCGCAACACAGCAGCTCGACAATCCCCAGCAGGTGTTCGAAGTCGCGATATCGCGCGGCTCTTCGATCGCAATCGGTATCCTTGCGACGGCGGTCATTAACGATCTCATGTTCGCACCGGGCCAGTATCCACGCTTTGTTGCCCAACTCGCAGCTCTGCACCGCCGCGTTCGGGCCTATGCCATGTCAGTCTCATCGCCTGAACCGTGCAATACGTCGACCTTTCTCGATCTGGTGCGCGATATCATGGTTCTCGGTCCCTCAATGGCAAGTATTGGCTTCGATGCAAACGGCGGCCCTGCCAGGAACGCCGCCGGGCAAAGCGCCGTCGTTGCATTGGCTGGTGAACTCCAGGCGGCGCGGATCCTGAAGATCTCCATGAGCGGCGCCGCCGTGGATATCGAGACCGCTGTCGCGCCACAATCACGCCCTGAAGAGATCCAGGGGCGCCGCGAGACTCACACTGCGGCGTGGGCGGCGAAAGAATTTCTGCGGCGCGACGGAGGGTTCCGTGCTGATTTTCTGGCGTTGAGATCGGCCAAGTGGCCCTCCCACGTGTGGCGCGCGCCAATGTTCCGCTCCTATCGAACTGCCATAGAAAGCGGTGTGCGCGCTGCTCTGTGGATTGCAATCGCTTCGGCGCTGTTCATTTGGACTGGCTGGCCTGCGACAAGCGTCTCGTTGTCCTTCGTCCTGTTGATCGCAGCACTTGGGGCGACGACGCCAAGTCCACGCGCGTTTACCGCCATGGCGCTGGTCGGTGTGCCCACCGCCATGTTTTTGACGGGCATTCTCGAATTCTTCATACTCGATGGGGTTGACGCCTTTCCGCTGCTGGCAATTGCGATGGCTCCCTTCCTCATCGGAGCAACGCTCTGCATGACGTCGCAGAACCTTCTCTGGTCGTCACTTGGTCGCGTCAATCTGTCCTTCATTACGATCTTTCTCGCGCCCAGCAATCCGCAGTCCTATAACCCGCTGACATTTCTGATCACCGGCGTGTTCATTTTTGCAGCGGCTGCGATCCTGCTCGTAGCGCAAATTCTCATCCCTCCTGTCTCTGATGCGAAACGGAGAAAACGATTGGTTTCGTCAGCCCGAGACGATCTGCGCCGGCTGCGATCCGAAAATGGGCGGGCACCCGAAGAAGCGGCGTTTCGCGAAATGGCACGGCTCGAGCAGTTCATCTCGGCGGGTGGAACTCAGGACAGCGGTTCTCTCGCCGGCATGCTCTCCTGCTTCGATCAATCGGCTGTGATGCGTCTTTGCGATGCGAAACTCCTTCAACTCGCCGATGGTCCAATGGCTCTTCTTGCGGATCAGGCACGTGCTGCGCTCATCGCACAGGATGCCAAGGCGCTGCGCGCCCTGGCAGCAGCGATCCGTCGCGAAGTGTCGTCTGAGAACCCCGCTGCGAGTGACATCGCAACCATCCTTCTAACCGCGAGCAACCTCATCGACGGCGACCGAGAGGTCCAACCAATCCCGGAGATCATGCGATGACACACACCTTTCACGAACTGGTCATTGAAGGCGTCCTGGTTGCGCCCTTCGCGGCCTACCTGGCTGCGGCACTCGCAATCGCCTTTCTCCTTCGTCCGATTCTTCTTCTCGTCGGATTCACGAAGCTCTTCAGCAATCCCCAGATTGCCGAGCTCAGCCTCTACACGACGATCCTTTGTCTCTTGATGCACCTTTTCTAGTGGAGAACACCGATGGAAACGATAATTGGCAATGACCTTGTTCAGCGCGGTGCGACGACTCCAGCGCCGATGGTTCCGCCTAGGGAAACGCCGCCCGCAGTCGGTCAATCCGATGAGATTGCTCTAAGAATAGCCGAATTGCCTCCGGAAGGGCATGTGGCCCGGCAAAGGGTCAAGGGGGTCGCGCCACTACGAGGCCGATTAGGAGCCAGGTTCCAGATGATGTTACGCAGCATCGCCACCGCGGGCATGTTCATCGTCGCGGTGCTGGCGGCGTTGACGACATGGGATGTCTATAATTTCGCGCCCTGGACTCGCGACGGTCGCATTCGCGTGCAGGTGGCGAGCATCGCTCCGCAAGTCTCCGGACAGATCAGGCAGGTTCTCGTTGCAGACAATCAGTTCGTTCGCAAGGGTGACATTTTGTATGTCATCGACCCCTTCGATTTCGAGGTGGCGTTTCGCGCGAGCAAGGCCGCCCTGCAGCAAAGGACAGCAGATCGGGACGTGAAGGGCCTGCAGTCCGAGCGGCGCCGTCGCTTGTCTCAGGATATGGCGACCAGCATCGAGGAGAAGCAGGTCTATGAAGGAGCGGCACTGCAGGCCAGTGCTGCAGTCGACGCCGCGCAGGAGCAGGTTTCGCAGGCCGAAATCAATCTGCAGCGCACTGTCGTGCGCAGCCCGGTGAATGGTGTCGTGACCAACCTCCTGCTCCGGCAGGGCGATTACGCCCGCGCCGGCGCCACGAACGTCTCGATCATAGACGCCGACAGCTATTGGATCGATGGCTATTTCGAGGAAACCAAGCTCTCGCGGCTGTGCATCGGCGATCGAGCCGAAGCCCATCTGCTGGGCTATTCCGCGCCGATCATTGGACATATAGCGACCGTGACGCGTGGTGTCAGCGTGTCCAACGCCACTGCAGCCACACAGGGACTCCCCAACGTCGATCCGGTCTATACGTGGGTGCGTTTGGCACAGCGCGTACCGGTGCGCATCGCAATCGACAAAGTGCCGCCAGGCGTGCCGCTCGTGTCAGGCCTGACCGCAACGATTACGATCCGCAACGGTTCTGCCGCTGAAGGTGAAACGCGGCTGAAGCGATTGCGCTCGGATCTGGAGGCCAGCCTGGTCAGCTGGTTCGGGCAATCTTCGCAACGGCCCGAATGTCTTACTGGCCAGGGCAATTCCTGAAAGGGGGGCAAGGCCTTACGGCATCGGACGTGATCTGACATGCGGCTGTGAAAGCCAGGCACCCTCTGGACATACCATAGGGTGCCGTTTGGCGATCTCTGTTGACGGATATCACCATCGAACGGAAGCGGCATTTTGCCGGGATTTGGCGCAATTTTGACTGCTTTACTCCCATCGGCTGCGCATGTCCGCTACCAATAATCGCATCCAAGCAGTCCGCGTTGGAAGCATTTGGCGCCCGGCGCTCCGTCCCCCGCCGTGGGTCGCCCGCGGCCGGTCCCTTCCCTCCGGGACCGGCCGTCCCAGGGAGAGATCGGGCGCCGCCAGCTGGCGTCTTGGGCCTCTAACAATTCCGTCCTCGAGAACAACAACGAAAGGAGATCCGTCCCATGATATATGATCATTTCTTTTCTGAGGCCCTTGGTCGGCTACATTCCGAACGGCGCTATCGCGAGTTTGCAGATCTCGAACGTGTTGCCGGGCGCTTTCCGCAGGCAATCTGGCACGCTCCGGACGGTCCGCGACCGGTGGTCATCTGGTGTTCGAATGACTATCTCGGCATGGGGCAGCATCCAAAGGTGATCGATGCGATGGTTGAGACTGCGATCCGTATGGGTGCCGGGGCAGGCGGCACCCGAAACATTTCCGGCACCAACCATCCGATCGTCGAACTTGAGAACGAGCTGGCCTCCCTTCATGGCAAGGACGCGGCGCTGGTCTTCACCTCCGGCTATGTCTCCAACGAAACGGGCATCGCGACGATCGCAAGACTGCTTCCAGACTGCCTCATCCTGTCGGACGCATTGAACCACAATTCGATGATCGAGGGCGTCCGGCGCTCAGGCGTCGAAAAAAAGATCTGGCGTCACAATGACGTGCGACACCTTGAAGATTTGCTGGCGGCGGAGCCGTTTGAGCGACCAAAGCTGATTGTGTTCGAAGCGCTTTATTCGATGGACGGTGACCTCGCTCCGGTGAACCGCATCTGCGATCTCGCAGAACGCTACGGCGCAATGACCTATATAGACGAGGTCCATTCGACCGGCATGTACGGGCCGGGCGGTGCCGGTATCGCTGCGCGTGAAGGCACCTCGCACCGTATCGATGTGATCGAGGGGACGTTGGCGAAGGCATTCGGCTGCCTTGGCGGCTATATCTCGGCGGATGCCAAGATCATCGATGCGGTGCGCTCCTATGCGCCAGGATTCATTTTCACCACAGCGCTGCCGCCAGCAGTCTGCGCCGCCGCGACAGCGGCGATCCGGCACCTGAAGACGTCGCAATGGGAGCGCGACAGACATCAGGAACGCGCGGCACGCCTGAAGTCGTTGCTTCACGCGGCAGGCTTGCCGCTGATGTTGAACGACACACATATCGTGCCGCTATTGGTGGCAGATCCGGAAAAATGCAAGATTGCAAGCGATCTCCTGCTCAGCGATCACGGGATCTATGTACAGCCGATCAACTTTCCAACCGTACCGCGCGGCACCGAGCGGCTGCGGATCACCCCTACACCCTACCACGACAATGCATTGATCGACGCGCTTGTAGACGCGCTCGTCGATGTCTGGACGCGCCTGGAATTGCCGTTACAACGGCATGTGCTTGCGGCCGAGTGATCGCACGTGGCTTCCCCGTTTGTGGCGCTCATTCGGTCGCTTCGAGATCACGCTCGCTGGATCGAAGCGCCGGGGCTAACGTACGAAGCCCGCCTCGAGTTGATCTATCGCAGGTCTCGCCAGCCAGCGCACGCCTGACCGCGTTCGGCGCGTGGCCGTAGTCACGGCAAAGGTTGGCGGTGGGCATCGAGAGAGGCTTTCGAGGAGGCTGGCGTCATGGGCGTCGTTGGTTCAAGTCCCCTCAAGGCGGTTAGATGGTTTTGGGCACTCTTGTTCGAAAATGAGGACATTATGCAGCGCAATTCACTCAGCGGCAGCGCGCCGCGCAGATGGTCAGCGCAATGCTGACCACCTGAATTGCTTGAGCCACCAGTTTTGCAAATATTGGAACTTATCCCGGCGGGAGAGCGTCTTTAGGTTCTCGCCGCCTAACGACCACGGTACTCGTCCATCAGCATAGCTAGAATTCGACGGACTTGCGGGTGGGTGATCAGGTCGATCGCCTCCGCAAGAGGGAAATAGCCCCGCTCTCGCATCTGCTGTTCGGGATAATGATTGGCGAGCAGGTCGTTCAGCAGCACGTGAACGGCAACCTCATAGCGAGTGCAGCTGCCTTCCTTTTCGTAGGCGAAGTGACCGATAGGCCTTGAACACACGATACCCGTCACGCCCGCCTCTTCGAAGGCTTCGCGTTGAGCTGCCCAGGAGCTGACTTCGCCGGGCTCAATTCCGCCTTTCGGCAGCCCCCACCGTCCCGTGCGCCGGCTGCGTACGAGGACGACGTGCGGAGCGTCAGGCGCTGAGGCGGTCAGGCAGATGGCGGCCGCCTGCGCCACAATCGGGCGCTCAACGTCGGGCTCTGGTTCTAATTGGCGATGTTCAAGCAACATGGCGCTCGTACAACTCAGATTTCTTCCAAGGCGGTTGCTGATCCCGAGCGTTATGTCACAAAACTGTCATGTCTGGAATGCGAGAGTTGGGAGGATTTCGAATTTTGTCGTTGGCGACCGAACTCTGGCTCGACGAGCCGCGCGATGGTCCAGCCCGTGGGGTTCACTCCAAAACCGGCTCAGTTCTGCGTAGAAACCAACAAATGATGGGGCAAGGCTGCTTCAGGCGCAATGCAGGAATCATTTCCTCTCAGCCAGTTAATGCGGAGAATTTACAAGTCTCCATGCAGTCAGGCCCCCGCAACCAAGCCTTCTCCTAGATACTTATCGCTGGCGCGAAGACTTCATCTTCGCTGGCGATGGTAGCTCCTCGTCCTGCCGACCATTACCGAAAGGCGAGACGTCAGAGCTCCACAGAGGTTCCAGGCAAACAGCCCGCCCCGGCGGGCTTTTACGTTTTTGGCGCTCGGCCGAGCAGCTTACACCTTGTCTGCCGACTAGGACCTAAGGCAGAGGACCGCGTTCGATACCTGGGTTCAGGACGCAGGAAATACAGAATTCCAAAGCTCGTTTTGCGAAAAGTCCAGCAAAGATTGGCATCAAAAGGGGGTGCAGCATTGCCGTCTTAGAACGCAGTCTGCCATCCCGACGCGCATGAAGTATAGAAATCGTTCCAATCGTTCGGGAGGCTCTACCAAAGATGGTGGCCACACGGCTAAGCATCTTCATTTTTCCTCAGACTAAAGTCCGGTTCATGGCAGGACTTATGTCCTAAAGCGAAAATCTTTGGTCCTAACGCCATAGATTAAGCCTCCCGCCGCTCCAGACTCTCCCGGCGATGAAAGCGGAGGGTATCCGACCGCTGTTGCAAGGTATTTGGAGAGGGTCGATGAACAAGAACGGCGTCCTGAAAAACGGCATCGTCGCCCTGACGCCTGCTGCGGTTTTCCTCGGTGGCGGCGTCACCGGATTGGCCCACGTCGTCATTAATGGGTGGCATTGACCGTGGGGAGTGATCGAAGTGCCACCATTGGCGTCGTGGTGCCGATGTTCAACGCCGAACGCACGATCGGTGCGACCTTGGCCAGTATCTGCCAGCAGACCCATCAGGCGCTGGACATCATCGTTGTCGATGACGGTTCGTCGGATAATTCGGCATCGATCGTGACCGATTATGCAAAGCAAGATCGACGGATAAGGATCATTCGGCAGTCCAACGGCGGCGTCGCCCTAGCACGCAACAACGGCGCGGCTGCGACCGATGCAGCGTTTCTGGCGTTTGTCGATGCTGACGATCTATGGGCGCCGTCGAAGATCGCGCTTCAGTGGGAAGCCCTTGAGAAGGGCGGCGCGTCGGCGGGATTGGCCTATTGCTGGTTCGCCCTTATCGATGAGGATAGTCGTGTCTTCTCGCTGCACAATCGGCCGACCGCCGAAGGAAATGTGCTCCAGCGCATGTGCAGGAACAATTTCGTCGGGAATGGCAGCTCGATGCTCATGCGTCGTTCCGCATTCGAAAAAGCCGGGCAGTTCGACCCCTCTTTGAGGGAGCGCAAGGCCCAAGGCTGCGAAGACCTTCTGATCTGTCTCAGAATTGCGGAGAATTACGAATTTCGCGTTGTACCGGAACACCTTGTCGGCTACCGTATGACAAACACCAACATGTCGAGCGATGTCATGCAGATGCTTCGTTCGTGTGAAATCGTTCTTGGCGAATTTCGCCAAAAATATCCCCACTATGGTAGCGACCTCGACGCTCATCTGGTCGAGATGATCCGCTGGCTCGCCGTGAGAGGTTTTGTCGGGGGGCGGTTCTTCGACGGCTGCGATCTGTTGAGTAAATTTTTGGCATTGGACACACGCCTGGCGATTTCGAGCTTGCCGAACATGCTGGATGTGTATTGCCGAGCCAGGCTGGTTCCTGACTGGATCAAGGCTCGCGTGAAGCGGTTGCGAAACAAGAACGCCAATTTCCGGCCGCTCTATATGGAGATGGCCGGGTGATGTTGGTCGTGCCTCTTTTCACGCGATTGCGACAGCTTTTCCACCTGGCGGGAGCACCTACGTGGGCTGGACCGACCATCGTCGGACTCGGGCTGGCTGCGGCGGTCCTCGAGGGTGCCGGGCTCTTCCTCTTCATTCCCCTCATTCAGAGCCTCGGCGCTTTGGCGCCGCAACCGGGCAGATGGCAGCCGATTTTCGGCCGACTTTTGGCATCCATCCCGGAACACTATTTGACGGCGTTCCTGGTGGGAGTTCTGTGCCTCAGCATCCTCCTCAAGAACGCGGTTCATCTCATCAATACCTGGGTGACGCGGTATATAGACGGCCTGGTCGCGCATCGATTGCGAGCGAGGGTCTTCGACCAGACGATAAGTTCGTGCATCGACTACAGGGTCGAAAACAAGCGTTCCGACATCATCACGACGATCGCCAACAACACCTGGAAGGTCAGCCAGGGGCTGAGTCTGGCCTACCGATTGATGATCTGCTTCTGCACATTCGTGGTCTTCGTCCTGCTGATGCTCCTGATTTCCGTCAGGCTAACGTTTTTCTCGATGATGTTTCTGCTTTTTGGCGCCCTGGCCATTCGCCTGGCCACGCGCCGCGCCGACGAGACCGGCAAGGCCGTCGTCGAAGAAAACAAGCAGTTCGGCCTCAGGATGTGGGAGAGCATCAATGCACTACAATTGATCCGGGCTTTCGCCCAGGAAGACTATGAACGCAATCGCTTCCTGCAGACGTCGGATACCGTGCGGCGTCGTCTCCTGAAACTCGACATGCTGTGGGCGACCCCAGGGCCGGTTTCGGAGATCTCGATCACTGTCCTGATCGGCGCGCTCGTTCTGCTCGCGCAGTCGGCAGATATAGGCATTGCTGCATTGGCCGCCTTTTTGTCGCTGCTCTACCGCCTTCAGGGGCCAACCCGGGAACTGATGCAGTCGAAGATCGCTCTGGATGGGCTCGCCGGCAGTATCGACGACGTCGACGATTATCTGCGCAGGACGGAGAAGCCTTTCCTGGCTCAAGGGATTCTGCCGGCGGCTCCGCTCAGGAAGGCGGTTGAGTTCCGGAACGTCTCCTTCCGCTATGATTCCGGCGAGCGGCTGGCCCTGCAGGACGTCTCCTTCAGCATTCCCGCCGGCAAGACCACGGCGATCGTGGGGGAGTCGGGTGCAGGCAAATCAACGATCATGGCGCTGCTTTTTCGTTTTATGGATCCGACGTCCGGCGAGGTCCTCGCAGACGGCGCCCCCCTTTCCGAATTCGATCTCCGCAGCTGGCGAAGGCGCTTGTCGCTCATGTCGCAGGAAGTCCATCTCTTCAACGACACGATCGCGGCCAACATCGCCTATGGCGACCTCGAGGCCGGCCATGCGGAGATACGTCGAGCCGCAGAGATCGCCAAGGCCGACGATTTCATCCGACTGCTTCCGGATGGCTACGAGACACGAATCGGCGACCAGGGGATGCGTCTTTCGGGCGGGCAAAGGCAGCGCATCGCGCTCGCCCGCACCATACTTCGCAATCCCGATATTCTGCTGCTGGACGAGGCAACAAATGCGCTCGACGTCGAGACCGAACAGGCGTTTCAGCTCGCGCTCGATGAGTATTCGCATAACCGCACCGTTGTCGTGATCGCTCACCGGCTTTCGACCGTCGAAGCTGCCGACCAGATTGTCGTGATGGCGAAGGGGCGGGTCATCGAGGCCGGCTCGCCGGACGAACTTTTCAAGCGGCAAGGTCACTTTTCCAGGCTCCATGGGTTTCAGCATGGCCGCGCCGCCAGAGTGGAAATTAGTCGATGAACTACAAGCTTGCTGACATCGAGCTGTCGGAACCCCTGGCGCCGATCGAGCTCTCAGCCGGGCAGAACGGGATCGGCCTCGTTGCCCGGTGGCAAGGCCGATTGATCGCATTCGAAATGGTTGAGCTTTCAGCCGGATCGGTGATGACGGTCGAAAGGCTGGAAGCCCTTGCCTGCGAGCGCTTTGCCGGGCGCATCCTCGTTGCCAAGCTGGAGGAGGAGTTAAGGAGACGCCAGCCGACGGACGGGGCGGCGTTGCCGAGCCTCAGCATTGCGATCTGCACCAAGGATCGCGCGCAGCGTCTCTCCCGACTGCTCAGCTCACTCGATCGGGTTCGCGCCGATTCTGCCTTCCAGTCTGTCGAAATCCTCGTGGTCGACAATGCGTCGGTGGATAACGCCACGCGCGACGCCGTCGAGGGTTTCAGGGATATTCGCTACGTCTTCGAATCGAAGGCCGGGCTGGATTTTGCCCGCAACGCCGCCCTCCATGCGGCCAGGGGCGATATCATCGCTTATCTGGACGACGACGTGGTGGTGGACCGCAATTGGCTTGCGGGTCTTGCCAAGGCCTGTCTTGAAAACCCCGACGTCGGCGGTTTCACAGGCCTGGTGCTGCCCTATCGCCTCGACACCGAGGCGCAGATTCTTTTCGAACGACGAGGAGGGTTTGGCCGCGGCTTTGTGCGACGGGAGTTTCACAAAGCTCGTTTTGACAATCCACTCCATCCCGTGGGATCCGGTGAGCTTGGCGCTGGCTGCAATATGGCCTTCGACCGCGCGCTGCTGATCAAGCTTGGCGGCTTCGATGAAGCGCTTGATACCGGAGCGCCGCTGCCTGGAGGCGGCGATCTCGACATTTTTTACCGCGTGCTGCGTTCGGGCCGCCCAATGATCTATGAGCCGGAATACGCAGTCTATCACGAGCATCGCGAAACCATTCCGCAGCTCAGGCGACAATACTGGACGTGGGGCCTGGGTATGATGGCCTTTCTCGTCAAAAGCTACCGCACCGACGATGAAATGCGCGCACGCCATCGCGCCATGGTCCGGTGGTGGTTCTTTGACCAGTTGAAGGCGCTTGCTCGTGCCGCAAGGCGGTTTCGCGGCCACGAGCTGCGTTTCGGCATTGCGGAGCTATGGGGTGGAATCTATGGCCTTGCCGGCGAATATGACCGCTCGCGCACTCGCATCCAGGCGATCCGGGAGCGCAACCGATGATGAAAGAGCGCTTTGAGGTGCGGCATATCGATCTCGCCGCTGCCAATACTGGCGCCGAGAGCGGGCCTGCATTATCCATCTTCTGGTGGAAGGACCTGCCGCTTGGAACACGTGCATCCCTGCAAGACGAGCTGCCTTACGGAATCCCCCAGTTGCGCCAACTCACTGCCGAATATGCAGCCGCACAACTGGAAGCGCGCAGCATCAGTCTTGGTGCACCGCTGCGAGCCACTTACGAAGGATGGCCCAAACGCGCGCTGTCGCTTGAGGCCGCGCTGAAAGCGGAAGATCTGATCGAAAGCCTCAACGAGTTCGCAATCACGTCTTCCGCTTCTGCGCATGATATCTCCGTGGTGATCTGCACCCGCGATCGCGGTCCAGCGCTGGCCGACTGCCTTCGCAGCGTGGCGGCACAGCGCAGCGCTCCAGGGGAAGTCATCGTCGTCGACAATTCCAGCGATGGGAACGCCAAGGATGTCTGCGGGCAATTCCCTGACGTTCAATATGTCCATGAGCCGCGGGCTGGCTTGAGCCGCGCCAGAAACGCCGGAATCCGAGCAAGCCGGCTAAATATCGTCGCCTTCACCGACGATGATGTCGAAGTCCATCCCGGCTGGACCGCCGAAATCGCGCGTGCCTTTGCGGACCGGGATGTCGAGGCGCTCACGGGCCTTGTGCTGCCGGCGCGCCTCGACACGGCAGCGCAACGCTGCTTCCAGTTCACCATGGGCGGTTTCGGGACCACCTTCGTGCCGCTCACATTCGACAGGCGGTTCTTCGAAGAGACACGGCCGAGCGGCGCGCATGTGTGGAAGATCGGCGCCGGAGCCAACATGGCCTTTCAACGATCCGTATTCGAGCGGGTCGGCATGTTCGACGAGCGCCTCGGCGCCGGGGCTGCCGGATGCTCAGAAGATTCCGAACTCTGGTACCGGCTTCTGGCGACCGGCGGAGCGTGCCTTTACGAACCGCGAGCCGTCGTCTTCCACCACCATCGAAGTGACTGGCCGGGGCTGAAGCGGCAGATACGAGCCTACATGAAGGGCCACGTGGCGGCGCTGGTGGCGCAGTACGACAATTTCGGCCATCGCGGAAACATCGTGCGCATCGGCAAGCAGCTGCCGGTCTACTTCCTGAAGACCTTCGTCAAGGCGCTTTTCGAGGGTCCGCCGGGCAGGCTCGCAATTTTGGCCGCGGAAATTCAGGGATGGTTGGCCGGGTTGCAGTTTCTTCTGCGCCTCGGTTGGAGAAAGCGGCGGATAGCGATGCGCGCAGCCGCCGCCGACGTTAAGGGAATAGCGAAATGATCAAGAAGGCACCGCTTGGCCGGTTCCTGTCCGGGAATCCTTATCCGAATGGCCTGACCGATGGCCTGTTTTATCGAGAGAAGATGCGTGCCATCCACCGCGTTGCGCCGAAGGAAACCGGCGGCTCCGGACAGGTGTTGGAAATTGGCGGCGGTCGCAGCGGTCTCGCGAGCATCCTTTATCCGGAGGCGGAGATCGTCACGCTCGACATCGACCCGGAACTGGCCGAGCATCAGCCCTCGTGGACGAACTCGACCTTCATTTGCGGCAATGCCTGCTCGCTGCCTTTTGCCGACGACAGTTTTGATATCGTCACCCTGTTCGACGTGCTGGAGCATATCGAGGACGATCGCCTGGCCGCGCAGGAGGCGTTGCGAGTGGTACGGCCGGGCGGACAGGTCCTCATTTCCACCCCTGAAGCCAAATGGCACTATCCCTATTTCAGCGTCATGAAACGCTGCTGCCCGCATGAGAGCGAGTTGATGCAGGAATGGGGGCACGTCAGGCGGGGCTACAAGGATCCGGAACTTGCAGCTCTTTTCGACAGGTCGCCGGAACGGCGTGCCACATTCATCAACCCAGTCACGGCGTTTTTCCATGACGTCTCGTTTTCCCGCCTCGGACGCCGCCGCCGCAAGGTTCTGTATGCGCTGGCTGCTCCTTTAACGATGGTCGGTTATCTGATGCACCGGCCCTCCACGCGCGGTACCGAGACGGCATTCGCCTGGCGCAAATGACTAGCCACCAGACGCCGCGGGTGATCGCCCTCTTTCCGTGGGGCGATGTGATCGAGGAGTTTCTCGAGCCGATTGGGCTCGAGCTTCAGGATTTCGTCGAGCGGATGACGGGAGGCTGGCTGTTCGGCTATGCCGCCGCGCTGAGTTCCGTGGGCCACAAGCCGGTCATCGTCTGCGCATCCGAACGGGTCACCGGAATTGAGCGCCACAAGCATTCGGGCACAGGCACGCCGATCTGGATCGCGCCGGCAAGGCGGTCCCGGCAAGGCCATTCTTCCGCCGCCTACAGCCTTCGGCGGTGGGCCGCGACGCCGCTCGCGGCCTTCCGCGAGATCATCACCCGCTCCAGATGCGATGTGCTGCTTGCCCAGGAATATGAATATATTCGCTTCGATGCGCTTGCATGGCTGGCGCGCAGCATGAACATTCCCCTCTATGCCACTTTCCAGGGCGGAGATCGCACGCTGTCCTGGATCGAGGCTGTCGCGCGGCAGCTGTCCCTGCGCGCCTGTCGCGGCCTCATTGTCGCTTCCTCCGCCGAGCGCGACCGTCTCTCCAAGGCCTATCCGCGCATTGCGCTCGACATCGCGAACATCCCGAACCCGCTGGACACTGGGGAATGGCGGGCCATGGACCGCATGGAGGCGCGAGCAAGCCTTGGCCTGCCGCAGGATTGCTTCATCGTCCTCAATCATGGTCGCATCGATATCCGCCGCAAGGGGCTCGATGTTCTCTTGAAGGCTTGGGGGAGCTTCGCCGGAGATTCGGCGAGCCAATTGGTGATCATCGGCTCGGGTCAGGACAGTGACGCCTTCGCAAAGCTCGTGCAAGAAAGCGGGTTTTCGAATTTGCGATGGCTTTCGAGCTACACGACCGACCGGCCCCTGATCCGGCGCTGGCTTTCGGCCGCGGATGCTTACGTCACGACCTCCCGCATCGAGGGCATGCCGGTCGCGCCATTGGAAGCGATGGCCTGCGGTCTTCCCGTCATCGCCACGGACGCGCAGGGTTTGCCGGACATTCTGGCCGATGGAGAAGCCTCGGGCGGCCTGATGGTGGGGCAGGAGCGGCCGGAGGAAATTGCGCAGGCCTTGGGGAAATTGAAGGACGACAGAGCCCTTCGCGCTCAGCTCGGCGCGGCTGCCAGAAAAAGGGTGACGGAAAAGTTCTCGATCGAAGCGGTCGGCACTGCTCTCGATGATTTTCTGACAACGGCACGCAGGTAAAGGTTACATCCGGCTGCGATACCAGGCCAGCGCCGTGTCTATGATCGTGTCGATGTCGGAATGCCTGGGCACCCATCCAAGCTCCCGCTCGGCCTTACTGGCCGCAGCGACGAGAGCCGGCGGGTCACCGGCTCTACGGGGCCCATAGGCAACGGGAAGGCTCTGTCCGGAAACGCGGCAGACGGCGTCGACCAATTCCTTCACCGTCGTTCCATTGCCGGTACCGAGGTTATAGACATGCACTCCCTGGTCCCGCAGCAGCTTTTCACCCCCAAGAACATGGGCACGCGCCAGATCGCTAACGTGAATGTAGTCGCGGACCGCTGTACCGTCCCGCGTGTCGAAATCGGTGCCGTTGACGGTAAAGACCCGGCCCGGTTTGATCGCCGCCTCGATGGCGAGCGGAACGACATGCGTCTCGGGTTCGTGCCATTCGCCGATCTCGCCGTCGGGGTCGCAGCCGGCTGCATTGAAATATCGCAGCATCACCGCATTGAGGCCACGAGCACGCGAGAAATCCTCCACTATCCGCTCGATCATGAACTTCGACCATCCGTAGGGATTGATCGGCCACTGCGGATGCTCCTCGTCGATCGGGGTGCGCACCGGGATGCCGTAGGACGCGCAGGTACTTGAAAAGATCAGCCTATTGATCCCGGCTCTCAGCATTTCCTCGATGAGCACCAACGTCCCGAATGTGTTGTTCCGGTAATAGAGCTCGGGATATTCCACGGATTCGCCGACATAGGCGTATGCGGCGAAATGCGCCACCACATCCGGTTGGTACTGGCGCAGCGCTGTCGCGACCACCTCGGCGTCGGCAATATCACCTTCGACTAGCGGGCCCCATTTGACGGCGTCGCGCCAGCCGCGGGAGAGATTGTCATAGGTGACGACAGACCAGCCGGCCTCGGCGAACGCCTTGCAGCAATGCGATCCGATATAGCCGGCTCCGCCTGTGACAAGGACGGTCGTCATTCTGCAGCGACCCGCCGCGAGCGATCCGACGAAAGCAAGTCGTCGAAATAGGCGATCGTTCTCGCAAGCCCGCCCCGCAACTGGACTTTCGGCTTCCAGCCAAGCTCACTCTTGGCGACCCCGATGTCCGGCTGTCGCTGCCTGGGATCGTCAGTAGGCAAGGGCAGATATTCGATCTTCGATCGGCTGCCGGTCAATTCTATGACGAGCTTGGCAAGCTCCAGCATCGTGAACTCGACCGGATTGCCTAGATTGATAGGGCCCGTGACCTCGTCGTCTGTCCCCATCAGCCGAACCAGGCCGTCGATGAGGTCGTCGACATAGCAGAACGAGCGTGTCTGCTCGCCGTTGCCATAAACAGTGATCGGCTTGTTCTCAAGCGCCTGCACGATGAAGTTGGAGATGACGCGACCGTCGTCGGGGCGCATCCTCGGACCATAGGTGTTGAAGATGCGCGCCACCTTGATCCGGAGCCGGTGCTGGCGCCAATAGTCGAAGAACAGGGTTTCGGCGCAGCGCTTGCCCTCGTCGTAACAGGAGCGCGGTCCTATCGGATTCACCCGGCCCCAATAACCCTCCTGTTGGGGATGGACCTCGGGATCGCCATAGACTTCGGAGGTGGAGGCTTGGAGGATCTTTGCCCCGACCCGCTTGGCGAGCCCCAGCATGTTGATCGCGCCGTGAACGCTGGTCTTGGTCGTCTGTACCGGATCGTACTGGTAGTGAACCGGGCTTGCCGGACAGGCGAGATTGTAGATCTCGTCGACCTCTACATAGAGAGGAAACGTAATATCGTGGCGGACGATTTCGAAAGACCGGTCGTCAAGCAAATGCGCGACGTTACTTCTGCGTCCCGTGAAAAAATTATCGACGCAAATAACCTCGTGTTTTTCCTGCAAAAGTCGTTCGCAAAGGAATGATCCGAGAAAACCTGCACCACCTGTAACAAGAATTCGCTTCGTTTGCTGCATGGCCGGTTACCTCGGAGCCAATTCGGTGACGCTGTCGGCCAAAACCGTAGCAAGCTCCAGGGCGACGATGCCGTTATTGAGGACGTCGTTCATGTTCATCGACTTCTCCACGTGCCTTGCAACAGCGGTCGGATACCCCGCCGCTTCCATCGCGGAGAAAGACGTGGCGTAGCGGAAGGCATAATCTATGGCGTTAGGACCAAAGATTGTCGTTTTGGGACATAGGTCCGATCAAGCACGGACTTTAGTCTGAGGAGGAAGGTGGATTCTTAATCATGCGGCCTTCGCTTTTGCGGCGTCCTCTCAAAGTGATGTCGACGGATTTCCGCAGGTCGCATGCATAGAAGGTGCTGACCAAGCTCCGCGTCTGGCATGGTCCCCGGGGATAGGAGGTCTCCGCGAGACCTCCTATCGGAATTGCGATCCGATCACCAAAGGATGTCAGACTGAAAGGTAGGACAAAATGTCGGCAGCGACATCAGTCGACCCCGAAGCGCTCGATCCGCTCCCACTGTCTTGCGTGGAAGTGCCCGAGGTGTCGGTTGAGCTCGAGGAAGCGCTATCTGCCACGGAGCTGCCTGCCTGCTCGGCCTTTGTCAATGCGTCAACCTGTGCCGACGTCATGGCGGCAAGCTGGCCTGGAGTGAAGGCTTCGGCCTGGGACGCGCTCAAGCCGGCGAGGGTACTCGTGCTCAATCCCGAGATCGCGCTCGAATTCAGGCTGATGATCTGCTCGGCGGAGAATGCGCCGAGGTCGTCTGCGCTGAGCGCGGCAGCCTGCATCACGCTGAGGGCGCCGACCTGCGATGTTGACAGCGCTCCGATTTGCGAAGCGCTCATTGCCGCCACCTGGCCGTAGCTCAGCGAAGCCACTTGGCTTGTCGTCAAAGCGGCGATGTCGTCGGAGGACAGGGATGCGACAACGGTGGTGGATAGTCCCCTAATCGCCGTCGGGCTGATTGCGGCGAGTTCCTCGGTCGAGAATGTATCTAGATCCTCGGTCGTCAACCCGGCAAGCCCGGCAGAACTCAATGCCGCGATCTGACTGGTGGAGAGCGCTTCGATCTGCTCCTGGCTAAGAGCCCTGACCTGATCGCTGCTCAATCCGGCGACGCCAGCCGTACCCAAGGCTGCAATCTCATCGGGTGAAAGCGCCGCGATGAAGTCCGTGGACAATCCCTTAATCGCGCCTGAGCCAATCACCGCGAGTTCATCCGGCGAGAGTGTTTCCAGCATATCCGGGGTCAGGCCCTTGAGCGCATCCGAACTCAATGAGGCTATCTGGCTGGCGGAGAGTGCTTCGACCTGCTCAATGCTCAAAGCGTGGGCTTGCGCACTGCCGAGGCCCGCAATGGCCTTCGGATCCAGGGAGGCTATCTGCTCCCGCGAAAGCGAGGCAATGTCGTCGGTGCTCAGCGCCGCGACCTCTCTCGAGGTAAGGGCGCCGATCTGGGCATCGGTCAGGGCATCGACTTGATCGGTGCTGAGGGCAGCGATCTGAGCGGTCGTCAGTCCCGGGATTGCCGCAGTGCCCAAGGCTGAGATCTGGTCGGCCGACAGCGAAGCGATCGTCGCCGTCGACAAGCCCTGGATCGCATTCGAGCTGATTGCGGCTATCTCGCTGGGGGTGAAGGTGTCCAGATCGTCCGTGCCCAGCGCTGCAAGCTGTTTCGAACTGAGGGTGCCAACCTGGGCACTGGTCAAGGCTTCGACCTGATCGATGCTCAGCGCCGCGATCTGATCGGTGGTCAGGCCCGCTATGCCTGCCGTGCCAAGTGCCGCCACCTGCGCCGGCGAAAGCGAGGCGATCTCGCCCGTGCTCATGGCGGCAATTTGTTTCGATGTGAGGGCGCCGATCTGGGCATTGGTCAGGGCATCCACCTGATCGGTGCTGAGGGCAGCGATTTGATCGGTGGTCAGCCCCGATATGCCCGCTGTGCCGAGGGCTGCGATCTGGGCGGCCGACAGCGAAGCGATTGTCGCCGTCGACAGGCCCTGGATCGCATTCGAGCTGATCGCGGCTATCTCGCTGGGGGTAAAGCTATCCAGATCGTCGGTGCCTAGAGCGGCGATTTGCTTTGAGCTGAAGGCGCCGACCTGGGCACTGGTCAGGGCCTCGACCTGATCGATGTTGAGAGCAGCGATCTGATCGGTGCTCAGACCGGATATGCCTGCGGTGCCGAGCGCCGCTACCTGCTCTGGCGACAGCGATGCGATGTCAATCGTGCTGAGGGCTGTGATCTGTTTCGAGCTCAGCGCACTAATTTGAGCGTTGGTCAGGGCATCCAACTGAGAGGTGCTGAGGGCAGCGATCTGATCGGTCGTCAGGCCCGATATGGCCGCCGTGCCCAGGGCAGCGATCTGGGCCGCGGTCAGCGAGCCGATTGTCGTCGTCGACAGACCCTGGATTGCGCTCGAACTGATTGCGGCCATCTCGGCGGGGGTGAAGGTATCCAGATCGTCCACACTGAGGGCTGCAATCTGTTTCGAGCTGAGCGCGCCGACTTGAGCACTGGTTAATGCCTCGACCTGATCGATGTTGAGTGCTGCGATCTGATCGGTGGTCATGCCCGATATGCCCGCCGTGCCGAGAGAGGCTATCTGGTCCGGCGAAAGCGAGGCCATGTCGGCGGTGCTCAGAGCCGCAATCTGCTTCGAGCTGAGGGCGCCGACCTGGGCATTGGTCAAGGCATCGACTTGGTCACTGCTCAGGACGGCGATCTGATCGGTCGTCAGGCCTGATATTGCCGCGGTGCCGAGGGCTGCGATCTGGGCAGGCGTCAGCGAGCTGATCGTTGTTGTCGACAAGCCCTGCACCGCACTGGAGCTGATCGCGGCCATTTCTGCAGGGGTGAAGGTATCCAGATCGTCCGCACTGAGAGCTGCAATCTGTTTCGAGTTGAGGGCGCCGACCTGGGCGCTGGTCAGGGCCTCGACTTGGTCGATGTCGAGGGCTGCGATCTGATCGGTGGTCAGGCCCGATATGCCCGCCGTACCCAGAGAAGCTATCTGGCTTGCCGAAAGCGAGGCGATGTCGACCGTGCTCATGGCGGCAATCTGTTTCGACGTCAGTGCGCCGACCTGGGCATTGGTCAGGGCATCCATCTGATCGGCGCTGAGGGCTGCAATCTGCTTGGTGCCTAGTCCAGCAATGCCTGCCGTGCTCAGCGCGGCGATCTGAGCTGTCGTCAGGGAGGCTACCGTGTCCGTCGACAAGCCCTGGATCGCACTTGAGCTGATCGCAGCAATGTCCTTGGTCGTGAAGGTTGCTAAGTCGTCCGGCTCCAGCACTGATAGCTGTGTGGAGCTGAGAGTGCCGACCTGCGCACTGGTCAAGGCCTCGACCTGATCGGTGCTGAGGGCTGCGATCTGCTTCGTGCTCAGCGCACTAATGTCTGCCGTACTCAGAGCGGCGATCTGAGCCGCTGACAGGGAGGCGACCGTGTCCGTCGACAAGCCGGAGATGGCATTCGAACTGATCGCCGCAATGTCCTTGGTCGAGAATGTTGCGATGTCGTCCGTGCTGAGCGCGCCAATCTGTTTCGAGCTGAGCGCGCCGACTTGGCTATTGGTCAAGGCCTCCACCTGAGCGGTGCTCAAGGCGGCGATCTGCGCGGTGCTCAGCGCACTGATGGCTTGCGTACTCAGCGCGGCGATCTGGGCTGTCGTCAGGGAGGCTATGGTGTCTGTCGACAATCCCGGGATCGCACTCGAACTGATCGCGGCAATATCCTTGGTCGTGAAGGTTGCTATGTCGTCCGGGCCCAGCACCTTGATCTGTGTGGATTCGAGATTGCCGACCTGAGCACTGGTCAAGGCTTCAGCCTGACTGGTGCTGAGGGTTGCCAGCTGCGCGGAGCTCAATCCCGCGATGCCAGAGGTGCTCAGAGAGGCAATTTGGCTTGTTGAAAGAGCCGCTATGTCGTCTGTGCTCAGGGCGGCAACTTGCGTCGAGCTCAGCGCTGCCATCTGCTTGCTCGATAGAGAAGAAATCTGACCGGTGCTCAGAGCGGCGATCTGGCGGGTCGAAAGTCCCGCGACGCCGGAGGTGCTCAATGCTGCAATCTGGGCTGCAGATAGCGACGCTACGTCACCCGTGCTTAGGGCAGCAACCTGCCTCGAGCTGAGTGCGCCGATCTGGGCGGTGGTCAAGGCATCGACCTGACCAGTGCTCAGGTCGGCGATCTGATCGGCCGTCAGGCCCGTAACGCCCGATGCGCTCAGCATGGCAATTTGATCGGTAGACAAGGCTGTAACATCGTCGCCCAAGGCAGCGACTTGCGCCGAACTCAATGCCTTGACCTGCGCGGCGGACAGGAGGCCGACCTGATTGCCGTTCAAGGCTTCGATCTGATCGGTCGTCAGGCTTGCAACGGCAGCGGTGCTCAGGGCGGCGATCTGATCTTTGTCGAGGGCTGCGACAATATCCGTGTTCAAACCCGGCATGGCTTTGTTCGAGATCGCCGCGATATCGGCGGTCGAAAACGTCGCTATGTCCTCCGCGCTCAATGCCGCGAGTTGTGCCGAATTCAGCACCTTGACCTGCGTCGACGACAGAGCCTCGACCTGATCAGGGCTCAAGGCTTCCAATTGATCGGCCGTCAAGCCGGCGACAGCGCTGGTGCTCAGAGCAGCAATCTGCCCCGTGGTCAGCGCCGCGATCGCCTTGTCGCTCAGGCCCGGCATGGCTCCGTTCGAGATGGCTGCGATATCGGCGGTCGAAAATGTCGCTATGTCCTCCGGGCTTAGGGCCGCAAGTTGCGCCGAATTCAGCACCTTGACCTGTGTCGGCGACAGAGCTTCGACCTGATCGGCACTCAGGGCGTCGATTTGATCGGGCGTCAACCCGGCAATCGCGCTGGTGCTCAGGGCAGCAATTTGGGCGGTCGACAGGGCTTTGATCTGATCGGCGTTCAGGGCCTGGAGTTGCGTTGCCTTAAGCGCATTGAGTTGAACCGTCGTCAACGCGGCAGTCTGATCGGTGGAAAGTGCCGCGACAGAGTCCGTGCTCAAGCCTGGCATGGCTTTGCTGCTGATCGCCGCAATATCCGCAGTCGAGAAGGTCGCTATATCCTCTGGGCTCAGGGCCGCAAGTTGCGTCGAACTCAGCGATGTCACCTGTGCTGAGGACAGGGCTTCGACCTGATCCACGCTCAAGGCGACGAGCTGCATCGTTTTGAGGGCTGCGATCTGAACCGTCGTCAGTGCGGCAATCTGATTGGTGGAAAGCGCCGCCATCGCGTCGGTACTCAAGCCGGGCACGGCTTTGCTGCTAATCGCCGCGACATCCGCGGCCGAGAAGGTCGCTATGTCTTCCGGGCTCAGGGCAGCGAGTTGTGCAGAACTCAGCGACGCCACCTGCGCTGGGGACAAAACTTCGACCTGATCTGTGCTCAAGGCCGCGATCTGCGTCGTTTTGAGTGCGGCGATCTGGACCGTCGTCAATGCCGCGATCTGATCGGCGGAGAGCCCTGCAATGATGTCCGTGCTCAGCCCCGGCACGGCTGCGCCCGTGATCGCCGTCATATCGGCGATGGAGAAGGTGGCTATATCCTCCGCGCTCAGGGCCGCAAGTTGCGCCGAACTCAGCGACTTCACCTGTGCCGAGGACAGGGCTTCGACCTGAGCGGTGCTCAAGGCCGCGATCTGATCGGTCGTCAGGCTCGCAATCACGCTGGTGCTCAGGGCAGCGATCTGACCTGTGGTCAGCGCCGCGATCGCATCTGTCCCCAAGCCCGGCATGGCTCTGTTGGTGATCGCTGCGATATCGTCGGTCGAAAAGGTCGCTATGTCCTCCGCACTCAGGGCCGCCAGTTGCGTCGAACTCAATGACCTAACTTGCGCCGACGACAGAGCCTTGACTTGATCGGTGCTCAGGGCCTGGAGTTGGGATGCTTTAAGGGCAGCGATCTGAACCGTCGTCAGTGCGGCAATCTGATTGGTGGAAAGCGCCGCCATCGCGTCCGTGCTCAGGCCCGGCATGGCTTTGCTGGTGATCGCCGCGATATCCGCTGCCGAGAACGTCGCGATGTCTTCCGGGCTGAGCGCCGCGAGTTGCGTCGAGCTCAGCAACTTTACCTGTGCCGACGATAGCGCTCTGACCTGATCGGTGCTCAAGACCGCGATCTGATCGGTCGTCAGACCTGGAATCGCGCCAGTGCCCAGAGCAGCAATCTGTGCGGTCGACAGGGCCTCGATCTGATCGGTGCTCAAGACCTGGAGCTGCGATGCCTTGAGGGCACCGAGCTGGGCCGTCGTCAATGCTGCGACCTGGTCGGGGGAGAGCCCGGCGATGATTTCCGTGCTCAGGCCCGGCATGGCTTTGCCTGTAATTGCTGCCATATCGGCGGCGGAGAAGGTCGCCAGGTCCGCCGTGCTCAGGGCCGCGAGTTGTGCGGAGTTCAGCGCCATGACCTGTGCCGGCGACAGGGCTTCGGCCTGATCGGTGTTCAAGGCCGCGATCTGCGTCGTCTTGAGCGCAACGATCTGAATCGTCGTCAGTGCTGCGATCTGGTCGACGGAGAGCCCTGCGATAGCGTCCGCGCTCAAGCCTGGGATGGCTTTGCCCGCGATCACCGCAATATCGGCGGTGGAGAAGGTCGCGATGTCTTCCGGGCTCATGGCCGCGAGCTGCGTCGAACTCAGCGCCATGACCTGTGCTGGCGACAGCGCCTCCACCTGGCCCGTGCTCAAGGCGGCGATTTGCGTCGTTTTGAGAACGCTGATCTGAACCGTCGTCAATGCGGTGATCTGATCGACGGAAAGCCCCGCGATGATGTCCGCGCTCAGGCCTGGGATGGCCCTGTTCGCGATTGCCGCGATATCGGCGGTGGAGAATGTTGCTATGTCCTCCGCGCTCAAGGCGGCGACCTGCGCCGAACTCAATACCTTGACCTGCGTCGGCGACAGGGCCTCGGCCTGATCAGGGCTCAGGGCCGCGATCTGATCGGTGGTCAGGCTTGCAACCGCGCTGGTGCTCAGGGCCGCGATCTGATCGGTGGAAAGCGTTGCGATAATATCCGTGCTCAACCCCGGCGTGGCCCTGTTCGCAATTGCCGCGATATCGGCGGTCGAGAAGGTCGCGATGTCCTCCGCGCTCAAGGCCCCGAGTTGCGTCGAACTCAACACCTTGACCTGTGTCGGCGACAGGGCTTCGACCTGCTCAGGGCTCAAGGCCGCGATCTGGTCGGTCGTCAGGCTTGCAATCGTGCTGGTGCTGAGGGCAGCGATCTGGTCCGTGGAAAGCGATGCGACAATATCCGTGCTCAAGCCGGGCATGGCTTTGTTTGTAATTGCGGCGATATCAGCGGTGGAGAAGGTTGCGATGTCTTCCGCACTCATAGCCGCAAGTTGCGTCGAACTCAGCGATCTCACCTGGGCCGGCGACAAGGCCTCGACTTGATCGGGGCTCAGGGCCGCGATCTGATCGGTGGTCAGGCCTGCAATCGCTCCGGTGCTCAGGGCGGCAATCTGAGCGGTCGACAGGCTCCCGATCTGATCGGTGCTCAAGGCCTGGAGTTGCGTTGATTTGAGAGCGCTGAGCTGGGCCGTCGTCATTGCGGCGATCTGATCGGTGGAAAGCGCCGCAATCGCCGCCGTGCTCAGGCCCGACACAGATTTGCTAGAGATCGCCGCGATATCGGCAGTCGAGAACGTCGCTATGTCCTCGGCGCTCAGGGCTGCAAGTTGTGTCACTTTGAGAGCGCTGACCTGAGATGAGGTCAGCGCTTCCGCCTGATCTGTCGTCAGAGCATGAAGCTGTGTCGTGGTGAGCGCGGAAACCTGGCCTGAACTCAGGCCTTCGATGGCGTACTTATCGAGAATGCTCAACTGATCCAGCGTCAAACCAACAATGGCGCCTTGTGAAATGGCGCTCAATTGCCCGGTGTTGAGGACTTTGACATCTTCCGTATCCAAAGCTGCGATCTGAGCCGAAGAAAGCGCTTTGATCTGAGCTGTGGTAAGCGAAGCCACGTCGTCGGTTGACCAGGCCGCGACCGTCGCCGTCGAAAGATATCTGATCTGATTGGCATTCAGCGAAGAAACAATCGAGGTCATGTCCGCAAATCCTAAACGTTAAGTCCAACGTCCCAACAGCCAGCAGATGGCTTGACTGGCCAAGCTCTGACGGAGCATCGACCATTCAAGTCCACCCTCTTGCAAACGCTGAGTACGCAAACGGGCTTGCCTGAACCTGTAGTTGATACGTCTGCGCCGATCCGGTTGGGTCGAGTGGTCCTTGACTGCTCTGCGCAAGGACGGAAATCACCGCCGCGCAGTGCGGTGACTTCAGAATGCGCAAGTCCTTGTTTGACCAGACTCGCGGGCGCCGGAACGGTTCGTCAATATCGCGACCCCGAGCGCATCTGATCGTCCGGTGATCGACGATCATCGCGTTTGGATGGTAGCGCTGAAGGCGCCGACCGAACGAGGTCGCGCCGTTTGATTTGGAGAGTGCCTAAGCTTTGGCTTTTTTGCCGGGGGCGGTCTTTTTCTTGTATTTGACCAGGACTTCCTTGCCGTCCACAGACGCCTGAGTTCGCTCGAGATATTCCCGCTCGGCGGCAGCCTGGTTCCAATGGTCCTGATCGCGGCCGTGGGGGCGGCCTGCTTCTTCCCAAAGAGAATATGCGCGTTTTTTAATCCACTCATGTCCTTGCTCGGTCGGCATTATAGTCTCCCTCTCATCAATGGATGACTTTTCGGAAATCTTACTATGGATGAACATCGCGCTGGGGTGGATGCCAGCGCTTTTGCAGCAAGTCTCGCGCCCTCAGTCCCCGACTGAAAACCATCATTCGCAGGGATTGTTCCCGGCCACCAATAAGAATCACAGACGGCGTCTATCGGCGCATCTGAAAGGGTGGCAGAGCTTCCTTGCGGGTAGCATGACAACCGTGATGGGTCCTGCGATCTCCCCTGACGCATCGCCGGCGGTCTCGGCTCCGCTCTGGCGAAAAAGAATGTTGCTCGCCAAGCTCTTGACGCTCAACCGATACCCCATAATTATCTATTTAGTTACTAATGGGCGCCTGATTTGAGTCTTCGAGGGACATCGCGTCGGCGAACGCCATCTATTCATATTCAGAAAGCGGAGGAGGCGATGGTGACTGTGGGAGCTCTCAAATCGACACAAATAACTCTGGCATTTTCGACATTGGGATGCGCGGAGCTGGAGCTGGACGAGGTCCTGGCGCTGGCAGCGCATCACGGCATTGATGCGATCGAAATTCGCGCGCTTGGCGGCATGATCGATCTGCCGGCCTATTTCACCGAACGGTACAGTACACCGGCAGGTCTTGTCCGAGCCCTTGAGCATTCCCCCGTGACCGTATGCGCACTCAATACGTCGATGCGCCTTGTCGGCGCCACGCGGCAAGCAAAAGAGGAGTTTCTGCGCTATCTCCCCTGGGCGGAGGCGGCAGGGGTAAGATCGCTGCGCATCTTCGACGGCGGCAGCACCGGCGATGCCGGCGAACTTTCCGAGGCGCTGTCGACGCTGGAATGGTGGCGCGAGACGGCTCGCCGCGAAGGTTTTCTATCTGATATCATGGTGGAGACGCACGACTTTCTGGTGCATCCGGACGCGCTGGACCGTTTTCTAGAAGCGGCGCCGGACTGTTCTCTCCTCTGGGACACCCATCATACATGGCGCAAGGGCGGGCAAGATCCCGCGGAGACCTGGAAGCAAGTACGCCGCAACGCTCGGCACCTTCATGTGAAGGACAGTGTCTCGAAGCCGAGCGCGAAGCTGCCATATTCGTACACACTCCCCGCCGCCGGCGAATTTCCGATGCCGGCGCTGATCGCGGCACTGGCTGCCGATCGCTATGCCGGCGTCATGAGCCTCGAATGGGAGCGGCTGTGGCATGCGGAGCTGCCGCCGCTCGATCTCGCGCTGCAGGAGGCAGGGCGGACGGGCTGGTGGCCGCAGTCCGGTGCGAAAGTTTATCCCGAATGATGAGGCCGTTAGAGTTTCGGAAGAACCTGCGCGCCTGACACATCCCTCAATATAGCGACCATGTGGTTTGCGAAGGAAGATCGCCGTGCCCTGCTTCGATGTTAATTGAATTAGTAACTAGAAAAACGCGCTTCAATTGAATGTTAAGAGATACTAGTTTACATATTAGGAATATATTGATTCTGGGTGATTTGTCGCTTTGAGGCGACACATTCTGCTTGGTGAAGGGAAACTCTAGTTACTTTGAGTTAGGGGCCGGGAGATGGAAAAGGCGGGTTTTGGGCACCAGAAGCCACATTTCCAGCCCGCTTGCGTCGTTTTCAGACGTCGGATCTTTTTCGGTTTTCCTGTTCGCTGCCGATGGAGGCTTGATGGCCGATAGAGCAAATCGAACTGGAAGAGGGCATAATGCTCTGATTTCAAAGGCAATCGCCAAAGGCGGCCTGAGCTTTGTTGCGCAACGGATCCACAATGTCGAAAACGCCACAGAAGTTCTCTATGCCGAGGGTCTGGCACGTCTCACGGATGCCGAGGGTGTCGTTCACACTGCGGGTAGTTTCGTGCCGCAGTTGGGGCGGCTGAACGGCCGGTTCGATCTCGATTATCGTGTCTTGGACATGGTTCTGTCTGCTTTGGCGGCGGATGCGACACTTATACTTGGCTGTAATCTCTCCGTGGCCAATTTATCCGCGTCGGATCGATTCGCCGATATTTTTGGTCGGCTCACCCGCCAGCCCGAGCTTGCCGCGCGGCTCATTGTTGAAATTACCGAGACCTATCCGCTTATCGGCTCCGCGGTCGATCGGTTGAAGATGATTCGCGGACTCGGTTGCCGCGTCGCCATCGATGATTTCGGCACCGACTTTGCGACTCCCGCGCAGTTGCTGCAGGTCTCGGCGGATATCGTAAAGATCGACGCGGCTTTCGTCCGCGATATCAGGCCGGGCCGCGATGGCCGCGACAGCCTGTATCACATGGTCGGTTTTGCATCCTGCATTGCGCCTCAGGTTGTCGTCGAGGGAATCGAGACCGAGACGCAACTGGATGCGGCGCGCTCGAGCGGCGCAACGCATGGGCAGGGCTTCTTCTTGTCCAAGCCGGCGGTACTTCCGCAGTTTACACAGAAAAAGGGCGAATTCGGCCTGCGGGAGGTTGGATGATTAGTCCGCTTTATGTCCCGCGACATTGTTCGGCAAAACGAATTTACGGCTCGAAACTGATCGGCACGGCGCGCAACTCGTTTGCTCTTGTTCCCGTCTCGATCGCGGAGGTGGCGGCATGATCAAACACCCTTCGTTCGTCCGGAATTACAATCTCTCCGCCGTCTCGACCACGCCGGACCTGCAGGCGCAAGCACGGCTCAGAATGCTGTTCGAGGAGTTACAGGCCCTGTTCTCCGGCGCCTCGGGCGTCAACAAGGGATTGCCGATCGCTCTCGTGAAAGCCGACGAGCCGCGTATCGTCATTTACAACATGTCGGGAGATATCTCCGGACGGGTGACGATCGACCCCGAAAATGGCCTCTATGTCTTTTGCGAACTCGATCGTGCTGCCGGCATTGTGCTGGCGACGGCGAGCGAAGAGCGGCTGATCGATGAAATCGTCGCGCACGTCTCCGCAGGCAACGACAAGCTCACTCCGCACACGGTGGACACAGCGGTCGGTGTTCTCGTCGGCCAGACCATGGAGGATGTCGAACGCAAGCTCATCCTTCAGACCCTCCGTCATTGCGACGGTAATCCAACCTATGCCGCCTTCATGCTCGGCATTCCCCTCATCACCCTATGCGCCAAACTGGCCACCTACTTTGCAGAATCTGCAAAGGATTTTGCAGGGTCTGCAAAGGACCTTGCGGATGCGACTGATCGCGTCGAGCCTATGAAGGAAGACCGACAATGAGCAGGCGTCTTCATAAAAGGATGCCGAGAAAGCCGCACTCAAAACCTGTGGAGTTTGAACCAATGCAAGATTCACGAATGGGTTTGCACATGCCGCAATCACGCGAGGCGGCACATGCCGACCCAAATGAGATTCGGGAAACGATCATGGACGCTTTCAGCAAGAGAAGAGACCAGTCCACGCCTCAAGCGCATATTCTATTCGATGGCTGTGTGAGGATTGTTTCAGCTTATGTCAGCCACAACCCCATTCTTGTCGGTAGTCTACCGAAGCTGATATCGGATGTGCACGAGGCGCTGCAGGCCTTGGATGGCGCCGCGCTCTCGGTGGACCGAGCCAAGCCGGTTCCGGCCGTGGATCAGAAAAAATCGGTGACGAACGACTACATTATTTGCCTTGAGGACGGCAAACGCTTCAAGACGCTTAAGCGCCACCTGCGCGTTCACTACGGCCTGACGCCCGAGGAATATCGGGAGAAATGGGGCCTTGCTCCCAACTATCCGATGGTTGCGCAGAATTATGCGAACCGCCGTTCGGAGCTTGCCAAGCTCTCCGGCCTCGGCGCCAACGGCAATAAGAAGGAAAGCCTTCGCTAGAGCCTTTCAGGAGGAAACACGAACAGGAAAGCGGAGCCCCGAGGGCGCCACCATCCTTTATGCATTATTTGCCGTCAAAAGGCGTGCCACCGATCAGAAGACCTGACGGAGAAAGACGAAGAGCACGAAGGCAAGCGCGATCGAGGCGGGTAGCGTCAGGACCCAGGCCATCAGCATGTTGCGAACGGTCGACCATTGCAGTCCCGAGCCGTTGGCGGCCATGGTGCCGGCGACACCGGAGGACAGGACGTGCGTCGTAGAAACCGGCAGGCCGAGATTGTCGGCCGCACTGATCGTCAACATGGCGACGACTTCTGCAGCGGCGCCCTGGCCATAGGTCAGATGCGTCTTGCCGATCTTTTCGCCGACAGTGACCACGATGCGCTTCCAGCCGACCATGGTGCCCAGTCCGAGTGCCAGTGCCACGGCAACCTTGACCCAGAGCGGGATGAACTTGGTCGCGTGATCCACAGCCCCGTGATAGTTGGTGACGGCCTTCAGGTCGTCGCCGTTCATCGGCAGCAGCTTCTGCTTGTCGATCAGCTTCAGTGATTCACCGATCAGATAGATGTCGTTGCGGACGTTGCCGACCAGGCCGTTCGGCAGCTTTTCGACGCTCGGATAGGCGGCGATTTCAGCGCTGGTGGAATGGATATAGGCCTGCAGCGCCGGCGTCGTTGTGTCCGTCCAGGTCTTGCTCTTCACGGCATCGCTGACGGCGGCCTTCGGATCGGCCGGTGCGGCAACGCCGGGCTTTACATACTTGCCGAGCACGGTCTCGACCTGCGCCGAAGCCGTCTTGTAGGCCTCGAGATAGTTGACGTCCGGCGTACGGTTCAGCGCAAAGGCGGTCGGTACGAGACCGATGAGGATGAGCATGATCAGACCCATGCCCTTCTGGCCGTCGTTCGAACCGTGGGCAAAGCTGACGCCGGTGCAGGTGAAGATCAGCAGAGCGCGGATCCACAGCGGCGGCGGCGCATTGCCCTTCGGTGCTTCATAAAGCTCCTTCTTGCGGATCAGAACTTTGGCGACCAACAGCAGCAGGGCCGACGCCGCGAAACCGATGATCGGTGATAGCAGCAGCGACATGCCGACGCTGGTTGCCTGCGACCAGTCGACACCGCTGGTCGCGGAACCGGCGGGCGCGAGGAACTGATTGGCAAGGCCGACGCCGATGATGGACCCGACGAGCGTATGCGAGCTCGAGGCCGGCAGGCCGAGATACCACGTGCCGAGATTCCAGACGATGGCGGCGGTCAGCAGGGCGAAGACCATAGCGAGGCCGGAGCCGGAGCCGACCTGCAGGATCAACTCCACGGGCAACAGCGCCAGAATGCCGAATGCGACGGCGCCCGAGGAGGTCAGCACGCCGAGGAAATTGAAGCAGCCGGACCACATGACGGCAAATTCAGCCGGCAGCGAGCGGGTGTAGATGACGGTAGCGACCGCATTGGCCGTATCGTGAAAGCCGTTGACGAATTCGAAGCCGAGCGCGATCAGCAGCGCCAACCCGAGCAGGATCCACGGAACCGCGACGGCGTTGGCAAGATCGTTGTTGAGGGCATAGCCGACATACGCGAGCCCGCCGAGTACCACGATGCCGAAAATCGGCAGGAACCATTTGGTGGAGCCGGCTGCACCGTGAATAGGATGATTGGCGTTGCCGCCTTCCGCATTGCTTGAAACGACGTCAACCATCTCAAACTCTCCTATAGCGAATAACGTTTCCCATTTAAGCGCGCATGATGAAGCCCTCATGACGCATAAAGAGACACTTATGCGGTCTCTGGTTGCATCGACGCTTGGCGCATCGAAGAAGCGGGCTCCCGTTAAACGGCAGCACACGGAATGGTCACCGCAACCTGGCGTTCAACATCTTGATTTTGCCGCGAAATCGCCTTTTTCGGTTCACCCGGCGTTCAGCCGGCGAAGGTTTAAATCCGCTTGTAGGGACATGTATAGAGGACCATCACCATGAGATTGTCCGTGATTGCCATCGCTGCCGTGCTCGGCAGCTTGGTCGTATCTTCGGCAGAAGCAATGCCCATCGCCGCCGTTGGGACTGTGGCCAAAGCGCCGGTCGTCAATGTCGATTATGCCTGCGGCCGTGGCTGGCATTTGACGCCTCGGGGCGAATGCCGGCCGAACCGCTGGGGCCCGCCGCGCGGTTACGGCTGGGGCTACTACAGAGCACCACCGCCCCCCGGCTGGGGTTGGCATGGCCATCGGCGCTATTATCGTGACGATTGGGACGGTGGTTGGCGAGGCCGGCCACGGGACTGGTAACATCAGACTTGCTGCCGTCCGGTGAGGGCGGGTGGTCATCTAATTGACGGTATCGAGTTTCGTCCGCAGGAGCCGCGCGGTCCACCACAGTGCGGCTCCCGCCGTCATCAGTGCCAGCACCGTCGCGACGAGGCTTTTGGCATGCAGAATGATGCCGGCGAGCCGTGGCCGGATCAGGTCGGCCGTATTGAAGCCTTCATTGCTGAATTGGCAGAGAATGAGCGACAGATTGTTGCGCACCAGCGCGCCGTCGATCTCGGAGACGAGGTCGCCAGCCGGCACCATTTCGTCCTTCATCGTCCGCATCTGCAACAGCGCCAGCTTGGCAGCGGCGAGGTACGCGTGCGAGCATTCGTTAAAGGGGCTGTCCTCATCCCCAACACTTCCAGGCATGATGCCCCAAAGGCAGTAGGCTCGTTGGATCTGCGCGAAGTTCAAAACGCGACGGAAGGACTCGTTGGTATCTGACGCCGATAAGGCAAGCGCGATGATGCGCCCGTAGTAAGGGGCGATCACGGCCATTTCACCGTGGCTCAAGCTTGGTATCGGAATGCCCGCATGACTTCCGGACGAACCGCCGCTATGCGCCTCCGCCTCCATGGGCAAACCGAGCGCGCAGATCAGATAAAAGACCAAAAGCAGAATGGCTGATTTCAGCAGAACTATCCCCCGCATGAGGCCATGCGGGAGACGTGTCAGGCTTGCCATTTCAGGCCCGGCGCACGGCAGCGCGACCGTGGCGAACCTGCGGCAGATCGCGTTCGGCCCATGCGCCGAAGGCGAGGCCGAGCGTTGTCCACAAAATAGCATGCATGCCAAGCGAAGTGATCCGGAACCGCCAGAGTACGACGGCGGAAAACTGTTCCGGCACTTCGTTGATCGCCGGCAGCAGGTATTGAACCAGGCCGATGAACAAGATGTAGGCGATGCCGGCGAAGATCACGCCGTTCCACGATCCGTAGCGCGCCGCCAGCTGACGGGCGAGGGACACCGCGGCAACCATGGCGACGACGGAGGCCAAGATCATCACGAAGAACAGCTCGGTTCTGGCGCCGATCGTATCCGGATTGCCGACTGCCGGCGGGTTGGCCGGGTATTTGATGTCGGGAACCAAGGAGATGGCGACAAAGGCGGCAATAGCCAGCAGCGCGGCCGTGCCGCGGGCGCCAAAGGGGCTGACGCGGCCATAGACATAGGCGAAGACCAGGGCGAAGAGCCCGCCGACCGCCGTTGCGTAGACCATGATGCCGGTGAAGAGGCCGAGGCCCGCCTGTGTCGCGCGGCTGACGATTTCCGGTTCCGGCGTTTCGCCTGCCGCCTGGGCAGCCTGCTCTTCAAACGCGATCGCCTGATCGACGAGAGGCTCGCCGAACGTATGGGCGAAGGCAAAAATGAGAATACCAGCAAGGGCTCCGACCAGCATGCCGCGGAGCAAAAGACGTCCAACCATGGGCTTGACCCCTTAGTGGCAGGGGAATCCGAGCAGATGGCGCCCGTCATGCACAAATTCGTGCACATAGGAGCCGGAAAACAGCGCCGTCGCGCCTTCTTCGGCGCCAATGAAATAGATCGCCAGCATCATCAGCAGGCCGGCGAGGATCGCCCAAGGCAGGATTTCGCCAAGCGGGATCGGCGTCGGGATGGCGGTCGGTGCAAAAGTGGTGTCAGACATTTTATTCCCTTTAAGAAGAGCGCGTTCCATTTACGGAAGGGTTTTTTACGGGAAGGGTCTGGCTCTCTAGGGGCGGTATCCGCCCTTCGATTACAGTGGCGCGACCGCGCCGGGATTTCACCGGCTTCCACACCCGTAAGACTAACTTTATATCTGGCTGTAAAGACGATTGTCAATCAAGGTGTTGCCGCGATCGAACGTGGCGGCAGCAGATCCGACCCGAGGATACTTAGCACCATGAAAACGCGTTTGAGCTGGATCTGCCATGGTTCGACCGAAGCCAACCGGACCGGCCGCTTTCCGGCCGACGAACCGCTGGAGGCAAAGGGGACCGAGCAGGCCGCTATGCTTGCCGCACAGATCGGAACGGTCGACCGGGCGTGGACGAGCCCGGCCCTGCGTGCCCGCCAGACGGCGGCGGCTATGGCACTCGACGCCTCGATAGAGCCGTCTTTGCGCGAATGTGACTATGGGCGCTGGCGAGGCAGGCCGATCACCGAGCTCCATGAGACCGATCCGGAAGCGCTCTCGCTCTGGATGATGGATTTAGATGTCGCGCCACACGGTGGCGAACCCTTGTCCACCGTCTTTGCGCGTGTCGACGATTGGATGACGAGCCACATCGGCGATGGCGGCCATGCGGCCGTCGTGACGCACGCGACTGTCATTCGCGCCGCCCTTCTCCACGTGCTGCAAGCGCCGCCTTCGGCTTTCTGGACGATCGACATCGAGCCGCTCGGCGTCGTGGAGATGACCAGCGATGGCCGCCGCTGGCGGCTTCGTTTTCCGAATGCTGCGAGATAGCGTTCTAGCAGCTTGCCTTCGCCCGCCGTCTTTCGAAACAGACAAGGTAGGCGGCGAGGCCGAACGTCATTACGGCAAGCCCGTACCAGGTGATGGCATAGACGAGATGATTGTTCGGAAAGACGATCTGCGTCAGGCCGCCGACGGGCAGGTCGCCCGGATTTTTTGCGTCGTCCGCATCGATGAAATAGGGCGCTACGTTTTGGAGGCCCCGCGCCTCGGCGATCGCCGTAACGTCGCGGGAATACCAGCGCTCTTGCGCGGGTACGTTGGAGCGTAGCAGCGTGCCCTTCGGTTCGTTGATCCGCAGCAGACCGGTGACGGTGGTCTCGCTCGCTAATTGACCGGCGGGGCGGGTGCTCGGATTGCGCTTATCGGTTGGCACGAAACCGCGGTTGATGACGACAATCGTCCCGTCACCCGCTCTCAGCGGCGTCAGCACCCAATAACCGGGGCCGAGCTCGGTCGACGCGTAGACCTGCGTCTCCTTGTCGTTGAGGAAGGTGCCGGTCGCCCGCACATGCTTGTACTCGTAGCCGGCGGCGTCGATCGAAGGCCATTCCGCCGGCCCAGGGGCCGGCGAGGGCGGCGCGTGCACACGGGCATCGACACGGGCGATCAGATCCAGCTTCCAGGACAGCCGCTTCACCTGCCAGGTGCCGAGGGCGATGAGCGCTGCGGTCAAAAGCAGAAGCAGGATCACCCAGACGGCGAGCGTGAGTGTGGAGCGAGATTTTTCGGAAGGAGTATCGGTGTGGGCATCGGTCAAGGCGCAAAGCTCCATCGGAGGCGCTGTCACATGATCCGGAAAATGCGAGGCGACTTTCGGACAAGATCAGGTGATCTAGAAAATGCTGCTGTGACTTCGTGCATCCAATTGGACGCGCTGCACAGCAGCCCGGCGAAAATCTCACGCCGGCAGGGACGGCGGGCATCCATCGGACACCCGCCGCTTCGTCGTTACGGCATGTTGCGCATCATCTCGGGCGACATGGGCATCATGTTTGAATTCAGGTGATGCATGACCCAGAGCGAACCGGAGAGGGCGATGATCACCAGTACGATGGTGAAGATTAGCGCCATCATGTTCCAGCCGCCTTCCGAGCGGGTGTTCAGGTGCAGGAAGTAGATCATGTGCACGATGATCTGGATCGCGCCGAGGATCATGACAATCGCCACGGTGGTGCCCGGATCGAGGACCTTGCCCATGACCAGCCAGAAGGGAATGGCGGTCAGGATGACGGAGAGGATAAACCCCGTCATGTAGCTCTTGAAGGTGCCGTGTGCAGCCTCGTGGCCGCCATGGTGGCCATGGCCGTGGGCGTCGGCGGAATGATGCGAAGGATTGGCGTTCGAGCTCATCCGAGAACTCCCATGAGATAGACGAAGGAAAACACGCCGATCCAAACGACGTCGAGGAAGTGCCAGAACATCGACAGGCACATCAGACGACGCTTGTTTTCGGGGATCAGCCCGAGGCGGCTTGTCTGAACCATCAGCGTGATCAGCCAGACGATACCGACGGTGACGTGCAGGCCGTGCGTGCCGACCAGCGTGAAGAAGGCCGACAGGAAGGCGCTGCGCTGCGGACCGGCGCCTTCCAGGATCAGGTGGTAGAACTCGTTGAGTTCGAAATAGATGAAGGCGGCGCCGAAGAGGCCGGTGATTGCCAGCCACAACATCGTTCCCGACTTGTTGTTCTTATCCATCGTCAGCATGGCAAAGCCATAGGTGATGGAGGAAAGCAGCAGCATCGTCGTGTTGAGGGCGACGACCGGCAGCTCGAACAGATCGGCCGGCGACGGACCGGCCGCATAGTTGCGGCCGAGTACGGCATAGGTAGCAAAGAGGACTGCGAAGATCAGGCAGTCGCTCATGATATAGATCCAGAAGCCGAGCATCGTGCTGCCTTCGGGATGGTGCTCCTCCGTCAGATAGAATGCGGTCGGTTCACCATGCTTGGGAGGTACGGTGTGGGTCGTCATGGGTCTTATACCTGTCCTGCGAGCAGCTTCGTACGCTCGCCTTCGGTCTTCACAACCTCATCGGCGGGGATGTAGAAGTCGCGCTTATAGTTGAAGGTATGGCCGATCGTAATGGCGATCATCGCGACGAAGGTAATGGCGGCGAGCCACCACATGTACCAGATCATGCCGAATGCGAAGCCGATGGAGAGAATGCCGAGGATGATGCCCGTGCCGGTATTCTTCGGCATGTGGATCGGGATGAAGCCCTCGGTCGGGCGCGTGTAGCCGCGGTTCTTCATGTCCCACCAGGCGTCGTGGTCGTAGACGATCGGCGTGAAGGCAAAGTTGTAGGCCGGCGGCGGCGACGAGGTGGACCATTCCAGCGTACGGCCGTTCCACGGGTCACCTGTGTGATCGCGAAGCTCTTCGCGCTTCATGAAGCTGACGGCAAGCTGGATTAGGAAGCTGGCGATGCCGATAGCGATCAGCACGGCGCCGAAGGCTGCGATCACGAAGTAGATCTGCAGCGACGGATCGTCGAACTGGCTGACGCGGCGGGTGACGCCCATCAGGCCGAGGATATAGAGCGGCATGAAGGCGAACCAGAAACCGATCTGCCAGAACCAGAAGCTCATCTTGCCCCAGAAGGGATCGAGCTTGAAGCCGAAGGCCTTCGGGAACCAGTAATTGACGCCCGCAAACATGCCGAAGAGCACGCCGCCGATGATCACGTTATGGAAGTGGGCGATTAGGAACAGCGAGTTGTGCAGCACGAAGTCGGCCGGCGGAACCGCGAGCATGACGCCGGTCATGCCGCCGATGACGAAGGTCACCATGAAGCCCACCGTCCAGAGCATCGGCACCTCGTAGCGGATGCGGCCGCGATACATGGTGAAGAGCCAGTTGAACATCTTCGCGCCCGTCGGGATCGAGATGATCATCGTGGTGATGCCGAAGAAGGAGTTGACGCTGGCGCCAGAGCCCATCGTGAAGAAGTGGTGCAGCCAGACGAGGTAGGAGAGGATCATGATCACGCAGGTGGCGTAGACCATCGAGGCGTAGCCGAAGAGGCGCTTGCCGCAGAAGGTCGCAACGACTTCCGAGAAGACGCCAAAGGCCGGCAGCACCAGAATGTAGACTTCCGGGTGACCCCAGATCCAGATGAGGTTGATGTACATCATCGGATTGCCGCCGAGGTCGTTCGTGAAGAAGTTCGTGCCGACGTAGCGATCGAGGGTGAGCAGCGCCAGCGTGGCGGTCAGGATCGGGAAGCTCGCGACAATCAGGATGTTGGTGCAGAGCGACGTCCAGGTGAAGACCGGCATTTTCATGAAGGTCATGCCCGGCGCGCGCATCTTGACGATGGTGGCGATCAGGTTGATGCCCGAGAGCGTCGTTCCGATACCAGCAACCTGCAGGCCCCAGATGTAATAATCGACGCCGACATCGGGACTGTAGGCAATGCCGGAAAGCGGCGGATAGGCCAGCCAGCCGGTCTTCGCGAATTCGCCGATGAAGAGCGAGATCATGATGACGATGGCGCCGGCCGTGGTCATCCAGAACGAGAAATTGTTGAGGAAGGGGAAGGAGACGTCGCGAGCGCCGATCTGCAGCGGCACGACAAGGTTCATCAGACCCGTGACGAACGGCATCGCCACGAAGAAGATCATGATGACGCCGTGGGCGGTGAAGATCTGGTCGTAGTGATGCGGCGGCAGGTAGCCATCCGAACCGTTGAAGGCGATCGCCTGCTGCATGCGCATCAGCAGCGCGTCGGAGAAGCCGCGCAGAAGCATGATCAAAGCCAGCACGATATACATGATGCCGATCTTCTTGTGATCGATGCTGGTGAACCATTCCTTCCAGAGAAAGCCCCAGAGGCGGAAATAGGTCAGCAGGCCGAGAAGGGCGATACCGCCGACGGCGACGCCGAGGAAGGTCACGACGAGGATAGGCTCGTGATAGGGAATCTGATCGAGCGTCAGCCGACCGAAGATGAATTTATAGAGGTCCGGGTTGGAAAACATGGATTGCCTCTGTCCTTATAATGTCTTGTTACCGCGCATAGCCCCTTAAATCGGCAGGGATTTAAGGAAGGGCGTAGGCGCCATTTCAAACTTCCGCTGCGACCTTCGCGCGCCCCGAAGGACGCGCGGCGCAGCAGTGCGCGGGGTTCAGTTGCTCGGCTGGGGAGCCGGGGCGGCTGAACCGCCTGATGAGCCGTGGCCCATGTCCATGCCGGGCATGGACTGCATGTCGTGCGGCGCCGGCGTGACGTCGTCGGCTTCGGCGTTGCGGTTGTCATAGACCAGGCGTTCGCGATTTTCCTGGCTATCCTTGCCAGCACCACCCTTGGCGTCGATATCCATCATTTGGCTGATGCACATCTTGCTTGGATCGGCGCACATATTGAGAATGGCGTCGAAGAGTCCGCTATCGACCGCGTTGAAGTGGCGCACGGGCTCCTGTTGGCTTGGCTTGGCAAGCGCCAGATATTCCTGACGGCCAAGCGGTCCGCCCGTCGACTTCACCTGCTGAACCCACTGGTCGAAATCGGCTTGGCTCAGGCCATGAAACTTGAAGCGCATATGGGAGAAGCCCGCGCCGCTGTAATTGGCCGACAGGCCCTGATATTCGCCGGGCTTGTTGATGACGGCGTGCAGCTTTGTCTCCATGCCGGGCATGGCATAGATCTGGCCCGCAAGCGCCGGAACGAAGAAGGAGTTCATCACCGAGGAGGCCGTGATCCTGAAGTTGATCGGCGCATCCACCGGCGCGGCAAGTTCGTTGACCGTGGCGATGCCAAGATCGGGATAGAAGAACAGCCATTTCCAATCGAGCGCCACGACTTCGACGTTGAGCGCTCTCGTGGCGGTGGTCACCGGCTTGCCTTCGCGGACGCGGTCGAGAGGCCGGAAGGGGTCCAGCTTGTGGGTGCTGATCCAGGTCACCGCGCCGAGCGCGATAATAATCGCCAGCGGCGCCGACCAGATCACCAGTTCCAGACGGGTCGAATGATGCCATTCGGGATCATAGGGCGCAGCGGCATTCGATTGGCGATATTTCCACGCGAAGAACAGCGTCAGGAAGATCACCGGTATGATGATGATCAGCATCAGAACCGTCGAGACGACGATAAGGTCGCGCTGCTGCACGGCGACATCGCCGGAGGGAGCCATCACCACCATGTTGCAGCCTGCGAGCGACAACATCAGTGGGAGGACAGATAAGCGGCTGAAAATCTTCGATAGTCTTGGCACGTCTCAAAGCTCTTTTTGTTATTGACCGTACCGCGACTAAAGGACGGCGGTCGTGAACGGTATGAGGTGTTTCGTCGCACCGCAGCAAGTTTGGGTGCAATGCGGTATCGCACACAACTTCGCCTATCGGGAAAATCCTGAGAAATCCAGAAGGTTTTCCAACGGCCGGTTGCTTTTGTTGTGGCTAATATACCGAGATCGGTGGATATGGCTACCGTCGGCAGCACGTCAACCCGGCATCGTCGCCACAAAGGCGGAATTTGACCCCGCCAGACCGCCAATTTGCGAATTAATCCACGCGCGAGACTTGATAAGTCCGCAAGTTTGATAAACATCTTGTTTGTACGCGAATTCGTGGAGGAGTTTGCGTCCGGAGAAGGAGGCTCCCGCATATGGCCAGCGTCACGCATGAATCATTAAACCCAACATCTGCAGGTTTAGAACGCGACGCCCGCGAAATGCATGCTCGCGCCGCTGTCGACCCAGGTAGTATTGCCATCGGCGTGATCATCGGTCGCACGTCCGAGTTTTTCGATTTCTTCGTCTACGCCATCGCATCGGTCCTGGTTTTCCCGAAGTTGATCTTCCCCTTCGTGGATCCGCTGCCGGGCACGCTGCTTTCCTTCCTTGTTTTTTCGCTCGCCTTCATCGCTCGCCCTGTGGGCTCGTTCATCTTCATGGCGATCGACCGCAACTATGGCCGCGGTGTCAAGCTGACGGTAGCGATGATTCTGCTCGGTGGGTCCACGGCGGCAATGAGCTTCCTGCCTGGGTTTAACGACGTCGGCGTCTATGCGATCATCCTGCTTTCCATCCTTCGCATCTGTCAGGGCCTTGCGCTCGGCGGGGCCTGGGACGGTCTTGCCTCCCTTCTGGCGCTTAACGCGCCGACCAATCGTCGTGGCTGGTATGCGATGATCCCGCAGCTCGGCGCGCCGATCGGCTTCATGCTGGCGAGCGCTCTTTTCGCGTATTTCGTGGCAAACCTCTCGACGGTCGATTTCCTGGAGTTTGGCTGGCGCTATCCGTTCTTCTGCGCCTTCATGGTCAATGTCGTGGCCCTCTTCGCCCGGCTTCGCCTGGTTGCCACGCCGGAATTCGGCGCGCTGCTGGAGCGCCATGAGCTGGAGCCGGTCAGAATGTCCGAGCTGCTGCGCGTGCATGGCCGCGATGTGCTGATTGGCGCTTTCGTGCCGCTCGCAAGCTTCGCGACCTTCCATCTGGTCACGGTCTTCCCGCTCGGCTGGGTAACGCTTTATAGCGCGCAGACCCCCGGCTCGTTCTTGCTGGTAGAATTCCTCGGCGCGATCTGCGGTATCGTCGCGATCGTCTGTTCCGGCCTGCTCGCGGACCGTATCGGCCGCCGCAATCAGCTTGCCGTCGGCGCCGTATTGATCGCGATCTTCGCCTTCGTCGCGCCCTGGCTGCTCGATGGCGGCGTTACCGGCCGCCATATCTACGTGGTTCTCGGCTTTACGCTGCTTGGCCTCTCCTTCGGCCAGGCCGCCGGCGCCAGCGCCTCGCGCTTCAGCCGGAACTATCGCTACAGCGGCTCGGCACTGACCTCGGACCTCTCCTGGTTGATCGGCGCCGGCTTTGCGCCCTTCGTCGCGCTCGCCCTCTCCAGCCAGTTCGGCCTGGTCTATACCAGCCTCTACCTGCTCTCCGGCGTCGTCTGTACGCTCGTTGCGATCTTCTTCAGCAAAACGCTGGAGACACGCGACAACTGATCGAACCCTTGGAGCATCAAAAAAGCCGCGGCGCAAAAGCGTCGCGGCTTTTCCTTGAGGTCAGGCTGCGTGCATCGCCCATGCGATCAGAGGCGCCGCAAGCACATTGGTCAGGCCGACCAACACCATGACCAGCCCGGCAATCGAACCCTCCTCACGACCGATCTCGTGCGCTTTGGCGACGCCGACGCCATGCGCGCCCATGCCGAACAGCGCACCGCGCGCCATGCCGGACTGTAGCGGCAGGAGGCGCAGCAATATCTGCCCGGCGGCCGCGCCGAAAAGACCGGTGATGACCACGAACACCGCCGTCAGGTTGGGCACGCCGCCGATGTCGCCGGAGACGACCATGGCGAAAGGCGTGCTGATCGAACGCGGCATCAGGCTGAGGCGCAGGCTTTCATCCAGGCCGAAGAGGCTGGCGAGCCCCCAAGCCGATACCATGGCCGTCGCACTGCCGACTGAGACGCCGGCAAGCAGGATCGGCCAATAGCGCCTGATGAGCGCGCGCTGTTCGTAGATGGGCACGGCAAAGGCAACGGTTGCCGGGCCGAGCAGCGCCAGCAGCCAATGTGTGTCGCGCATGTAGTCCTGATAGCTCGCATGCAGGACGACGGCGATCGCGATCAGGACTGCCGGCGCGGCAAACAGGGGCGACAGCCAAACCACCGGCCAGCGGCGATAGAGCGCTTTCGAGAGATAATAGAGGACGATCGTCGCGACCGGCCAAAAAAGGGTGAGCGCAATGGCTTCAGCGGTGAGCATGGCGAGAGCCTTCCCGGCGCATCATCAGACGGTACCCGATATCGATCGCCAGCGCCGTGACGCTCATGACGATGATCGTGCCGACCAGGATCACGGCGATGATCTTCAGCCCTGTGAGGCCGATGAACTCGCGGTGATCGAGGACGGCAAGGACCGCCGGAACGAAGAACAGCAGCATTTCGGCGAGAAACCATTCAGCGCCGCGCCGCACGCTGCCGATACCAACCTTGCCGCTGGCAAGCAGGCAGAGCACCAAAAGCATGCCAACGATCGGGCCTGGGACAGGCAGGTGGGTGAAGCGCACGATACCCTCACCCGCCTGCCAGAAGGCGAGCAACAGGATGATCTGGGCGAGGCGGCTCAGTCTTGGGCGGTTTTGCAGGCCGATGCGCATCGAGGGAGGTCCTGGGGAGATTGACGGCGCAGATATAAATCCCCAACACTTATGAACAAAATGAATTGATTTCATAAAGTCTAGTCTGATATGGAATAGATATGGAACTTCGGACATTGCGTGCTTTTGTCGAAGTCGTGCGCCAGGGCGGCTTTTCGGAAGCGGCCAAGGTGGTGTTCACGACCCAATCCGCCGTCAGCAAGGCCGTCCGCCAGTTGGAGGACGAGCTTGGCCTGCCTCTGCTCAACCGTATCGGCCATCGAACGACGCTGACCGATGCCGGCGAGGTGGTCTATCGCCGTGCTCTCACGATCTTGGCCGGCCGCGATGACCTAATCGCCGAACTCGCCGAGCTGCGAGGGCTCTCGCGCGGCACCCTGAGGCTCGGCTTGCCACCGATCGGCAATGATGTGCTGTTTGCGCCGCTCTTTGCGGTCTTTCGCAGCCGCTATCCCGGTATCGAGATCAAGCTGGTGGAGCAGGGGGCGAAGCGGCTGGAGGAGATGGTGCTGTCGGGAGAGGTCGATCTCGGGGTTTCACTGCTGCCAGTGCCGGAAGCCTTCGAATGGCAGAGCGTGCGCCGGGAGCCGATTCATGTGCTCCTGCCCTCAGGGCACCTTCTCGAGGGTCGCAAGACGGTGCAGCTCGCAGAGCTCAAGGACAATCCGTTCATCCTGTTCGAAAGTGGCTTTGCGCTGAACAGCGTCATCCTGGGCGCCTGCCGCACCGCCGGTTTTGAGCCTGAAATCGTTGCGCGCTCAAGTCAGATCAATTTCATCATCGAACTGGTTGCGGCCGGTCTCGGGGCGGGCTTCCTGCCTCGAATGATCGCAGAGCAGCGCAGCCGCGCCGGCGTAAGCAATGCCCTGGTCGTCGAGCCCTCGATGGAGTGGCACATGGCCTGGATCTGGCGGCGGGGCGGCTATCTCTCGCATGCCGCCCGCGCCTGGCTGGATCTGGCCGGCAGCGAGCCATCATCTAAATCTTGACTCTCATTTCAAACTTTTGTGATAAAAAGAGGCATGCAGAAACTTGAAAATGATAGTCAAGAAAAATATAGGCTATCGGACCACCGTCGAAGACGGGGTTATCAAGCGAGAGGACGCCTATGACTTTTTCCTTTACCCATCTCACCAGCGCCTTGGCGCTTGCCGCAGGCCTCGCGGTTGCTCCGTTCGCGGCAAATGCCGCCGGTTCCGAAGGTATCGTCGTCTACAATGCGCAGCACGAGACCCTGACGCAGGCTTGGGCTGATGGTTTTACAAAGGAAACCGGCATTAAGGTGACGATCCGCAACGGCAGCGACATGCAGTTCGCCAATCAGATCGTCGAAGAGGGTGCTGCATCCCCCGCCGACGTGTTCCTGACCGAAAATTCTCCGGGCATGGCGCTGGTCGACACCAACAAGCTTTTCGCTCCCGTAGATGCTGATACGCTGGCGCAGGTGCCGGAAACCTTCAAGGCAGCCGATGGCAATTGGGTCGGGGTTGCCGCCCGCTCCACGGTTTTCGCCTATGACAAGACCAAGCTGAAGGAGAGCGACCTGCCGAAGTCGTTGCTCGACCTTGCCGATCCCAAATGGAAGGGTCGCTGGGGTGCATCGCCGGCCGGCGCCGACTTCCAGGCGATCGTCAGCGCGCTTCTCGAGCTGAAGGGCGAGGACGTCACCAAGTCCTGGCTGAAGGCGCTGAAGGAAAACGCTACGCCGTACAAGGGCAACAGCGTTGCCATGAAGGCTGTCAATGCCGGCGAAGTCGAGGGCGCAGTCATCTACCACTACTATTGGTTCGGCGATCAGGCGAAGACGGCTGAAAACAGCAAGAACGTCGCTCTGCATTATTTCAAGAACCAGGATCCGGGCGCTTTCGTGAGCATTTCCGGTGGCGGCGTTCTCGCTTCCAGCCAGCATCAGAAGGAAGCCCAGGCCTTCTTGAAGTGGATCACCGGCAAGGGCGGCCAGGCCGTTCTGCGCGACGGCGATTCCTATGAATATGCGGTCGGCAACGGCGCTCAGTCGAACCCGAAGCTGGTGCCGCTCGCCGACCTCCAGGCGCCGAAGGTCGAGCCTTCCAAGCTGAACAGCAAGAAGGTCACCGATCTGATGACGGAAGCCGGTTTGATCTAAGTCCTTGCAACCGGTCCGCATGCCCTGCTAGGGGGCATGCGTATAGCCGTTCGGCCATTTCAATCCCGGCAACCGCCTTCCAGCGGCGATTGCCTTCCTAATTCAGGGCGTGAAAGGCAGCTAAGATTTGCTGCAGAAGAACACATATGGCGCGCCGGCCGGTCAGGCCGCTGCCACGCGATTGCCCCCGCTGACGGCTGGGCCTCGCGGCCGTGTTCCGCATGCTTCCGTCGTCGCCCTCGCATCCGCCGTCGCTCTTCTGAGCCTGGTGCCGCTCGGCTTCATTGTCTGGGTCACCGTCGAGACCGGCTGGCACGACGTCGTCGCGCTCGTCTTTCGTAGTCGCGTCGGCGAATTGCTGACCAACACCGTCCTGCTTGAAGTCTGCACCATTCCGCTCTGCATCCTGCTTGCCGTCACGCTCGCCTGGCTGACCGAGCGCACGAATGTCCCTGGTGCTCGCCTCTGGTCCTGGCTGGCGGTCGCGCCGCTTGCGGTGCCCGCTTTCGTGCACAGCTATGCCTGGGTCAGCCTGCTGCCCGGAATGCGCGGGCTCTGGAGCGGCGTGCTTGTTTCGATTCTTGCCTACTATCCTTTTCTCTATCTGCCCGTGGCTGCAGCGCTGCGCCGTCTCGACCCGGCGATCGAGGATGCCGCCGCCTCGCTCGGCCTCGGCCCCTGGCGTGTCTTCTTCCGGGCCATCCTGCCGCAGCTTCGCCTCGCCATCTGCGGCGGCTCGCTGCTGATCGGCCTGCATCTGCTGGCGGAGTACGGTCTCTACGTGATGATCCGCTTCGACACGTTCTCGACCGCGATCGTCGATCAATTCCAATCCGCCTATAACAGCCCGGCCGCCAACATGCTCGGCGGTGTTCTGGTTTTCTGCTGCCTGCTGCTGCTCGGGATCGAGGTGCTGGTGCGCGGCAACGAGCGTTATGCCCGTGTCGGCTCCGGTGCGGCCCGCCCGGCGGACCGCCGGCTGCTCGGCTGGTTCGTCATCCCAGCCATTGCGCTTCCGCTGGCAACGGCGGTGCTTACGCTCGGCGTGCCGTTCGTGACGCTGGCGCGCTGGCTTTATCTCGGTGGCATCGGCATTTGGCGGATGGATGCGGTCGGCTCCGCTTTGCTGCAGACCCTCGGCCTGGCAATTGTGGGCGGTCTACTGACCACTATAGCCGCCGCCCCCATGGCGTGGCTTTCGGTGCGTGCGCCGGGCCGGCTGCAGCGCATCCTCGAAGCCTGCCATTATTATGTTGGCTCGCTGCCGGGCGCCGTGGTCGCGCTGGCGCTGGTGTCGATTACAGTGCGGCTGATCCTGCCTCTATATCAGACCTTTGCGACATTGCTGCTCGCCTATGTCCTGCTGTTCCTGCCGCGCGCCATGGTGGGCTTGCGCTCCAGTATTGCCCAGGCCCCTGTCGAGCTCGAGCGCGCCGCCATGGCCCTTGGCCGCACGCCCGGCCAGGCCGTGCGGCAGATCACCATGCGCCTTGCCGCTCCCGGTTTTGCGGCGAGCGTTGCTCTTGCCGCTCTCGGCATCACCAATGAACTGACGGCGACGCTGATGCTGTCGCCGAATGGCACGGTGACGCTGGCGACGAAGTTCTGGTCGCTGACCAGCGAGATCGATTATGTCTCCGCCGCGCCCTATGCCTTCATGATGGTGGTGCTGTCGCTGCCGCTCACCCTTCTCCTCTACGTGCAATCCAAGCGGACGGCCGGACAATGACTTTTCTGGCGATCAAGAACATCAGCAAGCGCTATGGCCCGGTGCATGCGCTCGACAACATCGACCTAACGGTCGCTGCCGGCAGCCGCACCGCCGTCGTCGGCCCCTCCGGCTCCGGCAAAACGACATTGCTGCGCATCATTGCCGGCTTCGAGATGCCGGATGCCGGCCAGGTGATGCTGGAAGGCGAGATGCTGGCCGACGGGCCGGCCGTTGTGCCCGCCCATCGTCGCGGCATTGGCATCGTTTCGCAGGACGGCGCCTTGTTTCCGCATTTGAGCGTGGCGGACAATATCGGCTTCGGCATGGAGCGTGGGCAGGCGGATCGCGCCAAAGAGATCAATGCGCTCATCGATATGGTGGAGCTCGACCGTGGCATGCTCGACCGCCGCCCGCACCAGCTCTCCGGCGGCCAGCAACAGCGCGTGGCGCTTGCCCGCGCGCTCGGCCGCAAGCCCGGGCTGATGCTGCTCGACGAGCCCTTTTCTGCGCTTGATACGGGCCTGCGCGAAAACATGCGCAAAGCCGTCGCCCGCGTGTTGCGCAATGCCGGCATCACCACGATTCTGGTGACGCACGACCAGGCGGAAGCGCTTTCCTTCGCCGATCAAGTGGCGGTATTGCGCGGCGGCAAATTGGTGCAGGCCGGAACGCCGCAAACGCTCTATCTCAATCCTAGCGACCGCGAGACGGCCACCTTCCTCGGTGATGCCATCCTGCTGCCGGCCGAGCTGGGCGATGGTTTTGCCGATTGTGTGCTGGGCCGCATCCCGACGGACGCAAATGGCCGCCGGGGGCGGGCAGAAATCATGCTGCGCCCCGAGCAGCTGCGGTTCAGCATGATCAATGGCGCAGCTTCCGAAGCCATTTGCGCGGGCAACGTCATCGACGTCGAATTCGGCGGCGCGGTCTGCACGGTGACGCTTACCCTTGCCAAAGCCGCAGGCGCAGCACCACTCTCCATTAAAAGTTCCAGCGTCGGCCTGCCGGAAATCGGCAGCACCGTCCACGTCAGCGTGCTCGGCAGGTCGAATCGACCTGAAATCTGAATCCGTCTCTAAATCAAAAAGTTAGAGCGGGATGTCGCCCGAAAACCGCGCACACTTTTCGGCATCCCGCTCTAGCGATCATCTCCGATGCCGAAGGAATCCCGATGTCTCTCCCCGAGCAGTTTGCCCAGGATCTGCCGTTCCTGACGTCCCTCCGCCATAACCTGCACGCTCATCCCGAACTTGGGTTCGAGGAGGAGCGCACCAGCGGCATCGTCGCGACATTGCTCGAGGAGGCGGGCATCACAGTGCATCGCGGCCTCGGCAAAACCGGCGTCGTCGGTACGCTGCAGGTCGGCAACGGCACCCGCCGTATCGGCCTTCGCGCCGACATGGATGCCCTCGCCATGCCGGAGAAGGGCAACCGGCCCTATAAATCCACCATTCCCGGCAGGATGCATGCCTGTGGCCATGACGGCCACACCACGATGCTTCTCGGTGCCGCCCGGTATCTGGCCGCCGCGCGCTGCTTTTCCGGAACGGTGCATTTCATTTTCCAGCCGGCCGAGGAAGGTCGTGGCGGCGCACGGCGCATGGTGGAGGAGGGTCTCTTCGATCTCTTCCCCTGCGACGCCGTTTACGGCCTGCACAATATGCCGGGTCTTGCCGTCGATGAGATGGCGGTTGTCGAAGGTCCACAGCTTGCTTCTTCGGATAGCTGGCGCGTCACCTTCCGTGGCGTCGGCACGCACGGCGCCAAGCCGCATCTCGGCAAGGATCCGATCACGGCGGCGGCGACATTCCTCTCCTCGCTGCAGACCATCGTCGGCCGCGTCGTCGATCCGCTGCAGCCGGCCGTCGTCAGTGCCTGTTCACTGCAGGCCGGCGACCCCAAGGCTCTGAACGTCATTCCCGACACGGTCGACATCGGCGGCACGGCACGCGCCTATACGCCCGACGTCCGTGATCAGCTCGAACGGGAAATCGGCCGCCTGGCACAAGGCACGGCGGCCATGTACGGCATCGCGGCCGATTACCGGTTCGAACGCCGTATTCCGCCCGTGGTCAACGATGCGGACGCAACCGCGCGGGCGCTGAAGGCGGCCGTCAGCGCTTTCGGTGAAAAAGTTCTCACCCGCTTCCCGCCCTCTACCGCCGGCGACGATTTCGCTTTCTTCGGCCAGAACGCCCCCGGATGCTACGTCTGGCTGGGCAACGGCGCCGCCGTCGAGGGCGCGTTGCATCACAACACGGCCTATGATTTCAACGACGACGCTATCGCATCCGGCGTTGCATTCTGGACGACGCTGGTGGAGCAGGAATTGGGAATGGAGTGAACACCTTGGCGCGGCGGGGAGACGGCCGAGTGGAGCGCGGGTTGGGGGCGTTGCGCCGTCAGGTTTGCTTCCGCGTTTGCTCAGAACCCTCGTGGCTATCGCCTCGACCCCCTCATCCGCCCTGTCGGGCACCTTCTCCCCGGGGGGAGAAGGGGATAAGACGCACCATCGCCATCCTCACCAAAGCGCCGGAGAGGGCACAAAGGTCGTTCCCTCTCCCCGCCTGCGGGGAGAGGGCTAGGGTGAGGGGCCTACTTTGCAGATCACATCAACCTCTCAAACCTCTCCAAGCACTGGTGTCATCAACACGTGCCCTGTCACGACGTCGCATTTCCGCGATCCGTCGGATGCCGCCCGAAATTGTGAGCGAGCTGTGCCAGGTGGCGACTTTGGGATTGATCTCAGCTAGAAAACTAATGTAATTAGGTTTAAAGCTAATGGCATTAGGAACGATAAATGGCGCGTGCTGGATTGACTGCGGAACGGCTTGTTCAGGCCGGGGCGGAGCTGGCTGACGAGATCGGGTTTGCACATATTACCGGGGCCGCGCTGGCAAAGCACTTCAACGTCAAGCAGGCGAGCCTCTATTCACACATAGCGAGCTTCGATGACCTGAAACGCAGGATCGCGCGGCTGGCGCTGAGCGAGATTGCGGCCCGTTCCGCCGAAGCGCTGGCCGGCCGAGCCGGCAAGGAGGCGCTGGTTGCGCTTGCCAATGTCTATCGTGACTATGCACGTGAGCATCCCGGTCGTTTTGCTGCCGCGAGGCATCCTCTGCCTTCGGACGAGGCGAGCGGAAGCACCGGCCCGATGATCGCGCAGATGATGCGGGTTGTCCTGAGCAGCTATGATCTTCCGGATGTCGAGCAAGTTCATGCCGTGCGCCTGTTGGGCGGCTTCTTCATGGGGTTCGTGACGCTGGAGCTGGCGGGCAGCTTCTCGCACAGCTCACCCGATCCCGAAGCCTCATGGTCGCGAAGCCTGGATGCGCTCGATGTGACGCTGCGAAACTGGCCGGTTGCCGCTCCCTGATAACGATCAAGACGTCAGTATCCATTCGCCGACAACGAGCCGGGAGACATCATGGACGATAAATGCAAGGGGGTGAAACTGCCGGAACGGACGGTGCCGTTTCCGGCTTCCATAAGCCAGCAGGCGCAGGCGGCGCTACGTCGGGCAGTCGGAGAAGACGGCATCCCCTTGAATGCGCTGCATGTCATGCCTGACGTCAGCGATTTCAACGGCTGGATGAAGCTGAAGGCCTTCGCCGACGTCTACTATCGGGCAGCCGCCGAAAGGCTGGCGGCGCAAGCGCATGCAAGCGTAGAGACGGTGCAGATCGAGGAAGCCTGCGTCCACATCGCCACACCAAGCCGCGCTTTCCCGGAGGACTATGCCTATATCGATCTGCATGGCGGCGCACTGGTCATGGGCGGCGGAGCCGCCTGCCGCGCCGGCGCACAGACCCAGGCCGACCAGCACGGCATTCGTTGCTACGGCATAGACTACCGGATGCCGCCGGAGCATCCCTATCCGGAGGCGCTCGATGATTGCATGACGGTCTATCGCCATGTGCTGGATCAATATAAGCCAGAGAACATCGTCATCGGCGGACGTTCGGCCGGCGGCAATCTCGCGGCTGCCATGATATTGCGAGCCCGCGATGAAGGCTTGCCGCTGCCCGCCGCGCTGGTTCTTCTCTCGCCGGAACTGGATCTCACGGAGTCGGGGGATAGCTTCCAGGTCAATCGGCTGGTTGATGTCGTCCTGCCGGGATCGCTGATGCCGAACAACCTGCTCTATGCACAGGGAGCGGATCTCGCCCATCCCTATCTGTCACCGCTCTTCGGCGACTTTTCGAAGGGCTTCCCGCCGACCTTTCTGCAAAGTGGGACGCGGGATCTCTTCCTGTCTAATGCCGTTCGCATGCATCGCTTCCTGCGCCGCGCAGAAATTCCCGTCGAGCTTCACGTCTTCGAAGCCATGCCGCATGGCGGTTTTACGGGAGCGCCGGAGGATCGAGAGCTGGCCGAGGAAATCACGCGTTTCGTGAGGCAGTGTCTGGGCCGAGGCCCAAGCGTGTAAAAGGCAGTTCTCGATGATCCCCGCCTTCGGCTAAGCCGCAACTATGACTGGCGTCTCCAGCACCTTGCCGGTCACCACATCGGCGATCCCGCGATCCGTCTGATGCGGCCCGATGTTGCAGGCGAGCGTCGCACCGAAGCAGGCCTTGAAGACGAGGTAAGGCGGCCGCCAGTCGACAATTTTTTCCATTGCCTTGCGGATCGAGCGGAAGGCCTGGGCGGTTTCCTCGAGCGGTGTCGTCGCAACCAGCCCGGAGACGGGCAGGGGTAGCAGCATGTCGACTTGACCGTCCGAAGCAACGGCCATGCCGCCGCCGGCGGCGATGACGGCATTGGCTGCAACCGTCATGTCTCTGACGTTGCCGCCGAAAACCGTGAGATTGTGGCTGTCATGCGAGACCGTCGTGCAGAAGGCGCCGCGCCATTCTCCCCAGCCGGTCAGAAAGCCGACGCGCGGTCGTCCATCGGCCTTGCCGTGGCGATGCGCGACCGCGATCATGGTGGTCCCAGCCGACGGCACCACAAATCCGTCCGCCACATCGGCTTCAACCTCGCCCCATTGTGTAAAGCGCGGCTGGTCGATCGTTGCGAGGCTCACGCGATTGCCGGTAGCCGGCACGCGGAAATCATCTTCGCTGAGAGGCGCAAGCTTGACGGAATTCCGCAACGGCGTGGTGTCGAGTTGGTCAACCGCGCCGATGATCTGGCCGGCCTCGGCAATGATCTTGCCGCTGGCGATCACCTGCTTCGCTTTGAAAGTGTAGAGATCCTCAAAAAGCACGATATCGGCGCGGCGGCCGGCGGCGATGAGGCCTAGATCGCGGCGACCGAGCCGCATGGCGGCGTTCAACGTCGCTGCCCTTAACGCCCATTCGGCCTTGAGGCCGTCGCGCACCAGGCGCCGGACAACGTCGTCCAGGCCGCCGTCGAAATGCAGTTCGTCGGGAAAGACGTCGTCCGTGCAAAGCGTCACCGTCTGCGGCATAAAGCCGAGATTGTTGATGACCTCGACGAATTGCTTGAGCAGATGGTCGTGCGAACCGCGCAGCTCGATGGTCATGCCTGCAGATAGTTTGGCAAGAAGATCGGCGCCGGAGGTGAGTTCGTGGTCGGAAGAAACCCCGGCCGCCATGAAAGCGTTGAGATCGGCGCCTTCCAGCCCGCGGGCATGGCCGCATACCAGCTTGCCGGATTGGAGCCCGGCATTGACGATCGCGCTCGCCCGCGGATCGCCGTCGATGACGCCGCGCATCGTCATGACCTCGGCGACGCCGCCGATCTCACGCCAGGCCAGCATGTCGGCCATCGCGGAAGCATCGAAATCGGCGCCCGCCAGCTCCAGGCCGGGCGCGGAGGGCACGCAGGAGGGCGCAAGCGGGATGACACGAAGCGGCAGCGATCGCGTCGCCTCGATCGCCCAGCGCATGCCGTCCAGACCGTGCACATTGCCGAATTCATGCGGATCCCAGACAACGGTCGTGACACCGTGCGGCAACACGGCTTCGGTATAGGCGGCCGGCGTCACCATCGAGCTCTCGATGTGCATATGCGTATCGATCAGGCCAGGGGAGACAAAGGCGCCTCCGGCGTCGATCGTCTGAGCTGCATCCGCGCTGCCGCCCGGCGCATGGACGCTCGCAATCAGTGCGCCGACGACGCCGATATCAGCGGCGCGGATCTGGCCGGTCACCATGTCGACCAGACGACCACCCACAATCAGCAGGTCGAAAGGCGCATCGCCCCGGGCGGCAGCGACCGCGCGGGCGCGCAAATCGGGCAAATTGAGATCGGCGGGCTCGCTTAGGGTATGTTGGGTCATCGGCGTGCCTCGTTGATCATCGCCTCGAAAATAATGACGCGCGCTTGGTCAGCGTCGATCTCGGCGGCAAAATGTGCGTTGAATTCGGCATGGGAGGCGCGCGTCTCGACGACGGTGCGCCCGCGGGTGTGCTGTCCGTGCAGTTCGACATCGATCCGGCCACGCTGGAGTCTCGCGATCTCCGGGGCGATGAAAATGGCGGCGGCGGTCGGATCGTAGATTGCCATGGCAGGACGGCCGCGGCTGATGGCGATGTTGACGTAGCCGCCGAGGAGATCACCGAGGAGTTCGGCGTTTTTGCCGCCAGCCTGGCGCACGCGGTCGACATCGTCAGGCCGCGCCAGCACCTTTCGGCAGATGTCGAGGTCGACCATCCGCAGCGGCAGGCCGTGGGCGAGCACGATCGCAAGCGCTTCCGGATCGGCATAAGCGTTGAATTCGGCCGACGCGGTATGATTGCCTGACGTCACGCCGCCGCCCATCCAGGTGAGCTCGTCGATGCGCGCGGCAAGATCGGGCCGGGCCAGCGCCAGCGCGGCGATATTGGTAAGCGGCCCGAGCGCGAGGATGCGCTTCGGCTCCGTGCCGTCCTCCAGCCAATTGCAGAGGGCGGTGAAGGCATCGCTTGCCGGCAGCTCACCCGCCGGCGGCAGGCTCTTGCCCGTGGTCGGTATGCCGCTTTGTCCAAGAATGCGCTGCGCCGTTTCCAGCTTGGAAAGCACCGGCAATTCGCGGCCGGTATGGATCGGAAATTCCCAGTCGAAGGCGGCGGCGGCATTGGCCGCATTGGCGCGCACCTGCGCCAGCGGCGCATTGCCGCTCACCAGCGAAACGCCGTCGATCGCGAGGCCCGAATGCGCCACCACCAGAATGGCGCCGATATCGTCGAACCCCATGTCGGTATCGATCCAGATCCCCATGGCCTTACCTGTATTTCGCGAGTGATGCCGCGGCCGCGACTGGCAGGTCGAAGGCAAGCTCGCTGCCCATGGCGTGCACGGCTGCCGCCGCATCCACCTCGGCCTTGATTGGCCCGAGCGGCGTGTCGAGCAAATATTCGCGGCTGTTGCCGGCGAAAGACGTGCCGCGCACGGTGCCCTGGAAAGGACCAGAACCTAGGGTCACCGTGCGCGGCCGCCAGGCCAGTCCCGCCGCAGACGATGGCGAGGGGGCGGAAAGCGTGACGGCGCCGCTCGCCGTCTTCAGCTTGCCGTTCTCTAGCGCGAAGACATTTTCGAAGCCGACGAAATCGGCAACGAAGGCCGAAATTGGCCGGTTGTAGATATCCTCCGGCGTGCCGATCTGCTCGATGCCGCCGTTGAGCATGACGATGATGCGGTCGGCGAGCGCTAAGGCCTCCACCTGGTCATGGGTGACGAAGATCATCGTCACGCCGGTTTCCTTCTGAACCCGTTGCAGCTCAGTTCGCATTTCCAGGCGCAGGCGCGCGTCGAGGTTCGACAGCGGCTCGTCGAGCAGCAATACCTTCGGCTCCATCACCATGGATCGCGCCAGCGCCACGCGCTGCTGCTGGCCGCCGGACAATTCGCCGGGCTTGCGACCGGAAAAGTTGGCGAGCCCCACGGATTTCAGGCCGGCACCGACGCGGGCGTCCAGATCGTTGCCGCGCATACCCTTGAGACGCAGGCCGAAGGCGACGTTTTCATAGACGGTCAGATGCGGAAACAGCGCGTAGGATTGGAAGACCAGGCCGACAGCGCGCTTGTTAGCAGAGACGCGGGTGATGTCGGCGCCGTCGAGGCTGATTTTGCCTGAGGCTGGCGCGAGCAGCCCGGCGATCGCCCGCATCGTCGTCGTCTTGCCGCAGCCGGAGGGGCCGAGCAGGGCCACGAGCTCGCCTTTGCCGATCGACAGATTGAGGTCCTTGACCGCGACCGTGTCGCCATAGCCGAGCGTCAGCCTGTCCAGCTTGAGGTAGGAGGGATCAGACATAGCGGGAAAATCCTAGGAAGCGCTCGGCAAGGAAGACGATGCCGATGGAGAGGAAGGCAAGCAGCGCCGACAGCGCGGCGACGGAAGGATCGTAGGTCGTTTCCATATAGCCGAGCATGTCGATCGGCAGCGTCTGCACGCCCGGCTTGGCGAGAAACAGCGACACCGGCACCTGATTGAAACTGGTGACGAAGCCCAGGATGAAGGCCGCGAGCACGCCGCTGCGAATATTCGGCAGCACCACGCGGAAAAAAGCGCCGAGCCGCGACGAACCGAGCAGCACGGCAGCCTCTTCCATATCGGAGCGCAGGTTGTTGAGGCTGGCCGAGACCACGCGCACGGCATAAGGCAGCACCAGCGCCGTATGCGCAAAGAACAGCGCCAGCGTGATGTCGAAGGAGAAGGGCACGACGAGGTAGCGCAGGATCGCCAGACCGACGATGATGCCTGGCACGATGATCGGTATGGAAACCATCGTGCGGATCGTCTCGCCACCCGGCAGCTTATAGCGCGACAGCGCGTAGGCGGCCGGAATGCCGAGGATCAGCGCAAGCAACGTGCCGCCGATCGCTAGAAACATCGACATGGCGAAGCTTGCGCGAAAGCTGTCGACGGTGAAGACCTTCGCGACCCAGCGCAGCGAAAGGCCCTGCGGCGGAAAGGCCAACGTCTCGCCGCCCGACAATGAGGCTGCGACGATGATGATGAAGGGGCCGATCAGGAAGACCAGCAGCAGGAAGAGGACGAGCGGAGAGAACAGGCGGCGCATCATGTCCGGGTCCTCGCCGTGGCAAGCCGCTTCAGCACCAGATTGGCGCCGAAACTCATGACGATGAGGATGAAAGCGATCACACTTGCGGAAACATAGTCGTTGGAAACCGCGATTCGCTGATAAAGCAGCGTTTCCAGCATCAACACCTTGGAACCGCCGAGAATCGCCGGTGTGATATAGGCCGTCAGCGAGCCGGTGAAGACCAGCGTCCCGCCGATCACCAGGCCTTCGCGCGTCAGCGGCAGCACCACTTTCCAGAATACCTGGAACCAGTTGGCGCCAAGGACTCGTGCCGCGGGAATGGCGTCCTTCGGCATGTTCTCGAGCGCGCTGATCAAGGACAGGATCATCAACGGCAGGAAGAGCTGAAGGAGCCCGATGAAGACGGCGGTTTCGCTGAACAGCATGCGCAGCGGCTCGCTGCTCAAACCAAGGCCTTGAACCACCTTATTGACGATGCCGGTACGGCCGAGGATGACGATCCAGGCATAGGTGCGCGCCACCGGCGAAATCATGAGCGGCAGTATCACCAGGCCGACCATGCGCCCCTTGCCCTTCGGCGGCAGGTTGACGATGCTGAAGGCGGCAGCGTAGCCGATGACAGCGGAAACGGCGGTAACTTCGACACCGAGTCTCAGCGTACGCAGGAAGACCGTCTGGTTCAGAGACTCCGAGAAGAAGGCGGTATAGGCCGAAAGCGTCCAGCCGCCGGGGGCGATATGAAAGCCCTCCGACAGCAGGATCAGCACCGGCGCAAGGAAGACCACCGTGACGAACACCGCCGCGGGCAGGGCAAGCGCCAGAGCTTCGGCCCTATTCTGGAACATCGAGACTAACCTTCACGAAAGGGAAGTGGATAAAAAACGGCGGGCGATATGCCGACGTCACGGCCGGGATATCGTTTCGAGGCGGGGTTATTGGCCGACCTTGTCGTTCCATTCTTTGACCCAGCCATCGCGCTGATCGAGGGCGACGGCGGACGGAATGAGCTTCAGGCTTTTTGCCGTATCTTCTCCGTAAGTCAGGTTGTTGGCGACATCGTCGGGCAGCTTCACTTCCTTGTTGGCGGGGCTGTCGACCAGCTTCATGGCGAGCGCCGTCTGGACCTCGGTTGAGAGCCAGAAGTCCATGAACTGCATGGCGAGATCCTGGTTCTTCGAACCCTTGGTGACGACCATGACGTTCATGCCGCCGGTCTGGCCTTCCTTCGGTGCCGCCCAGGCGACGGGCACATCGAGCTTGGTGAAGCCGGCCCAGGAGAAGCGGCCGATCGGGGCGGCCCAGATTTCTTCCTGCTGCATCAGTTGCACGAGCTGCGAGGATTTCTCGTAGAAGGTAACGATATCGCCCTTGTGCTCGCCGATAGCAGCGATCGGGGCGGCGAGGTCGGGCGTATTCTTGCCGAGCGCGAGGCCCAGCATATAGAGCGCCGGCGGGCCCTGATTGGTGGTGACGTTCGGCCACGCGATGTGGCCGACATATTCCGGCTTCAGGAGATCGGTCCAGGAATCGATCTTCATCTTGTCTGGACGATAGGCGATCGAGGTGGCGTAGAACGTGTAGCCGACGCTCATGCCGTCGCCATTCGGGTCCTTGGCGATGTCGTAGAGCTTGTTGAAGTTGCTGAGCTTCGAGGTGTCGATCTTGTCGATCAGGCCGGCACGGGAGGCCTGCAGCGCATCCGCCATGGAGACGACGGCCATATCGACGACCGGATTGGCCTTGTTTTCCTGCATCTTTGCCAAACGCTCGACGCTGTTGCCGGTTTCGACCACCAGCTTGCAGCCGCATTTGGCTTCGAAGGGATCGTAGACGAGCTTTTTGTAATCGTCCTGAGCGAAGGCATAGACGGAAATGGTGAGGGTCCGTTCCTCTGCTTGCGCGCCAAGCGACGAGAGCGCAAGCAACGTGACTGAGGCCAGAAGCAGTCGTTTCATATCAGGAGTTCTCCGCTGAGAGGTTCGTTCTTGCCGGCCCGGGGCCGGAGGATTGACGGACGACAAGCTGCATCGGCACGCGCGATTTCTCTGCAGTGACGAGTCGGCTACCGGGCAGCGGCTCGTCCGCAGCCGCTTCGCCCGGCCCCCCTTTTTCGATCGGTCCGCCATTCTCGATGGCATTGACCAGCGCCGCGATGGCGATCTCGGCAATCGTCTCCATGTCCATGCGCATTGTGGTGAGCGCGGGAGTAACGACCGCCGACCAGATGAGATCGTCGAAACCGGTGACGGTCGCACTGTCCGGCACGGCGATGCCGGCCCGCTGCAATTCGGTGAGTGCGCGCAATGCATGCAGGTCGGAGAGCGCTGCGAAGGCGGTAAAACCCTGCCGCGCCTTGTCCGCCAGTCCCAACAGGCAGCCGGGGCCGTTCTGCTCTTCCAGTTTTTCGATCCAGAGAACCTCGGTCTTTATGGTCGCGTCGAGGGCGGATTTGAAGCCGCCGATGCGGTCGTTCTGCACGTTGGAGGTGCTGCTCGCGCCGATCAGCAGAATCTTGCGATGTCCGAGATCGCGGAGATGCGTGGCGATCTCGCGGCCGCCCTGCCAGTGGTCGGCGGAGACCGTGTTGCCTGGCGTCGAGGGAGTGTCGATGACAGCCACGGGACAGCCGGCATCGGCGATGCGCGTGCCGCGCCGCGGCACGATCACCATGCCGTCGACGCCGCGTTCCACCAACCGGTTGATCGCTTCGGTCTGCATGCCGATGTCACCGCGGGAATCGGCGATCAATATGCCGTAGCCGGCGACGGAGGCGGCATATTCGACCGCCTGGGCGATTTGCGGGAAGAGCGGATTGGAAATATCGGGCAGAACCAGGCCGAGAACGCCGCTCCGTCCGGTCCTTAGCGCGCGGCCCGCCTGGCTCGGCACATAGCCGAGCGCGGCGGCTGTGGCGCGTATGCGCTCGACCAGCTCCGCCGAAACACGTCCCTTGCCGGAAAGGGCATTGGACACGGTTGCGACGGAGACGCCGAGCGAGGCTGCAATCCTGCTGAGATTGGGTCCGGCGCGCGTGGATGCCATCTGGTCGTTACACCAATTGATAAAAAGATTGATTAATCGTTTAATCAACGCCTACAAGAATCGTAGGTGTTTGTCGAATCGAAATTGATACGGGTGCAAACATTGCTGGCCACATCGAATGGTAGCACACGGCAATGAAGAGGAAAACAATGAGAGGACGCGCGATCTCGCTCGCGCGTCCTCGTTCGACAGCTTAAGCGACGAGCGCGTCGAGGATGCGGATCCAGGAGCGGATGCCCTTATGATAGGACCTCAGTTCGTATTTCTCATTCGGTGAGTGGATGCGGTCGTCGGCCAGGCCGAAACCGACGAGCAGGGATTCCATGCCGAGCATCTTCTGGAAGTCGCCGACAATCGGGATCGATCCGCCCATGCCGATAACAATAGCCGGCTTCGGCCACTCGTTGGAAAGGGCGTTCTTCGCCTTGGTCAGCACCGGCGAGTCGTAGGACAATTGGATTGCGGGCGAGGCGCCGTGCCCATGAAATTCCACTGAGCAGTCGGCGGGAACCTTCGAGCGGACATAGGCGCGAAAGCTCTCGCGGATTGCCGCCGGGTTCTGCTGCCCGACCAGACGGAACGATACCTTCGCCGACGCCTTGGCGGCGATCACGGTCTTGAAGCCTGCGCCCGTGTAGCCACCCGAAATACCGTTGACCTCAGCCGTCGGCCGCGCCCAGACGAGCTCCATCACCGAGCGGCCCTTTTCGCCCGATGGAATGGAAAGGCCTACTTCGCCCAGGAATTTCTCCGTCGTCATGCCGAGCGATTCCCATGAGGCCTTGATGTTGCTCGGCGTCTCTTCGACGCCATCATAGAAGCCGTCGAGCGTAATGCGGCCGGTCTCATCATGCAGGCCGGCGAGAATGTCGGTGAGGATATGGATCGGATTGGCGGCGGCGCCCCCGAACATGCCGGAATGCAGGTCACGGTCGGCGGCGTTGATCGTGACTTCTTCACCGACGAGGCCGCGCAAGCCCGCCGAGATCGCCGGCGTATCGCCGTCCCACATGCCGGTGTCGCAGACCAGCGCAAAGTCCGCCTTCAGTTCGGCGGCATTGGCTTCGAGGAAAGGCTTCAGCGACGGTGAGCCGGATTCCTCTTCGCCTTCGAATAGGATGGTGATGCGGACCGGCAGCGCACCTTTGATTTCCTTATAGGCGCGAACGGCTTCGACGAAGGTCATCAACTGGCCTTTGTCGTCGGAGGTGCCCCGACCGGTCAGAATCTTGCGGCCGTTGCCCATGTCCTTGATGGCAGGCGCGAAAGGATCGCTCTCCCAAAGCTCGATCGGATCGACCGGCTGCACGTCGTAGTGGCCATAGAAAAGAACATGCGGCGCATCGGCGCTTGCCGCGTCGTGATGGGCGACGACCATCGGATGGCCGGGCGTGTCGCGCACGGAGGCCGTGAAGCCGAGCGAGCTCAGATAGGCGACCAGCCATTCTGCTGCCTTGCGGCACTCCGCCTTGAAGGCCGGATCGGTCGAGATGGATTTGATGCGCAACAGTTCGAAGAGGTTATCGAGGCTGGATGGAAGGTTCTGATCGGCGCGGTCGAGAACGGGCGATACATCGGTCATATCCGACTCCTTACATGGAAATTGGCCGGACGATAGACCAAAGCCGATCCGGTTTCGAGGCAGGAAAACCGAAAATTTCCGAATGCCGGCCAACAGGCGACATGCGACGCTCTATAGAAGCTTGGCGTTTTCCAGGATGCGCCGGACATATTCGAGCAGCAACTCGCGCTCGAAGGTGCGGAAGCCTCTGAACAGGTCCTTGTCCGCTGCCATCGCCGCTTCGACGGCTTCCGTCTGCATGGCGGAGGCCCTGCCGGTCAGGAAGACCAGTTGCGCGCGTTTGTCGGACGGATGCGGCCGGCGCTCCACCAGCCCGTCGCGCTCCATGCGCGACAAGGTATTGGCCATCGTCGCCTGTTCGATGTCGACGCGCTCAAGCAACTGCTTCTGCGTCAGCCCGTCCTCGGACCACAGTTCGAGCAAGATTGGGAACTGGCCGGGCGAAAAACCGAGCCCTGCCGCCCGTTGTTGCAACGAGCGGGCAAATCCCTTCGCCATTTGATTGGCAAGGTAAGCCGCAGAGTCCATCCGGTTAAATCCCATGATTGCAAGTATGCCCGTATTTTGGAGTAACACAATCAGCAAATCTTGGGTGGGCGCGTCTGAAAACGGCTAAATTCTGGTGATATTCCGCACCTTGTTTTGCTGGCTATGTGAATGAATTCTAATAGAAAAGCCGCCATGGCCTGGAGGGGGGACCATGACGGCTTTGAAGGGGGGACAAAGGCCCGGAGAGGGGGATAGGCCTTTGTCCAAGTCTGACATGGCGGGGGACAGGCCGGTTGCCAGACCCTCGGCGTAATCAATCGCCGGTGAGTAAAACATGATACTCTGAATATGGTTTTTCAAGGGAATCGGCAGATTAGATTGATTAAAAATTAGTAACGTTTCAGTGAGAGATTTAGGTTGTTTCGCACATTGCCTGATGGAACTTTATATGGACGTTGGAGATGGGCCACGCTATCCATGTTGCCATGAAAAAAGGTGATCATCTCTTCCTCGTCGACGGCTCCGGTTTCATTTTCCGGGCCTTCCATGCCCTGCCGCCGCTGACGCGCAAATCCGATGGATTGCCGGTCGGCGCCGTCTCCGGTTTCTGCAACATGCTGTGGAAGTTGCTGACCTCGGCGCGCGATACTTCGGTCGGCGACACGCCGACGCATTTCGCCGTCATCTTCGACTATTCCTCGAAGACTTTCCGCAAGGATATCTACAACGCCTACAAGGCCAACCGGAGCGCACCGCCGGAGGAGCTGATCCCGCAATTCGGGCTGATCCGCGAGGCGACGCGTGCCTTCAACCTGCCCTGTATCGAGACGGACGGCTTCGAGGCAGACGACATCATCGCCACCTATGCTCGTCAGGCCGAGGCAAACGGCGCCGATGTCACCATCATCTCCTCCGACAAGGATCTGATGCAGCTCGTCACCCCCATGGTCCACATGTACGACAGCATGAAGGACAAGCAGATCGGCATACCCGATGTCATCGAGAAATGGGGCGTGCCGCCGGAAAAGATGATCGATCTGCAGGCCATGACCGGCGATTCGATCGACAACGTGCCCGGCATTCCAGGGATCGGCCCGAAGACGGCGGCGCAGTTGCTGGAAGAGTTTGGCGATCTCGACACGCTGCTTGCCCGCGCCGGCGAGATCAAGCAGCAGAAGCGCCGTGAAAATATTGTCGCCAATGCCGAGCTGGCCCGGATTTCCCGGCAATTGGTGACGCTGAGGACCGATGTGCCGTTGGAGCTGTCACTCGACGCCCTGGTACTCGAACCGCAGAACGGCCCGAAACTCATCGGCTTCCTGAAGGCGATGGAATTCACCTCGCTCACCCGCCGCGTCGCCGATGCCTGCAATTGCGATGCGGCGGCGATCGAACCATCCGAGGTCAAGGTCGAGTGGGGCGACACCGCCCATGGTCCGGATCTCGATGTCGGCGAAAATGTCGATCTCGTCGCCGGCAGCCAGGTCGCGGCCGAGGGCGCCTCGGTGCCTGCACCGGTGGTCAAGTCGCGCATGGCCTCGGAAAGTGCCGCGGAGCCGGCCGAACTTGCCAAGGCGCGAGCAGCAAGCTTCGCCACCGCACCCATCGATCACTCGACCTATGTCACCATCCGCGATCTGTCCGTTCTTGACCAATGGATTGCGGACGCGCGCGAAACCGGCATTGTCGCCTTCGATACGGAGACGACCTCGCTCGACGCGATGCAGGCTGAAATCGTAGGCTTTTCGCTCGCGATCGCCGATAACAGGAACGATTCTTCCGGTGCGGTCATCCGCGCCGCCTATGTGCCGCTCGGCCACAAGAATGGCGTCGGCGATCTGCTTGGCGGCGGGCTCGCGGATAACCAGATCCCGCTGCGCGATGCCTTGCCGCGGCTGAAGGACCTGCTGGAAGACACTTCTATCCTCAAGATCGCGCAGAACCTGAAGTACGACTATCTGTTGATGAAGCGCTATGGCATCGAGCTCAAAGCCTTCGATGACACCATGCTGCTTTCCTACGTACTGGACGGCGGCGCCAACGGCACGCACGGCATGGACAGCCTGTCGGAGCGCTGGCTCGGCCACAAGCCCATCGCGTACAAGGATGTCGCCGGCAGCGGCAAATCAAACGTCACCTTCGATCTCGTTGATATCGACCGGGCCACCACCTATGCTGCCGAAGATGCGGATGTGACGCTGCGGCTCTGGCTGGTGTTGAAGCCGCGGCTGGCGGCGGAAAAGCTCACCAGTGTTTATGAGCGCCTGGAGCGGCCGCTTGTGCCGGTTCTCGCTCACATGGAAGAACGCGGCATCACCATCGACCGGCAGATCCTGTCGCGCCTCTCCGGCGAGCTGGCGCAAGGCGCAGCCGCCCTGGAAGACGAGATTTATACACTGGCCGGCGAGCGCTTCAACATCGGCTCGCCGAAGCAGCTCGGCGATATTCTTTTCGGCAAGATGGGTCTTGCCGGCGGCAACAAGACCAAGACCGGGCAATGGTCGACCTCGGCGCAAGTCCTGGAAGATTTGGCGGCCGCCGGCTTCGAGCTGCCGCGCAAGATCGTCGACTGGCGCCAGCTCACCAAGCTGAAATCCACCTACACCGACGCGTTGCCGGGCTACGTCCACCCCGAAACCAAGCGCGTCCATACCTCCTATTCATTGGCTTCGACCACGACGGGGCGCTTGTCTTCTTCCGAGCCGAACCTGCAGAACATTCCGGTTCGCACGGCCGAAGGCCGCAAGATCCGCACGGCTTTCATCTCGACGCCGGGCCATAAGCTGATCTCGGCCGACTACAGCCAGATCGAACTGCGCGTGCTGGCGCATGTCGCCAACATTCCGCAGCTTGAGCAGGCCTTCGCCGACGGCGTCGACATTCACGCCATGACGGCCTCGGAAATGTTCAGCGTGCCGATCGAGGGCATGCCGAGCGAAGTTCGCCGCCGCGCCAAGGCGATCAATTTCGGCATTATCTACGGCATTTCCGCCTTTGGCCTCGCCAACCAGCTTTCGATCGAGCGCTCGGAAGCGGGCGACTATATCAAGCGGTATTTTGAGCGCTTCCCCGGCATTCGCGACTATATGGAAAGCACCAAGGCGGCAGCGCGCGACAAGGGCTATGTCGAGACCATCTTCGGCCGCCGTGTGCACTTTCCGGAAATCCGCTCTTCCAATCCGTCGGTGCGCGCCTTCAACGAACGCGCCTCGATCAATGCGCCGATCCAGGGGTCCGCGGCCGACGTCATTCGCCGAGCCATGATCAAGATGGAGCCGGCGCTTGCGGCGGCCGGCCTCGGCGATCGCGTGCGCATGCTGTTGCAGGTGCACGACGAATTGATCTTCGAAGTCGAAGACGCCGATGTCGAGCGCTCTACGCCGATCATCGTCTCGGTAATGGAAAATGCCGCCATGCCGGCCGTCGATATGTCTGTGCCGCTAAAGGTGGACGCTCGCGCCGCCAACAATTGGGACGAGGCGCACTGAGCGGCGGGTCGGAAACGGTCTATCCCGCCCCTGGCGGGCGGGAAAGCAAATTCTTACATTTAGCCGCAGGCTAAGTGTTAGAAATTGCAAGGGCGAGGGTAGGCAGGGGCGCATGGAACCCCTCAATTAATTTGGACGAGGCCGGCCCCCCGCTCTTGCAATTTCAATTGCTTAGAAATTGCGCTAAGCTTTTGAATGTGCGGTTACCATTATTGCGCAATCCCTAAACCAGTGAAATTGCTATCTCGCCCGCCAAGGGCGAGATATGTCCTCGCGTATGCCGCGTCTTTTTCAGCTTCGAACGCTTACTTCCCAATCAGCGCTTCCAGCACGGAAATGATCGCCCGCTCGGCGTCCCCAAGCATGCCGCTATTGTCGATATTGACGACGTCATAGCTGCCGTTGACGGTGAGTGAGCTGCGTTCCAGCCGCTTCAGCACATCCTCGCGGCTCTCGCGCCCACGCGCCATCAGCCGTTCAGCCAACACCTCGCGCCGCGCCGTGATGTTGATGACCTTGAGCCGCGGAAATGCGGTTTGGAAGTGATGCAACGCCGAGCGTGAGCCATTGGCAATGACCAGATTGCCGCGCTTAAGCTCACCGGCGACTTCAGCCGGGATGCCGTATTTCAGCCCATGTGCTTCCCAGGAGACGGCGAATGCGCCGGCCTGTTCCATGGCGTCGAAATCGGCGTTCGAGACGGCTTTGTGATCTTCGTTGCCGGCATCGCCCTCACGCGTGATGATGCGGCGGACGAAGTGAACATCGGGCCGGCCGGCGAAATGCCGGGCGGCGAGATTCATCAGCGTATCCTTGCCGGCACCGCTGGGCCCAACCACGACGGCCAGGGTACCGGCGGTGTCGGCGGCCAGGTTCTTAGCCGGCTCGATGTTGGCGTCGAGTGTCATGCCACTCGCCGCCCTTCCCGCCAGACCGAGCGTGTTACCGGCACGCCCTGATCACGGCGGACACGCACGAGATCGGCGCGCAAGCCTTCGACGATGCGGCCGCGGTCGTTCAGGCTGACGGTCTTCGCTGGCGTTGCCGTCACCATGGCGATGGCCTGCGGCAGCGAAATGCCCTCGACCTCGTCGGCGAGGATGAAGGGCGCATGCAGCAGGCTGAGCGGTACATAGTCCGAAGACAGCACGTCCAGCACGCCGAGGTCGGCAAGATCGCGGGCAGCGATATTCCCGGAATGCGACTTGCCGCGCACGATGTTCGGCGCGCCCATCAACACGCTCATGCCGGCGCCGTGAGAAGCCTTGGCTGCATCGATGCTGGTCGGGAATTCCGCGAGCCGAACGCCGTAGGCAACGGCCTCGTCGACATGGGCGAGCGTGGCGTCATCATGGCTGGCGATGGTGATGCCGCGCTCAGTGCAGACCTTCGAGATAGCGTCACGGTGCGGCGTCGCGTATTTGGCCGATTCTTCTTGACGCTTGGCGACGAAACGGGCGAAGGCCTCGTCGCTCAAGCCGCGCTTCTTCTGATAGTAGAAGACATATTGATCCATGGTCTGGAACTGGCGCTGGCCCGGCGCGTGGTCCATCAGCGAAACCAGGCGGACGTAAGGATCTTTTTCGAAGTCGTGGAAATGATCGAGAACATTGTCGGAGGACACTTCACAGCGCAGGTGGATCAGGTGGTCGGCGCGCAGACGGTCCTCGCGTTGTGCTGCCTGGATGGCGTCGGCCATGTCGCGCATTTCGCCTTTTTCGAAGCCGCCGTCTTCATCCGAACCCATGCGCAGGCAGTCAAACACGGTGGTGATGCCCGAAGTGACGATCTGGGCGTCATGCGCCTGGATAGCCGCCGTCTTGTTCCAGCGTACGCCGGGGCGTGGCGAATAATGGGCTTCGAGATGATCCGTATGCAGTTCGACCAGGCCGGGGATGAGATAGTCGCCTTCGAAATCCTCGCCGATATCGGATTTGCCTTCGGAAATGTCGGCAATCCGCCCGTCGCGGATCAGGACCGACCCCTGAAGAACCTTGTCTTCGAGGACAATGCGGGCGTTGGAGAGGACGGTTTCTTTGGTCATGTCATGTCTTTCAGCTTTGGGCGCCGGCAAGCGGCAGCCAGGAACGGACAGTAAAGGGCGCACCACGTTCTTCCTCGACGAAAACGGCAAGGCCCGAAATGGCGAGCGGTTTGCCGATATGGTCGGAGAAGCGGTCGCGCAGCAGGTCATGGATGCCGGCTTGCCGCTCTGTCGTGACCCTGCCTGTCAATGTCATATGGAAGCGGAACTCGTCCAGCACATAAGGATAGCCCCAGCGCAACAGGTTCGCACGCTGCGGCTCGGTCAATCCTTCCGGCTTGCGCCGTACAATGTCATGATCGGAAAGAGCAGCGCGGAATGGCTCGAAAGTCTTTACCACCTGCGCAGCGAAGTCCTGCAGCGGCTGATAGACCATTGCCGGAACAAGCGCAAAGAAATGGCCAAGCTGGCCGAGCACGAGTTCAGGAATGGCAAAGGCCGGCGTACGCGCGGCAAAATCGGTGGCCACGTCCAGAAGATCGCGCTCGGTGACCGAGGCTGCGAGCTCGAAGGGCGCTTTCAGCGTGCCGTGAAATCCGTAACGGCTCGGCTCGGCAATGATCTCTGCATGGTCCTCCGGCACAAAGCCGATGGCCTTGTCGGAAAAAATCTCGCCTGAAAAAGCGTCGCGGCCGAGCCAGCGGGCGGCAAGCGCCGTCAAAGGATCGGCTTTGGGCGGTGTAAAATAGAGAGCGTAGCGCAAGGCTGTATTCCTTGGAAAAAATCGGCTGCGCGAAACATTGTTCGGTGATTTGGCGGCAAACCGCAAGTGAAGCGAGACAGGTGCGAATCGAATCCGGCTAAGCCGGCACGACCGATCCTGTCATGCCCGCGCCTGCGCTAACGGATTCCCGTGACAAAATGATGATACAACGCGGTTTTCAGCAGCCTTTTTTCACCCGCCGTGCGTCCCCATCAGGCGCCGGCGCAGCGCGTTGGATGCCATGTCGAACAGGAAGACGACGATCAGGATCAGCAGCACCATATAGGCAACGTTTTCCCAATTGGCGTTGGTGCGCATGGCTTCCCAGAGCTTCAGGCCGATGCCGCCTGCGCCGACCGCACCGATGATGGTGGCGCCGCGCACATTCGATTCCCATTGGTAGAGCGTCTGGCTGACGATGACGGGAACGATCTGCGGCATGATGCCGTAGCGATGCACGAGGACCGTCGAGGAACCGGTGGACTTGACGCCTTCGCGCGGCTTGTTGTCGATGTTCTCCAGCCCTTCGGAATAGAGCTTGCCGAGCGTGCCGGTCTCCGTCAGGAAGATCGCGCCGCTGCCGGCGAGCGGGCCGGGGCCAAAGGCGCGGGTCAGGAACAGCGCCCAGATCAGCATGTCGACCGAACGCAGGAAGTCGAAGAAACGCTTCAATATCTGATTGAGCAGCCGGTTCGGTGTGATGTTGCGCGCTGCCATGAAGGCCAGCGGAAAGGCTGCGAGCGAACCGAGCAGCGTGCCGAGGAAGGCCATGACGATGGTCTGGAACAGCTTGGTGATGACGTCGCCGTGCTGCCAGGCGGTATTGTTCCAGAAATTGTCGAAGGCCAGCGACAGGTTGGATTCATTCGGCTTCAGCCGCGGGCCGGCAACGATCAGGCTGACGACTTCGCTCGCCGGCTTGTCGAAGAAGGGCGATTGCGTGTCGAAGATGAAGTTGGCCCAACCGAGGAAGCGCTTGCGGATCTTCACGCGGTCGGTGGAAATGCTGACGTCGCCGGCAAAGCCCATATTGGCGAGGATGTTATCGTCATAGACGGTAACCCAGGACGGCACCGGCTCCGAGCCGAGGACCTTAGGCGAATCGCCCGTGATATCGATCGGAATGGTGACGCCATGTGCCGTCAGGATCGCCTGCGTCTTCGTAATCGTCACGGTGCGGCTGGTGCCGCTGACGGAGACCGTCAGGCTGCCGTCAGGATTGTTCGTCACCCAATCCGGATGCGGGTCGTCGCCAAGCGGCGAATAACGCGGATATTTGACGCTGATCTTGTCACCGGAAATTCGGAATTCCGGCTGCACGTCGTAGCTGATCCATTCGCTCAAATAGATGCCCACGCGCTCCCAGTGAGCTTCCGCGATGACCTTCGGCAGGTCGAAGAACCAGACGGCGTAGATACCGTAGAGGATGACACCGATGAAGATCAGCAGTGCGCCGAAACGCTGGTGGAACGAGCGGTGCAGGATTTCCGGGTAGCGTGCTTCGAGTTCTTGCATGCGGCTTGCGTCGATGACGGACATGGCCCACCTCAATGTTGCAGTAGGAAGGCATGTTCGCCGACGAGACGGCGACGGAGCCATGCGGAAAATTGGTCGACGGCGATAATCGTCACGAAGAGCAGCAGCACGAGCGCCACTGTCTTGGCGCCGAAGCCGCGCGAGATCGAAAGCTTCAGTTCTTCGCCGATACCTCCGCCACCAACCGCGCCGATGATGGTCGAGGCGCGGACATTGATTTCCAGGCGCAGCAGCGCATAGGACATGAAGTTCGGCAGCACTTGCGGCAGGGCTGCGAAGCGAACGCGTTCCGTCCAGCTTGCGCCAACTGCCTTCATGCCTTCGTCGGGCTTCATGTCGATATTCTCGACCACTTCGTAGAAGAGCTTGCCGAGCGCACCGATCGTGTGCAGGCCGACGGCAATAATGGCAGCGATCGGGCCGATCGACAGGATCGCCGAAAACAGGCCGGCAATGACGATCTCAGGGAAGGCGCGCAGCAGTTCCATGAAGCGTTTCGTCACAAGGCGCAGCGGATGCGACGGCGACATGTTGCGCGCGGCAAAGAAGCTGAGGGGCAGAGCGAAGACGAAACCGATGATGGTGGAGACCAACGCCACGTTGATCGTGATGAGCATCAGCTCGAAATATTCGGGGATGTAGAAATCGCCCCAGACATAGACGCGGCCGTTCGGGAAATTGAATTCCTCGCCGCCGATGCCGCCTGCGCCATTGGGGCTCGGCAGGTCGAAGAGCGCACGATAGACGTCGGCCCAATCCTTGGGGATGAGCCAGCTCAGGAAATCGAAAAGATGCGGCAAACGGTCGAAGAAGTGGCCGGCATTGCTTTCGTCGGCAAAGCGGACAGAGCTGACGAAGGCGAAGATCAGTATCAGCAGGCCAATGCCGGTATAGAGACGGCGGCGGGCCACCATCCTGCTCCATGCGTCGCCGATATCCTTGGCGCTCTGGGGCGCGCTTTGCATCTGTGGCTGAGTATCGGCAATCGTCATGAAAGTCCTGTCCTTGTGATAGGAAAAGGGGCGGCCGTCGCCGGCCGCCCCCTCAGTCTGGATAGGCATCAGCCGCCGATGGCAGCCTTACGAACATCGATAACGGCGTTGTAGAAGTCCGGGGAAACCTTGACGTAGCCCTTGAAGTCGCCGCCTTCGATTGCCGAGAAGCACTTGGCGTCGGTGGTCGGGAGCTTCAGGAAGAAGTCGGTCAGCTTGGCCTGCCATTCGGTGCCGAGAGCGTTGCGAACGACGAGCGGGCCGTTCGGGATCAGCGGCGAGCGCCAGACTTCAACGAGCTTGTTCGGGTCAACGGCGCCCTTGTCGACTTCCTTGCGGAAGGTACCGGAGGTGAAGCCGTCCTTGAAATCGCCGAGGCCGGAAGAGTCGTCAACAGCAACGTCGACCTTGCCGTCATAAGCGGCGAGCAGGTTGTTTTCGTGACCGCCGTTGAACTGGGTCGAAGCGAAGAACTTGTCGTTCGGCATGCCGGTGGTCTTCGGAATCTGCGTCAGCGGAACGAGGTAGCCAGACGTGGAATCCGGATCGGCGTAGCCGAGCTTCTTGCCCTTGGCGTCGTTGATCGTCTTGATGCCGGAGGACTTCAGAGCGAGACCGATCGAGTAGTAGCCGGTCGAGCCGTCCGTCTGCTGCGTGGTCAGGATCGGGGTAACGGCCTTCGGGTCCTTGATGACGGTGCCGGCGTAGCCGGAAGCGCCGAGTTCGGCGAAGTCGAGCGTGCCGCCGAGCAGGCCCTGGATAACGCCGTCATAGTCGGCAGCCGGGAACAGCGAAACCTTTTCGAAACCGAAGGCTTCCTTCAGGTGGTCGGCGAGGCAAGCGTAGTTGCGCAGGCGGTCAGCTTCGTTTTCGCCACCGAGAATACCAACGCGGAATTCCTTGATGTCCTGAGCGGCAGCGCCGCCAGCGAGCGCGAGAAGCGCCGTGGCTGCGAGAAGGGTCTTCTTCAACATGGGTTCGTCTCCTGATTAACCGGTGTCCCCGGATGTCTTCGGTCTAAAAGAAATACGCCCTTGACGCGGGCCTTCGATCGCGGCCGGCTCCCTCAGAGACCGGCCAGTGCCAGCGGTTGCAGGCCGGCAGATGGGTTTGCCGCGGCTTGCGCGGACTGATCGGCAAGATTGATGGCGGTCGACGTCATCGTCTCGTCGATACCGGCACCGTCCTTGTCGGTGCCGTAGATTTCCTTGACGGCCCCGGCCGTGAGCTCCGCCGGCTTGCCGTCGAAGACGACGCGGCCGGCGGCCATGCCGATGATGCGTTCGCAATAGTTGCGTGCCGTATCCAGCGTGTGCAGGTTGGTGATGACGGTGATGCCTTCGCGCTCGTTGATGTCGCGCAACGCATCCATGACGATCTTTGCGTTCAGCGGATCGAGCGAGGCGATCGGTTCGTCGGCGAGCATCATCTTCGGTTGCTGCATCAGGGCGCGGGCGATGGCCACGCGCTGCTGCTGCCCGCCCGACAGCGTGCCGGCCATCTGCAATGCGGTCTGCTCGATGCCAAGGCGTTCGAGCGCGGCAATGGCTTCGATACGCTCTTCACGGCTGAAGATGGAAAGCAGGCTCAGCATGGTCGAGCGCTGGTTCAAGCGGCCAAGCATGACGTTTGTCAGCACGTCGAGGCGCGGAACCAGATTGAATTGCTGAAAGATCATGGCGCAATCGCGCTGCCAGCTGCGCAATGCCCGGCCGCGCAGTTTGGAAACTTCGGTGCCTGAAAAATGGATCGAGCCGGAGCTCGGATCGGCGAGACGGTTGATCATACGCAGCAGCGTGGACTTGCCGGCGCCCGAGCGGCCGATGACACCGACCATCTGTCCTTGCGGAATGTCCAGCGTCACGGAATCGACGGCGAGCTTGTTTCCGAATCGGCGCGAGACATTCTTCAGCTCGAACATGAGGCCTTCCCTTTCACGGCTGGCTGGTTCCGCTGCAAACACTGAAATCGGCGCTGCGGAGCCATTTGGACAGGCGCATGATCCTTCGCTTCGAAGAGGCGTTCGAGGCGGTCATACGCTGAGCATAGGCAACGCATTAGCCCCGGTTCATGAAGCTCCGATGTCAGATTTATGTAACTGTTGTTACAATCCACCGCCGTTTGGGGCTTTCGTAACGGCAACGAAAAAGCCCGAAAATCGCGGAGGATTTTCGGGCTTAAAGGCAGATTTCAGCGATGATTGCGCTTGGTTCGCGCAAAGGCGTCACGCGCCGTAGCGGACCAGGAAATCCTCGGCCGAAAGGGCGCGGAAATCGTCGAGTGCGGTGCGCAGCGTGGCGTGATCCCAATCCCACCAGGCAAGCTTGTCCATCCGCGCGCCGACTGATTCGGTGAAGCGTTGGCGGATGAGCTTGGCCGGCACGCCGCCGACGATCGTATAGGGGGCGACGTCCTTGGAGACCACAGCGCCGGCGCCGATGACTGCACCGTTGCCGACCGTGACGCCCGGCAGGATGGTGGCGCCGTGGCCGATCCAGACATCGTTGCCGATGGTCACGCGGTGGTCCCGCCGCCAGGTGAAGAAATCCTTCTCCATATCGGCGTCCGGCCAATAGTCGGCGGCGCGATAGGTGAAGTGATGCAGCGTTGCCCGCCAAGTCGGATGGTTGGTGGCGTTGATGCGCACCGCCGCGGCAATGTTGACGAACTTGCCGATCGTCGTGCACCAGACGGCGCCGTCCTGCATGATGTAGGAATAGTCGCCGATCTCGGTTTCATCGATGCGGCAGCGGTCGGAGACTTCGGTATAGCGGCCGAGCGTCGAGTTCTTGACGGTCGCGGTCGGGCTGATGAAGGGCGTTTCGCCCAATTGACGGCTCATGCGGCTGACTTTCTGGGTGAGAATTGCGAGACATCGAGAACACGGCTGCCGACAGCCTCACGGACTTCCTCGTCATGGAAGATGCCGAGCAGGGCGACGCCGGCCTTTTTCTTCCGTTCGATCATGTCGACCACGACGGCGCGGTTCTTGGCGTCGAGAGAGGCGGTCGGCTCGTCGAGCAGCAGGATGGCATGATCGGTGATGAAGCCGCGGGCGATATTGACGCGCTGCTGCTCGCCGCCGGAGAAGGTAGCGGGCGGCAATTGCCAGAGCTCTTCCGGCAGGTTGAGTTGCGTCAGCAAGCCGGCCGCCCTTTCGCGGGCGCTATCGGCACTTTCGCCGCGCGCCAGCAGCGGTTCGGCGACGACATCGATGGCCGCAACGCGCGGCACCGTGCGCAGGAACTGGCTGACATAGCCCATGGTATGCCGGCGAACTTCCAGCACCGTGCGCGGATCGGCGGTGGCAAGATCGACGATCCTGTCTTTGTGCGTCACCAGGATCTGGCCGCTGTCGACGGCATAATTGCCGTAGATCATCTTCAGAAGCGAGCTCTTGCCGATGCCCGAAGGGCCGCCGAGAACAACGCATTCGCCGGCGGCGACGGAGAAGGAGACATCGGCGACGACCGGCAGGCGGATGCCGTCGCGCAGGTGCATGGTGAAGCTCTTGAAGACTTCCGAAACGACGAGGGGAGTTGCCATGGCATTAAACCTGCAGGATCGAGGAGACGAGCAGTTGCGTATAGGGCTCGCGCGGATCGTCGAGCACGCGGTCAGTGAGGCCGTGTTCGATCACCACACCGTCCTTCATCACCATCATGCGGTGCGACAGCAGGCGGGCGACGGCGAGGTCGTGCGTGACGATGATCGCCGACAGACCGAGATCGTTGACGAGACCGCGCACGAGATCGAGCAGCCGGGCCTGAACGGAAACGTCGAGTCCGCCGGTGGGCTCGTCCATGAACACCAGGCGCGGGCCGGTCACCAGATTGCGGGCGATCTGCAGGCGCTGGCGCATGCCGCCGGAGAAGGCGCGCGGCTGATCGTCGATGCGATCGGCGTCGATTTCGACGCGTTCCAGCCAGTCGACTGCCGTGGCGCGGATATTGCCGTAATGCCGGTTGCCGATCGCCATCAGCCGCTCGCCGACATTGGCGCCGGCTGAGACGGTCATGCGCAGGCCGTCGGCGGGGTTCTGATGGACGAAGCCCCAGTCGGTGCGCATCAGGAAGCGGCGCTCGGCCTCGTTCATGCGGAAGAGCTCGCGATAGGTCTCGTCGCGCATGTGGTATTCGACGCTGCCGGTGGTCGGCAGCAGCCGGGTCGAGATGCAGTTGAGCAGCGTCGTCTTGCCGGAGCCGGATTCGCCGACGATCGCCAGCACTTCGCCGGGCCAGAGGTCGAAGGACACGTTGCGGCATCCGATGCGGCTGCCGTAGAATTTCGAGATATCCTTGACCTTGAGGAGTGGCGTGTCGCTCATTCGGCGGCCTCCTGGTTGGGTGCCAACATTGTGCCCATATGGCCATGGGCGCGACGATCTTCGCAGAAATCGGTGTCGGAGCAGACGAACATCCGGCCACCCTTATCGTCGAGGATCACTTCGTCCAGATAGACCTGCTCGGCGCCGCAAAGCGCGCAGGGCTTGTCGAAGCGCTGCACTTCGAAGGGATGATCCTCGAAATCGAGGCTGACCACTTCGGTGTACGGCGGCACGGCATAAATGCGCTTCTCGCGGCCGGCGCCGAAAAGCTGCAGTGCATCCGACATATGCATTTTCGGATTGTCGAATTTCGGTGTCGGCGATGGGTCCATCACGTAACGGCCGGAGACCTTGACCGGATAAGCGTACGTAGTGGCGATGCGACCGTTGCGGGCGATATCCTCGTAGAGCTTCACATGCATGAGGCCGTATTCCTCGAGCGCATGCATCTTGCGGGTTTCGGTCTCGCGCGGCTCCAGGAAGCGCAGAGGTTCCGGGATCGGCACCTGGTAGACCAGTACCTGGTTGGGGCCGAGCTTGGCTTCCGGAATGCGGTGGCGCGTCTGGATGATGGTCGCTTCGTCAGTCCGGGTGGTGACTGCGACGTTAGCCACCTTCTGGAAGAAGGCGCGGATGGATACGGCGTTGGTCGTGTCGTCGGCGCCTTGGTCGATGACCTTCAGGACATCGTCAGGCCCGATGATCGCGGCCGTCAGCTGCACGCCGCCGGTACCCCAGCCATAGGGCATCGGCATTTCGCGCGAGGCGAAGGGAACCTGATAGCCGGGGATGGCGATCGCCTTCAGAATAGCGCGGCGGATCATCCGCTTGGTCTGTTCGTCGAGATAGGCGAAGTTGTAGGTGGCGAGTTCGGTCATTCGGCTGCCTCCGTCATGGGATCCTTGCCGCCGTCGCGAGCGGCCTCGAAGTCGCGGCGCATGCGGCGAACCAGGTCGAGTTCGGCCTGGAAGTCGACATAGTGCGGCAGCTTCAGATGTTCGACGAAGCCGGTCGCCTGCACATTGTCGGAATGGGAGATGACGAATTCCTCGTCCTGGGCGGGCGCGACGACATCCTCGCCGAATTCCTCGGCGCGTAGCGCTCGGTCGACCAGCGACATCGCCATGGCCTTGCGTTCGCTCTGGCCGAAGACGAGGCCGTAACCGCGGGTAAACTGCGGTGGCGCTTTGGCGGAGCCCTTGAACTGGTTGACCATCTGGCATTCGGTCACTTGGATCGAGCCGAGCGAGACGGCAAAGCCGAGTTCGGGCACATCGAGTTCGACCTCCACTTCGCCGATGCGGATTTCACCGGTGAAAGGATGCGTGCGACCATAGCCGCGCTGGGTCGAATAGCCGAGCGCCAGCAGGAAACCTTCGTCGCCGCGGGCCAGTGCCTGCAGGCGTAGATCGCGGGTCATCGGGAATTCCATCGGCTCGCGCGTCAGGTCGCCGGTCTCGTGGTCGATCGGCATCTCGCCGTCGCCTTCGATCAGCCCTTCCTGGCTCAGAATTTCGGAGACGCGCATTACGCGACCTTCTTCCGCCGGCCGCTGCATCGGTTCATCCACCGGCGTATCGGTGAGCAGGTCTGGATCGAGCAGACGGTGGGTATAATCGAAGGTGGGGCCGAGAAGCTGGCCACCCGGCAGGTCTTTGTAGGTGGCGGAGATGCGGCGTTCGATTTTCATCGCCGACGTATCCAGCGGCCGGGAATAGCCGAAGCGCGGTAGTGTCGTGCGATAGGCGCGCAGCAGGAAAATCGCTTCGATCATGTCGCCGCGCGCCTGGCGAACGGCAAGCGCGGCCAACGTGCGGTCATAAAGTGAGGCCTCGGCCATGACGCGGTCGACGGCGAGCGCCAGCTGCGCGACGATCTGGTCGATGCCGAGCGCCGGCAGCGAACGATCGCCGCGGCGACGATCGGCGAGCAGCCGGTGGGCATTGGCGATGGCGGCTTCGCCGCCTTTAACGGCAACATACATGCGTTACATCTCCGTCGCGATAATCTTGGTGGTGCGCGGCAGGCAAAGGAATTGCCGTCCGGCCGTCAGAACGAGATCGACACCGCGCGGGAAAAGCGCGCGGTTGTCGTTCCAGATGCGCAAGAATGTATCCGGCAGGCCGACCGGAGCGATCATGCGGATATCGGCAATACCTGGGCCAGAGAGCGCCAGTTCCTTGCCGCCCTTGAGGGCCTCGATTTCCAATACCAGTGTCGTCGAGCGGTCGGGATATTCCTGCGTGCCGACCGCGAACTGGTTGAACGAAGCGAGCGCCACGCCGGCTTCGATGAAGGCGAAGCGAGCTTCGATCCTTTCCGATGTCACCGTTGCGCCGGTGTGGAAGCTCAGCCATTCCGGCATGGCCGACTTGGCGAGACCAGCCGATAGCCAGACCGGCGTATCATGATCGCAAAGAGTGAGGCCGATCGCGCCTGCGGCGATGTCGAGCGGGGCGGGCGGGGCGATGTCCGAGATGACCGTCTGGATGGTTCCGGGCCGCGCCATCGCGTCCATCATCATCTTGAAGACGCTCTGTGCGTCGAATACCGGATCGGCAAAACCGCCGGTCAGCGCATCATTACCGGGTATCGTGGGGGTGGTGGGAAGGCTCATCAATCTTCTCCGCGGACCATGGTGAAGAAATCGACGCGGGTGGCCGCCGTTTCTTCAGCTCGCTTGCGATCGTGTTCGGCAATCCGATCGGTGACCGGCAGCAGGATCGTCTTCTCGACGAATTCCTTGGTGGCCGGCTGATGCCAGAGTGCATCGAAAATCGCCGCGAGCCGCACCTTTTCGCGGTCGGTGCCGAGCGCATGCGCGTGGCCGACGGCGCCTGAGGCAAGCTTGACCGTGGCGCGCGTCACAGTAACCTCGCCGAGATTGAACGGCGAACCGCCGCCGCCAATGCGCCCGCGCACCATGACGAGCCCGGTTTCCGGCCCGCGCACCGGCTGAACCGTCGGCTTGTTGACCAGTGCTTCCCAGGCCGCGTCGAGCTCGTCGCGTTCGGCCCGGGCCAAAAGATCGGCAGCGCGCTTGCGTTCGCGGCGCTGCTGCGCCTCCGCCTCTTGCCTCTGTGCTGAATTCATCGCGTTATCCTCAAAATGTCTATTGATATAGACAACCATACAAGGTAGTTTTATCTTTATTGGCAGGACATGACAAGCGTGTGACACAGCAAGCGGGCAATATGGCGGGACAGAAGGTACAAAGACAGACGGGCGTCGCGCTCTGGCGGCAGATCGCCGACCGGATTCGCACATCGATCAATCACGGCGATTTCGACGACACGGGGATGGTGCCACCGGAAACGGTGCTGGCGCTACAGTTCGGGGTCAACAGGCATACGATACGAAGCGCGCTTGCGGCACTGGCGCAGGAAGGGATCGTCAGGGCCGTGCAGGGGCGCGGAACGTTGATTGAGCGCAAAGAACGCCTGAGCTTCCCGATTTCGAAGCGGACGCGATTCTCGCAGGGCATTGGCGATCAGGTCCGCGAGACCCGCAGTGTCCTACTGGCCGCTACCGAGGAGGCCGCGAGCGCGGAATTGGCCCGGCAGCTCAAGATCAAGACCGGCACGCGGCTTGTGCGTCTGGAAACGCTCGGTCAGGCCGACAATCGTCCGGTTTCGCGCGCTACGAACTGGTTCCCGGCAGATCGCTTCGGCGCCATTGCCGAGGTTTACAGGACAACGGGATCGATCACCAAAGCATTTCGTGAGCTTGGCGTGCCGGACTATGTGCGCGTCGTCACCGAGATCACCGCCACGCATGCCGACGAAGGCGATCTGGCGGATCTGCAATTATCTCCGGGTGCTATCGTCCTGATCACGCAGGCGCTGAACACCGATCTGGATAATGTTCCGGTGCAATATTCGGTCTCGCGCTTCGCTGCCGACAGGGTGCGCTTTACCATCGAGAATTGAGGGGTGGGTAGCCCCTCATCCGGCCTGTCGGCCACCTTCTCTCCGTTTTGACGGGGAGAAGGGGATGGGCGCCCCCACAGCCTTCCCTCCATTAACCCGCTGAGATGAGGGTACGAAGGTCGTCCCCTCTCCCCGCAAAAACGGGGAGAGGGCTAGGGTGAGGGGCTATTCCGAAGATTGTTAGTTTGATGCGCTCAGTGCGCGTTCGACATATCGCCGAGTACTTCCTTGGAAGCGACGGTGGAGTCGGCGTTGAGCTTGTAGACCATCGGCACGCCGGTCGCGAGGTTGAGCGCCAGGATCTGTTCCTTGCTGAGGCGGTCGAGGACCATGACCAGCGAGCGCAGCGAGTTGCCGTGGGCGGCGACCAGCACCTTCTGGCCAGCAAGAACTCGCGGCAGGATTTCGGTCAAATAATAGGGCCAGACGCGGGCGCCGGTATCACGCAGGCTTTCGCCGCCGGGCGGCGGAACGTCGTAGGAGCGGCGCCAGATATGCACCTGTTCCTCGCCCCATTTGGCGCGGGCGTCATCCTTGTTCAGGCCCGAGAGATCACCATAGTCGCGTTCGTTCAGCGCCTGATCCTTGATGGTCCTCAGGCCGGTCTGGCCGACGCTGTCGAGGATGATGTCAAGCGTATGCTGGGCCCGGACCAGTACGGAGGTAAAGGCGATGTCGAACTTGATGCCGTATTCGGCGAGCGCCTTGCCGCCGGTCTTGGCTTCTTCAATCCCGAGCTCGGTCAGGTCGGGGTCCTTCCAGCCGGTAAAGAGATTCTTCAAATTCCAGTCGCTCTGCCCGTGGCGAACGAGGACGAGAGTACCGCTCATAAATATTCCTCCTTGATAGAGCAATTCCAGGAAAAGTGCGTAGCGGTTTTCCGTCCGGAATTGCATAAGAACGAAAGGCTGGAGCGGTTCAGCAATTCCGTGCTGAACCGCTCCATGATGGGATCAACGTGTGGAAAGCCCGAGAACGTCGAGCATGGAATAAAGGCCGGGTTTCTTGTCGCGCGCCCAGAGGGCGGCCTGAAGTGCGCCGCGGGCAAACAGCGAACGATCGCCGGCGCTGTGGGAGAGGGTCAGACGCTCGCTTTCGCCGGCAAAGATGACCGAGTGGTCGCCGATGACCCCGCCGCCGCGCAGTGTCGCAAAGCCGATCGTACCCGCCGGGCGCGGACCGGTGTGGCCATCGCGCACGCGCACGGAATTTTCGCCGAAATCGATGCCGCGCCCCTTTGCCGCCGCCTGGCCGAGCAGAAGCGCGGTGCCGGACGGGGCGTCGACTTTGTGCTTGTGGTGCATCTCCAGGACTTCGATGTCCCAATCAGCCGACTGAAGCGCCCGCGCCGCCTGCTCGACCAGGACGCTCAAGAGGTTGATGCCGAGGCCCATATTGCCTGACTTGACGATGCGGGCGTGGCGCGCGGCGGCCTTGAACCTGGTTTCGTCTTCCGCCGAGCAGCCGGTCGTACCTATGATGTGGACAATGCGCGCCTGCGCGGCGAGGCCCGCAAAGGTGACGCTGGTTGCCGGCGTGGTGAAATCGATCACGCCTTCGGCATGCAGGAAGGCTGAAAGCGGGTCATCGGTGACCGGAACGCCGATCGGCCCCAGGCCGGCAATCTCGCCGGCATCCTTGCCGATGAAAGCAGAGCCGGGACGTGCGACGGCCGCATGCAGGGTGGTGCCCTCGGTGGCGTGGATGAGGCGGATCAGGGCCTGGCCCATGCGGCCCGCTGCGCCAACCACCACAAGCTTCATCGCATCATCGCTCATGTCTTCTCTATCGTCTCATTTGCGGGAGGTGCCGGAAACGGCCGGTCGCTGAAGGTTGTTGAGGCGAGCGTAAAGGCCATTGTCGGCCGTCGCAAGCGTCTCGTGGTTGCCCTCTTCGACGATACGCCCGTTCTGCATCACAATGATCTTTTCCGCCCTCACGACCGTCGACAGGCGATGGGCAATGACGACGACGGTACGGCCGCTCATGGCTTCGTCCAGCGCCTTCTGCACGGCTGCTTCCGACTCGGTATCGAGTGCTGAGGTCGCTTCGTCCAAAAGCAGGATCGGCGCGTTGCGCACCAGCGCACGGGCGATCGACAGGCGCTGGCGCTGGCCGCCGGAAAGTGTCACGCCGTTTTCGCCGACCGGCGTGTCGTAGCCCTGCGGCTGCGCCTGGATGAAATCATGGGCATAGGCAAGCCGGGCTGCCTCCTCCACTTCGGCATTCGTCGCCTCCGGACGGCCGTAACGGATGTTGTCGCGGATCGTGCCTTCGAAGAGGTAGGGCTGCTGCGAGACATAGGCGAGCTGTTCGCGCAGCGACTGCTTCGTGACATGGGCGATGTCCTGCCCGTCGATGAAGATGCTCCCGGCCTTGGGATCGTAGAAACGCGGAATAAGATTGATGACGGTGGACTTGCCGGCGCCGGAAGGGCCGACCAATGCCGTCGTCTCGCCGCCTTCGGCAACGAAACTCACGCCGCACAGAACCGTTTCGTCGCCATAGGCGAAGTGAACGTCGCGAAACTCGATGCGGGCCTCGCTGATGGCGAGCGGCTTGGCGTCCGGCAGATCGCGCTGCCGTGGCTCCATATCGAGCAGTTCGTAGATCATGCGCGCATTGACGACGGCACGCTCCATCTGCACCTGCAGCTTGGCGAGGCGACGGGCGGGATCGTAGGCCAGAAGCAGCGAGGTGACGAAAGAGAAGAAGGCACCGGGCGGAACGTCGTGATAGATCGAACGATAGGCGGCATAGGCAAGGACGCTGGCGACCGCGAAGCCGGCGAAGCTTTCGGTCAGCGGCCCGTTGCGCTCGGACAGGCGAGCGATGCGGTTTTGCCGATGCTCTGCCGCCGTGATCAGCTTGTTGATCTTGCGATCCAGCTGCTCTTCCATCGTGAAAGCTTTGACGATGGAAATGCCTTGGATCGTCTCCTGCATCGCGCCCAGCACGTGGCTATTCAGGTTGACCGCCTCGCGTGTCGCAGCGCGCAGGCGCTTGGATACATAACGCAGCGCATAAAGCAGCGGCGGGGCCGCGATAAAGACGGCCAGGCTCAGCAGCGGGTCTTGAACCACCATGACGCCAAGCAGGGCGACGAAGGTCAGAAGGTCTCGGGCAGTCGAGGTGATCGTCAGGTTCATGACGTCGCGGATGCCGGAGACGTTCTGGCTGACCCGCGCGGCGATCTGCGCAGACCGCGCCTCGCTGAAGAAGCCGATCGACAAGGTCATCAGATGACCGTACAGCCGCCGCTGGTAACGCGCGATGATGTTGTTACCGATCTTGTTGAGGATGACAGACTGAAAGTAGCCGGCGAAACCGCGCACCACGAAAGCGGCGAAGATTGCCGAGCAGATAATCCAGACGACATCGGCCCGGCGCTCGACGAATGCCTGGTTGATGATCGTTTTCATGATGTAGGCGATAAAGGCCGTCGACAATGCCACCAAGACCAGGCAGGCGATGGCGGTCAAATAGCCCCAGACATGGTCACGGCCATTTTCGGCAATGATGCGCTTCAGGACACCGGTAACGGTTTCGCTGTCGACGCTATTGTTTTTGGTGTCGGGCGACTTCAAAAATCGGCTTCCTGTCTCAGACCAAGCGGCCGCAAGTGGCACGTGCTCCCGCGGGTCTATAAAGAGTTAGGACGGCTTTGGCTAGTTATGGCTTGCCGCACTGGTTAAGAGGCAGGTCAAGGAGCCAACTGCATTATAAGGGAAGGCAGCTCTTTCAAAAAGGCGTCGCGCGCCCTTACGCCCGGGGGTCCCTGTTCCTTCTTTTCGTCCTGGGTAAGCCGCGCGAATACAATCCGGCGATCGCCCTTTTCCGCCCATCCGACGAACCATCCATAGGGATAGGCTTTATCGGTGGCTCCTCCTGGACGCGCTGAGCCGGTCTTGCCGTGAATGTCCCAGCCGTCGCTCAGCGGTGCAGCTTCGGTGATCCGCTCCGTCATGTCGAAAGCCTGCGGGCTTGCCGGCAGTTGCCGGGTGACGAGCTTTGCAAGAAAGGCCGCCTGTTCGAGGGGGGAAATCTTCAAGGAGGAGCCGATCCAGGCGCGGTCGAGCCCATTGTTCTTTCCAGGATCGCCGGAGACGTCGGCATTGCCGTAACGGAACTTGACGGCATAGTCGTGCAGCCGATCCGTGCCGAGGGCATGCGTCACCTGCTGCGAGAACCAGACCACCGAATATTTTATCCATCGGGCAGGGTCTGTCGGCTGGCGCCATTCGGCACCGCCCCAATCGACATAGCCCTTGCGATAAGGGAGCAGCGGCGCATGTTCGTCCTTCAGGAAGCCTGAATCGAAACCCATCAGGCTGAGCGCGATCTTGAAGGTAGACGCCGGCGTGACGCGGGTTGCGCAATCACCCTGCTGCATCAATACCTTACCGTCCGCAGCATTTGCCACCACCGTGCAGAGGATCCTGGCATCGGCGGTGGAGATTGAAAGCGTGGCCGCCAGCGATGCCAGGGGAACGAAGCGATAGTCCATCCGGTTCTCCCGCGGCCGCATCTGGCGACGTGTTGCTGTACTCTCGATCAACGCCGCCAGCGGCGGCCCTCCGTCGCCAGGCCGAAATTGGCCGGCATACGGGCGTAGGCCGAGAGGCCGGCGAGCGCGGCCAACGGATGAGTGACCACATGTGTCGGGATCGATTTCAGCAGCGCGCTATGCGGCGCCTTGTCTTCGAAGGCGGCGCGGAATTCCGGCTTCTGTAGCGCCGGCAGGATTTTCTGCGAGATGCCGCCGGAAAGATAGACACCGCCGCGCGCCATGAAGATCAACGCGATGTCGCCGGCGACACGGCCGAGATAGGTCACGAACAGCGTCACGGTCTCTTCGGCCTGAGCGTTGGTGCCGGCGAGCGCATGGGTCGTGATATCGGCTGGTTGCGCGAGCACAGGCTCTATGCCGTCGGTCTTGCAGATCGCGTGATAGATGTTCTGCAGGCCACGGCCGCTAAGGGTCTGCTCGGCGGAGATCCGGCCCTCGATGGGGTCCAGGTGCGGCCAAATCTGAAAATCACGCGCGCTGCGCGGTCCGAGATCGATATGTCCGCCTTCGCCCGGCACTGGGATCCAGGTATGCTGGGCATGGATGAGGCCGGCGACGCCGAGGCCGGTGCCCGGCCCGAGTACGGCGCGAGAGGCGAGCATGTCTTCCGACGTTTCGCCGATGGTCTCGCGATGCTCCTCGGATACACCGGCGACCGCCAGCGCCTGGGCTTCGAAATCATTGATGATCAGCACATCCTCGAGGCCGAGATTGGCGATCATCGTGTTCGGGCGGATCACCCAGTCGCAATTGGTCAGCGGAATTTCATCGCCCCGAACCGGCCCCGCCATGGCAAGGATCGCCGAACGCGGCTGTATTGAGGTCTTGTCGAGGACGCCCTGTTGAATCGCCTCGTCGATCGTCTCGAAATCTGCGGTATGCACATTCGGGAAATGCTTTGGCTCGGCATAGGCATCGACGAGGACGGAAAAGCGCGCGTTGGTTCCTCCGATATCGCCGATCAGGATAGGAAAGGGCATGGGGGCTTCGCTGTGATTGAGCTTGGGCATGGCGAGGTCCGTGGTCAGCCGCCGGTAAGGCGGATTAATGGTTCAGTGTTTTGATCAGTCGTTCGGCGGTGGCTTCATTGAGAGCCATCGGAATGTCATAGAGAACGGCCAGCCGCGTCAATGCCTTCACGTCGACATCGTGCGGCATCGGGGTAAGCGGGTCGATGAAGAAAACGAGCATATCGATCTCGCCGGTCGCGATCATGGCGCCTATCTGCTGATCGCCGCCGAGCGGACCGCTTTTCATGCGGGTGACCTTGAGGCCGGGGCAGACATCGAGCACGCGGCCGCCGGTGGTGCCCGTGGCAACGATATGCCAATCGGCAAGCGCATCCTGATTGCGGCGTGCAAATTCCGCCATTGCATCCTTCTTCTGATCATGCGCGATCAGCGCGATGCATTTGCCGCCGGCCATGAAACTCCCACTCCGTCCCAGGCCTTTAAAGTCAAAGACCTCTAATCGATTTATCCGCCTTCTATACCAAGAGGCACACCTTTGAAAGACGGGTCGAGCCGGTTGGAACCGGCTCCGCCGCTGTCACTGTTGCGGGATGTCGCCGGGCGGCGTGCTGCCTGTGCCGGCGCTGGAAACCGGCATTGTGCTGGTCGCGGCCGTCCCCGCAGCAGCCTTGGCCCCGAAGGTGGCCACAGCGGCCGAGGTGACGGGAGGTTCGTCGAGCACCGTCTGGCAGGCCTTCGGCAGGTCGGAAACCATGACTTCGCGCGGCTTTGCCGGCGGTTTTGCGCCGGGCTTCGGCTTGGCCCATGGTTCGGGCGTAAACCACCAGGCGAGCGGCTTGCCGCAGCCGTCGCCGGCGGCAACAGCTGGCTGCGGCTTGCAGCCGATGGAACCGGCGGGGCAACGGATGCGGATATGGAAATGTGAGTCATGGCCGTATTCCGGGCGCAGCTTGCCGAGATTGGTGCGGTCGCCGGTCCATGTCTCGCACATTTTCTTTTTGATCGCCGGATTGACGAAGATGCGTTCGACTTCGGGGTAGCTGGCGGCGCGCATCAAAAGCCGGGCGCGCGATGCAGTCCACACCTTGTCGTCGACCGTCAGGAACTTGTTCTTATCGAGCATGGTGGTGAAAGGCAGGCTTTCGCGCTCGGCCGTGGTCAGCGTCCGCGCCGGCATCGGCGTCAGCCAGACATCCGCGTCGAGGCCGATCTGATGCGAGGCATGGCCGTTGAACATCGGCCCGCCGCGCGGCTGTGAGATGTCGCCCACCAGGATGCCCGGCCACCCGTCATATTTGGCGGCGTCGCGCGACAGGCGTTCGAGAAGCGCGATCATCTCCGGCCGGCCCCAGCGGCGGTTGCGCGAAAGGCGCATGGCCTGCCAGGTCGGCCCATCGGTCGGCAGCGCCACGGCGCCGGAAAGGCAGCCCTTGGCGTAAAAGCCGATCGATTTCGGCGGTCCCTGGGTAGGTAGTGTCACTGCCCCGAAAATCGCCTTGGCGCTGCCGGGCGTCGGGGTCGCTTGCTGTGCCGCTGCCTCGCCGCTGACGAGACCCGCGCCAATCGTCACGGCGAGGGCAAATTTGCTGAGGCTGTTGAGGGTCCGAACCAGGAGGGGAATCATGTGGTTCCTTGCATGGCTGTCGGCGGTGGCCGAAATGATTTGCGGGCCAATCTACCTTGAAAAGCGATTTTGGTGAATCCGTGTTTTATCGCTCGATGCTAATGAACCGCCACGCATTGCCCGCCCGGACCGCTAAGCGCATGATCAGTTAGCCAGAATTTCCGCCGTCTTGCGGATGCGCGACAGCCGCGGCAACACCTTTGTGCAGGCGAAATCCTGCATTTCCTGCGAAAAGGTTGTCACCGCGTCCTCGGCTACGATGACAGCATAATTGGCGGCGTAGGCGTCGCGAACGGTCGATTCGACACCGAAATTGGTCGCAACACCCGTGAGGATCACTGTTTTGATGCCGCGACGGCGCAGCTGCAGGTCGAGGTCGGTGCCATAAAAGGCGCTCCATTGGCGCTTGACGATGGCGACGTCGGGCGTCAGCGCAGCGATCTCGGCGGGTGCTGCGAGAGCAGCCGGCGGCAAACCTCCCTCTGGAAAGCTGAAGCTTTCGTCCACGGGCTGGTTGACAGCGTCGGCATAGTCTGCGGAAAATCCAACCGTCACAAAGACTGTGGTTCCGCCGTCGGCTTTCAGTTTCCGGGCGATGGCGGCAGTATTCTCGACGATCTGCTGCGCAGAGTGGGGTGCGAGCGGGCGGCTGAGAACAAGGCCCTGCAGATCGATGGAGATGAGTGCGGTGGTTTGGGGATCGTAAAGAGGCATCAGGGGGCTCCGGGGGAAATATGAGGGTATCCTCACAATGACAAATATGAGAGAATCCTCGCAAAAATCAAGTGAGGAACCGCAGACGCGCATTCCGAAGCGTCGCCGCGGCCGCGATCGCGTTGCCGTGCTTTTGGAAGCGGCCGCGAAAATCTTCGTTCAGAAGGGCTATGACGCCGCGACGATGACGGAGATCGCCGCCGAAGCGCACTCGTCGATTGGCTCGCTCTATCAATTTTTTCCGACCAAAGCGTTGCTCGCCGAAGCGCTGCATATCGATCGGCTCGAGAGGCTGAAAGCGGTGCTTCAGGACGTCGCGGAAAAGAGCGGCGGCCGTTCGGCTGCCGATAGCGGCGAGGCGATCTTCGACAAGCTTGGCGCCTTTATCAAGGAGTTTCCGGAATATCCGGTGCTTGCGACCCGCCGCGACGTGCCGAAGGATCGCAAAATGCGTTCGCGGGCGGAGCTCAAGGAGCTGATTTCCGCCATCCTGCGGCGAGCCGAGCCGCCGATTACGGACGACGTCGTCTTAATGTCGGCGATTGTTCTGGAACTGCTGCGCATCGCCGTCGTCGCCGCCAACGAGCCGGAAGCCGCCTCAGACCGGCGCCTTGTCCGCGAATTGCGCCTGATGCTGCGCAAGCGCCTCGAAGAAGCGGCGGCGGCAAAAGCCTGATTTCAGGGAGCGGAAATCGGCCGGTTTGCGAAGAGATGAGCAATTCCGTCCTGTTTTTCGCCCTCATTTGGCCTATGCTTGAATTCTACTACATCATCAGAGGATCATTGATGGCATTGTCGCGTTTGAAAGCAGGCTTGGTTGTGTCTCTTTTCTGCCTGCTGGCCTTGCCGGCGCCGTCCCACGCCGACGAGCCGCAGTTCAGGATCGGCACGGCCATTCTCGGTGACTTGAAATACCAACCCGGCTTCAAGCATTTCGACTATGTCAATCCGGACGCACCGAAGGGTGGCGAGCTGAAGCTTTCGAGCAATGGTACGTTCGACACGCTCAATCCCATTCTCCTGAAGGGCAATCCCGTCACCGGTATAGGACTGGTTTTCGATACCTTGCTGAAATCGGCCGACGATGAGGTCGCCTCGTCCTATGGGCTTCTGGCGGAAGGCGTATCCTATCCGGACGACATATCAAAGGCGACGTTCCGGTTGCGGGCGGAGGCGAAATGGGCCGATGGAACGCCGGTGACCCCGGAGGATGTGATCTTCAGCTTCGAGAAGGGTAAAGAACTCAATCCCTTCATGACGAGCTACTACGCGCACGTGATGCGGGCTGAAAAGACCGGCGACCGCGATGTGACCTTCACGTTCGACGCGAAGAACAATCGCGAACTGCCGTTCATCCTGGGGCAGCTTCTGCCCATTGTGCCGAAACATTGGTGGGAAGGCACCGGGCCGGACGGCAAGCCGCGCGATATTTCCCGCACCACACTGGAGCCGGTCATGGGCTCTGGCCCCTACAAGATCGCGGCCTTCTCTCCAGGCTCGACCATCCGCTATGAGCTGCGCGACGACTATTGGGCCAAGAACCTACCCGTGAACGTCGGCCAGAACAATTTCGGAGCGATCTCCTACGCCTATTACGGCGACGACGATGTGGAATTCGAAGGCTTTCGCGGCGGCAACGTCGATTTCTGGCAGGACAACATGGCGAGCCGTTGGGTAACGGGCTATGACTTCCCGGCCGTCAAGGATGGCCGCATCAAGCGTGAGGACCTGCCCAATCCATTGCGCGCGACCGGCGTGATGCAGGCGCTGGTTCCGAACATGCGCCGCGATCAGTTCAAGGACCAGCGGGTACGCGAAGCGCTGAACTACGCCTTCGATTTCGAGGAGATCAACCGCACGGTCGCCTATGGTGTGTATCGGCGTGACGACAGCTATTTCTTCGGCACCAAGCTTGCGTCCTCCGGTCTGCCCCAAGGGGAAGAGCTGAATATTCTGAACGAGATCAAGGACAAAGTGCCGCCCGAGGTCTTTACGACCCCCTACAGCAATCCCGTCGGAGGCGATCCGCAGAAGTCTCGCGACAATCTTCGTAAGGCAATCGCGCTTCTCAAGGATGCGGGTTATGTCATCAAGGGCAACCAGATGGTCAACGCCCAGACTGGACAGCCCTTTTCCATCGAGATCCTTCTCGGCAGCCCCTTCGTCGAAAAGTGGGTGCTGCCCTATGTGCAGAACCTGAAGAAAATTGGCATCGACGCACGCGTGAGAACGGTCGATTCATCGCAATATATCAATCGTGTCCGCAGCTTCGACTATGACATGATTTGGAGCGTTTGGGCCCAGACACTGAATCCGGGCAACGAACAGATCGACATGTGGGGTTCGTCTTCCGCCAACCGCCAAGGTTCGCGCAACTATGCCGGCATAGCCGATCCCGGCATCGATGCGCTGATCACCAAGGTCATCCTTGCCAAGGACGTTGCCGAGAAGGATGCCTCGGCAAAGGCGCTCGACCGCGTGCTGCTCGCTCACCACTACGTCGTTCCGTTGTTCTATGCCACCAGCTTCCACATCGCCTATTGGGACAAGTTCGAACATCCCGCCAACCTGCCGGAATATTCGATGGGCTTTCCCGAGACCTGGTGGTCGAAGAACGCCGGCAAGTGAGCGGCTCTTGCAATGATGAACAGGCTGGGCTCCAAATGCGCGATGCCGATTCGGCAGTTCAGCCTGAAATGACCGCGCCGGCTTTATTCGGCGGAAGGGAACAAGCGACTTGAACGACAGATGGGTTGAGGCCGGAGCAGGCATATTCCTCAGTGAGGGAGTGACGGGCTGATGGGCGCCTATATCCTCAGACGTCTACTGCTGATGATCCCGACCATCATCGGCATCATGGCGATCTCCTTTACCATCGTGCAATTTGCCCCTGGCGGTCCCGTCGAGCAGGTCATCGCGCAGTTGACCGGCCAGGCCGACAACGCCACCGGTCGCCTTTCGGGCGGCACCGATCTGCTCGGCCAGCAGAATGCCGAAGACAGCAATTCGAAATATCGCGGCGCACAGGGGCTCGATCCGGAATTGATCGCCAAGCTCGACAAGCAGTTCGGCTTCGACAAGCCGCCGCTCGAGCGCTTCGGCCAGATGATGTGGAACTATATCCGCTTCGATTTCGGTGAGAGCTTCTTCCGCAATACGACGGTGATCGATCTCATCGGGCAGAAGCTGCCGGTGTCGATCTCGCTCGGCATCTGGATTCTGATATTCTCCTACGCCATCTCCATCCCGCTCGGCATTCGCAAGGCGATACAGGATGGATCGACCTTCGATGTCTGGACGTCAGGCGTCATCATCATCGGCTATGCCGTTCCAAGCTTCCTCTTCGGCATCATGCTGATCGTGCTTTTCGCGGGCGGCTCGTTCTTCGACTGGTTTCCGCTGCGCGGCCTTGTCTCCGACAATTTTGCCGATCTCAGTTGGTGGCAGAAGATCATCGATTATCTCTGGCACCTCGTCCTGCCGCTGATCTCGCTATCGCTCGCTGCGTTCGCCACCACGACGCTACTGACCAAGAATTCGTTCATCGAGGAAATCAAGAAGCAATATGTCATCACCGCCCGCGCCAAGGGGCTGAGCGAGCGGCGGGTGCTTTACGGCCATGTCTTCCGCAATGCCATGCTCATCGTCATCGCCGGTTTTCCCGGCGCTTTCATCTCCGCATTCTTCACCGGCTCGCTGTTGATCGAGAACATCTTCTCGCTCGACGGCCTCGGTCGCCTCAGCTACCTCTCCGTCGTCCAGCGCGATTATCCTATCGTTTTTGCGACCCTCTATATCTTCTCGTTGCTCGGCCTTGTCGTCGGCCTGATTTCGGACCTGATCTATACCTGGATCGACCCGCGCATCGATTTCGAGCGGAGGGACGTCTGATGGACGCCGCAACCAAGTCGACCCCGACAGCCGTAAAGCCGCGCCGAGGCCTCTTTTCCCCGACCAACGTCCGCCGCTGGCAGAATTTCAGGGCGAACAGTCGCGGTTATTGGTCCCTTTGGCTGTTCCTGATCCTGTTCGTTCTCAGTCTCGGAGCGGAATTCATCGCCAACGACCGGCCGATTCTCGTCTCCTACAAGGGCGAGATCCTGATGCCGGTCTTCATCGATTACCCCGAGGAAAAGTTCGGCGGCTTCCTCGCGCAGACGGACTATCGCGCACAAGATATCAGGGACGAGATCAACGCCAATGGCTGGATGATCTGGCCGCCAATCCATTATTCCTATCAGACCGCCAATTCGAACCTTCCAAAGGGGATGTCAGCCCCGACCCCGCCTTTCTGGCTGATGAGCAAGGAACAGCGCTGCTCCGGCTATGAAAAGGGTGCCGCCGATCCGAATTGCACCTTGAGCAATCTCAACTGGCTTGGGACGGACGACCAGGCGCGCGATGTGCTGGCGCGCATGATCTACGGCTTCCGCATCTCGGTGCTGTTCGGCCTGGCGCTGACCATCTGCTCGGCGGTCGTCGGCGTCGCCGCCGGCGCGATCCAAGGCTATTTCGGCGGCTGGACCGACCTTCTCCTGCAGCGTTTCATCGAGATATGGTCGTCGATGCCGGTGCTCTACATCCTGCTGATCATCGCCTCGGTTCTGCCGCCCGGCTTCTTCATCCTTCTCGGCATCCTGCTTCTGTTTTCCTGGGTGGGCCTGGTGGGTGTCGTGCGTGCCGAATTCCTGCGAGCGCGCAATTTCGAATATGTACGCGCTGCCCGCGCGCTCGGCGTCAACAATCTCACCATCATGTATCGCCACCTGCTGCCGAACGCGATGGTCGCGACCCTGACCTTCGTGCCCTTCATTCTTTCCGGCTCGATCACGACGCTGACCTCGCTGGATTTCCTGGGCTTCGGCATGCCTCCCGGCTCGCCCTCGCTCGGCGAGATGATCGCGCAGGGCAAATCCAACCTGCAGGCCCCCTGGCTCGGCCTTTCCGCCTTCTTCACGATGTCGATCATGCTGTCGCTGCTGATCTTCATCGGTGAGGCCGTACGCGACGCATTCGATCCGAGGAAGACGTTTCGATGAGCGGAAACTCAACCCCATTGCTGTCTGTCCGCAATCTGTCCGTTGCCTTTCACCAGGGCGGCCAAACGTCGACTGCCGTCGATAGCATCTCCTTCGATATCGCCAGGGGCGAAGTCCTGGCGCTGGTCGGCGAATCCGGATCGGGCAAATCGGTGTCGGCCAACTCGATCCTGAAGCTGCTGCCCTATCCGTCCGCGAGCCACCCCTCCGGCGAAATCCTGTTCAAAGGCAAGGACTTGCTGAAGGCGTCCGATGGCGAGCTGCGTGCCGTCCGTGGCAACGACATCACCATGATCTTCCAGGAGCCGATGACTTCGCTCAATCCGCTCCACACCATCGAAAAGCAGATCGGCGAAATCCTGGCGCTGCACCAGGGCGTGGTCGGCCAGGCGGCCCGCAGCCGCACGCTCGATCTTCTGAACCAGGTGGGCATTCGCGAACCGGAGAAGCGCCTCAAGGCCTATCCGCACGAGCTGTCGGGCGGTCAGCGCCAGCGTGTGATGATCGCCATGGCGCTGGCCAACCGGCCGGAGCTGTTGATCGCCGACGAGCCGACGACGGCGCTCGATGTGACGGTGCAGGCGCAGATCCTCCAACTGCTGCGCGACCTCAAGGGCGCGCACGGCATGTCGATGCTGTTCATCACCCACGATCTCGGTATTGTCCGGAAATTCGCCGATCGCGTCTGTGTCATGACCAAGGGCCGCATCGTTGAAACCGGCACCGTCGAGGAGGTCTTTGCCAATCCTCGGCATGAGTATACCCGCCATCTGCTGGCCGCCGAGCCGCGCGGCGAGCCGCCAAGGGGCGACATCAGCAAGCCCGTGGTCATGGAAGGCTCCGATATCAAGGTCTGGTTCCCAATCAAGGCCGGCCTGATGCGCAAGGTGGTCGACCATGTGAAGGCGGTTGACGGTATTGATCTGAGGCTCAGGGCTGGCCAGACGCTCGGCGTCGTTGGTGAATCCGGCTCCGGCAAGACGACGCTCGGCCTGGCGCTTGCCCGTCTGATTTCTTCCAAAGGCCACATAAGCTTTGTCGGCAAGGATATTGCCGATTATTCCTTCAAGGAGATGCGGCCGCTGCGCAATCAGCTGCAGGTCGTTTTCCAGGACCCCTATGGATCGCTGAGCCCGCGCATGTCGGTTGGCGAGATCATTGCAGAGGGGCTTAAAGTGCATGAGCAATCCCTGTCGGCGGAAGAGCGCGATCAGCGTGTCTGCTGGGCGCTGGAGGAGGTGGGTCTCGATCCATTGACACGCTGGCGTTTCCCGCATGAATTCTCCGGCGGCCAACGGCAGCGCATCGCCATTGCCCGCGCCATGGTGCTGAAGCCGCGTTTCGTCATGCTGGACGAGCCAACCTCGGCGCTCGACATGAGCGTGCAGGCCCAGGTAGTCGATCTCCTGCGCGACTTGCAGCAGCGCCATGATCTTGCCTACCTCTTCATCAGTCACGACCTGAAGGTGGTGAAGGCGCTTGCCAACGATCTGATCGTCATGCGCTTCGGCAAGGTTGTGGAGCAGGGTTCGTCGGCGGAGATTTTCCGTGCGCCGAAAGAGGATTACACCAAGGCGCTTCTCGCCGCCGCCTTCAACATCGAGGCGGTGCCCACCGCCGCCGTCCAGCAATAAAAGATAATCGCCATGCCGGTCAAAAGCCCCGTTCTCGTCGATCTCAAATTCTCGCCTGAGGCCATCGCCAAAGTCCTTAAAACCGCTTTTGCGGATCGCGGCAGCATCAATCTCGCCGATCCCGCAAGCAAAGGCGCGGATCTGAGCCAGGTCGACTATGCCCTTCTTTGGAAGCCGGACGCCGATCTCTTTCAGCGCGCGTCCAACCTCAAGGTGATCTTTTCCGGCGGCGCCGGCGTCGATTCCATGTTGAACATCCCTGGTCTGCCCGACATTCCCATTGTCCGGTTCGTCGACCGCAGCCTGACGGTGCGCATGACGGAATGGGTCGTGCTGCAATGTCTCATGCATCTGCGTGACGTCTTCGGCCACTTCAGGCACCAGCGCAAGCGCGTCTGGGGCCACCTTCCGGCACCGGAAGCACGCGAAGTGACGGTCGGCGTCATGGGTCTCGGCATTCTCGGCCTCGATGCCGCCACCAAGCTCAAGGTCATGGGCTTCAATGTCATCGGCTGGTCGCGGCAAAAAAAGCAGATCGACGGCATGGAAACGTTCGACGCCGGCGAGCTCGACGCCTTTCTGGCGCGGACCGATATTCTCGTTGGCCTGCTGCCGTTGACGCCGGACACCACGGGGCTCTACAACGCCTCGCTTTTTTCCAGGCTTCGCCGTGGCGGCGCCTTGGGCAAGCCGGTGTTCATCAATGCCGGACGCGGCAAAAGCCAGGTTCAGGCCGATATCGTCTCGGCGATCGAAGCCGGTGTGCTTGGTGGCGCGTCGCTGGATGTCTTCGATGTCGAGCCGTTGCCGATGGAGGATCCGCTCTGGGGCATGGAGAATGTCGTCATCACCCCGCATGATGCAGCCGTCTCCGAGGAGCATTCGTTGATGCGCCATGTCGAGGAGCAGATCGCCCGCTTCGAACGCGGCGAGCCGCTTCAATATCTGGTGGATCGCAGCCGGGGCTATTGAGCGCCCTCGGAACCTTTCCACTGCCGCCTCCGTTTCCACAGAACGCCGCCACAAGGCACTGGAAGGAGGCAATCATGCCACAGAAGTTGGAAACCCATACCCATTGGGAGGATTCCGATCAACGTCTGCATGAGGAAAAGGAATTGCCCGCGACCGAGGCAAAGCAGGGACACATGGGACGCCGTGTATTGGCGGTGCTCATCATCGCACTTGCCCTGACGGCGATCGTCTGGGCGCTGGCCGAATTATGGAGTAGTTATGAAGCAGCGCACACAGCGCCCTTGACCGCGGCCCTGGACCAGACCCCGGCACCGAGCCCGCCGGTGCAAGGCTATTCCCAGTCATACTGAATGCAGCCACCAGTAAAACTTGGGCACCCGCGCCCGGTATCCAGGACGGTGGAATTGATTTAGTATCAATTTTCTTTCAGTGACTGGACTTTCGCTCAACATTTTTTGATAAGAAGAGCATTATACCCGCCGCCAGTGAGCTGGAGGTGTGAAGCTTGACGTCCGGGGCGCAGGGAGACGGGCAGGAACGACATGACGAAGACGGATATCGCCACCCGTGTCTATAACCATACCTGGAAGCTCGATCCGATCATTCGCAGCCTGATCGATACCGATTTCTATAAGCTCCTGATGCTGCAGATGATCTGGAAGCTTTATCCGGATGTTGACGCCACCTTCTCCCTGATCAACCGCACGAAGAGCGTCCGGCTCGCCGAAGTGATCGACGAGAAGGAATTGCGCGAGCAGCTCGATCATGCCCGTACGATCAGGCTCTCCAAGAAGGAGATGATCTGGCTGGCAGGTAACAGTTTCTACGGTCGCGCCCAGATTTTCGAGCCGGAATTCCTGGCCTGGTTGTCGAATTTCCAGCTTCCGGAGTATGAGCTGTCGAAGCGCGATGGGCAGTATATTCTCGACTTCCATGGGTCGTGGAAGGAAACGACCATGTGGGAGATTCCGGCACTCGCCATCATCAATGAGCTCCGCTCGCGTGCAGCGCTGAAGGCACTGGGTCCCTTTACGCTCGACGTCCTCTACGCACGCGCCAAGGCGAAGATGTGGGAAAAGGTCGAGCGGCTAAGGGAATTGCCGAACCTTCGCATTTCCGATTTCGGTACTCGCCGCCGCCATAGTTTCCTCTGGCAACGCTGGTGCGTGGAAGCGCTGAAGGAAGGTGTCAGCCACGCCTTCACCGGCACGAGCAACGTCCTTCTCGCCATGGATTCCGATCTCGAGGCTGTCGGCACCAACGCGCACGAACTGCCGATGGTGGCGGCGGCACTGGCCAAGACGAACGATGAGCTTGGCAAGGCGCCCTACAAAGTGCTGCGCGACTGGAACCGCCTCTACGGCGGCAATCTGCTCGTGGTTCTGCCGGATGCCTTCGGCACGGCCTCCTTCCTGCGCAATGCGCCGGAATGGGTGGCCGACTGGACCGGCTTCCGGCCGGACAGCGCGCCCCCGATCGAAGGCGGCGAGAAGATCATCGATTGGTGGAAAAAGATGGGCCGCGACCCGCGCCAGAAGCTTCTGATCTTCTCCGACGGCCTGGATGTCGACGCCATCATCGCCACCTACAAGCACTTCGAGGGCCGGGTACGCATGGGCTTCGGCTGGGGCACCAATCTCACCAATGATTTCGCCGGCTGCGCGCCCACGGAAATCCATGGCCTCAACCCGATCTCGATCGTCTGCAAGGTGATCGAAGCCAACGGCCGCCCGGCCGTCAAGCTTTCGGATAATCCGCAGAAGGCGACGGGCGAGCCCGCCGAGGTCGAGCGCTATCTGAAATTCTTCGGCGCCGAGGATCGCGTCGATCAAGCGGTGCTGGTTTAACCCATCTTGTATTGGAATGAGCGCCTGGCCGCGTTGCCTATTGTTGCGGAGACGGGATGCTACCATACCATTTCAATTGAAGGATCAGCATGGCTCTGAATCAGTATGGCTATGGATTGCTGTTGTATTTTGCCCTTTCGCTACCCGCTTACGCGCAGTCGGACGAAGGAAAAGTCGCCTTTTCAAAGCACGATTATAGGGCTGCACTGCTGAATTGGCAGCCGCAGGCGGAGCGGGGCGACGCAACAGCTCAGTACGGTCTGGGGCGTCTGTATTTCTTTGGACTAGGTGTACAATCGGACTTTGAGAAAGCCGTTTTCTGGTTTCGCAAAGCGGCCGATCAGAACAACCCTTATGCTGAACGTCGTTTAGGTCTCGCTTATTCCCTTGGTCATGACAACGTTGCGCCAGACCTCGAACAGGCGAATATCTGGTATCAGACGGCGATAACTGGCTTCATCAAAGCGGCCGAAGGCGGCGATGTCATGGCTCAATACTCGCTTGGAAGTATGTATTCTCAAGGCGAAGGCATGGTGCCAGATGCGGCGAAGGCGAACTTCTGGTTTCAGAAGGCGATGGGTAGTTTTCGCGAAGAGGCAGAACGGGGAACAGCCTCGGCGCAATATTGGCTCGGCGAGATGTATCTGGGCGGCCAAGGTGTGAGCCGAGATGAGGATGAGGCGATAAGCTGGCTCTCAAAGGCCGGCGAACAAGGCGATTTAGATGCGCAACTCTCCCTTGGCGATATCTATACTTATGAGCAATACAATCGCAGGGATAGCGACTTGGCGATCAAGTGGCTTACGAAAGCTGCGGAACGAGGTGATCCTGGCGCACAACGACGTCTCGGTACTGTGTATGCGGAACGTGCGCACCCCAATGATGCGGCAAAGGCTGCTTATTGGCTTCGCAGGGAGGCCGATACAACCGCTTCATCCGCAGTTACAGACAGTTCCTCCGAATCGGCCAAGCCTGCGGATGTCCCGCCCTCTTCCAAAAATTGAATTTTGCGAGAAGGCGTCCATACATATAACCCGTCACTGCACGCTCCGCGTCACCCGCTTGAACAGCGACCATTTGCCGTCCTCCCAGCGATATTGATCTGGCGAGATCACATAAGGCACGTCGCTGAGATCGGCGCTGATCAGTTCGAGCAAATGCAGTCCCTGGGTGTCGTTTTCGTGGGTGAAGAATACCTTGTCGCGTGACAGGAAGGCCGCGACTGGTGCTGCGCCGCCGGATTGGTCCTGCACCTGCGCCCAGAAATTCGGCAGGAAGGCGACACTGGATTCGAATTGGCCGTCGATCTCGAGATATTGGAACTGGCTACGTTTGGCGATCTGCACGCCGGTCTTCGCCAAGAATTTATGGAGGTTGTTCTGCGCCGTCTCCGCCAATTCTCCGACATCGATGCCCCAGCCGTCTAATGTGGTGGTCATCACATAGCTGACCGTGGTTTCGCCGTTGACGACAAAAAGCCTGACCAGATTTTCGGCCTCATCGAGATAGACGAACTGCGGCGGATCGGATTTACCCTTGACCGCTTGCAGCATCTGCTGCCGCGCCACGTCGAGAAAGCTGCGCGACTTCAGCACCGGTAGCACCTCGTGCAGCTCGCCGCCGCTTTCCAAGGCTTCGGTTAGGTTGAGATAGTTGAGCAGGCCCTGAGCACGCGCCTGCCCCTTCTTTTCGCGCAGCGCCAGCAGCGCGTTGCCCAGGAATTTCGTCATCCTGTCGCCGTTGCGGCTGTGCAGCGTCAGGCTGCCGGCGCCAGGATCATAGTCGACTTTGATCACGTCGCCGAAAAAGGGCAGGCGCTCTTGAAGGTACGCGGCAAAGCGCGCCTCGTTTTCCAGCGCCTCGTCGGGAATGTTGAGATCGAGGCTCTTGATCGCCGGCCTGTTGGGAGGCTGTGGCGCCGGCGGGGCTGGTAGCTCGATTTGCGCATTCGGCCGTTTGGCTCGTCCGAAGAGCTTCTTCAGGAAATTGAACACCCAAACGTCCCCAAGCACCAAGCGGTATTCTACGGAGCCTAACGTGGCGCCGGCTTGCGCGCAATGCCGATGCCGGCTGACGAGCTAGTTGCAGAAGTACCTGCTTGTTCCCACTAAACAGACGTATAATCTGCAAAGGCGGACTGATGGGCTAGTCTGCAAAAGCGGGCTGATCGGCCGATTTCGAGAAGGGCAGGACATATGGGTGTCGTTAAGGGTGGCAGGCGGTCGATCCAGGCGCTGCTTCTATGTCTTTTTGCATTTGCCGTACCGACTGCGGCTCTCGCGCAAAGTGCTGCGCCACCATCGGCCGTTGCTGCGCCACCGCCGGAAAAGGTCCGGGAACTCATTCGGCTGATGAACGAGCCTGACGTCAAGCAATGGCTTCAGTCGCAGGTGAATACTCCGCCCGTTTCCGCAGGCAGTCCCGGCACGAGCGGCGGCGAGATGTCGGAGTTGTCGGACACGCTTGGCCACACCCGACGGCATTTGGAGACAGTCTCGGGCGCCGCGATGACCTTGCCGTCCGAGGTGATGACGGCTTCTCAGAAACTTGGACAAGAAGGTGCGGCGGCAGGCCGGCTCCGCATCGGCATCCAGGCGCTGGTGCTGTTTTTCTTTGGCCTCCTGGCTGAATTGGTGGTCGCGCGCCTGATCAATATCAAACACATGCAGCATACCGAGAGGGCGGCCGGCGTCGAGACGGAACTTCAGGCTGCTCGGTTCGAGTTCATGGGTGGCGTCGTGCCCGCCATCGTTCATGGCGTGGCGACGCTGATTCCGCTTCTTGTCTTCGATTGGCCGCCGATCATCGAGAGTTTTGCGATCGCCTGCGTCATCGCGCTCGTCTCCATACGATTGGCGATCTCGCTCGGCAGATTGCTGTTGGAGCTGACCGCAATGCGTCGGGCGAACGACATTCTCGATGAGGACGGCGGCGCTGCCCGCATTGCCGAGCGGCGGCTTGTGGCGAAATATTGGTATCAGCGCGGCACCCTGCTCGTCATTTACTTCGCCTGCGGCTGGGCAGTGACGCAAGCCATGATACCGCTTGGCTTTTCAGATGGCGCCAGCGATCTCATCGGCTATACGCTCGGCATCGGCCTATTCCTGATCGCCGTGGAGGCTGTCTGGTCACGCCCTGTCCAACCCGGCGCGCATGGCAGAAAGGTCGTCTCCTGGCTGCTGACGATCTATTTCGCCGCGCTTTGGTGTCTGTGGGTGATTGGCTTGAACGGTCTGCTCTGGCTCGGCATTTTTGCCGTTCTTCTGCCGCGCGCTCTCTCGATATCGTCCCGGGCGGTGGAGGTGCTGCATGATGCGGCCGGTGGCGCTCTCGGCGCTGGCAACGTCGCCAGGGTGCTTCTGGATCGCGGCGTACGTGCGATCATCATCGCGCTGGCTGCCCTCTGGCTCGGCCGGATGCTTGGCGTCGAGGCGGCAATGATGATGAGGCCGCCCGAATCCATGATCGACCGCGTCGCTCGCGGCATTCTCGAGGGTATCGTCATTCTGCTGGCCGCCGATCTGCTCTGGCATCTTTCGAAGACCTACATCAATGCCAAACTCTCGGCGTCGATGCCGCTTGACAGTGACAGCGAGGAGTTGAAGTCCCAGCGTGCCCGGCTGCACACCTTGCTGCCGATCTTCCGCAATATCCTTGCCGTCGTCATCGGCCTCATCGCCGTCATGATGGTGCTGTCGGGTCTCGGCATCCAGATCGGGCCGCTGATCGCCGGTGCCGGCGTGGTTGGCGTCGCCGTTGGTTTCGGCGCGCAGACCATCGTCAAGGATGTCATGAGCGGCATCTTCTATCTCTGGGACGATGCTTTCCGCATCGGCGAATATATCGAAAGCGGCAACCACAAGGGCGTGGTGGAATCCTTCAGCCTGCGCTCGGTGAAACTGCGCCATCAGCGCGGTCCGCTTGCAACCGTGCCCTTCGGCTCGCTCGGCGCGGTCAACAACATGAACCGCGACTGGGCGATCGACAAGATCATCTTGAAGGTCACCTACGACACCGACCTGGTGAAGACCAAGCGGATCATCAAGGAGATCGGCCAACGACTGCTCGACGATCCGGAATTGGCGCCCAACATCATCCAGACGCTGAAGATGAAGGGTGTCGAGCAGTTCAGCGATTTTGCGATCGAAATCAGGCTGGCGATCACCACCAAGCCCGGCGAACTCTCCGTCATCCGGCGCAACGCCTTGGCAATGATCAAGCAGGCTTTCGATGAAAACGACATCCATTTTGCTGTCCCGACGGTGCAGGTCGCAAGCGACAAGGACGCCGCCGCCGCGGCAGCCCGCCAGGTGGTCGAGATGCGGGTGGCAAGCGTCGAAGGTGTTGAACAAACGGGGTAGCGGCCACACATCATGCAGGTACGAGTGCGGCCCCGCCTAGTGCGGTTCGTTCCGCGCGCAATTTTCTGATACATCCATCTCATTTGGAGGGTTATGTTATGGACTATCGCTATCTCGGCGGATCGGGTTTTCGCGTGCCGATCCTCAGCTTCGGTACCGGCACCTTTGGCGGCAAAGGCGAGTTTTTCGGCGCCTGGGGCGCTACTGACGTCAGTGAGGCAAGCCGCCTGATCGACATATGCCTCGATGCCGGTCTCAACTTCTTCGACAGCGCCGACGTCTATTCCGGCGGCGTTGCAGAGCAGGTATTAGGCGAGGCCATCAAGGGCCGTCGCGACAAGGTGCTGATTTCCACCAAAGCGACCTTCCGCTTCGGCGATGGGCCGAACGATGTCGGCTCCTCGCGCTTCCACTTGATAAAGTCGGTGGAAGCTTCATTGAAGCGGCTGCAGACCGACTATATCGATCTCTTCCAGCTGCATGCCTTCGACGCCATGACACCGGTCGAAGAAACGCTGTCGTCGCTCGACGATCTCGTGCGAGCCGGCAAGATCCGTTATGTCGGCTGCTCGAATTTCTCCGGATGGCATTTGATGAAGTCGCTGGCTGCGGCCGATCGCCACAATCTGCCGCGTTACGTGGCGCATCAAGCCTATTATTCGCTTGTCGGCCGCGATTACGAATGGGAGCTGATGCCGCTTGCCGTCGATCAGAGGGTCGGCACCGTCGTCTGGAGCCCGCTTGGCTGGGGCCGTCTGACCGGCAAGATCCGCCGAGGCCAGCCGTTGCCGGAAGTTAGCCGCCTGCACAAGACGGGGGACCTCGGTCCGCAGGTCGATGATGAATATCTCTACACCGTGGTTGATGCGCTTGACGAGATTGCCAAGGAAACCGGCAAGACCATTCCGCAGGTGGCATTGAACTGGCTGCTGCAGCGGCCGACGGTGTCGAGCGTCATCGTGGGTGCCCGCGACGAAGGTCAGCTGCGCGACAATCTCGGCGCCATCGGCTGGAACCTGACCGCGGAACAGGTCGCCCGCCTCGACGCCGCCAGCGCTCAGACGCCCGCCTATCCCTATTGGCATCAGCGCGGCTTCACCGAACGCAATCCTTTTCCCGCCGGCTAAGGATTTTTCTGGGGTCGGCGCCGGGAAGCGCCGGTCTCAGAAGGTTTCCTTGTAGGGACGCAGATCGATCTCCTGGGTCCAGGCGGAGGGATGCTGGCGGTGGATATGCCAGTAGGTCTCGGCGATAGCATCGATATTGAGCAGGCCGTCGGCCGGCACGTCCGGCCGCCTCGACCGCAATCTTTCGCCGTCGATGCCGCCATCGATGATGGTGTGGGCGACATGCAGGCCGAGCGGCCCGAATTCCCGCGCCATGCTCTGGCTAACCATTCTTAGGCCTGCCTTGGCGGCGGCGAACTGCGCAAATCCAGCCTTGCCGCGCAGGCTCGCCGAAGCGCCGGTAAAGATCACCGTGCCACGCCCGAGGGGCACGAGATGCTTGGCCGCCTCCCGCCCGACAAGGAAGCCGCCGAAGCAGCAGATGCGCCAGAATTCCTCGAATTCGGCGGCGGTGACGTCTCGAAAGCCGACGTGACGGTTGATGCCGGCGTTGAAGACGATGAAGTCGGGCGGGTCGATCTCGTCCCGCGGCGCAAAGGCGTGCTCGAAGAGCCGCTTCACCGCGGCCTCGTCGGTTGCGTCTGTTTCAATGGCTTCGCCACTGCCGCCGGAGGCGTTGATGGCGTCGGCGATCTTGGTGACCTTTTCCAGCGTCCGGCTGGCGATGAAGACGTGGTAGCCCTTGTCGGCCAGCAGCCGGCAGAGCGCCGCGCCGAGACCTTGTTCTGCTCCCACTCCAACGATGATGGCGCTTGGCATGCTCATTCCGCTGCCTCCCTGGCATTCAATGTCGGGTAATCGGTATAGCCCTCTGTACCGCCGCCGTAAAAGGTCGGGCGATGATAGGGATTGAGGCTTGCGCCGCGGCGAATGCGTTCCGGCAGGTCGGGATTGGCGATGAACAGGCGCCCGAACGCGATGGCATCGGCATGGCCGGCGGCGAGGGCGGCCTCGGCGGTTTGGGGCCTGAAATTGCCAGCGGCGATCAAGGTTCCCGACCAGGCGGGGCGGAAGAGTTCGACCGCCGACGGCACGTTCTTGTGATCGACCTCCGCCTGGCCCGCGCCGCTGGCGCGCGGCTCGATCAGGTGCAGATAGGCAAGATGCAGCCGGTCGAGCTCGCGGACGACGTGGCCGTAGAGGCGCAACGGATCGTCCTCGCCGCTGTCGTTGGCAATACCGAAGGGAGACAGGCGGACGCCGACTCGGTTCGAACCCCACACGGCAGACACCGCTTCGACCACTTCGAGCAACAGGCGCGCCCGGTTCTCGATCGATCCGCCATATTGGTCGGTGCGCCGGTTCGAACGGGCCTGCAGGAATTGTTCGATCAGATAGCCGTTGGCGCCGTGGATTTCGACGCCGTCGAAACCGGCCTCCTTCGCATTGGCCGCAGCCTGTCCGTAGACTTCGATCAGCAGGGGCATCAGATCGGTATCGATCGCCTGCGGCGTCTCGAAGGGCACGCGCTCGAACGACGCCGTAAAAGCATTTCCGGCAGCCGCTATCGCCGAGGGGGCAAAAGGTGGGACGCCGCCAGGCTGATGGGAGGAATGGGAAATGCGACCGACATGCCAGAGCTGGAGGAAGATCCGGCCCCGCTTGGCGTGAACCGCGTCGGTGACCGCTTTCCAGCCGGCGATCTGCTCCGGCGTATGGATGCCCGGTGTTGCCGGCATGCCCTGTCCGGCCGGCGAAATCTGCGCGCCCTCGGAAATAATCAGCCCACCCCGCGACGCGCGCTGCGCATAATATTCGACGTTCATCGCGGAAGGCACGTTGCCCGGCTGGCTTGCCCGCATGCGCGTCAACGGCGCCATGACGACGCGATGTGCCAGCTCGTAAGGACCGACGGCCAGTGGCGAAAATAAAGTAGCTGTCATGAAAATCTCCTGCCGGGAGCGAATTTTGCTCCCTGGGCGGAAGGGCCGGTCAGCGGCGGTTCGGTCTCGGGAGTGATAATATGATGTCCGTCATTTATTCCAACAATCGGACGCGCGCAACCAAATCCCGCGCAACCGGCATATGGATGATGAGGATTTCCGCGTTGTGCGTGCCAGAGCAACGAAGTTCGGGTTTCTCGTAGCTCAGGCCGACCATCCCGTGGCTTCGCGACGCTACACCGTAATCCCGCGAAGGAAAGTCAGCATCGCATCGTTAAATTGCACCGGCCGCTGCAGGGGCGCGAAATGGCTGACGCCGGATAGCAGAACAAGTTCAGCGCCGGGGATGCTGCGGGCGAGATGGTCCGCATGATCGCGTTTGATGAACTCGTCGTGCTCGCTGTGCACGATCGCGACCGGCTCCTTGATCTCGGCGAGATCGGCGGTGGAATAGTTCGGCTCCGTCCGCTGCATCAGGCCGACCGCCTGAACGAAGGCATCAAACTGATCCGGGGTCGCCGACAGGGCGGCGTAGTCCTTTACATGCCGGGAAAAGCAGCGATCGATGATCGGCGTGGGCGCGAATTCCTTGGCGCCGCTGGGGTCCATGTTGCAGGCGAAATAGAAAACGCCCGCTATGCGCTCGGGATTCGTCCTGGCCAGGATCAAACCCGTGCATGCCCCGTCGCTCCACCCCACGACGGCAGCTTTCTCAATAAGCAGCCTGTCCATTACGGCCAACACGTCCGATGCCATCAGCTCATATTTGTAAGGCCGCGAATCGCGCGTGCTGCGTCCATGGCCACGGCTATCGACGACGACAGCCATGTAGCCGGCATCGATCAAGGCCGGAACCTGATATCCCCAATTGCCGCTGTTCCCGAGACCGCCATGCAACAGGATTACAGGCATGCCGGAGCCATAGGCGGCATACCAGATACGGGCGCCGTCATACTCGACATAACCGTTGACATCTGTTTCCGGCAGCGGCGCCGCGCCATTCGCGGCAAATTTTTCGAGATTGTCGTCCTGAAATTCCATGCTGCTCCCCGCTCCAAATTTCGCCCTTATAGCCCATCGTCCTCCGGACTCGAAGGCCGGATGTGGGGCATAATTTGGCTGGAAGAATGAGCGCAGGGCAAGCTCGCCATCCCTGGCATGTCTCACGCATGGCGATCCCGCGTACTGCGGCACCGGCCTCCAGCCCCTTGTGGGCCTCGTGAACGGTTTAGGATGATGCGAAGCTAGTTTCAGACGGCTTATCGCTGCTATTCTGATGTAAAGCTTCGGACAAACCATAGCCAAAAATCAGAAGTCCAGTTGATGCAAACGACCCAGTTGAAACCAAACCGTTCCAAAATATTGCTCGATAACTTTCGTTCATGGATGCATAGGTCTGGTGAACTATGGCTGCTGTTGCAAGAACAAGCAGGGCACTCGCAATCGACACAAAAGTGAAACGAGAATTATGTTGTCGATCGATTACGTCGGTGACTACGCAGAGACCAACGGCGAAAGTCATTGGAATCAGGCACCAAGCAATACAAAAGATAATAAAGCTTGCTGAACCGTATCGTGTCAGATCCGCAAACCCGTGGATATCCCCCGCTCGGAACGCGTATGCCATGGTCGAGATCACGAATGGAACAAAGGCGCATACGGTCGCCGCTACAACGATACCTCGATACTGCAGCATTGGAAATCGTAGAAAGCTATCAAAAAAGATCCATTTGCCTTGCTCAACACGTGATGCCCTAATGAAAAGAGCGGCGAGCCCGGCTGCTGTAAAGCATGCCATTATTGCGACGGTTGTGTACAAAGCGTATTCAAAAGCTTTCAGACGTGCGGGATCGGGAGGGGATATGTAGTCAGCCGTGATCCTGAACAAGAAAAAGATCACAAAGCTGACGACGAATGCTCCCGCGCCAGCAACTAGAGTAGCATTGTAAACCGGGTGGACAGTGTATTGTCGCACCTTGTTGACTAAGGCAAACATCTCTCGAAGAATCGAATCTCTATCTTCGGACGACGATCGAAGATATTCCTTCACCATAGCTCGGTCGTTCAGCGCAAGGATGGCGAACAACGCACAAAGTCGTCTATTTGATATTGATAGCTCGTCACTTTTTTCACGCCAGCGGTCTCCAAGAGTGAGATACCCCTCAAGGTCGGTTGCCGTGAGTTCGCCATTGGCGCCTTCCACGCTTACTTCTGCCGACAGCTCGAGCAGCCTTTGTGCTTGTTCGCGAGTAACTGGTTGCGAAGAGCGGATGCCGCCCTTTGTCAAAAGGTAAATAATAGTTTTGGACGAAGAGGTCACGCCGATCAGTTCGTCAACCTCCCGCTTTAAGCCTTTTACTTTTGGACGCAATACATCGAAGACATCTTTGAGCTTCTCATATTCTCCGGGAGACCATATCGATCCGCCATCAATCGTCCATCGTCCGAAAAGCTCGTTCCCGACTGTACGTCGAGCAGCATTGTGGGCATCTTCATGCATCGCCCCCGTAGCCGTCACGAGGTTATAGACTTTCCAGTATTTGCTTAGTTCCGGCTGATATTTTTGCTCTCTCTCCAAAAAACCCTTCAGCTCACTTTGAGATAAGCTCTTTGCCCGGCGAAAGAACTCATCTGGGATGTTTGAAGCGCTCAGAGCAAACCGCCGCAACATCTCCTCAATTTGGTCAACTCCTTTCACGGATGGAAGAAGGCCAACCACCAAAAGTGCACAGCCCAGCGGCCATGCCCCGCCCTGATACTCTGGGATGTTTCCGATAAAATTGGGTACGAAAGGTTTTGAAAGACAAAGAAACAAAAATAAGATTACAAGGAGTATGGTGTAAATTAAGTATGATCTTCGGAAGAGATCTTTACCGACAATTGCCGGCAAAGTTAAAAGTCTGACAAAATCAAACTCCTCGGCGCGAGGTGCAGTCATTTGCAACCTATTTCGCGCATGGAACGCAATAATAACTACGCCGACCACGAACGATATGACAAAATTATCGCCATTCCTCGCCAATTGCACGAGGTTGCTATAGATTTGTGCAAGTTCGGCCCACATCAGCATCTACTTATCTGTGGGTTGCACTGAGCAATGGCACTATTTGGTTGAGCAACCAATAAGCCGGCGGTGACTAATGCTGCGATTAGAGCGGCATGTAAAAGAAACCTGTTTGTCATTTGCTCCTCCCTTTTCCACTCTGGAACCGTGTTGTCGGTTGCATTAGGAATATGTAATATACAACTAAAATACTTTTTTGCAATGTTTAGTTTGTGCCAACGATGAAATGCACGTCGGTAAGCCGAGCTAGCCGCTGGGAGGGAAGCCTCAATGTTTCAAGTGGACTGGGATTTCAGCTTAAAATCGATGGTCGAAACTCCGAGAGCCTGGATCAGATCGTCCTTTCGGGCCGGCGTGGGCCATTCTTTACTAAAAGGAGCTTTAGACGCAACAAGACGGTTGCGCGTCAATTCCAGGCGGAGTACAAAACGAGCAACTAGGAGGTTGCTCATGAATTCCGATCGAATTGAAAAGAAGATCGTCCTGAAAGCGACTCAGGAACGAGTGTGGCGCGCCATCAGCGATTCGGCGTGCTTCGGCAGTTGGTTCGGGGCTGAGATCGACGGCCCGTTCGTTGCCGGAAAGGAGGCGGTTGGGCGCATTGTGCCGACAAAGGTTGATCCGGAGGTTGCCCGGCTACAGGAACCTTATGTCGGATATCCCTGGCGTGTGGTGGTGGAGCGGATCGAGCCGATGACGCTGTTTTCGTTCCGCTGGCATCCAGGTGCCGCTGATCCCCACGCGGACTATTCCAGCGAGCCTATGACGCTCGTGACATTTGAGCTTGCTATGGTCGATGGCGGCACCTTGCTCACCATTACCGAGTCGGGTTTCGAACAGCTTCCGCTTGATCGGCGCGCGAAGGCCAGGGAAGGCAACGACGCTGGCTGGGCACATCAGACCAAACTGATCGAAAAATATCTTGCTCTTGATGAGCAATCCTGAGGCGCCGCGATGCTGAACTGTGGCGACAGCGCCGTTAACTTGTCGGGTGCCGCACCGATCTTCTCTGCCTTGGGTGATCCGGTCCGACTGGCAATAGTCGCGCGACTATGCAAGGACGGGCCGCTTCCGACCATTGAGTTGAAGCAATGTGCCGATGGTGTCTCCCGTCAGGGCGTCACCAAGCATCTGCAGGTGCTCGAAGAGGTCGGCCTCGTCGAGAGCGACCGAACAGGACGGGACCGGCAGTGGCGACTGCAGGCCCAACAGCTCGTCGCTGTGCGTGACTACCTCGGCTGGATTTCGGCTCAATGGGACCAACGGTTGGAATTATTGAGGGCGTTTGTAGAAGACGACGCCTGAGGCAGGAGTATTGTCCCGAACCTCACGCATCGTCGGCATTGATCGTCTGCGCAGAGATGCTCCCGTGAGGTTCAGCACTTCCAGCTTGAAGCGAGAATGATGCTGCACATATCGATCCGCCGAAACTGTGGGTCCTTGAACGCCAGGACATCGTCGTTGAATGTCCCGAATGTACTGTCGGGGCGGTGCTTCATGCCCTCATAGAATGCATCGATGATCCCATGCTTGAACTGGACTTCTCGGGGAAAGGCGGCGATGACGGCCTCGCGCTGCGCCTCGGTAAACTGGTCGTAGCCGCGGCCGGCCACATCCATGCCGGCTCCCGCCTGCACCAGCGCGATTTCCGGACGCATGAATTCCGGTATGCCCGGAGTCGTGTGGAGAGCCACGGCGTTCCAGACCGTTTCAACATCGCTTTCGGAAATCCCGCGCTGCCGCAGAAAATCGCGCGCAGCGTTGGCGCCGTCCACTTCGAAGCGGTGATGGCTGTGTTCATAATGCGATGTGAGGCCGATGTCGTGGAACATGGAGGCCGTGTAGAGCAGCTCCGGGTCGAAGCTCAGGCATTTCCGATTCCCCGCCAAGGCGCCCCAGAAATAGACGCGAGCCGAGTGATGGAAGAGCAAATCGCTCTCGGTGTCGCGAATGAGCTCGGTCACTTCGCGCGCGAGGTTGCTGTCGGGTATTTTTACGCCGGCAATCTCATTGATGACCATTTTCCTTACTCCATCACATCTTCTTTTGATCGTAGTTCGCACTGCGCCGGCCTAATCTTCAAGGACGGCCTGCGGCGTGTTTCGGAAGCTGATGGCCATGCGATTGTAGCTGTTCATCAGGCTGATCGCGAGCGTGAGGTCGACGAGTTGCTTCTCGTCAAAAACGGCTCGCGCGGCTTCGTATGCGCTATCAGGCACACCGGTCTCGGCGACGCGCGTCACGCTCTCGGCCCAGGCAAGCGCGGCGCGTTCGGTCTCGTTGAAGAGATTGTCGACTTCCTCCCAGGCCTGCACCAACGCAAGCTTCTCGATTTTCACTCCCTTCTTGATGAGGTCGCGGGTGTGCATGTCGAGACAATAGGCGCAGTTGTTGATCTGCGAGACCCGCAGATAGACGAGCTCCACCAGTTCGGCAGGCAGACCGCTCTGCATGACATAGCCATAGACGCTGCCGAGCGCCTTGGCTCCGTTGGGAGCGATCTGGTTGTAGTTGAGCCTCTTCGTCATTGTTCTGGCTTCTTCAATTTCATTTGACAGGAGTGGTCAGCGCCTTCTCGTCGGTGTCGACGACGAAGACCGCGAGTAGCTTCGCCGGCTTGATCTTGCTTGCATTTCGGCTGATCGGGTGGCTGGCATCCGGCGGTTCGGACCAGCTCTCGCCGGCCTTGTAGATGTGGGTTTCGCCATTGTTCACCTTCGACTCGATCTCACCCGAGATCACATAGGCGTAGATGAAGGCCGACTTCGCATGTCTGTGCGGCGGAGAAGCCGCGCCTGGTGCATAGTCGACTTCGAGAGCGACGAGCGACTTGCCGGGGATGTTCGGAATCGCTTGATTGAACTTCGGCGTGACTGTTTCGGCCCGGCTGTCATGTGCCAAGCCGGACCCGGCAATCGTGAAGGCGAAGGCTGCGCAGGTGGCAGCGACGATACTACGGATGTTCATGGGCTTCCTCTTTCTGTCTACCCAAAGATGACTCATATTGGGCCAGAAAAAAGTACCAAGTACGCGAAGAAGTCGTGTACCATGACAGCATGAACAAGCCGCTGAACCTGAATCTCGATCGCACGGCCAAGATATCTTTGTCGGAGCAGATCCGAAGAGGAGTGACCACGGCGATCGAGGGTGGCGTGCTGGAGCCGGGTGCGCGCTTACCCTCATGGCAAGACCTCGCGGCTCAACTCGGTGTCGCGCGCGGTACCGTGCGGACCGCCTATGAGAAGCTGGCGGCCGCACAGTTGATCGAGGCTTCGAGAGCGGCCGGCACGCGGGTCGCCCAACGTCCTCGCGGCAGCGCAAGGAGCGAGCAGCCGTCGGACGCAGGCTCGTTCATGGAAATCTATCGGGAGATGACACAGGGGCCCGCGTTCTTCCAGATGGGCGTGCCTGCAACCGAGACCTTCCCGGCGACATTGTTCGCGCGCATTCACGCGCACGCGGTACGCGCCGAGGCGAGCGCTCCACCTCTCTATCCCGATCCCCGCGGCGAGATCGAGTTGAGGCGGGAAATCGCCGGCTATCTTGCCGTCTCCCGTGGCATTAATTGTTCGCCGTCGCAGGTTATCATCACCGGCGGGTTCAACGCAGGGCTGGGCCTGACGCTCGGCGTTCTTGGCCTGGGCGGGCACGCCGCATGGGTCGAGAATCCGGGATTCCCCTGGTCCAGAAAGGGACTTGAGCTAGCCCGCCTGTCCCTTGCTCCGATCCCGGTCGATGTTGACGGTATCGGTGTCGACCATGGGCTGCGCCACCATCCCGATGCCAAGCTTGTCCTCGTGACTCCCGGTCAGCAGGCGCCGCTCGGTCCCACCTTGTCGCTTGAGCGGCGTCTTCGCCTGCTCGAATGGGCAGCCGCGAACGAGGTTTGGGTGATCGAGGACGACTATCTGAGCGAGCTGCAACTGACAGGCCGGGCCGCGCCGGCGCTCGCATCGCTGGACCGGGACGGACGTGTCATTCACATCGGCTCGTTCAGCAAGACGATCAGCCCGACTGTTCGGCTTGGCTTTCTGATCGCGCCGGTCGAGCTGCTCTCTCGGTTCGGGGAGGTGGCCGCGTGTCTAGCGCCGCCGCCGGGCCCGGCGGTGCAACTCGCAACGGCCGGGTTCATGCATGAGGGTCACTATATACGCCATCTCCGGCGCACAAAGCGCGCCTATGCCGCCAAACGCCAGGCGCTGTTGGATTGCCTTCAACCATTTGTCGGCGCCGATCGTATTGCCGCACCCGGCCTAGCCGTGCTGCTGAAGCTGCCCAACGGAACATCGGATCTGGCCATCGCCCGCGAAGCCGCGGCGTTCGGCATGTCTCCGTCACCGCTTTCGGCTTGGTATGTGTCGCCTGCCGGCGCCGAGTCCGGGCTTCTGCTTGGTGTCGCGACGGCGCCAACGAAGAACCTTGCTCGATCCTGTGATCGGCTCTTCGAAGTAATTCGGCGATTGACCCGATCAACTTAAAGCTGAACCGCGCAGTTTAGGTGCGGGGGAGGGTGGGCCCCCCAATCCTTTACCTGGTTCCGACTTCGAGAACGATTTTCCCTTTCGGCGTAGGGCGTAGGCCCTCAAGCATCAGATGCGCCTCGTATGCATCCGTAAGGGGGAGGACAGTACCGACCCGTGTTCTCAACGCACCGCTGTCGATCAGGCCTGCGATCTCCGTCAGGTACCGAGTTGTGACGTTTACGAGAAAGAAGGCCGCGTCGACCCCATGCCTCTTCGCAAGTTCCTGATCCGGTTGGGACACAGCGGAGGTCAGCTTGCCGCCACGCCTCAGGACCTGAAACGAGCGCTGCTGCGTTTCACCGCCGACGAGATCGAAAACGGCATCCACATCTCGGGCCGCGTCCTCGAAACGCTCGGTGTGATAATCAACCAGCGTGTCTGCCCCGAGTTCGCGCAGATAGGCAAAGTCTTGCTTGGCGGCTGTGACAATGGTTTGAATTCCTGCCCGTCGGGCGAGTTGCACCGCGTAGGCCCCGACATTGCCGGCCGCCCCATGAATGAGCACGGTCTGGACAGCCTTGAGCTGGGCCTCATCGAACAGCCCCTGCCAAGCCGTGACAGCGATGACAGGAACGGAGGCCGCGTCGATGTAGTTGAGTGAGGTTGGCTTGCGCGCGATCATTGCCGCAGATGCCAGTGCATACTCGGCATATGCCCCGATGAACCGCGGGTTCGTGACGCCATAGACCTGATCTCCAACGGCTAGGTCTGCGACATCTGGCCCGAGGGCCTCGATCTCCCCGGACAGGTCGGAGCCGAGCGTAAGCGGGAGTGGCTGCGGCAAGGCACTTTTTCCTGCCCTGATCCATCCATCCCATGGGCCTACCCCAGCGGCATGGACTTTGATCAGGACTTCACCGGGGCCGGGAGTGGGTCGGGAAATGGACTCGAATGTCATTGCGGGCGGAGGGCCGAACTCATGCACGCGCCACGCCATCATGGATAGATTGTTTTGGTCCCGAACGGCGTCGTGGACAATGTTTTCAGTGGTCATCTTGGGCTCCTTGCGAGATGGTGTCGATCGACGTCCTCTCATGGGCCGAATATGGCTCATTCTGGGCCTGAAAAAAGCACCAAAAACTCGAATAAGGAGTGTACCAGCCAGGCGAGCAAACCACTGAGCCCAAGTCTCGGTCATGCGGCAAAGGTCCCTTTGACAGGCAGAGAAGGTCGAATCGACCTGAAATCTGAATCCGTCTCTAAATCAAAAAGTTAGAGCGGGATGTCGCCCGAAAACCGCGCACACTTTTCGGCATCCCGCTCTAGGCACCGACACCTGCTGGTTTTGTTGCGGTCAGGCTGCGCCGCGTGCGCTGCCGGTCGAATAGGCAGGGAAGTCCGTGTAACCCACTTCTCCGCGCCGGGTGTAATAGGTCGACCGGTCCGCTACGGCTAGCGGCCAGCCGTGCTTGAGACGTTCGGCAAGGTCCGGGTTTGCGATATAGGGTCTGCCGAAGGCGATCAGGTCAACCAACCGGGTGTCGAGTGCGCTCTCAGCTTCCTCGCGGCTGGTGAAGCCGCCGCACCAGATGATCGCGCCGGGAAAGGCGGTCCGAACCTTGGCAAGCACGGCATGGTCGATGTGGTGCTTCTTGAACTCCGCGGTCTCCATGTTTCCTGCAGGCATGAGCTCATAGACCAGATGGATATAGGCGACGCCGCGCTGTCCGAGTTGCTGTGAAACATAAAGCAATGTTTCCTCGGCAAGCGTGTCCACCGGCATGGAGTTGAAATATCCGAAGGGAGACAGGCGAACACCGACCCGCCCCGGACCCAGCTCGCGCACGGCCGCATCCACCACCTCCATCAGGAACCGGGTGCGATCTTCCACGCTGCCGCCTCCGTAGCGATCGGTGCGCGTATTGAGCACTGAGTTCATGAACTGCTCAAGCAGATAGCCGTTGGCGGCATGGAGTTCGACACCATCGAAACCGGCCTGACGCGCATTGGCAAAGGCCTGGGCAAAGGTGCCGACCAGAGCCGACACTTCCTCTGTTTCGAGGCGCCTTGGCGTACCTGCGCGCATATAGCCCAACTTGCCGTCCGCATCGTGGGCAAATACATCCGAGTTCTCGGCCGGCTGCTCGGTCACGCCCCAAGGGGCCTCGCCATTCGGCATGAGCGAGGGATGCGCCATTCTACCGACATGCCACATCTGCGAAAACATCGTGCCGCCTTTGCGATGAACTTCATCAGTCACCAAACGCCAGCCACGCAGTTGGGCCTCCGTGTAGATGCCGGGCGTCATGGCATAGCCATTACTGGAAGGAGCAACGTCGGCTACCTCGGCGACGATCAGGCCGGCACCGGCTCTTTGCCCATAATAGGTTGCCATCAACGCATTGGGGACGTCGCCATCGGATGTCCGCGTCCGGGTCATGGGCGGCATGACGATGCGGTTCTTCAGCGGAACAGTACCGCCGAGCCATTGAGATTCGAACAGGCCCACCATAGATACTCCTTCGGTTGTTGCCGATCGAAGGTCTACTTTTTGGCAGCTATCCCAATCTACACACCCTTTGGTCAGTGGTGGCAAATGAAGCTCATCAAGAGACTGCCGGGCTTGCCGGCCGAGCGTGCGCTGGGTGTCCTTTCCGGACGATGGAAGGCGGTTCTGCTTTATACGCTGCTGGATGGCCCGCAACGCACCTGCGATCTGGAGAAGCGCATTTCAGGCATCACCCAGAAGGTGCTGATCGATCAACTGCGGGCGCTCGAAGAACATGGGATGGTGAGCCGACAGCCTTACGCCGGGGATAGTCAGGGGATCGAATACTTGCTTACCCCGCTCGGCGAAAGCGTTCGGCCCATCTTGGAGTCCCTAATCGAATGGGGAGTCCATCACGCTGAAGAATTGGACGAGGTCCATAGGCTTCTGCCATGCGATGCCGTCGTTCGAGACCGCCCCAGCTGACGCCCATTGGCTATTGCTGGACGAGACGTCCAGCGCCTAAGGGATAGCCACCTTCGGCTCCATAAGCTGTTGCGCGAGCAAGCCAGCGTGCGGCGTGAGCGCAGAGAAATCGCGCGCGCAAAGATAAAGCTGCCTAAGCGCCCAGGTATCTCGCAGCGGCACGATAGCCAGGCCGGGATGCCGCAAATCTTTGGCTGGTGCCTCCGATAAAATTGCGATGCCCACACCTGATTCAACCATCATCGCAATGTTCTCGATGCGCCTGAGTTGAATGCGATAGTAAATCTGACGACCGAGGCGGGCTGCGCGCTCTCCCAAATGAGCTTCCAGCGCCGCATCGGAAGAGCCGATGAACGGCTCACCCACGACTTCCGCAAAAGCGATCGATCGTTGATCGCTGATGCGATGCGTTTTGCTTGCCACCACGACGAGTTGATCTTGCGCGATAAAACGAGTTTGCAAGGCTGCCAAGTCGGCGGTGTCAGCCACAACGCCCAAATCAGCACGACCTTCCGCGATGGCCAGCGCAATCTCAGTGCTTGGACGTTCGTGGAGGTCGATAGAAAGATCGGGATAGGCTAGCAAGAACCGGCCGAGTTGATGCGGCAGAAACGAAGCCAACCCAGCCGTGTTGGACAAGAGCCTGATGCGCCCTTTCAGGCCGGCGCCGTAGCCGCGCAGTTCTCCACGCATCTGCTCCACTTGGCCCAGGATCAAGCGGGCATGGCGCATCAGGGCATCACCGGCTGCAGTCGTAGTGACCCCCCGCCTGTTTCGCTCCAGAAGTTGCGCGCCAAGCGAAGCTTCCATTCCGGAAATGCGCTCGCTCACGGATGCGAGAGCTAGATTCATGATCTCGGCGCCCCTGGTGAGGCTGCCTTGCTCCACCACGGTCAGGAACAACCGCAAATCCGTCAAATCGAAGCGCAATGCCTTTCCTTCGTTTCTGCCGAACTTTCCCATCGGAAACTACCAATTGTGACGTTTGGATCGGTCGCTTATTTTACTGCGTGCGACGTCAGACTTCCCGATTTTCAACAGCAACGCAAGGGATTGATGAGGTTAGGACCGTGATGAGAGCTGGTTCGCCCGCCGGCTCGTCGCGCCATGAGCTGCGTAGGTGCCATCGGCCTACGCGAAGTCATCAATCCAACATTTTCCGGGCCGGGTAAGCCAAAATGAACGAATACTTTTCGCCGCATGTCCTGATCATCACATTGACCTTCTTCCTTGCCGGGATCGTCAAGGGCGTGGCGGGGATGGGGCTGCCAACCGTCGCCATGGGTGTTCTCGGTGCGATCATGTCGCCAGTCAGCGCAGCTTCGCTGCTGGTTATCCCATCCTTTGTCACCAATTTTTGGCAGCTATTTACCGGGCCGAGTTTCCTGGCCCTGATGCAAAGGCTTTGGCTGATGATGCTCGGCATCGTGATTGGTACACTCGCCGGCTCGTTTCTTCTGACGAGCGCCAATCCGGAATACGCGAGTGTTGGATTGGGCTCGGCATTGGTTCTCTATGCAGTGTACAGCCTCCGGGCGAAGCCGTTCTCGGTTCCCGCTCGCTTTGAGCGCTTGCTATCGCCTGTCATAGGGTTGGCGACCGGGGTAATCAACGGAGGAACCGGGGTTTTTACGATCCCAGCCGTTCCCTATCTCCAGGCCCTCGGCCTTTCCAAAGATAATCTTATTCAGGCACTCGGGCTTTCGTTCACGGTCTCGACAATCGCCCTTGCGGCGGGCCTCGCTCGCGGCGGAGCTTTTCATCTTGAAAACATTGCTTTGTCTACACTTGCCATCATTCCAGCGTTGCTGGGCATGTGGGTCGGAACAGCGATCCGCGAGCGCATAAGCGCCGCAACTTTTCGGCGCTGGTTCCTGATCTTCCTTGCCATTGTTGGCCTTGAACTCGTCGTTCGCCCACTCTTCTTCTGAGGCGGATGACGATGCCCAGATCGCATGTCAGACGAAAAGGGGGCGGATTGTATATTTTCGATGGCGTCGGCCAGGGCAAGACGATGCTCATGGAGCTTTTCGAGCATCATGGGGCCGAAGAGCAATCTGCTCCGTACCTTGGCGGCGATCTCTAGCTCTGGCGTAAAATCGGATACTCTGGCGTGCCCAGTTTTGATATGGCGGGCCACGAACGATGAAGATGGGCACTATATCTACGCCATAGCCACCTAAGGCGCGCTATTACTCTCCCTCATCGGCAGCACTCGGCTATCCACCGCCACAGGACGGCGGATAGCCATTTATGGACAAAGGACTCAGGCGCCGAGGAAAAGCCTCGCGTGGGCCACGAACAGTTCCGGATATTGGTAGATGGAGCCGTGGCCCGAGTCGGGATAAATGATGAGCTGAGCGTTCGGCAGGTTCTGCTGTAGCGTGAGAGAATGTATGGTTGGGATGATGGCGTCATCGCTGCCCTGCACGATCAGCGTGGGCTGCTTGATCGATTTCAGGTAGTCGAGGGCATTCTCACCCGGCGTGATCCACTTGCCGATCGCCTCGCCCTGCGCGGCAACGGTCTGCTCGCTCACTTCCGGGTCGCGATCCCGACGGCTCAGCTTGCGTTCGATGAAGGCGAGGCCGGCTTTACGACTTGTTTCGGTGGGCTTGAAATGGACCGCCAGCCAGAGATGTTCCGGCGGGTCATAACTGCCCGCGAAGATCTCGGCCGAGCGGCTGGCCGTCATGTCGTTGCCGCGATGGCCCGTGCCCACGAGAATGAGCTTGCGAACGAAGTCACCTCCCTGCAGAGCTATTTCCTGTGCGACGAAACCGCCGATCGAGATGCCGAGCACATCGACCTGCTTAAGGCCAAGCGCGCGGATGAAGGCAAGCGCGTTGGCGCCCATCTCCTGGAAGCTGCTCGGCGTCTCGCCCGAGGAATTGGAAACGCCGGCATTGTTGAACAGGATCACCTCGCGGGACTGGGCGAGGCCATCGGTTACCGCCGGATCCCAATAGTCCATGGTTCCGGTATAGTGCTGGTTGAAGACCAGCGGCATGCCGCCGGGCTTGCCGAAGCGGCGATAGGCGAAGCGGATGCCGTTCGCCTCGACATATTGCGTCGGGGCGGTCTCATGTGTGTAGGTCATGGCGTACTTCCTGAAGATTGGGGTCTGAAAGGGGTCAGGCCGTGAAGCTGGAGCGCGCGGCGACCTTGTCGTACCAACGGCGCGTCGCGCTGTTCCCTTCCGGGATCGCGAGATCCAACGCTTTGGTGGCGAAATCGACCGTGACGATTGCGGTGATATCGGCCACGCTGAACCAATCGCCCGCGACGAAAGGCGCCTCGCCGAGCCTGGCTTCGAGATCGGTATAGAAGTTGGCAATCCGCTGATAGCCTCGCTCCACGAGACCTGGAATCTGCTCGTAATCGTGTGCGCCGGCGATCGCGCGCCCTTTGAGCCCGGCAACCTTGTTGCGGACGGTTTCCATCACCGCGGCAAAGCCCTCAAGTTCCATCCGGCGCTCCCACATGGTCACCAGCGCCTTGTTGGTGGCAGATGTGCCGAGAAGCGGCGTTTCGGGGTACACCTCTTCGAGATAGCGCAGGATCGCGGGCACTTCGCCGATCGCCGTCCCGTCTTCGAGAACGAGCGTCGGGACGACCCGGCGCGGATTGATTTTAGCGTAGGCTTCGGAGAATTGCTCCTTCGCGCCAAGATCGACGGGGACGCGCGAGACGCAAATTCCCTTCTCTGCGACAAAGATGCGAACGCGGCGCGAATTGGGCGAGCCGCTCGACTCGTACAGTTTCAGATGATCGGGTGACATGGCAGGTCCTTTGAATGAGTGTCCGGGGAAGCCGCGTGTGCGGTTGGGGGGGGCCGGGCTACAGCCCGGCCCTGGCTTTCTGGGTCAGCCGGCCGACTTGCCGCCGTCGACGGTCAGGATATGGCCAGTGACGAAGCTGGCGTCGTCCGAGGACACGTAGAGGATGGCGCGTGCGATCTCGTCGGGCTGGCCGATCCGCTTCTGGGCATTGAGCGTGGCCAGATAGGCCTTGACCTCTTCGCCACCGGTGAAGCGGTCGAGCATGCCGGTCTGGATCGGCCCTGGCGCCACCGCGTTGACCCGGATGCCGAGACTGCCCACCTCGAGCGCCACCGACTTGGTTAGACCTTCCACAGCGTGCTTGCTGGCGGAGTAAATCGATGCGCCGGCGCCACCTTCATGACCGAAGGTCGAGGAGATGTTGACAATGCTGCCTCTCCCTTGCGCCTGCATCACGCGCAACTCGTGTTTCATGCTGAGGATCGTGCCGAGGACGTTGGTGTCGAAGGTCGCGGCATAGGTTTCCGCGGTCTGCTCGACAGTCGGGCCGGGTTGTCCCTCGGTGCCGGCGGCATTGACGGCAATGTCCAGCCGGCCGAAGCGCTTGATGGTCGCATCGACGAGCGCACGAACATCGTCCCCATGGCGCACGTCGGCGCGGACGAACTCGGCTTCCGTACCGGCGGCGCGCAACTCGGCGACGAGAGCCGCCCCGGCGGCGTCATGGCGGCCGGAGGCAACGATCTTTGCTCCCTTCTGTGCAAAGGCGAAAGCGGTGGCGCGGGCGATGCCGGTAAGTGCGCCGGTGATCAGGACTACGGGCGTATTCATGTTATTTCCTTTCGAAACGGCGTTTTGGTGACCATGCCTGGGTAGTCTGGCTTGGTAGCCGTGTGGTTTGGGGCCTGAGTAAATTCAGCTGGAAAACCCGGCTGGTGAAAAGGAAATAGGCCTTGAAAGCTTCCGTGAAAAAGACTTTGTTTCTTGGTCTCCATGCCTGTAAAGTATGGTCATGGACTTACGTCACCTCCGATATTTCATTGCCGTCGCCGAGGAAGGCAGCTTGACCGTCGCTGCGGAGAAGCGGCTGCATACGGCGCAGCCGTCTCTCAGCCGGCAGATGCGCGACCTCGAAGTTGAGCTTGGGTGCGAACTCATGATCCGCGGGGCCAAAGGCGTCGAACTAACCGCTGCCGGCAGGGTGTTTCTCGACCATGCACGCGCAGTGCTCGTTCAAGTCGAAGCAACGGTCGAGGCGACGCGACGCGCGGCGGCGCCAGCCAAGGCGTCTTTCGTTCTCGGCTTCCTAACCGGCTACGAGTTTGATTGGCTGCCCGCGGTCATGCGCATCATGCGTGACGAGCTACCCAATACCGAGGTTGTCATTCTCAGCCTCTCATCGCCCGATCTGGCAGACGGACTAATGCGGGGCAAGATTGATCTTGCCTTCCTCCGGCATGAGCGCAATGCGCCGGGAATCGTCTTCACTCGGCTGACCGACGAGCCGCTTATCGTGTTGATGCCGGTGGATCACCATCTGACGGAGCGCAGCGCCATCACCCCCGATGACATAACGGGCGAGCAGCTTGTCGGTGTTCCCCACGACAAATCCCCGGCGTTGAGAGCGGTGACTGACGCCTATGGGGTCAAGCTTGGGATTGATCTCACCCCTGACCATTACGTCGATAACCTCGCGATGGCGATGTCACTGGTCACCTCGACCCGCGGCATTGCTCTGATGCCGCTCTATGCGCGCAATCTGTTGCCTTCCACTGTCGTCAGTAGACCGCTTGCCGGCGTACAGCCGACGATCGACCTCTCGCTTGGCTATAGCGAAGCCAACACGTCACCACTTCTTAAGACCATTGTATCGAGGATTGGCGAGCTGAAATTTGCCAATCGCTGAGTGTCGTGTTGCTTGGCCTATGTGGCGGGAAAGGCCGTGACGTCCAGAGGGCTTGCCGAGAAGGGCTATGTGGCAACGCGAAACAACCCGCATTTGCACGCATAGAGCATGCCGATTCCACGCTATGGCCACCTTCAACACGCTATACTACGCTGAAACTTGATGGCGGACAGGGAGGGATTCGAACCCTCGGTACGCTTTCACGTACACACGCGTTCCAGGCGTGCGCCTTAAACCACTCGGCCACCTGTCCTTTGGCGTTTCGCAACCGGTCAGGAGGCAAATCGTCGGAACGGCCGCGATATATACCGATGAATTTCTCAGGATCAACCCGAATCTGACAGATTTTTGACTTCCAGACAGAAAACTCTGGGCCTGTCCTCCATTGCGCTCGTCTGGCTCTCAACCTATCTAGAGAGGTGGATAGGCAAAGTGCGATTGGCCGGTAGTCTATGGCCGACGGGTAATGAGAATTCGGAGAGCTCGATGCGTTTCTTGTTGCGTTTTGCCAGCCTCGTTGCGCTCGTCGTTGCGGTGATCGCCGGCACCATCGATTCCATCCAGTCGGTCGCGGCCTCCGCCGTGGTGGTGACCCCGATGGGGGATGCCTGGAACGATGTCAGCCCGTCATCGCTTGCAACGGTCCAGTCGCTGATTTCCTATTATATCCATCCGCGTCTCTATGATCTGGCCATGCAGTGGGTGCTATTTCAGCCGGCCTTCGCGGTGTTCCTGGTAATCTCGCTGATTCTGTGGATGATTGCCTACAAGAAGCCGCCGGTTGCAGGTCGTTTCAGCGTCTGAGACTATCAGGCCATCGCGAGAATTCAGCCAACCGGGCGCTGGAGACGGGAGAGGGAACTTGCTTGATGACGACCTCGGCACCTTCGGCATAAGAGCGGAGCGTCGGCATATCGCTGCTGGCCTGACATACATTCCCGCGACACCATTTCACCGCCTTGGAATTCATATCGGGGCCCCGGTCAACGCCTCGTGCCGGTGCGATGGCCGGCAGCACCGTCGTGTTCAGTCGCATGGCGACATCGATATCGTTCCGGCGGGATTGGACGGCGAGTGGGAGGACGATGGCGATTGCTCGATCCTGAGGCTCTGGATAAGCCCCGCGATCGTGCGCAGCGCCGCGGAGGATCTGGAGATCGATCCGGACAGCATCGCCGTCCGTCCTAAGTTTCAGCATCGCGATCCAGGTATCGAGCACATCGCATTGGCGCTGGAGACGCAGATGAGCGCGGACGGACCCTCCGATCGCCTGTTCGTCGAAAGTCTCGGAAAGGCGCTGGCGGTGCGGCTCATCAGTGGGCCTTTCAACCCGCCGACCGTGGCGGCCAGGCAAAAGCTTTCATCGCGCCAAAGACGCAGCCTTATCGAATTCATCGAATCCCACCTCGATCAGGATTTGTCGCTGGCACAATTGGCTGATGTCGCGACGATCAGCGTATCGCACCTTAAGGTGCTGTTTCGCCGCTCATTCGGTATGCCGGTTCATCAATATGTGATCCGCTGCAGGGTGGAGCGCGCCAGAAGCCTGCTTGTTTTGGGAGAGCTGCCGATCAGCCAGATTGCGCTCGCCGCCGGTTTTGCTCATCAGAGCCACATGGCGCAGGCGATGAAGCGTGTCCTCGGCGTGACACCGGCCAGCATCGCCCGGATGAGACAATAGCCTCTCTGCAGGAGCGTAACCGATCATTGACTACCCGTTTTTGTTCTTCAGCATCCGATCCTGTGCGACAGGTCCTCTGAAACAGCATGATCTGCATCCGCGATGAAACGTTCAAGGATGTGAGAGATGTTTGTAGTTTTGGGTGCGACCGGAAAGATCGGGCGGGCGACGATTGCCGAGCTCCGCCGCCATGGCGCGCCGGTGACAGCCGTCGTTCGACGGCCAGATAGTGCCGCTGAACTCAGGGCCATGGGTTGCGATATTGCCGTCGCGGACATTCAGGACGGTGCGGCTCTCTCTGAAAGCATGAGAGGCGCGACAGCCGTACAGATCATCTGCCCCACGAGTGTGCGGGCGGACGACGCGGCCGCTGAGATGAAAAACAGCATAAGAACGATCGTCGATGCACTCGACCGGAACAGGCCGAGCTCCATTCTGGCAATTTCCGACTATGGCGCACACCTTGCGTCGGGCACGGGCATCACACTGACTTTCCATCATTTGGAATCCGAACTGAAAAAGCTCCCCGCCGCCCTGACTTTCCTGCGCTCCGCCGAGCATATGGAGAATTGGAGCCGGCAGATCGGGCGCGCGGTCGAGACCGGCGTGCTGCCGAGCCTGCATCATCCGACAACCAAACTATTTCCCACCATATCGGCTCCCGACGTCGGCGTCATTGCCAGCGAATTGCTCCTATCCGATACCCATGCTCCGCTCCGCATCGTCCATGCGGAGGGGCCAAATCGCTACAGCGTCGAGGACGTTGCGCGGATTGCCGCGGAGCTCGCCGGCCGAAATATTGCCGCCAGCGAAATGTCTCGCCCGGACTGGATTCCTGCGCTCGTTCGGGGAGGGCTGAGCGCAAGCTATGCCGAATTGGTTGCCGCGTTGTATGACGCCCACAATGCCGGACGGATCGACCTGGAGCCAGGCGTTGGAGAGGTCAAGCGAGGCCGAACCGGGCTGCGGGAAGTTCTGGTTTCGATGACGCAATCGTCTTGACGTAAGGGAGGGGAAGCTCGACGCGGCGAGCTGAAATCAGGCGATCCGGTGTGTTTTGGACATCCGGCGTGAGATAGGTCACTCGGGTATCGAGGCAAGCGATCGCAAGTATGGCACGAACTCAGCCGATGGCTGCGATACAGGTTCTCGCCCCTTGGTTGGCTAATAAAATCGCAGCTTGGGGCCAAAAATGGCCAAAAATCAGCTCCTTTGGGCGGGTTTTTGGCAATTCCCACAAATCTTTACCAACTGAAAAATTTCTCGTGAATTTTTCCTGCAGCCATGCAAGGATGCGCCAGCTTGGCCTCGGGGGAGGTCGGCGGTTCCGCAGACATGCCCGGTCAACGGGCTTGCGGGAGGACCCAACAAGATAGCAACAACAGGGCTGCACCTCATGAAAAAATCCCTTTTGACCCTTTTCGCCTTGGCTGCCATGTCGGCAACGGCGCTTGCGGCCGACATCAAGCCGGCGATCGTCTACGGCACCGGCGGCAAGTTCGACAAGTCCTTCAACGAGGCAGCCTATAATGGCGCCGAGAAGTTCAAGAAGGAAACTGGCATTGCCTATCGCGATTTCGAGCCGACGGGCGACACCCAGGGTGAACAGGCGCTGCGCAACTTTGCCAGCAAGGGCTTCAATCCGGTCATCGCCGTTTCCTTCGCCTGGACGTCCGCTCTTCAGAAGGTTGCAGCCGAATATCCGAAGACCCAGTTCGTTCTGATCGACGACAGCCTCGACCTGCCGAACGTCCGCTCCGTCAAATTCAAGGAAAACGAAGGCTCTTATCTCGCCGGCGTCATGGCTGCACTGGCATCCAAGAGCGGCAAGGTTGGTTTCGTCGGCGGCATGGACATTCCGCTGATCCGCAAGTTCGAATGCGGCTATGAGCAGGGCGCCCGCGCCACCAATCCGAAGATCGAAGTCTTCCAGAACATGACCGGCACGACCGGTGCTGCCTGGAACGACCCGGTTCGCGGCGGCGAGCTCACCAAGAACCAGATCGACCAGGGCGCCGACGTTGTCTACGCGGCTGCGGGCGCCACCGGCCTCGGCGTGCTGCAGACGGCTGCCGACAACAAGAAGCTGTCGATCGGCGTCGACTCCAACCAGAACTACCTGCATCCGGGTTCGGTTCTGACCTCGGTCGTCAAGCGCGTCGATCTCGCCGTCTATAACGCCTTCACCGACGCCAAGAACGGCAAGTTCACGGCCGGCACGCAGGAACTCGGCCTCAAGGAAGAGGGCGTCGGCGCTGCCATGGACGACAACAACAAGCCGCTCGTCACGCCGGAAATGAAGGCTGCCGTCGACAAGGCGACCGCCGCCATCATCTCCGGCACGATCAAGGTCCACGACTACACGACCGACAACGCCTGCCCGAAGAGCTGATATGAAATAAGGGCGTATGACGTATCTAAAACGTCATACGCCCTTTTCTTATCCGGAAGTCTGATTTCTGGAGCTGCGTAGTGAGCCAAACGCCTGCCATCGAACTCGTGGGCATCGACAAGAAGTTCGGTGCTGTCCACGCCAATAAAGACATAAACCTGACCGTTTCCAAGGGCTCGATCCACGGAATCATCGGTGAGAATGGTGCCGGGAAATCGACTCTGATGTCGATCATCTACGGCTTCTATCATGCCGACAGCGGCGAAATCCGCATCAACGGCAATCCGATCGCCATCCGGGACAGCCAGACGGCCATTGGCGCCGGCATCGGCATGGTGCACCAGCATTTCATGCTGGTCGACAATTTCTCCGTACTCGAAAACGTCATGCTGGGCGCCGAAGGTGGCGCGATATTGGCGAAGGGTGTGGCCGCTGCCCGCGCCGAACTCAGGCGGCTGGAGAAGGATTACGGCCTGGACGTCGATCCGGACGCCCTGATCGAGGAGCTTCCCGTCGGTCAGCAGCAGCGTGTCGAGATTCTGAAGGCCATGTATCGCGGCGCCGAGATCCTTATCCTCGACGAGCCGACCGGCGTTTTGACGCCTGCCGAAGCCGACAATCTCTTCCGGATTCTCCGCGTGTTGCGGGATCAGGGCAAGACCATCATTCTGATCACCCACAAGCTGCGCGAAATCATGGCGATCACCGATACGGTGTCCGTCATGCGCCGCGGCGAGATGGTCGCCACGCGCAAGACGGCGGAAACCACCGTCGAAGAGCTTGCCGAGCTGATGGTTGGCCGTCGCGTGTTGCTGCGCGTCGAAAAAGGGTCTGCCCATCCCGGCGAGGTCGTGCTCTCGGTCCGCAATCTCACCGTCAAGGACGGTCGTGGCGTTACAATGGTCGACAATGTTTCCTTCGACGTCCGCGCCGGCGAGATCGTCGGCATCGCTGGCGTCGCCGGCAACGGTCAGTCGGAACTATTGGAGGCGATCGCCGGTATCCGCAAGCCGGCCGCCGGCGAAATCCACCTGCACGGCGAGCCGATCGGCACCGCCGATCCGGCAGCCTTGCGTGATCTCGGCCTCGCCCATATTCCGGAAGACCGCCATCACATGGGCCTCGTCCTCAAGTTTGAGGAATATGAAAATTCTGTCCTCGGCTACCACCGCGATATGAAATACGGTAAGGCCGGCATGCTCGATCTCGACGCCATGCGCAAGGATGCGATCGAAAAGATCGAGAAATACGACATCCGCCCGCCGAACGCCCGGCTGAAGACCGCCAATTTCTCCGGCGGCAACCAGCAGAAGATCGTCGTCGCTCGCGAGATTGAGCGTGATCCGCGGGCTCTGCTGATCGGCCAGCCGACGCGTGGCGTCGACATCGGCGCCATCGAGTTCATCCATCGCCGCATCATCGAGATGCGCGACGCCGGCAAGGCGATCCTGCTGGTGTCGGTGGAGTTGGATGAAATCCGCGCCCTTTCGGACCGCATCCTCGTCATGTTCGCCGGCCACATCGTCGGCGAGAAAACGGCTGACGCCGGTGAACAGACACTCGGCCTGATGATGGCCGGCATTGCCGCATGAGGCCTTGATGAGCACTGCTTCCGTTCCGCTCCCCAATTGGATCACTTATGGTCTGATTCCCATTATCAATCTCGTCATCGCCTTCCTGATCTCCGGTCTCGTCGTTTGGTTCATCGGCGAGAGCCCGCTCGATGCGTTGAATCTGCTATTGGATGGCGCACTTGGCAGCGGCGAAGGCATCGGCTTTACGCTGTACTATGCCACGAGCTTCATTTTCACCGGCCTGTCTGTCGCCGTCGCCATTCATGCCGGCCTGTTCAATATCGGCTCGGAAGGCCAGGCCTATGTCGGCGGCCTCGGCTGCGCCCTCGCGGCGCTGGCGCTCGACAGATACGTGCCCTGGTACGTGACGATGCCCTTCGCGGTCATCGGTTCGGCCATCTTCGGCGCGCTCTGGGCCCTCATTCCCGCCTGGCTGCAGGCCAAGCGCGGCAGCCACGTCGTCATCACCACCATCATGTTCAATTTCATCGCCTCTGCGATGATGAACTTCATCCTGGTGCATGTGCTGATCGTGCCGGGCAAAATGGCGCCGGAAACCCGCACCTTCCTCGAGGGCGGTCAGTTGCCGAAGCTCGATTGGCTGATGGGCATCTTCGGCTCGACCATCGGCGCAGCACCCCTCAACGTGTCCTTCCTGATCGCGCTGGTCATGTGCTTCCTCGTTTGGGTGCTCGTCTGGCGTACCAAGCTTGGCTATGAAATGCGCACGCTCGGCCTTAGCCCGACGGCGGCCGTTTATGCAGGCATTCCCTATGCCCGCACGGTCATCATCGCCATGCTCATTTCCGGCGGTCTCGCCGGCATGATGGCGCTCAATCCGGTGATGGGTGCTTCGGCCCGCCTGCAGGTCGAATTCGTGCTCGGCGCTGGCTTCGTTGGCATCGCGGTATCCCTGATGGGCCGTAACCATCCGGTCGGCATCATCCTGGCGGCAATCCTGTTCGGCATTCTCTATCAGGGCGGCGACGCGCTTTCCTTCGACATGCCCAATATCACACGTGACATGATCGTGGTGATCCAGGGATTGGTCATCCTGTTCGCCGGCGCCCTCGAATATATGTTCCGGCCCGCTATGGTGCGCATCTATCAAAAATTCGCCAGGACGTGAGGATCGGACGATGGAATATTATGATCTTCTCATCAGCATACTTGGCTCGACCATCCGCCTGTCGATTCCGCTGATCTTCACGGCTCTTGCCGGTCTGTTTTCCGAGCGCGCCGGCATTTTCGACATCGGTCTCGAAGGCAAGATGCTGGCATCCGCGTTCGCCGCCGCCTGTGTCGCCTCCGTCTCCGGCTCGGCCTGGGCCGGTCTCGGCGCCGGCATCGTGACATCGGTGGCGTTTGGCCTGCTACATGGCTTCACCTCGATCACCAATCGCGGCAACCAGATCGTCTCCGGCGTCGCCATCAACTTCCTGACGGCCGGCTTGACCATCGTGCTCGGCCAGGCCTGGTTCGGCCAGGGCGGCCGCACGCCGACGCTGCCGGCCGAGGCGCGTTTCGCTTCGATCACCTTGCCGGGCGCCGCCGCCATTCATGACGTGCCGTTCATCGGGCCGCTCTATGCCAACGTCATCTCCGGCAACAATATCCTGACCTATCTCGCCTTCCTCACAGTGCCGATTTCCTGGTGGATCCTCTATCGCACCCGTTTCGGCCTGCGCCTGCGTGCGGTCGGCGAAAATCCCGGCGCTGTCGATACGGCCGGCATCTCCGTCGAGTGGCTGCGATATCGGTCGTTGATCGTCGCCGGCATTCTCTGCGGCTTCTCCGGCACCTACCTCGCCATCGCCCAGTCGGCCGCCTTCATCAACAACATGTCGGCGGGCAAGGGCTACATCGCTCTCGCGGCGCTGATCTTCGCCAAGTGGAAGCCGGTGCCGGTCATGTTCACTTGCGTGCTCTTCGGCTTCCTCGATGCTTTCGCCAATTTCATGCAGGGCAAGGCCGTGCCCGGTATCGGCGAAGTGCCGGTACAGATTTTCCAGGCGCTGCCCTATATTCTGACCTGCATCCTGCTTGCAGGCTTCATCGGCGTCGCCAAACCGCCAAAGGCGGGCGGCGTGCCCTACACCAAGGAGCGCTGATCCATGTCGCATGATCTGTTCGAGGCTGCCCGCGGAGCGATGGCCTTTGCCCACGCCCCCTATTCGAACTTTCCCGTCGGCGCGGCAATCCGCGCGGAGGACGGCAAGGTCTATACCGGCGCCAACATCGAAAACATATCCTTCCCGCAAGGCTGGTGTGCCGAACCGACGGCGATCAGCCACATGATCATGGGTGGCGCCAAAAAGATCGTCGAAATGGCCGTCATCGCCGAAAAGCTGCCACTCTGTCCGCCGTGCGGCGGCTGCCGGCAGAAAATCGCCGAGTTCGCCAGCAAGGAAACGCGCATCTATCTTTGCGACGAAACCGGCGTGAAGAAGACCATGACCATGGACGAAATGCTGCCCTTCAGCTTCGAAACCGAGTTACTGGGATGACCGCCGCCGCCGACATCCTGTCCGAAAAGCTCGGTGATCTGCAGCCGCGCTACGGCATCGTCCTCGGCTCAGGCCTTGGTTCGCTGGTCGATGAGGTCAGGGATGCCGTGCGCATTCCCTATGCCGATCTCCCCGACTTCCCGGTCAGCGCCGTCTCCGGCCATGCGGGAACGCTGGTTGCCGGTTATCTCGGCGACGTACCGGTCATCATGTTGTCCGGTCGGGTGCATTATTATGAAAAGGGCGACGCCAACGCCATGCGGACGCCGATCGAGACCCTGAAGGCTCTGGGCGTTGAGACGCTGATCCTCACCAATTCCGCCGGATCGCTGCGCGAGGAAATGTCGCCTGGATCGGTGATGCAGATCACCGATCACATCAATTATTCCGGTATGAACCCGTTGATCGGCGAGGAGAGTGACAAGCGTTTCGTCGGCATGACCAGTGCCTATGATACCGACCTGATCATGCGCATGCGTAAGGCGGCGGAAACGGCCGAGATCAAGCTGTCGCACGGCGTCTACATGTGGTTCTCCGGCCCAAGCTTCGAAACCCCGGCGGAAATCCGCATGGCGCGCATCCTGGGCGCCGATGCCGTTGGCATGTCGACCGTGCCGGAAGTTATTCTTGCGCGTCTTTTCGGCCTGAGGGTTGCCGCCGCCTCCGTCATCACTAACTATGGGGCTGGCATGACCGGCGGCGAGCTCTCGCATGAAGAGACGAAGGACATGGCCCCGGTCGGCGGCGCACGCCTTGCTGCCATCCTGAAAGAAATGATTGCGGACGAAGGAAACAAACAATGACGAGCCATTCCCTCAGAGAAACGGCGGCCGTTGCGCTCTCCCTTCTCGATCTCACCAATCTCAAGGATGACTGCACGCCGGCGCAGATCGAAGCACTTTGTGCTCGCGCCCAGTCTCCCTATGGCAATACCGCCGCCATCTGTATCTGGCCGCGTTTCGTTGCCCAGGCGCGCGGTATTCTCGGAACCGACCATGCTGTGAGGATCGCGACCGTGGTGAATTTCCCGGCCGGCGATATGGAAGTGGCTGATGTCGCGGCCGAGGCGCGTGAGGCGATTGCCGATGGTGCGGACGAGATTGATGTTGTCATTCCGTATCATGCGCTATTGACCGGGAACGAGCGGGCCGTCACCGACATGGTCGTCGCCGTGCGGGCTGAATGCACGGGACCCGTGCTGCTGAAGACCATCCTCGAAACCGGTGAACTCAAGGACGTGGCGCTCATCAAGCGAGCCTCCGAACTGGCGATCGAGGCTGGATCCGATTTCATCAAGACCTCCACCGGAAAGGTCGCCGTCAACGCAACGCTCGAAGCGGCCGACATCATGCTGCGGGCGATCCGCCAAAGCGGCCGCAAGGTTGGTTTCAAACCGGCTGGCGGCATCGGCTCCGTAGCCGACGCGGCTCTCTATCTGAGTCTTGCCGAGACCATCATGGCGCCGGATTGGGCCATGCCATCGACCTTCCGTTTCGGCGCATCGGGTCTGCTCGACGATATCCTCAACGTGCTTGGCGGCGGGAAGTCCACCGCGGCGTCGTCCGGATACTGAGTGATGATCCCGCAGGAGATCATCCGGCGGAAGCGGGACGGCGGCACGCTTCCCGCCACCGATATCGACGCCTTCATCTCGGCCCTTGCGCGGGGTGAGCTGGCCGAAAGCCAGATTGGCGCCTTCGCCATGGCCGTCTGGTACCGCGGCATGACGCGTGAGGAGACCGTGGCCCTGACATTGGCCATGGCCCGTTCAGGCGATATGCTCTCCTGGTCGGGCATCGGGAAGCCGATCGCCGACAAGCATTCGACCGGCGGCATCGGCGACAATGTCTCGCTGATGCTGGCTCCGATCGTCGCTGCCTGCGGCCTTGCCGTGCCGATGATTTCCGGCCGTGGCCTTGGCCATACTGGCGGTACGCTGGACAAGCTGGAATCGATCCCCGGCTACGATATCACCCCGGATGCGGCGCGCTTTCGCAAGGTGGTGGATGAAGTGGGCTGCGCCATCATCGGCCAGACCGGGACCTTGGCGCCTGCTGATGGCAAGCTGTATGCCGTGCGCGATGTCACGTCCACGGTCGATTCCGTGCCGCTGATTACAGCGTCGATCCTGTCGAAGAAGCTGGCCGCCGGCCTCGAAACTCTGGTCCTCGACGTCAAGATCGGCAACGGCGCCTTCATGACTTCGCTGGAGGAGGCCGAAACGCTGGCCCGGTCGCTGGTCGAGGTCGCGAACGGGGCGGGTGTCAGGACCGCGGCCTTGATCACGGACATGAACCAGCCATTGGCCGACGCGGCCGGCAATGTCGTCGAACTCCGCAATTGCCTGGATTTTCTGAAGGGCAGTAAGGCTGGGACGCGGCTCGAAACGGTCGTGTTGGCCTTCGCAGCCGAGATGTTGATGCAGGCGGGGATGGTCAGCTCATTGGCCGAAGCTGAGGCAAAAGCCCGGGAAGCGCTCTCCTCCGGCCATGCGGCCGAGCGGTTCGGCCGCATGGCTCACGCCCTCGGCGGCCCCGCCGATCTGCTGGACCATCCGGACAGATATCTGACCGCCGCGCCGGTGCAGAAGCCGGTTCTTGCGTCTTCGGATGGTTGGTTGGCCGCCTGCGACGCTCGCGCCATCGGCATGAGCGTCATCGATCTCGGTGGCGGTCGCGGTCATCCGCAAGATAAGATCGACCATCGCGTCGGCTTTAGCGATATCTTGCCGCTCGGAACAAAGGTCAGCAGAGGCGACCGTATCGCGACCGTTCATGCCGCCGATGAGACGAGCGCTGAAAGGGCGGCAGCCGGTCTGTCGGCAAACTACGAGATCAATGAGAACGCGCCGGCTCTGCCTCCGGTGATCGTCGCTCGGATTTGACAGCGAATTATTGCGTTAGACGCAAAGAGCCGTTTTCGGCACCATAGGAGTTGAGCTTTTTCAGAAAGCTCATGCCGATCAGCGTGGTGTTCAAAGCATCGTCTTTCGAAACCACGGCGTCGACATCGCGGACCTTGATCGTTCCGATCTCGAGACGGTCGAGTTTGGCAAGCGCCACTTTGGATGGGCCATTGGCGGTCTGAATGGTGTAGCGATAGTCGAGATCGTTGCCGCTGATGCCGAGGCGGCGTGCCGTGCTTTCGTTGATTGCCACATAGGTTGCGCCCGTATCGATCAGACCATGCACCGATCGGCCGTTGATCTTGAAATCGCCCTCATAGTGGCCGCCCGCGCCGGCCGGCAGCAACACGCTTCCATATCCGGCCGCCGGTGTCGGCTGCTGTGCCACGGCAACTTTGACCACGGGCGCCGCGCTTTCGCCAGTCGCCACTTGCGTGCCTAGCAACGCGGGAACCTGTGTGGCCGCTGCGGCAATCAGGCCGGCAAAAACAAGAACGCGAACGAGCATCGGCGGGATCCTTCCTATGGGCTTTGTCATCTCGGAGCCCATCGATCCCTCAATGTTTAAAGCAGCTTCGCTGACAGGCCGCTAAACAGATCAATAAAAAGCCCGGCAGTTGGGGACTGCCAGGCAAAAAAACAAATATGGTCGCAGGATTTACTTCGTGCCGTACATGCGGTCGCCGGCATCGCCGAGGCCGGGGACGATATAGCCCTTTTCATTCAGATGGCTGTCGATCGCTGCCGTGAAGATCGGCACGTCGGGATGCGCCTTGCGGAAATTGGCAAGGCCCTCCGGTGCGGCGAGCAGGCAGAGGAAGCGAATATTGTGTGCGCCGCGTTCTTTCAGCTTGTCGATTGCGGCGATCGAGGAATTGCCGGTGGCAAGCATCGGGTCGACGACGATGATCAGGCGCTCGGAAATATCCTCCGGCGCCTTGAAGTAATATTCGACCGGCTGCAGCGTCTCGTGATCGCGATAGACGCCGATATGCGAAACGCGGGCAGAAGGCACGAGGTCGAGCATGCCTTCCAGCAGACCGTTACCGGCTCGCAGGATCGAGGCGAAGACCAGCTTCTTGCCTTCGAGAATCGGCGCATCCATGGGCTGAAGCGGCGTCTCGATGGTCTCGATCGTCAATTCCAGGTCGCGCGTCACCTCATAGCAGAGCAGCGTCGAAATCTCGCGCAGAAGCCGGCGAAAGCTTCCCGTCGACGTGTCCTTTTTGCGCATGATTGTGAGCTTGTGTTGCACAAGCGGGTGATCGATGACAGTGACGCCGTCCATGGTTTCAGCCTTCCGATAATTCCGCGATATCAGATGTTTCTTTCACGGAAATCTTCTCTGGTGCAAGAAAATAGGCCCCTTTCAGAGATGTCATCCCCAGTCTGCGGCCTAAAATGACGCTTTTACAGTCTTGCCAACAGGGACGCCCGCGTCGCCTCGTCCACGAAGGCTGCCTCGATCGCCGTGCGGGTCATGGCGTCGATCTCGTCGTCGCTGAAGCCGAAGGCGGTGGAGGCAAGATCGTATTCGCGTTTTAGCGAGGTGTGGAAGAAGGGCGGATCGTCGGAATTGATCGTGACGCGCACGCCGGCGTCCCGCAGCTTGCGTAGCGGATGCGTGGCGAAATCCGGGAAAACGTTCAGCGCGACATTGGAGCCGGGACAAACCTCCAGCACCGTGCCGAGATCAGCAAGGCGTTTGACAAGGTCGACATCCTCGATGGCGCGCACACCGTGGCCGATGCGCGACGGGCGCACCAGCGCAACCGCATCCGCGACGCTGAACGCGCCGCAGACTTCGCCGGCATGGATCGTGAGGCCAAGGCCGGCGTCACGGGCGATGTCAAATGCACGCGCGTAGTCGGCGACGCGGCCCATGCGCTCCTCGCCCGCCATATTGAAGCCTGTGATCAGCGGATTGTCGCTCTTGGCGGCATATTCGGCGGCCTTGATGACCCGCTCCGGTCCAAAATGACGTTCGCCGGTGACGAGCAGCCGGGCGACGATGCCGCTCTTTTCCTGCGCTGCGCGAATGCCGGCCGAAATGCCGGCCATATAGGCGTCGGCGCCGAGACCAATGCGGTCGCCATGGTCGGGCGAGACGATCAGTTCGCTATAGATCGTGCCGATGTCGGCAAGCTCTTCGAGATAGGTTTCGGTCAGCAGCGCGTAGTCTTCATCGGTGCGATAGACCTCGGAAACCTTGTCGTAGCAGACGAGGAATTCGGCGAAATCCTTCCAGAGATAGATGCCGTCATGCAGGAAGGCACTAGTATCGACGTTGTATTTCCGTGCTTGTGCGAGCGTCAGCGCCGGAGGAGCGGCACCCTCGAGATGACAGTGCAGCTCGACCTTCTTCAAATGCGATGTCACAGAAAACTCCTTCCATGCGGCCCCGCCGCAATTCCCAAATGGCGAGCAACGGTTTCGCCGATATCGGCATAGGTCCGGCGGATGCCGATCGAGCGCGAGCGGATGCCAGGCCCATAGGCGATGACAGGCACACGCTCGCGCGTATGGTCGGTACCGCGCCAGGTCGGATCGCAGCCGTGATCGGCCGTCAGGATAACGAGATCGCCGGGTTTCAGCTTCTCATGCACCTCCGGCAGCCGCGCGTCGAAGGCTTCAAGCGCCGCCGCATAGCCGGGTACATCACGGCGATGGCCATAGACCATGTCGAAATCGACAAAATTCGTGAAGACGAGATCGCCGTCGGCGGTCTCGTCCATCGTCCTTAGCGTCGCATCCATCAGCTTCATGTTGCCGTTGGCTTTGATGACCTTCGAGATGCCCTGATGGGCAAAGATGTCGCCAATCTTGCCGACCGCGTGCACGGTGCGTTCGGCCTTAACCAGACGGTCGAGTAAGGTCGGCTCGGGCGGCAGCACGGAGAAGTCGCGGCGGTTGCCGGTTCGCTCGAATGTCGTCGACGTTTCCCCAATGAAGGGGCGGGCGATGACCCGGCCGATATTGTAGGGATCGAGCAGGGTGCGAACGATCTGGCAGAGAGCGATCAGCCTTTCGAGGCCAAAATAGTGCTCATGTGCAGCAATCTGGAAGACGGAGTCGGACGAGGTGTAGCAGATCGGCTTGCCGCTGCGGATATGCTCCTCCCCATATTTGGCAATGATCTCAGTGCCGGATGCGTGGCAATTGCCGAGAATGCCGGGGAGATCGGCTGCTTTGCAGATTGCCTCCACCAGATCCGGCGGAAAGGCGTCGCCCTCGGCGGAAAAATAACCCCAGTCGAACATGACGGGCGTGCCGGCAATTTCCCAGTGGCCCGATGGCGTGTCCTTGCCGCGCGACACTTCATTGGCGCAGCCATAGAGGCCATAGAGCTTTTCCGGCTTTGGCATGCCGTCCGGATAGCGGCCTGTCGCCGCCTTGGCGATCTCCAACAGCCCGAGACCCGACATGTTCGGCAGCATCAAAGGACCGGAACGCAGGCCCTCGCGGTCGGCGGCACCCGCCGCGCAGAACTCGGCGATATGGCCGAGCGTATCGGCGCCCTCATCGCCATAGGTGGCCGCATCCGGACTGCCGCCGACACCGAAGGAATCAAGAACGAAGAGAAAGGCGCGCGCCATGGTTCACCCGATAGGATTGCTCAATGCGCTAGATGACGTCAGGCGCATTGGACGTCACCCATATAACGGAGACGTCTACTTGGCAATTTTCCTGCTCAAATGGGGAATATCGCACGGATTTGCAGAAATTGCGCTCAACAATCGCTACAGGTGATCGGATCTTTGGAGCGCGGCCGATAAAAATACTCGCGGCCGATGGTGATCTGGCTGCTACCGGCCGGCAGGAAATCCGCGCCGAAACTGATGAGCTGATAGGGAACGGTGAGCTCGGTGCGCACCAGAAATGTGCTTGGCTGAGCGATATTGACGGGAACGGTGACGGTGCTGCCGGTCGAGTAGGGCTTGCTGCCGTCCTGTGCCCAGGACCAGGCAACGGTGGCGTTGCCGCTGGCATCGAGCTGAACACCGCTGATCTTCAGCGTCAGGTCGGTCGCGTCGTAGGGCGCGAAAATGGCGCTGGCAACCGAAGGCATGGTGGCGAGCATCGTCTTGTTGACGTCGGTCCGGTGCGTCAGGATGTCGGCGATGGAACCGGCCGATCGGCTCGCTCGCTTTTCGACGCTGAGCGCTATGGTGAGTTCGAAGGCGCCGAGATAGAGCATCACCAGCACCGGAAAAAGGATGGCGAATTCGATCGCGCCGATGCCACGCTCGTCGCCGGCAAAGCGCCGCAAAGCGGCGCAAAGCCTGGCCGTCAGCTCTTTTCGACCCATCGCCATCCTCCTCACGGAAAATTCTCGTTTTGGAAGGCGGCAGTCGCGACGATGAGATAGGTCGTCGGCATGGAACCGTCAGTTGGGCGTATGGTGGTGAGGTAAGGCCGCAGAAGATCGGTTATTATCTGCCAGCGGTAATAGGCGCGCACCATGTTGTACGACTGGGCGCCGCCGGGTGCGTATTTGAAGCCCGTTGTGCTGATGTCGGAATAGGGATTGGACGAAGACGCGCGTGGGATGGTGGTCGGCATGGCCGCAAAGGTCTGGTAGCTTTCGACGTCAAGATAAAGATTGGTTGGCGTCGTCAGCTCGGCTGCCGAGCAGGCGATGATGACCGAAATCTCGTTGCAGAAGGCTTGGCGGAATTGCTGTTCATTCGTATTGGCAGCGGTGATCTGCCCGGTCCTGATCTGACGCGCCATGGTATCGACGGCGTTGGAAACGACCTGCTCCGCGATAAAGGCGACGAAGGTTTCCAGGATTGCGAAAATGATCAGGAAATAGGGGATCGCCAGAAGGGCGAATTCGATGGCTGCCGTGCCGTCGCGAGAGCGCACGAATTCGCGCAGACGTCCCCCCGCGCGTCGCCGCGCAGGGCTCTTGCCCCCAAGAATATCGTCGTCTGGCGTCATACCGGAATCCGCGGCGATTTAAATGGGGATGAGACTAGAGCTGCTTTCTTGATAATCCGTTTCTCTTCTCTCTTCATATTGAGAGGAAGTCCGGATTTATTTGAGAAAGATAAGTCTTGTACAGTATAGTTGAATATAAGAGGGAGCCGGCCCTTACGGGCTGGCGGCTGCAGCATTGTTCTGTTGGGCATGGTTCTGCTGGGCATGCTGCTCGCAAGTAGGCGTGCAGGACAGCACCGAACGGTCAGTCTGACGGTAGACACGGACCGTATTGCCTTCGTCGATCGATACAAGGATACGCTCGTCGACGATCGCGTTGCCGTCGGAATCGAGCAGAACGATATTCGTCGTGCCGAAACTGCGGCCGGTAAGCACGATGGTTTTCGGATCGGCGACGGTCGCATCGGCAACCTGTGAATTGCCGACGATGACCTTGCTGACGGGACGATCGAGTTTCAGCACGCGCGCGTGATCCATATAGACGCGCAGCATGCCGTCATCCGCTGCATGGGAAAGCTGCGGTATCAGGCCCACTATTGCGGCGGCGCAAGCAAAGAATGCGGTTCTGCCGCGGGTTGGCATGGTCTGGCCTCGTGAAGCTGGTGGCGGAAACGATTGCCAAATACAATGAGAAAGAATGGTGAATGAACAATTAAGGGAAGGCTACCCGTGCAATTCCGATGCAAGTTCGCCGCCTTGGCCTTCCATTTTGGGATTTCCGTTACGGTCATGAAATATTCAGAGACGTTCCATGCATCGTCCTAATACATCAGAGCCTAATCATTGTATGGAAATCGAAGATTTTCTTTAAAATTGCTCGGAAAGACATGATTTGACGTTAACTAGTCTATTTGCGTTTTAGAATTTCCGATCTGTTAACCCAATTCCTTAAAGCGATGGAAACGGCCAACCGCTACCGTGCAACTCATCCGATCAACGGCAAACAGTTGGCGGACGTGCTGTCAACAAAGTGAGTGGAGTAAACTTATGACCAAGCTTTTTTCGCGTTTCTTGAAAGACGAATCCGGTGCGACCGCAATTGAATACGGCCTGATCGCTGCGCTGATTTCCGTTGCCATCATCACCGGCGCTACGACCCTGGGCGGTGTGCTCAACAATACGTTCATCAACATTGGGACCAAGATGGACACTGCGGCTCAGAAGTATCCGTGATGGTATTGCGACCTAATGTCTTCGGAAACCGCTCAGTATCATGAGCGGTTTTTGACATTTATATTTTGAGTGGGAAGTCTTCGATGCTTGAAGCCGCAACATTGCTGATCTTCCCGCTCTGCCTTGCGGTCGCGGCCCTTTCCGACCTGTTTACGATGACGATCCCGAATCGGGTGTCGCTTATCCTGCTTGGCTCCTTCATGGTGCTTGCACCCTTACTCGGCCTAGCATGGGCTGACATCGGCATGCATTTTGCCGGGGCGGCCATTGTCTTTTGTATCTGCTTTGCGCTCTTTGCCCTGAACGTTATGGGCGGTGGCGATGCCAAGCTGCTGGCGGCTTCCGCAGTCTGGTTCGGTTTCGATCTGTCGCTACTGTCCTTCCTCGTCCATGTCGCCTTCCTCGGCGGCGTGGTGACGATTTTCATTCTTATGCTGCGTTCGCAATCCAACGTCATCCTGGCTATGGGCCTGCCGGTGCCGAACTCGCTACTGATGGCCAAGAAAATCCCGTATGGCATTGCCATCGCCATTGGCGGCTTCCTGGTTTTTCCTTCGTCTCCGCTGGTCATTGCGGTTACTTCGCGTCTTATCTAATTTAGATTTATCTAAGTATTAATGATGTATTACACGGCGCTGTATATTATGGTTCTTTAATAGTCGTGCTTAAATAATTGTAAATGTAATATACGATTAACCATAATTACACCAATTACAGAGCATTCTGCGGGGCGAAGAGTCGTATTCCCCAAGGAATGATCATGAAACCCGCTCGCTTAATGATACTCGCGGTGGCAGTTGTCACGGCAGGGCTTGCCGGACTGCTGGCGATGCGTCTGGCCGGTTCGCACAATGTTGTGCCGCAGGTCGCAGCGGTGGTGGAGAAGGAGGCGACAGTCAATGTGCTCGTCGCCGACGCCAATCTTCCGGTCGGCTCGCGCTTGAATGACAAGTCCGTCCATTGGATGGCCTGGCCGCAGAGTGGCCTTGTCAAAGGTTTCATCACTGAAGCCGACCGTCCCGATGCGCTGAAGGACCTGAACGGTGCGGTTGTCCGCCTGCCGATCTTTGAAGGTGAACCGATCCGCGAAGAGAAAGTCGCCGATTCCAACAGCCACATTCTCTCCTCTCTGTTGCCTTCCGGCAAACGCGCAGTCGCCACCGAAATCTCCGTCGCCACCGGTGCCGGCGGATTTATCCTTCCCAATGATCGTGTTGACGTGATCATGGTTCGCAAGGGCGATACGCAGAAATTCGTGACCGAGACCGTGCTCAGCAACGTCCGCGTCCTCGCCGTCGATCAGCAGATCGAGGAAAAGCAGGATGGGACCAAGGCGGTGGTCGGCACGACCGCGACGCTGGAGCTGACGCCGGACCAGACCAAGGTTCTGGCGGTCGCCCAGCAGATTGCCGATCGATTGACACTGGCGCTGCGCTCGGTCGCCGATGCGGGTCAGTCGGATACGACCGCTGCGGACTATCTGCTGACCGGGGACAATGGCGGCGCGGTCGTCCAGGTCATCAAATCAGGCGCGATCGTTGCCAACGGCACGGCCGCAGCCAAGACGCAATGAGAAGGGGCGGGACCATGTTCAAGACCAGCAAACCGATCGACCTTCTTTCGTCTGCGGCTCTCTCTTTCTCGGTCGCTTTCGCCGGCCTGCCTTTCGCCGAAGCGCCGGCTTTCCTGCGCATGGCGACGGCCAGGGCCGACGGTTCCGACACCATCGTCACCATCGCCGGCCTCGGCACCAAGCGCACGCTGAAGCTCGGCCTCAACAAGGCGCTGGTGGTCGACCTGCCGGCGGACGCCCATGATATTCTAGTTTCTGATCCGAAGATGGCTGATGCCGTGACGCGCACCTCGCGCCGCATCTACCTGTTCGGAAAGACGGTCGGCCAGACCAATATCTTCGTCTTCGGCGCCGACGGGAAGGAGATCGTTAGCCTCGACTTGCAGATCGAACGCGACATCGCCGGCCTGCAAACCAATCTCAAGCGTTTCATCGCGGACTCCAACATCAATGTCGAGATCGTCTCCGATAACATCGTCTTGACGGGCACGGTCCGTACGCCACAGGATTCGGCGCGCGCCGAGCAATTGGCCGAAGCCTTCCTCAAGGGCGGCGAGGCGACCACCCGCACCGAAACCGCCAGCGGCAGCGGCGGCGACAATTCCGTCGCTCTCTTTGCCGAAGCGCGCCAAACCTCACAGATCGTCAATCTTCTGCAGATCGAAGGCGAGGATCAGGTGACGCTGAAGGTTACCGTCGCCGAAATCAAGCGGAGTGTTCTGAAGTCGATCGGCTTCGACCACCTCGTCAGCAATTCTTCCGGCCTCACCGTTGCGCAGCTCGGCAACGTCAGTAGCGATGCAACGGCTGCCACCGGCAACGGCGGCATCGCCGCCTTGTTCAAGTCCACGATCGGCAAATACGATATCAACAGCTATCTGAACGCCATGGAGCAAGCTGGCGCTGTCCGCACACTCGCCGAACCGACCTTGACAGCGATTTCAGGCCAGGCCGCGACCTTCAATTCGGGCGGCCAGACGCTCTATTCCACGATCGATCAGGATGGCAAGGTGACGATCACGCCGTATACTTACGGCATCAGCCTCGCCTTTACGCCCGTCGTCCTTTCGGCCGGACGCATCAGTTTGCATGTCCAGACTCAGGTTTCCGAACCCGTAGGCACTGCCGGCGAGGCAACCTACAACCAGCGCGCAGCAGACACCTCCGTCGAATTGCCTTCTGGCGGCTCGATCGCGCTCGCCGGCCTCCTGAGCGATAACATCCAGCAGAATACCAACGGAACGCCCGGCGCCTCGAAGATCCCGATCATCGGCGCGCTGTTCCGGCAGAAGAGCTTTCAGCGCGACGAAAAAGAACTGGTGATCATCGCGACGCCTTACCTCGTGCGGCCGGTGGCTCGCGATCAGTTGGCTCGTCCCGACGATAATTTCTCCCCGACGAACGATGCCGCTGCCTTCTTCATGAACCGTGTCAACAAGATCTACGGTCGCAGAGATGGGCCGCCGGTCGCCGATGCCAATTTCCACGGCACAGTCGGCTTTATCTACAAGTGAGGGCAAACGGATCATGACACGCCCCTTTTCAACCGGATCCACGAGAGACCAAAAAATGGCCAGCCTCGATCGCAATGCGCCCCGCGTCACCAGCCCGCGATTCGCAGCCATGGCCTTGATCATGATGGCTGCCGCCGTCAGCGGATGTGCCGGTTCGCCCGACGGCATAAGGACCAGCGCCATTTCCGACGACTATCGTCAGCGTCATCCGATCGTGCTGACGGAGAAGGAACACCACGTCGACATTCCGATCTCTGCCGGCGATCGTCGTCTGACCCCCGGCACGCGCGATACAGTTCGCGGATTCGTGCAGGATTATCGCGCGCACGCAACCGGCACCGTCGAAATTCTTACCCCGCGGGAATCGGCGAACTCGCCGGCCGCGTCTGCCTTGCGCCGGCAAATTCGTCAGGAACTGGCGGCGAACGGCATTCCGTCGGCGCGCATCGTCGATAGTTATTATCCGGCCGGCGGTCCCTATGATGCTGCGCCGATCCGCCTGCGCTTCACGGCGACGACCGCCGCCACCAATGCCTGCGGCCAGTGGCCGGACGATCTCGCCGACAATTTTTTCGACAATCAGAACTACTATAATTTCGGCTGCGCCACCCAGAACAACCTCGCCGCGCAAGTCGCCAATCCGACCGATCTCATCGCGCCGCGTGCCGTGACGCCGATCGATGCCGACCAGCGCAGCAAGGTGATCGACAACTATCGCAACGGTTCGACCGCAACCAGCACGGCCACGGTCGGTGGCTTTGGCAGCGGCGGCAGTGGTTTCTAAACATGCGAGCTTACGGTCGCCGCAACAGGATAAAGTCATGAGCGCCATCGATTACGACATCAAGCAGGCCGCTGCGGAAGCCGAGGACGCGCCCCGTGTCGGCGATCTCGAAAACATGCGACCGCTGCCGCGCATCTCCGTGCATGCTTTTTGCGAAAGCGAGCAGTTGCAGCAGGTGATGGACCGATGCGCCAACGATCGGCGCATGTCCAAGGTCAGCCTCAGGATCACCAGCGGCAGTACAGCGGCGGCGGCAAACATGTTCGCCACGACCCCGACGCCGAATCTGATCATTCTGGAAACCCGCGCCAATCCGCAGAATCTGCTGGCCGAGCTTGCACCGCTTGCCGCCGTCTGCGATCCGAGCACCAAAGTGGTGATCATCGGCCATCATAACGACATCGGCCTCTATCGCGAGCTCATCCGCAACGGCATTTCCGAATATATGGTCCACCCGGTCGCCATGACGGATGTCATGGCGGCGATGGCCGCAATCTTCGTCGATCCCGACGCGGAGCCACTCGGCCGCAGCGTCGCCTTCATCGGCGCCAAGGGTGGGGTAGGGGCGTCCACCATCGCGCATAATTGCGCTTTCGGCATCTCCAACCTGTTCTCGACCGAGACCATTCTCGCCGATCTCGACCTGCCTTACGGCACCGCCAATATCGATTTCGACCAGGACCCGGCTCAGGGCATCGCCGAGGCCGTCTATGCGCCGGAACGCCTTGACGAAGTCTTCCTCGACCGTCTTTTGACCAAGTGTTCGCAGCACCTATCGTTGCTCGCCGCCCCCTCGATGCTCGATCGCGCCTATGATTTCGAAGGCCAAGCGTTTCAGCCGGTGCTCGACGTTCTGCAGCGCAGTGCGCCTGTGAGTGTGCTCGACGTGCCGCATCTGTGGACGGAGTGGACGCGCTCCGTGCTTTCGGCGGTCGATGAGGTCGTCATTTGCGCGGCACCCGACCTCGCCAATCTGCGCAACGCCAAGAACATGCTGGATGCGCTGCGCAAGCTGCGCCCCAACGACAAGGCGCCCCATCTCATCCTCAATCAGGTCGGCATGCCAAAGCGCCCGGAAATCGGTCCCTCGGAGTTCTGCGAGCCGTTAGAAACCGACCCGATCGCCATCATTCCTTTCGATATCAACCTGTTCGGCAACGCCGCCAATAGCGGTCGCATGATTTCGGAAACCGATCCGAAATCGCCGATCGCCGAGACCTTCTCACAGATATCGCACATCGTCACCGGGCGCGTTGCGCTGAAGAAGGCGAAGAAGGGCGGCCTGCTCGGCCTCCTGAAACGGAAGTAATTGTTTGATTTCGCATGATCGTGTTCGAAAGCCGGTTCGCACTTTTGACATCATGCTCCAGCGTAGAATTGGATCGACGGCATGTTTGGCAGACGCGGAAATGATGGTCCTGCAAAGAGCGGCGGCATAGCGGCTCCGCCGTCGCCGCCGCGCGCACCCTCCGCTGCTGCGGCGCCGGCGGCATCGACTGTGCTGGTCGAGCCGGCGCGCGAGGGGTCGCAACAGCGCCAGCAGGTGGCACCGCCTTCGATGCAGACGCCGACACGCCGCCGGCCGGTGCGCACCGAGGAATATTACGACACCAAATCGCAGGTCTTTTCCGCGCTGATCGATACGATCGATCTGTCGCAGCTCTCCAAGCTCGATGCGGAGGCGGCGCGCGAGGAAATCCGCGACATCGTCAACGACATCATCACCATCAAGAACTTCGCGATGTCGATCTCCGAGCAGGAAGAGCTGCTCGAGGATATCTGCAACGACGTCCTCGGTTACGGTCCGCTGGAGCCGCTGCTTGCCCGCGACGACATCGCCGACATCATGGTCAACGGCGCGGGCCAGACCTTCATCGAAGTCGGTGGCAAAACGGTCGAATCGGAAATCCGCTTCCGCGACAATGCCCAGCTTCTTTCCATCTGCCAGCGCATCGTGAGCCAGGTCGGCCGTCGCGTCGATGAATCGAGCCCGATCTGCGACGCCCGCCTGCCGGACGGATCGCGCGTCAACGTCATCGCTCCGCCGCTGTCGATCGACGGCCCGGCGCTTACCATCCGCAAATTCAAGAAGGACAAGCTGACGCTCGACCAGCTCGTCCGTTTTGGCGCCATCACGCCGGAGGGCGCCACGCTGCTGCAGATCATCGGCCGCGTTCGTTGCAATGTCGTCATTTCCGGCGGTACCGGCTCCGGTAAGACGACGCTTTTGAACTGCCTGACTAACTACATCGATCGCGACGAGCGCGTCATCACCTGCGAGGACACGGCCGAACTGCAATTGCAGCAGCCGCATGTTGTCCGCCTCGAAACCCGCCCTCCGAACATCGAAGGCGAGGGTGAGATCACCATGCGCGATCTTGTCAAGAACTGCCTGCGCATGCGTCCTGAACGCATCATCGTCGGCGAAGTGCGCGGACCGGAAGTCTTCGACCTGTTGCAGGCGATGAACACCGGCCATGACGGCTCGATGGGCACGATCCATGCAAATACGCCGCGCGAATGCCTGAGCCGTATGGAATCGATGATTGCGATGGGCGGCTTCAGCCTGCCGGCCAAGACGGTGCGCGAAATCATCTCAACCTCCGTCGACGTCGTGATCCAGGCCGCCCGTCTGCGTGACGGTTCGCGCCGCATCACCCAGATCACCGAGGTGATCGGCATGGAAGGCGATGTGATTATCACCCAGGACCTGATGCGCTACGAGATCGAAGGCGAAGATGCGAGCGGTCGCATCATCGGCCGGCATATGTCGACCGGCATCGGCAAGCCGCATTTCTGGGACCGTGCCCGCTATTACAACGAGGAAAAGCGCTTGGCTGCTGCCCTCGACGAAATGGAAAACAAGTCGAAATAGGACTTCCCCGATGTTCGGTGCCGATCCGGTAGTGCTTTTGATTGTCGTGCTCGCAGCCGTCTCCGCGGCGGCGGTCTGCTATGCCGTCCTCTATTCTCGGATCGAGACACAGAAAAAGGCCGACAGCCGAGTCAACCGCATCAAATCGGCCGAGACCGACCGCACGAAGGTCAAGGCAGCGCGCGACCGTGTGCAGGAAATGTCGAAACGGCGCAAATCGGTGCAGGATTCGCTGAAGGATCTGGAAAAGCGCCAGTTGGAGAACACCAAGAAGAAACAATCGTTGAAGATGCGGCTCGGACATGCCGGCTTGTCGCTGACGCCAGCACGTTTCTATCTCTTCGGCGTCCTGTTCGGCCTTTTCGTCATGGTTGTCCTCTTCCTGATCCACGCCCCGCTCGCCGTGGTGCTCGGTCTGCCGTTTGCCGCCGCCTTCGGCTTGCCGCGCTGGGTCGTCGGCTTCCTCATCAAGCGCCGGCAGAACAAGTTCCTGGACGAATTTCCCAATGCGCTCGACCTCATCACCCGCTCGCTCCGTTCGGGCCTGCCGCTCAATGACGCCGTGCGCCTTGTGGCAGCCGAGGCCCGCGAACCCGTCAAATCGGAATTTCGGCGGGTCGTAGAAGCCCAACAGGTCGGCCTCAGCATGACCGACGCCTGCGCGCGCATGAACAATCATATGCCTCTCCAAGAGGTGAACTTTTTTTCGATCGTCATCGCCATCCAAGCGCAGGCCGGCGGTAACCTGTCAGAAGCGCTGGGCAACCTCTCGCGCGTGCTGCGCGAGCGCAAGAAGATGAAAGCGAAGGTGACTGCACTGTCGATGGAAGCAAAAGCCTCGGCCGTCATAATCGGTGCGCTGCCGTTCATTGTCGCGACGCTCGTCTACCTGACCTCGCCGCAATATATGAGGATTCTTTTCGTCGATCCGCGCGGCCATCTGATCCTGGGCGCCGCCGGCATCTGGATGTCATTCGGCATCTACATCATGCGCAACATGGTCAATTTCGAGATTTGACCTGAAGGAGACGCCGAGACATGTCCTCCGATATCGCCAGCAAATTGACCGATCCCGGCATGCTTCTTGCCGTATTCGTGGCAATCGCCGTCTTCGCCACCTTCTACACGATCGCGGTGCCCTTCCTGGAGCGCGGCGACCTCAACAAGCGGATGAAAGCCGTTTCGACCGAGCGCGAGCAAATCCGCGCCCGGGAACGCGCCCGGCTGAACAGCGACGGCAGCAAGGCGTCGTTGCGCAGCCAGAACAACCACAATGTCCGCCAGATCGTCGAACGCTTCAATCTCCGCAATGCCCTTGTGGATGCCAATACGGTCAATCGGCTCCGGGCCGCCGGTCTGCGCTCGGAAAATGCGTTGAACATATTTCTGGTGGCGCGCTTTCTGCTGCCGTTCCTGTTTTTGACGGTTGCCGTCATTTTCGTTTTCGTCCTTGGCTATTTCGCCGCCAAGCCGTTCGCGATCCGCCTTCTCGGCGTCATCGGCGCCGCCTATCTCGGCTTCTACGCGCCGAACATCTATATTTCCAATCTCGTGACCAAGCGGCAAAAGTCCATCAAGCGCGCCTGGCCGGATGCGCTCGACCTGATGCTGATTTGCGTGGAATCGGGCATTTCCATCGAGGCCGGTATGCGCCGCGTCTCAGAGGAGATGTCGGAGCAATCGCCGCCGCTTGCAGAAGAAATGGTGTTGACCACGGCGGAACTCTCCTTCCTGCAGGATCGTCGCGCCGCGTTCGACAATCTCGCTAGCCGGACCCAGATCGAAATCGTCAAATCGGTGACGCAGGCACTGATCCAGGCAGAACGCTACGGCACGCCGGTCTCACAGGCGCTGCGCGTTCTGGCGCAGGAAAGTCGCGACGAACGCATGAACGAGGCGGAAAAGAAGGCGGCCGCCTTGCCACCGAAACTGACCGTGCCGATGATCGTCTTTTTCCTGCCCGTTCTCATGGCCGTTATTCTCGGCCCGGCGGCTATCCAGGTGATGGATAAATTCTGAGATGGAAAACTTGCCGCAGGTGTCGGGCCTGATTAAGTTGCAATCCGGCGTCATCGGCGATGTGAGATGGATGGCATCGGCGCGGCAGAAGAGCGCTGTTCGCCCGGACGCCATTCGTATCGGGAGGATCCGCATGTCGTCCATAGCCATCTTTTTCAGCGTCGTCGCCGCCGTTCTCATCGGGGCGATCAGTCCCGGCCCGAGTTTTGTTCTCGTTTCCCGCATAGCCGTTTCCCGTTCGCGCAGGGCTGGCCTTGCCGCCGCGCTCGGCATGGGCGTTGGCAGCGTGACCTTCGCGACCTTGACGCTGTTCGGGTTGAACGCACTGCTGATGCAGGTCGAATGGCTTTATCTTGCCCTTAAGGTCGCCGGTGGCCTGTATCTGATCTATATCGGCATCCGCATTTGGCGGAGTGCGGCCCATGATCTCGCTCTCGATGCCCCGGTGACGCCATCCGGCGGAAGCGTCAGGCGTAATTTCTGGTTTGCGCTGGGAACGCAGCTCAGCAATCCGAAGACGGCCATTTTCTATGGCAGCATTTTTGCAGCGCTTCTGCCGGCACAACCTGCTCCTGGGCTGATGCTCGCAGTGCCGCTGGCGGTCTTCGCCGTCGAGGTGGGTTGGTATACGGTGGTGACCATCGCCTTTTCGTCGAACCGTCCGCGCTCGCTCTATCTCGGAGCCAAGCTTTGGATCGACAGGATCGCGGGCACCGTCATGGGCGCGCTCGGCGTTCGGCTTGTGGCCGAAGGCCTGCCACGGCATATCTGGCGCTGAACCGCTTTAGTTTACCGCTTTCTTGGCGTCGCCGGCGGCGAGTTTCTGCCAGGAATTCTGCTGCGCCAGCATGGAGCGCAGATAGGCGACATTGGCGTTCGCCTGCTGTGGCGTCAGTTCCTGGCGGGCGATCTGTTCGGCCTCAGGGAAGCGGCCCTGCAGCCCGACAACGAGAGCGAGGTTCTGGCGCACGCGGCTGTCGGCCGCCGGCTGGCTGACGGCGGAGCGAAGATAGCTTTCAGCGGTCTTGAGGTCACCCGTCAGCACATAGGACATGCCGAGATTGGAAAGAATCGAAGGCTCGTTCGGCTGCAGCACAAGGGCATCGCGGTATTTGCCGCGCGCCTCGGCCGAGCGGCCGAGCTGGTCGAGGATCGCGCCTTCCGCCGAAACCAGCCGCCAGTCCGGGCGGTCCGGCGTCTGCGCACGGTCGATCGTCGCGAGCGCTTCGTTGAGCTGTCCGGCCGCCGCCTGCGCCTTGCCATAGGCAGCCAGCACGCCGTTGTCGTTGGGGTGGGCGATCGCCACTTGCTGCATGACGGCCAGCGCCTGGTCGTTTCGGCCGCTCATACGGAGAACATTGGCGTAGTTGATGCCGGTATCGCGATCCTTCGGATTTGCGTCGTAAGCTTTGCCCAGGGTAAGGGTCGCTTGAGCGATATCCGAGCTGTTCATCTCATCGACGGGCTTCGACACCGTCGGGATCGAGCCAGTGGTCATCTTGTCTTTTCCGGTCGTCGAGCAGCCGGCAAGCGCAAGCGCCACAAGTGCTGCGGAAGCGCCATGGAAAAGAAAAGTCTTGAGCGAAGACGTGATTGATGAAGTGGCCATAGCGCCTATCCCGGAATGCTGAGTCCTGCGCCTGGCCTCGAATCGGAACAGGGAAAGGTTTGACGCAATGTTCGCTCCAGCAATAATCTGTTAACCCTAACAGAGAGTTAACCCGCGATTCCCTGAAATCATTGCCAAAGGACAGTTATGGCCCCCTATCAATTCATCGAGCGCGCCAGCCCCTTCAATTCGAAGGGCGGCGCAACGCTGCCGATCTTTGCGGTCACCCCGGCCCATATCGAGACCGGCACCATCGATCCCATCGCGCTCGATTGGGCGCGCAAGGCCGGTTACAAGGCCGAAAGCGGCTCGCTGCTGTTGATTCCGACGGAAGAAGGTCATCTCGGCGGCGCATTGTTCGGCCTCGGCTCCAACCCTTCGGAACAGCCATTCCTGACCGGCAAGCTGGCGCGCGGCCTGCCGGCGGGCGATTGGCATATCGAGACTGCGCCGCTGACGGCAAACCGGCTTTCGCTCGGGTTCGGTCTCGGCAGCTACCGGTTCGAGCGCTACAAATCGGAAAAGGCAACCCCGCCGACGCTGATGATCCCGCGCGACGCCGACGCCGCCGATATCAAGCGCCAGCTCGCCGGCGTCTTCCTCGCCCGCGACCTCATCAACACGCCGACCAACGACATGGGGCCGGAACAGCTCGAAGCTGCTTTCCGGGCGCTCGCCGAGCATTACAAGGCGGAAATGTCGGTCATCATCGGCGACGACCTCCTGAAGGAGAATTTCCCGTTGGTGCATACGGTCGGGCGCGCCAGCGCCGATGCCCCGCGCCTGCTGGAGCTGCGCTGGGGCAAGAAGGGGCATCGCCGCATCACGCTGGTCGGCAAGGGCGTCTGCTTCGACACCGGCGGCCTCGACATCAAGCCGGCATCCTCGATGCTGTTGATGAAGAAGGACATGGGCGGCGCCGCCAATGTCATGGGCCTAGCGCTGATGATCATGGACGCCAAGCTCAAGGTCGACCTGCGCGTCATCATTCCCGTTGTCGAAAACTCGATTTCGTCCAATGCCTTCCGTCCCGGCGACATCTACAAGAGCCGCAAGGGCCTGACGGTACAGATCGACAATACCGATGCCGAGGGACGGTTGATCCTCGCCGATGCACTTGCCTATGCCGACGAAGAAGCGCCCGATCTGATGATCGATATGGCGACGCTGACGGGCGCTGCCCGTGTCGCGCTCGGCCCCGACCTGCCGCCCTTCTTCACCGACGACAACGATCTCGCTCGCGATCTAACCGAGGCGAGCCTGGAGACGGACGACCCGCTGTGGCGCATGCCGCTCTACATGGGCTACGACAAGGATATCCGCGCCAAATTTGCCGATATCACCAACGCGCCCTCCGGCGGCATGGCCGGCTCGATCACGGCCGCTTTGTTCCTGAAGCGCTTCGTGACAAATACGTCGAGCTGGGTGCATTTCGACATTTACGGCTGGGCACAGAACGAGCGTCCCCACTCCCCAGGCGGCGGCGAGGCACAGGCTATCCGGGCACTCTATCACCATATCCGGCAGAGTGTGCGATAGGGGCGACGCGCTGCCCGCCCTCGTGGTTCGAGGCTACGGTCCTGCGGGCCTTCGCACCTCACCATGAGGGCTGCTCCTCTTGCCGGTTGCGAATTCGCTCCGCCTCATGGTGAGGTGCCTTGTTGCCGCAGCGCTAGCGTAGGCGGCAAGGCCTCGAACCACGAGGCGGCCACAGATCGTTTCGCCGTTAGTCCCCTTGAATCCGCCATGATCTTGGCCGAAACTGAAACGGCAGCGTAACGATCCCCGGGGTTGCCTTTGCCGCTTGAACTCTCTGCCTCGCAGGCTCTCGGCCTCTGGCATGGCGTGGCGCTCGAGCAGGTGCGTCGCGAGGACCATGATCTGACCCTTCGACAGATGGCGATCCTCCTGCAAATCTATCTCGTGCCGCCGCCGCATACGGTGCGGGGGCTTGCCGCAACGCTTGGCGTAACCAAGCCGGTCATCACCCGCGCCCTGGATACGATGGGCGAGATGGGGCTGGTTGATCGCGTGCGTGATGAGCGCGATCGTCGTAATGTCATCATCAAGCGCACCGTCACCGGCGCGCTCTATCTGGAAAAGCTCGGTGATCTCATCATCGAGCAAGGCCGCAAACTATCAGTGTAAGGAGCATATTCATGACGCTCGACCGCCGCCTCAACGCTTTCCGGCCCGATCTCGCCGATGCCTCTCTCCAGGGCAAGGTCGAGGCCGACCGTTTTGTCGAAGGCAGCAAGGCCCAAGTCGTCGTTCCCGTTGTCGCCCTTCGCCCGCAGCCGGATCTGGCGCGCGGCATCGATACCGAGCTTTTGTTTGGCGAGGACGTCGATGTCTTCGAGCGCAGGGATGGATGGTGTTGGGTGAAAGCGGCGTCGGATGGTTATGTCGGCTATCTGCCCGAAAAGGCGATCCTGAGAGAACAGGCAGCACCGACCCATATCGTCGTGACGCAGCGGACCTTTCTCTATCCCGAGCCGGAGCTCCGTAAGCCCCACACCGATGTGCTGTCCATGGGCAGCCGCGTGCGCGTTACAGGTACGGCCGAGGTACGGGGCAACCATTATGTCGTCCTGGAAGGCGGCGCGGCCATCTTTGCCAAGCATGTGCAGCCGATCGGCTACAATGACGGTGGCGACTTTGTCGATGTCGCCCTGCGGTTCCTGGAAACGCCCTATCTCTGGGGCGGCCGCTCGGGCCTCGGCATTGATTGTTCCGGCCTCGTGCAGCTCGCATTGTTGATGACGGGCCGCGTCGCGCCGCGCGATACGGACATGCAGGCCGCCGGCCTCGGCGAGCCGATAGCGCGCGAAGAGCTGAGGCGCGGTGATTTCGTCTTCTGGAAGGGGCACGTGGCCATCATGGAAGACGAGAAAACCATCGTCCATGCCAACGGCCATACCATGACCGTGGCGCGCGAGAATTTCGCTGCCGCCGTGGAGCGAATCGGCTGGCTCTACCAGCAGCCGACCGGTTATCGCCGCCTTCGGGACTGAGGCCCGACCGGAACCGGCATGGGTTTTAACCCGTTACTCCCTCGGTTGAATACCTTGATCGAGAGGAGAAACATCATGCCGATTACGGCCATGGAACAAGCAATCAGGGATATTCTTGGCGACAGCCGTCTGCGGCGTAGCCGAAAGATCGATCGCCTGCGCGAACTCCAGAGCGAAGCCCGCGGCATCCAACGCGCCGGCAGCGAAAGCATGATGAGCGCCGACGACGGCCTACAGGACGATCTGCGCGTCATCGAGAAAGTGCTGCGGCAGCTTGGTGCCGATGTCGAGCAAAAGGGTGCCGCGACGCTGTAGTAGTGCAGCAGGCCCACCCTCGCCCCGGCGGGGAGAGGTCGCGCGGCACGCGCGGGGTGAAGGGCGTTGCTGCGGACTGGTTCTTCGTCAACCTCAAAGGTCCGTTCTGCGTTTGACGCGGGACCCCCTCATCCGCCCTCCTGAGCTTGTCGATGGGCGGGCACCTTCTCCCCGAGGGGAGAAGGAGCTAGTGAGTGGGTGGCTTCGGCCAGTTCATCACTCCCCCGGTCCAGTCTTCGAAGGCCTTCGATAGCCGGAGGACAAGCATGTCGCCAAAACGTGGACCGACGATCTGTAGTCCGATCGGCATGCCGGAGCGGGAGAAACCGCAATTGATCGACGAGGCCGGCTGCTCCGACATGTTCCAGGGAACGGTAAAGCCGATATGCTCGAAAGGCAGGTCCGGGTCGTTGGTGGGCGAGGCCCAATCGGCCGGATAAGAGACGATCGGGTTGGTCGGCGATATCACCGCGTCGACCTCGGCAAACAGCTTGCCGCAACTCCTGCGCATTTCGAGAGTCTGATTGAAGCCGCGCACCGCATCGACGCCGCTGATATCCGCTCCGCCTTTCGCCCACGTGTAGATATAGGGCAGGATCATCTCGCGGCGCTCCGCGCTGAGGCCCATGATTTCGCCCCAGAAACGCGCCCGCCAGAAGACGTCCAGCCCATCCAGCATTTGCCGCGTCAGCACCGGCTCGACGTCGGTGACGATGGCACCGGCCTCTTCGAAGCGCTTGGCGGCCGATATCACCGCATCGCGCACTTCGGTGTCGACGGGCAGGCCGCAGCCGGCGTCGAGCATCAGGCCAATCTTTAGCCCGCGCACGTCGATATCGAGATCCATCCAGTCGATCTCGTTCGGCGGCAGGCTCGTGCCGTCGCGCCAGTCGGGCCGCGACAGAGTGGCCATGGAAAAGGCGGCGTCTTCGACGGTGCGGGTCATCGGCCCGGCACAACGGCCAACATAATAGGGATCAACAGGGATGCGCCCGTAGCTCGGTTTGAAGCCGAAAATGCCGGTCCAGCCGGCGGGTAGCCGCACCGATCCGCCGATATCGGTGCCAATGTGCAACGGCCCGTAGCCGGCCGCCGCCGCCGCCGAAGCGCCGGCGCTGGAGCCGCCGGGGTTCAGCGTCGGGTCCCAGGGATTGCGGCTGAGCTTGTGGAAGCTGGAAAGGCCGGAAGAGAGCATGCCGTAGTCCGGGCAGGTGGTCTTGGCGAAAATCACCGCGCCATCCTCGCGCAGACGGGCGGCAATCGGCGCATCCTCGGGGGCGGGAGCGAGTTCGACGGCGGCCGTCCCGAGCGGCACCGGCTGGCCTTTGGTCGCGATCAATTCCTTGAGCGTGACGGGAATGCCATCTAGTGCGCCCAGCGGCGTGCCCTTAGCCCAACGCTCGGTGCAGGCGGCGGCCTGCTTGCGTGCCTCTTCTGGGTCATAGGCGTAGAGCGCGGCGATCGTCGGTTCCCAAGCTTCGATATGTTTCTCCAGCGCCAGCCAGTATTCGCTTGGCGAAAGGCTCTTCTCGGAAAACTTCTGAAGGAGTTGGCGAATGGAAAGATCGGTCGCTTCGGTCATGATCAATTCTCTTCAGTTTTTGGATTAGCGATTCGCCTCGCGTGGATCGAGAAGATCCCGCAGGCCGTCGCCGAGCATGTTGAAGCCGAGGACGGAGAGCGCGATCGCAAGGCCCGGCAGGATGGCGAGCCAGGGCGCCAGCCCGAGATAGGTTTGCGCGTCCGCCAGCATCCGCCCCCAGGTCGGCGCCGGCGGCGGCACGCCAAGGCCGAGGAAGCTTAAGCCCGCCTCTGTCAGGATCGCCAGGCCGAGCTGGATCGTCGCCAGCACGATGATCCCGCTTATGATATTCGGCAGCACGTGCCGCGTGGTGATCGAAAAACGCGTATTGCCGAGGGCGCGCGCCGCCAGCACGTAATCCCTGCTCCAGGCCTGCAGCGCGGACCCCAGCGCCACGCGGGCAAAGACGGGAATCATGAAGACCGCAATGGCGATGATCGCTGTAAAACGTCCGGTACCGAGAAAGGCTCCGAGGATCATCGCCGAGAGGATCGGCGGCAGAGCGAAGATCACGTCGCAGGCGCGCATCACCAGCGATTCGAACCACCCTCGCTGAGCCGCGGCGGCGATGCCGATCACTGTCCCGATCGTACCGCCGATCGCGACCGCCGATATCGAGATCGACAGCGAATTCCAGCAGCCGACCATCAGCATCGACAGCACGTCATGGCCGAGCTGGTCGGTGCCAAGAAGGCCGAAGGCGAGGGGCGGCTGCAGCTTGTGGACGATCTGCATTTTCGCCGGAGGCACCGGCGTCCAGAAGAGCGATAGAACCGCCACGCCGACAAGTGCGAGGATGATCGCCGCGCCGACGATAAGGTTGGCGCGGCGCAGGGCGCGGAGACGGTAACGGGAACGGCGGGACGGGGCGGGGGCGACGGTTTCGACCGTGATCATCGCGTGCCTCCACTGCGGAGCCTAGGGTCGATAACCAGATAGGAGAGATCGACCAGGAAATTCATGATGATGACGAGACCGGCAAAAAACAGCACGACATCCTGCATGACGATGATGTCGCGCTGGCTGAGCGCCTGATAAGCGAGCCGTCCGAGGCCGGGCAGGTTGAAGACGTTCTCGATCAGCACCGCACCGGCGACGAGGAAGGTAAATTGCAGGCCGAGAATGGTCAGCACCGGTACCAGCGCGTTCGGTACGACATGACCCCAGAGCACGGCACCGTCGGACAGGCCCTTGGCGAGCGCCGTGCGGGCAAAATCCTCATGCAGCGTTTCGAGCACGGCCGAACGGGTGATTCTTGTCAGCACACCGGCCTGCGGTAGGGCCAACGCCACCGCCGGCAGGATCAGCGCCCTGAACGCCGGCCCCAGGCCATTGCCCCAGCCAGGAAATCCGCCGGCGGGCATCCGGCCGAGCGAGGTGGAGAACAGCAAAATCAACAGCAGCGCCACCCAGAAGCCGGGCACGGCGATACTCATCTGCGAAAACAGCGTGGCGATGATGTCGAAGACACCGCCGCGCCGGGCAGCGGCAGCAACACCTAGTGGCACGGCGATGAGGATGGAAAGGATGATGGCGAGGACCGCGAGCGGCAATGTCACGGCCAGCCGCTCTACGATAAGTCCGGCGACCGGCACGCCGTAAGTATAAGATTTGCCTAGATCGCCGGTCAGCGCGCCGGCAAGCCATTGGCCGTAGCGGATGACCAACGGTTGATCGAGGCCCATGTCGTGCCGCAGCGCCGCCAGGGTCTCCGGCGTCGCTGAGGTGCCGAGCGTGATGGCGGCGGGATCGCCCGGCAGCAGGGCCATCACCGCAAAGACCAGCAACGAAACGGCGATCAAGGTCAGGATAAGACCCATGATCCGACGGGTGAGGAGTACGATCATTACCTGTCCATGGCCGGATCATCTCCGGCGTCGAAGCATTCCACAGCCGGCCAGACGATCCGCCCGGCTGTGTGCGTGGAAGTGAAAGAGATCAGTCTTCCCAGGAGACGTTGGTCAAAACATTCGAGGGGATCGGCTCGTTCTCCCAGAGCCCTTTCAGCTTCTTGTCCCAGACCCCGAGTTTCGGCATGACGAAGAGGAAGAGCGAGGGGGCATCCTCGGCCAGAATCGCCTGCGCCTCGCCATAGAGCTTGTTCTGTGCGCCTGGGTCGGCGGTTAGCTGGAGCTTCTTCATCAGCTCGTTGAAGACCGGGTTCTTATAATTGAAATAGTAGGGGTCGCGTGAATAGATGTCGATGTCCAAGGGCTCGGCATGGGCGACGATGGTCATGTCGTAATCGCGACCGGTGAAGACGTCCTGCACCCATTTCGCCGGAAATTCCGTCGGTTCGATGTTCATGGTGACGCCGATATCGGCGAACATGGCCTGCATCACCTGTGCGCTTCGCGGCGCATAGGCCATCTGCGGCGTCTTGATGGTGAAGGTGAAGCCGTTGGGATAGCCGGCTTCGGCGAGCAGCGCCTTGGCCTTCGCCGGATCGTAAGGCAGCGTCCCCGTCAGATCCTGGTATCCCGGATCATTCGGCGTGTAGTGGCTGCCGATAGCCGTGCCGAAGCCGGACCAGGCGCCGTCGATGATCGTCTTGCGGTCGAGCGCCATCATCAAAGCCTGGCGCACCCGCTTGTCGTTGAATGGCTTGCGCGTGTTGTTCATTCCGGCGACGACCTTGAGTTCGGTATTGCCGACCTTGGTCATCAGCCGCGCGTCGCCGTCGAAAGAGCTCATCAGCTCCGGTGCCGCGAATTCCGGAAATGCGTCGAGGTCGCCGGCCTTTAGCGCTGCTGCTTCCGCCTGCGGATCGGAGATGAAGCGGAAGGTTACTTTGTCGAGCTGCACGTCGACGGATTTGTTCCAGTAATCCGGGTTCTTCACCAACTCCACATGGTCGCCCTTGGCCCAGCTCGAAAATTTGAAGGGGCCGGTGCCGACAGGCGTCGTCTTGTCGTCGTAGGCAGATTTCGGACCGACCATGACCGAAGACGGCCAGCCGAGCCAATAGAGCAGGCTGCCGGTCGGCGAAGAGAGATGCAGCACCAGCGTTTCGGGATCCGGTGCGTCGATCGAGGCGATGGTTGCAAAGAACCGCTTCTGCGGATTGACGGATTTGCCGTCGCGGGCGCGGTCGAGCGCGAATTTCGCCGCCGTCGAATCGAATGCTTCGCCGTCATGGAATTTGACGCCGGTCTGCAGCTTGAACGTATAGATAAGGCCGTCGGGAGAAATGTCCCAGCTTTTCGCGAGCTGCGGCACGATCTTGCCGCTTTCATCGATGGCGACCAGCCCTTCGTAGATGTTCTGCCAGGTCACCTGGCCTATGGCGACGGGAGCGGCGATCGTCGGATCGAGGCCGGTCGGCTCGACGCTCATGCCGATGTTCAGCGTCGTCTTGGCCGCTTCGGCGGGCGTCAGGCCCAGCATCAGCAGCCCAGCCGATATCGCGGCGCCATAGGCAAGACGGCGAGCAAAATCGCCCAGACTTGGACGTAAAAACTTGGTCATTTCAGTTCCCTTGTTGCAGCTCGCGGCGCCGGTTTCCCTCCGGCATAATTTTTCAAAATAGTGTCATCTCGCAAGCGCACACACAATTCCGAAAATGTGTGCCCGGTATAGCAGATGCGGTACATTGAATCGGCTCTGGTGAAGTCCCTCGCGGGCGCTACGCTCGAGCACGGGCGTGCTGAAATGATATCCGAGATTTTCGATCTGTCGGCTGATCGCCGTCGGCGCGACGCTAGGGTTTTTCGCCGCCTGGCGCATGAAGTTGGCGCGCATCAGCTCCCGTCCGGAAAGCGGTCCCGCCAAGCCGGCTGCGCGCCTGCGACGGGCAGCGCCGTCGCCTCGTAGACGCCACGGGCAATCGCGCGCGCCATGACGATAGTGGCGAGATGGCAGAGTTCCATGAAGCTTTGCAGGTCGTCCCTTTTGTGTTTGCCGGTAGAGGCGGCAAAAACCGTGTCGCCGTCGAGCGGCAGATGCGTGGGCAGCAGCGCGCGGGCAAGGCCGTCATGGCCGCAGATCGACAGGCGGTGCGCTTCCACCTTGGTCAGTGCAGCATCGGTGACGATGGCACCGATCGTTGTTGCCGTAATGTTCGCACCCTTTAGCCTGAGGCGGGTGTCGATGGTTTCGGGCATTCCGAGAGCACCGAATTCCCCGCCGATCTCGAAGGGTGCGGCCCAGAAATGCGGTCCTTCGCCGATGGTGGCCGAGCCCAGCGCATTGACGGCGACGATGGCCGCAATCCTGTGTCCCTGACTGCTGACCGCGCTGGCCGAGCCGAGGCCGCCCTTGACCGTTGCGGTGGTCGCTCCCGTGCCGGCGCCAACCGTGCCGAGCGGGAAGGCGCCCTTGCCTGCGGCCTTGAAGGCTGCATAACCCATGTCGCGATAGGGCGAATGCAGGCCCCAGTTCTTGTTCCCGCCATTGACGAGATCGAAGAGAATCGCCTGCGGCACCAGCGGCACGCGCGCGCTGCCGACCTGCAGGCCGCGGCCGATGTCGCGCAAGCCTGCCTGCACGCCGCCAGCCGCATCGAGGCCGAAGGCCGAGCCGCCCGACAGCACCAGGCCGTCGACCACACCGACCGTCATCGCCGGATCGAGCAGTGCCGTGTCCCGTCCGCCCGGCGCGCCGCCGAGTACGGAGCAGGAAGCGACCGCCGGCTCATCGAAGATGATGGCGGTGACACCGGAGCCCAGCGCAAGATCGGTGCAATGGCCGACGGCGACGCCTTCGATATCGGTCAGGAGATTGAGGAGATCAGCCAATGAAAAATCCTTCGCCTTTCGAAGCGCGAGGTGGTCATGGCGATAGGATCGCAAAGAGGCAAAAAAGACAAGATGGGTTTGCGTGGTTCCAGGCTCCGGCCTTCAGCCGGCGCACGTCACCATGGGGCGGCGAGAAAGGCGATCGGACAAGGAGAGCAAGCTACGCCGGCGCAAAAGTTCAGCCCTCGCTCCAGGCCGGGAACGAAGCGATCCCGAAGGGCGAGGGCCGGATAATGTCGTGATGCAAAGGAAACGGCCAAGCCGATCCATCAAACGTGGATCGGCTTGGCCTGTTGGCGACTGAGGAGATCGCGAATGGCGAGCTTGACCTCGTCCGTGCTTCTGAAGCGCTGTTCGTCCAGATCGTGGACGTGGTACTTCACAGCGATGAACTTCAGCCGGTCTTCATCCGGAACGACGATGCCGACGGGAACGCCAGCATATTCGATGACTTGCTTCTTCATAAAAAATACTCCCTCTGCACTCTAGCGGCGCAGACATGGCGAACTGACTGTTTGAATCCGATAAGGGGACGAACGTCACATTCGACAGCACGGGCGGGAGAGTGCGCCCGAGCGGTCATGGTCAAGCACGGACCGCCCAAGGATCGAAGCGATGACTTTAAAATTCAGCATGTCACTTCCTTAGTTGGCGTTGTACTTGTATGGGCTCCAATGATAGGGCCCGCGATCTAGTGTGCTATTGTCTACAATCTTGGTAGATAATAGCCATTCCATCCTCAGAAACATATTCCGAAAGATGTCAAAATATCGACGATCGAGAAAATAAAATTCCGAATCCAGCTAATTGCGAGAAAGGTTGTATCAACTAACGCGCAACCTCACAGGCTGGAACGGCATCGCCGATCACCGACACAGAGATAGGAACTGGCAGTGGATTCGACAATGCCCCAGGAGCATCAAAATCGGCTCATCACGAAATCACCTCAATGATGAACGGCCTGGAAAATAGGCTTAGAAACCGTCTTCCAGCGCCTTTTCCAGCGCTTTGACGAAGAAATCCGCGCTGTCTGCCGAAAGACAAAGCGGCGGTTTTATCTTCAACACATTACGGTGATCGCCGGTCGGCTGCATGATGATGCCGAGCTCGAGCAGCCGTTCGCAGATGGCCGCCGTCTCTTCCGTGGCGGGCGTCAGCGTCTCGTGATCGCGGACGAATTCCAGGCCGAGGTAGAGGCCCATGCCGTGGACGGCGCCGATCAGCGGAAAATGCTCCATCAGCCCGATCAGTCCTACTTTCAGATGATCGCCGATGATTCGCGCATTCTCCTGCAGGCTTTCGTCCTTCATGATGTCGAGCACCGTAAGGCCGACGACCGAGCTCACCGGGCTGCCACCGGACGATGAGAAGAAATATCCCTCGTTCTCCAGTGATTCGGCGATCTCCCGTCTGGTGATGACCGCGCCGAGCGGGTGGCCGTTGCCCATGCCTTTGGCGATGGTGATGATGTCGGGCACGACATCCTGTTGCTCGAAACCCCAGAAGTGGTGACCAAGCCGGCCGTAACCCACCTGCACCTCGTCGGCGATGCAGAGGCCGCCGCGTTTCCGGATGGCGGCGTAGACCTCGGCGAGATAGCCGTGCGGCAGGGCAATGCCGCCGGCGTTGCCGTAGACTGGTTCTGCAATGAAGCCGGCGAGACCCTCGGCCTTCTCGTCGATTGTCTCCAGCAGGGTGGTGACGCCGGCCAGGTAATCCGCCGCCGAATCCGGACCGCGGAAAGGACCGCGATAGGTGTTGGGCGCAACGAGCGGATGCACCCAGTCCGGCCGGGTCGTCAACGCCTGCGGATTGTCGGCTATGGAGGTGGAGACGGCGTCGCTCGCCATCGTCCAGCCGTGATAGGCCTCCAGCAGGCACAGCATGTTTTTCTTGCCCGTATGTGCCCAGGCCAGCCGGATGGCGAGATCGTTGGCTTCCGAACCGCTGTTGACCAGGAAGACGCTGTCGAGACCCTCCGGTGCCAGCGCCGCTAGTCTCTCAGAAAATTCGGCAACGGCGGCATAATGGAAGCGGGAATTGGTGTTGAGCCGCGACCATTGCTGCTCGATGGCCGCCGCCAGTCGCGGATGCGCATGACCGACCGTGGCGACGTTGTTGACCATGTCAAGATAGGCGCGGCCTTGCACGTCGAACAGGAACTCGTGCCATCCGCGCTCGATCTGCGGCGGCGTGTCGTAATAATGTTTCTGCGGCTTGGCGAAATGGGCCTCGCGCCGGGCTAGAAGCGCGGCACTGTCCAGCCGTGGCGCTTCGCAGGCCTCGCTCAGGAGGATCGCTGGCGAAGGGCAGACGGCCGACCAGCCATCGGCCTGATGTGGCGCGGCAAAGAGCGGCGGCACCAATCCCTGGACGCAGCAGAGCTGCACACGCAGTCCTCCGATGGCTGAGCCCTCACTGCCGATCGTGCCGATACCTGCGCCTTGCTCGATTGCAGCACCTTCTTCCAACGCGCACTCGACGCCGTCGAGATGCAGGCTGACTACATCGCCCATAAGAACGAGATGCTGGCCGTGCCATTGGATGCGCCCGGCAAAGGGGGCAGCGACTGCCGTGCCGGCCGGCAGGCAGACATCGCTATGCAGCGCGAAATTCTGCGGCGGCGCCATGCTGAGGAGATCGGCATGCGACAGACGAAACTCGCCGTATCGCGTCGCAGCCGTGCCGGAGGCGATGGCCGCCTTGGCAAGCAACCGCCAGTCCATATCCGGCTTTTGCCAGTTGCCATCGGCAAAGTGCGGGCTGGTCGCCGAAAGATCGACGGCGGCAATACGGTCCGGCGTAATGTCCGGCAGCAACGCCGACCAATGATCGGTGGCGATCGGGGCAACATCGATGCCCGCGGCCCGGAGGATCGCCGCTTCCATGACTTCCGGCTGCGCGCCGGTGGCGACGTCGAAAATCTTGCGCTCGAATTCGAGATTGCCGCGCACATAATCGTTGTCCGGATCGATGGCGAGCTGCTGCTCGCCGCTGGCGGCGAGAATCACGGCGCGGGCGACGATCAGCGGCCAGAGTGCTTTCAGCTCGGCTTCCTGAAGCGGGTAGATCGCGTGATAGGCCTTGATGGCTGGGATGATGTAGAAGGGATCGCCTTCGGCGTGGTGGAGCAAGGAGGCACAGGTGACGGCAAGGTCGCCCACCAGCCAGCCCTGGATGATGTCTCCGAAATCGATCACCCCATCGGGAACCTGCTGCCCGTGCACATCCGGGTGACTGACGACATTGTCGTCGGTGACGTCGTGATGGACAGGCTGCACGCGAAGCCCGCTCGCAAGCGGCTGGATGCGCTTGACGGCCGCGACCATCGCCTTGGCGATGCGGTCGCGCGCCTCATGGTCCGTGATCGCCGACAGGAGCTGCACGGCGACAGGCCCGGCGCGGCGCAGGTCCCATTGCAGACTGCGATGCAAACCGGGATGGTCGAAATCCGCGAGATCGCGGGCGAGCCGGGCCGAGAGGGCGCCGAGTGCCGACACCGAGGCGATGGGCAGGTGCTTGCGCCGCGTCAGCGATCGACCGGGAAGATAGCTGAGCAGCCGGACAAGATAATCCTGCTCACGAATGGTGACGACGAGGATCTCGCGGCCGTTCAGAGAGGGCACGATATTCGGGACGCGCGGCGCGTCCGGTTTGGCATGCAGATGGCGGATGGCCGCGTTCTGCGCCTCCAGCTCCACCGTGTCGTATTCCGTCCGGCAGATCTTCAGAACGTAGCTGTTGTCGCCGGCGTCGATGCGGTAGTTGCGGTCCTGCTGGCTGCCCAGTTCGGTGAGCGTTCCGACCAGGCCGTAATGCGTCTGCAAGATCTCCGCCGCCGCTTCCGGCGTCGTATCCGGCCTCGGCAGTTGCATGCGATTGACGAGCGCGGCGTCGGTCATGGCACCCCCGGATGGTTTATCTGCGTCGACACTAAACCATTCCGCCCAAAAGAAAATCACCGAAAATGAATGATAGGAAGGAAGATAGGCTCCCGATAGCGCCTGCCTAGAGCGCTTGTGCATTCATTTGAGCGCGCGAAGGTCACCCGCAGCTATTTCAAGCTGGAGCGGACCTCACTCGACCTCGATCGAATAGCTGCAACCCGCCAGCGTTTTTCCGGGATGGTAGATATCGGTCGAGACGTCGAGGGCGATGCGCGTGTGCAGCACCGTGTCGGAATTCTCCAATTGTTCCTTCTTGGAGAATATCTCCTTCTCCGCAAGGAATTTGTCGAACCTGTCGACCGCGGCCGTGACATCCAGCTGCTTGGCGATTGGATGCGGATCGACTTCGTTGAGCAGGGCCAGCGGACCGGAGGAGGCGAAGGCGATCCTGTCTGTCTGTCGCCCGAAAACGGTGATTGGCTTCGCCAGCTTGAATTCCCGCAGCAGAAGGCTGTTCGACGGCTGTTCGGTGATGCCGAACAGCTTCATCGCCGCATCGCTTTCCGGCCCCGTCAGCCACATGGCAAAGTCGTTATAGCTTGGCACGTCGTAGGTGGTGCATTCGATCAGCTTGGCGAGATCGATCTTAGTTGGATCTTCCTCCGATATCGCCGCGGTCGAGATCTGCGCGGCCGCGAGGATAGCCAAGGCCGAGAGCGGCAGAACTCTATACAGATATGCTGGCATCTGCGTCCTCCGGAACCCGCAAGCGATTCGATAGCGGCCGCATTAAATCGCAATTCGTCTGGAAAAGGAAAGAGGGCGTCCAGACCGAGCCCCGGTTTGCGAATGCCGGGTTACCCGGCGCTTCGCTGGGTCTCAGGGCGTTCGATGCTCCATCGGCTGCGCCGACCGCATCTCACCCCATCCGCTCCGAAGCATAGCTTCCGGGACTTGCCGGGAAGACGATGGTGCGGTTGCCGTTGAGGAAGGTGCGGTAGTGGATATGGGCATGGATGGCCCGGGCCAGCACCTGGCTTTCGACATCGCGGCCGATCGAGACGTAGTCGTCGGCCGACTGCGCATGTGTGATGCGCGCCGTGTCCTGCTCGATGATCGGACCCTCGTCGAGATCGCCGGTGACGTAGTGTGCGGTCGCCCCGATCAGCTTGACGCCGCGCTCATAGGCCTGCTTGTAGGGGTTGGCGCCCTTGAAGCTTGGCAGGAAGGAATGGTGGATGTTGATGATCCGGCCCGACATCTTCTTGCAGAGCGCATCCGACAGCACCTGCATATAGCGGGCCAGCACGATCAGCTCGGTGCCGGTCTGCTCGACGAGATCCATCAATTGGGCCTCGGCTTGCGGTTTGTTGTCCTTCGTCACCTTGATGTGGTGGAAGGGGATGTCGTGGTTGACGACCACCTTCTGGTAATCGAAATGATTGGAGACGACGCCGACGATGTCGATCGGCAGGGCGCCGATCTTCCAGCGGTAAAGCAGGTCGTTGAGGCAATGGCCGAAGCGCGACACCATCAACAGCACCTTCATACGCTTGTGGCCATCGTAGATCTCGGCGTCCATCTCGAATTTGGTGGCGACCGGCTTGAAGCCCTCAATCAGGGCCTCCTGAGCCACACCTTCCTCGGAGATGAAACTGACGCGCATGAAGAACTTGCCGGTATCGAGATCGTCGAACTGGCTGGAGTCGACGATATTGCAGCCTTGATCGGCCAGATAATTCGCTATCGCCGCAACGATCCCGCGCGTCGATTTGCAGGATACCCGTAGAACATAGCTCTTCATGTCTCTTCCCTCGTAAGGCGGCGCGTCGCGCCGCTCGCTTATAGCAATCGAAAGGCAGGGGAAAGCTCCCCGCCTATTCCTCGCGACAGAGCTTAAGATAGGTGGCGGAAAATTCCGTTCCCATTGCGCCTTTCAGCCGCGTATCCCCGTCGTTCTGGGGGAAAGCCGCTAGAGATCGATGAGAAAGGATTCAGGCGATGGCCGCCTGCTTCTTTTTCCACTTGCCCCAGCGGCTCGGTGTCGTCAGCTCATGGACGATCGCGCCGCCGATTGCCGAGCCGATGATGCAGGCGCTGACGAAGACCGGGCCATGCGTCACGATATCGATCTTCAGCACGCCGCAGACGACACGCAGAAACGCCAGCGTAAAGGCGTGGGTGATGTAGATGCCGTAGGAGGCGTCGCCGAGATAGCTGAGCCAGCCGATGACCGGCAGCTTGGAAAAATCGATCGAGACCGCCGAGTAGAGAATGATGACAGCCGGAATGCCCCACATATAGGAGCGCATGCTGGAATCGCAGAGCGTCTCATTGATCAGCAGGAAGGCGAATCCAACCACCAAGGCGGGCCAGGCCACCGCCTGCGGCAGCAGCACCTTTTCGAGGTAGAGCTTGGCGAGAACGACGCCCGCAAGGAATTCATAGATGATCGGGTCGCCATAGACCGTGGTGGCCGTCGTCACCGGTAACAGGCGGCAGGCAAGGATGACAGCCGTCATCGTCCCGAAGAGCGCATAGAGACGCCATTTTTCGCGCACCAGCAGCAACAGGCCGAAGACGAAATAGAAAAACATCTCGTAGTTCAGCGTCCAGCCGGGCACGACGACCGGAGCGATAAGGTCGGGATCGGCGGGATTGCGCCAGGGCAGGAACAGGAGGGAAGCGACAAGGTGCGGAATGTCGAACACCGTCGATTTGAGGATCGATGGTGCGACGAGGGCGACGGCGGCAGAAAACAGTGTCGCCAGCCAATAGAGCGGCACGATGCGCTGGATGCGGCGGCGATAGAAATCGAGCGGGCGCACTTCACGCCCGGTCGTGGTCAGCCACATGACGAAGCCGCTGAGCACGAAGAAGATATCGACGCCGGTCTCGCCGAAGAGATGGAATTGCCAGTCGAAGTCGGAATTGACTTTCGGCACCTGCAGCACTGAATGAAAATAGACGACCATCAGCGCGGCGATGGCGCGCAGATACTGCAACTGAACAAGCATCACGATCCTCATGCGGCCGCGGCCGACGCAAGGCAAGGTCAGCCAGGCACTCTGCTGCCATCCACATTTGCCGGCTGCGTCCGGGCGGCGCGCGGCTTTTCAGAAACGCGCATATAACCGATCAGCAGCCAGAGCAGCCCGGCGATCTTGATGGAAAAAATCGCCGTGCCGCCGATCATCATATTCAGAAAAATGAAAAGAGAGAGTGAATGAGCGCAACGTCTTTGTGCAGGCGTTGTGCCCGCGGGATAAAGGCAGACGAACAGCCAGAACATGATCAGGCCGAAAATGGTCGACCCGTAGATAAGATAGACATAACCGCTGTCGGCGAATTCGCCGATGCGCGCAATATCCAGGCCGAGGATTGCCTGGAAATCGAGATCCAACATCTTCTTGATCGTGACGCCGACACGGCCGGTGAAATTGTCGCCCACTTCCTCCGGCTTCATGAAATGCACGAAGAAGCCGATCAGGATAATCAGCGGCATCAGGATGAGATCGAAGGCCTTTGGGATCTTCGGGAAGGCGAAATAGCCGATAATGCTGATGCAGGAGAAGATCAGCATCGTGCGCGTATCGTTGGTGAGCAGGATCAGCGCCACCGTTGAGACGAACAGCGCCTTGTCGATCCTGCCGAGCTTCGGCCAAAACGAGAGCAGATAGATAACGATGACGCCGCAGAAATTGGCGAGCGATACCTGCTCCAGGAAGATCGACGAGGAGCGGTGATTGATGAGGCCGAAGGAAAAGCGTCCCTCGAAACCGAGCGCATTGGCAAACAGGCCGGTATTGTTGAAGCTTGCCTGCTTGATGCCGCGGGTATTCTCGAAATATTGGCCGGGATGGAACAGGCTGACATAGAAGGGCGTGCTGACGATCTCGCAGACCAGGAACAACAGCACGAAGAAACAGCCGATGCGGAACGCCAGCTTCACCGTCCGCTCGCTCGCCCAACTGCCGATGCCGGCGAAGGCAACGATGATCAGCACGTTGCGGAACTGGTCGATGAAGGGCACGCGGTTCAGCACGGTGATGTAGATCGTGATGACCAGCGTGAATATCAGATAGAGGAAGATCGGCAGATCCTCCTCATAGATGCCTTTTTTCAACAGATAGCCGACGCTGGAAAGCATCATCATGCCTTCGCAGAGCACGACATGCGAGACGGAAAGTGGCGTTATGTTGTGGTTGATATAGGCAAGGATGCAGTTGTAGAGCACGGAAAACAGCGTGATCGCCAGGATCGGGTAATCGATGCGCTGTTTGTCCGTGAGGCTTTTCATCAATTGTCCAGGGCTGCCGCATCCATCGGCCGGCGCCACCATATCAGCGCCGTGATTCGCCACAAAGCGCTATCCGCCTCTTCGTTTCGGCCGATCAGCCCGCCGGCTTGACGCTGGCGCAGGCTGGCGCGAGCGTCGTCTTTTTGCCGACGGCGGCGGTGATCACCTTCATCTGCGGCCGGTCCTTGCCGCCATGCGGCTGCACGTTCAATGGCTCCTGCGGCGGCCACCAGTCGCCGGCGGCCCAATAGGTCCAGCCAAGCCAGACGTCGCTATTGTCCGCCATGACACCGAAGACCTGCTTCAGTCCGTCGAGGCAAGGCTCGTTTCCCGCCACCCCGAATTCGCCGAGAAAACCGCGCTTGCCGTTCTCGCGCAGCCATGCCGTGACATCGGTCAGGCCTTGTTTGGCCTGGTCGCTCCCATCGCAGACGGGATGCGTGCCGGAACTGTCGGAATCAAGATACTGGTGAAACTCGAATGCGTAGAAATCGAGTGGGTCCTTGATCCCGAGCATGACGGTACCGTTCGCGCCGCCGCCGAGTTTGTCGGCAGACCAGCTCGATGCGCCGGTCCAATTCGTGCCAGGCACGAGGATGAGGTTGCGGGCGCCGACCGTGCGAATGCTGCGGATGGCTGTATTGGCTGCGTCCAGCCAATCGGGGGCCTTGATATCATGCGGCTCGTTCATCAGGCCGAAGAGCACGCCCTTCTGATTGGCGAATTCGACGGCGAGCCGCGCCCAGAAGTCGCCGAAGGCGAGATCGGTCGCGGGCGCCCGCGTGAGCTGGCCCTTGTCGTAATAGCCGAAATTATGTGGATCGAGGATCACCGCCATGCCGTGCTTTTGAATGAGGTCGACGGCATCCTTGAGCCGTTGCAGCTCCTCGCCATCGAGGGATTGCCCCAGCACCGGCTGCAGCCGCTCCCAGCGAAAGGGCAGGCGGACGACATTCATGCCCTTGTTGGCGAAATAGCGCACCGTGCCTTCCGACGGGTAAGTATAGTTGATGCCGAGCACGCCGCTGCGATCACCATATTCCGCGCCGGAGAGATTGATCCCGCGATAGCAGAGCTCAGCGGCAAATCCGGCATCGGCTTGCGCGGCGGAGGCGAACAGAACCATTGCGGCGAGCGATCGGCGCAGCAATCTCTTAGAGAGTCCGGTCATTGCACGCTCCTGTTCTTCCCTATCGCCGGTGAGCCCGTTTCATAAGAACTTGCCTGTTGAATATTGATGAAGAGACGAGCTTGGCGGGCCTTCGCCGCCGTTTGCCATGGGACTTCCTGGGAACGTCCTTAATGTTCCGTTAGCCAAACATTTCTAAACTCCGGGCATCTGCTGGCAGGGACCTGCCGGCGGACCCATGAAAGTCTGACATGAGCTCATTAGAACGAAGCAAGCGACCGAGCCAACTTCCGGGTTGGCGCAGCACCGAGCCGTCCGAAGGACAGCGCGAGGGCTTGCGTCTGCGCAGCCCGGTGGTGCGCCCGAGGGACTTTTTCCATGAGGTCAAGCCCGTTGCGGCCGAGGAACCGGCCAGTTCGGTGGAGCAGGAAGTCCACGCCCGTGGCGAAGTGCGCCGCGACATCGAGCCCAAATCGGAAGTCGCGCCGCAGCCGATCGTGGAGCCGGTCATTGTCGCAGCCCCCTCAGTCGTCGAGCCCGCAGTCGCTGCCGCGCCGCAAGCTGCTTCGCCCGCGCCGACGGCCGCGACCGATGCGCCGCTTCTCGACTTGCGCTCCGCTGTCCGGTCGATCTGGGCGAAAAAATTGTTGGTTCTTGTGCTCGCAGCAGTCGGGGCAGTGCTCGGTGCCGCTATCATCCCGCTGCTGCCGCAGAAATTCACCGCCGAAACCAGCCTCTATTTCGATCCTCGCCAAGTGGGAGGCTCTGATGGTCCGCAGGCCGCTCCCACGGCGCCGGAACTGATCCTGACGATGATCGATAGCCAGACGCAGATCCTTTCTTCCGGCAAGGTGCTTGGACGGGTCGTCGATGCGTTGGCGCTCGATCAGGACCCGCAGTTCAACGGCGGCGCCACCGGCGATGCGGCAAAATACGTCGCGACCGGGACGCTGGCAAAAGCTGTGCAGATCGCCCGCGAGGCAAGCACCTATGTCGTGACGGTGAAGGTGACGACGCGCGATCCGCAAAAGTCGGCCAAGATCGCCAACCAGCTTGTCACCTCCTTCATGGAGGAAGAGAGCAAGGCGGCAGCCAACAGCTATCAGGCCAGCAATACCGCCCTTGATGGCAGGCTGGAGGATTTGCGCCAGCAGGTGCTTTCCGCTGAAAAGGCGGTCGAGACCTACCGTGCTGACAACGATATGGTCGCCGTCGAAGGCAATCTGATTTCCGACAAGCGCCTGACCGCGCTGAACGACATGCTGTTGACCGCCCAGCAAAAGACGATCGAGGCAAAGGCGCGCGCCGATGCCGCTGATAAGCTGAGCTTCGAGGACGTCGTTTCCAACGGCTCTTCGACGACAACGGTGACGTCCGCATCGCTCAGCAGTCTACGACAGCAGTATGCCACACTTGCCGCCGCCGTCGGCAGCCTGCAAAGTCAGCTTGGCGCCCGTCACCCGCGGTTGCTCGCTGCCAAATCCTCGCTCGACAGCCTCGCCGCCGAAATTCGCAGCGAGCTGCGGAGGCAGACGACCTCGGCCAGCGCCGATTACGAGCAGGCCCAGAAGGCTGAGCAGGATATTGCCAAGGAACTGGCGGTGCAGAAGGCATCGCAGGTCAATACGTCAGGCAAGCTGGTCGGTCTCAATGAACTGCAGCGCAAGGCCGCCGCGGCCCGAGAGGTTTACGAGACGCTGCTGAAGCGTTCCGGCCAGACGAGCGATGCACAGGATTTGTCTCAGAGCAATATCCGTGTCATCTCCGAGGCCGAACCGCCGCTGACCGCGGACGGACCGAGCCGGAAGGTGATGATGGTGGCCGGATTGATCGCCGGCGCCGTGTTCGGCATAGGCCTCGGCGCGGCCTTTGCCATCCTCGCCGGTCTGTTCCGGCATCCCGTGGTCCGCGGCTATCTCGGAAAGTGATCTCCGTCACCCTTTCTGTGGTCGGCGGCTCTTTGAAGATCGGGGATGCAATTGCGCGTCGGCTGTTTTAAAAGCGAGTGGCTGCAGAGAATGATTGCATTTTCCTAATGAATGCATAAAGACAATCATGCTGTGTCGTGTAATACGTAGTGGGACAATTTATGCGAGAGAAGGGGTATGCTGTTCCATTGATTGGCGCCAGGGGAAACTGACCGATGGTGCCCGCGGATAAGCTCGTCCTCCCGTTCCTGGCGCTGCCGCGTTCGACCAAACGCGCGCTGGCGCTGATTGTCGATTCCAGCCTGTGCGTGCTGACCGTCTGGTTCGCCTATTGTCTCCGCCTGGATGACTGGGTGATTCTGGAGGGCGTGGAGTGGCTCCCGGCGATCGTTTCGCTCCTCGTCGCCATCCCGATCTTCATCGTCCTCGGCCTTTACCGTGCTATTTTCCGCTACGCCGGCATGTCGGCCTTCATGACCGTCGTCAAGGCGGTGGCGATCTATGCGCTCGCTTTCATGACCATTTTTACGGCGATCAGCGTACCCGGCGTCCCGCGTACGGTTGGTATCCTGCAGCCGCTTCTGCTGTTGATCGCCATCGGCCTGTCGCGCATGTGGACGCGCTACTGGCTTGGCAATGCCTATCAGCGGTTGTTGAACCGCAACAAGCTCGCCAAGGTGCTGATCTATGGCGCCGGCGCCTCGGGCCGGCAGCTCGCTGGCGCGCTCGCCAATAGTGCCGAACTCAATGTGGTCGGTTACCTCGACGACGACAGGCATTTGCATGGTAGCATCATGGGCGGCCTGCCGATCTACGATCCCGCCGATCTGCCTGCCTTGAGCGTCTCGAGCGAGATCAGAGGCGTGCTGCTTGCCCTGCCGAACGCGACGCGGCAGCGCCGCAACGAGATCCTTGAGGACATGCGCAAGGCTCGCGTCACCGTGCGCACCATGCCGGATTTGACGGCGCTCGCGCAGGGGCGCGTCGCTGTCTCCGATCTCCGCGAACTCGATATCGAAGACCTGCTCGGCCGCAATGTGATTGCGCCGGATCGCGGGCTCATCGACAAGAACATCCGTGGCAAGGTGGTGATGGTCACCGGTGCCGGCGGTTCGATCGGCAGCGAACTCTGCCGCCAGATCCTGAAGAACCGCCCGTCCTGCCTGCTGCTGGTGGAGCAGAACGAATTCGGGCTCTATGCCATTCACGGTGAGCTGGAAAAATCTGCTGCGACGGCGGGAGAGGGCGATATTCGCATTATTCCGTTCCTGGCATCCATCCGTGATCGTCGGCGGCTCCGGCAGATCATGGAGACATGGCGGCCGAAGACCGTCTACCACGCCGCCGCCTACAAGCATGTGCCGCTCGTCGAATACAATCCCGTCGAGGGCATTCGCAACAATGTGCTGGGAACGCTGACCACCGCCGAGGTGGCGCGCGATTGCGGCGTCGAGGATTTCGTGCTGATCAGCACGGACAAGGCCGTGCGTCCCACCAATATCATGGGCGCCAGCAAGCGATTGGCGGAGATGGTTCTGCAGGCTATGGACGCAGACCGCAAGCCCGGTGCCGGCGGCACGAATTTCGCCATGGTGCGTTTCGGTAATGTGCTCGGCTCATCGGGCTCCGTCGTGCCGCTCTTCCGCCAGCAGATCCGCGACGGCGGGCCGATCACGCTAACCCATCCGGACATCACCCGCTATTTCATGACGATCCCCGAGGCATCGCAGCTCGTCATCCAGGCCGGCGCCATGTCGGGCGGCGGCGATGTCTTCCTGCTCGACATGGGTGAACCGGTGCGTATCGCCGATCTCGCCCGTCGCATGGTGGAATTATCCGGCCTGACCGTGAGGGACAAGGATGAGCCGGAGGGAGACATCGAACTGGAGATCACCGGCCTGAGGCCGGGCGAAAAACTCTACGAAGAGCTGTTGATCGGCGACAATCCGCAGGCGACGAGCCATCCGCGCATCATGCGGGCCAAAGAGGATTTCCTGCCCTGGGCGGAACTGTCAAAGAAGCTCGCAGCCCTCGAAGCGGCGCTCGATGAAAACGACATTCCGCAGGCAAGAACTCTGTTGCAGAAACTGGTATCCGGCTACGCGCCCAGTGGGGAGGTGGTGGACCTCGTTTTCCGTGAGCGCGAGGCGGATCTCACCGTCGATACGCCGGACTTCGGCAGCGTCGCGGGGCTGTGAGCAATTTCAGGAAAGGTGCGCGGCGGTTTTCCGTCCGGAATTGCGCAAAAACAAGGACACGGACCCGTTAGGCGATTGCCACTAAAGGCGAATCACCTCAGCGTTCGGCGCTCTCCACGAACGATTGGGGCTTGGCCTTCACGGTATAGGCCCAGCGACGGAGCTGATCGCAAGTGCGAAACCAGTGCGCCGTGACTCGCAGCAGAAAATGTCGCTTCGCGGCGCGGTAATGTACGCGCTTGCCGATCGTCGTATCGGCACGGAATGGACTGAAATCCGCCACGTTTTCGAGCGTGGTGAAGGTCTCCACCCCTGTCGACCAGCCACGTTCGAGCGCGACATCATAAGGAAGAAGCATTGGTTTCAGTGACACCAGCAGCTTCTTCGCAGCTTTTCGGTTGACGATGTAGCATGCGGCCGACCCCTGCGGTCCGTGCATGCAGCGGCCGACGATGTCTTTTTCAGCGGTTTCGCATAGCGGCTTGAAGCCGACCAGACGATGATTGACTAGCTTTACCAAACGCGCGCCACAGACACTGTCCATGGCGGCGAGCGCCCTTGGAATCAGTCGATGGCTGAGTTCGACATCATCCTCCATGATGATCGCCATCTTGTCGCCGCTTGCGACGAATTGCTCCAGGGCAAGCAGATGGCTGCGATAGCAGCCATATTCGCCGGCCAGCAATTTGCGCCCGTTATGATAGACGAATTGCCGCTGCTGGAAATCGACACGGTCGCTTTCCGGAATCGTGCTGCCGTCGATGGCGGGAATTCGAGTGACGCTGAGCCCATATTGGGTCGCCTGCCCACGCAATCTTTCCCAGCGTTCAGGCGAGCGGTCGAGATTGATGACGTAAATGCGGACATGCGGTGCCAGAATGTCGGCGCTAGGTACCTCCGCGCATTGGACAATTCGATCAGCCCGCTCGAGAATCACTTTTACTCCCACAAATTGAAATCCAGACGACCATAAACCATAGCGGCAGTGGCGCTACTATATAACAAGCCCCTTACTTTTCGCAAACTTAGATTGCACGCTTGTAATGTAGGCTCAAGTAAAAGCGTTTTCGTTAACGTAATTTGCTGTGAACGGATGCACATTCGCGACCCATCCGTTTCCGAGCGCGATTTTCCGATGCCATCAGTTGGCGCTCCGCACGAGCGTCATTATATCTGAGATATGCGACGCACCTTCGGTGCGCCCGCGTGCCGGAAGGGTCTTAGGAATCCATGTGGACCAGAGCGAAAATCGTCATTGCTGGCTTGCTTCTCGCCAGTGTCTTGCCCGCGCCGAGTTTCGCAGACAATCCGCTGCTTCCGAAGCCCTATGTCCGCCCGGTCTATCCCTACAAGGACCTTCCGGGGGTGACCGAACCGAAAATGGCTGCCGACGAAAAATTCGAGTGCCGCACGACCACGGTGCGGATACGCGGTTTCCACGGGGGCGTCTTCTACCGCAATTTGCCGCGCGTCGGCTATATCTGCGAGCAGAACGGCGTCATCTCCATAGGCACCAGCAAGCCGAACTATCAGTATTGGCTATATAACGGCCCTAACAGATAGGCGCGGCCGATCCCAGCGAAAATCAAGCGGCGTAAAGCCCGGGTCCGATAAGGCCCACCCGGAAAGCGATTGTGTATTCTCACGGATCGGTCTGAAAATAAATTTCATACTTTCGAGTATTTTCCCGAACCTCGTTGACGAATGCGAAAATTTGCCTCAAGCTGACGAAAATAAATTACGTAGTGGGAACGATACGGGTATGCGAGTGGGGATCATTGGCCTCGGATTCCGTCTGGGGTACCTGGGCTATGTTTTCAAAGCGATCGATGACAGCTTCGAGATAGCGGGCTATGTCGATCCGGCACCGGCGGGCCTACCCGGCTTGATCGAACAGGGCATTTCGGCCGGCAAGGCCTATGCTTCTCCCCAGGACCTGATCGCCGGCGAAAAGCTCGATCTGCTGATGATCGGCTCGCCGAATCACATGCATCTCGATCATATCCGTCTCGGGCTCGAGGCCGGTCTGAAGATCTTCTGCGAGAAACCGATCGTCTCCACCATCGAGCAAAGCATCGAGCTTGCGCATCTGATGGCGAAATATGGTCACGAGCGGCTGATGGTCGGCCTCGTGCTGCGCTATTCGCCGATGTACCGCGACCTCTTGGCCGCGCAGGCTGCTGGAAAGCTGGGGCACATCGTTTCGATTGAGGCGGCCGAACACATCGAGCCTTACCACGGCGCTTTCTTCATGCGGGATTGGCGCCGTTACGAGCATTATTCCGGCAGTTTCATGCTGGAGAAATGTTGCCATGACCTCGATCTCTACAATGGCGTGGTCGGAGCGCGTCCGGAGCGCGTCGCCAGCTTCGGAGGACGAAAGAGCTTCATTCCGGCAAACGATCCTGCGAGGGAAGGAATCAATGACCTTGAACTGTTCCATCGCAAGCCTAGCGGTTGGATGGGCTCGGACAAGGTCTTCGACAGCGATGGCGACATCATCGATTATCAGGTCGCAATCATCGAATACGCCAACGGCGTCGGCATGAATTTTCACACCAATCTGAACGTGCCGGACCAGTTCCGTCGTTTCGCCATCATGGGTTCGCGGGGCATGGCTGAGGGCGACTTTATTCGCGGCTACCTCAATGTTCATGAAATGCTGACGGGCAATAAGGTGATCGAGAAGAAATACGCGGCACGAACGGCGCTTTCCCAGCATTACGGCGCCGACGAACAGATGGCCGCCGATGTCATCGCGCATGTCAAATCAGGCCAGGATTTGCCGGTCTCGACGCTTAACGCACTGGAAGCCGGCATCCTGGCGCTGTCCATGGACGAGGCCCGAATGAAGAGGGCGGTCGTGGACCTGCGCCCGATCTGGGACAGGTTCGACGAAGCCCTGCAATCGCGAGCCGCATAGAGGGAGGCGCAAGATGGGTGTTCACCGCAGCACAGTCATCTTCGCCTGGATCCTGCTTCTTCCAGCCCTTCTCTATGTCCTCGTCATCGTCGCCTATCCGTTGGTCGACACCGTCATCCTGTCCTTCACCGACGCCTCGCTGAAGAAACTGACGAACTGGGTCGGCTTCGACAATTATTGGAAGATTTTCAACGCCACTTTCGCCTCGGTGATCATCCGGACCTTTGTCTGGACGTTCTTTTCGGTGTCGATCAAGATGATCATCGGCACTTTCGGGGCGATGATGCTGAATTCGGCGGTTCCCGGTCGCTCGCTCTTTCGGGTTCTGACCATGCCGCCCTGGATCGTGCCCATGGCGATCGGCATCTTCATGTGGGGTTGGATGTATAACGGCCAGTTCGGGATGATTTCCGGCGTCCTGCAGAATCTCGGCCTCGTCAGCGGCCCGGTCGCTTTCTTGGCCTATGGCAACACGGCCTTCTGGGCGACGATCATCACCGACGTCTGGATCGGCGTGCCGCTGGTGACGCTCTATATGCTCGCCGCCATGCAGGCGATTCCGCAGGATCTGTACGAGGCCGCCTGGACCGACGGCGCCGGACGCGCTTACCGCTTTCGCCGCATCACGCTGCCGCTCCTTGTGCCGTCGCTGATCACGATGTCGATGCTGTCGCTGATCGCCACCTTCAATTCCTTCGACATCATCTGGATCCTGACGCGCGGCGGCCCGGACGGCGAGACGACGACAATGATCATCGATACCTATCGCACGGCGATCGGCTCGTACAAGTATGGCGAGGGTGCGGCTCGCGCGGTGCTGATCTGCATTTTCCTGTCGCTGTTCTGCCTTGCCTATTTCCGCACCACCAGTCGTTTTGCCACGGGGGACAGGGCATGAGCCATCCGGCGATGATCAACCGCTACAAATGGTACGAACTGATCGGCATCTATGCCGGCATCCTGGTATTCCTAACCTTCGTATTGGCGCCCTTCGTCGAGGGCTTCCTGGTATCGCTGAAACCGCTCTCACTGCTTTTCTCGTCGCCTTATCGCTTCTGGCCGGAAAACGGCTCCTTCGAAGCCTACCGCACCATGTGGATCAGCGTGCCGGGCTTCGGCCGCTATATATTCAATTCCTTCTTCATTTCCACCATCGTCACGGCCGTTGTGCTGGTGCTCGTCGTGCCGGCGGCCTATGCCTTCGCCCGCTTCGATTTCAGGGGCAGCGGCGTGCTGCTCGGCGCCTTCCTGGCGGTCAACATGTTTTCCGGTGCCGTGCTGCTGATTCCGCTTTTCCGGCTGATGCGCAGCATGGGCGTGCTCAACACTTATTTTGCGATGATCGTGCCGGGTGTCGCCTTCCTCATTCCCTCGGCCATCTGGTTGCTGCGCACCTATATGATGCGCATTCCGAAGGAGCTCGACGAGGCGGCCTTTGTCGATGGCGCCAGCCATTTCTATACGTTGCGCCGCGTCATCCTGCCCATCGCCATGCCAGGCATCACCGTCGTCGCCATCACCACTTTCATCGGCGCCTACGCGCAGCAATTCATCTATGCGCTCACCTTTAATTCTAAGTCCGAGTACATGCCGCTGCCGGTTGGGCTGTTCGCTTATTTCGGCCGGCAAGAGGTTGTCTGGAACGAACTCATGGCGGCAAGCTTCGTCGGCATCGCGCCGGCTCTGGTCGTGATCTTCTTTCTGCAACGGTATCTCGTCAGCGGTCTGACTGCTGGCGCGGTGAAGCAATAAAATCAATCAACCACCAGAGAACGGGAGCTTAAACGTGAAATTTCATTTCAAAACGGGGCTGCTTGCCCTTGCTTTGCTCGGCTCCACCGCGCTTGGCGCCGTGAATGCCCAAGCCGCCGACAAGGAAATCAACTGGATCTATTGCGGCGACAGCATCGATCCGATCCATGTGAAATATATCAAGCAATGGGAAGACAAGAATCCGGGCTGGGCAGTGAAGCCGGAAGTCGTCGGCTGGGAGCAGTGCCAGGACAAGGCGACGACGCTGGCCGCAGCCGGTACCCCGGTCGCCATGGCCTATGTCGGCTCGCGTACGCTGAAGCAGTTCGCGGAAAACGATCTTATCGTTCCGATCCCGATGACGGACGAGGAAAAGAAGAGCTACTATCCGAATATCGTCGATACCGTAACCTCCGACGGACAACAGTGGGGTGTGCCGATCGCCTTCTCGACCAAGGCGCTCTATTGGAACAAGGACCTCTTCAAGCAGGCGGGTCTCGATCCGGAAAAGCCGCCGACAACCTGGGCCGAGGAAATCGCCGACGCCAAGGTGATCAAGGAAAAGACCGGAATTCCTGGCTACGGCTTGTCGGCCAAGACGTTCGACAACACAATGCACCAGTTCCTGCACTGGGTTTACACGAACAACGGCAAGGTGATCGACGGCGACAAGATTGTCCTCGATAGCCCGGAAGTGCTGGCCGCCCTTCAGGCCTATAAGGATATCACCCCTTATTCCGTCGAAGGCGCCACGGCTTACGAGCAGAACGAAATGCGCGCCATCTTTCTGGACGGCAAGGTCGGCATGCTCCAGGCGGGGTCGGGCGCTGCCTATCGCCTGAAGGATACGAAGATCAACTGGGGCGTCGCACCGCTGCCGCTCGGTCCTTCGGCCAAGGGCCAGGGCACGCTGCTCATCACCGATAGTCTTGCTGTATTCAAAGGCACTGGCGTTGAGGACAAGGCGATCGAATTCGCGAAGTTCATCACCTCTCCCGGTCCGCAGGCCGAATACGAACTTCAGGGCGGCGCCGGTCTGACGCCCCTGCGTCCATCTCCGTTGGTAGACGAGTTCGAGAAGAAGGATCCCTTCTGGAAGCCGTTCATCGACGGCATCAGCTATGGTGGTCCGGAGCCGCTGTTCAAGGACTATAAGGGCTTCCAGAATGTCATGATCGAGATGGTCCAGTCCGTTGTGACCGGCAAGGCCCAGCCGGCGGATGCCTTGAAGAAGGCAGCCGCGGACCTCGAGCAATATAAATAGGCCTGCAAATCGCCGGGCCGCGCGCAACACGCGCGGCCTCTTGAGCCCCGCCCGCCTTATGGCGGCGCCGCGCGGAGACAGATTTTTGGGACAGCTTCACCTCAAGCAGGTCAAGAAATTTTACGGCCACTTCGAAGTCATCAAAGGCGTTGAGCTTGACGTGACGGACGGCGAGTTCGTCGTTTTCGTCGGTCCCTCCGGCTGCGGCAAGTCGACTTTGCTGCGGATGATCGCCGGGCTCGACGATGTCACCGGCGGCGACATCGTCATCGACGGTGTGCGCGTCAACGACCTACCGCCGGTCAAGCGCGGCATCGCCATGGTGTTCCAGTCCTATGCCCTTTATCCGCATATGACGGTGTTCGAGAATATCGCCTTTCCCTTGCGCGTCGAGAGAATGGCGGAAGACAAACTCAAGGCCAGGGTGGAGCGCGCCGCCCAAATCCTCCATCTCGACCAACGCCTGCAGCAAAAGCCCGGCATGCTGTCGGGCGGCCAGCGCCAGCGCGTCGCCATTGGCCGCGCGATCGTCCGTGAGCCGAAGATCTTCCTGTTCGACGAACCGTTGTCGAACTTGGACGCGGCCCTGCGCGCTGATATGCGCATCGAGCTTGCCAAGCTGCACCATCAATTGCAGGCGACGATGATCTATGTGACACACGATCAGGTCGAGGCAATGACCATGGCCGACCGGATCGTCGTCCTCAACGCCGGCGAAATCGCCCAGACGGGCGAGCCGCTGGAGCTTTATCATAAGCCGGCAAATAAATTCGTCGCCAGCTTCATCGGCAATCCAAAGATGAATTTCCTGCCGGTGACGTGCAAGGGCCTCACCGAGGCAGGCGTCGAGGTGGAATACAAGGGCCAGACGGCGCTGCTGCCGGTGAGGCCACGAGATGTCGCTGTCGGCAAGCAGCTGACGCTCGGCATCCGGCCGGAGCATGTGCAGCTCGGCGGTGGCGATATATCGCTGACAGTCATGCCGACCGTGATCGAGCGGCTGGGCGCGCAGACGGTCGCCTATGCGGCGCTGGAACGTTATAGCGGCGAGAATTTTTGCGCTACGCTGCCCGGAAGCGTTGCCATCCGCACGGACGTGCCGCTGGTCACAGGCTTTCGCATCGCCGACTGCCATCTTTTCGATGAGAATGGCATGGCTTTCGAACGCAAGGTGGAGTTGACGGATATCGATATGGAGTGGCTGAGCACACCTACGTCCAAGTTGGAGGAAGGTCGCGCGTAGCGCAGATTTGACGCGGCGCTAGAGCGACGCCCCCTCATCCGCTTCCTGAGCCTGTCGAAGGGCGGGCGCATTCTTCCCCGAGGGCAGAAGGGCGTCGTCACCTACCAGACCAGCCCGCGCGCGGCGACATCCTCGACGCGAGTCACAAAGCCGTCGCGGTGAAACACCATGCGGTCGAACAGGTTGGAGACGACGCAGGTGTGGTTGGGGATGATGCGGATCTTGTCGCCGATCGCTGGACGCGGCCCGCTGCATTTCGAAAGATCGACCACCCCATGCTCTTCCGAGAGGTTCGTGATGACGGCTTCCGGATAACCGACCACGGCGCCATAGTCCGAAAAGCCGAGAAGGTCCGAGGTCAGTGCCTTGGAACCGGCGTCGATGACGGCGCGGTCCGGCGTCGGGCGCGAGACGACGGTCGCGAGGATATGCATGGCGCAGTCGTCTTCGCCGCAATGGCCTGCGCGCACCATGGAGCGGTCATTGTAGATATAGGTCCCGGCACGGTGCTCAGTGGCCGCCGTTACCAGATGCGCCTCGTAAAGGCTCGGCGTGCCGCCGCTGCTGACGATCGGGCATTCGACGCCGTCGCGTTTCAGAAGAGTCATGGTCTCCGCCAGAAAGGCCTGTATGGCGGCAGCGCTGTTCGGCTTCGGATAAGTCATCAGGCCGCCGAAAATCAGGCCCGGCTTGCCGGCGATATGCTGGGCCAATGCCGCGGCCTCTTGCGGCGACTGCACGCCGCAGCGCCCGCCGCCGGTATCGCACTCCACCAGCACGGTGAGCGGTTTGCGGGTTGCTAAATGGGTTGACAAGCCGTCGACCGTAGCTGTGCTGTCGGCGACCACTTTCAGCCCGGCGACACGATCGTTCAGGGCAGTAAGGCGGACGAGCTTCTCGGGACCGATGATATTGAAGGTGATGAGGATATCCTCGAAGCCGGCATCGGCAAACACTTCGGCTTCGGTGATCTTCTGGCAATTGATCCCCTTGGCGCCTGCCGCCACCTGGGCGCTCGCCAGCGCGGGGATCTTGTGGGTCTTGATATGCGGCCGGAAGTTCAGCCCATGCGTGTCCATATAGGATTGCACGCGGGCGATATTCGCCGCCATGCGGTCTTCGTCGATGATCGGGCGCGGTGTCGAGAGATCGTCGATGCGGTCGCCAGGCTTGGGGCTGATCTCCGAGACGATATCATGTGCCATATCAGGCAACTCCCTCTTTTGCCGTGTGCGGGTCGGCAACCAACGGCCAGATGTCCTTCGGCGCGCGGCGATAGGGCGTGCGCGCCGGATTGTTCGGATAGGGCGTTCCGGCCGAACAGTAAAGGATTTCCGACGCGATCTTGGAGAAGGAAGCGTAGAAGTGATTGGTCGACTTGATCACGAGGATCTTCTTCCGCGTAGGATCGATGCCCATCACGGAGAAAAGGCTCGGATCGAAGCTTTGGGCGCGCGTTGAGTTGAGAATGATGTCGACGCCGTTGAGTTCGATATGCGCGGCATCGCCGAATGGCGCGAAACTTTCGCCGAAGCGCATCTCGGCATTGGCGACGAGGCGCACGACCTTGACGATCCCATCGACAGGATTGCCGGTGCCCGGCGCCGATTTCGCCCCGAATCGCAGCGGAATTTCCGCGCCTTCCCCGGCCGCCATGCAGATCTGCACTGCCATCGGGTCCCATATCGTGCCGATCGCCGTGTCGCGTGCGCCTCGGGCGAGCAGCTCTTCGAGGATAACGGTCGCATCGCCCGCCGTGCCGCCGCCGGGATTGTCCCATACATCGGCAATGACGACGGGAGCCGAACGGGCTGCCCCCGACCAGGCGGCAATGGCCTCGGCCACCGCCTGCTTTTCGTCGATCTGCGGCATGATGAAGGTGCCGCGCTTGGAAAAGAGCTCCGAACCGAGTTCACGGGCGAGGGCGGAACCCTTATCCGGCTTATTATCGGTGACGACCAGCAGCTTCGTGCCCATTTCCGGCACGTCACCGGCCATGAAACCATGGATCACGGATATGGACAGGATATCCGCATCATCTTTCTCGATCGTCATGATCTTGTCGACGAAGGAGCGCATCGGCTCGCGCGAGGTTGGAAAGACGTCGATCATCCGGCAATCGAAGACGGACATGACCGGCTTTGCGTGGCCCTCCAGCGTATCGACGGCGATGCGCCAGAGGTCTTCGGCGCGATCGACGAAGTCCGTATGCGGGAATTCCTTGAAATAAACGAAGAAATTCGCTGCTCCGACACGCTTTTTTGTCAGATGGCTATGCGGATCGAGTTCAGCGCAGACAAGGATGTTCGGCCCGACGATTTGGCGGACTCGGGTGAGAAAATCGCCCTCGGTGTCCTCATAGCCGTCGGCAACCATCGCGCCGTGCAGCCCGAGTACGACCGCGTCGACCGGCATGGCGGCGCGAAGCTGGTCGAGGATTTCGTCACGCAGATCCTCATAGGCCCCGCGGTTCACCAAGCCGGCCGGGTCGGCCCAGGCGGCCGTCCCCTCGATCAGTTCCCAGCCTTTTTCCGCGGTCACCCGCCGGCCCACGGTAATCGGCGCCGAACAGAGCGTCGGCGTCTCCGGATGCGTGCCCGGCGGCGCATAGAGGGAAGCCTCGAAGGCGCGCCGATCGACGCAGATCGGAGAAAAAGTGTTCGTCTCTGTCGCGAGCACCGCGGTGAAAATGCGCAACGCCGTCGCCTCTATTCCATGGGGTTCGGCAGGTAACCGGTAAAGCCGGAAATCTTCCAGCGGCCTTCATGCAGGCGGCAATAATAAAGCGTCTGCCATTTCAGTACATCGACGCCGTCCGTCTTCTTCAGGCTGCCATCGAATTTCTTGCGCACCAGCGCCATCTCGCCTTCGATCTCGATGTCTTCCAGTGTCGTCGTGGTGAAGATGGCGGTGCGCGGGTCTTCCGCAAAGGATTGGCCGGCGAAGTCGCGTGCTTGCCGCAACCATTCGTCGCGATAGGCGCCAAGCGTCGGGAAAGCGAGGCGCCATTTGTCGGGACTGACCTCACGGCGGCCATCGATACCGATAAAGCCGTCTTCCACGAAATCGTCCGATACCAGCGACCAGTCGGCGGCGAGAAAGGCGTCGATGTCGCGCGGCACAAGCATCTCCCAGATCGCACGCCGGGCGGCATCGTCGGCAGGGAAGGGATTTTTAAAGGGATCGCGCATTGTGTCAGCCAGTATTGAAATTCTTTTCATAAACTGCGATTTTCACTGGCCAAATTCTGCTTTCTATGGTCATTTGTCAACGTATCAAGAAAATAATTTGCAGGATTCGAAAATGTCCATCAAGCGTTATGGCACTGGCCAAACGGGTGCGGGTGGCAAGCCGCTGCCCTTTGCGCGCGCTGTCGAAGCCAATGGCTGGCTCCATGTTTCCGGCCAGGTCGCCATGGAAGATGGCGAGATCATCGATGGTGGCATCGTCGCTCAGACCCATAAGGCGATCGGCAATCTCATCGCCATTCTCCATGAGGCCGGTTACGACGTCGAGCATGTCGTCCGCGTTGGCGTCTGGCTCGACGATCCCCGCGATTTCTGGAGCTTCAACAAGATCTACCAGGACTACTTCGGCGCCCATCCGCCGGCGCGCGCCTGCGTGCAGTCGTCGATGATGGTGGATTGCAAGGTGGAGATCGATTGCATCGCGTATAAGACGCCGGAAGCGTAGGACGGGGAAGCTCGTGGATATTTTCACGACCATGCAGGAGGAAAGGGGGCGGTTGTCGCAGTCGGAAAACCGCATTGCCGACATCGTCCTCAACGACTTCGAATTCGCGGTCAACGCCTCCATTGTCGAGCTCGCAGGCAAGGCGGATGTTTCGCCGCCGACCGTGACCCGCTTCTGCCGCCGCCTCGGCTGCGAGAGCTTTTCCGATTTCAAGGTACAGCTTGCCCGCACCGCCTATGTCGGCATGCGCTACTTCAAGCCCGAGCCGAAGAGCATCGCGCCGGCGGATGTCGCCCAGGACATCATCACCAAGGCGCAGAATGCTCTGTTCCTGCTGCATCGCGGGCTGGACATCCCGGCCATCGAACAGGCGTCGAACAGGCTTGCCGGCGCCGAGATGATCTATGCCTTCGGCTCCGGCGGCAATTCTTCCATGATCGCGAGCGAACTGCAGAACCGGCTTTTCCGCCTTGGCCTGCGCGTTACCGCCAGTTCCGACCACAGCATGCAGTTGATGATGGCCGCGGCCGCGAAGCCGACGGATGTACTGATCGGTTCGTCGCTGTCGGGCCGCAATGCCGAGCTGGTGCGGGCCTTCATGCTTGCCCGCGAAGCCAAGGTGCCGACGATCGCGCTGACGCAGAGCCACAGCCCGGTGGCGCTTGCCGCCGACATCACGGTGCCGATCGACTTGCCCGAGGGCAACAATATCTATCGCCCGACCTCGACGCGCATCGCCTATCTCGCGGTGGTGGATATTCTTGCAAGCCTTGTCGCTTACCGCATCCAGCCGCAAGCGACGGTGACGCTGCGTCGCATCAAGCAGCAGCTCGTGACCCATCGCGACGGCGACGACCGCCAGCTTCTCGGGGATTAGAACGCATCATGGGGCAGAAGCATGAACAGATCCGTCGCCATCATCACCGGAGCCGCCGGCGATATCGGCCGCTCCATTGCCCGCCGTCTCGCCGATGATCACGATGTGGTCCTGCTCGTCGATATCGATGCCTCCGCCGCTCGAAAGGCTGCGGAGGAGCTAGGCCCGGCAGAACGCTTCGCCGCCCTGAAAACCGATGTCACCAGTGAAATCGACACTGCCGAGATGGCGAAGGTTGCCGCGGGGCTGGGCGTGGTCAGGACCCTGGTCAACAATGCGGGTGCGGCCCGCGCCGTCAGCCTGCACGACACGACGCCGGATATCTGGCGCGCCGACAATGCCCTCAATCTCGAAGCCGCCTTCCTCTGTTTCCGCGCTGTCGAGGACATGCTGAAGGCGTCGAAGGGATCGCTGGTCAACATTGCCTCGGTCAACGGCATGGCGGTTTTCGGCCACCCCGCCTATAGCGCCGCCAAGGCCGGGCTCTTGCATTTCACTCGGCTGGTCGCGGTCGAATATGGCAAGTTCGGCATCCGCGCCAATGCAGTCGCGCCGGGCACGGTGCGCACCCAGGCCTGGGAGGCTCGCGCCAACGCCAACCCGAATGTCTTCGAAGAGGCTCGCCGCTGGTATCCGCTGCAGCGCGTCGTCGATCCCGCAGACGTCGCCAATGCGGTGGCCTTTCTCGCCGGCCCGCTCGCCGCTGCCATCACCGGCGTCTGCCTGCCGGTCGATTGCGGCCTGACGGCGGGGCAGGCGGAGCTCGCCCACACATTTTCACAGTCCGATCATTATTGAACGCTTGTTGTTAAAGGGGAATAGATATGCAGCCGGCTTCCTATCATCTCGAAAACACCTGGTCTCCCGATGGCGGACCGAATGGCCGCCTGACCTTTACGCTGATCAATCTGTCGGATGCGCCGCTCACCGGTTTCAGCCTCGTCTATACCTCCTTGACGCGCGTCATCGATCCCAAGGCTTGCGATAATGCAGTCTTCCTGCGACGCAACGCCAATTTTCATGAATTCGCCCCGCCTGCCGGCCTCACCATTTCGTCAGGCGAAAGCTGGACCTTCAGCGTCAGCGGTCTGAACCGGGTGGCGAAACATTGCACCGATGGCGCCAAGTCCGCCTATCTGACGCTCGCAGACGGCCGCCACATCAACCTTTCGGTCTCCGATCTCCTGCTCGAAGGCCGTGTCAGCGAGCCGCCGCCGGTATTGTTGCCGGAAGGCAGGCTCGATCTCCCCTTCGCCATTCAGCCCTGGCCGGCGACGATCGATGCCTGGCCGGGCGAAGGCTTTCCGGTCGTGCTCTATCCCGCCAAGGGAACCGATACTGCCAGCCTGAAGGCGGTTGCGACGGCGCAGGCGCTCTTCCAGCGCCTGTTTCCTGCCAATCACGCGCCGTTCAGCCTCATCGCCGCGCCGCAGGGCAGGCGCCTGCGCTTCGTCGAGCGGCCGGCTCTCCCCAAGGAGGCCTATGAGCTGACCTTCTCGGCCGACGAGATCACGCTTGCCTATTCCACTGACGCCGGTCGCCTTTATGGTTTGACGACGCTGGCGCAGCTTCTGGATGGCGCGCGGCGCGAACCCGGCAAATTCCGGTTTCCAATCGCCGGCACAATTTCCGACCAACCGCGTTACGGGTGGCGCGGCTGCCACCTCGACGTCTCCCGGCAATTCCATCCCAAGGAGAATGTGAAGCGGCTGATCGATATCCTCGCCTGGCTGAAGCTCAACATCTTCCATTGGCATTTGACCGACGACGAGGCCTGGCGGCTGGAGATCAAGGCCTATCCGCAGCTAACCTCGACCGGCGTGCTGCGCGGCCCCGACGAACCCCTGCTGCCGCAACTCGGAAACGGCGCCGAGCCGGTGGATGGCTTCTATTCGCATGAGGATGTCCGGGAGATCGTCGCCCATGCCCTGGCGCTTGGCGTCGAGGTCGTGCCGGAAATCGATATTCCCGGCCACAGCACGGCCGCCCTCATCGCCCTGCCGGATCTGGCCGACGGGCAGGAGGCGCCGGAGAGCTATCATTCGGTCCAGGGCTATCCGAACAATGCCCTCAACCCGGCCGTGGAGCCGACCTATGACTTCCTCGGGAAAGTGTTCGACGAAATGGTCGAGCTGTTCCCCTCGCAATATATCCATATCGGCGGCGACGAGGTCGCCAACGGTTCCTGGCTTGCCTCGCCGCTCGCGCGCAGGCTGATGGAGCGGGAGGGCATATCCGGCACTTTCGCGCTGCAATCCTATTTCCTGAAGCGGGTGAAGGCGCTGTTGACGGCGCGCGGCCGTAAGCTCGCCGGCTGGAACGAAGTCGCTCATGGCGGCGGCGTCGCCACTGAAGACACGCTGCTGATGGCCTGGGAAAAGCCCGAGGTCGGCATCGAGCTGGCGCGCGAAGGCTATGATGTCGTGATGACCCCCGGCCAGGCCTATTATCTCGACATGGTGCAGGCGGAAGCCTGGCAGGAGCCGGGCGCGAGCTGGGCCGGCACCGTGCCGCCGGCGCTTACCTACGCCTATGAGGCGGAAGGCGAGTTCCCCGAGGAATTGAAGGACCGGATGAAGGGCGTGCAGGCCTGCATCTGGCAAGAGAATTTCCTCTCCCGCGCCTATTTCAATCGCCTGGTCTTCCCCAGACTGCCGGCGATCGCCGAAGCCGCCTGGACTCCGAAGGCCGGGAAGAACTGGGAACGGTTTGCGGTGATTGTGCCGCTCAGCCCCTCTCTATAGGCGTGATTTCCAAAGCCATGCATTGCCTGCCGCATTGCAGGCAGTGCGTGGCTTCCTCTCAAAAATCATCCCATTTGATCTGACAAACTGCCGAGCGGAAATCTCCGGAGTTTTTCTTACGCAGGAAGAGCCTATGCGTTCAAATCGAGTTGCATGGCTGCCGTAGCGTCTGGCTTGGCCTTCGGCTTCCTGGGCGAACGGGCCTTGGCGCTCTGATGGGAGCTGTTGGTCTTGGACGGAGCGGGAGCGGAAACCTCCGGAAGCTCGGCAAGCAGCATTCCAATTTCAGCGATCTCCTTGCCTTCGTCGGTCACCTTTGCGGGTTCGACCGCCGGACTTTCCTTGATGGCCTTCAACGGGGTAGCGATTTGGGCTGCCTGCGGTGCAAATCGAATCATTAGCTTGTGACTCCTTGTTGTTCCCTTTATGTTCTAACTGCCAGGAGAGTCAATGAGCCACGGCACGACGCACGAAATGAGACACCGCAAAGGCATATCGCTGCTGCCCATCGGGCATGATGATTACCAGCGTACGCTTGGAAGTCTGCCGCAATGGTACGAACTGAATGCCGTTTGCTCGACTTGCCACAGGACCGTGCATGTCGACCGCTACGAGATGGCCAGACGTTTTGGCGGCGACAGGAAGGTAGGGTCACTGGCAAACAAGTTGGTCTGCCAGGGGTGCGGCAATAGGCAAGGGAACATGCTGATGATTGGAATGATGCCGAGGGACTGAGAGGCTGGTCACGGCCACGTATGAAACTGCGGTACGTTATCAAGGATAGATCTAAGCCCATGGGCTTGATTCGACTACTCACGTTAGTCGAATCTCGTTAGCATCACCTTTGGAATCGCTAGGAGAGACTAATGCAGTTCGAATATTCCGAGCCTCAAACGGATCTGGAGCGAGCATTAGGTGGTTACTTTAGCATCAATCTCTTCGGGAAGATTATCGAAGGCGATGACATCAAGTTTCGCCAGTTTCTAGAGCGTTCTGCACCACCTCCCAGAATCAGCGTTTACCTTAATTCGAGTGGAGGAGACGTTGAAGCTGCAATGGGGATTGGCCGGTTAATACGGGACGCGTCGTTCTCCACATCTGTTGGCACATATACTTTGGACCATCAGGAGGTTGGCGAATATCTCATTCCCAGAAAATTCACTCCTGGGAAGTGTTTGAGCGCCGCCACCCTTATCTTTCTTGGGGGTCGACTCCGTTACTTCGATCCCGAATCCGAGTTTGGCGTCCATCAATTCTCATTCAAGAATCCCTCCCCCCATAACCTAGAGAAGTCCCAGAGGCTGTCTGCTGCCATCGCACGATACATTGAAGACATGGATATACCTGCGGCATTTCTTGAACTCTCTGCCATGGCGTCAGGACACGATCTGCAACTCGTTACAGGAGACCAGTTGCGAGCCCTGAAAGTGGTGACTGACGGGGAAACTCCTGCAGCGTGGGGCGTGGAGGTGCATCAGGACGCTATGTGGGTTCGAGGTCAGCGGGACTCGCTATTTGGGCATGGCAAAGTCATGGTGATTTACGCAAAGTCTGACGGCTTTTCCTTTGCCGCTTTGGTAGAGGCAATGGGGCACGAGCGCGAGTTGATGACCTTTGGCCTAGTTGAGATCATAGCCAACGGCGAGGATGTTCGAATTGACGTAACTGATAGATGCTTGAGGTCACCCACCGGCATTTACATTATGTTCATGATCAAGCTCTCTGACGAGGAGGCGAAAGTTCTAACCGACGCAACGAGCATTGGTATTCGTGTCCGAGCGAGTGAAGATGCCGAGATATTCCTAGGGATCGCTGCAATGTCCACGGAGGGCGGGGGATCTATGTTGAAGGGGCTTTACCACATCGGGTCCAAATAGGCCGCCGGGAGCCATAAAGGCTCAGCAGCTCGTTATAACCCTTGTTGCTTCGCATACGTTCCATTCATGGCAGGCATAGGCTCTGCAATTGGTCAGCGAGGTTGCCGCTTTGACGGAATCGAAGCTATCTAGGGCAGTTAGGTCAAAAAACGCCGATAGTGAGCCTGGCATCTCTGCATGAGCAGGCTCCGCCGCAACCAGGCCGACTCCAGTCAAGTTTGTGACGGACGTGCCCCCGATCTTGATGAATCGGAGGATACGTCAACGGCTTTACCGAGGACATCCTTCGCAATACGAGCCTTTGCGGCCGCATCGGTCGAGCCATTCAGACAAACATATACGTTCCACCCGCATATAGCAGCGAGTGAGCGAAAGACCTAGTGGTATCAGGAAGTTGAACGTAATCAATACGTTCAAAAGGAAATGGTGCCCAGAAGAGGACTCGAACCTCCACGCCTCGCGGCACAGGTACCTGAAACCTGCGCGTCTACCAATTCCGCCATCTGGGCGACGGACACGCATGTAAGGGGGTGGCTCTCCGGTGTCAACAGGGTTTTTGAAGTTTTCGTGGCAATCTGAAAAAAAGCGGTTGAAGCCCGGGTCAGCCCCGGGCCGCCGCCCACACCCGGATGAGGTCAAGTCCCTGTTCCAGCAAGGCCTTTGCTTCGTTTTCATCCGCCGCTTCGACATAGCAGCGCATCTCCGGCGCATTGCCGGAGGGACGGAAATGGATGATTCGGCCGTCCGCCAGCGTCACCCGCAGCCCGTCGATGTCGCTCTTTGACGCCACCCCGGCGACCGGCGCCAGGAAGTCGGTGAGGTTGGCGTCGGAGGCGCGCAGATAAGCCATCAGCGCCGCACTGGTTTCGACCGGAAAATTCTCCAGCCGGTCGGCGGCGGCGAAGGGCAGGCGGTAGTTGGCGGCGACGGTCGACAGTGATTGTCTTGCAAGCGCGGCGGCGTAAAGCGTCGCGAGGATCGGCAGGAAGCTGTCGCGGGTCGGCAGCGCGCGTATCGGCTGTCCCTCGATGATGAAGCGGCTTGCCGTCAGCGTGCCGCCATTGGCTTCGAAACCCATCACATTAGCCTTGCCGGCCGCCAGCGCCTCATCCATGCCGGCGATGACATAGGGCGAGCCGACGCGGGTGCGGGTGACGGCGTAGGAACCGGCGGCTTCGATGCCGGAATTGGAGGTGACCGGTGTCACCACGACCTCCGCGCCCAGGAAATTCGCGGCGATGAGGCCGAGCAGATCTCCGCGCAGCGGCTCGCCGGTTTCATCGGAGACAAGCGGCCGGTCGCCGTCGCCGTCGGCGGAGACGATCGCGTCCAGCTCATGCTCCGGCGTCCAGCTCTTCAGCAGGCGGATGGTTTCCGCCGAGACCGCCTCCGTATCGACGGGAATGAAGCTTTCGGAGCGGCCGAGCGGCACGACGCGCGCTCCATAATGCACCAGCACCAGGCCGAGCAGCTCGCGCGCCACCGTGCTGTGCTGATAGACGCCGATGGTGAGGCCGGCGAGGCTGTCGGCGGGCAGCAGGGCGGTATTGCGCTCGAAGAACAGCGCCTCGGTCTCCGCCGTTCGATTCTCACCAGTGCCGGGCGTCTCATCCAGGCTGGCGTCGCCGATGTCAGCAGCTTCGGCGCTTATCGCCAGCTCGTCCTGCTTGTCGATTTCGCCGTCCGGCCGGTAGAATTTGATGCCGTTGCGGTCGGCCGGAATATGCGAGCCGGTGATCATCAGCGAAGCGGCCTTGAGCTCCAGTCCGTAAAGCGCTAGCGCCGGCGTCGGCACCGTGCCGCAATCGAGCGGTGTCAGGCCGGCACGTTTCAGCGCGCCGATGCAGGTGGCCGAGATTGCCGGGCTGGATTCGCGATAATCGCGGCCGACCAGGATGAGATCGCCGGGCTGCGCATGGCCGCTTTTCAAAAGGTGGCGGGCAAAGGCCGTGGCATAGAGGGCAGACGCCCGTCCTACGAGATCGACGGACAGGCCGCGAAGGCCGCTGGTTCCAAATTTCAAGCTGCTCACGTGCAATCTCCTCGGAAAGGTTGCGCCTCTTATGGAACAAGCGAGGAAAAGGATCAACCGATCGATGACGGCCGATATCTCCCATCGCAACTCTGGTTTTACGTCCGGTGAAGGCCCAAATATAGAGCGAAGCCGCGGGTTGGGTCGCTATGATCAACAACAGGAGTCTGTCATGACTGTTTTCGGCAAGATCGCGTTCGGCTGTGTCGTCAGCCTCGTTTTGCTGTCCCCACCGGATTTCGCCAATGCGGCCTCGAATAGCCCGAAGATCGGCCTCCCTCCCCCCAGGGTTGGGCCCACTGTTTGCGACAATCGCGGCTGTTTCGGCTTCGGATCGCAGCAATGGTATCGGCCGCCCGGCTATCCGCTCCCGAATACGCCGCGGACCCTCGGCAATCCGAATCGCTTTGATGATCCCCGCGTCGTTATCCCGCCGCGCACCAATTATGTCCCGCCAAGAACCGACTTTCAGGCGCCAGTCAATAATCGCACCCGCCATCAGATCTGGTGCTCCGAACATCATCGGAGCTACAATCCCGGCACCAATCTCTACACGACGCTTAACCATGGGTTCCAGACCTGCCGCTCACCTTACAATTAAGCAGGCGCTTCAGGCGCCCGTTTCAGAGCAGAGCGCATCCATTTGCCGTGTCTATTGGTATTTTCGAAAATATTCGCTTGATTTTCGCGCAACTTGAGCAGTCCCTAAAGTGTCGCCGCTTCCATATGGTCGCGCGCGAAGGAAGGAGCCCACCATGGCAAAGGGTCAAATAAGAAGTCATCGCGAGGTGCGAAAACCCAAGAAGGACAAGATCGTCGCCGTAAAGCAGCAGCCGGGCTCTCAGGTCAGGCAGGCTGCAAGCACGGTGAGCCTTGGCAGGAAAGACAAATGACAGGGCTAAGGCGCGCCAGCGGGCCGCGCCTTCCGGATATGTCAGTCGGTGCAATGTCAGCCGGCGCGGCCCCGAGGTTCGCCGGTGAGTGGTGCAGTCAGCTCTCCAGCGATCCGCGGTCCGTATGGCCGAGATCGCGGTCGGGATCGATGACGTCGCGCACCCGCTGCTTCAACTCCTTCGGGCCGGGAAAGCCGCCATCGCGCTTGCGCTCCCACAGCAGTTCGCCGTCGATGCGGATTTCGAAGTTGCCGCCGGTGCCGGGGATCAGCGCCACTTCGCCCAGGCTGTCGCTGAAGGTCTGCAGCAGTTCCTGCGCCATCCAGCCGGCGCGCAGCAGCCAGTTGCATTGCGTGCAATAGAGAATGGTGATCCGCGGCTTATCGGTCATCGTCGGGTTCCTCGTTGTTTGCTGACATTTAGGCTCAACTTTAATCGGCCGCAAGCGGGGCTCTTGCGCCGTTGATCCACTCATGCTCATCTTTGCCCGGATAAATTTTCGGGAATCAACAGGATGCGGGTCGCGGTCGTCGAAAACATGAAAAACACGCCGCTTGGCGCCCTTGGCATCGCGCTGGAAGAAGCGGGAGCGGAGATCGAGTGGTTCCGTGCGTGGGATGGCGAGAGGCTTCCGAAGGACGTAACGGCGCATGATGCGTTGGTCGTGCTCGGCGGCGAGCAGAATGCGCTTGACGACGAGATCCATCCCTATCTGCCGGAGCTGGCGCAACTGATGCGCCGCTTCGAAGAGGCGGACAAGGCCGTGCTCGGCATCTGCCTCGGCAGCCAGATTCTGGCGCGCGCCTATGAGGCCGAAAACCTCATCGGCGCAACCCATGAATTCGGCTGGAAAACGGTCGGCGTCACCGAGGAGGGCAAGGCCGATCCGTTGCTGTCCGGTCTCGCCGACGATTTCACCATCTTCCAATGGCACTCCGACACGTTTTCGCTGCCCGCCGGCGCAGTGCACCTCGCGACCAACGCGACGACCAGGAACCAGGCCTTCCGCATCGGCCGCGCCGCCTATGGCACCCAGTTCCATTTCGAGGCCAATGCCGCCGTGGTCGAAGGCTGGCGGACGGAATTCAAGGCATCGATCGAACGCAACGAACCCGGCTGGCTGGAGCGCTATGTCGAGATCGCCGCGCAGCATGCGCCCGCGGCGGAGACCGCCGGGCTGGCGATCGCACGGGGCTGGGTGAGGACGATCGGCGCTGAGGCGACAAGCATCGCGCGTCTGCGAAAGGTAATCGACGAGGGCTTGGAAAGTGGTCTTAGTGAGCGTGATCTTCGCGAAGTTCTCGCCGAGGCGCGGCGACGGGCGGATGTTCAGTCGCAATGAAATTGCGTCTAACAGGCGTGTAACCGTTGTGCTTCGCGCTCTCACCTCCGGCGGCTGGTTAAATAACTGGAGCAGAGATCGACTCGACGGCTAGTCGTCCGGCTCTAGTTAATTATTGCAAATCGAAGGAGACGAGATCATGACGCAGCCAGAATTGCCTTGGGAAGGCGGATGCCGTTGCGGGCAGGTGCGACTGAAGATCAGCGCTAAGCCGCTATTGACCATGGCCTGCCACTGCACCGGCTGCCAGCATATGTCCTCCAGCGCCTATTCGTTGAGCGTTGCCATTCCGAGCGAAGGTTTCGAAGTCACCGAGGGTGAACCCGTCATCGGCGGCATGCACGACGAAAACCTGAAACACTATTTTTGCCCATACTGCATGACCTGGATGTTTACGCGCCTGGAGGGCTTCGACTGGTTCGTGAACCTGCGCCCGACCATGCTCGACGATCCCCGCTGGTTCACGCCGTTCGTCGAGACCTGGACGAGAGAAAAGTTGCCCTGGGTGACGACCCCGGCGGTTCACAGCTATGCCGCGCTGCCGGAGATGAATGAATATGAGGGGCTGATCAAGGAATTTATGGCGCAGAACTGAGGTCAGAAGCCTTGGAAAAGAAAGTCCGTCGCTGCGGTAATCTGATCGCCGTGCGAACTCAGATCGGTGATCAACTCCCCGATTTCGGTAAGCGGTATTGCTGCCATCAGTTGCGTCGCCATGATGTAAGGCTTGCCAGCGATAGTGAATTGCGGATTGAGCTTTGCCATTGGCGTCGACACATCTTCTGCGCGAAGCAGAGGCGCCATCATCCGTGTGCTCAGCCTCTCTAACAAGTCAGACTGAAGATCCAGCGCGAGAGCTCGACTTTGCTTTAGGCCATAGACATGGAATCTTGCCATCAGAACTGCCGATACTTTCCAAACGGCAGGCCATGTTTTTCAACATAGGCATTGGCTTGTTCGATTGCCTCAGCATTTTCCATAAGCCATAGGCGCTCGCGCTCAGCCTTGATGGCGCGCGCTATGCCATCTTCGGCCGCACGCGAAATATTGATTTTCAATTCGCGGGCATCTGCGACAAGGCTCTCGTCGAGAGACAAGTTTGCGGCTTTTCGCGTCGTTTGGGCCATAGGACGTTCCTCAAATCATGCGCAAAGTATATGCGCATAATTCTTTATTGAGAAGCCCTCACTCATCCCCCATCTTCAGCGCGGCAATGAAGGCTTCCTGCGGGATTTCGACCTTGCCGAACTGCCGCATGCGCTTCTTGCCTTCCTTCTGCTTGTCCAGCAGCTTGCGCTTGCGGGTGGCGTCGCCGCCGTAGCACTTGGCGGTCACGTCCTTGCGCAGCGCCTTCACCGTCTCGCGGGCGATGATGCGCCCGCCGATTGCGGCCTGGATGGGGATCTGGAACATGTGCTGCGGGATCAGATCCTTCAGCTTTTCGCACATGACGCGGCCGCGCTTTTCGGCGGCGGAGCGGTGCACGAGCATGGAGAGCGCGTCCACCGGCTCGGCATTGACGAGGATCGACATCTTGACGAGATCGCTCTCGCGATAATCGGTCAGGCTGTAGTCGAAGGAAGCATAGCCTTTCGAGATCGACTTCAGGCGATCGTAGAAATCGAAGACGACTTCGTTGAGCGGCAGGTCGTAGGTGATCATGGCGCGGTTGCCGACATAGGTCAGCTCGGTCTGAATGCCGCGGCGGTCCTGGCAGAGCTTCAGGATCGAGCCGAGATAATCGTCCGGCGTCAGGATCGTTGCCTTGATCCATGGCTCGCGGAATTCGGAAATTTTGACCACGTCGGGCATGTCGGCCGGATTGTGCAGCTCGATCTCGGTGCCGTCGGTCATGGTGAGCTGATAGACGACCGAGGGCGCCGTCGCGATCAGGTCGAGATTGAATTCGCGTTCTAGGCGCTCCTGGATGATTTCCAGGTGCAGGAGTCCGAGGAAGCCGCAGCGGAAGCCGAAGCCGAGAGCGGCAGACGATTCCATTTCGAAGGAGAAGCTGGCATCGTTGAGGCGCAGCTTGCCCATGGCCGAGCGGAGGTCTTCGAAATCAGCGGCATCGACCGGGAAGAGGCCGCAGAACACGACCGGCTGCGCCGGCTTGAAGCCCGGCAGCGGCTCGGCGGTCGGGCGCTTGTCCTCGGTGATGGTATCGCCGACGCGGGTGTCGGCCACTTCCTTGATCGAGGCGGTGATGAAGCCGATCTCGCCAGGGCCGAGGCTGTCAACGGCGACCATCTTCGGCGTCAGGACGCCGACGCGTTCGATCTGGTACTTCGCATCCGTGCCCATCATTCGGATGGTCTGGCCCTTGGTCAAAACACCGTCGATGATGCGCACGAGAACCATGACGCCGAGATAGGTGTCGTACCAGCTATCGACCAGCAGCGCCTTCAGCGGCGCCTTTTCGCCGCCCGGGCTTTTCGGCGCCGGCAGCTTGTGGACGATGGCTTCGAGAACGTCGGGAATGCCGAGGCCGGTCTTGGCCGAAATCAACACCGCGTCGGACGCGTCGATGCCGATCACTTCCTCGATCTGTTCCTTGATGCGGTCCGGTTCGGCCGCCGGCAGGTCGATCTTGTTGAGCACGGTGACGAGCTCATGATTGTTGTCGATCGCCTGATAGACGTTGGCGAGCGTCTGCGCTTCGACACCCTGCGATGCGTCGACGACCAGAAGCGAACCCTCGCAGGCCGACAGCGAGCGCGAGACTTCGTAGGCGAAGTCGACGTGTCCGGGTGTGTCGATCAGGTTCAGGATATAGGTCTCGCCGTTGTTCGCCTTGTAGTGCAGGCGCACGGTCTGGGCCTTGATGGTGATGCCGCGCTCGCGCTCGATCTCCATGTTGTCCAGCACCTGCTCGGACATTTCGCGCTCGGCAAGGCCGCCCGTCGTCTGGATCAGACGATCGGCCAGCGTCGATTTGCCGTGGTCGATATGGGCCACGATCGAGAAATTGCGGATATGCGAAAGCGGAGTGGTGGAATTGGTGCTCATGCGCGAGCATATAGCAGCGCCGCCCCGCGTCGCAAAGCGGTAATTATCCCGCCGTTTACGCTATTTTTCAGTCCGGGAGCATGCGTCAGACCGGCCACTTCTCCAGCCGCCAGGCCGAATCCCAGAACATCCATTCATATTGGGAGGCACGCGCGAAAGCGTCGCTCATCTGCTGGCGCTCTGTCGCCGAGGCTGCACGGGCCGCGATGTCGGTCAGTGCGATGACTTCCCGGGCGCCGGCAGCGAATTGCGGATCGCCATAGGTATTGATCCAGGCCTGGAACACATTGCCCTCGATCGCCGGCTTGCTTTTGATGCCTTCGCCGACATGCCAGTAGATCCAAAAGCACGGCAGGACAGCCGAAAGCGCAACGGCATAGGAGCTGTGATAGGCGGTCGCCAGAAGGAAATTTGTATAGGCGAAGCAGGCCGGCGACGGCTCGGCAGCGGTCACATCCGCGCTCGAAATGCCGAACTGAGTCAGGAAGCCGGCATGCAGGCCCTGCTCGACGGTGATCGCCTTCTGCGCCGAACCGAGGAAACGCAGCACCTGCGCATTGTCGGGCGCCTTGGCGGCGACGATGGCGAGGCAGCGAGCATAGTGCTTCAGATAGATCGCATCCTGCAGGATATAATGGCGGAAAACCTCTGGCGGCAGCGTGCCGTCCGAAAGCCGTTCCAGCAGCGGCAATCGCTCGATTTCGGCCATGATTGGTTTGATGCGGTCCCAGGCGGCAGCTGTGAAGCTCTCCGCCGTCTCGGTGCCTTGCCTGACGCCGTCCATGCTACTCTCCGCTCTTGAATGCACCGCCATATATCGACGGAGTAATCGTGAAAGCAAGGCTGCTCACGAGGGCTTGATTCCATCATCGGATCCTGTATTTCTCTTATAGTAGAAGAATGGATCGAAAGATGGAACTGGAACTCGAACAGGCGATCGGCATTCGCATCCGTGCGCTGCGGCTGGAAAGGAGCCTCACGCTGGATGATCTCGCTTCAGCGTCCGGTGTCAGCCGCGCCATGATCTCTCGCATCGAACGCGCCGAAGCAAGCCCGACAGCTTCTCTTTTGGCGCGGGTCTGCGCAGCGCTCGGCCTGTCGCTGTCGGAATTTTTCGCCGAGGAAGGGCAGAAGGCTTCACCGCTTTCGCGCCGGCAGGAGCAGCAAGTCTGGCGCGATCCCGAAACCGGCTATGTGCGCCGCGCCGTCTCTCCACCCAGGACCGCCTCGGATGTCGATATAGTAGATGTCGAGTTTCCTGCTGGGGCACGGGTCAGCTTTCCGCCACATCCGGCGAGCCGCGGCATGACTCAGCACGTCTGGCTCTTCGACGGCGAGTTGGAAATGACTGTCGGCGAAACCTCATATCGCCTGAAGCCCGGTGACTGTCTCTTCATGCCTGTTGGTGACGGCCACGTCTTTCACAATCCGGGCCATGCGCCGGCACGCTATTGCGTCGTGCTGGATCGCGGCGGCCGTTGAACAAGCTAGAGGACCATCATGTCGACTATCCGCCTTCTCTCCGCCCCCGAAGCTCGCACCGCTATTCCGGGTCTTTGCGAAGTGCTTGCCGATTGCGTCAATGGCGGCGCCTCGATCGGCTTCATGCAGCCCTACACGCCTGCCGATGCTGAAACCTACTGGCGTGGGGTGGCCGAAGCCGTGGCTGACGACGCCACGCTGCTCTTTGTCGCCGAAGTGGAGGGCAAAATCGCCGGCACCGTGCAGATCGGCGCAGCGCAGATGCCGAACCAACCCCATCGCGGCGATCTGAAGAAGTTGCTGGTGCGTCGCTCGGCGCGGGGCAGGGGGCTTGCCCGGCTGCTGATGGCTGCTGCGGAGCACGAGGCAGCCAAACGCGGCAAGACTTTGCTGGTGCTCGACACGGCAACCGGCAGCGAAGCCGAAGCCATCTATCCCCGTCTCGGCTGGCAGCGCGTCGGCGTCATTCCCGACTATGCGATGTGGCCGGAGGGCGGCCTTTGCGACACGACCCTGTTCTACAAGAGAATAGTAGCCGACTAATAAAGCCGGCGCCGCCTATTTGTGCGCGACAAACGGAGCGAGTGCGTCGTGCAGCGCCATCTCTCCGGTCCAGTGGATCGCCTGCCAGCCAAAACGCCGCGCGCTGTCGATATTCTCCTCTACGTCGTCGATGAAGACGATATCGCTTGGAGAAGCTTCCGCCCTTTCGCTGGCGAGCGCGTAAAACGCCTCGGACGGTTTGCGGTGGCCAAGCGCGGCGGAATAGAAGATGCCGTCGACATGGGCGCGGAGGCCAAGTTCTTCCATCAGATATTTCGCCCGCATATGCTCTTGGTTCGTTGCGAGTAAGATGCGGATGCCATCGGCGCGGTAATGCGCCAGCGCATCGAGAAAGGCGCGATCGAGGCGGGAATCGTTTTTGAACCAATAGGCGGCAAGCACTTCGACGCTGATATCGGGCGCAATTCTGCATAGGACCGATTCCAGCCGCGGCATCATCGGCTCGCGTCCCACGATGATCTCGCTCCAGTACGGTTTGAAGAATTCCTTCTGAAGAAGCTCAGGCGAAAAGCCTAAATCCGGCTCCAGAAATGTGGAAAAATGGAGACCGTCCTGCGGGCGTCCATGAACGAGCACGCCATCGACATCCACCATCAGCACTTTCATGATTCGATCGACTCCCGTTGTCCAAAATTTCTGCGAGAATCATGCAGGTGCTTCCCGCATTCAAGAGCCTTTAAAAGGGCGCTCCCGCTTTCGCATGTGACGGTTCCGTGCAAATCTCGGCCATCGTTGAAATGAGGAAACCAAGCGGGGGAGCAGCCAGATGCGCGTCATCTATTCGGAAGACCACAAGCTGAGGGACGCCAAGACAGAGCTGCACGATGGCCAGCTGGTGACGCCTTTCGAGGCTCCTTTCCGTGCCGAATGGATATTGGCTGCCGTCAAGGGAGCCGGCTTTGTCGATGTTGTCCCGCCGGACGCTCATGGACTGGAAACGGCGCGCAAGGTGCACGATCCGGCCTATCTCGATTTCCTCGCAACGGTATGGGAACGCTGGGTTGCCGCCGGCTATAAGGGTGAGGCGATCGCAAATTCCTTTCCGGTCCGGCGCACCAGCCAGCGCGTGCCGGAAAACATCGTCGGCATGATCGGCCACTATGCCAACGCCGCCGATACCTCCATCACCAAGGGCTCCTACGAAGCGGCACTGGCATCGATGCGCTGCGCGCTGACTGGCGCCGATTGGCTCCATGCGGGCAATCGCTTTGCCTTCGCGCTCTGCCGCCCGCCCGGACATCATGCCGGTTTCGATCTCTTCGGTGGCTATTGCTTCATCAACAATGCCGCCGTCGCGGCGCAGCGACTTCGCGACCATGGCGCGAAGAAAGTGGCTGTTCTCGACGTCGATTTCCATCACGGCAACGGCACGCAGGACATCTTCTATCGGCGCGGCGATGTCTTTACCGCTTCGCTGCATGGCGACCCCATCCACGCTTTCCCCTATTTCTTGGGACATGTCGACGAGAGGGGCGAGGGCGAAGGGCTTGGCGCGAACCGCAATTATCCGATGCCGCGCGGCACGCCCTGGGAACAATGGTCGGCAGCGCTCGCCGACGCTCTAGCCCGCATCAGGAGCTTTGGCGCCGAGGCGATCGTCCTTTCGCTCGGGGTCGACACATTCGAGCGCGACCCGATCTCCTTCTTCAGCCTGACCTCGGAGGATTACATCCGCATGGGCAAGCTTATCGCCGGCGCCGGCCTGCCGGTTTTGACCTGCATGGAGGGCGGTTATGGCGTGCCAGAGATCGGCCTGAACGTCGCCAATGTGCTGAAGGGCCTCGAAGCCTGAAAAGGCCTTGGATCAAAGCGCCTGATCGCTCGATGAAAAGTTTGAATTTGCCAGCACGCGGCCGGACCTCTAAAAACCCGCGCAAGGAGAGAGGTCATGGATCAGACGCTTATCGAGAGTGGCACGGATGGCGGCGCGGCGTTGATGCCGCATCCGGACGTTGCGCCATCCTCCGGCGGCATTGCCGCGGGAGTGCTCATGTGCGTGATGTCCATGTCCTGTATCCAGTTCGGCTCGGCATTGTCGTCTCCGATCATCAACGCCTATGGACCAGCCGGCGCGACATGGCTGCGGCTCGTCTTTGCGTCTGCTGCATTGGCGATCATCGTCCGGCCGAAGATCATGAGCTACAGCCGCTCACAATGGATCGGCGTGCTGGCGCTTGGCACCGTATCGGCGCTGATGACGACGTCCTTCTTTTCGGCGATTGCGCGTATTCCGCTGGGTCTTACGGTCGCCATAGAATTTCTGGGACCGCTGCTCGTCGCGACCCTCGGCTTCGGGCTGAGCCGCCAGCTTCTCTGGCCCGTCTTTGCCGCTATCGGCGTTCTGCTGTTGGCCTATGACGGCGAAGAGTGGGTCGGCAACTGGCCGGGCATCCTCTTTGCCATCGGCGCGGGGGCCGGCTGGGCCTGCTACATCCTGCTGACGAAGAGGGTCGGCAATGCCTTCAAGGGTCTCGAGGGGCTTTCCATGTCGCTGCTGGTCGCGGCGGTCGTTTCTACACCCTTCGGCTTTGCCGCCGCCGCTCCGCATCTGACGGCCTTTGGCCTCCTCGAAATAGCCGGCTTGGCGCTGCTCGTTCCGCTCCTTCCCTATGTGCTGGAAATGGTCGCTTTGCGACGCATGCCCACCTCGTCCTTCGGCATCCTCATGAGCCTCGAGCCGGCCATCGGTGCCTTCGCCGGCTTCGTCATCCTGTCGCAGCCGATGACGCCGTCGCAGATGTTCGGCACGGCGCTCGTCGTCGCCGCCAGCATCGGGGCAACGATTTTCGCCACGAAAAGCTGAGCCAAAGCGCACCGTCGGCGGCTGTCTCTCCACTGGCTGGTCCTCAATATTACTGTGGTTAGCTGAATGCGCCGCGTAGACAGGTTGTATTTAAGCAACCCCTATCGCTTCTACTCTCATGGTTGTATAACTCCGTAGGGGAGCGAGCGTCGTGGATTCAGAACCCGTTATCCAAATGGAGGATGCCTTGCCTAGATCATCGTTGTTCCTGTCACTCGCGCTGGCTGTCGGCCTGTCGGTCTCATCAATATCCGTGCCGACCGTAGCAAGCGCGCAGACCCACGTCTCCATCAGCGTCGGTACCAATCTCAATAGAGGCAGAGGGATTAGCTGTAGTCAGGGCGAGAGGCTGCTCCGCAACCGCGGTTTTAGGGACGTCAGGCGGATCGACTGCCGCGGTCGTACCTTCGTTTATCGTGCCCGCAGGGGCGGTAACCGGTTCGAGATTGCCGTACGGCAGCGCGATGGCCGCATCGTAGATATGCGCCGCATCAGTGGAAGGCGATAGTGCCGAGCAGGCAAAACTGCCCTAAACCACGACCAAGGTTGTGGCATCCGTTATCGGATTCCACATTCTTGGGCGGCATGTTTTAGACAGTCTTCCTCGCGGGATCGTCCAGCGCCGGATTATAGAACAGTGACAGCGTCAGGCTCTTGGCGATGCGCTCGGCTGTTGCCATGAACCAGGCCTTGGCTTCATCGGAGGGCGCAATATCGGCGAGCGTTTCCGAAAACAGCGCCAGCCATTCGGGAAAAAGATCGGGCGCAATGCCTTCGACCCCGAGATGAGCCTGCACCGGCTTGCCGCCGTAAGCGCCGTTCTTGAACGCGACCGACGACCAGAAGCGCTTCATCTTCTCCATGTGATCCGGCCAGCGCCCGGCAAGGCGTCCGTCAAAAACCGGGCCGAGCCGTGGATGCGCCTGAATGCGGCCGTAGAACGTGTCGACAAGCCGCTCGATGAAGGCGGCATCGATGCCGATGCGCTCCATCTCGGCCTCGGCCTTCTCACGAATGCCGGCCAGGTGGACGGCGCGGCCCTGTATCTCAGTCGTCATGTCATGCTCCTGTCGCCGCGCGCAGCGTCTTTTCTGCGCAAAACGAGTGTTTGTCGGCCTCTATCTATGCATTTTTGCGGCGCAACCAAGAGGTCACGCAACCGTTGCAGCAATCTGTCAGAGTCGTGCCGCCTCCGCCATTTCGCTGTGGAGTCCTTCAGTTCGGCGCATGCCTTAGCTCTTGACCAGTGCAATTGTCCACTTTAGTTTTAGAATAATTCTAAAATGGAGATTCTTATGTTGCTGAGGTTTTTTCGCTCGCCAAAACGTTCTTTTGCTTCTTTGTCCGAACAAGAAATTCTTGCCGTCGCGATCGCCTCGGAAGAGGACGACGCGCGCATCTATCTCGCCTATGCCGATATTCTGAGAGCCAATTATCCCGACTCCGCCAAGGTCTTCGAAGATATGGCAGAAGTCGAGGATACGCATCGCAAGACGTTGATCGACATGCATCGCAAGCGTTTCGGCGAGCGCATTCCGCTGATCCGGCGCGAGCATGTCAGCGGCTTCTATGAACGCAAGCCGGATTGGCTGCGCAAGAACCTGTCGCTTGAAGCCATCCGCAATGAGGCGGAGGACATGGAGCAGCAGGCGTATAATTTCTATGTCGAGGCGGCCAAGCAGGTCTCCGACGCCTCGACGCGTCAGTTGCTCGGCGATCTCGCTCTGGCCGAGCAAGGCCATGAAGACATCGCCCGCATGCTAGGCGATCAGCACACACCGCAATCGGTCAAGGAAGAAGAAGACGCGAGCGCCCGCCGCAAATTCGTGCTGACCTATGTGCAGCCGGGCCTTGCCGGTCTGATGGATGGCTCCGTCTCGACGCTGGCGCCGATCTTTGCGGCCGCCTTCGCAACGCAGCAGACCTGGCAGACCTTCCTGGTCGGTCTATCGGCATCGGTCGGCGCCGGCATTTCCATGGGCTTCACGGAAGCCGCCCATGACGATGGCAAGATTTCCGGCCGCGGTTCGCCGATCAAGCGCGGCCTTGCCTGCGGCATCATGACGGCGCTCGGTGGCCTTGGTCATGCGCTTCCCTATCTCATTCCGGATTTCTGGACGGCGACCATCACCGCCGCCATCGTCGTCTTCTTCGAACTCTGGGCGATCGCCTTCATTCAGAACAAATATATGGAGACGCCTTTTCTCCGCGCCGCTTTCCAGGTCGTCCTCGGCGGTTCGCTGGTGCTTGCCGCAGGCATATTGATCGGGAATGGGTGAGATGCGTTCGGCGAAGCTGACGAAACGATCCAGTGAATCGTTTCGAGCATCGAACGCCCTGAGCCTAAGCGAAGGGCCGGTGGGTGCGGCATAGGCGATGTCTTACCCTTCCCCGATAGGCCGAAGGTAAATCCAAAGGGCAGGGACCGTTCCAAATCATTTACGGAAAAACAGAAGGCCGGCAAAATTGCCGGCCTTCTGTTTAGATCAGGTGCCTGTTGCGCTTATTTGACTGCGCCGACCAGGACGTCGTTGCCGTTTTCGATGGTGACCCAGCGGCCGGCGTTGTAGCTGGCCTGCCGCTTCAGGTAGGAGTAGGGGGTCTGGTACCAGGCCTTCACCTCGTCATCGAGATTGTCGAGAATAAAGTCGCCCTGCTTGGTGCGCAGTGTCAGCACGGCATGGCCCTCGCCATCGGGCTTGCGCACGACGGTCATCAGCAGGTTGGCGGCAGAGATGCCCTTCTGCATCAGGAGCCTGCGCTTGAGAAGCGCGAAGTCCTCGCAATCGCCGGCTGTTTTCGGATATTCCCAATATTCTTCCTGGCCGTAGACTTCCATGTCGGTGGCCGGCGTGATGGTCTTGTTGACGCGCAGGTTGATCTGGTTGACCAGCGCCCATGTGGCGGCGTTCATATCGACGGGACCGGCATTGCGCGTCGGGCCGCATTCGTCGGCGTGACGCTCGCAAAATTCATAATGCCCAATGGGCTGCGATGTGACGCCGCCGATGGTCATCGATGCGGTGTTCTGGGGGGCCGGCATCGCCGACGACGACATCGCAACTATAGCTGCGAAGGCAACGAATACGCCCTTAATACGCACGCCCACTATCCTTGTATCGTCCCTGCATTTGTTAACAAATTGTTAATGTAGGGGGGTGCGCCAAGTCAATCATTACTTAAGTGTTAACAGCGGAACCAGCCTTTATGGTTAATTTCAGCACAATCAAGGGGATAGTTGCCACAATTTCCTGCCTCTTATGATTACGGAGGTGTAGGCAAATTCTACCCGGCGGCGGGGCGAGCCGCGGATTTTTCTTGAAGCTATCTATCTGTTTTCACGGATGATTATGCAGCGCTAATGTCTCGGCCGCACTCAACATGCGCTCGATATCCTGCGGCCGCGACAGCCGGTGGTCGCCATCACGCACAAGTGTTAACACGACATCATCGGCCGGCAAATGTTCGACCAATTTTAACGAATGCGCAAATGGCACATCCTCGTCCTGCATGCCCTGCAGGATATGAACCGGGCAGCCGGTTTCGATGATGCCGGTCAAGACGCGGTTGGCGCGGCCGTCCTCGATGAGCGCGTGGGTGAAAATATTCGGCTCGGGACTGTATTCCGAGGGCTCCTCGAAATAACCGCGCTCGGCAAGGGATCTCCGCTCGACATCGGAAAGGTTCGGCTCGATGAGGTCGATGGTGAAGTCCGGGGCAGGCGCAATCAGCACGAGGCCCTGGATGGCGGCCGTCTTCTTGCGCTTGCGCAGTTCCTGAATGAGCCTCAGTGCGATCCAGCCGCCCATGGACGAGCCTACGAGGACGATGCGCCTCGGCTTGGCGTGGTCGATGACTGCGAGCGCCTCCTCCAGCCAGCGGGAGATCGTGCCATCGGTAAACTTGCCGCCGGATTGGCCGTGGCCTGAATAGTCGAACCGGATGCAGCCGAGGCCCAGCCGTTCGGCCCGCGCGTCGAGCTCCAGCGCCTTGGTGCCGCTCATGTCGGAACGATAGCCGGAGAGCCAGACGAAAGTCGCCCTATTCACGCCCCTCCTGGCTGCGCGCAATTGCATGGCGATCTGTCGTTGATCATCACCGCTGCCGACGGAAAGGAAGGAAGGTTCAAGGCTTATCGCTGCTTCGGACATGAAGAACTCCTGCTTTTTTCCGTCCTATAAAGCAGATTCTTGTGCGCGTGACCCCAAAAAATCCTCTCGATTCTTGGAAAGGCTCCTGCGCTTTTTTAGGATGTTATTGTGTCCTTTGCGCATCTTACGGCTGCGCCGCGCAGTATTGGTACACGGGAGGTGATTTTTTCCTGGCGTCATGCTATTGACTTCACCACAGCTTTTACGACATTTCCGTCAGTTGCGCCGACGGGAGCGAGAGGCTGCAGCAATCCGAAACAATTCGTGGAGAGTACGACCATTCGCAGACCCTTTAAAGCCGACGCGCCCGTAAAGGACGGGCCGCGTTCCAACAGGGAAATTCGCATTCCCAAAGTTCAGCTCATCACGGCTGACGGCCAGAATATGGGCATTGTTCCGACTGACCAGGCATTGAGAATGGCAGAGGAGGCCGGCCTCGATCTGGTGGAGATTTCCCCCAACGCTGAACCGCCTGTGTGCAAGATCCTCGATCTGGGCAAGCTGAAATATGCCAACCAGAAGAAGGCCGCCGAGGCGCGCAAGAAGCAGAAGATCGTCGAAGTCAAAGAAATCAAGATGCGCCCCAACATCGACACTCACGACTACGAGGTGAAGATGAAGGCGATCGGCCGCTTCTTCGAAGAAGGCGACAAGGTGAAGGTGACCTTGAAGTTCCGCGGCCGCGAAATGGCGCACCAGGAACTCGGTATGAAGCTTCTCCAGCAGGTCAAGGAAGATACGCTTGAGATCGCCAAGGTGGAAGCCGAGCCCAAGCTCGAAGGCCGTCAGATGATGATGGTGCTTGCGCCGAAGTGAGGCGCGAGCGGACGTAAGAGGCCGGAGCCGTCCCATGGGGCGGCTTTTTCCTTTTGTGTTGCCCGAGTCTATGCCTGTCATCGATCCGTAAAAGAATCCCCGCCGTGCCCGTTGCACTTATAGGCAACTGCGGTTATAAGCGCGCGTCCGAACTGACCGGCAGGGCATGCCGTGGCAGTTCAGAATGCTGGCGGGGCGGTTCGTCACCGTATCCGCCGTTCAACAACAAACGCTCCGGCACCTTGTTGCAGCCCGGCTTGGCCGGATCTGTGGGAAGGCTTTTTTACAAAGCGCGCCAGGAAGCATCGAAGGAGTAGCAAAATGCCCAAGATGAAGACGAAGTCCTCTGCCAAGAAGCGGTTCAAGATCACCGCATCCGGCAAGGTCAAGGCAGCCGCTGCTGGCAAGCGCCACGGCATGATCAAGCGTACCAACAAGTTCATTCGCGACGCCCGCGGCACCATGGTTCTCGCAGAACCGGATGGCCGTAAGGTTGTCAAGAACTACTTGCCGAACGGTCTCTAAGACTATTCGTAACGCTATAGACTAAGGAGATCATGAAATGGCACGCGTAAAAAGAGGCGTTACCGCCCACGCCAAGCACAAGAAGGTTCTGAAGGCAGCCAAGGGTTTCTACGGCCGCCGCAAGAACACGATCCGTACCGCCAAGGCCGCCGTCGACCGCTCGAAGCAGTACGCTTACCGCGACCGCAAGGTCAACAAGCGCAATTTCCGCGCCCTCTGGATCCAGCGCATCAACGCTGCCGTCCGCGAATTCGGCCTGAGCTACGGCCGCTTCATCGACGGTCTGAACAAGGCCGGCATCGAAGTTGACCGCAAGGTTCTCTCCGACATGGCGATCCATGAGCCGGAAGCTTTCGGCGCGCTCGTCGCCGCCTCCAAGAAGGCGCTGGAATACCTCAAGGACGCCGGCACGAAGAACGAGTTCGAAGCGGTCGTCAACTAAGCCGCCTCGCACGTACTTCGCGTATTCATTACAAACCCGTGCTGGCAAAACCGGCACGGGTTTTGTGTTTTGAATCCCACTCGGTCGAGCCCATGTGGCTTGGTCAAAGCATGCGTCGCCGGAGGCAGCGGCCGAACTTCGGCAGATGACCCGCTTTCTTGGCGGGTTTTTGTCATTTGCCCGGTTGATTGGCCGCCTGCACATCGGTAGTGATCTGCAGCGCTTCATCGTTGCCACCAGCTATCTGATGTATGTGTTTACCAATTATTCCGTGGAATGAGCGGCATCCCAAGCCACTCTCCGCAAGGCAGGACAAGATGACGGAACTCGATACTCTTGAAACCCAACTCATGGCCGATGTGGCCGCCGCTGCGGACGAGCAGGCGATCGAAGCCGTCAGGGTGGCCGCTCTCGGCAAGAAGGGCTCGGTTTCGGAACTGTTGAAGACGCTGGGCAGCATGTCGCCGGAAGAGCGGCAGACACGGGGTGCCGCGATCAACGCGCTGAAGAGCTCGGTATCAGACGCGATCAACGCGCGCAAAGGCGCGCTGAGGGACGCTGCGATCGAAGCGAAGCTGAAGGCCGAGACCGTGGACGTCAGCCTGCCCGTGCGCTCTTCGCCTGCGGAACGCGGCCGCATCCATCCGATCAGCCAGATCGTCGACGAAATCACCGCCATCTTCGGCGACATGGGCTTCTCGATCGCCGAGGGTCCCGACGTCGAGACCGACTATTACAATTTCACGGCGCTGAACTTCCCCGAAGGGCATCCGGCGCGCGAGATGCACGACACCTTCTTCTTCCAGCCGGATGAGAAGGGTGAGCGCAAGGTGCTGCGCACGCACACCTCGCCGGTGCAGGTGCGCACCATGGAAGCGCAGAAGCCGCCGATCCGCATCATCATCCCCGGCAAGACCTATCGCCAGGACAGTGACGCCACGCACTCGCCGATGTTCCATCAGGTGGAGGGCCTCGTGGTCGACAAGACCGCGAATGTCGCCAATATCCGTTGGGTGCTCGAGGAGTTCTGCAAGACCTTCTTCGAAGTGGACAATGTGACGATGCGTTTCCGCCCGTCCTTCTTCCCCTTCACCGAACCCTCCTTCGAGGTCGATATTCAGTGCGACCGCACCGGCCCGATCGTCAAGTTCGGCGAAGGCACCGACTGGATGGAAATCCTCGGCTGCGGCATGGTGCATCCGAACGTGCTGCGCTACGGCGGCCTCGATCCGGATGAATATCAGGGCTTTGCCTGGGGCATGGGCCTCGATCGCATCGCCATGCTGAAATATGGCATGCCCGACCTGCGCGACTTCTTCAACGCCGACGTCCGCTGGATGAACCACTACGGCTTCCGCCCGCTCGACATGCCGACGCTGTTCGGCGGTTTGAGTGCGTAAGGAAGGGATAAAGCACATGAAATTCACACTCTCCTGGCTGAAAGAGCACCTGGAAACGGACGCCACGCTCGACGAGATCTGCGCCCGTCTGACGATGATCGGGTTGGAGGTCGAGGATGTCGACGACAAGGCCGCGTTCAAGCCCTTCGTCATCGCCAAGGTGCTGTCAGCCGAAAAGCATCCGCAGGCCGACCGGTTGAAGGTTCTGATGGTCGACACCGGCTCCGGCAAGCCGATCCAGGTTGTCTGCGGGGCGCCGAATGCCCGCGCCGGCCTCGTCGGCGCCTTCGCCGCGCCGGGCACCTATGTTCCGGGGATCGACGTGACGCTGACGGTCGGCAATATCCGTGGCGTCGAAAGTCACGGCATGATGTGCTCCGAAAAGGAGCTGGAAATCTCCGACAGCCATGACGGCATCATCGATCTGCCGGAAGACGCGCCCGTCGGCACCAGCTTCGCCGCCTATGCCGGCCTCGACGATCCGATGATCGAGATAAACCTGACGCCGAACCGTCCAGATTGCACCGGCGTCTACGGCATCGCTCGCGACCTCGCCGCATCCGGCCTCGGCACGCTGAAGCCGCGCCTGACCCCGACCTTCGCCGTCGACGGCGATACGCCGGTGGACGTGAAGATTGAGCTCGACGATGCCAGCCTCTGCCCCGGCTTTGCGCTCCGCCTCGTGCGCGGCGTCAAGAATGGCCCGAGCCCGAAATGGATGCAGCGGCGGCTGTTGGCGATCGGCCTTCGTCCGATCAGCGCGCTGGTCGACATCACCAACTACATGACCTTCGACCAGGGCCGGCCGATGCACGTCTTCGACGCTGCCAAGGTCAAGGGCAACCTTGTCGTCCGCCGCGCCAGGGACGGCGAAACCGTGCTGGCACTTGATGAGCGCGAATACAAGCTTGGCCCGAGCAACGTTGTCATCGCCGATGACGACGGCATCGAGTCGATCGGCGGCGTCATGGGGGGCGAGCATTCCGGCTGCGATGAGAACACTGTCGACGTGCTGATCGAATCGGCGCTTTGGGATCCGATGAATATCGCCAAGACCGGCCGCAGCCTCGGCATCATCACCGATGCGCGTTACCGCTTCGAGCGCGGCGTCGATCCGGAATATATGGTTCCCGGCCTCGAGCGTACGACCGAACTGGTGCTCGCTTGCTGCGGCGGCACGGCTGCCAAGGCCAAGGTCGAGGGCTACAAGGGCTATGATGCCAAGGTCGTCGATTTCCCCTTCTCCGAGGTCAAGCGTCTGACTGGCCTTGACGTCTCGGTGGAAGAGGGCAGGTCGATCCTGACGAAGCTCGGCTTTTCCGTTTCCGGTTCGGGCGAGCGCGTCTCCGTCGCTGTGCCTTCCTGGCGGCCAGATGTCGATGGCAAGGCCGATCTGGTCGAAGAGATCATGCGCATCCACGGCGTCGACAATATCAAGCCGCAGCCGCTTGCTAGCCACAACGCCGTCAACGGCAAGATCCTGACGACGCTGCAGATCCGCACTCGTACCGCCAAGCGCGCACTTGCCTCCCGCGGCATGCTGGAGGGCGTCACCTGGTCGTTCATCTCGGAAGATCAGGCCAAGCTCTTCGGCGGCGGTTCTGAGGCCTTGAAGCTCGCGAACCCGATCGCGGCCGACATGTCCGACATGCGCCCCTCGCTGTTGCCGGGCCTGCTCTCGGCGGCGCAGCGCAATGCCGACAAGGGCTATAGCGACGTCGCGATCTTCGAAGTCTCCGGCACCTATGAAAACGATCGGCCGGAAGGCCAGCGCCGCGTTGCCGGTGGCATCCGCCGCGGCACGGCGACGCTGACGGGCGCCGGCCGTATGTGGTCGAATGCCATGACCGGCGGCGGCAAGCCCGTCGATGTCTTCGACGCCAAGGCCGATGCGCTGGCGGTGATCCAAGCCTGCGGCCTGCCGATGGGCAATATCCAGATCGAGCAGGGTGGCCCCGCCTGGTATCATCCGGGTCGCTCCGGAACGATCAAGATGGGCCCGAAGGTCGTACTCGGCTATTTCGGCGAATTCCACCCGAAGACGCTGGAAGCGCTGGATGTCACCGGCGCGCTTTCCGGCTTCGAGGTCTATATCGACGCCATGCCCGAACCGAAGAAGAAGACGACGCGCACGAAGCCGGCTCTGGAGCTTTCGCCGTTCCAGGCCGTCAAGCGCGATTTCGCCTTCGTGGTCGATAAGGCTGTGGAAGCCGGCGCTATTATCCGCGCTGCCACGGGCGCCGACCGCAAGCTGATCACCGGCGTCAATGTCTTCGATATTTTCGAAGGCGCATCGCTCGGCGATGGCAAGAAGTCGATCGCCATCGAAGTACAGATCCAGCCGGCCGAGCGCACGCTAACCGACGAGGATTTCGAGGCGCTGACCCAGAAGATCGTCGCCAATGTGACGAAGTCGACGGGTGGCGTGCTGAGAGGTTAGTCGGCTGCTGCTGAATTCGCGGAGGGTGCGGCAAACTCCCAACGATCCCCCCTTGTGGGGGAGATGTCACGAAAGTGACAGAGGGGGTCTCAGAGGTGCGGCATAGAAGGGCTGACTTTGACGCGCCGGCGTTTCCTCGATTTGCTTCACCGATGCAAATGATAGACCTTGTTGACGATACTCCACCGTCCGTCGATCTTCAGCAATGACAGATAGTCGGAAAAGCGCATGCCCGCGAATTCGTCGACGACTTTGACGCTTGCGGCATCGCCCTCGATATCGATCAGCTCGATTTCCATCAGGGGTATCGTGTCCGGCGGTGCGCTGCCTTCCTCGACGATAGCGGCGATGAATTCGTCGCGTGTCATCCATTCCACCGCGCCCTGATAATTGCCTATGATTGCTACCCTTGGATGCAGCGCCTTACGCAGCGCTGGCTCATTCGCGAATGCCATGCCATCGACATAGAGGTGAACAACCGCACGGATTGCTTGCTCTTCTGACATCTCGCCGTTCCTCGTTTGAGTGCTTGTTAATGTAGTATAAACACTCCAACCGGCAAAAACAGTGGCGCGATCGCAAGGATTTGATGGGTCTTATTCGACGAAAATCCGCACGCTCGCCGCGCGGCCGGCGGCGTCGATGACGGTCAGCGTCGAATAGCCGGCGCCATCCGGAATCCATTGATTGGTCCGGCGGCGAGAGAGGTCGGGCAGCGGCTTGCCATTGGCGAGCCAGCGGAACGGCGCGCGGCCGCCCTGCAGCTTCAAAGCCAGCGGCATTGGCGCGCTGGCGCCGTTGCGCGCGCCAAGGTCGACGCGCGCGCCCTCCGGCGGATAGACGATCTGTGGCGCCGGCTCGCGCGTCGAGGCGGACAGCAGGCCGGCCGCCGTGACCGAAAAGCGCCGCTGGCTGATCGGCAGTTCGGTGGCGGAAATTCGCACCGCGCCCATGGGTGGCGGCGGGAACGGCGCGATCGCGACGCCGGATTTGGCGAAACCTTCGAACAGAATGGGGGCGGCCGAGACATAGCCTGCCAGTCCCGGCACCGCACCATTGTCCGGCCGACCGACCCAGACGCCGAGCACATGCGCGCCGTCATAGCCGACGGACCACGCGTCGCGGTTGCCGTAGCTGGTGCCGGTCTTGTAGGCGATGCCGAGCTGCTTGCTGCCGGCGGGCGCGATGATGTCGGAGAGAATGTCTGTGATGTTCCAGGCTGCCACCGGCTCCATTAGCGGCTCGCTTTCGATTGGCCCGGGCTGATCCTGAATGCCGTCGCCGATCCGCATCGGTTTGCCGCGATTGGCGAGGCCAGCATAGAGCTGTACCAGATCCTTGAGCGTGATACCGACGCCGCCGAGGCCGATGGCGAGGCCCGGCGCTTCATTGGGTGGCAATACCGGTTTCACTTCGGCGCGGCGGAAACGCACGAGCAGCCGCGTCGGCCCGACGGCATCGAGCAGGCGCACGGCCGGCACATTGAGCGACAGCTGCAACGCCTCGCGCACGCTGACATCGCCCTGGTAGGTCATGTCGAAATTGCGCGGGCGATAACCGTAGAAATCGGCAGGCCGGTCCTCGATGATCGTCTCCTGGGCGACATATCCCTCTTCGAAGGCAAGGCCGTAGATGAAGGGTTTCAGCGTCGAGCCGGGCGAGCGCAGGACGCGGGTCATGTCGATCCAGCCGGAGCGGCTGGAATCGAAATAGTTGGCCGAGCCGACCTCGCCGACGATCTCCCCGGTATGCGCATCCGCCATCACCATCGCGACCGAAACCTTCGGCCCCAGTCGCTTCGATGCCTCATCGGCGACGATTTCCAGGCCCTGCTGAATATCCCGGCGCAGCGTCGTGTGGTGCTGAATGACGCCCGGTTGCTTGCGCAGCGCGGCTTCCGCGAGATGCGCGGCATAGGCCGGCAATTGACGCCGTTTGGCCGGGACGGGGACGAGTGCTGCCCGCTCCGCTTCGCCTTCGCCGACGGCAGCCGCAACGGCGGCGCGGTCGAGCACGCGACGGCGGGCCGCCTCGGCGCTTGCGAGATTGCGGTCGGGCCGGCGCCTTTCCGGCAGTTGCGGCAGAGCGACCAGCAAGGCCGCTTGGGCGACGGTCAAATGCCGCGGTTCCTTGCCGAAATAGGCAAGGCTTGCCGCACGCACCCCTTCCAGATTGCCGCCATAGGGCGCATGGGTCAGATAGAGATCGAGGATTTGTTCCTTGCTGAGCCGCCGCTCGATCTGGATGGCGCGGACGATCTGGAGCAGCTTTGCCGTCACCGACCGCTCGCTGCGCGGCTCGATCAGCCGCGCCACTTGCATCGACAGCGTCGAGCCGCCGGAGACGATGCGGCCATGGCTGACGAGCTGGAGGAAGGCGCGGCCGAGCGCCATCGGGTCGACGCCGTGATGGTCGTAGAAGCGCTGGTCCTCATAGGCGACCAGCATACGCAGGAATTGCGGATCGACATCGGCCACATCGGTCTTCAGCCGCCAGCGCCCCTCCGGCGTGGCGAAGGCGCGGAGCAACTCGCCATTGGCGTCGAGCACCTCAGCCGAGACGATGCCGGCCTTGTCGAGCGGCGGCGGAAAGGCGCGATCGGCAGCCTCGAGGCCAAAGACCAGCGCCGCCACCGAGACGGCGCTCACCCCGATACCGATCGCAATTTTCCATCGCGTCTTCATCACCTGCTCTTACTGCTGCGCTGCCAGCACCTCCATGCGGCCCATCGCCGTGCGGGCCGAAAATTGCGGACGGTACATGTCCTCGACGCTCGCGGCCGGATGATCATAGGTGCCGGGGGTAACGGCGCGTACGACATAGGCGAAGCTCAGATCACGGTCCGACGATTGGTCGAAAGCGGCGACGAAGCGATCGTTGCGGAACTCGACATGAGCCGGCTGCACATCGCTCAGCCAGTCGAAGTTCGAAAGCTGCGCGCTGTTGACGATGCTCGGATTGTCGATCTCGAACCCGGCCGGCAAGAGGTCGGTGACAAGAACGCGCGACGGCCAATCATTGGTTTCCGTGATGTGCAGCACGACGACATAGCGTTCATTCTGTTGCGCCTGAGTGACGTTCGCCTCCTCGCCATCGAGCGTGTAGTATTTGCGCTCGATGGTGAAGCCGTTGCCGCCGGCCGGCAGCGGAGTGGTCGGCGCCGCGACCGTGGTTACGGCGGCTGATAGCGGCTGGCGGGTGGTGTTGGTGACGGTGAGCGGATGACCCATCAGGGCGTCGCCAGTCATTTGGGCCATGTAAGCGCCGCTATGGGCAGCCCCGTTGACATCGAGCGTCAGGCCGTCATCGCCGTTCTGCAGGGCGCGGGCGGCGAGCAGCATCCAGGTCTGTTCCTGGGTACTGGTATAGGTCTTGGTCTGCCATTCTTTCGCGACGACCGACGCCAGGTCCGGAATGATCGGCGGCACGGGGCGGCTTTCGGCAGCAAGCGCCAGCACCGCCGCGCCATCGCGCAGCGATGAACCGTAGTCGGAACGGACGAAGCTGACCTTGGTCACCGCCGCCTGTTGCGACATCTGCAGCGCATCGACGAAGATGTTGCGCGAGCGCTGCGCATCGCCATAGAGCGCCAGAGCCGCCGCCAGATGTGCCTTGGACAGCGGGGTCGGGAAGTCGTTCAGCATGGTGTCGGCGTAGTAACGCAGATCGCTGATCGAAGCCTTCTTGTTGCGGGCGAGCACATAGAGCGCATAGGCGATCTCGTTGCCCTGGTCCTTGACATTGGTGTTGATGCTCAAGGAGTTTTGAAGGTTTTCCAGCGCCTGCACCATGGCCTGGTCCGGCACGATGTATTTCTGCTCGCGGGCGCGGGTCAGGAAGTCGGTGACGTAAGCATCGAGCCAGAGATCGCCGGAGCCCGGACCCCAGAGGCCGAAGCTGCCTGTCGACGACTGGTAGGACATTTCGCGATAGATCGCGTCCTGAACGCGCTGATGGATTTCCGTGTCGTCGGCCAAGCCGTTCTTGATCGCCATGTCGCTGAAATAGAGCAGCGGCATGGCGCTGCTGGCCGTCTGCTCGGCGCAGCCATAGGGATAACGGCTGAGGCTCATCAGAAGGGCCGGCACATCGAAGGCGCTGGAGCGGCTGACATTGACGCTGACGGACGCACCCGGCAGCACGCTGTCGGCCAGCAGGTCGGCATTGACCGTCAGGCTCTTGCCGGGTGCAAGCGTGATCAGCCGTCGTTCGGTCACCGGCAATTGCGCCGGCCGAACCGGTATATCGACCGATTGATCGAGCGACATTCCCGAGGCATCCGAAAGTTTGATTGCGACCGTACCGGCGCCCGGCTGTCCGCCGGTCAGAGGCAGGGTGATGTCGTATTTACCGCCCTGCTGCAGTTTGATCGTCTGTTGCGCGGCGCTGGCGTCGACAGTCACGGCCGAGTTGCCCGTGACTGTCAGCTTGTAGTCGCCGGCGGGCGCGTCGGTATTGGCGATATCGAGCCGGAGATTGGCCTTATCCCCCGGAGCGAGGAATTTCGGCAGGCTGGCGGTGACGACGACCGGGTCGCGGATGATCACATCCTGTGTGGCATGGCCGATCCCGGCCTTCGACCAGGCGACTGCCATCAGGCGCGCCGTACCGTTGAACTGCGGAATGTCGAAGCTGACATTGGCCTTGCCATTGGCATCGAGCTTGATCGGGCCGGAGAAGAAGGCGATCAGCTTTTCCGTCGGCGGGCTCGCCTGCAAGGCTATCTGTCCGCCGTCGCCGCCGGTGCGCAGCCGCCCGGTGGCGCCGAGCGAGCCGTCGATCAGGCGGCCGTATAGGTCGCGGATTTCGAGGCCGAGCTGACGCTGGCCGTAATACCAGTTGTCCGGTGCCGGCGGTTGGTAGCGTGTCAGGTTGAGAATGCCGACATCGACCGCGGCAACCGTCACATAGGCATCCTCGTTAGCGCCTGCGCCGGCCACCTGCACGCCAATATTCAGCGGCTGGCGCGGCAAGGTCTTCTGCGGCGCATCGAGCTTGACCTGCAGCTTGCGTTCCCCGGGGTCGACGGTCGCCCATTTGATGCCGATCGCGCGCATCGGCATGCGGCTTTCCTGCGCATCGCCGGGGCGGAAGAGAGTGGCGGTCACATAGGTGCCGGCGCCCCAATCGGCGGTAACGGGGATGTCGACTTCGCCGCCGGTCGCGCCGATATCGGCATTGGTCACCGAGATCAGCGTTTCGGACCCGGCCGTCACCATCAACTGGCCGGCGTAACGCGAGGTCACCTTCAGCTTGGCCGTGTCGCCGACATGGTAGCTGTCCTTGTCGAGCGCGATTTCCAATGCGTCGGGAGTCTGTGTCGAAGTCGAGGCGACATACCAGCCGGCGTCGAATTCAACACTGGATTCGGGCCCGTTCGTATCAGCCGTCTCCACTTCCAGCCGGTAGCGACCCCAGGTGACCGGCACGGAGATTTCCGCGCCGTCCGTGGTGGCGTTGACCGTGCCAGTGGCGACCTGCTTGGTCGACATGACAGGCTCGTATTTCCAGCTACTGCCGTCGCGATACCATTGATAGTCACGCTCGACGCTGAGCAGCTTCCAGGTCAGGCCCTGCATGGCCTGCTTCTGGCCGTTCTGGTCGACGGCGATGACGTGGAAATTGCCGATCGAATTTTCGCCGAGATCGCCGTCGAATTCCGGCTTGATGCCGATCCGCGGCCCATCCGATTTGACCGGCAGCGTCAGGGAGCGTTCGACGGCGCGGCCGCCGGCCTCCTGCATGCGGACCGTGATGTTGGCGTTGAGGAGCTGCGTGGTCGAAGGCGTATCGTTGATGGTGACGTCGAATGTCGTCTTGCCGTCTTCGTCCAGTGCCTGCAGGTCTTCTAGCGGCACCTGCGAGCTCTCGGCCTTGTTGTCGCTGCTGCTGTCGCTATCGCTGTTGTCCTGCCCGGCGCCCTCGTCGGCGAGGCCGAATTCATAGCCCTTATAGTCGGCGTTTTCGCGCGTCGGCTTCAGCGTCACTTCGCCTTCGAGGCTGAGGCCGGCGGCTGGCGCTCCGTAGAGGTAGCGTCCCTCGATATTGACCGGCGTCGGCTGGCCGACTTCAATCGCTTTGGCATCGCTCTTCATGTCGAATTCGATACGATCCGGCACGAAATCGTCGACGAGGAAGGTCTGCGAGCCGATCGAGGCGCCCTTCGGGTCGGTATAGATGTTCATCGTCCAGGTGCCGCGCATTGCGGTCTGCTGCAGCGGCAGGTCGACATTGTAGCCGCCGAGCTTGCCGCCGTCGGTAACGATACGGCGGTCCTCGACGCCGTCGGGGCGCAGGAAGACGAAGGTGAGCGGCAGGTTCTCGACCGCCACGGAACTGACGTCGCGGGCGAGAGCGGAGGCATGCACTGTCTCGCCGGCGCGGTAGATGCCACGTTCGGTCCAGGTGAGCAGATCGATCGCCCCCGGCGCCGAGCGCCCGGTCACGCCGCGGTCGGAGAGATCGAAGCCGGCGCGGGTCATGTCGAGGAACACGTAGTCCTGATCGCCGTTCTGCGCCGTGATGACGGCCGGGGTCATGCCCGCCGTGCCGCGCATCAGGCCGGCGCTGAAGGTGGCGCGGCCATTCGCATCGGTCTTGGCAGTGCCGAGGATTTCATTGTTCTTGGCGAGCAGTTGCAGTTCGACGCCCGCGATCGGCTTGGCGCTGCCGAGCGAGCGGGTGAAGACGTTCAAGCCGTCAGTGCCGGCATAGGTGGTGACACCGATATCGGAGACGACGAACCATTGTGTAGCCTGCGGATCCCATTCCTGGCCGGCGTTCGGCGCGACTGCGGTCAGGACATAAACACCGGGCTTGCGCTTCGGCAGAGCCTCATCGACCGGGAAGCTGGTGACGACGTCCTTATTCAAGTCCTGCTGGATGTCGATCGAACCCTGCCAGACCAGCTCGCCACTGCTATTCTGTATGGTCTCGGCACTATAGCTGTCCATCTGCGTCAGGAACTGCGAATTGCTGAGCAACTGGGCGATGTTGCGGTCGCCGATGCGGTAGAGCTTCAGATTGGCCGTGGTGGTGTTGACCGAAACCAAGGGGATGCCGCGACGCGCCGTTGACGGCAGCACGAAATTGTCGCCGGTGAAGCGGATCGAGGCGGTGCGGTCCTTGACGTAGACCTCGATGTCTACCTGGGTCGCAAGGTCCTCATCGACGGAGGAGGGCAGGCCGGGTCGCAGCGAAATCTTGTAGTGCTGGCCGAAATCAAGGCCTTCGACGCAGATCTGGTTGTCCTTGGCATCGACACCCTTCGGGGCGGCGCCATTGACGGTGACGAAGGGCGTGTAGTCGACACCGCTCTTCACCAGTTTTTCGGAGAATTGCAGGCAGGCGCGGGGTGAGGCGTTGTCGTTGTCCAGCGTGTTGCCCGTGACGCGGAAGCCCTGGCGGGCTCTCAGATCGTCATAGGCGGCCTGGATCGTCGGGGAGCCGGCCAAAGCAAGGCTTGCCTTATAGGCGCTGAGCGCTTGGCGATAGTTTTGAGCGTTCTGCAGTGAGGTGGCGAGTACGGCGAGCGCGTCGGCGCGGCTCCGCGTCGTGCGGGAAAGCTGATAGCCGTTGAGAGCAGCGTAGGCCGCCTGGGTGGCGACGGTCGTGTCGTTCGTTATCGTGTTGGCGGCGCGGGCCATCTCGATCCAGAGATTGCCATTGTCGGGCGCAAGCGACAGCGCGCCCTGGAAGGCGTTCAATGCGTTGTTGACATTGCCGGAGGTCAGCTCGATGCGGCCGAGCGCCGTCAGGCTTTCGACGCCCTGTCCCTTCAGCTCATTGGCGAGCGTGAGCCTGCTCTTCGCATCGCGCGCGCTCTGCACAAAATTGTCGGAAAGGAAGGGAAGGGCGGGCGCAGCTCCGATATCCGGCTCGCTGGCGGCAGCAGTTTCGACGATCTTGCCGGCAACGGCGCCTGGGAAGCTGTTGAGCTGGTTGAAATCGGACTTCAGGAAGCACCATCTCACCTTGGGATTATAGGTGAAGGCCTTGCAGGATTTGTCGCCTATGCAGGATGTCGAGCATTGATCCAACGTGACGTTCTGCTCGGTACGCAGATCAAAGCCGAAGTAATCGCCATCCTGCGTGGTGACCACCTGCCGCTTGGCATCGGCGGCGCTGGCTGGCGTCAAGGCGGCGAAAGTAGCGAGAAAAAAAGCTGAAAATCCGATGAACGCGCGCTTAGACATAAGTCCCCCCGACGCTGCCCGTTTCGATGGCCGCACTCTTCAAACTTCGGGCTAATTTGTCAACCGAACGTCGAGACGTGACGGCACGGTTTACGACCATGCCGTTCCATTGGTGGAAGGCCCTGGACCAGAACCCGCTGATTTAGCCCACACTTTCGTGAGCTCCAACCGCGCGCTCGACGGCGATGTCGGAAGCATGCAGGCTGCGTTATCTGGTCGCATGCCTTTTATCGCCCCGACGGCTGCTTTTTATCCCTTTTGGGCGCCGGCGACGCGACGTGTTTCGGTGGGTTTCAAGGCACTTTAGCGGAGCCTGTCTAAGCTCGCGCCTGTCACCGTTCTGACATCAAACAGACATCTTCGAAGGTCCGTACCATTATATCGACCATGGGGCGGGATTCGTAATACAAATGTCACGTTGAAAAGTATAATTGCACCCAGAGACGTGCAATTTTGTCATTTTGACAAATACATCGCCACTATCGGTAGAATTATAAAAATATATATCCATACCATCAAGAAAATAGGTTCGTTTTTAACGTACCGTCTTGATGATTGGTGCGGGAAAATTGGAGACAGCATGCTGAAACTCAGCGCTGTAACGAAGACGTTTGGCGCGTCGACTGCGGTCAATTCTATTGATCTAGAGATAGGCAAGGGACAAATAGTCGGCGTTATTGGCCGATCCGGAGCAGGTAAGTCGACCTTGCTCAGGATCATCAATCGCCTGATCGATCCGAGCGCAGGCGCGATCGAGTTCGACGGCAAGACCGTCAGCGATCTCAAGGGACGCGAGCTCCGCCTCTGGCGCGCCCGTTGCGCGATGATCTTCCAGCAATTCAATCTGGTGAACCGGCTCGATGTGTTGACCAACGTCCTGGTCGGTCGCGTCGCTACCAACGGCACTTTGCCAATCCTGTTCAAGCAGTTCTCCGCGGCGGAACGGACGATGGCGGCGAAGGCGCTTGATCGCCTCAATCTGTTGCCGCAGGCGTTGCAGCGCGCCGACACGCTTTCCGGCGGCCAGCAGCAGCGCGTGGCGATTGCGCGGGCGCTTGTGCAAATGCCTGACATCGTGCTCGCCGACGAGCCGATCGCATCGCTCGATCCGCACAATGCGCGCCTCGTCATGGAGGCGCTGAAGACGATCAATCGCGAAGATGGCATCACCGTTATCTGTAATCTGCATACGCTCGACGCGGCGCGCAGCTATTGCGACCGCATCATCGGCCTTGCCAAGGGCAGTATCGTCTTCGACGGCGGACCCGAGGGTCTGACCAGCGACGTACTGCATCGGATCTACGGCGAGGATGGCGCCGCTCCCATCGACGAAAGCCTGACCGCCGGCCAGTTCGGACGCCCTGCTGTCGGCACTGGTGCCGGGATCGCTTCCGAGACCAATCCGGCTTGGGCCTGACTCTTCGCTTTCCCACACGGCGGGCGCTGCTCGCCGTCTTTCATCTCACGGAGTATTGTCTCATGACCAACAACGTCACCCGTCGCACCGCAGTTGCCGGCCTTCTCGTCGGCGGGCTGCTTCTTGCCGCCGTCCCTGCCAAGGCTGATTGGCACGATCAGTACAAGGAACTGAATTTCGGCATTTCCAGCGCCGAGAATGAGCGCGACGCAGTCGCTCGTTACGACAAATTCTCCGCCTATATGACGAAGAAGCTCGGCGTTCCCGTCCACATTCTCTGGGGCACCGACTACGCCGCCGTCATCGAGGCGCTCCACTCCAACAAGATCCAGTTCGCAACCATCGGCGCCGCCAACTACGCCCTCGGCCGCAAGGTGATGGGCGACAAGATCACGGCCGTCGCCACCAGCGAAGACAATTACGGCTCGACCGGCTATCACTCTGTCATCGTCGTCAAGACGGACAGCCCGTACCAGAAAATCGACGACCTCAAGGGCAAAGTGCTGGCCTGGGCCGATCCGAACTCGACCTCCGGCTATGCCGTGCCGCTCTATTTCATGAAAAAGGACGGCATCGATCCTTCGACCTTCTTCTCCAAGACGCCGTTCTCGGGAAGTCATGAACTGGGTGTCGTCGGCGTCGTCAACGGCACCTTCGATGCTGCAGCCGACGACTGGACCAATCCGCAGAAGAGCAATGCGCTGCGCATGGAAGGCAAGGGCATGGTGCCGAAGGGCTCGACCCGCGTCATCTGGACCTCGAATCTGATCCCGAATGGTCCCTATGTCATGCGCTCCGACCTGCCGCAGGATCTGCAGGACGCCTATCGAAACGCCATCCTGTCCTATCCCAAGGAAGATCCGACCGACTTCAAAGCCCAGACGGACGGAACGTCGAAGGACCTCGTGCCGGTCAAGGACTCAGACTACGACGACATCATCGCCATCACCCAGGCGAACGATGCCGAACGCCGCAAGCATTGAGAACCTCATCAGCCACACCGGCCCTCGCCCTTCGAGGGCCTTCCAGGCCACCTCAGGGTGAGGGCTAACCTTCTGGGCAGCTCCAGGAACTCTTTCCATGTCTCGGTGAGAGGAGTTGGCGTCTGGGGCAAGCTCGATCCACCTCATGGTGAGGTGCCCTGTCATTGAAGCGAATGCGGAGATGACAGGGCCTCGAACCACGAGGTGGCCGACCCATTCGCCACACCTGCAACGACCACCGGAAACCTGCATGAGTAAACATCGATGATTCCAACGATCGACGCCGGCCATACCGCCAGGATCGAAGCCTTCCACCGCTCCTTTGCGGTCGAGCGGCGGAAGCTGTGGCTTCAGACCGTTATCTACGGCGTATTGCTCGTCGCGGCGGTGATCTTCTCTGCCATATTCAGCGGCTTCAGTTTAAGCGGACTCGCAAGCGGCCTGCCCGATGCCTGGCGCTACATATCCTCCACCTTTCCGCAGCTGCATTATGCCACGCTCGGCCATGATCTCGGCGAATGGTATTGGAACCTGCCGCGTTGGCTGGAACTGCTTGCCGAAACGGCGCTGATGAGCTTCGTCGGCACCATGGCCGGCAGTATTGCCGCGCTGCTTCTTTGCTTTTCCGCCTCGCGCAATCTCATGCGCAACAATACGCTCTATTTCCTGTCGCGGCGCTTTCTCGAGCTTGCCCGCACCGTGCCGGACACGGTCTATGCGATGATCTTCGTTTTCGCTTTCGGTATCGGACCGCTGGCCGGCGTTCTGGCGCTCGCGGTGCACACGACCGGTGCGCTCGGCAAGCTGTTTTCCGAAATCAATGAGAGCGTCGACACTAAGCCGATCGAAGGCGTCATGGCGGCGGGCGGCAATTGGCCGGTCATCATGCGGCTTGCAGTGCTCCCGCAGGTCATGCCGAATTTCATGAGCTATGCGCTGCTGCGCTTCGAATACAATATCCGCAGCGCTTCTGTGCTTGGCATCGTCGGCGCCGGCGGCATCGGCGAGGAGCTTTATCTTTCCATCCGCCAGTTCGACTATCCCGATATCAGCGCCATCGTCCTTCTAATCATCGCCGTCGTCATGGCCACAGACCTGAGCTGCGAAGCCATCCGCCATCGCATGATCAGCAAGGAATCCCTGCGGTATACCTCATGACCAGCTCGACCCTTCTTCCGCAAACCGGTGAAATCGCCGCCTGGCGCTACGCCCATCCGGAGCTTTTCGCCAGACCCTTCGCAGAGCGCTGGCGCAACCGTGGCATCGCCCTGCTGCTGGCGGCAATCTTTGTGTTCGGCCTCTGGTGGATCGACGCCACGCCGCCGCGCTTCTGGAACGGTGCAGGAAGGCTCGGCTTTCTGATCAAGCTGATGCTGCCGCCCTCGACCGGTGGCGTGTTCGGCACCTATCTGCAGGCGCTCGGCGAAACGCTGGCCATGGCCTTCTTCGGCACATTTCTGTCGACCATCGTCGCCTTTCCGCTCGGCTTCCTCGGCGCGCGCAACATCGTGCCGAACATCTTCCTGCATTTCGGCTTCCGCCGCGTGCTCGACGTCATGCGCGGCATCGATATCCTGATATGGGCGCTGATCTTCGTCAGCGCCGTCGGCATGGGTCCCTTTGCCGGTGTCCTCGCCATCGCCTTTTCCGACGTCGCATTCCTTACCAAGATCTATGCCGAGGCGATCGAAAATGTCGACCGCAAGCCGATAGAGGGGACGCAAGCCGCCGGCGCCAACCGCCTGCAGGCGATCCGCTTAGCGGTGGTGCCGCAGGTGCTGCCGGTCATCCTCTCCAGCGCGCTCTATTTCTTCGAGTCCAACGTCCGCGCCGCCACCATCCTCGGCATTGTCGGCGCCGGCGGCATCGGCTTGGAGCTGTCACAGCAGATCCTGGTCAACAATTGGGATCAGGCGCTGTTCATCATCATCATGATGCTGGTCGCCGTCGCCATCATCGATTTCATCTCTCGGCGAATTCGGCTGAAGATCATCGGCGGCAAATAATGCGGGGGAAGATGGCGGCGATGGCATAGCGGCGCCGTCAGGAAATCGCCTTCGATGCCGACAACATGAAGTCGCTAAGCCTTGCCCAGTCGGTCTGAGTCTTGATTTTGCTCGTTGCAAGGATTGCCAAGACAAGCTGTTTCTCCGGCATGATCGCGATCATCTGTCCATGGTTGCCATGGGCAAAATATCGAAACGGCGGAAGTTGGGCGGCAATGGCGCTACCTTCTCTCTGCGCCTTGCCATCCGGTCCCGTTGTCCACCACATGTAGCCATAGCCGCCGATGCTTGGCAAAACGGTATGGGCGGTCACGCTCTCCAGAACCCATTCGCGCGGAACGATCTGCTGTCCATTCCAATCGCCCTCATTGAGATAGAGATGTCCGAAGCGCGCCATGTCTCTGAGCGTCAGGTGAAAATGATAGGCGGGATGGATGGAGTCCTCACCTCGAAGAAACGCGCAATCTTCAAGCTGGAAATCCTGCATGGCGATCGGCTCGGCTACGTATCGCTGAAATCCCTGGAACACGGAGTGGCCGCTGGCTCTCTCGTAAATCGTGCCCAACGCATTAAAATCCCAGTTGTTATAGTACCAGAACGTGCCGACAGGGTGTGATCCGCGCTCCGGCCTCGCCGCCTTCATCTCCGCGCTTTCGGCCAGAGCGGGATGATAGATCCCAGAACGCGCCATCATTAGATCGCGGACGGTTGCTTGCTTTTCATCGTCCGTGAGCGCCGGTTCCACATCATCGATGTCGAGGTCCTTTAGCGTCGCTCCGAGATCGATGCGGCCTGCTTTCACCTCAATGCCGATCAGGGCGCTCAGCAAACTTTTCCGAACCGACCTTATCAATACCTTTTGCTTTGGATCGCCGCTCCAGGCGAGCACCTTTCCGCGGTGAATTACCGCAGCGCCGATTGCGCCAAAATCGGAGGCTGCCTGAAGAGCCTGTTCCAACAATTCGGCATCGTATCCGCTGCCATCGACATGCCATTCGTCATCGGGAAATTGCATATCATTGCTACCGAAAGGTGAGGAAATAGCTCCCTCGATATCAGTGCAACTTAAGCGTTTTTATGACCGCCTGAGTTTTCGGGAGTGTCCGTCACCTATCGGCACACAATGATCCACGCTCCGCTCAACGGCAGAGCGATGCTTTGGCTCAATAGGTCTGCCGCCCCTCCGTCCAGACCGAGCGGACTACCGGCAATCCTTCTACCACGCTGACGCGAACAAGATCGGCACGTTTGCCCGACGCGATGCTGCCGCGGTCGGCAAGGCCGACGGCAGTTGCCGGGTTGAGGGTGACCGTGCGGATCGCATGCGTCAGGTCGTAGCCGATATCCTCCGCCGTCAGCGCGAAGGCGCTCTGCAGCAGGCTGATCGGCACATAGTCCGACGAGACGATATCGAGCAGCCCGCGCCGGGCGAGATCGGCGGCGCCGACATTGCCGGTGTGCGAGCCGCCGCGAATGATGTTCGGCGAGCCCATCAGGATCGAGAGACCGTGCGCGCGGGCGGCTTCCGCGGCCTCGAAGGTCGTCGGAAATTCCGAGATGACCACGCCTTCGCTGGAGGCCAGGGTTATGTGGTCGGTGGTTTCGTCGTCGTGGCTCGCGAGCGGGATGCCATTGGCGTGGCCCATCTCGACGAGTGCGGCGCGATTGCCGGGGCCGACCGCGTCGTCGAGGCGCGCATGAGCTCCTCGACGACGCGGTCGAGCTCATCCGGCGAGAAGGACCGGTAGGAGAGCTGCTTCTGCTTGTATTTCTCGAGGTCCGGCGATTGGCGGTGCCCCGGCGAATGATCCATCACCGACATCATGCGTGTCAGCGGATCGGCGGCGAAAGGTTCGAACATCTCGACCACGCGGTCGTCGGTGATCTCGCAGCGCATGTGCAACTGGTGGTCGGCGCGCAGCAAGCCGCGTGCGCGGGCGGTACGGATGCCGTCGACCATCGGCATCAGGATTTCGTTACGCTCGGGATTGCGCAGGCTGGAGCCGATGCAGATGGCGTCGAGCACCGTCGTAATGCCGGACGCAATGATCTGGGCGTCATGCGCCATCGCCGCCAGAACGGTGTTGAAGCGCACGCCGGGACGCGGCATGACGTGTTTCTCCAGGCTGTCGGTGTGGAGATCGACAATGCCCGGCATCAGATAATCGCCGTTGAAGTCGATCGCGCCGGCGGCGGCACTGGACCCGGTGGAAATATCATCGATGAGACCATCGGCGATGTGGATGGTACCCTTGATGACCTCCTCAGGGAGGATGATCTTGGCGTTGGTCAGGACGAGTGAATCGATCACGCTGCGCTCCCTTGATAGGCCAGAACTTCGAACAGACGGTCGGAAACGGCGTCGCGCACCTCCTGATCGTGGAAGATTCCGACGATCGCCGTGCCGCGCGCTTTCGCCTCAAGAATGATGTCGATGACCGTGCGGCGGTTCTGAGCGTCCAGCGAGGCTGTCGGCTCGTCGAGCAGCAGGATCGGATAGTCTACCGCAAAGCCTCGGGCGATGTTGACGCGCTGCTGCTCGCCGCCGGAAAAGGTCGCCGGCGCCAGGCTCCACAGCCGCTCCGGGATCCGGAGCCGCGTGAGCAACGCCTTGGCTTTCGCTTCGGCGTCTTCACGCGGGATGCCGCGCATCAGGCCCGGTTCAGCGACGATCTCCAGCGTCGGCACGCGCGGGATGACGCGCAGGAACTGGCTGACATAGCCGATGGTGCGGCCGCGGACTTCCACTACTTCCCAAGGCTCTGCCGTGGCGAGATCGACCACGGTGTCGTCATGCTTGACCAGGATCGACCCCTTGTGCGGCTTGTAATTGGCATAAAGCGAACGCAGCAGCGTCGACTTGCCGGCGCCTGAAGGTCCGTGCAGGCAAACGCATTCGCCGCGACGGACATCGAGATCGAGATTGGCGAAGACGGGGATGCGGGTGCCGCCTTGGGTATGAAGCGTGAAGGTTTTCGACAGCGACCGAACGCTGATCGGCGTGGCTGCGGAATTGATATCGTCGTTCATCGCTCAGACCTGCAATACGGAGGAAACCAGAAGCTGGGTATAGGGATGGTGTGGGTCGTCCAGCACCTGATCCGTCAAGCCTTGCTCCACGACGTCGCCGCGCCACATCACCATCAGCCGGTCGGCGAGCAAACGAACGACCGCGAGATCGTGCGTTACGACGATGGCGGCGATGCCGAGTTCACGCACCAGCCCGCGCAGCAGGTCGAGCAGGCGAGCCTGCACCGAAACGTCGAGGCCGCCGGTCGGCTCGTCCATGAAGACGAGGCGTGGCTTGGTCACCAGATTGCGGGCGATCTGCAGGCGCTGCTGCATGCCGCCGGAAAAGGTAGTCGGCTTATGATCGGTGCGGGCGATATCAAGTTCGACCTTGGAGAGCCAATCCTCGGCATTGGCGCGGATCTCTCCGTAGTGCCGATCGCCGACCGCCATCGGCCGCTCGCCGACATTGCCGCCGGCGCTGACATTCATGCGCAGGCCGTCGCGCGGGTTCTGATGGACGATGCCCCAGTCGGTGCGCATCAGCATCCGCCGTTCGGGCTCGGAGAGCGAAAGGATATCGATGAGGCCATGCCGGCGTGTATCGTATTCGATGCTGCCGGCATCGGGCTTCATGCGGGCCGAGAGGCAGTTGAGCAAGGTCGACTTGCCGGAGCCGGACTCACCGACGATGCCGATGACTTCGCCGGGATAAAGCGTGAAGGAGATATCCTTGCAGGCGGCGACATCACCGAAGGTCTTGGAGATGCCGTTGACGCGCATCAGCGGCGCGCGACGCAGTGTTGAAACGGCAGCCATCACGACGGCTCCTTCTCGGTTTCGTTGAGCGAGGTCAGCGCCAGTGCTGTCGGATTGCCGCCTTCCGGGCCGACATGGCCGGCCGCGCGACGGGTGGTGCAATGATCGGTATCGGAGCAGACGAACATGCGGCCGCCCTTGTCGTCGGTCACGACTTCGTCGAGATAGCTGTCGGTCGCGCGGCAGAGCGCGCAGCAGCTTTTCCAGCTCTGCACCTTGAAAGGATGATCGTCGAAATCGAGGCTGCGCACCGTCGTGTAGGGCGGAACGGCATAGATGCGCTTTTCGCGGCCGGCGCCGAAAAGCTGGATCGCCGGATTGTGCGTCATCTTCGGATTGTCGAATTTCGGGATCGGCGTCGGCGACATCAGATGACGGCCATTGACCATGACCGGATAGCTATGCGCAGTGACGATCTGGCCGTAGCGGGCAATATCCTCGTAGAGACGCACCTGCATCAGCCCGTATTCGGCATAGGCATGCATCTTCCGCGTCTCCATCTCGCGCGGTTCGAGGCCGCGCAGGGGTTCCGGCTGCGGCACCTGGTAGACGAGGATCTGGCCTTCGGTGAGCGGCATTTCCGGCACGCGATGGCGGGTCTGGATGACGGTGGCATCGGAGGTTGCCTCGGTCGTTTCCACACCGGCAACGCGGGTGAAGAAGCGGCGGATGGAAACAGCGTTCGTCGTATCGTCGGCACCCTGGTCGATGACTTTCAAGACATCTTTCGGGCCGATGACGCTTGCCGTCACCTGAATGCCGCCGGTGCCCCAGCCATAGGCGAGCGGCATCTCGCGTCCACCGAAAGGTACCTGATAGCCGGGTACGGCGACTGCCTTGAGGATCGCGCGGCGGATCATCCGCTTTGTCTGCTCGTCGAGATAGGCGAAGTTATAGGCGTCACCGGCCTTGGTTTTTTCCTGGTTGTTGTCTTCTTGGGCCGCGCTCATTCGGCTGCCTCCTTGGTTTGGCGTGCCTCGAATTCCGCACGCAGTCCGCGCAGCAGTTGGAGGTCGCCCTGGAAGTCGACATAGTGGGGAAGCTTCAGGTGCGAGACGAAACCGGCCGCCTCGACATTGTCGGTGTGATAGAGGACGAATTCCTCGTCCTGTGCCGGATAACGCGCCATCTCGCCGAGCTCGCGGCAGCGCAGCGCCCGGTCAACCAGCGACATTGCCATTGCCTTGCGTTCGCTCTTGCCGAGGGCGAGACCGTAACCGCGCGTGAAGCGGGCAGCTTCCGTCTTCGAGCCACCGAAATGATTGATCATCTGGCATTCGGTGACGACGATGTCGCCGATCTCGATGGCAAAGCCCAGTTCCTCCGGCACGAATTCGACCGGCACTTCACCCATTCGGATTTCGCCGACGTAAGGGTGGCTGCCGCCGTAACCGCGCATGGTCGAATAGGCAAGCGAGGTGAGGAAGCCTTCGTCGCCACGCGCCAGGTTCTGCAGCCGCTGATCGCGGTCTGCCGGAAAGGCCATGGGCTGGCGCGTCAGGTCGTAGACCGGCTCGCCTTCGCGGACCGGGATTTCATGCTCCATGAAATCCTCCTGCGCCACGATATCGGTAACGCGGGGCATGGAGGCATCGAGCGGCTGATTGGCAATTTCGGCCCGATGGTCCCTGGCGGCTTCCTCCATCAGGTCGAAGTCAAGCAGGCGGTGCGTATAGTCGTAAGTCGGGCCGAGCACTTGGCCGCCCGGCAGGTCCTTGAACGCGGCCGAGACACGGCGTTCGATGTCCATGGCTGCCGTATCGATCGGTTCGGTGATGCCGATGCGCGGCAGGGTCGTGCGATAGGCACGCAAGAGGAATACGGCTTCCACCACATCGCCTTGCGCCTGCTTTAGCGCCAGCGCCGCCAATTCGCGGTCGTAAAGCGAACCTTCGGTCATCACGCGGTCGACAGCGAGGCCAAGCTGGCTTTCGATCTGGCCGACCGAAAGCTCCGCTTCCGACGTGTCGCCGCGCCGCTCTTCGGCGATCAGTTTGTGGGAATTCAAAATGGCGCGTTCGCCGCCTTTGACTGCAACATACATGGGGTTATTCCTCCACTCTGATGCCGCGCGGCAGGCTGATGATCTCACTGCCGTTCACGAAAATCACATCGACGCCCATCGGGTAGAGCCCGTGATTGTCGTCCCAATCCTGCCAGAATGTTTCCGGCAGCCCGTCGATGCCGCAAACCGCAGCATGCTGGATGCCGGGGCCGGTCCAGCGCATCGGCTTTCCCAAGGTCAGCGACGGAACCTGCAGGATGAGCGTGCAGGATGTGTCGGGATATTTGTCCTCGCCGAAGGAAAAGGCTGAGAGCGGCGGCATCTCCGCCGCCGTCGTCACGATGGCGAAGCGGCAGTTGGCGGTGTCGGAGACCAGCGGCGAACCGGCATGGAAGCGGATATAATTTGCGGCGGCCGAGCTGTTGTCGAGGTCGAGCCAGACTGGCGTCTCGAAATCGAGAAGGGTCAGTACAATCGCCGCCGTCGCCGGCATCAGGAGATGGGGCACGTCGGCAAGCCGATCCAGGCTATGGACACGACCGGGATAGGCGGTGGCGTCTAGAATGCCGCGGAAGGTTGCCTGGGCATCGAAAATCGGCTCGGCAAAGCCCGGCTTCAGGTTTCTTGTATCGATAGCGACGCTCATTTCTTCGTCTCCGCACGCACCATGGTGAAGAATTCGACTTTGGTGGAGGCAGCCTTCAGGCTCTTTTGCAGCCGCCGTTCCGCCTGTTTGCCTTCGAGGCGTTCGATGACCGTGCCGGCGATAGCGAGACGATGCTCCGGCTTCTGCATCAGCGCGTCGAAGACGGCGGCAAGCTCCGCCTGCCTGGTGTCGCGGCCTTGGACATAGGAATAACCGGTCGTGCCGTCGGCAAGCCGCAGCGCGCAGCGCGTCATGCTCATCTCGGTCATGTTGAAGGCGTCGCCCGTGCCGCCGGCCCGCGCCCGCACCATCACGAGGCCAACCTCCGGCTGGCGCAGCCATTCATAGGCCGGCTGCTCACGCAGCCCGTTCCAGGCCTCTTCTAGTTCACTGCGGCCTGCACGGGCCAGAATGCCCATCCAGCGCCTCCGGTCGGCATTGTCGCCAGCCGCTACGTCTTGTCCGTGGTCGTCTTGCACTATCTCACCCCTGAGGAAAGCCGGTTTGCGGCCATGACCGTGCGTCCGCCGCAATGTCTTCGGCGGCGGAAAAACACGGGAAAATCGCAACCCAAATATAACAAAGGTCCGTACCTTATTTTCGCAGTACGGACCTTTACAGATCGTCTGTTTCACCCTTATGACGATTGCGGAAATGATTTCGGTGAGGCGAAGTCTCCCGATAAACCTGGCCCGACGGCCATGCGCAAAGGATCGGAAACATGGCTTCAATGGCAGAAACCGGTGACATCCATGGTGGCGAGGGTCAGGAGCGTGGCCGGCTGTGGCGTAGTGTTGCGTCGTCGCTGCGCGAGGATATCCGCAGCGGCAAACTGGTTGCCGGCATGCAGTTGATGACCGAACTCGACATGGCGAGGCACTTTGACGTCAGCCGCTTCACTGTCCGCCGGGCGCTGGCCGAGCTGGAAAAGGAAGGTCTGATCCGCATCGAACACGGTCGCGGCCTCTTCGTCGCCGAAGACGCAATTCCCTATGCGCTCGGCGAGCGCACGCGCTGGACGGAAAACATGAGCCGCGCCAGCCTCGAAAGCCAGCGCCGTATTCTGGCGAGCTCGATCGAGGAGGCCGATGCTGCCACATTGCGCAATCTCGAATTGCCGCGCGGCGCCGAAGTGGTGGTGATCGACTCCATGGGTGAGGTCAGCGGCCGGCCGCTCAGCATGGCACGCAGCTATTTTCCCGCTGAACGCTTCCGCGGCATTGACGAATTGTTGCGCCAGAACCCGTCGCGCACCGTCGCCTACCGCTCCTTCGGGATCAACGACTACAAGCGCAAGAGCACCCGCATCATTGCCCGCCTGCCGAGCGTGCGCGAGGCCAAGACCCTGAAATTGCCGAAGACGCGGCCGGTGATCGAGATACACAAGGTCGACGTCGATGCCGAGGGGCGTCCGATCTCCTTCGGAATCTCCTGCTTCTCCGGCGATCGCGTCCAGCTCGTCATCGAATAAGCGCATCCCGCTTTCGGTCCCGATCCGCGCGATTGAAGGACAAAAAAATCGGCACCGGCGATGAGGCCGGTGCCGATGTTGCGCAGGGGAAAATAGAGAGATGACTTAGCGGTTGGTCATCGCCAGCGACGCGTCGGAGTAGCGCTTGCCGGCCACCTGCCCGAGCGGAATGATATCAGTCAGTTCCTGAACTTCGCCGGCCGAGAGGGTGATGTCGGCAGCGGCCGCATTCTGTTCCAGATGGTGAAGCTTGCGGGCTCCGGGGATCGGTACGATGTAGTCGCCCTGGTGCAGCACCCAGGCGAGCGCCAACTGCGCCGCCGTGACGCCTTTGTCCTTGGCGAAGGCTTCGAGCTTGGCGACGAGCGCTGCGTTGGCGTCGAAGTTCTCGCCCTGGAAACGCGGCAGGTTGCGGCGGAAGTCATCGGCTGCCAGTTCGTCTGTATTGCGGATCGCGCCCGTCAGAAAGCCGCGGCCGAGCGGGCTGTAGGGCACGAAGCCGATGCCGAGTTCACGGCAGGTTGCGAGCACTTGTTCTTCCGGATCGCGGCTCCATAGCGAATATTCGCTTTGCACGGCGGCAATCGGATGCACCGCATGGGCGCGGCGGATGGTAGCGGCGCTTGCTTCGGAAAGCCCGAGCGCACGCACTTTGCCTTCCTTCACCAGCTCCGCCATGGCGCCGACCGTATCCTCGATCGGAACGTTGGGATCGACGCGGTGCTGGTAGAATAGGTCGATGACATCGGTGTCGAGGCGTTTCAGCGACGCTTCAGCCACCTCCCTCACATGCTCCGGCCGGCTGTCGACGCCGATCATCGCAGCCGGACCGGACTTTTCCAGATCGAGCTTGAAGCCGAACTTGGTCGCGATGACGACGCGATCCCTGACGGGCTTCAGTGCTCGGCCGACCAGCACCTCATTGGTAAAGGGGCCGTAGGTTTCGGCCGTATCGAAAAAGGTGACGCCGAGGTCGACGGCGCGATGCAGCGTATTGACAGACTCGTCGTCATTGGTCGCGCCATAGGCGAAGCTCATGCCCATGCAGCCGAGGCCGACGGCGGATACGCTGAGTTCCTTGCCGAGTTTGCGGGTTTTCATAATCGTGTCCTTTTGAGCTTAATTCTGGCCTGCAGCGGCCATCCTTGCCGGCTGCGTGACAGGCAAGAAACTATGCCTGCCGATAACGAATGAAAATGCATGCAAATCCAAATGGGCTGTTCTATTATTTAGATCAATGAACAGAACTCAGCTCTCCCAACTGGCGGTCTTCGCCGCCGTTGCCGCCCATCGCAGCTTCCGTGCAGCCGGCAAGGAATTGTCGATCGCGCCTTCCGCCGTCAGCCATGCCGTCTCCAGCCTCGAGGAAAGCCTCGGCGTGCGGCTGCTCGCCCGCACCACCCGAAGCGTGGCGCCGACGGAGGAGGGCAAGCTGCTGCTGGAGCGCTTAGCGCCGGCGCTGGAGGAGATCGATATTGCATTGGAGGATACGCTTGCCGCCCGCGGACGTCCGGCCGGCAACCTTCGCATCACCGCACCGCGCTTTGCGACCGACCTGCTGCTTGCCCCGCGGCTCGGCGATTTCCTGAATGCCTATCCCGATATCACGCTGGAGATCGCCAACGAAGATGGCTTCAGCGATATCGTCAAGGAAGGCTTCGATGCCGGCATTCGGCTGGAGGAAAGCATCGAGGGGGACATGATCGCGGTGAAGGTCTCGCCGGATATCCGCACCGTCATCGCCGGCTCCCCGGCCTATTTCGAGAAGAATCCGAAGCCTTTGCATCCGCGCGATCTCGTCAACCACCGCTGCATCAAGCGACGATTTACCGATGGCTCTCTCTATCGCTGGGAGTTCGAGAAGGATGGCCGTGAGCTGATCGTCGCCGTCGACGGGCCCTTGATCGTGATCGAGGATAGGCTCGCGGTTCTGGCGGCGATTAATGGCGCCGGCCTCGCCTATCTGTTCGATATACGCGTGCAGCAGGAATTGGCGGACGGCAAGCTCGTCCGCGTGCTGGAGGACTGGTGTGCACCCTATCCCGGCTTCTGCATATATTATTCCAGTCGTCGCCAGATGCGCCCGGCACTCAGGGCTTTCATCGATTTCTTCAAATATACCGGGCCATAGGAGAGCAGCGGGACGCCCCGTTGCTCTTTCCGTGGGACAATCACGCTGCTGTCTTCCGGTTGGCGGCGGTCATCGCCAGCTTCGAGAGTGTCTTGTCGGTTTTTCCCGCTTCCTGCAGTGTCTGGTCGAGCAGCTGGACGACCTGTTTTTGGCCGAGAGTCTCCGCCCAGGTGCGCAGCGAGCCGTAGCGGGCGATCTCATAGTGCTCGACGGCCTGCACGGCGGAAATCAGCCCGGCATCGAGAACGGGCGTTCCCTTGAAGTCCTCGATAATCTCCTGGCCCTCGACAATCATCCCTTGGATGGCTTCGCAGGTCTTGCCATGCGCGCGCTTGCCGATCAGTTCGAAGACCTGTTGCAGCCGTTCGACATGTCCCTCGGTTTCCTGGAGGTGTTTTTCGAAGCCGGCTTTGAGGTCCGGCGATTGTGCCTCGCGCGCCATCTTGGGGAGCATCCGAATGATTTGCTTTTCGGCGTAGTAGATGTCCTTCAGCGTATCGTAGAAAAGATCTTCCAGCGTCTTCTTGCCCATTGTCTCTCTCCTTATTTTCGAGCCCGATTTTTGTGGCCGGATTTTTTTGAGATGCCGCCGGTAGCGACGTCTACACAAGACCGCGCAAACCGAATTGTTCCCCCTGCTGACGGAATTCGGTGCGGTGGTGTGAAATAAAGTGTCCGCACCAACCGCACGAACGGAGAATGGGTTAGAGACAATGAAGAAGCCGGGATCGATGAAGGGTCTGGAGGAGCTCGGCCGCGTCAGGCTGTCGAAGAATTTCTTCTTCCGCGATTTCCTGCATTCGGAGATCGCGGATTTTTATCGCATTCCGAACATCCCGGACGACCCCGATCTAGCAATCGAGTCCGGCAGCCGGCTTTGCGAGGAATTGCTGGAGCCGCTCGAAGCGACCTTCGGCCGACTGCATATCCGCTCCGGCTATCGTGCGCCTGAAGTCAACGCCTTTGGCAACAGGAACGGCCTGAATTGCTCGACCAATGCCCATACGGCCGCGCATCATATCTGGGATATGCGCGATCTCGATGGCTGCATGGGTGCGGCAGTCTGCATCGTCGTGCCATGGCTGATCGACAATTGCCACGAAGCGGGCGACTGGCAGAAGCTTGCGTGGTGGATCCACGATCACCTGCCTTACGCATCGCTCTGCTTTTTCCCGAAATTATGGGCCTTCAACATCCAGTGGCATGAGCGGTCGCAACGGACGATCCAGAGCTTTGCTCAGCCGCGCGGCATGCTGACCAAGCGCGGCATGGCAAATTGGCAGGGCGATCATTCGGCCCTCTACGAAGGATTTCCAAAACTGGTCATTTGATTGGGCATGATCTTATCCAAAAAACCGCGTCGCACTTTTTGGGATCATGCCTTAAAAATTGATGCGGTAACGGATGTGTCCATCGCTCTCGACATAGCTGTCGTAGAGCTTGCGGGCCGTGGCGTTGCTCTCTTCCGTATGCCAATAGAGCCGCGCCCAGCCGTTCTTTTTGCAAAGCGCGACGAGATCGTCCATCAGCGCCCTGCCGACACCCAGGCCACGCGCGCTTTCGGCGACGAACAGGTCTTCCAGATAACAATCCGGCGCTCGGACCCAGGTGCCCTCATGCGTCAGGCAGAGCGTGAAACCCTTCACTTCCCCATCGACTTCGGCGACGCGCATGAAGATGGCGGACGCCGGATCGAAGGCCCGGCGCCATGTCTTGTCGGTGATATCGGGTGCGATGCCGACGCCGTAGAAGGCGAGATAGTCAGCCCAGAGCTCGCGCCAGCGGGCTTCGTCTTCGTGTCTGGCATCACGGATCACCACGGTCATAAGTTCGTTCCTGCTTACTTTATTTGCCGGCCCTGTCGAGCAGGCTCATGGCTTCGTCGGAAAGCGAAAGCTTCGTCGAATTGATTAGCGCGTTGAGCTGGCTGAGGCTGGTGGCGCTGGCGATCGGTGCGGTGACGCCCCTTTTGCGCAGCAGCCAGGCGAGTGCGACATCGGCCTGCGTCGACTTGGTCTCCGCTGCGACGGTGTCGAGCGCGGCGAGAATGCGGAAACCCTTGTCGTTGAGGTAAGCCGAGACGCGATTTTCGCGCGCCCGACCTTCGGTGTCAGCCTTACTGCGGTATTTGCCGGTGAGGAAGCCGGCCGCAAGGCTGAAATAAGTGATGACGCCGATTTCTTCCTTGACGCAGAGGTCCGCGAGCGGGCCTTCGAAGCTGTCGCGGGCATAGAGGTTATATTCGGGCTGCAGCACATCGTAGCGCGGCAGGCCGGCCTTGCTGGCGGCATCGAAGGATGCTTGCAACTGCTCTGCATTGAGGTTGGAGCAGCCGGCATGGCGGATCTTGCCCTGTTCCTTCAGCTTCGCATAGGCGCTGAGCGACTCCTCATGCGGCGTTTCCGGGTCCGGCCAGTGCGATAGATAAAGGTCGATATAATCGGTCTGCAGCCGCTTCAGAGAATCCTCGACCGCTTGCAGGATGTAGTCCGCCTTCAGCCCCTTCTTGTCGGGGCCCATTTCCGAGCCGACCTTGGTGATGATGATTGCCTTGTCGCGGGCAACGCGTCCTTGCTTCAGCCACTTGCCGATGATTTCCTCGGAATCGCCGCCCTTGTTGCCGGGAACCCAGCGCGAATAGACGTCGGCGGTGTCGATCGTGTTGAAGCCGGCGTCGAAGAAGGCATCGAGCAGGGTGTAGGAGGTCTTCTCGTCAGCCGTCCAGCCGAAGACATTGCCGCCGAAGACGATCGGAGCGGTGAAAATGTCAGTTCGTCCAAGCTTACGCATTTCCATAATAACTCTCCAAATCACTTGAGCAAAAAGGCCGGCGCGGAAAGGGCCGGAAGGGGAGGGGACGTCGGTGCAAGTTATCGTCCGGTCACAGGAAATGCCACTAACTATTATTTTATTCGGCCGCCGATCGCCGGTAGTGACTGGGCGGCAACTCGTTATATTTCGACTAGACGCGCCGCATATGCCGCATGGGCTCCGGCTTGTTTGTCTTCATCTTTGTAGTCTTACTAATGGTAGAAGATCTAAGTTAATCTATTGCTGGTATATGCAACCTCGGGTGGCGACGCCTGGATGTTGACGTTTGTCTTCAGCATAACCACATTTTTCGGCGCAGCCGCTCTTACTCTCAATGATCTTGACGAGCTGCAGACGCTGAGGGACCAGAAATGCCAAGAGTTTTGACAAACGTCTTTCGGTGCATCTGGGCTTTCGCCATAACGGCGACCGCCATCGGCATCGGTGCGGCATATGGTTGGGAAAAGCATGGTCTGGTTGCGGCCATCGCACTTGGCTTTGTTGGTCTTGCGGTCAGCTGGCCCTTCGCATATTCACCGGCAGCGTTTTTTCAATTGTTCTTTGAATTGTTCTTTCAAATTTTGGGCGAATTGCTAACGAACCTAATTTGACGATCTCCAGCATCCCAACGGATTTTGGCCTGGCGCCGCATCACGCCATTGCGCCTTGGGTAAGGGCCGAATAAAGTTCTATCCGGTTTCATCGCGGCCGAGATGAACTATCATCTTGCTCTGCCTATCATTTCACAAGGATCCCCTCCGAAAACCGCTTCGCGCTTGCCGCCCTGCGGTCGTCTGTATCGGGTCCTGCTACAGGAGGAAAAGTCATGTTGCGTTTCGGAATTTTGTCGACGGCGAAGATCGGCCGGGAACTGGTCGTGCCGGCTATTCAGGATGCGGAAAATTGTTTGGTGACGGCGGTCGCCAGCCGTGATCTGGCGCGAGCTCGCGAAATGGCCGATCGCTTTTCCGTGCCGCACGCTTTCGGCTCCTACGAGGAAATGCTGGCTTCGGATACGATCGATGCCGTCTATATTCCCCTGCCGACCTCGCAGCATGTCGAATGGACGATCAAGGCGGCCGATGCGGGCAAGCATGTGCTCTGCGAAAAGCCGATCGCGCTGAAGGCCGACGAGATCGACAGCCTGATTGCAGCCCGCGACCGCAACAAGGTGCTGGTGACGGAAGCCTATATGGTTACCTATACGCCCGTCTGGCAGAAAGTCCGCTCGCTGCTGGCAGCCGGCGCCATCGGCCGTCTGCGCCATGTCCAGGGCGCCTTCACCTATTTCAACCGCGATGCCGGCAATATGCGCAATATCCCGGAACTCGGTGGCGGCGGCCTTCCCGACATCGGCGTCTATCCGACAATCAGCACCCGCTTCGTCACCGGGCGCGAGCCCCTGCGCATCCAGGCCGTTACCGAGCGCGATCCAGAATTCGGCACGGACATCTATTCCAGCGTCAAGGCCGACTTCGGCGATTTCGAACTGAGCTTCTATATCTCGACGCAGATGGCTGCCCGCCAGGTCATGGTCTTCCACGGCACCGACGGTTTCATCGAGGTGAAGTCTCCCTTCAATGCCGACCGCTATGGCGCCGAAGAGCTGGAGCTGACCAATCGCAACCATTCGGAATCTCAGATCTTCCGTTTCCCCGACAGCCGTCAGTACAGGCGCGAGGCGGAAGCCTTTGCCTCGGCGGCCTTGGGCAAGGGCGCGGAAGTCGTGACGCTCGAAAGCTCGAAGCTCAATCAGAAGGTCATCGACGCCATCTACCGCGCCAGCGAAAAGGATGGCTGGGAACCGGTCTGAGCCGGTATTTCAGGGATTTTGCCGGTGGCGGAAGACGAAGCGTGAATAGCCGAAGAAGCTGAACGCTGTCGCCGCCGCCGATGTAAGGGTCAGCGCAATGATCGGCTTAAGGGTAGGTTCGGATACGAGCAGCGAGCTGAACAAGGCATAGTTCAGCAATGCCGAGGTCAGGCCCACCGAACCATAACGGAAGCCTTCGGCCGCCAGCGAGCGGTCGGAGCGGCCGAAGGTGAAATTGCGGTTGAGGAACCAGGTGGCGAGCAGCGCGCTCGGTATCGAAATCGCACGGCCGACGAAGGGGCCGAAGGGCGTGAACCAGAGCAGCAAATGCAGCACGCCTGCATCGACGACGAAACCGATGCCGCCGGCAATCAGGAAACGGAAGAGCTTTTTCATGCCATTTTGGCTTTCTTCTTCCGGCCCGTCGGCTGTTCTAGCTGTTCCATGGATACCGTCTGGTTGGCCCGTTTCCGGTGGGAAATCGGCTTTGCCAAGCTCATATAGTGAATGCGAAGCTGTTCTGCACGGGCTCGGGCAACGGAATCTAGGATCAGGCCGGCCGTGAACAACATGAAGGAAATCATCATCAGCGCCATGGACAGCACCCAGGTAGGCATGCGGGCGACGTAGCCGGTTTCGAAAAATTCGACAAGGACCGGGATCGAGAAGCCGATACTCGCTTCCATGGAGATGGCGCCCAAGATGCCGAAGAAGGCGAAGGGGCGGGTTTCCTTCATCAGCATCGCGAACATCCAGAGGATCTTCCAGCCGTCGCGGAAGGTCGAAAGCTTGGAATGCGAACCCTCCGGCCGGCGGCCGTAATCGAGCTCCAGCTCGCTGACCGGCAGTTTCAACCGCGAGGCATGCACCGACATTTCCGTCTCGATCTCGAAACCTCCCGAAACGGCCGGGAAGCTTTTGACGAAGCGACGGGAGAAGGCGCGATAACCGGAGAAGATGTCGGTGAAGTCAGTGCCGAAGATCGTTCGGTAAAGCCAGTTGAAGATCCGGTTGCCGAAGGCGTGTCCCTGTCGGCCGGCATCGTCGTGCACGCCGCGGCGCGTGCCCACCACCATGTCGGAGCCTTCGGTCAAAAGCGTACGGATCAATTCCTCCGCATCCTCCGGCGCGTAGGTGCCGTCACCGTCGGCCATGACATAGATGTCCGCGTCGATATCGGCGAACATGCGGCGTACCACATGCCCCTTGCCCTGCCGGCGCTCGCGCACAACGGTCGCACCCGCGAGCACGGCGTGCAGCGCAGTGCCGTCGGTGGAATTATTGTCGTAGACGTAGATATCCGCCTGCGGCAACGCCTGGCGGAAACCGCGGACGACGTCGCCGATCGTCGCGGCCTCGTTGTAGCAGGGCAGGAGAACGGCGATATTCAGGCTCTCACTCCACATGGTCTCTGACCAATTCCTACGCATGACTTCCACTTGGGGCCGAACTGACAATCCGAAGGAGAACTTATCCTGCTGCCCGTTAATAAGACGCTATGGCTGCGGGCGAAAAATGGCGGGTTGTGACCTCCGCCGGAACATTCTCGTGATATCGGCTGCGACATAGTTTCGCTTTACCCTTTCTTGATCGGCAGCCGTTAGCGTGTCGCCTCGCATGTCCTTCAAACACGGGGTTTCATCGAGATGGCGCAGGCGGTGGAAATGTCGCGCGGATCGACGTTGACGGTGGCGGAAAAAGCGCCTTCGCGCTGGTCGCGGCTGGGGCTCGTCTCGCTGATTTACAGCGTCGCTGTCATCGTTGTTCTACTGATCTTCAATCGCCACGCCACGGATTATGTCGGTCCCGACAATGACGACGTCATGCGTCTGGTCGAGGTGCGTGATTTCCTCGGCGGCCAGGGCTGGTTTGACATGATGCAGTACCGCCTCGGCCTCGGAGGCGGTACGTTGATGCATTGGTCGCGCTTCATCGACTTGCCGATCGCCGGGCTCATTGTCTTCTTCCGGCTGTTTCTTGCGCCGGAAAACGCGGAAGCGGCAGCGCTCACAGTCTGGCCACTGCTGCTCGTGCTGCCGTTCATGACCTTCATGGGGCTTGCCGGCCGCCGGATCGCCGGCGTCGAAGGCATGCATTTCTCGCTTGGTCTGACGGCGCTCTTCGTGCTGACATCGCGCCGCTTCGCACCCGGCTCGATCGATCATGATAATGCGCAGCTCTGTCTTGTTGCGCTTACCGTCGCGATGCTGGCCGATGAGACCTACAGGCCGCGTAATTTCGCCATCGCCGCCATTGCCCTTGCGATCGCCCTCGGCATTGGTGCAGAGACGACGCCGTTCGTTGCCGTCGCCTGCATGGTGGTTGCCGGTCTCTGGGCCTGGGACGGCGAGGTTTTCGCGCCCGCCGCCCGCGCCTTCGCCCTGACGTTGACGATCGCCGTCAGCGCCGCGTTCCTTGCGCTGGTGCCGCCGCATCTTTATTCCGCCGTCACTTGCGACAATCTCTCGCTGGGCTTTTACAGCATGACCAGTGTCGGCGCCGCCGGCCTGTTGCTATCCGCCTTGTTTGCCAGCCGTCTATCGCGCCCGTGGCGTCTGCTGGTGCTGGCCGCCAATGGCGTGGCCGTCTTTGCGACGATGCTGGCGATCGCGCCCCAATGCCTGCGCGATCCGCTTGCCGACCTCGATCCGATGCTGGTGCAACTGTGGCTGAACAGCGTCTCCGAGGCGCAGTCGATTTTCACCTTGTCCCGCCATCAGCCGGAAACGCTGGGCGCTTTCTATGCCACCGGCTTCCTGGCGATCCTCGTTTGCATCTTCCGCATGTTGCGCCGCGAGCGCGCCCGGTTGCATGCCGTTCTTCTGGCCCTGGTGGCGATCAACTGGATTATTGCGCTGGTCCAGGTGCGCGGGGCCGAGTTTTCCAATCTGCTCGCCATTCCGCCGCTCGCGCTTCTGCTTGCCGAACTTCGCCGCATCTCCGCCGCCGACACGGAAGATATGGGCGCGGCCTTCTTCTATGTCGCCGCCACGCTACTCTCGGTGCCCGCCGTATGGGCCGTCGGCGGCACACTCGCCTATAACGGGATCGAAAACGGCTTCTTCGCCGACCCGCTCACGGATGCGGACGGGGCGGGGAACTGTGCCTCGAAAGAAGCGCTGGCACCGATCGCAGGCCTCGATCCCGGCGTCGTTTCGGCGGCCTCCAACATGGGTTCGCCTATCCTGCGCTTCACGCCGCACCGCGTGCTGTCCGGTCCCTATCATCGCGACCAGGGCGGCATGCTGACCGAACTGCATATCGGCCTTGCGGAGCCAAAGGAGGCGGAAGCCTTCCTGCGCGGCGCTCATGTGACGCTGGTTGCCTTTTGCTCGGGTGATCCGCAGGTGAAGGAAGTTTCAAAGCTGAAGCCCGAGGGGCTCTATGCTCAACTCGGCCGGGGTCATGTGCCCAGCTATCTCGAGCCGATCCCGGCGGCGGCGAAGTCGGATGTGCAGTTCTTCCGGTTCAAACCGCTGGATTGAGTTAGGGCGCCGGATCAAGCCTGGCGCTGCTCCAGCGCGTCGAGCGTGACGAGATAACTGATGAAGCCCAGATTGTAGCCACCGAGAGCGATGAACAATGTCGTCAAAGGCGGGGGAACCGCTGAGGCGGCAACGGCTGCCATGAAGGTGATGCTGACAAGGGCTGCGCCCAGGATCGAGCCGATGGTCGAACGCTGCAGACCGGCCGCAATGCCGGTGACTATGGCGGTTACGAATATCATCGCTCCACCTCCTCTTTACCAAAAACAACTTTGCACAGAATTGCATGGGGATGGCTAAGAAAGGCTTTGTGCATAGGGTTAACGCTTGATGAAGCAATAGGCTCCGCATTTGCGGCGACTTCGGATAAAAGGACCGTATGAGCAGCTTCTTTGAGAATGATTCGCCGACGAATCTCGCGGAATATTCTGTCTCGGAATTGTCCGGATCGATCAAGCGTACCGTCGAGAGCGCCTTCGACCAAGTGCGTGTGCGCGGCGAAATTTCCGGCTATCGCGGGCCGCATTCTTCCGGCCACGCCTATTTTTCGCTGAAGGACGACCGAGCCCGCATCGACGCGGTGATCTGGAAAGGCACATTTTCCAGACTGAAGTTTCGCCCCGAAGAGGGGATGGAGGTGATCGCAACCGGCAAGGTGACGACGTTCCCTGGCTCCTCGAAATACCAGATCGTCATCGAAACGCTGGAGCCGGCGGGCGCCGGTGCGCTGATGGCTCTCCTGGAGGAACGTAAGCGCCAGCTCGGCGCCGAAGGCCTGTTCGATGCCGACCGCAAGCGACGGCTTCCCTTCATGCCGAAGGTGATCGGCGTCGTCACCTCGCCGACGGGTGCTGTCATCCGCGACATCCTGCACCGCATCTCTGATCGTTTCCCCGTGCATGTCCTTGTTTGGCCGGTAAAAGTGCAAGGGGAGGGTTCGGGCGATGAGGTTGCGAACGCCATCCGGGGCTTCAACGAATTTGCGCCCGGAGGTCCCGTTCCCCGTCCCGACGTGCTGATCGTCGCCCGCGGCGGCGGCAGCCTGGAGGATCTCTGGAGCTTCAATGACGAGGCGGTCACCCGCGCCGCCGCGGCAAGCGAGATCCCGTTGATCTCCGCCGTCGGCCATGAAACCGACTGGACGCTGATCGACTATGCCGCCGACGTTCGGGCGCCGACGCCGACCGGGGCCGCGGAAATGGCCGTACCGGTCAAGGCTGAACTGGAGGCGCAGCTCGCAAGCCTTGCCGCCCGTCTGCAAGGCGGTGTCGGCAGGCAAATGGATCAACGCCGGCAGGCCGTGCGTGCGCTGCTTCGGGCGTTGCCATCGCTCGACCAGCTTCTGGCCCTGCCGCGCCGGCGCTTCGACGAGGCTGCCGCCGGTTTGGGCCGCGGGCTGGAGCTGAACACGCTCAATAAGCGTCGCATCTTCGAGCGCACCGCCTCGCATCTGCGGCCCGACGTGCTCTCGAGCCGTATTGTCGAGCGGCGGCAGATGCTGAGCGAGCGGATGAGCCGCGCCGAACGCACCATCGAGCGAATGATCGATCGTGCCCGTGCGCGTATCGGTCGGGCGGACGCCGTTTTCGCCACGCTGCCGTCGCGGCTGGCGGCGCAAACCGGCCGCGCCCGCGATCTACTAGGCAATCTTTCCCGCCATGCCGATACGGCGATCCGCCATCAGCTCGTGCGGGTGCGGGGTGAGTTGGTGGCCCAGGAGCGGGTTCTGCAGTCCCTGTCCTACAAGAATGTGCTGAAGCGCGGCTATGCCGTCGTGCGTGACGACGCCGACCGGCCGGTTTCGCTGGCCGCAGCCCTTGCCACAGGTGCGGCGATCTCGATTGAATTCGCCGATGGCCGCATCGGCGCGATCACCGGCGACAGCCCCGCCACTCCATCGCCCGGAGCGCCTCCGGAAGGCACTCCGTCGCAGAAGAAGCGGACTGCGAGGGCGGCTGCTGCCGCCGCCGATCCGCCGAAGCAGGGCAGCCTGTTCTGATGCGCATCCTGCTCGTACTCGCCCATCCGCTAGAGGATAGCTTTGCCGCAGCGGTGGCGAAAACGGCTGAGGAGACGCTTGTCATCGGCGGACATCAGGTGGATCTGCTCGATCTTTATCGTGAGAATTTCGACCCCCGCCTGTCCGAAGCGGAGCGGCGCGGTTATTTCGACGAGCCCTATGATACCTCCGCTGTCGAGGATATTGTCGCCCGGCTTCGGGTGGCTGACGGCCTGATCCTGGTCTTTCCGCAATGGTGGTTCAATTTTCCGGCCATTCTCAAGGGCTTTTTCGATCGCGCCTTTGCTCCCGGCATCGCTTTCCGCCACGATTCCGCCGGCGGTCGTATCGTGCCCCAGTTGAGCAATATCCGCCTGTTCTGGGCGCTGACGACGACCGGTTCACCCTGGTGGGTGGTGCATCTCTATATGGGCAATCCAGTGCGCCGCCTTTTGAAACGCGGCATTGCCGCCTTCTGCTCCAAGCGGCTCGATTTCCGTATGTTGACCCTGCATGACATGGATCGGATCAGCCAAGCCCGGCGTCTCGCCCATCTCGCTCGCGTCAGGAACGCTCTGGCCGCCCTTTCGCTCTGATCTAACTAATCCCCACGGTAGCCGATCCGCAATCAATTCGGCTGATATGCGGTTTTCGCGACACTATGTTATTCTAAGGCCATGTTTTTTTAGGAGGACCATACGATGAGATTGGCCTCTTATAATGTTGAAAACCTGTTCGATCGTGCCAAGGCGATGAATCTCGATAGCTGGGAGGAAGGGCGCCCGATCCTGGAGAAATTCGCGGCGCTTGAAGGTCTGCTTGGCCAGGTGAGCTACAGTGACGCCGACAAGCGGAAGATGATGGAATTGATCATCGCGCTTGGTTTGGAGAGGAGCGATACCGGTCCCTTCGTTCTTCTCCGGCGCAATCGCGGCGCGCTGTTGACGCGGCCGAAGACCGGCGGCGTCGTCATTGTCGCCAACGGCCGGGCCGATTGGGTCGGCTCGCTGGAGTTGCGTGAAGAGCCGGTGGATGAAGAGGCGATGCGCAACACGGCCCGCGTCATGAACGATATCAAAGCCGATGTGTTGGGTATTGTCGAAGTCGAAAGTCGACCGGCACTGTCTGCTTTCAACTCGTTGATCGTGCCTGTGGTCGGCGGCGATCCCTTCGCACATGTCATGGTGATCGACGGCAATGACGAGCGCGGCATCGATGTTGGCCTTATGACGCGCAAGATTTTCCCGATCGGCTTCATGCGCAGCCATGTCGATGACCGCACGCCCGATGGTTCGCTGATCTTCTCACGCGATTGCGCCGAATATCGCGTTACCACGCCCGCCGGCGCGACGCTCGTCGTCTTGGTCAATCATTTCAAGAGCAAGGGCTATGGCGGCGTGCAAGCCTCCGATGCCCGCCGCAAGGTTCAGGCGAAGCGGGCACGGGAAATCTACGAGGCCCTGCTGACGGAAGGTCTCGATTACATTGCCTTGATCGGTGACCTCAACGACTTTCCCGACAGCCACCCGCTGAAGCCGCTAACCACCAGCAGTCTAAGGGATGCTTTCACCCATCCCGACTTCGACGATGGCGGCTATCCCGGCACCTATGGTGTCTGCAACACCACCAGCAAGATCGACTATCTCTTCCTGTCACCGACCCTCTTCGACAAGGTTCAGCGTGGCGGTGTTTTCCGCAAGGGCCTATGGCCGGGATCGCGCCCCAAACGCTGGGACGTCTACCCCAACCTCACGACGGAGCGGCAGGGCGCATCGGACCATGCAGCCATATGGGTGGATTTGGATATCTGACCGTTACGCCCACTCGCCCTTGCGCATCACCGGAACCCGCGCGCCATCCGGCGTGATGCCGTCGATGTCCACCTTGTCGGAGCCGATCATCCAGTCGATGTGAATCAAGCTGGAATTGCCGCCCTGGGCCTTGATCTGTTCCTGGCTCAATGTCGCGCCATCAATGAAGCATTTGGAATAGCACTGGCCGAGCGCGATGTGGCAGGAGGCATTTTCGTCGAACAGCGTGTTGTAGAACAGGATGCCGCTGGCAGAGATCGGAGAGGAATGCGGCACCAGTGCCACCTCACCGAGCCGGCGGGTGCCCTCATCGGTATCCAGCACCTTGTTCAGCACTTCCTCGCCGCGCGACGCCTTGGCCTCGACGATGCGGCCGCCTTCGAAGCGAACCTGGATATTGTCGATCAACGTGCCCTGATGCGACAGCGGCTTGGTCGAGGAGACATAACCTTCGACGCGCAGCGCATGCGGCGTGGTGAACACCTCTTCGGTCGGGATGTTCGGGTTGCAGGTAATGCCATTCTTGGCGACCGAGGCGCCGCCATGCCATTCGTGGCCATCGGCAAGACCGATCTTCACATCGGTGCCCGGACCCCGGAAATGCAGAGTGGCAAAGCGCTGGCCGTTCATCCAGGCAGACCGCTTGCGCAGGTTGGCATTGTGCTCGGCCCAGGCGCTGATCGGGTCCGGCACGTCGACGCGCGAGGCGGCGAAGATCGCCTTGGCGAGCTTGGCGACGGCGATCGCTTCCGGATCGTCCGGGAAAACCAGCTTCGCCCAGGAAGGGTTCGGATAGGAGACGATGTTCCAGTTGATATCGAAATTGGAGATCTTTTCCAGCGCCGGCTTGTAAGCGGCCGAGTTGGCGCGGTTGGCGCGCGCCACCTTGGCCGGGTCCTGGCCGGAGAGCAGCATCGGATTGTCGCCGGAGATGGCGAGCCGCGCGGCATTGTTGGCATAGGCCTTGGCCATGCCTTCGTAGAGCCAGCTCGAAGCGCGATCGAAGCTTTCGTCATGGCCGTATTCATAGCGGGCAAGCGTGGTTTCTTCGTCGGAATAGAAGGCAGTGACCAGACCCGCGCCGGATTTATAGGCCTCGCGGGTGATCAGCCTCACCAGCGGCATGGCCACGACCGGCGCGGTGATGACCAGATCCTGGCCCTTCTGCAGTTGCAGCCCGACCTTCACGGCCACTTCGGCGAGCTTTTCCAGCTTGGTGGGATCGACGGGATGGTGGTTGGGGGAGGCGAACGTCATGGCAAGACCTGCATGCTGAGGATCGGAAGAACGGTCCACAGACTTAGACCGGTTTGCGGCGAAAATGAAGGCAGTTTTGTTTTTCAGGCGCGATCAGGCAATCAGCGGGGCGGCTTTGGCTTTCAAAACCGCCAGCGCATCCTGGGGGGTAAGGCGCACCTGAAGGCCGCGCTGGCCGCCGTTGATGTAGACATGAGTCTCCGTCATCGCCTGCGCCTCGATCGCCGTCGGCACCACCTTCTTCTGGCCGAAAGGGCTGATACCGCCGACATGATAGCCGGTCAGCCGCTCGGCATCGGTGGGCTTCATCATATTCGCCGACTTGCCGCCGAAAGCGCCGGCAAGTTTCTTCATGCTGACCTCATGATCGGAAGGCACGACCACGCAGACCGGCTTGCCGTCCACCTCCGCCATCAACGTCTTCAACACCCGATGCGGCTCCTCGCCCAACGCCTCCGCCGCCTGCATGCCAACGCGCTCGGCGTTCGGATCGTAGTCATAGCTATGGACGGTGAAGGCAACCTTGGCCTGGGTCAGTACTTGCGTGGCGCGGGTAGTTTTGGACATGCAGATACCGGTGTGTTTAGCGATGCGATCTCATCCGCGCTTAGAATGAATGCTGTCAAGCTTTTCAAGGATCTCCAATCCTCGTGCTCTATCACCGTTTGCCGCTCTCAGGCGGAAACGCGTTTCGGCGTCGAACTCAGTCAGCGCTTTCGTTGAAAGTTCTTCGAAAAGCTTGTTGAGGCTCGTGCCGCGGGCGGCCGCGAGAGCTTTCAGTCGCTCATGCTGATCGTTTGGAAGGCGGATTGTCAATGTGCTCATGTCAAAGCCTCCTTTGGGTGAGGAATTCACCTGCTGTGCGAATCTCCAACTGTGGAAACAGTAATTCAGCTCGTGCGAAGTCTTTCTTATTTGCCGTTATCACAGCCGAAGCACCACCGCCGACTGCTAGTTCGATCAGATGATTGTCTGCTTCATCACGCAAATTCGGGCGCCACAAATAGTATATGGGGGTCCACAGACAGCTTGAAAGAAAAGCATCCAACAACGCTATCCGATCTTCTTTCGATATCAGCCGATCATCAAAGAGGGTATCTCTTCCGCATACATCTTCATATTCAGCAAAGAGGGCGTTACCAATCAGTGGAACCAGATGCCCTTCAAGGCAAAGACGAATGACATGCCGCGAGGCTCCATCGGCATTCATGACGGCTGAGACCAAAATATTTGTGTCGATGACCACCTTCATCGAAAGTTGATAGCATATACGCTATCATTTTGGAAAGCCAATTAGCTTCCAAAAATGCCCGCATAGATCTCCGGTTTGAAACCGATCAGCAATTTGCCGTCAGCTTCCAGCACCGGACGCTTGATCATCGACGGTTGGGCCAGCATCAGAGCAATGGCCTTGTGCTTGGTGAGGTCTGCCCGGTCTTCTTCCGGGAGTGCCTTGAAGGTGGTGCCGGCGCGGTTGAGGACGGTTTCCCAGCCGGCCTGCGCCGTCCAACGCTCCAGATGGTCCCGGTCGATGCCGACGGCCTTGTAGTCGTGGAAATCATAGGCGATGCCGTGGCCTTCCAGCCAGGTCCGCGCCTTCTTCATCGTGTCGCAATTCTTGATGCCGTAAATGGTGATTGTCATGCCGAAACCGTCTCTTCTATGCGCCACCGCATACACGCAAGCGAAGATGAGCGAAAGTATGGGGGCCGCTTGGTGATCCTGGATCTCCGCTAAATGCTTCAGTCTTCCAGCGTTCCCGGCTTGCGGGCAGCCGCACTCGGTTTGTCGCTGCCGATTTTCATCAAGTCGCCACGGCGGCGGACGAGACGGTCGGAAACGCGGGTGACGATAAGGCCGGCTTGCGGGGCGTGGACGTTGATCGTTCCATCCGGCAAGCCGGGCGCCGTAATGATCGTCGCCAACAGGTCACCGTCATTGACACGTTCGCCGATGTTGCGGTGGAAGAGTACGGTGCCGGCCTGAGGGGCGCGGATCATCTCGACATTGTCGAGCGGCACCGCTGGCCCCGTGAAGGCGGGCAGTGTCATGCTGCCGTCGCGCACGGCACCGCGAGCCGCGAGGAAACGCCAGAGCCCTTCGGCATCCTTCTTCGCCATCTCCGGATAGACGTCACGCGTGCCGCGCAGTTCGACGGTAACAGACAGTTTTCCCGGCAGACTTGCCTTCTTCTCGCCGGGTACCTCGTATTTCCAGGCAAAGCTGACGGCTTCCTCGAAGGCTGAGCTTTCGCCGTCCGACAGCAGCACGGCGTCCATGTTCAGCGCTGCCGCTAGATCGGCTGCCTCGGGCCAGAAGGCATCGTCGATATAGGCATATTGCAGGGATTCGTCATCGCAATGCAGGTCGATGACCAGATCGGCGCCAAGCGCCATGTGAATGAGCTGCCGTTTCAACCGGTCGGCGGCAGAGTACCGCTCCCGGTTTTCGATCAGCAGATGGCGGTCGCGTGCCGAGATCAGCGGAAAGTCGCGGTTGAAATTGGTGCGCGTGCCCAGGTCGAAACGGCCCTGCAGCTCGCCGAAATGCGATTGCGCCGCGCCGATCGGATTGGCATGCGGCACGACGACGATATCGCTCAGAACCGCACCTTCGGTCTCCGCCTGCCGCAGCCGCTCGCAGAGGAAATGAGCAAGCGCCGTGCCCGGCAGCTCGCCGGCATGCAGCGCCGCCTGGATATAGATCTTCGGGGCATCCGGCTTGCTGCCGGCAAAATGCAGCACCGGTAGCCGCCATGCGATCCCCGGTGTGTCGCCGTCGATAGTGATTTCTGTGATGTCCATGCGCCTGCCTCCTGCTTGTAATGGTCAGATAACAAGCGGTGGTCGCCTTGCGCAATGATTATTGAGCGGCGTGGCCGGTCCCCGGCCACAAGGTCTGAGATTACTTTCGTAGCAAGATCAAAGCAAAGGCTCCGGGCTCAGGAGCCTTTGTCCCTGCATTCGTTCTACAGACTGCTGCTCTTGCGCAGGCTCATGATCAGGCCGAGGCTGAGCAGAACGGCGCCGACACCGAGGAGGAAGGGTGCCGTGTAGCCGAAGCGATCGGCGAGCAGACCGGCGATCGGGCCGGTGCTTCCGAGCGCCACATCCAGGAAAACCGAGTAGAGACCAAGAGCCACGCCACGGTTCTGCGATGGAATGCGCGCCATCGCCTCGTTTCCGAGCGCCGGAAAGATCGGCGCAAAGCCGGCTCCTGCGAGGGCCGCGCCGATGATCGCAACGGTGGGTGAAGGAGCAAGGGCCAGCGCCAGCAGACCGATGATCTCCAGGACCAGCGAGACGCGTGCCAGCGGCAGGCCGCCGAAGCGGGCAACGGCTTGCGCCAATCCGAGGCGAACGCCCATGAAGGCCAGCCCAAAAGCGCTCAGCGCCAGAGAAGCTCCGTCCCAACCGCGGTTATGGAAAAACAAGGCGACGAAGGCCATGACGACGCCGAAACCGCTGGAGGCAAGCGCCAGCGCCACGCCGAAAGGCGCGATGCGGCTGAGGACCTGGCCGGTGCCGATGCCCTTCTCCTTGACGCCGGGCACAGGCGGACGCGTCTGCGCCAGCATCAAGCCTGCAATTGCCAGACCAATCGTCACCGCGCCCATGGCGAAGAAACCATATTGCCCCTCCAGCCAGGCGCCGAAGGGCGCGGCGAGCGCGATGCCGCCATAGGTGGCGATGCCGTTCCACGAGATGATGCGTACAGTTTCGCGCGCTCCCATCAGCCCGATTGCCCAGGTGATCGCCGCCGTACTCACCAAGCTTTCACCGACGCCGAGCGCCAACCGGCCGGCAAGCAGCAGCGCCAGGCTCAATGCCGGAACACCGCTCACCAGGGCTGACGCCAGCGTCAAGGCCCCGCAAAGCCCGTAGGCAAAGAAGCCAAGGAACACGGAGCGGCGCGGCCCGTACCGGTCGCATAGCCGGCCGACTTGCGCGCGGCTGATGACGGTCGCCACATATTGCGCGCTGATGGTGATGCCGGCCCAGACGACGCCGAAGCCGAGACCGCTATCGACATAGGTCGGCAGCACGGCAAGCGGCAGCCCGATGGCGACATAGCCGAAGAAGGTCAGCGTAACGATGGAAAGAAGGGATAGGGCCGAATTGGACTGGATTGTCTGGGAGGCAGTGTTCACGAGATATCGCCTGCGGGCACCGCGCGCGGTGTCCTTGCTGTTTGCCATGCGGATCGGGGTTTGTACCGGACAGGAGTGGCGACAACGGTCCATCGACCGTGCGACGTCACGGGTCAGTTTCGTATCAGGCGACAAGCGGGCGGGTCAATGAGATTGCTGCTCTGCAGCAAAAATTCATGACGTATTCAAGCGATTGTGTTTAGCGCCCTGGCGGACGCGGACTGGACGATGCCCTGCCAGCCCGGTGTTAAACGTCTTGGCCGGGGCGAGGGGCAAGGTGACGATTACGCCACCTTGCCCCTGGTTCACATCGTCAACACCACGCTCGCGGTCGTTCGTCCTGCCTCCAGGTCGGCATGCGCCCTGGCCGCGTCTTTCAGCGCATATTCCGCGCCGATCGGATTGATCAGTCCGGCCTGCAATTCCGCCATCAGGGCATTGGTGCCCCGCCTATAAAGATCGGGATCGTTGGCGTAGGTGAGCACGCTCGGGCGAGCGAGACCGATGGCGCGGGGCGCGGTCAATTCCTCGATCTGGATAGGGGGAATGGGGCCGGCGGCCTGGCCGATGCTGGCGACCATGCCGAAAGGACGGACTGTGGCGAGCGTCTGCGATAGCATCGCACCGCCGATGCCGTCGATGGCAAGATGTACACCGCGGCCGTCAGCGATGCGGCGCGTCTCGTCCACCCAATCCTCGGAATTATGCAGGAGAACGGCGTCGGCGCCAGCCTCATAGGCAAATTCCGCCTTGGCTCCCGAGCCGACAGTACCAATGACGTTGGCGCCGAGTCGCTTGGCCCAGCGTGTCACGATCTGCCCGAGCCCGCCGGCCGCTGCGTGCACCAGAACCCATTCGCCCGATCGCAACGGATGGACCTCGTGGAGCAGCATATGGGCGGTGAGTCCGCGCAACATGGTGCTGCCGGCAAGCCGCTCGCTGACATCGTCGGGCAGCCGCACCAGCCGAGAAGCGGGCAGGGTACGCATTTCGGCATAGCTTCCGAGCGGATGTCCGACATAGGCGACGCGATCGCCGACCTTGAGATTCTCGACGCCGGAACCGATCGCCTCCACGACGCCTGCACCCTCGAAGCCGAGAACAGTCTGACCGGGCGGCAGGGGATAGAGCCCGGTGCGAACATAGATATCGACGAAATTGACGCCGGAAATGCTTTGGCGGATGCGGGCCTGGCCGGGGCCCGGCTCGGTGATGGGAAGCTCGACGAGCTTCATCGACTCTGGAGTGCCGGGACCGGTTATCGCGATGGCTACTGGCATTGAGTAGTCTCCTTTCGAACGCACCTTTGATCACAAAGGTGCGTCTGAATAAATTCGGTATGAACTCACCGCGTCTGTGCAATAATGCACAGATGATCGATTGGCAGGACCTTCTTCACTTCGCGTCTCTGGCGCGCACCGGTTCGCTCTCCGCGGCTGCGCGCGAGCTTGGCGTCGATCACGCTACCGTCGGCCGGCGGATCGCCGCGCTGGAACGCGCGCTTGATCTGCGCCTGATCGACCGCAGGCCGCGCACCTCGCCGTTGACGGCTGACGGCCGGGCAATTGCCGAGTTGGTGGCCGGCATGGAGGATAATGTCGAGGCGATCAGACGCTATTCAAAAAGCGCCGTTGCGGGGCTTTCTGCCGCCGTCAAGATCAGCGCGCCGCCTTCCATCGCCGCCCACCTCATCGCCCCGAAGGCGCTCGGCTTCCGCGCCGAGCATCCCGATATCACGCTGACGATCGCCGGAGTCACCCGCCGCGCTGCCCTCGACCATGGCGAAGCCGATATCGCCGTACGCATGTCGCGCCCGGAGGAGAGCGATCTCCTCGTGCGGCGCGTCGGCGTCATGCGTTTTGGGCTTTATGCCGTCCCTGAGATTGCAAAAACGCCCGAGGAGAGTTGGGTCTTCATCGGCTATGATGCGGCGCTCGATCATCTCACGCAGCAGACCTGGCTGCGCAGCCTGCTTGCCGGCCGCCCCATCGTGTTTCGGGCCGGCGACGTTTTCGGTCAACTGCAAGCTGCGCGCGCCGGTTTGGGTGTGGTTGCACTACCCGCCTTCCTCGGCGACGGCGAAGCCGGCCTGACCCGTTTGCAGACGGAGATCCCGTCACCGACGCGCGACCTCTGGCTCGTTACCTATCCCGATCTTCGCCGCTCTCCGGCAATCCGGGCGGTGATGGACTTTGTCAGTGAGACGATCGGCAGAAGTTGCCCGCTGCGGGAGGTGGATGGGGTTGTGTAGGCGGCAGTTCGCCCCCGCTTACTTTTCTGTTGCAGCGTATTGGCGAAGGTCTAGACCTATACAGATTGACTATTTCCACGGTCGGTGATCGATGACGAAGTTGAGCGACTGGCCTGTCGTAAACAAAGCCGATGTGATCGCGGGCATATCGATTGCCGGCCTGATGCTGCCGGAAGCGGTCGCCTATGCCGGTATCGCCGGTCTGCCGCCGCATCGAGCCATTCTCGCCGGTATCGCCGGCTGCCTCGTCTACGCGATTTTCGGACGCAGCCGCTTCGCCATCGTTTCGCCGACCTCTTCATCCGCCGCCATTCTTGCCGCGACGCTGGCGGTTGTTCCGGGAGATGTCACCGTCAAGGCTGGCCTCGCGACGATCGCCGTCGCACTTGCCGGCATTCTTTTCATTGTCGCCGCCGCCCTGCGCCTCGGCGGCATTACCGGCTTCATCTCACGCCCGGTACTGCGCGGCTTCGCACTGGGACTGGCGATTACCATCATCCTGCATCAATTGCCGATTCTCGTCGGCGTCTCCGTGCAAGGCTCGAACATCTTGAGCTATGCCGGCGCGCTGTTGGCGGCGATCCCGCGATGGAACCTTGCAAGCGTCGCCGTCGGCATCGCGGCGCTCGCCGCACTGCTGCTGCTCAAGCGGCTGCCGGGCGTCCCCGGCGCTTTCCTGGTGCTTGCCGCCGGCATTCTTGCGTCTTCTGCCTTTGATCTCGGCAGCCATGCTGTCAAGCTGGTCGGGACGATCGAGGTCCTGCCGCAATGGCCTTCGCTTCCCGATGCCGGCTGGCCCGCTTATTCGCGGCTAGTGCAGTTCACCGTGCCCCTAGTCCTCATTCTCTTTGCCGAATCCTGGGGGACGATGCGCGCCTTGGCGCTGCGTTATGGCGATCCTCTCGAGGTCAATCGCGAACTCGGAGCGCTGGGCTTTGCCAATATCGCCAGTTCCATCGTTCAGGGCATGCCGGTCGGCGCCGGCTTTTCGGCGGGTTTTGCTAGTGAAGCGGCGGGGGCGAAGACGCGCGCAACCGGTGTGTTTGCCGCAATCGGCCTTGCCATCCTCATCGCTTGCGCGGAGCCGCTGGTCGCGCGGCTGCCGGAGCCGGTGCTAGCCGCCGTGGTGATCGCGGCCCTCACGCATGCACTCGACCCCGGTCCCATCCTTCGCCTGCGGCGACTCCATCGCGATTTCTATGTCGCGCTCGGTGCCGCGGCGGGCGTGCTGATCTTCGGCGTCCTCAACGGCATGCTGTTGGCGATCGCGCTCTCGCTCATTGCGATGATGCATCGATTAGCGTCTCCCTATGTGGCTCGTCTCGGACGGCTGGGGGGCAGCCATAATTTCGTTGACGTCAGCCGCCATCCGGATGCGACGGAAACGCCCGGCATTGCCATCTGGCGCCCCGGCGAGCCGCTATTTTTCGGCAATGCCGACACGATTCTTGGCGAGATTCTAAGGCGCAGCCGGGCAGAAACAGGACTGAAGGCCGTGGTGCTAAGTCTGGAGGAAAGCTTCGATCTCGACAGCTCGGCACTCGACGCTTTGATGGAATTCGACGCTGCCATGCGCACCGCCGGCATCCGCGTGCAATTCGCTCGTGCCCATGATCGAGCCCGCGACCTGATGGCCGCGGCCGGAATGACCAATCTTGACAGGCGCTGCAGCTTCAGCGTCGACGACGCGGCTGCGGCGGTGGAGGCGGCGGTGACGCATTCTGGTGGATCAATTTAGCAGGGGCCAGTGATCGACGTATTCGTGCTTACCCTGACCTTGTAAGCTGCGGACTAACACGAATTCCCGCACTGCCCACGTGATTGGTTTTTCCAAATTGATCCTCCGTATGGATTTGTAGCCGTATTGAAGCGTTATGTGGGGCTGGTAGTTGGGATTCAGACTAACTGTGAGGCCGGCTTCGTACATGGCTAACCCGAGTTCAAGCTGAAGCCTTCTAAATTCCCTGGCGCCAGTAGTCGGACAAAGAACCAGCGGGTGAGATGATTGCCGAAAACTGAAGACATGGTCCAAGACCAAACTGAACTCCGCGTATTTAATGGCTTCGGCCGCTTGTACGGCCCGCGCGATAATATCATTCCGTCGCTTCGGATATTTACCGATGCCGTGGACGCTCGCGTGTAAAAGTCCTTGAGGCCGACGCCGGCCCGAAAGGCGATAGTTGCCCAGCGTGCCCATAAGCTTATCGATTTCGATCCTGACGGAGCGGTCAGGAAAAAGGGCGAAATAAAGCTTCTCTGATCCCGGTCTTGCGTCTGGCACCAGCTCTGGAGTGCCCGGTTCCATTAGGTCAAGTGGTAGCTGAGCTTGTTTGACGTCGAACATTGAATGTTTGGCGGCCAGAGCCGCCCCTCAATTGTTTCTGCCGAGCCAAAATAATCTCAAATTGCGCCGCAAATCAAGAACAAAAGAAGAACAAGCCGCGGGGACTCGCCCGAGTTGATTTATCCGACGCATCTCGTCGCCACGTTTATGCGCGGAGAGGCGATCTGCACCGAATAAAGCCGCCCTCCCGACTGTTCACCTGATGTCAGGGCATTTCGCGCCCGCTCTCAACAAGGGAATGACCTCAGATGTTGATAAAAGCTATCTTCTCCGCGGTGTTTTTTGCCCTCATCGGCCTCAGTGTTTCCGCTTGCTCCACCACCGGGGGCAATAGCAGCGGTACGGCGCATTCTTCTCCGGCCGGTGGCGGTACGTCGGGCGGCGGCGGCATGGGCGGAGGCGGTATGGGCGGCGGATATTGATAACCTCCCAAGCTGCGCGGGAAGCGATGCGGCTGATATTGCCATAGCAGCATCGGCATCGCTTCCTTCAACCGGCAAATGTCGGCAAGAATCGTCCCGCGCAAGAATCGGGTTGAATTCGAGCGCCGGGCGCACGATTTTCATGGCAAGTGGAAACACGGAGGCTTTGCCATGAGCGAGACGACGCAACATTATCTGATCTTCGAAACCACCGGCGGTTTCTGCGGGATTGCGTGGAACGATATCGGCATAACGCGCTTCCAGCTGCCGACGAAAAGTGCTGAAGCGACCGAGCGCCTTTTGCTTCGCCGTCTGCCGCGTGCCATGCCCGGCGCACCGACGCCCGACATATCAGAGGCGGTCGCCGCCGTGAAGCGCTATTTCGGAGGCGAAGAGATCGACTTCTCGAGCGTCAAACTGGATCTCAGCGAGCAGGACGATTTCTTCAAACAGATTTATGCCGCCGCGCGGCAGGTCGCATGGGGGCACACCACCACCTATGGCACCATCGCTAAACAGCTCGGCGCCGGGCCGGAAGCAGCGCGCGACGTCGGCCAGGCCATGGCCAAGAACCCCGTAGCGCTGATCATCCCCTGCCACCGCGTCTTGGCCGCCGGCGGCAAGATAGGCGGCTTCTCAGCGCCCGGCGGATCGACCGCGAAGGCTCGCATGCTGGAACTGGAAGGCGTCCAGCTCGCGCCGCCGAAGCCGGTGCAACAATCGCTGGGGTTCTAGGCCGGAGCCGAGGATAAGCCGCAACAGCCAGACGTGGATTTGTCACCGTGGCTTATTCCGGCGTGCTCCAGCCCCGGATCGTCGTCGTTATCGCCGCGCCAACCAGTAGCGTTGTGGAAACAACCAGTGCTTCTCGCGCACCGGTGACGAACGCGTTCATCTGGCCCACGAACGATCCAAACAAAGCGACTCCGAGGACGCTGCCGGTCTGTCGCGCGGAATTCAGAACGCCGGCCGCCACGCCCGAACGCGCTTTCTCGACACTACCCAGAAGCGTCGAAGTCGGCGGCGGGACCAGCAACCCCAACCCGCCTCCCATTGCAAGGAACTGAACGAGCATTGCCCAATAACTGGTACCACGTCCGATGCCGAGGAGGCCGATGCAGCCAGCCGCTGCGATCAGCGCTCCGGCGGCGATGACCGGCAGAGCTCCAAATCGCTGGGCTGCCCGTGCCGCCAATAGAATGGCCGGAAAGACCGCCCCCATCATCGGAAGAAAAGCCAGGCCCGTCTCAAAAGTTTTGCCAATGGTGCTCAAGGCGGTGTTGACGATGGTCACGTCGAGCTGCACGACAGCATAGCCGAGGCTCATCCCGGCGAGCGTCAGCGATTTTGCTAGTCTTGAACGGTCGTCCTTGTCAGCCGCAATCTTTGGCATGAATCGTCCTCCTGCCAAGCGCAAAACAATCGATGTCTCGCCACGCCTGGCGAGCGCACACCGAGAGTCAATGCGGGAGCGCGTTTACCGTTCCTTGTCGGCGCGGGCGGTCACCGCTTCATAGGCCGGCCAGCGTCTCTGCGATCATCGCCTCGATTTATGAAACGAACTCCCGATTACATGCGTTCATGCTGAGTAAAGGAGGAGACGCCATGGAAGAAATCAAAAATACCAGAGTTTTGTTCATCGCGGGCTTTGGCCCGATCGTCCGCGAGGCGGCAGCAAGCCGCCAGCTATACGATCATACCTTCGGCATTCCCTTTAAGGAGGAGAAGGGTGGTTATCTCCATACGGAGGCGTTGAAGGGAGCAACGAGTTTCGCCCTCTGGCCGCTCTCTCAGGCCGCTCAGTCCTGTTACGGGAAGGATTCGTGGCCCAGCGATGTTCCTATCCCGCAAGCCTGGATTGAGTTTGACGTCGACAATGTCGAAAAGGCCACAGCGGAACTTGAATCGCGAGGCTATCGAATGTTGGTCAAGAACAAGAGAGAACCGTGGGGCCAGACTGTAAGCCGCTTCATTGGGCCAGAAGGATTATTGGTTGGGATTACTTTCACCCCATGGATGCGAGAGGAAAAATAGGGCTGGCCTCGATTGCGGGCGCCGCGGTCGCAGTGAATTATCGCGAGCGCGGCGACGCGGTCATCCTGAACCTCGGCGACGGCCCGCTTGGCCAGCATGAAGGCGGTCTGGCCTCGCTCGAAGAGTTGCTGCCCCTGTTCGGTCAGGACCACTCCCTTTTTCGTTCGCCAAGCTATCTACCGCTGCGACACTCATTTAGCGATCGATAAATGCATCGGTCTGCCGTCATTTCCTTGGTTCGATCATTGGCTACATGTCTTTCACGGCGACGTGCCGGTGGGCCATCAGGACGCCGGAACGCATACAGCGCTTTACAATCGGCGCGGACGAGGCCGCGCATCGGAGACCCCGAATACCGTCCGCCCAATCCGATCTATGAGGCGGCCGCATCGCCGGCGAGGGAACGCGTTGCTTCGGGCTGAGGACGCAGCAGCAAATAGAACGCAGCGACGTGGGTGATCATCAAAATGGGCACGTAGATGATCGGGATCGCATAGGTGGCGCCCAACTGCCCGGCCGACCCCGGAAGGTCGAGCTGAACGCCGTGATAGTAGTCGACGATGAGGTCGACTGCCCCCGCAACATTGAAGCCGATGGTGAGCAGCCAAAATAGCGGGCGCGTCCTGACGCTGAGAAGCGCCAGGATGGCAAGCAAGCCGGTGGCGAAATCACCGTAAGCGGCCGGTGTCGCGAAGCCGGCGGGCAGATTGGGGCCGACGACGCCGGGAACAATGAAGACGAGCCCGAAGAAGCGGAAGCTGTGCAGCGTGGCGATGGCGCGCTGCGCTTCGACCGGATCCATCGATTTGAGTCTGGGCCAGATATACGCCCCGAAGCATAGCAGCCACGGGACGTAGCCGAGAACGAGATGTAACTGGAAAATGATTGCGGGCGACATGGGGCCCTCCTGTGGGTTGCTGGTTCACACGGCCTCGAACACCGCGGTCAGGATGCCGAGCCGGCCCTCCATAAGGCTTCGTCCCAAATTGGTGGCAAGCTGCGGGAAGTCCGGTCCCATCACCAGGCCGAGATTTGGCGAAGGCGGCGGGCCTGACTCGCGCAGCTCGGCGATCCAGCCCTTGGCGGCCTCGGTACTGTCCTGCCATACAAGCGCGCGGAAACCGGCCGGTTCGATCGCCTCGCGCGTCGCATCGGCGGTCAAGAGGAAGCTCGTTGCCGGTGATCGCGCCCAGGGGCCGGGATAGTGCGGCTCCCCGCCGTTCAACACGACGTCATAGGTGACAAATCTGCCGCCGGGCTTCAGCACACGCCGGATCTCGCTGTAGAGCTGTGCCCGGTCGGAGATGTTCATCGCCACATGCAGCAGCAACACGACCTCGAAACCGCCGTGGCCAAATGGAAGCTCCAGCGCGCTGGCGATCTGGAATGACACCTGCCCGGTTTGTCGCGTGCGCTCGGTCAGATAGCGCGCGGCATCGACGAATGGCTCGCTGAGGTCGATGCCCGTAACCCGGCAGCCATAGGCCGCCGCCAGGAAGCGAGCCGGCCCGCCGACGCCCGAACCGATGTCAAGAACCGACATGTCGGCGGCAATCTCAGCCAACTTGCCAATCTCGGCGGTCGCAAGGTGCCCTCGGGTATGGAACTGGTCGAGAGCGCCCAGTTGCTGGGGCGTGAGCCGTTGATCCTCCGGCCCGAGCGCCGTAAGCGCCGCCCGCAGCCGCTCGGTCAAGCCGGTCGCATGATAGTGTTGGCGCACGTCCTCAATCATATCGGTCATGGCAAGGTTCCTCTAAGATTTCTGGCTATTGGGAGCGGCATCGGGGTGATTGCCGCTTTGCAAGTCAGATGTACGACTGCTTTCGCCGAGCGACTATTCGCTATAATGTTGACGGACCATGAAGCAGAATTTCACAGTCAGACGAGGCGCGCTCGACGGTGTGGAGGCGTTCCTGAGCGTCGCCGAGCACCGCAGTTTTCGCAGAGCGGCCGCGGAACTGGGGGTGACTCCATCGGCCATCAGCCAGGTGGTGCGCGCGCTTGAGGCACGCGTCGGCGCAGCGCTCTTCCTGCGCACCACGCGCAGCGTCGGCCTGACCGAAGCTGGCGAACGATTTCTGTCGCGCGCAAAACCCGCTTTCGAAGAGCTCGTCGCCGCAAGCGAGCTTGCGCGTGACCTTGGGCAGCGACCGGCCGGACTGTTGCGCCTCACGGTGCCGCGGGCGGTGGTGCCGATCCTGCTGGAGCCGCTGATCGCATCCTTCTGCCAGGCCTTTCCCGAGGTTGAGGTGGAGATCGCGGCGAGCGCGGAATTGGTTGATATTGCAGCCGAAGGATTCGACGCCGGCATCCGGCTCGGCCAGTTCGTCGCGGCAGACATGGTCGCGGTCCGGCTAACGCCGCCCTTCCCGTTCGTGGTCGTTGGCAGTCCCGAGTATCTACGCCGGATGGGACGGCCCGAGTCTATCGATGATCTGCGTCAACATGCTTGCATACGCATCCGCCGTTCGAGTGGGTCAATAGCGCCATGGTCGTTTGTCAACGGCAACAAGCCGATCGAGGCCATCGTCTCAGGACCGCTAATCGCCCACGATTTTCCCACTATGCTTGGCGCGGTCGTGGAGGGTATGGGGCTTGCACAAGTGCCTGAGCCAATCGCCGCTGGACCACTGAAAGCGGGAAAACTCGTACACGTACTGGAGCGGTTCGCGCCTATGGCGCCGGGCGTGTTTCTCTACTATCCCAGCCGCCATCAAGTGATGCCGAAGCTGCGGGCTTTCATCGATCACGTGAAGCGCCGCGCATATACTGCCAACAAAACCCGAATTCACATTGATGACAAGTGAACACGCGGCACGAAAATGCGCTGATGTGCGGAGCGCAGACTGAAATGGATTGAAGTCACTCAGCGAAGCAGACCACGATGCGGACCTGTTGACTGCTATTGCGGAGACAATGTCGTATCCAACACGCCTACGCTACGACGCAGAACACCGCTAATGCGGTATGATCGTAGCTTTTCCTCGGGCTGATGCCGTTCACGCAGGCATCTCGATGCGAATCGGACGTGTTCCGATCGGAGCGCCGGTTGCACGATCAATCATGACGGGATCGATTTCCGTTCCCGTCTCGGCGTCGAAGAACCGGGTTACACCCTCTGCGTTACGATGCTTTCGCCCCCACGCGCCGATCGCGAACAACACCGGAAGAAAGTCCCGCCCCGCCGCGCCCAGCACGTACTCGTCGCGCGGCGGCCGCTCAGAGTAGCGCCGTTTCTCCAGCAGTCCCTCCTCGGTAAGCGCGGAAAGCCGACGGGTTAAGATTGTCGGAGCGATGCCGAGGCTTTTACGGAACTCATCAAAGCGGGTGAGGCCAGCATGGGCGTCCCGCAGGATCAGCATGCTCCACGCGTCACCCACCAACGCAAGGCTGCGGGCGATCAGGCATGGCTGGTCTGAAAGATTCTGCATGTTAGTATCTTTTTGATAGTGACTAAGTTTCGAAATGATAGTAACTGAGTCCGCATCGGTGTTCCATGACAAAATGAAAGCTGAGATAGATGAGCAACATAGAACGCGGCGTTGCCCTCGTCACGGGCGCTTCCTCCGGCATTGGGTTGGCGACGGCAAGAGCGCTGCGCCGCGATGGTTACCGGGTATTCGGCACCAGTCGGAAGCCGATGGCCGACACCTCCGATGGAGTGACAATGCTGGTCTGTGACGTCACCGATGGTGAGTCCGTGCAGAACGTGATCGACGATGTCGTGATCCGTGCGGGACGGATCGATCTTCTCGTCAATAATGCCGGGATTGGACTGCTCGGAGGTGCAGAGGAGTCCTCCGCCGCGCAGGCAAAGGCTCTGTTCGACGTGAATGTCTTCGGCGTCATTCGTCTGACGAATGCGATACTGCCCGTCATGAGACGCCAAAAAAAGGGCAGGATCATCAACCTGAGCTCCATTCTCGGCCTCATCCCCGCTCCGTTCAATGCCCTCTATGCATCGACCAAGCATGCTATCGAGGGCTATTCGGAATCGCTCGACCACGAGGTGCGAACGCAAGGCATTCGCGTCGTGCTGGTGGAGCCTGGCGTCACCCGCACGTCTTTCGAAGAAAACATCACGCGACCAGACCAGCCGCTTCCAGAGTACGACGCCGTTCGCGCCGATGCGGAGAAGCTGATGCGGGAGATCATCGAGACAGGGGATGCACCCGAGGCCGTCGCCGAGATCGTTGTCAAGGCGGCCAATACGGCATCACCGAAAAGACGTTACACCGCGGGAAAGGCAGCAGGCCAAGTTCGCTTCATACGCCGATTCCTGCCCGAGTCATTCGTCGACAAAAATCTGCGGAAATTCAACAGGCTTCCCGCCTGAGCCTCTATCGCTGTAACCTCAGGAAAAGAAAGTTAGTGCTCATGAAGACATTCCTGATCGATCGCTATGCAAAAGGCGGGGCTCTACGGCTTGGCGATAGTCCGGAGCCGGAACTGCGCGAGAACGATGTTATGGTCCAGATCCACGCTGCCGGCGTGAACCTTCTGGATGCCAAGATCAGGGACGGCGAATTCAAGCTTATCCTGCCTTACCGTCTTCCGCTGATCCTCGGCAACGATGTAGCTGGCGTTGTGGTCCGGGTCGGGCCCAGGGTCCGAGGCTTCAAACCAGGCGACGAAGTCTATGCACGTCCGGCCCAGGGCCGCATCGGCACTTTCGCGGAGTTCATCGCTATGAACGAGGCCGATGTGGCGATGAAACCGAAGAACCTGACGATGGAAGAGGCGGCATCGGTACCGCTCGTCGCCTTGACCGCCTGGCAGGTGCTTGTCGAGCGGGCGAACCTGAAGAAGGGACAGAAGGTTCTCATCCATGCCGGTTCCGGTGGCGTGGGGACGATCGCCATCCAGCTCGCCAAATATATCGGCGCGACTGTGGCGACGACGACGAGCACAGCCAATGTTGATCTCGTTAGAAATCTCGGAGTGGATGTCGTCATCGACTATAAGAAGGATGATTTTGAAAATGTCCTGCAGGGATATGATGTCGTGCTGAACAGTCTTGGTAAGGACACGCTGGAGAAATCACTGCGCGTTCTGAAGCCCGGCGGGAAGCTCATCTCGATCTCCGGTCCGCCAGATCCGGAGTTCGCCAGACAGAACGGTTCCGGCTGGCTGCTTCAGCAAATCATGCGCGTGCTGAGCTTCGGCATCCGGAGGAAATCGAAACGCCATCGAGTCAGCTATTCGTTCCTTTTCATGACAGCGAACGGCGGGCAGCTCGGGCAGATCACCTCGCTGATCGAGGCGGGGGCCATACGACCCGTCGTGGATCGCGTCTTCCCGTTCGAAAAGACCAATGAGGCACTGGCTTACGTCGAGACCGGTCGCGCCAAAGGCAAGGTCGTCATCGCTGTGAAGTGAAGCGCGGGGCTTAATCTGTTCATTCCCAGCTATTCAAAAGGGGCCTCCGCCGCGGTCAATTGCCAATTTTATGTCGCGATAATGTTCCGTCAATCTTGCCAGGTCAAAGGCCCTATTGAGTCCGCTTGGATTTGGGAGCACCCAGATCGATGCCCCCGCAAATTCGTCCGGCTGTCTACCCCATTCGACATGCGCTCGAAAACTGATGGCCGCGTATGCCGCCTTACCTAGAAACGCCAAATTCCTCGGTGCGAGCTTTCTTATCTTGTCTTCGAGCGCAGGAACCGCGGTGATGTAATCGCGCTTCTTGAGCTCGCTGGCGCTTTTCGTGGGACGGGAGACTGCCGATGTCAGGCCCAAGCCATATTTCAGTATCTCGCGCTCTTCGTCCGCCCGCAGCACGCGGGGAGTAAATCCGGCGAGATGCAGTACCCGCCAAAAGCGGCTGCTTCGGTTCGAGAAGTTGTGGCCGTCGCGATGAGCGGAAAGGGCGGGATTCAATCCGCAGAAGACCACGGAAAGATGAGGCGCAAGAATTTCCGACAGCGCGCTTGTCGTTGTAGGGTTATCCGTGCCCTTGGCTGTGGCACTATCTTGCATATCAAACTTCCTTACGGGAGCGGAGGCGAGGGCACTTAAAGCTATCGTTTGCTTTCATAGCAGAAACCGATGCGAAAAAATTCGCAGTCTCGCCATCCATCGCTCTCGGTCGGCCGATTCCGGCGCCTCGGTAGTCGGTCCGCTTCTCGCGCCGCGCCACGGCTTTCCTTGACCGCCGGCGGCAGCTTATCATTGCAAATCGGCCATCTCGTAAAACGGCCGGATTTCGATCTCGCTCGGTCCCGGCATGGGATTGGGGCAGCGTTTCACCCAGGCGACCGCCTCATCCATATCCTTGACGTCCCAGAGCCAGAAGCCGGCGACCATCTCGCTGCCGCCCGCGAAAGGCCCGTTGATGACCGTGCGGCCGGGGCCATCGAACGCAACACGCTTGCCCTGCGAGGTGGGCTTGAGCCCGGCGGCCGTGACGAAGATGCGGGCATCCTGCAGTTCGTCATTGAATCTGCCCATCGCCTCCATCATCTCCGCCTCCCAGGCCGTGCGGAGAAACCCCTTCTCACTGTCTTGCGTAGCCTTCACGAGCACCATCACACGCATTGTCTATCTCCTCGTTTGAACCGACCTCATTGGCCTGGCATTGGAACGACGGATGAGTTTCTTGATATCCGACATCGTCCTGTGATTTTTTCGGCGATTGAGCTTCAAAGCACGAATGGCTGCTTCCAGATGAGAGGTCGCGATGGCGCGATGAGCCTTCTCCCGTCGCGGTTCTTGCTATCAGCTACATTTTTCTCTATATTCGGAATATGCCGAATATACACAATAAATCGAACGAAGGTGAGCGGCGGTTCATTGAGGATGTGGCTCGGCTGCTCACGCCTTGGGGTGTGCCGCCCGTCGCCGCCCGGCTCTACGGGTATCTGCTTCTCTGTCCTCGCCCCGTCACGCTCGACCAAATCACCGAGGACCTTGAGATCAGCAAGAGCAGCGCAAGCGTGGCTGCCCGGCTGTTGGAAAGCTATACGCTCGCGCATCGCCATAGCGAGGCTGGAACGAAGCGTGCGCTATATGCCGTAGCCGACGACTACGAAGCCATGATCCAGCAGCAGAACCGTCTGCTCGATGCGTTGGCAGGGCAGTTAAACGCCGGTGCCAGGATCGCCGCGTCAGAGACGGCAAGCGTCCGCCTCGAGGAGATGGCGGATTTCTATCGGGTGATGCGTGGTGCCATGGAGACCGCCATGCGCCGCTGGAAGAGTGGTCGGCAACCGCGATGACGAGAGAATTCCAGCTGCGGTGCTCGCCACGTGGAAGACTTTAAGCTTCGACAGGAAAGGCAAGAAAATGGGTCTCGTTCTAAACCTCTTCGTCCAGACAATTGTCTGGTTCGGCTTCATGGGCGTGATCATCTTTGTTGCCGCAGGCACGACGGACTATACCGGCGGGTGGCTCTATCTCGGTGTGATGGTCGTGCTCTCAGTCGTTTTTGGGTTGCAGATGATGCGAGTCGATCCCGGCCTGCTTAAGGAGCGATTGAAGCCGCCTGTACAAAAAGACCAGCCGCTCGCGGACAAGCTGATTCTCATCCCGATCCTGCTCCTCATATTTGGAGGAATGGCCTTCATGGCGGCAGATGCGGCGCGCTGGCGCTGGTCAGCGATGCCATCTTCCGTGCAGTGGGCAGGATGCGGTCTCCTCTTGGCGTCGCTTTTGTTCATCTACTGGATCATGCGTACGAACAGCTTCGCAGCGCCGGTCGTGAAAATACAAAAGGATCGCGGGCAGGCGGTCATCACAACGGGCCCTTATGCCATCGTCCGCCATCCGATGTATTTCGGCACGCTCTTCTATATCGCGGGGACATCGCTCGTGCTCGGATCATGGTGGGGACTTGCGGCGATCCCTATCATCGCCGTGCTATTCGGCATCCGGATCGGCATCGAAGAAAAAACGCTGCGTACAGGTCTTGAGGGGTATGACGCTTATGCGCGCCGGGTGCGCCAGCGCCTAATTCCGTTCATCTGGTGAAACGGCCCACGCGCACGGGAAAGGCGGCAACCCATAAGTCAGAGGAGAAAATCGGAGTTCAAATCAAATGAAGGATCCCAAGGTAAAGGCCTGGCTCTCGCTTGTCATAAGCTTTGCCCTCATAACGCTAGCGCTCTTGCTCTCGGCGGGAACAGTTCTTTACTGGCAGGCATGGGTTTATCTCGGAGTCGGCGTTGTATCGAGTATCCCTCTTACGCTGTACATCGTGAGCGATCCGATACTCCTCGAGAACAGAACCAAGGCAGGACCGGGCGCAGAACAGCGGCTGACACAGAAGATCATTGTATTTGTCGCCGCTATCCCGGGTATTGCAACATTCGTCGTGCCGGGGCTTGACCATCGTTTCGGCTGGTCGAGCGTGCCGCCTTGGCTCTCTATAGCAGGCAATCTTTTGATACTGCTGAGCATGTGGATGGTATATCGTGTCTTCAAAGAAAACTCTTTCGGCTCTGCCACAGTCGAAATCGGCAAGGACCAAAAGGTAATCTCCACTGGCCCCTATGCTATAGTACGCAACCCGATGTATTCGAGCGCTGCGGCATATTTCATCGGCATGTCTTTGGCCCTCGGCTCTTATTGGGCGCTCATCCCCGCTATTTTCACAATTCTTGGTCTCGTCTGGCGACTGTTCGACGAAGAAAAATTCCTTGCCGAGAATCTGTCCGGCTATAGCGAATATTGCGCGAAAGTCCGCTGGCATCTCATACCTGGCGTCTTCTAGTCGCACCGCGTCCATCAACTGCTATCGCTCGCAAACGATTACGTCTCAAAAGTCGCGCTATGTGCGGCCGTCGCCTATGACGCCGACGCCGGCCCGGCCCCGGCAGCCGGCTCGTCGAATATCAACCTTATCGGGCGGGCGCGCCGAACTTCATGCGAGAATTGGGGAAATGGCTAATGCGGCGGGCGGAAAGTTTCGACTAACATCGAATGACTTAGTGCTTCGATATTGCGGTCCGCTGGCGCAGCGTCCCTGCACTCCCTCACTTGCCGTATGACGCAAGGAACACGCGCACGCCGGCTGCTGCGTGTCGCCGAAGCTCCGCCGGTTTCGGAATAGCATCGTCACCCAGCAGCATGGCCCTGTTCAACGGCTCACCCATGATCAACCAATTGAACTGGGAAGCGGCGACGGCTGGATCATCGATCGCAAGGAGACCGCGATCGGCCAAGCGTACGAACAGCGCGGCCATCGCCGCCATTGCGCGCTTGGGTCCACCATCAAAGAGCGCTTTCGCCAATTCGGGGAAACGACCGACCTCGCCGATCACCAGTCGGCGCAACTGCATGACGCGCGGTGTGAGCACAATGGTAAGCTGCCGGTACGCATAACGCTGGAGATATTCGGCAACATCTTCGCCATCGGCCAAGTCCGGCATCTCATTGTGAACCCTGTCGCCGGCACGGCTGGTTATGCTGACGATTTCGACGAACAGCGTCTCCTTGCCTGGAAAATTCTTGTAGACGGTCTGTTTCGACACCGCTGCAAGTGCTGCGATCTCATCCATATTGGTGGCTAGATAGCCCTTTTGCAGAAACACCTCTGTAGCCGCATCGAGGATGGCCCGCCGCTTTTGCGCTGACCGGCCCTGCTGAGCGAGCTCTTCTGAAACACTTGCCGATGGTGTGGTGGTCATTCCCCCGATTGACTCCCGGTACTGGACGGTCTAGTTTGATTTTGCATTTCGATGCAATGGGCAATCATATGGTGATTACCGTCAAATGATAAGTGTACCCGAGATGACCGCGACGTGCTCCTGCGGCAGCGTCGAACTCAAAGCGTTCGGCAAGCCGATCGTAAGCAGCGTCTGCTATTGCGACGACTGCCAGAAGGGCGCTGAGCAGATCGAATCTTTACCGAATGCTGGCGCCATACGCGACTCCGATGGCGGCACAGGATACATCCTCTATCGAAAAGACCGCTTCGACTGTTCCAAAGGCGCCGAATTGCTGAAGGGCTACAAGCTCAAGGAAACCTCCGCCACAAACAGGGTTGTCGCGACGTGCTGCAACTCGGCGGTGTTCATGAACTTCGATAGAGGCCCACACTGGGTTTCGGCATACAGAGCGCGATTTCGCGGAGAACTCCCGCCACTGCAGTTTCGGATTTGCACGAAGTTCAAGCCAGATAACACAATACTTCCCGACGACGTGCCGAGCTACCGCAGCTATGCTCCTGGCCTCATCGTCAGGCTGCTCGCGTCGCGCGTCGCGATGTTGCTAGGTCGATAAACCGGGCTCGTCTGATCGAAATTTCGGGTCGCCACATTCCGATTCTGGCAACTGACCGAGGACTTCCGTCCTATCGAAGACGTTCGATCACGAACGTCCTCCGTTCATGCACCGCAACATCCCTAGGGGGCCTATTATTCCCTTTCATTCCCACTCGATTTATTATCGTGCCTTGGAACTAATGACGCGCGAAACTGTTGAGTTATAAGTTTGATACGACGCTGACGTCGTGCCCGGCCGACTGGGTAAGCGGCGCCTTTGAGGAGTATCTCTTCATGAAGATTTCATCCAGATTTCGGTCAGTCGCGGTCGCCGCCGTCGCGGTGGCAGGCGTTAGCTTTGCCAGCGCCGCCTATGCCGATAGCGGTAGGATCAACTTCGCCGTCTACAAGGCGGCCTTTTTCGTCGGTGGTTCCGGCGGTGAGGGCACACTTACCTTCCATGGTCACCGCTATCCCGTTTCGATCGGCGGCATCTCGGGCGGCCTCGCCTTCGGTGCCTCCAAGACCTATTTCAGTGGTACCGTGCGCCACATACGCCACGCCCAAGATGTGACGGGCGTCTACGGTGCAGCCGGCGGTGGCGGCGCGGTCGGCAAAGGGGCGCAGATGATCGTCATGACCAATGACAAGGGCGCCCAACTCGAACTCACAGGCAGGCAGGTGGGTCTGCAGGTCAATGCCGATATCAGCGGCATGAGCATCACGGTGAAGTAAGGGCGCGACTCCGCCCATTATTCTCTGGATAGGTCCGATTTGCTGAATTAGCGATCGGACATGCCCAGGAAATGACGAACGGGGAGTGCGGCTTATTCTCACTCTCACTCGATTGTTTCACTCCGGACTGATTTTAAAAGGCAATTCATTCACACAGCTATCGTCGAATATATGGTCAAATTCGCGAGAATAGACGCTTTGATTAGGCCCGGGCGCTGGGCCTAATCAACCCAGGGCTGATTGAGCCAATGGCCAATGCCCTCCGAGGTTTCCTTTACTTCGAATTTCAAGAATTCGCGGACGAATCTGTCGCTCATGAGCCCCTCCGATGACCACAAAAGTGGGTGTCTGGGGGCCGCTGCGGGCGTGGGCCGCGACGCTTTAACGTCCTCTGCTAGACCGATTTGTCAGGATGGCGCTCGTAATGAGGTGAACGAGATGATCCGCCCGTGGCGCGAATGAGGGTTGGTCGACCGCCCAGCCGAGAGCCGTTATCATGGCGAACAGGTCGTCCCCATTCATATCGGCCCGCGCCGTTCCCTCGTTCTGAGCACGGAGCAGTAGTCGCGTGCCTGCCGAGTGCACCGCTGCGCATGAAGCATAGAGAGCGGAGTCCGGGTTCGTGTGGGCGGCTGCCATCATGGCGACAACGCCCTTATAGCTTTGGGTGAATGCCACCAATTCTCGAAACCAGGTGAGAAGTGCCTCGTCAGCCGAAGTCGACGTCTCGAGTTCGTCTGCCCTCCGTGTCAGTGCGTCCAAATTGGTACACAGCAACGCTTCGAACAGGGCTTCTCGCGTTGGGAAATGACGAAGCAGCGTGGCCAACCCGACGCCGGCCCGGCGGGCGATATCGCGCATCGACGCGTCGGCCCCATGCTCCGTGACGACATCACGCGCGACGTTAAGAATTTGGCTGCGATTTTTTTCTGCGTCGGCTCGCATGAACTGCCTTGCTAAATGGATCAGTGATCCGTATATGTGGAGCGGCGATCCGTTTATTAAAGCGGATCAATGATCCACTTGATACAGTGCGTGTGCGCAAAAGGCAACAGAGGTCGCCCTGCACGCCGAAAGGAGAAGTCATGGGAAAGCTTGAGGGTAAGGTTGCAGTCATCACCGGTGGGGCTACCGGCATCGGCCTCGGCGCGGCAAAGCGCTTCATCGAGGAGGGCGCCTTCGTCTTCATCTTCGGCCGCCGGCAGGAAGCGCTCGACGCCGCTGTCGCCGACCTCGGGCCCAATGCCCGCGCGGTAAAGGGCTCGGTCTCCGATCTGGCCGACCTCGACCGACTCTACGCGGCGGTGAAGGTCGAGCGCGGAACCCTCGACATCGTCTTCGCCAATGCCGGGGCGGGAAGCCCGCTTCCGCTCGGCAAGATCACCGCCGAGCACATTGACGAAACCTTCGACACCAATGTGAAGGGTACGATCTTCACGGTCCAGAAGGCGCTGCCGCTGATGGGCCAGGGCGGTTCTATCATCTTGACCGGATCGAGTGCCGGCACGACGGGCGCCCCGGGATTCAGCGCCTACAGCGCGAGCAAGGCGGCAGTGCGCAACCTCGCGCGGACCTGGGCGGAGGACCTGAAGGGCACCGGCATCCGGGTAAACGTGCTGTCGCCCGGGCCGACGGCGACCGAACTCGCGAAGGAAGCGCTGGGCGAGGAGGGCATGAAGGTCTTCGCCTCGATGAATCCGCTCCAGCGCATGGCCGATCCGGCGGAGATCGGGGCGGTGGCCGCCTTTCTCGCGTCGAAGGATAGCAGCTTCATGACCGCCAGCGAGGTCGCTGTCGACGGCGGGCTAGCGCAAATCTGAAGCGCCATGCGGCAGGTCACTCCACTGATCCGGTCATGCCGACATCCCACTGAGGAAAATCAAATGGAACAATCTCTTAAAGGAAAAACTGCTCTCGTTACCGGGGCATCGCGGGGCATTGGCCGCGCCATCGCCGAACGTCTAGCAAAGGATGGTGCGACGGTCGCGCTGACCTACAACGCCAGCAAATCTGGCGCAGACGAGGCGGTCGCGGCCATCGAGAAAGCTGGAGGCACTGCGTTCGCGATCCACGCGGACCTCGTTGACCCAGCGACCGTCCCGACCTTGTTCGAGAGACTCGACGACGAGTTCACCAAGCGGAACGGAAGCAAAGCCCTCGACATTCTGGTCAACAATGCTGGCAATTCCGGCTGGGTTGGCTTCAAAGACGCGACGCCGGACAGTTGGGACACCCTGATCGCGGTCTACGCCCGCGCGCCCTTCTTCATCGTTCAGGCCGCTCTGGATCGTCTCGCCGATGGTGGACGTATCATCAACATCTCTTCCGCTGCCGCCACGAAGCCCGTGACAGCCGCGCCCGTCTACTCGATGGCCAAAGCAGCCATCAACAACCTGACCCATGCGCTCGCGTCCGAGCTGGGGCCGCGCGGAATTACCGCGAACGCCGTAGCGCCGGGCTACACGCGAACGGACGTCAACGCCGCCATCCGAGAGAATCCCGAACTCGTAAAGGCAGTCGAGGCCGAAATCGCGCTGGGCCGCTTTGGCGAACCTTCGGAAATCGCCGCCGTCGTGGTGTTCTTGGCCTCCGATGAAGGCCACTGGGTGACCGGCCAGACGATTGAAGCGAGCGGCGGCTACAAGCTCTGACCACCCCAAAAATCCAAGGAGAATATATGAGCTACGCAATTATCGGCTTTGGCAAGATCGGCCACGCTCTTGCCAAGGCGTTTGCCCGCAACGGCATCGAAGTGTCCGTTGCAGCCACGCGTGACCCGGCAAGCTTTGCATCCGATGCAGCCGCAATCGGACCCGGGATCATTCCCAAAACCCTGGCGGAAGCCGTCAAGGCGGACATCATCTTTTTGGCTGTCCGATTCGAGTCGCACCCGGAGGTCGCGAAGGCGCTGCCCAACTGGAAGGGAAAGACCATCATCGATGCGATGAACACGTTAGCCCCGCTTGAGGAACTGGACGGTCTCCCGTCTTCTGCCGTCGTCGCGAAGGCGTTCACCGGCGCCAAGCTGGTGAAAGGCTTCAATCACCTGATTGCGGCCACCCTGGCTACCGATCCGATCGTCGAGGGCGGCCACCGGGTCGTCTTTCTGTCGAGCGACGACGGGGACGCGACCGCCCCAGTGGCGGCCTTGGCCAAACAACTCGGGTTCGCACCCGTCGAGCTGGGAAAGCTCACCGAGGGTGGCGCGCTGGTGCATGCACGCGGTCGCACTTGGGGCCAGCTCATCTTCCAGGATTTGTTCAAAAAGGAGCAGTAATCGCTCTAGGACCGGGTGATTTGGCCTGAGAGTCTATCGACTGCTGTCGACGGCCTAGGATGCGCCCGAGTGTCCTCTGCTATCCGATGCAACTCCCCCCGTCACTCCCACTCGATTGTGCCCGGCGGCTTCGACGTGACGTCGTAAACCACGCGGTTGATACCGCGCACTTCGTTGATGATGCGGGTCGCCGCGCGGCCGAGGAATTCCATGTCGTAGTGGTAGAAATCGGCCGTCATGCCGTCGACGGAGGTTACGGCGCGGAGCGCGCAGACGAATTCGTAGGTGCGGCCGTCACCCATGACGCCGACGGTCTGGACCGGCAGCAGCACGGCGAAGGCCTGCCAAATGGCGTCGTAGAGGCCGGCCTTGCGGATTTCGTCGAGATAGATGGCGTCGGCCTCGCGCAGGATTTCCAGCTTCTCGCGCGTGATGCCGCCCGGGCAGCGGATGGCAAGACCGGGGCCGGGGAAGGGGTGGCGCCCGATGAAGCTGTCGGGCAGGCCGAGTTCCTTGCCGAGCACGCGCACTTCGTCCTTGAAAAGTTCGCGCAGCGGCTCGACAAGCTGCATCTTCATGCGCTCCGGCAGGCCGCCGACATTGTGGTGCGATTTGATCGTGACTGAGGGGCCTCCCGTGAAGGAAACGCTCTCGATGACATCTGGATAAAGCGTGCCCTGACCGAGGAAATCGGCGCCGCCGAGCTTCTTGGCTTCCTCCTCGAAGGTCTCGATGAAGAGCCGGCCGATGATCTTGCGCTTGGTCTCGGGGTCGCTGACGCCCTCCAGCTCGCCGATGAAGCGGTCGGAGGCATCGACGTGCAGCAAATGCAGATTGTAATGCTCGCGGAACATCGCGACGACGCTTGCCGCTTCGTCCTTGCGCATCAGGCCGTGGTCGACGAGGATGCAGGTGAGCTGGTCGCCCACCGCCTCGTGGATCAGCAGCGCGGCAACGGAGGAATCGACGCCGCCGGACAGCGCGCAGATGACACGCTTGTCGCCGACCTGATCGCGGATCGCCTGCACCGCCTTGGCACGATAGGCCGACATCGACCAGTCGCCCTTGATGCCCGCGATATTGTGGATGAAGTTGCTGATCAGCTTGGCGCCGTCGGGCGTATGCACCACTTCCGGATGGAACTGCACGCCGTAATATTTGCGTTTCTCGTCGGCAATGAAGGCAAACGGCGCATTCGAAGAGGTGGCGACGACTTCGAAGCCTTCCGGCAGCGCGGTGACCCGATCGCCGTGGCTCATCCAGACCTGATGGCGGGAGCCGGAAGACCAGAGGCCTTCGAACAAGGCGCAATCGATGTTGACATCGAGGAAGGCGCGGCCGAATTCACGGTGATGGCCGCTCTCCACTTTGCCGCCGAGCTGCATGCACATGGTCTGCTGGCCGTAGCAGATGCCGAAGACCGGCAGGCCGCTGTCGAAGATGATCTGCGGCGCTCGCGGCGAGCCTTCGTCCACGGTCGAGGCCGGGCTGCCGGACAGGATTACGGCCTTCGGCTGCAGCCGCTTGAAAGCGGCTTCGGCGGATTGGAAGGGCACGATCTCGCAATAGACGCCCGCTTCACGCACGCGCCGTGCGATAAGCTGCGTCACCTGGCTGCCAAAATCGACGATGAGAACGGTATCTGGATGTGCTGTCTGGGTCATGGCGAGCCTTTAATGAAAAGCGCTTTCCCTGGCAATCGGGCAAATCACGCGACGGCCGATTTTATTGTCCCGATTGTATTAGCCGGCACGCCGTCTCAGAACCAGAATACGCCGTCCTCCAGCGCGGTAAACAGCCCGTCGACCGCATAAGAGAGCTTGCGGTCGATGACGTGCAGGTACTCCGTCCAGCCGGAAATATGCTGCAGCTCGATCGCGCCGTCCGAAATGCCGCGCAGGCCGATCAGCGGCCGATCATAGATCTGGCAGACGCGCAGCACGGAGAAGGTTTCCATATCCACCATGTCAGCGGCGATCCGCCCATAAGCATCGGCGCCGGAGATGACATTGCCGCCGGTCGAGAGACTCGCTTCCGGGACAGCGGGAATGCGCAACGGCAGCTCGACGGTCGCGGGCAGGTCGAGGAAAGGCGTGCGCCCTTTCTCAAAGCCCAGCGGCGAAGCGTCCATGTCGCGATACGAAACCGAGGTCACCTGATAGACCTCCGTCTGTTCCAGCTTCGAGGAACCGGCTGACCCGAGCGAAACCACCATGTCTGGCAAATCGTCCTGCGCTTCCAGCTGACCGAGCGCCCGCGTCATGGCGATGGCCGCTTCGACAGGGCCGACGCCGGTCATCAGCGGATCGATGCGGGAGCGCAGGAAGGGCCCGTATTCCGCCTCCGCCGCCATGACGAACAGAATCGATTTTCCCGACACGCGTTTCAGTTCGAATTTCATCCGGTAATTCCCTCTCGGCCTCGGATGACCATCATCGTCCCGGTCATAGAGGCAATCAGCTTGGCAGGTCCGTCGCTGATGGCATAGGCCCTTCCATCTGCGACGATGATGGTGGTGCCGGGTTTGGTGATTTCACCGCGAAAGAGAAAGCGCTCCCCCCGTCCTGGCGACATCAGATTGACCTTGAATTCGATGGTGAGGATCGAAGCCGAAGGATCGATGACGCTATAGGCGGCAAAACCGCAGGCCGAATCCAGCGCCGCCGCGATGATGCCGGCATGCAAGATACCATGCTGCTGCGTCAGCTTCACGTCGAATGGCATCTCGATCTCGACCATGCCATGCTCGACGCGCGTCAGCTCCGCGCCGATCGTCGCCATCGCCGCCTGCCGCCCGAAACTCGTTCGAATTCGCGCCCGAAAGTCGCCGCTGTTTTCCTCTGTCATCCCGTTCCCTTTCGCGGGTGCGAAATTGACATGGAGAGGCGGTTTGGACAAGGGCGATGCGATCGAATTCGATCTTCGAGGAATGATGTATGATCGGCTTGTTTTCCTGTGGCCGTCAGTTTTCCATAATGCGCATCAAGAGATTCGAGGAGAACCGAGATGACGACGATCCTGCAGTCGACCAAGGCCTTTGAAACCTGGATGCGGGCGCAACTCGGCGCCGACCTTGTGGAGACCGATCTCCAAAAGAAGTACAAGAAGATGAAGAGCGGCGGCTTCGCCTTCCTGCGCGCCACCTATTGGCGCTGGGCCGAGACGATCTTCGACATCTGCCCCGATCTTGCGAGCGCTCCGCAGGTGCTGGCGATCGGCGATACGCATCTGGAGAATTTCGGCACCTGGCGCGACGAGGAGGGGCGGTTGGTCTGGGGTGCCAATGATTTCGACGATGCCGCCGTCATGCCCTATGCGCTCGACCTCGTGCGCCTGGCGACGAGCGCGATCCTGGCGCGAAGCGACACCGCCTTGCCACCGCGCGCGATCGCCGAGGCGATCCTGGGCGGCTATCGTCGCGGTTTGAAAGCGCCTGCGCCCGTCATTCTCGAGCGTGATTACAAGTGGCTGCGCAACGACGTGCTTCTCTCGAATGGCGAGCGCGAGGCGTTCTGGGACAAATATCGCGACCTACCGCTCTCCGCCAAACCTGTGCCCACGCGCTATCTTGAGGCGCTGCGACGGTCGCTGCCGGATGAGGGGCTCTCCTTCGTCGCCAAGCCCCGCGCGGCCGGTACCGGCAGTCTCGGTCGGCCGCGCTTCGTCATCGACGTCGAGTGGCGCGGCGGGCCGGTCATCCGCGAGGTCAAGGCGCTCGCCCAGTCCGTATGGTCACTCGAGCACAATCCATCCGATACGACGATCCACACGGCCGTCATCGCCTCGGGCCGCGCCCGCTCTCCCGATCCGCATTACCAGCTAACCGATAATCTGTTGGTCCGGCGCCTGTCGCCGAACAGCCGCAAGATCGAAGTTGAGGGCGATGCGCAAATCCTGCTGTCGCCGGCCATGCTCGACCTGATGGGCTTCGAGATCGCCAATTGCCACGCCGATGACGCCTCCCGCATTCCAGGGATCCTGGCTGACCTCGACAAGCGGGAGGCCGACTGGCTGAGGAATTCCGCCAAAGCGGCTGCGGCTGTGATCGGCATGGAACAGGCCGAATTTGCGAGGAAGGGCTAGACCGGCAAAACCCGGTCAATGCCCAGCGGCTTCCAGGATCAGACGGGCGATCGTATCGGGATGCGAGATCAGCGAGAGATGGCTGGCCTTCACTTCAATAGTCTTGGCGCCCATACGCCTGGCCATGAAGCGTTCCAGATCCGGATTGATCGTTCTGTCCTCAGTGGAGACTGCATACCAGCTCGGCTTGCTGCGCCAGGCGGCTTGGGTCGTCTTCCCGGTCAGCAAAGCCTTTTGGAAGGGCTCCTGCACGGCGTAAAGCACCTCTGCCTTGGCCTTGGGCAGGTCGCCGGCGAAGTCACGCAGGAAAGCTTCCTCCGTCAGCCGTCCTTCATCGCCGTCGAAGACGATGCCTGCCGAAGCAGGGGGTGTCGGATAGGTCTTGGCGAGCGCCGTATAGTCTTCGCCTGCATCCGGTGCGCGGGCCGCGACATAGACCAGCGAAGAGACCTTCGGATGCACGCCGGCTTCGGTCACGATCATGCCGGAGAAGGAATGGCCGACGAGGACCGTCGGGCCGTCCTGGCGATCGAGAACCCGTTGAGCGGCCGCGACCGCTTCGGGAAGCGTCGTCAATGGATTCTGCACCGCCGTGCACTTCAGCCCCTTGGCCTGCAGCCGCGCGATGACTTCCGTCCAGCAGGAGCCGTCTGCGAAGAGCCCATGGGCAAGGACGACGTTGCGAGCCTTCAATGGCGCCGGGATTGCTGAGCCCGAGGCCGGCTCGCCGGCGGCCATGCCGCGTGTGGAAATCAGGGAGGCGGCGGCGCCGGCAACGAGTGCGGTTGCGAAATTCCGTCTGGTCATCATCATGATCGTGATCCTTATGGCGTGAGGATAAAACAGAGAGCCGTCCGCGCCGGATGTCGGAGCGGTGAGCTTCTTGAAGGTTTCGCATTTCCGGGGCGGCATCTGTCCGAACATACGGATCAAATTTGCTCGTCCTGCATTCCGATTGAGTACTGAGGCTGCTTCGTGTATGCAAAAACGTATTCGATGGCTATTTATGTATTCTTAATCGCATTATTGGTCAATAACTGGATGCGTAACGGTTGCGTGATGCGGTGTCTGTATGCGAAGGTGATGCGAGAGGATATTTTTGCATACAAGCCACAATGGATATCGGAGACCTGGGAATGACAGATGGATTGGATGGCCCGGCTGAAGATCGCGAATTGTTGTTCGATCGTATCCGCAATGCGCTCGCCGACGAGATCGCGACCGGTAAGCTGGAGGCGGGCGCCGCACTGGACGAGCAGCAGCTTGCCGATCGCTTCGGTGCCTCGCGCACCCCGGTTCGCGAGGCATTGAGGCAGCTGGCGGCGAACGGTCTGGTCGAAGTGCGCGCGCGGCGCGGGGTCGTCGTTGCCCGCATGACGCCCGAACGCATCATGGACATGTTCGAGACGGCAGCCGAAATCGAGGCTATGTGCGTAAGGCTCGCCACCTATCGCATGACGCCCCTGGAGCGTAGTCACCTGATCGAACTGCACGATGCATCAGAAGCTATCGTGAAAAAGGGCGATTTCGATAGTTACGATACATTCAATCGCGCGTTCCACGAAGCGATCTATCACGCGACCCACAACGGCTTCCTCGCAGAACAGGCGATCGCGATACGCAATCGTCTGATGGCCTTCCGACGCGCTCAGTTGCGGCAGGAGGAGCGTCTCGATCGATCCCGGGCGGAGCATGAAGCCATCATGCAGGCAATCGCAGAGGGTGATGGGGAAATGGCGTCGCGGCGCATGCGAGCGCATATGCTGAACGCGGCGACGGCGTTGCGGCGCTTCATTGAAGCCAACAAGTTCGGTTAAAGCAATTCCAGGAAAAGTGTGCGGCGGTTTTTCCGTCCGGAATTGCCAAAGAACAAGGAGATAGAGCGTCCGGATCAGCCGCGGGCGATGCGCACGATATGTTGGTCCCAGGCGACATCGCTGTGCTCGCTCAGGAAATCGCCGCGATAGGACGATACCGCAAACCCATGCTCGGCCGGCGCTATACCCGCCGCATCCGGCACGCTCTCGACCTTCAACACCGCCCCGGTCTTCGCATCGAGTGTTACAGATGTGCCTTCGACGGGTGATGTCACGCCGACGAGGTTTTCGGCGCGGTTGACGGCGATGGCGCCGACGTAATTGCCAAGGGCGCGCGTGGTGTCATCGGGCAGGGGGACGAAGGTCAAGTCCTCGCCCTTGGCAAAGTGGCCGATGAGCGGCGGCAGGTCGTTGCGGTGGCCTTCATATTGGCAGGCGAACCAGATGCGGCCTTGCGCATCGATGTCGACATGCCGGGTGGAGACCTGGGCATATTGTGGCGGCAAGGCGTGTTTCTCGATCAGCCGGCCGGTTGCCGCGTCGATCAGCGTCAGCGATGGCTCCATGTGGTCGAGATTGAGCTTGGTGCGGCCGAAATCCGGATGGGTTTCGATGCCGCCATTGGCGACGATCAACAGTTTCCCGTCGTCGGAAACGGTCATGTCATGCGGGCCTGTGCCATAGGTTTCGTATTCGCCGATGCGGGCGAAGCGGTTGCGGGCGTCGTAGATGCCAATCATGCCCCTATTGTTGTCGAAGTCGTTCTCGCTGGCATAAAGCAGCTTTCCATCGGGCGAAAACGTGCCGTGGCCGTAGAAATGTCGGCCTTCCCGCGAGGTGATGACGATCGGCTCGCCCTTGTTCCAGGGATCGAAGATCATCGCATAGGTGCCGGGGCGGCGGGCGAAGGCGACGGTCTTGCCGGTGACCTTGGAAAAGGCCATGCCATGGGCGCGGGCGGGCAGCGCCACCTGATCAAGGATTTGGCCGCGCTCGGCGACCGTCGCCACCGAGAAGGTGCCGTCCGATGCGCGGATGCCGGAGGCGTAGACCGCATCGGCCCGCTCCAGCGCCATCAGTGCACCCGGCTTCAAGGCCGCCAGGAAAGTCAGCCCCGCCGCCCTGACGAAGGCCCTGCGATCGATCAACGCACTTTGCATCGCCATCAATCTCCGTCGGCGAAGGAGAAACCGGCGGAAAGGCCGATTGCGCCGCCGTAATCGTCGCTGAAAGCACTGGTGAGGTCGCGGCTGACATTCAGCAGTTTATCGATCTTGGCACGCTCGGCATCATTGCCGATCGCCGCTTCGACATCGGGATTGACCGCCGGCGCGGTGACGGTCAGTTCCTTCAGCAGCGTGTCGATCTTGTCGGCAATATTGCGCTTGTCGGCGGGCAGGAGGTCGGCCATGCCGGCCTTTTCCCACAGCGTTTTCAGGCCTTCGAGATTGCCTGACAACGAGGTCCAGGTGTCGCCGGAGCGCCAGTAGATCGCCATCTTCGGCCGTGCCGTCGCGGGATCGCCCTTGTAGAACGTCTCGAGCCGCTGATCCCTGACATTCTCCGCGCCATGCACGAGGATACCAAGGAGCGCCGTCACGGCTTCCTTGTTGTCCATGAAGTCATCGCTGGTCTTGCCGGGGTTTTTCCAGGACTTCTGCACGCCGTTCGGATCGTCCCATTCGTCGGCGATGTCCTTGGCCGTGTTTTCGATATTGCCGGCGACAGCCGCACCATAGCGGCAGCGGAATCCTTGCTTTTCGGTGCTGAGCACGGTGGAGCCGTTGCCGTAAAGCACATATTCCAGCGCCGTCAGGCTCATCAGCGCCACGCTCTTGCCGGCGACCGCCTCGACCGTGGTGTCGTGCTCGTCGGCCTTGGCGATCAGCGCCTGTACCTGTCGAAGGCCGACACCCTTGCGGTCGGGATAGAAGAGGATGTGTTCGAAGCGGTTCTTTTCGATGATCGGCCCGGTCCGCACGATCTCGATGCGCGACCAGCTTTTGACCGTTTCGCCGAAGGCGGACTGCGCGTTGGCAAGACTTGCAGCGGAAGGATCGGCGCAGAGCGCCTTCATCGCCGTGGTCAGCTTCGAGGCGCTGTCATGCATGGCCCGATATCCGGGGCGGATGACGTCATCGACCGCCTTCTGCAACACCGCCGGCACTGCTGCTTCGTTCAGCCCGGCGCCATTGACTGTCGCTTGCTGGGCGCTGGCGGGCAGCGCCGCGAGGCTAAGGAGAAGGCTTGCCGCGATGGGTTTCCAGTGGCGCATCAGAGGGACTCCAGAAAATTGATGAGCGCTTGCCTGTCGTCCTTCGACAGGTTTGCGAATGTATTGCGGGCCTTTTCGGCCTCTCCTCCGTGCCAGAGGATGGCTTCGGTGAGTGTGCGAGCGCGGCCGTCATGCAGGTAGGCCTGCTGGCCGCTCACCGTTTGCGTCAGCCCTATACCCCAGAGCGGCGGCGTGCGCCAATCGCGTCCGGATGCCACACCGACCTGCTGTCCGTCCGAAAGTCCGTCGCCCATGTCGTGCAGCAGGAAATCGGAATAGGGCCAGATGAGCTGGAAGGCCTGCGCCGTCGCCTTGCCGTCACTACCCTTGAGATCGTCGCGGGTAACGAATTTCGGCGTGTGACAGGCGGCGCAGCCGGATTGATAGAAGATGTCCTTGCCATTCAGCACGTCGGGAAAGCTCGCCTTGCGGCGGGCAGGCACTGCGAGATTTTCGGAATAGAAGGTGACGAGATCGAGGATCGGCCCCGGTGCTTCCGTATCGCCGAGACGTTTCTGCACGCCGGTTGGCATGGCGAGGCAATGGGCTTCCTTGGCGGTGCAGTCGCCATGGGCATTCGGCCGGTCGGGGGTGGAAATGCCGATATCGTTGACGAAAGCGTCCGCGACCTGATCGCGCACGGTGGCGTTCTGCGCCTTCCAGCCGAAACGGCCGAGCGCGAGCTGGCCGGTGCGATGATCGCGGACGATGGCTGCGCGGCCGCGAATGCCGTCGCCGTCCTTGTCGTCGGGATCGGCATGGGCGAGAATATCGGCATCGGCAATGGCTTCGATCAGGCCGAGGCCGATCATCGGGGGTGCGACACGCGGCGAGACCGTCGTCGTTTCGCCGAGCGGACCGTAGGCCAGGTCGGTCGCCGAATAATGCGGTTTGCTCAGAGAAACGGTTTCGCCCCCTGCTAGCGTCACCGTTTCCTCGGTATAGGTGACGGCCACCTTGCCCTCTGCGGCGAGGCCTGGCACTGCGAGATCCTGCAACTGGACGCCATAGGTCGGGTCCGGAAAATTGAGCGCCTTGAAATCCTCGACGGCCTGTTCCTCTTCCGGCGTGATTGCCGTTCGGGCCAGCCGCAGCACCATCGACGTGGCGGGAGCTCCCGCCGTCTCCAGCGGATGGCCCCGGCCATCCCTGATATGACAGCTCTGGCAGGAGCGCGCGTTGAACAGCGGCCCCAGCCCATCGGTTGCCTGCGTGGAGGAGGGCGAGGAGACCCAGAGCTGGCGAAACAGCGCATTGCCGAGATGGAAATTCTCTTCGCGTTCCAGACCCAGATTGGCGGATGGTTGCGAAAAGATATTGCGGCTGACAGGGGCGATCGACGTGGTCGCGCCACTCTCCATCGCCTCATAGGGCTCAGCCTTGGAAAAATCCGCAGTCGGGCGGGTAACGTCCTGAACTCGCTTCAGGGTGTCGACCGACAGATCAGTGCGGACGGTTGGGAGATTCAGCACCTCGGCTGTCGCCAGCGTTACGGCAAAAACCACAAAGCCCGCTGCAATGGCGGGCAAGAATGCGCGGCTGACCGGAATGCGGATCATCTGGTTCAGGGCTGCAGCACCGTCGGATGCCGCCGCCCTCCTTTGTTACTTCTTGAAGACGGCGTTAGGATTATCGAGACTGTCCGAGCCTTCAAGCTTGATCGTGCCGAGATCGAGGTCGGCGACAACGCGCTGGATGGTCTTCGTCTGGTCGAGCAGGCCGTCGATCGCCTTCTGAACGGTGGCGTTGCCTTCCGTATTGCCCTCGGCGATCATCTGGTCGTACTTCTCGACGGTCTCGCCGCGATGAACCATGGCCTTCATGGCATCGAGCGTCGCGTTCAGCTTGCCTTCCATCTCCTTGTCCAACGCCTTATCCTTGGCGGCAACGAGATCGTGCAGCGACGGACCCCTCATCTTGGTGCCGTCGACGCGCGTGTAGTTGCCGTTATAGGCGGCAGCGATCCCGATAGCGGCATTGTTGTGGGAGTTGTAGGTGTTGTCGGAGAAGCAATCGTGCTCCTGCTCCGGATCGTGCAGCAGCAGACCGAGCTTCATGCGCTCGCCGGCGAGTTCGCCATAGGAGAGCGAGCCCATGCCGGTCAGGATGGCGGCAAGGCCAGCCTTCGGATCGGCTTCGATATGCTTGGTGGCTTCGCCATCCGGCGCCCAGTCATTCGTCATCTCCTGCATGGCGGAGACGAGCAGGGTCGAGGCCGATTTCAGATATTCGCCGCGGCGGTCGCAATTGCCGTGTGTGCAATTCTTCAGATCGTAATCGGTGACGGGGCGCTCGCCGGCGCCCGGGCCGGTGCCATGCAGGTCCTGGCCCCAGAGCAGGAATTCGATGGCGTGGTAGCCGGTCGCGACGTTGGCTTCGACGCCGCCGGCCTGCTGCAGCGTCCCGGAGAGGAATTCCGGCGTCAGATGCGAAGCGTCGACATCCTTGCCGTTGATCTTGATTGTCTTGTTGGCGATGACGTTGGCGACATAAAGCGAATTTTCATCGCTCTCGGTGCCGTAGGAGGCGTCGACATAATCGATGAGGCCTTCGTCGAGCGGCCAGGAATTCACCGCGCCTTCCCAATCGTCGACGATCGGGTTGCCGAAGCGGTAGACTTCCGTCTGCTCGTAGGGAACGCGGGCCTTGATCCAGGCGGCCTGGGCAGCCTTCAATGTCTTGTCGCTGGGATTGGCAAGCAATGCATCGATCGCCTTGTCCAATGCCTGCGCCGTAATCAGCGCGTCCTGATATTTGGCATGCCCCACGTCGACATAATGCTTGATGATGGCGGCCGGCTCGGGGGCGGCTGCGAGCGCCGGAAGGGTGGACATGGCAGTCGACGCGACCGCCAGCGCCAGGGTGGCGCCTAAATTGGCTTTCAGTTTCATAATCCTCTCCTGTGACAGCGAGCGCGCCGTCCGAAACTTGGCAATTTGTGTCATGTATTAAAAACAAACTGGTGTCAAACACTCTAGTTTGGAATGATTTTAAGGCAGGAGATTGTTCGGCTCGGCGTCGGCAACGGAGTCGATTTGCCAGAAAGGGCGGCAGATGCTGGTCGGAAACGGGCTCATCTGCCGACGGACATCGTCCAGTTGATGGCCCTCGGCTCGCGTCAGTCGGGCTTTGACACCATTTGCGGGTGGCGGAGTGAGCCTTCCTACCCCTTCCGCCGCAAGCGACAGAAGAAGAAGCCGTCGGTATCGGTCGAAGCCGGCGTCAGCGTGATGGTCTTGCCGTCCGAAGAATGCGGCTTGGGCGTGTCGCTGCCGAATAAATTCTCCCAGGAACTCAGCGCCTCAACCACCTCGAAGTCCGGATTGTTGGCCGCGAAGCGGTTGACCTGCATTTCATTCTCTTCCGGCAGGACCGAGCAGGTGACATAGAGCAGCATACCGCCAGGGCGGACGAATTCGCCGGCCTGGGCGAGTGCCTCCTGCTGCTGGCTGGTTCGCTCGTCGAGGTTCTTCTGCGTCAGCCGCCATTTTGTATCGGGGCGGCGGCGCCAGGTGCCTGTGCCGGTGCAGGGGGCGTCCACCAGCACCTTGTCGAATTTGCCGCGCAGCGGGAGCAGGCCACTTTTTTCGTCATGAACCTGAACATTGCGCGTGCCGGCGCGCTTCAAACGCTCGATGATCGGAGCCAATCGCCGGCGATCGGAATCATAGGCATGGACCTGGCCCTTATTGTGCATCGCCGCCGACATGGCGAGCGTCTTGCCGCCGCCGCCGGCGCAATAGTCGAGCACCTGGTCGCCCTCTTCGGGAAGAACGAGATCGGCAACGATCTGCGACCCCTCGTCCTGCACCTCGAACCAGCCCTTCTGGAAGGAAAGCTCGGCGGTGACATTCGGCAGGCGCGATGCGCCTTCGCCGGCGGGGATGCGGATGCCGTAGCGGGCGATTTTCGAGGCATGGGCACCAGCGCGTTCCAGCGCCTTCACTGCCTTGTCGCGGCTGGCCTTCAGTACATTGGCGCGCAGATCCAGCGTCGGCCGTTCTGCCAATGCCCGCGCCTCGGCAAGCCAGCCGTCGCCGAATGCCTGCTGGAAGGAATGCTCGACCCATTCCGGAATGTCGCCCTGAATGTGGCTAGGCGCACCCTCGATCTTGCGGGCGGCATAGTCTGCCAGCGCCTCGGCGCTTGGCGGTTCGGGCGCGAATTTGTCGCCTTCGAGTTCGGCAGCCAGCGCCTCCGGGCTCAGGCCCCATTGCCGAAAAAGCACGGCATGGGCAAGCGCGGAGGGGCTGTCGTCGCCCATCAGCCAGGCATGCGACAGCCGCATGCGTAGAGCGTCGTAGACGATGTTGCCGATTGCGGCTCGGTCACCCGAGCCGGCAAAGCGGTGGGCCAGTCCCCAATCCTTCAGGGCGTCGGCCACCGGTCGCTTGCGCGCTTCGATATCGGCAAGAACTTCGATGGCACCCTGCAGCCGGCCGCCCAGACGCATTCACTATTCTCCTGCTTGCGCACGGCCCCGAAATCACGCGGATTGCCGGAAAGGCCCATGCGCCCACCAAAGTGTCACTGACACCTCATCAATCCGCACGAATTAAGCACGTTGCGGCAGATTATTGAGACGTCCCAACCGCGTGGTAGCCGCGATTGACGGAGAGAGCAAGCGTCACACCAAAACGCCGGGATTCATCCCAGCGATTCCATCGGTCACTTCGAGGCGACGACCTCGTAACAGACGTTCGCCGTGCCGGAGGCGACCATGCCGATATCCTGTGCTGCAGCACGGGATAGATCCAGGACGCGCCCTCGAATAAAGGGACCGCGATCGTTGACGCGAACGACGACGCTCCGGCCGTTATGTTTGTTGGTCACCCTCAGACGCGTGCCGAAGGCAAGTGAGCGGTGGGCGGCAGTAAAAGTACCCGAGCTCATACGTTCCCCGGAAGCAGTCTTGGAATGTCCCCCGTACCATGATGCACCCCCGCATCCCGTTGCTGCAAACGCGTCCGTGGAGAGGATAGCAAATGCAGCGGATATAGTTGCGATGACAGCAATAGAACGATTGATTTTCTTCAAACCGATTTTCCCTCAAACAATTGAACTTGCGCCTTGTGAGCGGCGGGGGCTTAAATCGGGCGAAAAATGGCGAAAAAGCGCCTGGGCTTATCACGGAGTGTTACAACCTGTAACATTCGTGATTTACCGCATATTATATTATAA
>NZ_JARFYM010000090.1 GCF_030272705.1 Rhizobium mayense | reverse complement strand
CGCCTCCGGCCTCTGGCCGGGCAAGGTCGTCACCGAAGTGACGCCGGCAAGCGATTTCTGGGAAGCCGAGCCGGAGCACCAGGACTATCTGGAGCGCATCCCGAACGGCTACACCTGCCATTTCGTGCGCCCAGGCTGGAAACTGCCGAAGCGTGGCGCAGCGGCCTAACTCCCCTCCCCCGGAAGAGAAGGATGGAGCGTCGTGACCTCGTCCAGTTTACGAATTCCGGCACCCGGCCTGCAGTCTGTGCCGGAGAACTCCCGTGCTCGGCATGTTTCCACAGTTCGCCGTGGCCGCGCCGCCAGATGTGATGCCGCGGGCCGGTTTTGCTTCGCCGAGGACCTGCTCCCACCAGTAGACAACACGGGCGTGAAAATTCGTTGATAGTAAACGGCTTCAGGTGATCGAGTGCGGCGACGCTCGCCGGACGATATACGGCTTGCTGGCAGAAGCTCTAGTTGCCGTGCCCGTTGTGCGGGATCAGTCTTGCCGTATCTTGGGAGATCATGAAGAAGGGCCGTTGGTGTTATTTTCGTTACCTGTCGGAAGGCGAATTAGAACGCTGCAGTGCTGCCCAAGCCACAAACGCCTTCCGCATAAATCCGGAACCGCAGAGGCAATCCGCCATGCGCTTTCCCGTTGGGCATCGCTCTGCCGTTTCCTCGATGACGGTACCTGAGATCGACAACAGTGCTGCCGAGCGAGCCATCCACCCGATGGCGCTCGGCAGAAACTCGCTGTTCGCCGGTTCCGACAAGGTGGGAAATGCGCGGCCACTATCCGGTCACTAATCGAAACCACCAAACTCAACGGCATCGGTCCCGAAGCATATCACCGCGTCCTCATTACCCGAATTGCCGACCATTCGATTAAGAAGATCGATGAACAGGTGCCCTGGAATATGCCCAGGATGACGATTGTCGCGTCGGTCGTGCAACCTATCGGCCAGGTCCGCGACCTGAGCACCACAAGTCCGTGGAGCGCGTCAGATTTAGGGCGGCCCTTTGATTGCGACGGGTAACGTTGCCACGGAGGGCAACCCAGGAATGAAGGTTTGGAAAATCGCAGGTGTAGGTGTCCTGTTTGCTTTGGTCACGATCTACATCTGCCAAGAAATCCAGTTCAGAAAGCCGCTAACCTTAGCGGAAATCGACGGACTTGCAGCAATTACTGCAGGGCAGATGGACTGCAACTGGCGCTATGACTCGACCCGCAAAGGCGAATGGCTGAGGCAAAGATCGGTCGCCGAACGAAAGGCGGACGTGACATTCCAAGCAAGATTCATGACGGCGATGGGAAAATATGAGGGGCTTGACCCAGACGAGCAATGTGCGCTGTTGGACAAGTTTCACGACTTGGTTCGACGGTGGCACGATTAGGGCGGATGGGTCTATCCGAATTGACGATCACCCGATCAACAAAGTCGATAAACTATTGCCCGGGGACGGGCGTGGTCGACACGTTCTGTGCGGCGCGATGAATCAATCATCTGCCGCGGGCGCACGGTCATGAACGCCGCGCGCCGCGATCGCCGCCCCTACGGGAACGTCAGGCCGAAAGCGGCCGGA
>NZ_JARFYM010000089.1 GCF_030272705.1 Rhizobium mayense | reverse complement strand
ATCATCATGACGGCCTTCCCTGAACGGGTGAACGATGCACGCCGCCTGGGTGAGCACTTTCCATTGATTGAGAAGCCGATCGATAGCGGGCAACTGATCGCCTGTATCGAGGATGTCACCGGATGCCGGGTCGACTGATCCGAAAAACGCCGGCCGCCGCGCTATGCGGGCCATATTTGGGCCGGGATCGATGTTGCCGGCGGCGCGGTAAGCACCGACGCCAAAGGAGGCGCCAGCGTTCTGCGCCACGTTGAACGAGATGGCGTCAACCCCGGTGATCGGCGCGTCCCGCTACCGGCGCTCCGGCTCTTAGAGCATAGCGGCGCATCCGACCTCTTCAGACCGACGACCGTCCATATCGCGTGAGGGTAAACTCTCGGCGGATATTGAACCCTATAGCGATCATCTTTTCGCGGTCCGTATCATCCGCATCCCTCTAGCACGGGGTTGCTGCGGTTAGGCCCCATGTTCATGAGATGGGCCCATAAGGCATCCCCGAGCGCGGCATCGAGAACCTATCGCGCTCCATACGACGCCCTTGATCCCGGACCGCATGCGCTTGACGATCACCCTGGTCGCGGAGCGGAGATGGACGTTTCGCGCAATCCCTCTCACGATTTTACGCCTGAGCAGCAACATCATGTCCATGAACACCATTATCGCAAAGCGAACTGCAAGCCATCAATCATCGATCATTTCGCCAACGGCCATCATCAAAAGCCCCCAGACGAGATACGGCAACGTCAGCGCCTACGCGCTTGCACTCGGAGGATCTCGAGCACTCGCTTCGTGACAAATTTCCGCTCGATTTTCTTGGGATCGGCTTCGCTCGCCCGACTTCTAGGATAGCATCGTTCGCCGACCTCGCTTGCGCGAGCGAGCGACACCATTTTTTTGGGCGTCGCCGAGCAGCAGAATTCGGTGGCCGCGGGCGTTGGGGCGCCGTCTGGAGATATCCAAGGCGAGCGTCACCGAACAGCGACTCCTGTGATCTGCGCACCGCGGCCATTCGGGTTCAACGGAGCGCGCGTGCCGTACAAGCACTTGCAAAGGGGTAATTAAAGCAAACCACTGTATGATTTTCTATTGGTAAAATTTCGTGAATAAAGGACTTCGCCGAAAGACGGAGGCCCAAATGATCGTTGACAAGACATGCAATTCCGCCCAGGCACAGGCTGTCGCGCCGGGTACGCTAATTGGCTATCGAGAGGTCGCGCGCCGGGTCGCGAACAGGCTCAGGTTCGTCTCAACGCTCCTGGGCTTTCAAGCGAGGTGGTCGTCAAATCCTGAGGCACGTGATGCGCTCGCCGTGGCCGTCGATCGCATTTTTGCAGTCGCAGGCGCTCACCGCCAGCGCTACTGGTCAAAGTCGTCGAATACAGTCCACATCGCCTCCTATTCTCTCGATCTCACGGCGGCTCTCGAGCCGGCCGTACAGCAATCGCCGTACTGCGCGATATCGACTCATGGATTATCGGGGGTCATGAGCCGGCGCGCCGGGCGTAGGACGGGTTCGCGATTGTCGCTCGTTCGGTGGCAATGTGGCTTTCGGATATAGCAACCCCGCACTCCGCGCGATGCTGCATTGGCGGCGCCCGGGCTTTGTACTAACGGAAATAGCTGAGGGTGAACACCCATGGAACTCCATCAGGTTCGATACTTTCTAGCTGTCGCAAGCACGCTGAACTTCACGCGCGCTGCGGAGATGTGCAATGTCACGCAACCGGCACTGACCAAGGGCGTGCAAAAGCTCGAGCAGGAACTCGGAGGTGAGCTCATCTACCGGGAACGTCAGCTCACCCACCTCACCGAC
>NZ_JARFYM010000088.1 GCF_030272705.1 Rhizobium mayense | reverse complement strand
CGTGATCTATGACGGCCCGTACGAACTCAACCAGATCACCTACAACTATGACGCCGGCAACGGCTTCACGGCTGTGGTTTCGGTGGAAGATTCCAACTCGTCAAACGATGCATCGTCCTACGGCGGCGCTTGGGAGACCAGCAGGCAAAATCACTATGCTCCGAACGTTGTTGCCGGTGCTGGCTACAAGGCTGGTGCATGGTCCTTCAAGGTCGTCGGCGGTTATGACTCCATCGTCGAAGAAGGCGCTATCAAGGCTCGTATCGACGCTGACTTCGGTGTCTTCTCGGCCTTCTTGATGGGCGGCTGGAACACGGACGGCGACAAGCTGAACCAGTACGCTGGTTCGAACTTGGATGTGTCGGCTTGCACCCATTCGGACGGCACCATCCATGGCGCAGATTGCGGCTGGGGTGACTGGGCAGTTTGGGGCGGCGTTGGCGTTCCGATCAACGACAAGCTGAAGTGGAACCTGCAGCTCGCTTACACCGACTCGAAGATCTTCGCCGCAACCACGAACATCAAGTGGAACCCGGTCAAGAACCTGCTCATCGAGCCGGAAGTATCCTACACCAACTGGGATTCGATCGGCCAGGACGAGTGGGCTGGTATCCTCCGCTTCGAGCGCACCTTCTAATCTGATTTGACCTCGGTCAAAATCTGATTGTCACGTCAGTGACGAAAAGCCCGGCTTTCGAGCCGGGCTTTTTGCTTTCAGTGTGTTCAATTCCAGCTACGCGAGTATCGGTAAGTGGTGTCCCGTATACTGAGAGTTAGAGTATTCTAATTAAGTATAATATTACAACATAAGTATTTTCGAAAATAACTTCAAGTATAGTTCAATATTGAACACGACAGCGATGTGACAATTTTGCGACGTGATCTTTGTGCAACGCGAAATTCGAAACAATCGTCACATATGATTATAGTTTGTCTCTGATATTGCTCTAAAAATTTCGATCTGTATTTCTCAAATCGGAAGCAAGGCTTATCGTCTTGGTTCTCCCAGATCAGGGGTCAACTTTGAACACAAGGTGGGGTAGGGCACGTCGTTTTTCGGCGCGAATTCTCATACCTAATCGATATTTAGAACTGGAGTTATTATGAACATCAAGAGCCTTCTTCTCGGCTCCGCTGCTGCGCTGGCAGCAGTTTCCGGTGCTCATGCGGCCGACGCCATCGTTGCTGCCGAGCCGGAGCCGCTTGAATACGTCCGCATCTGCGACGCATATGGCGCTGGCTACTTCTTCATTCCGGGCACCGAAACCTGCCTCAAGGTTGGCGGCATGGTTCGTACGGAAGGTGAATGGTACAACGCTTACAATCCAGGCCCGAAGGGCGACCGCGGCACCTTCTGGCACACCCGCGCTCAGCTTTCCATCGACACTGCATCGGACACCGAATACGGTCCGCTGAAGACCGACACCGTCTACCGTTTCGACTGGTCGGAAGGCGGTTCCACGACCCCCAAGCTGCTCTGGGCTAACATCAGCCTTGGCGGTTTCCTGGTTGGTAAGCAGGACTCGCAGTACAACCTGTTCACCGGCTACGCCGGCGACGTCATCAACGACGACGTGGTCTGGGACGGCCCGTACGAACTCAACCAGTTGACATACAACTATGACGCCGGCAACGGCTTCACGGCTGTCGTCTCGCTCGAAGATTCCAACTCTGGTTCGGATTCGTCTTCCTTCGGCGGCGCTTGGGTTCAGTCCAAGCAGAACCACTACGCTCCTAACGTCGTTGCTGGTGCCGGCTACAAGGCTGGTGCATGGCAGTTCCGCGTCGTCGGTGGTTATGACTCCATCGTCGAAG
>NZ_JARFYM010000087.1 GCF_030272705.1 Rhizobium mayense | reverse complement strand
CAAGCTTGCCGAACGCTCTCAATCTGCTGCCGCCGAAATCAGCTCGATGTCGAGCGATACCGTCAAGGCAGCTGCAGAAGCCGGTGAAATGCTCGGCCGCCTGGTGCCGGACATCCGCAAGACCGCCGAACTGGTCTCCGAGATCAGCGCCGCCTGCCGCGAACAGGACATCGGTGCTGCCCAGATTAACGAAGCGATCCAGCAGCTCGACAAGGTGACGCAGCAAAATGCCGGCGCCTCGGAACAGATGTCGGCCACTTCGGAAGAGCTGGCCGCCCAGGCCGAGGAGCTGCAAACCTCGATCGCCTTCTTCAAGGTCGATACTGCCGGCAGCAAAAGCAGCGCCAGGAAGTCGCCCGCAAAGGCGGCCGCTCATAAGGTCGCTGCCGCGCCGCTCTCCAACCGCCGTGCCGCGCCTGCTAACCCCGCACATACCGTCGCCGCCCAGCAGGCACGCGCCAAAGGCTTTGCCCTTGATCTCTCCATGGGCGGTCCGGATGCCGGTGACGCGGATTTCCGCGAAAGCGCCTAAGCGCTTGGCTCAATGATTTCCGCCGGGGCCGCCTTGGGTCCCGGCGTTCTGATATCCCCAACGTGTGTATGCGTTGGCGTCGCGGTTCTTGAGATGTCCGGCGGCGGGGAGGTGGATGGATCGCTTTCCCCGGTTCGAAGGCTCTTTTTTATCGGCACGACGCCCCGCAGGGACGCCGGTCCGCAGTACTCACTTCTTGGCTCCTGTTCCCCGGGGATACGACAATGCGTTTTTCCATCAAGCTGAAATTAGGCCTCGCCTTCGCCACTATGACGCTGCTTTTGGTCGCCATCGCGGTCTATAGCAGCATTAGTCTTGGCCATCTCAACGACGCCGCCAATGCAATGACCGAAGGCCCTGTCAAGCGATTGCAGCTGGCGCTTGAGACCAATGTCGCCGCAGTCGAAGCCGCCCGCGCGCAGAAAGATGCGCTGATCTCGGACGGCGAGGCGGAGGCTAATTTCTACAAGGAGTCCAGCACTCATCTGGACACCATGTTCTCGCACACCCAGGACGGACTCGCCATCGCCTCGGCGGAAGGCAAACCCTTGTGGGAGAAGTTGATATCGCTCGGCCAGACCTTCCGCCAGCGTTCCAATGACCTCCAGGCTCTCGAGGCCAAGGGCGATCACGCCGGCGCCGCGGCGCTTTCGGACGGCGAGTTGAGCGACCTCAGCAATCAGATGACCGACGTGATCGGCAAGCTTGTTGACGTCCAGAAAAGGGCATTGGCGGCCACGGATGCGGCCAATGACCAGCTCTATGCCGACACATGGATGGTGCTCGCCATCGTCTCCGTCATTGCATTCGTCATCGCACTTGGTTCGGCTCTCTGGATCACGCTCGGCATCAATCGCGGTCTGACAAAGGTGGCCGACATCGCCAAGGCGGTGGCGCTCGGCGATCTCAATAAGACGGTCGAGGTCAAGACGAACGACGAGATCAAGGATCTGATCGATATCGTCAACGTCATGACGTCGAACCTGCGCGACACTGCCGCAGTGGCCGACCGTATCGCCATAGGCGATCTCTCCGTCACCGTGAAACCGCTCTCCGACAAGGACGTGCTCGGTCTGGCGATGCAAAGCATGGTCGCCAACCTGCGGGCCACGTCCGATATCGCCACGGAGATCTCCAATGGAGATCTGATGGTCACGCCGAAGCCGCTGTCCGACAAGGATGTGCTCGGCCTGGCACTGGAGCAGATGGTCGAACGCTTGCGCGGCGTCGTTGCCGACGCTATCTCCGCATCGGAGAATGTTTCGGCCGGTAGCCAGGAGCTTTCGGCAAGTTCGGAGCAGGTGTCGCAGGGTGCGACCGAACAAGCGGCATCGGCTGAAGAGGCTTCGGCTTCGATGGAGCAGATGGCG
>NZ_JARFYM010000086.1 GCF_030272705.1 Rhizobium mayense | reverse complement strand
CCGGACGGCAATCTGGAGTTCCTCGGCCGCAACGACGAGCAGGTGAAGATCCGCGGCTTCCGCATCGAGCCGGGCGAGATCGCCGCACGGCTTTGCGAGAATGCCCTGGTGCGCGAGGCCGTCGTGGTGGCGCGCGAGGACCGCGCCGGCGACAAGCACCTTGTCGCCTATGTGGTTGCGAGCGAGCATGCCGACGGAGCCGAGGGCTCCGACCTTGCCGGCGCCTTGCGCGCGCACGTCAGCGGGCAGCTGCCGGATTACATGGTGCCGTCGGCCTTCGTGCGGCTCGATACCCTGCCGCTGACGCCGAACGGCAAGCTCGACCGCAAGGCGCTGCCTGTTCCCGACGACGACGCCTATGCGCGACGCACCTATGAGGCGCCGCAAGGCGAGATCGAGACGACGCTGGCGCAGATCTGGACGGAGCTGCTCGGGCTCGAGCGGGTCGGACGCCACGACCACTTCTTCGAACTCGGCGGCCACTCGCTGCTGGCCGTGCAGCTCTTGAGCCGGCTGTCGCAGGCTTTCGGCGTGGTACTGCCGCTGACGACGCTGTTCGCCAAGCCGGTGCTGTCCGATCTGGCGGAAAGCATTGTCGAGCAGCTGAGCCGAGCCGGTCCGCAAGACCTACCGGCGATTGTTGCCGTGTCGCGTCAAGAGCCGCTTGTACCGTCGTTTGCCCAGCAGCGGCTCTGGTTCTTGGCGCAGCTGGACGAGGCGAGCACCAACTATCATATTCCGCTGGTCTTGCGACTGCACGGTGCGCTCGAGCGCAGCGCCTGGCAGCGCAGCCTCGACCGTCTGTTTGCGCGGCATGAGGCGCTGCGCAGCATCTTTGTCGCGCCGGAGGGCAAGCCCCGGGTCGAGGTCCTGCCGCCGGATGCGGGGCTGCCGGTGCTCGAGCACGATCTCAAGGGCAGGGCGGATGCGCAAGCCGCGCTTTTGGAGCTGTGCCAGGAGGAAGCGTGCACGCCCTTTGATCTTTCGCGCGGGCCGCTGATCCGCGGGCGGCTGATCCGGATGTCGGACGAGGAGCACGTCTTCCTTTTGACCCAGCATCACATCGTCTCGGACGGCTGGTCGATGGGTGTGCTCGTGCGGGAACTGAGCAGCCTCTACCGGGCGTTTCTGGCTGGACAGGACGATCCTTTGCCGCCGCTCGCCATCCAATATCCCGACTATGCCGCCTGGCAGCGCCAGTGGCTGTCGGGGGAACGGCTGCAGACCCAGGCGGACTATTGGCGCGAGACCCTCGCCGGCGCGCCGGCGCGTCTTGCGCTGCCGACGGACCGCCCACGGCCGGAGCAACAGTCGTTTGCCGGAGCCAATGTTCCCGTTGTCATCGATGCGGAGCTGACGCGCGGGCTGAAGCGGCTGAGCCACCAGCATGGCACGACCTTGTTCATGACAGTGCTGGCGGCGTGGGCTGCGGTGCTGTCGCGTCTGTCGGGGCAGGACGACCTTGTCATCGGTGTGCCGAGCGCCAATCGCGGCCGCCGCGAGACCGAAGAGCTGATCGGCTTCTTCGTCAACACCCTGGCGCTGCGGCTCGACCTGTCGGGCACGCCGAGCGTGTCGGCGCTTCTGGAGCGCACGCGGCGCACGGCGCTGGCGGCACAGGAGCATCAGGACCTGCCGTTCGAGCAGGTGGTGGAGATCGTCCAGCCGCCCCGGGCTCTTGATCACACGCCGTTGTTCCAGGTGATGTTGGCCTGGGAGAACAATGCGGTCGGGTCCTTCGACCTGCCGGGGCTGAGCGTCGAGGCTGCGGGGGAGGGGTTCGATCAGGTCAAGTTCGATCTCGAACTGAACCTTTGCGAGCATGACGAGATCATCACCGGAACGCTGGGTTATGCGAGCGCGCTGTTCGATGAAGCGACGATCGCGCGGCAGCGTGGTTATCTTTTGACGCTGCTGCGGGCGATGGTCGCCGATGCCGGCCAGCCGATCGGCCGCATCGACATCCTGCCGGCTGACGAGCGCAGCTACCTGCTGGAGGATCTGAACCGGACGCAGGCGCCTTACCCGTCTCGCCCTCATCCATGAGGACGATGAGCTGAGCTATGGCGAACTCAACGCCCGGGCCAACCGGCTGGCCCATCATCTCATCACGCTCGGGGTCAAGCCGGGGGATCGCATTGCGACAGTGCTGGACCGCTCCATCGCCCTTGTCATGGCGCAGTTGGCGATCCTCAAGGCGGGGGGAGTGTATGTGCCGATCGATCACGCTCTTCCGTCTGCGCGACAAGAATGGCTGATGGCCGATTGTGCTGCACGCCTGGTGCTTTGCAAGAGTGACGATGATGAGCTGGTTGAGGCGACGATCCCTCTTCTGGCCATTGAGCCGTTCATGGTTGGAACAGGACGTAGTAGAGATCCCGGCTTGGCATTGAGCGCCGAGGCTGCCGCTTACGTGATGTACACGTCTGGCTCGACCGGCCGTCCCAAGGGAGTTGTTGTGCCTCACCGCGCCGTGAACCGGCTAGTCATCAACAATGGATATGCGAAAATCGATGCCGGAGATCGTGTGGCGTGGGCGGGTAATCCGGCCTTCGACGCAAGCACATTTGAAGTGTGGGCGCCGCTGCTCAACGGTGGCTGCATTATTGCAATGGATGCCGTCACAGTCATAAATTCTTCAAGTTTTGCCAAGGCACTTAAACAGCAACGGGTGACAACCCTTTTCCTAACAACGGCGTTATTCAATCAATATACATTATCGATTGCTCCGATATTAGCACAACTTAAGTACCTCCTCTGTGGAGGCGAGCGCAACGATTTTCACTCATTTCTGAAATTGCTGAGTGAAGAAGGTCCAGTACGTCTCATTCACTGCTACGGTCCGACCGAGACGACGACCTTCGCGGTAGCGTGGAGTTGCCCGGCTGATTTTGATGGGTCCGTTATCCCGATCGGCCGTCCGATTGCGAACACGCGTGTGTATCTTCTGGACGGGCATGGTGCGCCGGTGCCGTTCGGGGCGGTGGGTGAGCTTTATATCGGCGGGGCCGGTGTTGCGCGCGGCTATCTGAACCGG
>NZ_JARFYM010000085.1 GCF_030272705.1 Rhizobium mayense | reverse complement strand
ATCCTTGCTCCCAACGTTGGCTTTGACCAGTGCGTCGAGAGGCGAGACCGTCGCATCTCTAACTGGCCCAACTGTCGCATTACTAAATAGCCGCTACAAAGCTGCGTGAGATAGTCTGCATTATGGAACTAAACTATTGAAATCACGCTAAAATGCCGTCAAAGTCTGCGAGACGGATCATGGTGACTCGAAAAGGAATCAGCGTTTGGGGAGCCGAGCATGAGGATGGCGCTGTAGGCAAGAACACCGAGTATAGGCTGACTTGAAATCAAAATTCTCTAATAGATACCGACGGCTCCATTTCACGCGGCATCTTGCAATATTAACCTTTAAGGTGTATATATGACTTTGAAACGCAGGCCTCATCACGATCTGGTGCAGGTCAAGGCGAAGTTTGCAACGACCAAAACCTTGGAAGCGACGAGCACGGCGATCAGAAATGCGCGGGATTTGGGGTATTCGCTTTCGGACATCGTCGATGCTGTTCAGGCGCTCCAGCACAGGGATTTTGTCAAATCGGAAACCGCGCACAGCCCACCGAATTCCAAGGTGTGGCACGATACTTACAACCTGGCTTGGGACGAGCGCTTCCTCTATCTCAAGTTCGCAGGCGAAACACTGATCGACGTCGTGCTGACGTCGTTCAAGGAGCTCAACAATGACTGACACACGAGTTCATCCCGAGACAGGCAAGATGTTGCGGCGCGACGTCCGTCCGCAGGTCGTGCGCTACGGTTCGTTTGCGCGCATAGTCCAGGTTGCCGGATGGTATCCCGACGATGACGGGGATGCCATCCATTCCGGTGGCGACCTTGCCGAGTCCGACCAGGTGTTTCAAGAGCTCCGCGCGGCTTATGGGGAGCATGTTCGACGCATCCGTAAGGACAAGCTGAAGCTGACTCAGGAGGAGGCTGGCCACCTCATCGGAGGAGGACGGCGAGCCTTCCAAAGATATGAAAGCGGCGCCACGCCACCAAGCGATGCTGCAATCGGCCTGATCGAACTACTTGATCGTCATCCCGAAGATCTGGAATTGCTGCGGTCCTTGCGCGATGAGCCGCAGGTGGCCTGATCCACCGATCTGCGAAACGATGTAACACCGGCGCGAAGAAGGCGGTTATTGTTTCTGCAGAGGCCGTTGCCGCTGTTTGGTCGTCTTGGCCTGCTTGTTGGCTTCCTTCTCGGACAGGAGTTCGTCCTGGACCTGCCGTCGGCGTTCGATCTCTGGCGACTGGTTGATGTCGGTCGGGATAGGCGTCGCCGGCTTCTGCTCGACTGATCGTTCCGCCCGCCTTGCCGCTGACGATTCTGCCTTTGTCCGATAGGCGTGATCCTCCCCTCCTCCGTCAAACGGCCGCTCGTTCGTGCGTTCGGAGCGTTCGGCCTGCCTGGTCTCTCGCAACGCCTCAGTCCTGGTGTTCTCCTTGACGGTGTCGAGCGCAATGGCGATCTCTGCATCGGTGCGCTGCGCCGCCGCTTCTTTCGTGCCCGCCACAAAACCGCGTCGCTGGCGCTCGCGGGTTTCCTCCTTCGCACAACATTCCTCGACCGTCGCCTGTGCAGCCTTCAACTGATTCTGAAGCTCCGGATTGCTGACGCTGATACCGTGCTTGGCTGCCAGTTCCACGGCGACGGCCTTCTCCCGATCGGTGCCATTGACGGTGATCGCACCCCACTTCTCCGAGGCCGCGCGCATGGCAACCAGCATGGAGTCCCGGTCCCGATCGGCGGGCTTGAATCGAAAAGTGGGACATTGCAGGCCCCCTATCGCATCAGCCTAGCCCGCAAGTCTGCCGTTTCGGTTTTCATTGATGGCGCCTACATCCGCGCAGTTCCTGGCTATCAAAGCCGGCATTTCGAGATCGCCATGGGACGAGTTGTTTCGCAGGGCCGGGCACCGCGCCAGTTTGCTGCTGCGCCGAATATCGCCACTGGCAAGCACGAGGTCGTTCGCGCGGCAATGCGCGCGCAGGGATGGCTTCCAGGCCGCGACGTGACTGTCTTCAGTGATGGAGAGGTCGGGCTGCAAAACATTGTATTAGGCGCAACGCGCCAGCCTTTGACGCATATTCTCGACTGGTTCCATCTGTCGATCGGGCTCGAGAAAGAAGCCGATGCGGATCGGCCGGCGTCCCTGTGCCAATTGTTTTAGTGTGTAAGTCTGCTCCATCATGGGCAAGCTCCGGGCATCCGCGCTATCAGCCGCTTGAGCGACCGCAGGTGTTGGTGAGCAAGAGACGATCTACTATCCTGACAACAATCTTGGGCCAATCCGAAAATGACTGAACCTACTGCCAGGCGACGATTGG
>NZ_JARFYM010000084.1 GCF_030272705.1 Rhizobium mayense | reverse complement strand
TGTCAAAGCTGACTAGAGGCGCGACGTCGTCAGCCAGTTAGAAACGCGACACTGGCTCTGATGGTCAGCCCCCGATCCGGCCGGCTGGGCCGGGTTGAAAGGGCGGAGCGGGGGCGGGTGATAACATACCCCTTCGGCTTTAGCTTTCTCACTAGCAATTGTTCTTTTACCGCTCGATACTCGCTGGCACTTGCATGGCGCAGTTGGGGATCAAAGCCGCACGATGCTTCCGGAAATCAACCTGCAAGGTGACGTCGACATCGCCGCGCTGTCACCACTTCTTCGCGGCATGCTTCTTTCGGTTGCCTATGCTGACGGTGAGGGCGGCATAGGATTGACGGCGACCGGCGCCATGAACCGCAAGTTCGTGCATTGGGCCGCTGTGCACTTCCTCTGGCCAGGATTCACAGCCGAGGACCTTTACAGCATGAACAAAGTTCTCAATGAAAGCGACGTGCCGCCGCTTTGGGTGGTGCGCGACATGGCCCGTCATCTGAAGCTTCTTCGCCGGAAAAAGGATGTGCTGCTGCCAACCAGACGCGGCCGGGAGTTTTTGGTGAACCCGCAAGCCTTCTTCGATCTGGTCGCCACGGATTATCTCTATTCGTATGTCCACGCCACCGAACGGGAAGAGGAGGTCCGAGCGCGGTTACGCTGGTGGCGCATGTTCCTCAATCTTCTCAATATCAAGGCCAGAGAAGGTTGCACGCCAATGGACGTTGTGAAGATCCTCTATCCAGACCTGGCGTCTCTCTCGGACACCGAAATGACCATAGAAGCCTGGGAGTTGAAATCCGATCTCCAGTATGGCGTCTTCCAACGCTTATGCTGGCTCGGCTTGCTTTATGAGGCACGAGAGGGGCTCACGCTCCTTCAGGACGGATCCTTCCACAAGACGCCACTTTGGGCAGCTTGCCTGCAACTGGAATCGGATACGCAGAGCGACATCGGCGTGCACTGACGATTTTTATTCCGCCGCTGGCTGCCTCAGTAACACTTTCTCTCGCCGCGCAATCACCGCAGGATCGTTCATGTAATCTGTCCTCGGCTTGCGCCCCCGCTTCTGATAGCCGTTGGCTGTGCTACCGTCTCGAATGCCAAACATATGATCTTTCTGCCCGGTGCGTCGGGGACCGCTCTTGCTGCGTTGCTGTTCTCGGCCGGCCTGCAACTCTGCGACGATCGACAGCATGTCGTCCAGCCGCTTGTTGTCGACGACCTCCGCACGATGCACCGAGCGCAACGTATCGAAGGTCCTGTAGGGCAGGGAAAAGCTCTCGTGCATGATCTCGAGCCGTCCGTCCGGGTAGTCGCAGACGATCACTTTTTGGCCAGCCAGTGGCCTGGAAATCTCGGTCGGATCGAGAATGAACAACACCTTATCGTAGCGCAGCGTCAGAGATTGCGACAGCGTGCGGACTTCCTTCCGGCACATGGCACCATCGAGGTTCTCGTGGTCGGCCAGCGGTCGGTGCATGTCCTTTGGATTGCGTGGTTGCTTGCCAAAGCGAGTGTTGAAATCCGCAATGAACTCAGCCGCATAGGAATTGGCAGCTTCGATCGTATCAATGCCGCGAAGCCGTAATTCCTTCACAAGCCGATCCTGCAATGTCTGGTTGGCACGTTCCACCCGACCCTTGGCCTGAGGGGTGTTGGCGCAGATGATATCGATGTTGAGCTCATAAAGCGCCCGGCCGAACTGCGTCAGACCGCTTGTCCTGTCCTTCTTCGACGGATGCGTCGATCGAAAGACACCATGTTTGTCGCTGTAGAAAGCCAGCGGCTTGCCCCATTGCTGCAGATAGGCCTTTGTCGCATGCAGATAATCGAACGTGTTCTCCGATCCGGCAAAGCGCAGATGCAAAAGCTTCCCGGTGGCATCGTCGATATAGACGAGCAGGGCGCATTTGGGGCCGCGGTTCTCGAACCACCAGTGATGCGAACCATCGATCTGCACCAGTTCACCAAAGCAGTCGCGCCGGCCGCGTGGCTGGAAAACCCGTTTCTTGCGCTCCCGGCGCGAGACCCAGATGCCAGCCTCGGTCATCCATTGCCGCAGCGTCTCCTTGGCAACAGAGATCCGGTGCAACTCGATAAGCTTCTCGCGCGCCAGAGTCGGACCGAAATCCAGATAGCGCTCGCGGATCAGATCCAGCGCCGCATTGCGAAACTCCTCGCTGTGGCGCCGGTTGCTCGGCTGCGATCGCTTCTTCGAAACAAGGCCAGCTGGACCATCCCGGTCATAGGCCTGTAGCAGCCGATGGACCTGACTTCGACTAAGCGCGAGCAGCTCGCCAGCCTGGACGACGCTTAGGCGTTCGTCACGAATCTTCTGGATGACTTCGAGGCGATGCAATTCTTTCTGCGACATGGTGATCAAACAGGACATGACGACTCCGACCGCACATGGTCTACTCGACCAGGCTGAAGGTCGTCATCCTTGCTCCCAACGTTGGCTTTGACCAGTGCGTCGAGAGGCGAGACCGTCGCATCTCTAACTGGCCCAACTGTCGCATTACTAAATAGCCGCTACA
>NZ_JARFYM010000083.1 GCF_030272705.1 Rhizobium mayense | reverse complement strand
TATAGCGCGGCGATCAGGATGAGACGCTAGCGACAATCTAGATGAGACTCTTAAGTCGCGGTCGGGGTGAAGGTATCATGTTGATTGTCGCTGGCAAGAGTCTCGTCGGTTGCTGATTGCCGCTCCGCGACAAACGTGGCGGAGCTATTGACTGTCGCGAACGAAGCAGGCCTTCCACGCTGACGTTTGGCTTCCATGGCTGATCTGCGCCGGTAGCTTTCGACATTCATCTCGAAGATCGTCGCGTGGTGCACGAGACGGTCCACCGCGGCGAGGGTCATGGCGGGATCCGGGAAGACCCTGTTCCATTCTCCAAAAGGCTGATTGGCAGTGATCATGATGGATCGCCGCTCGTAACGGGCGGAGATGAGTTCGAAGAGCACACTGGTTTCGGCCTGGTCCTTGGTGACGTAGGCCAGATCGTCGAGGATGAGCAGATCGAACTTGTCGAGCTTGGCGATGGCGGATTCGAGCTGGAGCTCACGCCGTGCGACCTGCAGCTTCTGGACGAGGTCGGTCGTGCGAGTGAACAATACCCGCCAGCCGTTCTCGATCAGCGCGAGGCCGATGGCTGCAGCGAGATGGCTCTTTCCGCCGCCCGGCGGCCCGAACAGCAGGATGTTGGCACCTTTGGCGAGCCAGTTATCGCCGGCGGCAATGGCCATGACCTGGGCCTTGGAGACCATGGGCACGGCGTCGAAGGCGAAGCTGTCGAGCGTCTTTCCGGGCGGCAGATGCGCCTCGGCGAGGTGACGTTCGATCCTGCGATGCGCCCGTTCGGCCAGTTCGTGTTCGGCAATGGCCGAGAGGAAACGAGCCGCTGGCCATCCTTCACGATCGGCCTGCTCGGCAAATTGTGGCCACAGCATTTTGATTGTCGGCAGCCTCAATTCATTGAGCATGATGCCGAGCCGGGCTTCGTCGATGATGTGATTGGTCTTCATGCGACCTCTCCCACGTAAGCCGAACTGATCAGGGCTTCATAGCCATTGAGCGATGCGAGTTGCACATGAACGGTCGGCAACTGATCGGGGTCCGGGCCGAAGGCCGTTCTCAGGGCCGCCAAGTCAGGCAGTTTGTGGGCGTCGAGCATTCTGGCAAGCTCCTCGGCCAGTTCACGCTCGCAGCCGCGATCGTGCGCCAGCGCCAGCAGTTCGACGGTGATCTTGCAAGCCTGCCGATCAGGGAGTTGCTCGATGAGAGCGTCGAAAGTCCGTCGGTATTCCGGCCGCGGGAAGAGCTTGTCGCGATAGACGAGGTTGAGAAGCGCCATCGGCTTTTTGCGCAGAGAGTGGATGACGTGGTGATAGTTGACGACCTGATCGTGCTTGCCACTCGCCTGGGCGCGCCCTCGGGGCAGCGTCAGTAGATGCGTGCCGCCGATGAAGACGTCGAGGCGATCGTCAAACAAACGCACACGCAGCCGGTGGCCGATCAAACGGGAGGGGACGGTGTAGAAGACCTTGCGCAAGGCGAAGCCGCCGGTGCGCGACACGGTGACGACCACCTCTTCAAAGTCGGTGGTGCGGCGCTCGGGAAGCGCCTGCAGATGCGGGCGCTCGGTATCGATGCGCTTGCCATGCACGGCATTGCGACGGCTGACGATCTCATCGATGAAGGCACGGTAGGAGCGGAGATCGTTGAAGTCTCTGGTGCCGCGCATCAGAAGTGCATCGCGGATCGCGTTCTTGAGGTGGCCGTGAGAACTTTCGATCGAGCCGTTCTCGTGGGCGACACCCTTGTTGTTACGGGTTGGCGTCATTCGGTAATGAGCGCACAGTTCCTCATAGCGGTGCGTGAGATCGACCTTGGCATCGGCATCGAGGTTGCGGAAGGCGGCCGACAGGCTGTCGCTGCGGTGATAGAGCGGCGAGCCTCCAACGGACCACAGGGCGTTTTGAAGTCCCTCCGCCAAGGCGACGAAGCTTTCGCCGCCAAGAATGACATGGGCGTGCTCAAAACCTGACCAGACCAGCCGGAAGTGATAGAGCAGATGATCGAGCGGCTGACCGGCGACCGTCACGCCGAGGCTGCCCATGTCGGTAAAATCCGACAGCCCTAACCGGCCGGGCTCATGTGTCTGACGGAAGATCACCTCCTGCTCCTGGCCGTGAGCGGCCCGCCATGACCGGATGCGCCGCTCGAGTGTCCGGCGAATGCCTTCGGACAGCTCGGGATGACGCCGCAACATCTCGTCGTAAACGGCGACTGCACGAATGCCGGGAGCGGCCTTGAGGAGCGGAACCACCTCCGCGTCAAAGATATGCTCAAGCGGATCGGGGCGACGCCGACCGCGTGGCGGCTTGTTTTGCGACGGAAGGCGCTGCTCCTTCTCCATACGGAAAGCCGTCGCCCGGCTAATCGACGCCTTCGCGGCGGCGACCTCAACAGAATGCGTTTGTCGATACTTCATGAATAATCTCATCTGATGATCGGTTACATGGCGACCCGGCACAAAGGTGGTTCTCCATTCCAGAAAACCGCCAGCGTAGCGGGCCGACCGCGATCATGAGACGCCGAAATTTTGCGCCGCGGCGGGGATGTAACTCCGGTCGGGCTACGCCCTCCCTACGTCACACCCCCGCCGCAGAGTCTCATCCTGATTGACGCTGAATCTCACCGTGATTGCCGCCGCGCAC
>NZ_JARFYM010000082.1 GCF_030272705.1 Rhizobium mayense | reverse complement strand
CCTGCCGAAGCCGAAGAACGTTACTATGCCATGCTGGACGCGCCAGCCATGGCCGCATAACTTAAACCAAACGGCCTCCGGCAAACCCGGCGCGGTTCAGAGCGAAGTACAACCGCCTTAAGAAGGGGAGTAGTCTCATGGAACGGAATGTTGAGAATTCGACACCGAGCGTACTCGATAAATTCATTCAGTCTGCGAAGCTATCTGATTCCGAATTGGCCCGCCTCCAGCAACAATTTGATGAACTTGAACACGAAGCAATGCAGGAACAACATCACGAGCATCATGATGAATCTGTTCCTGAACCGGAGAAACCGAAAGTTCGTTAATACCGGGATCCAGGGCCGGAGCGCCACTCGGGATCTTGTGGCACTCCCCCACTTGATGAACATTGGATGAGCGGAGATGCCCCGATGGAGCCGCGGAGAGACTGCGAGAATGTAAAGGCAATGGCATGGGACCATTTGCTTTCGGAGTTTCCACTATTTCAAAGTAGTTATATCCTAAATCAACTTGAACTGTGCATTTGCCGAAGACTCCGGAACTTAGGAATGGCTGTTCCCTCTGCAGCGCGCCTGCTGCACGAGCTACAGCGTTCGAATGCGCATCAGCGCTACCGCGTGGTGGGAGATACCGTGGTAAGAGCCGCGATAGAACACGCTCGCAGATACATCGACACTGGAATCGAATACGGTATTCCCATTGACCAGTGTGAGCGCATTTTTAGCCTGGTCGCGGATGACCTGTCTCGGGGATTAGATGAGCCACTTGGCTTTGCCGGTGGGGTGAGGCTGCCCTCCCCTTACGACACCTGGATCTGGACGAATAATAGGTCTACTGCCGAAGTTGGACATGCGCACGCTGAGCTTGTTCGGCTGAATTACGGTGGAGAGTTAGTCGATCCCTCAGATGAGGAGGTTGAGTACATAAGGTCGGCGGCAGGGTTACTGCGGCAAGTAATGCCGGAGTCGTCTTACAATGCATTGAGACATGTGCAGGTAGTTGCTGTCTTCGCCAATGGAGGCGCATGGAAGCGCACGGCATCAAGCTCGGAATTTAGGTTGACCGGAACAATCTTTCTAAGTCGGCGATTTTTGAAGAATATTTGGTGGACTGCGGAGCACCTGCTGCACGAAGCTCTCCATCAACAGTTGTATGATCTTAGGCACACTCATTCCATTCTGCAGCCAGGTTACGACTTCGTGAGTTCCCCAAAGGTTCACTCTCCCTGGAACACGCCCCCAGGTAATCAATGGGACCTGCATCGAACAATGGCCGCGTACCATGTCTATGTTTACCTAGCCATTTTTGGATCGGTTGTAGAGGCGCTTGAAGAACCGAGTGAGTTCGGTCCCAGGGACGCGATGGGCGTTGCGATTTCTGGAAGCGTCAAGGCTGCGCAGCGCGCGCGCTATTTGTATGAGCAACTTCGATCCGTCGGATGGAGTCAACTGGGAGAAGCCGGTCGGCGCTTTGTCGATATTTTAGCAATCGCACTAGACGATGTGGAAAAAAGCCCCGCACCGACCGGCGCAAGGCTTCACCTCCTCATCGATCGTTATCGAAAGGAGGCGAATTTAATCGAGTCAGTTCCATCACGGATGATGGACCATTGCGAAGCCCTGAATAGAATTGCTGAAGATGAAGTGAAATGCACAAACCGCATCTTAACCGACCTTGGCTTGGGCAACTCCGCAACGATTGCGTATTTGGCGGGTGAATGCGTCGACAATTTCCCCGCGGTGCGTCGAGCGATAGCAATGTCACTTCTTGGTGCGTCAACTGACGGCTATACGTTGGCGACGCCGCAAGCAGAAGCAATGGTGAACGAGATGGTTGAACGGTCCAGTTCGGCGCTCACACCAATTCTTACCTCCTAGTTTTTTCGTGGATCATACAGTTGGCTAGGATTGGATTTCAACATCCAGGTATCGCTGCCGTGTTTCGTAAGATCTCCTCCGGTGAGGTGGTGGATCGCCGTGAAATTGAATTTGTGAAGCAGCGGTTCTTGACATTGTCAAACGCGACAGATGTCAAGCCAATTCGACCTCACAAAGCAACATTGCCGCGGGATAAATCGGATATCATTGATGGTTTCGCAACTCTGGAGGGAACAGCGCGCCATGCCTCTTTGTACGGAGCGGGCAGTTCGGAATTTTATGCAGAAGCAGGAGGATTACTGCTGTCAAAACTCGGCGTGGGGACTTCAATTGGATCGGCGGTTCAAGAAGACTATGTGGAGAACGTTGCATTCTGCCTGCGAGGCGGATTGAACGTAATCGACACGGCACCGAACTACGGATCGAATTTTTCGGAGTCTTTTGTCGGTGACGCTTTACGATCATTTATTTCCCAGGGGGGAGACAGATCCGGAGTGGTCGTGATCACCAAATCCAGGTCCCCATCTCATGAAGCAAAATTGAGTCATGTTGGGAACGGTACTTCGGAGAGGCGAGGCGCTGACAGCTTGCGCAGTCAGATCGATGAAAGTAGACTTCGCATTGGAGTGTCTACGATCGATGTTCTTCTCCTTCACAACCTCGAATGCCAGCTCTCAGGTATGAACGGCGCGAACTCGGAGAGGTACCTAGTGTCTGCCTTCACTGTGCTGGAAAAGGCCGCATCTGAGGGCGCCATAGGACAATACGGGTTTTCCACTTGGTCCGGTCTTTACGACAACACCTTGCGTCTCAAAACGCTCGTCGATCTGGCGCGAAGCGTGGCCGGTGAAGGGCACAGACTAAAGTTCATTGAAATCCCGTTTAATATGGGCCTTGTCCACGGCCTTCCAGTTATCTTTGAGGCAAACGATTTGAACTTTGCTGTTCTTGGAAGCGCTTCGTTGATGCAAGGAGCCTTATCTGACGGACTTCCCCTCCCAGTAAGAGATAGAATGTCTTCGCTGGCGACCGACGCTTTAAGAGCGCTCCAATTCGTGCGCTCTACGCCAGGACTGGCAGTTGCGTTAGTTGGAATGAGCGTCAGAAGACATATTATAGAAAATCTTTCGCTGTCCAATCGTCGTGCGCTAGATACCGAAGCATACAACGAGATAGTAAGTGCTATTTTAGATGGTGCGAAGTAAAGGGTGCCGTTGCACTAGCGACCGATACCCAAGGAAACCGGAATGCGGTCCGATTTCAGCCGAAGAGTTATTTCACCCTACGCGTCGACCAAGACGAGATCTCTGGGGATCGATTCCCCGACCCGCTCGCCTGCTCCGCCGTTCCTGATGGGTATCAAATCTGCTGCAACGGTGACCTTGCCCCCAAGTTTTATCCAGTTTTGAGTTCGCTCCAGCGGTTTTGGGTTGCTGTATTTGCGGCGGTAGCGGCGGGTTGCGGTGCGAAGCCA
>NZ_JARFYM010000081.1 GCF_030272705.1 Rhizobium mayense | reverse complement strand
GTGAACCCGACGTTCTTGGTGAACGCATCGAGAGTCGGTTTCGATTCGGCCGGAACCTGTTCCGGCTTTAGAGCAGCAGATCTTGCCATTATAGTCTCCGTAACTAACTGATTTTACTAGAAATTATACGAAATCTAGCACATCGGCCACCGGGCGGCGCGGCTTCTGCCGCCAGTTTCCGGGACGTTCCGCCCCTACCGACAACAGCATGACCGGCACTTCGTCCTCGGCCAGTCCGAACTCGAGGTGCACCGCTTTGTCGTCGAAACCGATCATCGGCGTCGAACCCAAGCCCCATGAGCGGGCCACATAGATCATCGCCGCGGCGCCGAAGGTGGCAGTGCGTACGGCCTCGTCGCGCTGGCGCTGCGGGTATTCCATATACAGATCCCGCGCAGGGTTTTCCCATTCCGGCACCAACCTTTCCGGCATGATGCCCGCTTCCACCACCGGGGCCAGGCGATCTGGAATTACGCTGGAATCGGCCAGCTGGCCGACGACGATGAAGGTAACGGCCGCATCGGTGATCGCCGGCTGACTCCAAGCGATCGGATGCAGGCGAGCCTTGGCTTCAGGCGAGCGCACGGCGATGAAGCGCCAGTTCTGCAGGTGGAAGGATGTCGGCGCGGTGGTGCCAATTCGCACCAGCTCGCGGATCTGGTCGTCGCTCAGAGTGACGGTAGGGTCGTAGTACTTGGTGGCCCTGCGGCTGAGGATGGTTTCGACGACGGGGTTGTTCACGGCGATTGCGTTGGTCATGGTGGCTCCTATGGGTGAAGCGATAGGTTGAGATACAAGAGTGTTTTCGTTCGCTTTGCTGGAATTGCTGCAGGGATGGGGCCTGCCCGACATCACATGCTGGGAGCCATGGGCAAGTTCCTGGATTGCCCTCGGCAGGGCTGATAGGACGTGGGCTGTCGATCCGGACGGCACCGGCGAGCCGCTGCCGTCGCCTGGTCCATCACAAGGATTGCATTCATCGTCCACCTGCCTGTGTGTGGTAAGTCTTCATTTTCCGAATTCCTTTGCAGACGACCGAAAATAGGGCCGGCGAAACGCGATGGTCCAATGACCTTTGGCTATAGATTTGATGCCATCGGCACGGCGCGCAAAAATCAGCGGTGCGGCGCGAGTTGAAGCTATCGGCTGTTGGCACGGCGATGGCCTTGCCGGCCATCGCTCAAGATCAAAGTGAGTGGAGAGGCAAGTAAAGGGACGAGGCTGGTGAGGTCATTTTTCGCGACCAAGGACCGAGGATTGCGGCTGCGCGATGCGCGATGCGCGACCGATTTTGCCGCGACCAGCCGGCGAGTCAGACGAGCGGGAAGCGTTGGATCAACTGCGTCGAACGATGCCGCTTGACGAAGGGCACTGCAACTTCCTCTTCCAGCTGTCCATTCTGTTTGGCGAGTTCCTTCACGAACGTCTCGACGGCTTCAGATGAAGTCGGTCCCGGCGACATGGAGTTGACGCTGACGGCCGTACCTTTGGTCAAGTCCGCGAGCCCGCGCCAGATAGCAAGCTGCGCGGTTTTGCTCGCGGCGTATTGAATCATCTCCGTCGGAAAGCTCAGCGCGGCTTCCGACGAAACGAAAACGATCCGGCCCCAATTGCGGTCGAGCATTCCTTTCAGGTAAGCGCGTGACAAACGCACAGCTGACATCACGTTCGCCTCGAAGAAGCGGGACCAGTCTTCATCGCTGGTGTCGAAGAAATCATTCGGCTCGAATATTGTGGGGTTGTTGATCAGGATGTCGGCGCTCGGCACCGCTTCAACCAGCTTCGCACAGCCCGATGCCGCCGACACATCCGCGACGACCCCGCTCACCTTGGCAAATGGCACACCCTTCGTGATCGACACGACCGCGGCGCCCACACCGGCTTCCGATCGGCCGTTCACGACAACGCTCGCGCCGGCTCCCGCAAGGCCCTTGGCAATGGCAAGACCAATGCCGCTCGTGGAGCCGGTCACGATCGCGGTTTTGCCCGACAAATCGATTTTCATCGGCTGCTCCTTCGCTGGCATCGTGGTTCAGGAGCTCCGGCGGACATTATTCATCGGATGCACAAGTTTCCTCAGCCTGAGATCCGGCAAGATGGCGAACTTTGTCGAGGATGTCGGATGGCTCTTGGCGGATCGTAAAATCGGGGTCGACGAAGGCGCTTCTGACGACACCGTCTTGATCGATCACGAAAGTCGCCGGGATCGGTAACATCCACTCAGTCGATCCATGACGGTGCCCGAAGTCGTAACCCTGCCCGGAGTAGTGCGCCCTGGTTTCGTCGGGGACACGAAATAGGACGCCGTAAGAAATCGCCACGCCATGGTCGACGTCCGCGAGCATCGTCAGGTCGAGGTTCAACTGGCGTTTCAACTGCCTCGGCAGATCACGGGTCTCGGGAGACACGACAACAAGGTTCGCCTTCAGACTATCAAATTGGGACTTGGCCGCTTGAAGGGCGCGAAGCTCAGCATTGCACCATGGGCACCATCCACCTCGATAGAAGCTAATGACCAGCGGCCCTTCGCCACGAAGCTGTTCGGACGAATGAAGTCGCCCATGTGCGTCGGGCAGAAGAAAATCTGGCGCCGTGTCGCCGACCTTCAATGCGCGTGACGCGATATCAGTCTCGCGAACCCAATCGACGAGAAAGTGGTACGCCTTCCTGTCCGTGTCATTGAGCCCAGCCAAAAGCTCGTTGCGCACCTGACTGAGGGTCTTGGTTAAATGGTCGGACATCAATTCGACGGTCATCTGCACACCAGGCATCTCAAGAAATAAGCAATATGCGGAGTCATGCGGACATGCCGGTCGCGTCGAGGTGGCTGTGACGCCCGGATTGGAGAGGCGATCCCGCATGAAGAGACCAGTCGTGCAAGCGCACAACTTTGATGAAGGCGTCCAGCGCCGGTGAGTAGCGTCGGCCCTGCACGGCAAGAAGCCGGACCTCTCGCCATACCGGATCGCCATCGATCGGAAGCGCCTTCAGGGTGGGTAGCCGCGGCATATGCTCGGGCGCCAGCACTATTCCAAACCCGGCGGCGGCCAAATGCTGCAGGTGCAAGTCGCGGCAACTGCGATGATTGTGACGCGGCGGCGCGTCGGGAAAGCAGCGGCGGAGAAATTTCGGCGCCACGTCGCAGTAGGAACGATCGAGAATGGTGGCTTCGCGAAGCGCTTCCATTCCGATCACTGGACGGTCTGCCAGTTCATGCGATGGAGCAAGAACGGCGACATAGCGCTCTTCGAACAGCGCCCAATCGTCGATCCGTTCCGGTCTATCGTCGAGATCTCCAACCAGGGCGACATTGACCTCGCCCTCCAACAGAAGCTCGACGAGGCGACTTGGCGGCTCTTCCCGCAGCTCGACATGCAGGCCGGGGACGAATTTGCGAATCTCGGCGATCGGCTCGACGACGAGCGAAGCGGAAATCGATGGGGCGAGACCGATCGTTAATGGCGCGACTTCCTTTTTTTGAAACTCGCGCGCGCGGCGTCGA
>NZ_JARFYM010000009.1 GCF_030272705.1 Rhizobium mayense | reverse complement strand
AAGAACCTCCTCGTCGAGCCGGAAGTTACCTACACCAACTTCGATTCTGTGAACCAGGATCAGTGGGCTGGTATCCTCCGCTTCCAGCGCAGCTTCTAATTCGGTTCACCGAATCGAATTGGACATGACTTATACTCTGATCTGACCTCCGATCAGAAAAGGACTGGCCCGGTTTTCCCAACCGGGCCTTTTCTCTTTTGCGCAGCGCTTTCCAACGATGTCTTCAATTCAAATCGTCGCAAGGAAATGCTGGATTGCGGCCGGAATATCCCCCAGGTGCAGGACAGGAGCATGTCCTTGCCCGACGGCAATCTTTGCCGTCATGCCCAGATGCCGCTTCGCCATCTCCTCGACAGTAGCCGTCGTCAGCAGTTTCGAATTCTCGCCGCGAATCACCATTAACGGGATGTTCTGAAATGCCTCGAACTGCGGCCAGAGATCCGGGATCGGCGCTTCAAGATCGAGCGACCGCAGCTGCGCGGCAATAGCCGGATCGAAATCCGCGACGACTTTTCCATCAGTGACAGTGTAGATCGCCCGCGCCATGTCGCGCCAATCGTCGTCCGTAAGCACCGTGAAGCCGCGACCGCGATTTTCCCGCAAAATGTCGACGGCCTCGTTCCAATCGGCCGGCTTCCTGCCGCGGTTCAGATAGTCGCGGATATCAGCAAGCCCTTCCTTTTCCAGAACGGGACCTATGTCGTTGAGAATGACTGCCTTCAGAATATCGGGTTGGTTCGCCGCCAGCAGATGCAGGACAAGACCACCGCGCGACGTACCGATGAAGCAGGCTTTTGGAATATCGAGCGCGGCGCATGTTGCGAGCACGTCCTGAGCCTCGACCGCAAGGTTATAGTGGCTCTTGTCGTCGTCCCAGGCCGACAAACCACGCCCGCGAGAATCGAGAGTAATCACCCTGTGCGATACCACCGGATCCCGCGACAAAAACAGCGCTAAATCGTGAAAATCGCGAGAATTACGCGTCAGTCCCGGCAGGCAAACGATCGGCGGCAGGCTTGTGGTCGGCGAATCGCTGCCTCCGTAATCGCGTGCATAGAGCTTTAGCCCGTCCGGTGCCGAGATCGTTCTGACAATAAAGCCGCTTTCATCGTCACTCTTCATCGATAACCCCTCGTGGTGAATAGCCTTTCACGAGGGATGTAACGCCATTTCAGCGTCTCTAACAACCAGACTTGCCGACGCAGAGGTCAGCTGCGTCCATAAATCAGATCGTGCTCGATGTCGGTCTTCTGGCCGAGGCGGGTCTTGTAGACCTGATAATTTTCCATGACGCGCTGAACATAGTTGCGCGTTTCGGGGAAGGGGATACGCTCGATCCAGTCAACGACATCGTCGATCGATTTGCCGCGCGGGTCGCCGTAGCGGTTGATCCACTCCGGAACCTTGTTCGGGCCGGCATTGTAGGCAATGAAGGTCAGAATGTAGGAGCCGCCGAAAGCATCGATCTGTTCGCCGAGATAATGGGAGCCGAGTGTGGCGTTGTAGCCGGCATCCTGCGTCAGCTTGTCTGCCGAATAGGCCATGCCATGACGGCCGGCGACCGCCTTGGCGGTCTTCGGCAGAAGCTGCAGCAGGCCGCGCGCATTGGCGGAGGAAACTGCTGCCGGGTTGAAGGCGCTTTCCTGCCGCGCGATGGCATAGGCGAGCGCCTTGCCGGAGCCGGAGATATTGGCATTGTCCGGAATGACGCCGATCGGGAAGGCAAGTGCTGCGACATCGACACCGCGGCCATAGGCGATCTTGCCGACCTGAAGAGAAAGCTGATGATTGCCGGAGCGTTCAGCCCCCGCTGCCAACATGGCGATCTCGCCGGGGCTTTGCAATTGTTTCGCCAGTGCCCGGTAAAGGGCGTCAGCCCGCCAGCCATGGCCCGCCGCTTCGAGGTGCGCGATGGCCTGAACGGCTTCGCGGGACTGGAAGCGCTGTCGATCTTCGGTCGTTGGTGAGGGGTAGGTGACGTTCAGCGTCCGCCGGCCCAGTTTTTCTGCGGCGAGCTGGCCATAGAACGTGGCCGGGTAAGAGGCGGCTTTGACGTAGAAATCCGCAGCCTTTCCGGGACCACCGGCTTCTGCGGAGCGTCCGAGCCAGTACCATGCCCGCGATTGCGAGATCGGGCCGTTCGATACCTGCAGGATCTTGCGGAAATGCGCTGCAGCCGTCGCACCGTCCTGCAGCCCACGCAGTGCATACCAACCGGCGTGGAATTCTGCCTCACCGACATCCTGCGGATTATCCGCGACGTTGGCGTCGACGACGCGATAGGCAGTCTTGAATTCACCTTGATCCACCAGGCCGCGGCTGACGATACGCTGCTCATCCCACCATTGGCTGGCATCGACGAGCGCGCCGCGGTCGCGCGGCATCTGCATCAGGAGATTGGCGGCATCGTCATATTTGTCCTGACGGCGCAGGTTCTCGATCCGCATGAAAAGATAGGCGGGATCGTTTCGCCACTGCGGATCCATGTTTGCAAGCAGCGTTCCGGCATTGGCCGCATGATTGTTGACCGCTGCCCAAGCCTTGTAGAGCGACTGCGCCCTTCCTAGGTCGCCGAAACGCTTGGCCTGCGCGGTGCGTCCGCGGTAGAGCAGATAGTCCATGCGCGCCTTGTGATCGGCCGGCGACAGCAGACTGGAGAATTCGGCAAGGATCTTGTCTTCGAATGACTTGTCCAGCGCCTCATTGCGCCACACCTTGCGGATGAGCTTGGCGGCTTGCGCCGAACCACCGCGCGAAACCAGCGCACGTGACAGGATGACCGCGCCTTCCGGCGTTTCCGGCTGTGTGTTGCCGAAGGCGGCAAGCACTTGATCAGCCGGCGGGTTTTCAGCGTAAAGCGCACGTTCGGAATTGCCACGCAGACTGGTGAGGCCGGGCCAGCCGGCGAGTTCGCGCGCTGCCGCGGCGATTTCGCCGGAAGGAACGCCAGGCTGGCCCGAGGTCGCGATCGCCCAGGTCAGAATATGACGGTCGAGCGTCTCCTGGCCCATGCTGTTGCGAATGGCGAGCGCTTGCATCGGGTTCTTGTTGGAGAGAGCGTCAAGGCCGGCTTTAAGGTCACCGTTGACGGGCGCGATTGCGGAACCGCGCGGTATAGACCCGGTGCTCAGCGGATCCGGCATGGTCATTGCCACATCGGTCGTCTCTGGCGTCGATACATGGTTGCCGGGAAGCTGCGAGGCAAACGTGCCCCAGGCGACCGCCACGCCCATAGCGGCCAAGATCACGATAGGTCTTTTCATCCGGCTACTCACAACAAAAAACAGGCCCCCTCCATTTGCCGAATTTTATATTAACGAAACCTTAGCGTTGGCCCGAATTTCAATCAATTATGATATCGGAAACTGCCCTTTACCATCGAAAGCGCGCTTGTCGCCGTCAAGTGAGCGCTTTATGGTGCGCGGATTCATAACCATGGATTGCGGCTGAAGCATGAAAGCGGCGCCGCGAGGAGACTTGCATGTTCCAGGGGTCCATTCCCGCACTCGTTACGCCCTTCACAGACGCCGGCAAGGTGGATGAAGCGTCCTTCGCTTCCCACGTCGAGTGGCAGATAAAAGAGGGCAGCAGCGGGCTTGTTCCCGTCGGCACGACGGGTGAGTCTCCGACCCTGTCGCATGACGAGCACAAGCGGGTTGTCGAGCTTTGCATCGAAGTGGCGGGCAAGCGCGTTCCGGTCATGGCCGGCGCCGGCTCCAACAATACCCGCGAGGCGATCGAGCTGGCCCAGCATGCCGAGAAGGTCGGCGCCAACGCGGTTCTGGTCGTCACGCCGTATTACAACAAGCCGACGCAGAAGGGGCTTTACGCCCATTTTTCGGCCATCGCCGAAGCGGTGAAGCTGCCCATCTATATCTACAATATCCCAGGCCGCTCGGTCGTCGACATGACGCCGGAGACGATGGGAGCGCTGGCCAAGGCGCATGCAAATATCGTCGGCGTCAAGGATGCGACGGGCAAGATCGAACGCGTTTCCGAACAGCGCATCACCTGCGGCCGCGACTTTCGCCAGCTTTCCGGCGAGGATGCGACGGCGCTTGGCTTCAATGCCCATGGCGGTGTCGGCTGCATCTCGGTGACGGCCAATGTCGCGCCGCGTCTCTGTGCCGAATTTCAGGCGGCGACGCTTGCCGGCGACTATGCCAAGGCCCTGGATTATCAGGACCGCCTGATGCCGCTGCATAAGGCAATCTTCCTGGAACCAGGTCTCTGTGGCGCGAAGTACGGCCTTTCCCGTCTTGGCCGCATGAGCCGCAATGTGCGCTCGCCGCTGCTTTCGACGCTGGAGCCGAGCACCGAAGCGGCAATCGACGCAGCCATGCGCCACGCCGGCGTCGTGAACTGACCGCACGCAAAGGCACTCACGAATCTTCTGTCGGGGCCGCTCTCTTCACAAGGAGGGCGGTCTCGCTTATTTAAGGTATGACATCTTGGCGCGCCGTTGGCCGCTGCCGGAATTGACGCACGAAAAAGAAGAAGAACCATGGCACCCAAAGGCAGCCAACGCGTGGTGAAGAAGATCGTCGCGGAAAACCGCAAGGCGCGCTTCAACTACGAGATCATCGATACCTATGAGGCGGGGCTCGTGCTGAAAGGCACGGAGGTCAAATCGCTGCGCGAGGGCAAGGCCAATATCGCCGAATCTTATGCCTCCGACGAGGACGGGGAGATTTGGCTGATCAATTCCTATCTGCCGGAATATCTGCAGGCGAACCGTTTCAATCACGAGCCGCGCCGTCGCCGTAAACTGTTGCTCTCAGGTCGCGAGATCGGCCGGTTGCGCTCCGCCGTAAACCGCGAAGGCATGACGCTGATCCCGCTGAAGATCTATTTCAACGACAGCGGCCGCGCCAAGCTGGAACTGGCGCTCGCTAAAGGCAAGAAGATTCATGACAAGCGCGAATCCGAGAAGGAACGCGACTGGAACCGGCAGAGGAGCCGGCTTTTGAAGGATAATGGGTGACAACCACCCTGAGCCAAAGCAAAGGGCCTGTGGTCACGGCAAATACGGAACGCTTTCGCAGGTCCCAGATTACTCTTCGACATCCGCAGCGGCGGGGGTCGCTTCGACGGGACGCTGTGGGCGCTCGGAGGGGTCGCGGCCGATTTCGGCTTTCAGCGACACCAGGTCGATAAAGTGATCAGCCTGGCGGCGCAGGTCATCCGCGATCATCGGCGGTTGGGTCGCCATGGTGGAGATGACGGACACCTTGCGGCCACGGCGCTGCAGCGCTTCCACCAGCGTGGTGAAATCGCCGTCGCCGGAGAAGATCACAAGATGGTCGACAGTTTCCGACTGCTCCATGGCATCGATCGCCAGCTCGATATCCATGTTGCCCTTGATCTTGCGGCGGCCCATGGAGTCGGTGAATTCCTTCGCCGGCTTGGTGATGACCTTATAGCCATTATAGTCTAGCCAATCGATCAGCGGGCGGATCGAAGAATATTCCTGATCCTCGATAAGTGCCGTGTAATAATAGGCTCGCAGCAGATATCCGCGCTTCTGAAAGGCCTTGAGCAGCTTACGATAATCGATATCAAAACCGAGGCTTTTTGAAGCGGCGTAAAGATTGGCGCCGTCAATAAAAAGTGCAATTTTTTCGCGTGGATCGAACATCGCTTACATATCCATTGTTACCATAACGCAATTACTTTTACTCAAAATGCAGTCAAAACAATGTCTTGTATGACGCTCAAGAATAATCCGCATTACTTTATGAATTATTCATATAAACGAGATTTAGGGCACGATTCGCGATATTCCAAGCAACCAATAGTTGAATGCGCAACTTGTCTAATGAATTTTAGCGCATTGTATGGGGATTGGCAGCCCTGAAGCAGGAAAAACTTGAATTTGCCATCGTTTGCTTGTATCCGCGTGCTACTCCGAGACATGATGAAGACATCACGACCGCAAAGGACAGGCAATGGCCCGTGTCACAGTAGAAGATTGCATTGATAAAGTAGAAAACCGGTTCGAGCTGGTGCTCCTCGCCAGTCACCGTGCCCGCCTGATTTCGCAGGGTTCGTCGATCACCATCGACCGCGACAACGACAAGAACCCGGTCGTTGCGTTGCGCGAAATCGCCGATGAGACGCTGTCTCCCGATGATCTGAAGGAAGACCTGATCCACTCGCTGCAGAAGCACGTCGAAGTCGACGAGCCCGAGCCCGATCCGGCAAGCCTCCTGGCTGCCGGCGCCGCCGCTTCGGCTTCGGGCGAGGAAGAAGAAGATCTGCCGGAAGCCGTCACCTTCGACCAGATGTCGGAAGAAGAGCTTCTCGCCGGCATCGAAGGCCTTGTTCCGCCGGAAAAAAGCGACGATTACTGATCGTTGAGCTTGATGCTCTAACCAAGCGCGATATGATGATAAAGTGATGCGTGCGCCGGTCGTAGGACTGGCGCGCTTTTATTTTGCGGGAGTAGCTTGGGAATGATGCGGCAATACGAGCTTGTCGAGCGTGTGCAGAAATACAAGCCCGATGCCAATGAAGCACTTCTCAATAAGGCCTATGTTTATGCGATGCAAAAGCATGGGCAGCAGAAGCGTGCCAGCGGCGATCCCTATATTTCCCATCCCCTCGAAGTTGCTGCCATCCTGACCGACATGCGTCTGGATGAATCGACGATCGCCGTCGCTCTCCTGCATGACACGATCGAAGACACCACTGCGACGCGCGCCGAAATCGACGAGTTGTTCGGCGAGGATATCGGTCGCCTGGTGGAGGGGCTCACCAAGATCAAGAAGCTCGATCTCGTCACCAAGAAGGCGAAGCAGGCGGAGAATCTGCGCAAGCTGCTACTCGCCATTTCCGACGACGTCCGCGTGCTCCTGGTCAAACTGGCCGACCGCCTGCACAATATGCGTACGCTCGACCATATGTCGCCCGAGAAGCGCGCCCGCATTTCCGAGGAGACGATGGAAATCTATGCGCCGCTTGCCGGCCGCATGGGCATGCAGGACATGCGCGAGGAGCTGGAGGAGCTGTCCTTCCGCCACATCAATCCCGAGGCGCATGATACAGTTACCAAGCGCCTCGAAGAGCTGTCGCGTCGCAATGAAGGACTGGTAAAGAAGATCGAGACTGAACTGCGTGACCTGCTGGTCGCCAATGGCCTGGCCAACGCCATGGTCAAGGGCAGGCAGAAGAAGCCTTATTCGGTTTTCCGCAAGATGCAGTCGAAGTCGCTTTCCTTTGAGCAGCTCTCCGATGTCTATGGTTTCCGCCTCCTGGTCGACGACGTTCCCTCCTGCTATCGCGCGCTCGGCATTGTGCATACCCGCTGGCGTGTCGTGCCTGGCCGGTTCAAGGACTATATTTCGACGCCGAAGCAGAACGATTACCGCTCGCTGCACACTACCATCGTCGGTCCGTCCAGCCAGCGTATCGAGCTGCAGATCCGCACCAAGCGCATGCATGAAATCGCCGAGTTCGGCATCGCCGCCCACACGCTCTATAAGGACGGCACCAACAACAACGGCGATGGCGAGCTGCTGTCGCGCGAAAGCAATGCCTATTCCTGGCTGCGCCATACCATTGAGGCGCTCGCCGAGGGCGACAGCCCCGAAGAATTCCTCGAGCACACCAAGCTGGAACTATTCCAGGATCAGGTCTTCTGCTTCACGCCGAAGGGCAAGCTGATCGCGCTGCCGCGCGGTGCCACGCCGATCGATTTTGCTTACGCCGTTCACACCAATATCGGCGACACCACGGTCGGCGCCAAGATCAACGGCCGCATCATGCCGCTGGTGACGCGTCTGACCAATGGCGACGAAGTTGAGATCATCCGCTCCGGCGTGCAGGTGCCGCCGGCCGCCTGGGAAGAGATCGTCGTGACCGGCAAGGCGCGCGCCGCCATTCGCCGCGCCACGCGGCTCGCCATCCGCAAACAATATGCTGGCCTCGGCCACCGTATCCTGGAGCGCACCTTCGAGCGCGCCGGCAAGGTCTTTTCGCGCGAGGCGCTGAAGCCGGCGCTGCACCGTCTCGGCCAGAAGGATGTCGAGGATGCGATCGCCGCTGTCGGGCGAGGAGAGATGTCGTCGCTCGATGTATTGCGCGCGGTCTATCCCGATCATCAGGACGAACGTGTCACGGTCAAGCCCGCCGGTGACGAAGGCTGGTTCAATGTCCGCAGCGTCGCAGGCATGATCTTCAAGATCCCCGGCAAGAACAAGACCGATCTCGCTGCCAGTGTCGAAGGGGGCGATGCCCCGCCGATCCGCGGCTTGGCGGCGGATGTCGAAGTACATTTCGCTCCGACCGGTGCCGTACCCGGGGACCGTATCGTCGGTATCATGGAAAAGGCCAGGGGCATCACCATCTATCCGATCCAGTCACCGGCACTGCAGCGTTTCGACGACCAGCCGGAGCGATGGATCGACGTGCGGTGGGATCTCGATGAGGCCAATAAGTCCCGCTTCTCCGCCCGTATCCTGATCAATGCGCTGAATGAGCCCGGCACGCTTGCCAAAGTCGCGCAGACGGTTGCCGACATCGACGTCAACATCCGCGTTCTCAACACGGTGCGTGTTGCCGCCGACTTTACGGAGATGGCGCTGGATGTCGAAGTCTGGGATCTGCGCCAGCTCAATCAGCTCCTCGTGCAGCTGAAAGAGCTCGATTGCATCGCCACCGTAAAGCGGCTTTACGAATAATTATCCTTGGCAATGGCATCGATCCGATGCGAATTGCATATTTTATGATCATTTTGTGACCAAATTTGCCTAGCTTTGTACAAAGCCATGCGATCTGTGCATGGCTGCGTGTATTTTAGAGCGGTGGTAATTAACCTTTGCCACGCCTATCTTCTGATCGTTGAAGAAACGATACAGAGAAGAGAGAAGACAATGTTTGGTCCTATCAAGAAATTCGCCCGTGCTTTGCGCGTTCCGAGTACTGAAGAACGTGAAATGGCCTATCTGAATGGTTCGCACGACCGCTTTGACCTTGAATATCGTCAGCGCCAGGTCGATCGCGGCATGTTCCGCCAGCGTTAAACGCTGACAATACTTTCAAAATGGGAAGGGGCGCGCATGTTGCAGCGCCCTTGGAGCGTCCCGCTGAAAGCAGACAGGATGTTCCGCATAAAGAGCTAGACCAGGCTTTTGCTGTTCTTTGAACATGCGTCCGCTCCAGAGAGCATAGGTGCTGCGGCTGGATAATCGGCGTATGATGCGCTTCGCCGCTCTTGTCATCACGGCCCTGGGTGCACTAGATAAGCCGCATGTTATTTCGTCGCAGAAAACCACTGACGTTGAGGGAAAAACTGCGGGATCATCTTTGGCCCCGTAAAGGTTTCATTCGCTCGTTCCAATATTTCGGAAAGCGCCTCGTGCGCCTTGCCGCGTCGCCGCATTCGGTGGCTGCGGGCTTTGCTGCTGGCATCGTCGTTTCCTGGACCCCCTTCATCGGCGTGCATTTCGTCATGGCGATCATCATCGCCTATCTGGTCGGTGGCAATGTGGTCGCGGCCGCGCTCGGCTGCCTGGCTGCTGGCAATCCCATCACCTATCCCTTCATCTGGGGCCTCACTTGGGAAATCGGTCATCTGATCCTGGCGCGCGACGGCGGTGGCCAAAGTGGTGGCATCGATCTGCCTGCGCTGTGGCATAAAGGCGATCTCCTGCAGATTTGGGACCCGGTCTTGAAGCCGATGCTGATCGGTGGCATCCCGCCGGCAATCGTCACGGGCGTCATCGTCTACGCGTTGACCTATTATGGGGTGAAGAGCTTCAAAACTCGTCGCAAGGCGCGGCTGATGGAGCGTGCGCGCGAGCGCCTGGCCCTTGCTGACAACGCATCGAGCGTCTGACGGAACGCGACATCGCCGCGGCCGGCTGGAGGGCCTTCTCATGATCATCGGGATAGGCAGCGACCTCATCGACATCCGCCGCATCGAAAAATCGATTGAGCGCTTCGGTACACGGTTCACCGAGCGCTGTTTCACTGACATCGAGCGCGCCAAATCCGAAGGGCGCAAGAACAAGGCTGCGTCATACGCCAAACGCTTCGCCGCCAAGGAAGCCTGCTCCAAGGCGCTTGGCACGGGGCTGGCGCAGGGCGTCTTCTGGCGCGACATGGGTGTCGTCAATCTGCCGAGTGGCAAGCCGACAATGCGGCTGACGGGCGGTGCGGCGAAAAGGCTGGCGGCGATGATGCCGGAAAATCATCGCGCTGCCATTCATTTGACGATAACCGATGATTTCCCTCTCGCTCAAGCCTTCGTGATTATCGAAGCACTGCCGATTGCGGGCTGAATGACGAACATGTCTCGCTTTTAATACCTGCGCCATTGCCGCCGTGGTATGAAGAAGATAGAGAGTGCCTGAAAGTAAAGTGCGCCGGTGGGGTGCGAACAAGGAATAAGACTGCGTGTCCGAGAAAGCCGAAAAACAGCAGAATGTCCTGTGGGAAAACTTCAAGGTCATAGTACAGGCTCTGGTCCTGGCCATGATCATCCGCACAGTGCTATTTCAACCTTTTACCATTCCGTCGGGCTCGATGATGCCGACGCTTCTTGTCGGCGACTATATCTTCGTCAACAAGTTCGCCTACGGCTATTCGAAATATTCGTTGCCTTTCTCGCCGGATCTGTTCAGCGGCCGCATCTTCGGTAGCGAACCGAAGCGCGGTGATGTCGTGGTCTTCCGCTTCCCGCCTAATCCGGATGTCGACTATATCAAGCGCGTCATCGGCCTGCCGGGCGATCGTATTCAGGTGAAGAACGATATCCTTTACATCAACGGCCAGGCTGTTCCGCGCCAGCCGCATGGCACCTTCGCGTCGGACTACAGCCAGGAGCCGGGCGACGATATTCCCGTTTATAGCGAGCGTCTGCCGGATACCGGCAAGGTCTACGATACGTTGGACCTGTCGCCGAACTCGCGCGGCGACAACACGCAGGAATATGTCGTGCCGCCGGGCAACTACTTCATGATGGGCGACAACCGCGACAATTCCGACGACAGCCGTTTCGACGTCGGTTATGTGCCGGCTGAGAACCTGATCGGGCGCGCCAGCGTCATTTTCTTCTCGCTCGGACACGACACTTCGTTCCGCGAAATCTGGAAATGGCCGACCAACATGCGTTGGGATCGCCTCTTTAAGGTCGTCGAATGACGAAAACGCAGACGCTCCAGCAGGCAGATCGTGTCAGGCTTGAAGCCGCTATAGGTCACGAATTCGCTGAGAAGGGGCGCCTCGACTGGGCTCTCACGCATGCCAGTGCTCGAACGCACAAGGCCGGCAATTACGAGCGGCTGGAATTTCTAGGCGATCGGGTTCTCGGCCTGTGCATCGCCGAGCTGCTTTTCCAGACCTTTGGTACGGCGACCGAGGGTGAACTCTCGGTGCGCCTCAACCAGTTGGTGAGTGCGGAGACCTGCGCTGAAGTCGCCGACGAGATGCAGTTGCATCTCTTCATCCGCACCGGCGCCGATGTCAAAAAACTGACCGGCAAGCGCATGCTGAATGTGCGTGCCGACGTCGTCGAAAGCCTGATTGCGGCCCTCTATCTCGATGGTGGCCTTGAAGTGGCGCGCAAGTTCATTTTGCGCTACTGGGAGCGCCGCGCCATCCGTCCCGATGGTGCAAGGCGAGACGCCAAGACGGAATTGCAGGAATGGGCACACGCGAAATTTGGTGTCACACCCGTTTATAGGGTTGATGACCGCAGCGGACCGGATCATGATCCCCGCTTCACGGTGACGGTGGAGGTGGCCGGAACCGCGCCAGAGACCGGTATTGAACGCTCCAAACGCGCCGCCGAGCAGGTGGCTGCGACGCGGATTTTGGAGCGCGAAGGTGTATGGCAGCTCCAGTCCTCTCAAAAATGACTGCCTAGAGTAATTCCAGGAAAAGTGCGAAGCGGTTTTCCGTCCGGAATTGCGTAAAAAACAAAGGGGAGAGCGGGAAAGCGATTCCGTGAAACGCAGAGCCGCTCTAGAAATGACGGAAAAGATGACCAATCAGGAAGACATGGCCGCCGGCGAAGGCGCGGCTGAAAACATCAGCCCGACGCATTCCGGCTTCGTGGCCCTTATCGGCCCGACCAATGCCGGCAAGTCGACGCTCGTCAACCGGCTCGTCGGCGCCAAAGTATCGATTGTCAGCCACAAGGTGCAGACGACGCGCGCGATCGTGCGCGGCATCGCCATTCATGACAATGCGCAGATCGTCTTCATGGATACGCCCGGTATCTTCAAGCCGCGCCGGCGCCTTGACCGCGCAATGGTGACGACCGCCTGGGGCGGCGCCAAGGATGCGGATCTCATCATGCTGCTGATCGACAGCGAGCGCGGGATACGCGGCGATGCCGAAGCCATCCTCGAAGGACTGAAGGAAGTTTCGCAGCCGAAGATCCTCGTTCTGAACAAGATCGACCGGGTTCGCCGCGAAGACCTGCTGGCGCTCGCCGCTGCCGCCAACGAGAAGATCGCCTTCGAGCAGACCTTTATGATTTCGGCCGAAAACGGTTCGGGCTGCGACGATGTGATGGACTATCTGGCAAAGACCCTGCCGGAAGGCCCGTGGTATTATCCCGAGGACCAGATTTCCGACCTGCCGATGCGCCAGCTCGCCGCTGAAATCACCCGCGAAAAACTGTTCCTGCGCCTGCATCAGGAATTGCCTTATTCCTCCCATGTCGAGACGGAGAAATGGGAGGAGCGCAAGGACGGCTCGGTGCGGATCGAGCAGGTGATCTATGTCGAGCGTGAGAGCCAGAAGAAGATTGCCCTCGGTAAATCAGGCGAAACGATCAAGGCGATCTCGACCGCCTCGCGCAAGGAACTGTCCGAAATTCTCGAGCAGCCGGTGCATCTCTTCCTCTTCGTCAAGGTGCGGGAGAACTGGGGCGACGATCCGGAACGCTTCCGCGAGATGGGCCTCGAGTTTCCGCGCTGACGGAACAATTTTCCGTTGACTGTCTTACATTGCGACAGCCGCCGGGCGGATTGCGTCCGTCGGCACGGCCCAAGGGGCGGCGTCAATGGCAAAGACGACAACGATGCACGGGCAAAAAACGCCGTGCCAGCAATGTCCGCTGCGGGACATGCCGCATTTCCGCGAATTCAATCGCGAGGAGCTGAGTTTCGTCGCGGATTTCAAGAAGGGCGAGCTTGTCGTCGATGCCGGTGCGACGATTTTCCTCGAGGGCGCCCACAGCGCTCACCTCTTCACGATTCTTTCCGGCTGGGGCTTTCGCTATAAGACCCTCGAAGACGGGCGCAGGCAGATTCTCAATTATGTCATGCCCGGCGACCTCATCGGTCTGCAGGGCTCGATCATGGGCGAAATGCGGCATTCCACCGAAGCTCTGTCACCAGTCTCGCTCTGTGTCTTCGAGCGTGCGGAACTGATGACGCTCTATAACAGGCATCCGTCGCTCGCTTTTGATCTGACCTGGATCGCCGCACGGGAAGAACGCATTCTGGATGAACATCTCTTGAGCATCGGCCGGCGCTCCGCGCTGGAAAGAGCCGCTTATCTGCTCGCCTATCTGCATCAGCGGGCCAGTGCCTTGCACCTCTTCAACGGCAGCAAGGTCATCCCGATCACACAGCAGCACATCGCCGATACGCTCGGCCTCTCTATCGTTCATACCAACAAAACATTGAAAAGGCTCTCAGAACGAGGATTGATTCATTGGCAGGAGCGCGGTTGCGACGTGCTGAATGGCGAAGGACTTGCCGAACTCGCCGCGTGGGAGGGGCTCGATTCGGGCCGGCGACCATTCATCTGATGTTCGATATTGACACAGGATGCCCATGTCATTTTTAAATGCCAGCAATTACTGTATCAGCATAGACTACATTCGTCGTCACTTTTCGACCAGTTTCACCTTTTACTAACCGCAGCGGCAAAAGCGATTGGAGCATGATGACGAGCCCATAGTGCCGCGGGGTTAAAAGTGCGAAGCGGGTCTAGGCAAGGTCATGTCACATGAGATCTAGCCAACACGGATGGGGGAATACCATCCATTCAACACGGGCCGATGATTGGCGCCGGAGGGATAGATGTGGGAATATTTACGGGGCACCGCGCCGTTTGGCGTACGGACGCGGGGATGGCGCTGATATGACGGTTCAGCGCGTTCTCATTTTAGAAGACAATCTGATCATTGCGATGGAGGCGGAGGAAATCCTTCGTCTTGTAGGGGTCGAGCAGGTGGAAATCGCCTCGAACCTGGAGCAGGCAGTCAACGCCATTCATACAGAGCGTTATGATTTTGCAATGCTGGATGTCAATTTGGGGGATTCGATGAGTTTCGGCTTTGCCCGGTTGCTGGCCGGGCGCGGTATCGCCTTCGGTTTCGTCAGCGGCTATCCTGATACGCTCGACTTCCCACACGACATGCGGCACGTGCCCTTGCTCAACAAGCCCTTCGATGAAGCTGCCATGCGGGCATTCGTCGATAAGTTGGCGGCAGCGAGCCGTCTATCAAGCGACTCCTAGAGCAATTCCAGGAAAAGTGCGAAGCGGTTTTCCGTCCGGAATGCGTAAAATCAAAGGGATAGAGCGGGAAAGCGATTCCGAGAAGCGCTGAACCGCTCTAGAGCCGATGGTCTCCCATGTGACAGCGTCTGCCGTTTGTCCTAAACTCGAATCACGACATTCTGCGGGATAAGCCAGCCGATGCAGTGGCACGATCAGGCGATCATATTGGGCGTCAAGCGCCTCGGCGAGACAAGCGTCATCGCCGAGGTGATGACGCGTGATCGCGGGCGCCATCTGGGATTAGTGCGCTCCGGCCGATCGCGCGCCATGCAGCCTGTGCTGCAGGCGGGCAATCTGGTCGAAGTCACCTGGCGGGCGCGGCTGCACGAACATCTCGGCGAGTTCCGCATGGAGCCGGTGCGGTTGCGGGCGGCGCGGCTGATGGAAACGGCAACCGCCGTCTATGGCGTACAGGCCATGGGCGCGCTGCTGCGCCTGCTGCCTGAGCGCGATCCTCATCCACATCTTTACGATGCACTCGATGTCATTCTGGAAAACCTGCAGAACCCCATGGATGCAGGCGAGCTTTTCGTCCGCTTCGAATTGGCGGTGCTCAACGATCTCGGCTTCGGCCTCGATCTGACTGCATGTGCCGCGACAGGCGTGCGCGACGACCTCGCCTTCGTTTCACCGAAGACCGGACGTGCCGTCTGCCGTTCGGCCGGTTTGCCTTGGGCCGACAAGATGCTGGCGCTGCCGCCCTTCCTTGCCGCCGGCTCCGTCGAAGCGGCGGATTGTGAAAGCCTGGCCGCCGCGTTCCACCTGACTGGCTTCTTCCTGCATCGCCATGTCTACGAGCCGCGCGGCATCGAGATCGCCGCGGCGCGTGACGGGTTCATCCAGGCGGCGTTGAAAGCGCTGAACGCGGCGTCCTTGGAAACACAGGAGCGGCCGGCATTGCCGCAAAAAAATAGAGCATAATCCGAGAGGATCATGCTCCAAGGCGTCATTCGGAGCGGAAAGAGCGCTCGCTTCAAACAGCCATATTCGATGCTGCGGACATCACTTCTCGAGGGGCGGGAATGCCGAACATATGACGGCCAGACTCCTCCACTTCGGTGAAGCACCACCGGACGACACCATCCCGATCGAGCAGAAACTCGCCGATGAGCTGTCCTTCGCCGGTGGCGATCATCTTCTTGTCATCCTCGGTGAAATCATAGCCGTCCGCTTTGTCGAGGAATTCCATCGCCGCCATCGGGTCCATCGGCTGCGGAAGCTCGTCCGGCATTTCGACGCGCATCGACTTCACCGTCTTCATGCCCACCTTGCGTGGCCAGTCATTCTCGTCTTCGGTGAACTGCACATTCGGCAGGCCGAAGGCTTTGTGCGATACCCGTTCAGGATCGGAAGCAGCCAGCAGATTGGGAAGCGGATGGTAGCGGAAATAGAGGCGCGCACGGTCGATCGGCGTGTTGACGACGGTCAGGCTGTCGATGCCTTTTTCCTGCAACGCACCGGTGAGCTCGGACATGGCGGCGATCTGCCGGCGGCAGAAGGGACAATGTAGCCCACGGAACAACCCGACAAGCACCGGCTTCTGGCCACGAAAATCGTCAATGGCGATCTTGCCCTGGCGGGTGATTGCATCCAGCACGACGTTCGGCGCGCGATCTCCAGGCTGCAATGGTCTTTCGGCTTGGTTCTCCGGCATCTTTCGTTCCTCCCTTTAAGCGCTTGAATCGATTCTCCTAATGGATTTCCAACGGCCTCACGACGAGGTAGTCAGTCAAGAAACGGCAATACGACGAGTGTGCCCGGATCTAGGTTGTGGCGGGCGCACACATCCTGTGCAAGCGTGAAATACCGTTCCGCTTCATCCATGTCGTCACGCTCGAGGCTCAATGTCGCCAAGCCATCATAGCACGGAAAGAGCAGTTGCGGCTCGTCAATTTCCTTCGCAACCTCAAGGGCTTCCTCGTAATACTTACGAGCTAGCTTCGGCTGCCCGTGACATTGATGGATCTGCCCAAGGACAATCAACGGTACGGAGAGATGGTCGCGCTGATCGAGCGCGCGGTCGATTTCTACCGCCTTCTCCGCTGCCGGCACACCCTCGGTGGCACAGCGATGGGTGAAGGTGCAGCAGGAAACGGCGAGATTGGCAAGAAGGCGCGCCTGGAAGCCGAGATCGCCGATACGGGTTGCAACCTCCAGCCCGCGCTGGCAGACCTTGATGGCGCTGGCCGGATCGACAACCGTGTAGAGGACGCCGAGATTGGAATAGGCGCGGCAGGCTGCACTTTGCAGATCGGCATTTTCGGCTACGGACAAGCTGCGCTCCACCTCCTGCACGGCATCACGACGACGTCCGAGCCGCGCAAGTGCCGCACCCTTGGTATTCAGCGCCTCGGCCATCGCTCGCGCCGCCTCCCGTCCGGTCTCGGTCGTTCCGTCGATCGGAAGCGTCTGCAGGCATTGAAGGGCCTGCGTCGCCCATTCGGCGGCGGCAGCCTGGTCGCCCATGCGGAAGGCCAGATAACCGCGCTCCTGCAGAAGATGGGCGTGTTCGACCGGCGCATTGATTGTCGCGATCATGGCTTCAGCCTCGGCGCAATGTGCCTCCGCCTGGTCGCGGCGCCCCGCATCGAGATGCAAGCGGCCGATCTTTCGCAATATCCTGGCGGCGGCGATCCGATCGTCTCGAGTGCGGTGGATTGCAAGCGCTCGCTGATAATGGCTGACGGCGGCATCGCGGAGGCCGGCCGGGCCGCAGAGATCGGCTAGACGTTCCAGAAGTGCCGTTTGTTCCGGCGTCACTTCCGGCTCGTCCGCGAAGGCGGCAAGTGCCTGACGGTAGAGGCGCATTGCATCGTCGTTGGCGTAAGTCTTGCGTGCCAGATCGCCTGCCGCCATCAGATAGCTAGCCCCCTTCGCCTTCTCGGCGGTCAGGCTGAAATGATGGCCGAGCTGCGCCAGATGTTCGGGGCGGTCGGGTGCGGCACCGTATTGGCGTTCCAAAGCCTGTCCGATCCGACGATGAAGCTCCATGCGCCGTTGCAGCAGCAGATTATGGTAGATGACGGCGTGCAGCAGCGACTGGCTGAAGCGATAGGCGGGAGAAACACCGGCATCGGGCCCGCGCATTTCTTCGATGATGTTGGCATCGCAGAGATAATCCAGTGCCGCGTCTATGGCAGCCGGATCGGTGGCAACGATGCGGAGCAGGGCGGTCTCGAACTTCGGGCCGACCACCGCCGCCTCCTGCGCCAACCGCCTTATCTCCTGCGGCACACGATCGATGCGGGCGAGCAACAGGGCCTGCAGATTGACCGGAATATCGACATCCGCGTCTTCCGCCGCAACGTGCCAGCGCTGACCGTCGTTGTGCAGCGTCCCCATCTCGATCAGTCCCCGAAGGATTTCTTCGATGAAGAGCGGATTGCCGCCGGCGCGGTCGAGGATGCGCTTGCGCATCGTGACCAGCGCTTTGCCATGACCTTCACCGAAAAAGGCAGCGAGAAGCTTCTGCCCATCGGCTGCGATCAACGGGCCGAGCCGTTGCACTGTGACGCTGACACGATTGGAATCCAACGGGTCGATCTGCGATGTCGGCCGGTAGATCGCAAGCAGCATCAACCGGCTGCGCTCCAGCCGATCCATCATGAAGCGCAGCACTTCCAGCGAGGCGGCATCCGCCCAATGCAGGTCCTCGATGACAAGCAGCAGCGGACCCTGCGCCAGCCGCCGCTCGAAAACGGTGCGGACCGCGTAGAAGATCTGCCTCCGCAATTGCTCCGGCTCGATGTGCCGCAGCGCTCCACTGGGGTCACCGAGCCCGAGGACATGCAGAAAAAGCGGCAAAAGCCCGTCGATGTCCTGCTGCGTGAGATCGAGCGCGCGGAACCCCGCCGCCAGCAACTGACGCGTCCTGTCGAGATTATCCCTTTCGCCGATGCCGTACGCGCTGCGCACGACTGCGCCAAGCGTGCCATAGGATTGTTCGCCGAGGGGGGAGCAGGTCGCTTTGCGGATGGCGAGGCCCTGGAAACGGGCGGCATTGCCGGCGATCCCGATGAATTCGTTGACCAGCCGGGACTTGCCGATACCCGCTTCGCCGATGAGGCGCACAAGCTGTGCCGCACCGCCGCAGGCGAGATCGAGGCATGTCAGCAGCCGCGACAATTCCGTATCCCGTCCGATCATCGGCGCTTGAAGGCCGAAACTTTCGAGCCCGCGCGCCGTATAGGGCGCTTCCAATGGTCCGGTCAGCCGATGAACGAGAACATTGCCGCTTTTGCCGCGCAACGCTTGCGCGCCGAGACTCTCGAAAGCAAAGGCGTGGCGGGTGAGGCGATAGGTCAGCGGCCCGACAAGGATATCGTTTTCGCCGGCCATGGATTGCAGGCGTTGAGCAGTGTTCACCGTGTCGCCGGTTACGGAATACGATTTGGTACTGACCGCCCCGAAGCTGCCGGTGACGACAGGGCCGCTATTGATGCCAATATGCAGGCGCAGCGGTACACCGGCGCGCGATTGCCAGCGCTCACCGACCTGCATTGCCCGATCGATCATATCAAGCGCCGCATTCAGTGCTCGCACCGGATCGTCCTCATGAGCGACTGGCGCACCGAACAGCGCCAGCAGCGCATCGCCGACGAACTTGTCGACGAAACCACCATAAGCCTCGACTGCCTGGGTCATCTCTTCGAACAATTCGTTCTGCAATACGCGCATGACTTCCGGGTCGATCTGCTCGCTCAGCGTCGTGAAGCCGCAGAGATCGGCAAAAAGCACCGTCACTGGCCGGCGGTCGGCATCGCTGTCCGATTTTGGCGGCATGGCTTCGATGGTTGGCTTCGCTGCGGGTTGGGCTTTGTCGGAAATCGCGGCGCCACAGCGGGGGCAGAAAGCGAAATCAGGCTGACAGGGAAAGCCGCACGCAGCGCAGGAGACAGGTTGCTTTGCGCCGCATCGCGGACAGAAAGCAAAACCACTTTGAATATCGAAACCACAGCCGGCGCATTCCATCGGACGCACCTCGAAAAAGCCCGGTGCGCCGCGGCTCCTTCAGCCGCAACCAACGGACTTCAAATAAGGGACGAGCATGAACATGAACCTGCTGCCCCAGGCCCGCAAGTACCAAACATGGGTGGTGGAGCGGCTAGCGCCGCTTGAATGCCCAGCCCTCCGACCGCTCCTCGATCACGGTCACTGTGTCGCCGATTTTCACCGAACCTTCGCCGCGCGGTACGGCATTCCAGCCGAAGAGGGGGCCAGGGACACGGCGATCTGCGGACATGCGGATGCGCCCCATAGCCGGGATCGGGTTTGGAACGTCGCGCGAGCCGGTTTTCTGGTCCTGCGTCGTGATGATGCAGCGGTCACAAGGCTTGACGAGATCGAGGCGAATGCCGCCGATCTCGATCGCCGCCCAGCGGTCCTCGGGCCAGTCCTCATCGCAATCGATGACGATGTTGGGACGGAAGCGCTCCATGCCGACCGAGCCTTCGCCATGGGCGCCAAGATCGGCATTCAGCGCCTTCAGCGAGCCGGTGGTGGTGATCAGGATCTGGTATCCGTCGACGAAGGTGACCGGCGCGTCGCTGCCGGCCCATGCCGGATTGGCGGTGCGCTTCGCGAAGCTGTCGAAAAACACTATTTTGACGTCGCGCCCGAGCCAGGCCGATAGTGCCTTGTTCGTCTCCTCATCGGCGACGGAGGCGTTGACGACTGACTTCCAGATATTCACGTCCATGCGGTTGTCCGGGTGCGGCGGCGGCACGATGATGTCGGCCTTGCCCTCCATTTTCAGGCGCAGGTAGGAGGGGCCGGGCTGGACGTCGATGCGGGCAAGATCTTGCAATTCGCGTTGCGTGATGAAGCGGCCGGAGGGGTCGATCAGCATGGCGCGCCGATCGCCGATGAGGCCGAAAGCGTCGATGGTGGCGGACGGAATGGCGATGCCGCGTGCACTCTTGAGCGGATAAATGAAGAGATCGCTGACCCGCATGAATAGCCCTCAGATTTCGTCGATGAACATTGCCAGCACCGTCTTCAACCGCTCATGCCGCTCGCTGGCGAACCTTCTGCCGGTTTCGGTCTGGAACCCATCTGCCAGTTTGAACAGCTTTGTCTCGAAATGGTCAATGGCGAAGCGCTTGTCGTCCAGCGGCCGCTCCGTGGCGAGAGGGTCGAACGGATCGTAGAGACCCGAACCCAGGCGGCCTGCGATATAGAAACAACGGGCAGCGCCGACCATCCCGATTGCATCCAGCCGGTCGGCATCCTGCAACATTTTCGCCTCCAGCGTTTCCGGCGGAATATTGGCCGAGAAGCTGTGCGTGGTGATCGCATGTGACGTGGCGGCGATATCCTCGGCGGTCCATCCAAGCTCTCTCAAAATGCCGGAGGCCTTCTCGGCCGCCAGCCTCGATGCTTGGGCGCGATGCGGCGAATTCTTCTCGACCGAGACACAATCATGCAGCAATACGGCCGCGGCTAGGATGCGGGCATTGCCGCCTTCTTCGGCCTGGATGGACATGGCGTTCTTGAAGACGCGCAGGATGTGGGCGATGTCATGCGAGCCGTCGTCGCCATCGGTCGCATGCGGAATGAGATCTGCAGCCAGCGCCTCGAACGGGGCAAAGGCCCGTGCCATTCTGTTGGTATCCATCTTCTGCCTCGTCTCGGAATGATCTGTTGGAATGATCCTTGCGCGTTCCTACCGAGCGCAGAGATTCGCCGCAATCATTCCGTCGCTTTCCTGCCGGTCAGGACCTTCTGATAGAACAGGCCAATGCCGATCAATACCGCGCCGAGGCCGATGAAGGACAGCGCGCGCAGGAAGCCCTCGAGATTTGCCATGTCGATGAGGAAGACCTTCACGACAGCGACGAACACCAGTACTGCCGACGCGATACGCAGGCTACGAGCATCGAAACGTGCGCCGAGCCACAGAAGGGCGATGCCGATCAGCAACCAGACCACAGAGTAGGAATAGACTTCCCCCTGGATGAAGCCATTCCACAACGGGATATATTCGCCCTGCCAGAAGCGGCGCACGGATAGCGTTGCCCACGCAAAGGTCATGACCGCGCCGGCGACGGCAAGCATCATCACATAGGCCAGGGGCCGTCTGTTCCGCCCATAGAGCGCCACCCCGCCATAGGCGAGTGCGGGCAGAAGGTAGCCGAGCAGCAGGAGGTTGAAGAAGGGGATCCGGCCGGTGCTTTCGCCGGTGATGAAGGGATCGAGCCCGAACAGATGCAGCATCAGGATCAGGATGACGGAGAGGACGCCGAGCGCCATACCGCCATAACGAAAAACCGGGCTCGATGCGCTGAGGTCGAGCGCCATCAGCGTCGCCGAGGCGCCGATCGCCAGCAATGTGTAGATCGATTGTTCGCCAAGCGTTGGAACGTTCGCATTCAAGACACCGCCGTTCATCGCATGGCGCACCAGGATGGCGATGGTCAGCAGCACGAGAACGCTCGCGAGCGCCTGCAGGGTGTTGCGAAGCCTGAGGTCCGGTGAACGCCTGACCTCGAAGGCAGACCAGACCGCGAGTGCCGCCGGGATACCGTAACCGGCAAGCAGCATGTTGAAGACCGGCGTCATGCCGAGTTCGTCGGGATCGACGACGGTCGGCCGCCAGGCGATGCGACCCAGCACAATGATCAGCGCGGCGACCATCATCCAAGGCAGCGCTGGCCATGAACGGGCGCGTCCAGCCAAAAGAAAGACCATGCCAAGCACCGGCAGCAGGATTGTCGGGAGGGCGTCATGGGTCAGCGTGTGCAAAGCGAAGGCGAAAGCAGCGCAAGAACCGACGGCGAGGATATTGGTCGGCAGCGGTATTTCGCTTTCCGAGGACTGACGGCTCTGCCATTCGGCGAGCGCCAGCAGGACAACGCCAAGCCCGATGCCATAGAGCCCATGCAGCCAGTCGCGCGTCCAGTTACCGAAGGTGACATAGCTGATCACGGCTATCGTCAGCGGCGTGGCGACCATGAGAATGCCCCACAGCGCCGCAAAGGGCTTCTCGCTTTCGCCAAAACGCCTGAGAAAAAAGAAGCCGACAATGACGAAGACCGCGCCGAGGCCGAGACCGGCGTAGACGACAAGGTAGGATAACTGCGGAACGATCTGCGCTATGTTCAACTCCGCGCCGATCTCCGGCTGCATCAGAGCGATGAACATGCCGAATCCTGCGGCCACTGCCGACAAGATTGCCGCCCAAGCCCCGTAAGCACGGCCGCCGCCGAAGGCCGCGACGGTCGCAATAATCGCAGCAAAGAGAAAGGAAGCGTCCGGCAGCGGGTATCCGTACAAAAGGCTGTAAGCAAGCAATGACAAGGCGACTGCGGCGGCGCCGATCGATGCCGTCAGCGTCATCCCAAGCGGCGCGCGCGTCAGGAACACGGCCCAGTGGCCGGCGGGTGAGGAGGCAGACGGTTCTTCGGCTTCGACCGATCCGGCACTTTCTGCGGCGGTTGCTGCTGCTTCGTAGCGCCCCGGCCAAATGAAAATCGTGCCGGCGACCATTGCCAGCATGGTTAGTGTCACCGGCGCCATGTCGACCATGTCGCTGTTGAAGACGTAAAGCAGCGGCCAGATGCTGAGGAGTGCATTGGCAAAGGACGGTACGACGTACCAGCGGCGCAGCCGCGATGCGGCGATGGTAGTGAGCCAGGTGAAGACGAGGTAGCCGAAAAGCGTCCAGGGTCTCGGCGCCGTCGAGGCGATGAGCGCCGGCGTGATCATGGAAGCCAGGAGCCCGAGACCCGCAAGCGCCTGGCCATGCAATAGCGACAGGCCAAGTGTGGCGAGCGAGATCAGTCCCAAAAGGACGAAGGCGGTCGCCGGTCCGATGAAGCCGTAAATCCCATGGGCGGCATAGGTCGAGCCGAACAGCGCGACGACACCAGCCGCCGTCAGCACGCCGGGAATCATCGCGTTCTGGAAGGTATTGGCAAGCACCGGTTCGGACCGGTGTCGGATGATTTCGCCAGCGGCGACGAGGACCAAGCCGAAGATAGCGGCAAGCACCAGCCGCACGGCAGGGCTGAGCAAGCCGCTTTCGATCGAATATTTGACCAGGAAGATGCCGCCGAGCGCCAGTGCAATGCCGCCTACCCAGACCGCCCAGCGGGCGCCAATCGTGGTCTCCAGGCTTTCTTGTTTTTGCGCAAGCGCGGGGGCGACAAATTCCTCCTTTTGCTCTTGGGTGCCAGCTTCAGCGGAGGCCGCTTCTTTCAATTCGGCTGATGGCTCTGCGGCCGTTTCGGATGACGGCTGTGTTGAACTTCCCGGGAACTGGGAGACTGTCTCCGCGAGTTCCGCCGCCGTTGCTGATTCGCCCATGCCAACGGCCGGCACATGGCCGGCGAGTGCATTTTGCAGCTCTGAAACGCGGCTTTCCAGTCGTTGTAGCCGTTGATTGTAGCTGCGCAGTATCACAATGCCCACGACCACAACTACGATCAGCAATAGATCCATCATGTCTCCTCCATAGGCTTCTGTCGTCACATTATACGAAATGTGCGGGACAGTAAGGGTCAGTCGATCGATTTTCCCTATGATTTCAGAGGATTACGCAACGAAAAGTGATATGCCTCGCATGGCGGACCACCGAAAGCTTATTAGTAAATTGCGATTTATAACTTGGGAACTATTGTTAATACCCATTAACAATTCGTCTTTACCCAAGCGGCAAATCAGCCTATCAACACTTGCAGTTAACCAGAACGTATTGCGTACAAACGACGTCGCATGAGGCGGCTCCTACCCTAGGAGGTTTGTATGTCCCATGTATCTTCCACATCCAACAGTTCTTATGCTTATCGCGGCACGCTTTCGCGCCTCGATGCAAATGGCGACGGTATTTTGAGCCGCGAGGAGCGCGAAGCTGACGAGCGTCCGGGCATCCTCGAAACCGATGCGATCGCCAACAGCAACAGGAATGGCGCAATGGGCAGCCTGATGGCAAAGCTCATGCAACTACCCGGTGGCGCCACGCTGACGAACACATCGCCGGAAGCCAATAGCGCTAACGACTTTGGTTCACTGACGCCCATGGATGCCTACAACAACACCTACGGCCAATACGACACAGACAGCATGGCGGCCTGACCGGCCGTTTTGCGCAAGTCATTGTAGCGGTTCGCCAGCCAACGGCGGACCGCTTATTCGTGGCCGAGAGTCACTCATTTCTCCCTTGGCGGGAACACCCGCCCCCGTAATGCGTTGGATTGACGTCAAACGGGAGGATTTTCCATGAGGACTTTCATTGTCGCAGCGGCACTGGTTTTGGCGGCAGGCTCGTCTGCGACGGCGCAGGACAAGCAGACGGCGATTGCCAATTTTGTCGGCCCCGATGGCAAACAGGCGGGGCGAGCTGTTCTGACTGAGGCGAAGACGGGCGTACTGATCGAACTCGACGTCTCCGGCCTGCCGGTCAACCGTTGGGTTGCTTTCCATATCCATGAGAACAACCGTTGCGACCATACGCACGGGTTCGAATCTGCCGGTGGCCATTTCAATCCCACGAATGCCGAGCACGGCTTGCTCGCGGCTAACGGCCCGCATGCTGGCGACATGCCCAATCAATATGTCGATCAGGATGGCAAGCTGCGGGCCCAGGTGTTCAACAGCATGGTGAAGCTCGACGGGAAGAACGGCATTCGCGGCCGGACGCTGATGATCCATGAGGAGTCGGATGATTATCGCAGCCAGCCCGTTGGCGGCGCCGGCAAACGAGTGGCTTGCGCGGTCATCGAATAGCATGCACTCAAGGGTGATTCGGGCGTTCGTCTGAATTCTCGCCAAGCACTGGTTGTCTTCCTCACGCGGATGCCCACCGCCAATATGATTCGATGCCTGTCAATTGGGGTTAATGATCAATTAACACCTATCTTTGACCACTTCCGAAAATCGGCCTATCCCATCGGCATTTCAACGAGCGTACTGCGTCCCACCGAAAACGCCCGATGGCGTTTACTTTAGGAGATTTGGATGAGTGGTATTTCTTCAGTTGGAAGCAGCATGACAGCTGCCTCGTACAATCCCCTTGATAAAAATGGCGATGGCATCGTGGATGCGCAGGAACTGCAGGAAGCGGCGCAATCCGGTCTTCTGTCGGCAAGTGTCCTCAACGATGAAAACAGCAGCGACCCGAGCGCGACGGATACATTTTCGAGCAATCTGGCATCCATGCTGCTGCAGATGCAGCAGAGCGGCGCCAGCGGCAGCAGTCAGACCGGCACGGGTTCGTCGAGCGGCAGTTCGTCGGGTCAGTCGCCAATGGACCAGCTGTTCGCCAGCCTCGATACCAATCACGACGGCAAGGTTTCGTCCGACGAGTTCGTTGCCGGACGCCCGAAGGACATGAGCCAAAGTGACGCCGAAAATCTGTTCAAGAGCGTAGATACTCAGGGCGCCGGCTCGCTGAACAAGGATCAGTTTGTCGTAGGTCTCGACGTGCTGAAGTCCACAGACTCGTCCGCCGCCGACATGCTGTTGCTGGAACAGACCTCCAGCGATAGTAACAGTAGCGGCAGTAGCGGCACGAGTACCAGCGACAATAGCGGCCAAAACGCGTTGGAGGTCTTCATCAGCGAGATGCAGGCGTCGATGAATGTCTATCAGAACACCTATGGTCAGTATGACCCCGATTCGTCTGATAGTGCTGCCGCCTGATCGGCGCGCTGCGATAGACTGAAAAATGGACGGAGATTGCAGGTGCAGTCTCCGTTTTTTATTTCATGCTGGTTTCCGTGAGCAACGGCAGGACGAAGGGTGCGTTGCCGTCCGCATCGGCGCCGCGGCCGATCGCTTTAACGGCGTCGACGAGCCGGCCTTTGCGATCGAGCACTTCGTCCCCGATCATGATCAGCCGAGCGTTCGGCGTCGCATAAGGCGAGGCCGCGCGCAGGCGATGGGCTAGCGCCAGATCGTCCTCTTCGGGGCAGACGGCCAACGCTGCGATCAGCGCCGCCGCCGGCGATCGTGACACACCCATCCAGCAATGGATCAGCAGTGGCGAGGTGCGGTCCCAATTCCCGGCGAAATTGATGATGTCACGAACATGCGTCTCTTGCGGTGCGATAAGATCACCGGCACCTGCGAAGCTGATGTCGTTCATGCCAAGCAAAAGATGCCGTTCCGCCTTGATCACAGCCGGCCGGTGAAAGGTCTGTTCCTTCGCCATCAGGCTGATCATTTCAGATGCGCCGTGGCGAACGGCCATCTCTGCGATGCGCGCCAGCGGTGATACGACGATCGCGGTCATGCCTCGGCCCTCACGGCGGCGCGTTCAGCCTCGATCGCGTCGAAACGCGCCAGGAAAAGCCGCTGCGCCTCGATCGCCGGCATCGGCTCGATCGGCAACATGTCTCGCGTGATGCCGCGAGGCTGGCCGAAGAACTTGCGCGCTTCCTGCGGCGTAAAGCCTGCGAGCAGCGTCGCTTCAAAATAGGCCGAAACCGTATCGGCCTTTTTGATCTTATCCTTCAACTCCGGCGCACAATGCGGCGGCAGCGCAAAACGCCTGTAGATTGCGGCTTCCAGGCGCTTCTCTACCGCTTTGTAATCGCCGCCGACCACAGATTTGAACGGCGAGATCATATCGCCAATGACATATTCCGGCGCATCGTGCAGCAGCGCCGCCAACAGCTCGTCCGGCGTCGCTTTGTTGAGATGACGGAAGATTGCCTCAACCACAAGGCTATGTTGAGCGACGGAAAAGGCGTGATCCCCGGAGGTCTGGCCGTTCCAGCGCGCTACGCGGGCAAGCCCGTGGGCGATGTCGCCGATCTCGACGTCGAGCGGAGAGGGATCCAGCAGATCGAGCCTGCGGCCAGACAGCATGCGCTGCCAGGCGCGCGGGGTATTACCCGCTGTCATGCCGAGGCCTCGTCGGCCTGCGTGGGGAAGGAGAGGCCGGACCATGCGGGGAGCGCGAGCGAAATTTCCCGATCCCCCGCCAGGATCGGCGTGCCGGCTGTGATGGCCTCGCCGGCGCGGTCGATCCGGACGATCGCCAGGCCCTTGGCGCCTTCGGTCGAGCCGAGCGCGCCGATCGGCTTGCCGCCGACAGACACTTCGGTGCCGGTGGCAGGCAGACCGGCGCTGCCGGTCACCACGACGACCCGGCGGCGTGCGGTGCCGCGATGCTGCATGCGGGAAACCACTTCCTGCCCGACATAGCAGCCCTTGCGGAAGCCGAGGCCGCCGTTGAGATCCATCAGCACGTCATGCGGAAAAGCGTCCTGCAGGGCAAAATCCAGGCCGGAAACCGCAATGCCATTGGCGATGCGCAGAGTCTGGTAGAGCGTCTCGGCATCGTCGCCATGCTGTCCAGGCGTGCGCGTCAGAATGATCCCTGCCTTGGCGAAGCGGCTGTCCTTGCGGCTTTCGGCCGCATTCTCGCCCCAGGCGACGGTGACGCCTTCGATCTCGATGGCGGAAAAATCGACCGGCGCGCGCAGCCGATACATGGTGAGCCGCTTCAGAAGGCCATCCTTTTGCGCCGTATCGGTCTCCAGCACAAAGCCAGGGCCATCGCGCCAGATCATGAAGTCGAACAGGATCTTGCCCTGCGGCGTGAGCAGCGCGCCGGGACGCGCCTCGTCCGCGCCGAGCGAGGCGAGATCGGTGGTAATGAGATTGTGCAGGAAGGGCTCTGCCTCGGCGCCGGTGACGCGAAGAAAGCAGCGATCTCTGAGGAATACGGCTGGCATGGTGGACCCGCTAATTTGGCCTATCCGTGAGAGGTAGGGCCTCCGGTCGATAACCGCAAGTTCTGCGGCCGGATCATTCGCCGGAGGTGAAGAATTTCCATTTTCCGTCAGGCGTGATGCCGACGCGATAGAAATTATAACCGCCGAATTCCAGCATGTCGGAGAAATCGCCAGCGGTGACGATGCGCATCAGATCGACCTTTTCCGGCGCTGTCAGGGTCTTGATGTCCTTTTCGGCGAAATAGGGCCAGACATACATTTCATCGGATGTGCCCTGGCCCATATGGGCAAAGCCGGTCGACATGATGTCGAGCAGAATCGAGAGGATCTCGATGCCGTCAGGGTCGCCCGAAAGGTCATGCAACGTCTTGATCGGATCTTCGCCCGGATCGTCTGCCGTCACCTGCGTCTGATTGAGGCCGCCGCCGACATTCATGAGCGGACGCAGACGCTCAAGATCACCGGAGGCGGCTGCCTCGACGATCATCTCGCGCAGTTTGCGCACCGGCTCCGGTACCTTGCTGATGTCGAAGAGAATCTCCGCCGGCTTGCCGCCATTCGGGGCATTGCTCGATGCGGCACCACTGCTCTGTCCGGCCTGGCTGTTGACCAGCGGGTCGGGCATGGGGATTGTCGTTGAGGGCGCATCAAGCGCCTCTTCGACCGGCTTGTTACTGCTGTGCTGCGCGGATTTCCCATGAGCGTCCGGCTGGTTGGCGGGCGGATTGAGCTGGGAGAAGGCAAAGGCAGGCAAAGGCTGGGCGAGGCTGCCGAAAAACACGGTGGCGGCGGCAAGCAAGGCAATGGAATGTCGAGACTCATTGCCCGATACGATGTGCATAAGGGATCTCTAGCTTTTATTGCAGGGTGCGGTTCGGAGAGAATTCACCAGCAAGCATGCGTTCCCTAAGCGATTCGAGCAAGGCTTCCGCGCCCTGTTCTCCTTGAATACGAATAGTCTCGCGTATGGCATGGGCAATTGCGGCGTCGGCGATGATTTCCGGCTCGATGCCGTCAGCCATCCCGTCAGCCCAGGCCTCGTTCTGGTATTCCAGCGCTGCCTGTCTTTTTTCGTGGACAATCATGTCGTCGATGTCGTTCAGGCTTGGTTGCATTGTTTCGTTCCTCGAGACGTCCATGTCCTTACCGCTTGATTAACGACTTTATCAGCCTTTTCCTAAAACGACACGGCTCGGTGGGAAAAGGGGTTAATAAATCGTCAATTTCCAAAGCGAGCGGTTATTTCTGTGGCAAGTGTTGCACCTTCGTTACGGTATCGCTCCTCGGCGACGATGGCCTGCGGCGTGCAATCCGTGTAAACCGATGCGAAGGATCTATATCCTCGGTTGAACGAGGCGGTCAGTCTTTCTTTTCGTTTCGGCTCGTCTTTGGTCTCGGTGTCGAGCAATCGCTGCATATCGGCTCGCCAGGAATCTTCTTTTCCGGTGTGGCAGAGATTGCGCAGATAGTGGATCGAGCCAAGAATTTCGGCGAGCCGTGACAGTTGATCGTCATAGGGGGTGGGCCGCTCGGCACTATCGCTTTCGTCCGGCACCTGCACCGCCGGCGCGGTCGCCGCAGGCTGCGCAAAGGCTGGAAATGCGGCCGCGAGCGCGGCGCAAATCGGAAGCAGCTGGATGAGGCGACGATGGTTCATGGGGCTAATTGATATGGCAAGCATGACGGGAACAAGGCGAAAACCTCAATTTCCACTCCGTTATTGTCACGCATCGTTAACGCAGGAGCCTCCAAGACATTGTCAGACCCGAGCCGCCGCCAGCCGTTCGGCACATTCGAGCACGCTCGCCGGAACGGGCAAATGGCGGATCTCCTCCAGCGCGTACCACCCGATCGCCGCGGCATCGTCGGCGGCCTCGGCAATCGCATCCTTGTCGGCATCGACCAGGAAGACCGACAGAAAGAAATGACTGGTGAGCCTCCCGTCTGCTGCATGGCTCCTGAGATCGTAAGTTTCGAAAAGGCGGGGATTGCGAGCGGTTATTCCCGTCTCTTCCCTGAACTCCCGCAACGCCGTTTCTACCGGCGTTTCGCCATCTTCTGCCCGCCCGCCCGGAAAGGCGTACATATCGGCGGATGGCGGATTGCGCCGCAACACCAGCAGGAAGCGGCCGTCACGTTCGAGAATGGCGGATGAGGCGAGGCGAGGGATGGAGGTCATGGATCAATTCGGATTCTGATGAATATATCGGCGACAATGATGCGTGGGTATCGAAGCTTGCAGCACCATAAGATATGACCCTTGTTGTCCGAGATGAAAGTCCTTTTACTCGCGAATGAGAATGGCGGCGATTCGGGTCCGCCAGCAATCCAATGAATATCATGATGACCTACGGACTTTATGCCCTCGCTGCACTGGCTGAAATCGCCGGCTGCTTTACCTTCTGGGCATGGCTCCGGCTGGCAAAGCCGATTTGGTGGCTGGCACCGGGTCTGGTGTCGCTGGCCCTGTTCGCCTGGCTGCTGGCACTGGTGCCGAGCGACGCCGCGGGGCGTACCTTTGCGGCCTATGGCGGCGTCTACATCGTCGCCTCCATTCTCTGGCTCTGGATGGTCGAGGGACGTTTGCCGGATCGCTGGGATCTCTCCGGTGCCGCCGTCTGTCTTGCGGGCGCGGCCGTGATTCTCTTCGGCCCTCGCAGCTGACCTTCTCCTTGACCCGACTCTTTGGGGATGCAACACAAGCCGCATGTGCGGACGATTTGCATTGACGGAAACGGAGAAGGAAGTGCGGGAATTGCTCGGTTATCTCGAGCATGAAGATTTCCCCGCGCGCTACAATATAGCCCCGACGCAGCCGATTTTGGTCGTCGTTTCAGGCGACCGGCAGGAGCGGGGCAGCAATCTGCCGGAGCGCCGCGCCCTGCTTGTTCGCTGGGGTTTTACGCCGGCCTGGGTGAAGGATCCCAAGGAATTTCCGCTTCTGATCAATGCCCGCGCCGAAACCGCGATCGGCAAGGCATCTTTCCGGGCGGCCATGCGTCACAGGCGCATTCTGATCCCTGCATCGGGCTTTTACGAATGGCATCGCCCGTCGAAGGAGAGCGGCGAGAAATCGCAGGCCTATTGGATCCGTCCGCGTGCCGGCGGCGTCATCGCCTTTGGTGGCCTGATGGAGACCTGGTCGTCCGCCGATGGTTCCGAGATCGATACCGGTGCGATCCTGACGACATCGGCGAATCGAACGATGCGGCCCATTCACGACCGCATGCCTGTGGTAATCAGTCCCGAGGATTTCACCCGCTGGCTCGATTGCAAAACCCAGGAGCCGCGTGAAGTCCAGGATTTGATGGTGCCGGTTCAAGAGGATTTTTTCGAGGCAATTCCGGTTTCGGATCGCGTTAACAAAGTCGCCAATATGGGGCCGAATTTGCAGACGCCGGTCGTGATCGAACCTTCTATCAAGCCGTCGAAGAAGCCAGATGCTGGCGGTAGCCAGCTAAGCCTCTTCTGAACGGCTTTATGTGGGATCGGTGTTGCCATGAACTACCGGTGGCCAACCTTGCGTGGCCATTGGCGGATGCGGCAGCCTTAGGCGAGCTTCTTTTCCAGCGGCTTGGTTTTCAGCATCAGATGCGCTGCCAGGACGGCCTTGAGGCCGAGCGGACGATAGAGCGTGCTGGGGTCGATCTTAGCCTGCGGTTGTGCCGCTTCTTCTTTTTTCGTGGTCATGTGCTACTCCTCAATAGTTCCCTAGCGTGTCTTTTGACTCACTGCCATGTAGCGTTTTTTGCCATAAATCATGACAAATCAAAGGCATTCGCCGATCAGCTTTTGTAAACACCGACCATATTTCGCGAGCGTAACGCGAAATTTTGACGCACAATCTATCTAATTTAGGTGTTTATTTTTCGTTAAGAGGTTGCGCTGACAGGGCGAATCGATGATCGGCCGCGAGTGTCAAATTGCCACGTCGCTTCGGCTAAATATGCCGGCCGATGTCATCATTGGAATCGTCGACATCTGGATCGGCGGGGCCATTGATGGTGTAGGTGCCGTATTTGCGCGTCCAGGAACGGGCACCCAAGGGCAGCGACAGCAGATAGGCAACGACGGTCACCACCATGACATGCCAGGTATAACTCATCAGCAGCGCCACATAGACGACGAGGGCAAGCATGATCGGCAGCACAAGATCGCGGCGGATGCGGCTGGTCTCCGATTTTCCAGACCAGACGGGCAGGCGGCTGACCAGCAGAAAGGCGATCAACACGGTGTAGGCAGCGCCCCAATAGGCAAAGGTTTTGCTGGGGGTCAGCCCGAGAAAGCCGAGATAGACGGGTAGCAACACCAGCATCGCACCGGCCGGCGCCGGCACGCCGACAAAATATTCAGACTGCCAGGACGCCTTGTTCTCGCGTTCCGCCATCACGTTGAAGCGAGCGAGCCGCAGGCCGGCTGCGATGGCGTAGATCAGGGCTGCGATCCAGCCGAGCGAGCGCGCCTGATCCAGCAGGAAGACATAGACGACAAGCGCCGGCGCGACACCGAAGTTGACGATATCGGCAAGCGAATCCATCTGCGCGCCGAACTTGGACGTGGCTTTCATCAGCCGCGCGACGCGTCCGTCGATCCCATCGAGGAACGCGGCGACCAGCACGGCAACCACGGCGAGCTCGTAACGATTCTCGAAAGCGAGACGGATGCCGGTCAAACCCGCGCAGATCGCCAGTACGGTGATCATGTTCGGCACGATCAGTCGCATCGGGATTTCCCGCAGGCGCGGCCCGCGTGCCTCGTCGTTGGGACCATGCGGCTCAAAGGGCGGAAAAGGCGTCTTCATCTCGCTCGTTTCCTCGGGCTCAGCTACGGCGACTAACGATCGGGCCCTTCGAGGAGCCGAATTCGGCAATCACGGTTTCACCGGCGATTGCCCTTTGGCCGACCGAGACGCGAGCCGCTGCTCCCACCGGCAGAAAGATGTCGAGCCGCGAACCAAAACGGATGAGGCCGATGCGCTCACCGGCGTCGACCGGTTCGTTTTCATTGACGAAGCAGAGAATGCGGCGGGCAACGAGGCCGGCGATCTGCACAACGCCGATCTCGCCATGCTTCGTCTCGACGACGAGGCCATTGCGTTCGTTCTGTTCGCTCGCCTTGTCCAGTTCCGCATTGAGGAAGCTGCCCTGGCGATAAGCGATATTAGTGATGCGGCCGCGCATCGGCGAGCGGTTCACATGGCAATCGAAGACGTTCATGAAGATCGAGATGCGCAGCATCGGCTCGTGGCCGAGATTGAGCTCAACCGGTGGCGTCACCATCTGCACGCCGGAGACCCTGCCGTCGGCGGGCGATATGGCGAGATCATCGTCTTGCGGCGTCATGCGCTCGGGATCGCGAAAGAAATAGGCGCACCAAAGCGTGAAGATCAGCCCCACCCAGAAGAGAGGCTTGAAGATCCAGCCAAGAACCAGCGATGCAACAAAGAAACCCGCGACGAAGGGATACCCTTCCTTGTGCACCGGGACGATCGTGTTGCGTACGCTATTCAACAAGCTCATCGATGGCGGACTCCGTTAAAGCATGATCCCCGAAACGGCAGCGGTTTTCGGGCAAGGATCATGCCGGCCAAAAGACGAGAACAAGATGAGTCGTCTTGCTCTAAGTACCAGAATGACGGTGACTACAGGCAAATTCCGTCATGGGCAATGCTTTCGCATGCTCGCCCCCAGCGCAATCCGCGCGGAGCCAAGATGCCAATATTCCCTGGTGTTGAAAAGCGCTGCCCGTAGAAACCTGGGCCCAAGGCAACGAGGAGGCCGCCGATGGAAAACGGCGGCCTCGCATGTCATGCGATGATCAGGCGAAATCAGAGGCCGAGAACGGTGCGCAGCTCAGCCTTGGCAGCTTCATACTCAGTCTTGTAGTCATCATGCGTCATGATGGTCTGCGCAATGACGGTGCCCGAAATGCGGCCGGCTTCGATGTCGGTGGGGTAGTGAATGCCGCCGACGACTCGGTTATGGCCGTATTCCCAGGCGCGAGCCATGATGACGTCGCGCTTTTCCGGCACCATATTCGACAGCACGACGCCCATCAGCGTACCGAGCGTGGTGTGGCCCGACGGATAGGAGCCGGACTTGGAAAGCGGCACGATCGGCTTCACCAGATCGCTGTAGAGATGTGGACGCGGGCGCTTCCAGACGTCCTTGGCCGGATCGACGACAGCGCCCTCTGTCTCGACGATGCGATCGAAGAATGCCGAGAACTTCGGCAGGTTTTCCTTGGTGAATTTCGGGTTGTCCATGACGTCGGAGAAGCGCCAGACGTTTTCCTCGGCATCGGCCACGGCGCGAGCAGCCATTTCTGGCGTACGGGTCACCTGGATTGTCAGGATTTCGCCCAGCTCGGCTTTCATCTGTGCGGAGTCGTTTGCGGGCGGCGGCGGCAACAGATTGAGGAGATTGATTTCCTTGGCATCGGTGAACGGCTTGGCATCCCCGGCGAAAACCGGCGAGGCGGTGCCGACGACGAGCAACAGTGCTAAAGCTTTGGCAAATTTACGCATTTTAGGGCCCCTTTGATGTGAGACCCGTGTCTAGCAGGCTGTCATCTCAGCCTTGTGACAGCAGTCGGTGCACAACCGGCCCGCGCATGCTCTTGACGAAGCCATGGCTGCCGTCAGTTCGCGGGCGCCAGCCGGTCGACGACGCCGAGGTCGTCGCTTTCGCGGACTTGCTTCAGATGTTCTTCCGCCTGGGTCGCCTCGCGCTGACGGTTCCACATCGAGGCATAAAGGCCGTCCTGCGCCAGCAGGGCGGCATGGGTGCCGCGCTCGGCGATCTCGCCGCTTTTCAACACGATGATCTCGTCTGCCCCGATGACGGTGGAGAGCCGGTGCGCGATGACCAGCGTCGTGCGGTTCTTGGAAACGATGTCCAGCGCCGCCTGAATTTCCCGCTCGGTGGTCGTGTCCAGCGCCGAGGTCGCCTCGTCGAGGATGAGCACCGGCGGAGCCTTGAGGACCGTGCGGGCAATGGCGACACGCTGCTTTTCGCCGCCGGAGAGCTTCAGGCCGCGCTCGCCGACCTTTGTGTCGAAGCCTTCCGGCAGATGGCGGATGAAATCGCCGATCTGGGCGATCTCTGCTGCGGTCGTCACCTCGGCCTCGCTAGCTCCCGGCCGGCCGTAGCGGATGTTGTAGGCTATGGTGTCGTTGAAGAGGACCGTATCCTGCGGCACCATGCCGATTACTTTGCGCAGGCTCTTTTGCGTCACCTTGCGCAGATCCTGGCCGTCGATGGTGATCGTGCCGCTCTGCACGTCGTAGAAGCGGTAGAGAAGCCGCGAGAGGGTCGATTTGCCAGCACCAGAGGGGCCGACGACGGCGACCGTCTTGCCGGCCGGCACTTCGAAGGAGATACCCTTCAGGATCGGCCGGGCGCTATCATAGGCGAAATGCACATCCTTGAAGGATATGGCCCCGTGATCGATGGCCAGTTCCTTGGCGTCGGAAGCATCCGTCACCTCCGGCTTTACTTCCAGCAGATCGAACATCTCCTCGATATCGGTCAGGCCCTGGCGGATTTCTCGATAGACGAAGCCAATGAAGTTCAGTGGCACCGACAGCTGCAGCAGCATGGCATTGATGAAGACGAAGTCGCCAACCGTCTGATGGCCGTTCAGGACAGACCAGCCGGAAATGACCAGCATGACCGTGGTACCTAGGCCAAAAATCAGGCCCTGGCCGAAGTTCAGCCAGCCGAGCGAAGTCCAGACATCGGTGGCAGCCTTCTCATAGCGCGACATCGACTGATCGAAGCGCCTGGCCTCCATCTCCTCGTTGCCGAAATATTTGACCGTCTCGAAGTTCAGGAGCGAATCGATCGCCTTGGTATTGGCATCGGTGTCGCTCTCGTTCATCGATCGGCGGATGGAGATGCGCCAATCGCTCGCCCGGACGGTGAACCAGATATAGAGCCAGACCGTAACGCCAGTTACCGCAAGATAGGAAAAGCCGTAGCCGCGCCAGAAGATGATCGCGGTCAGCAGGAACTCGATAAAGGTCGGGAGCGTGTTGAGGATGGTGAAGCGGACGATCGTCTCGATGCCCTTGGTGCCGCGTTCGATGATGCGCGACAAGCCGCCGGTCTTGCGCTCGAGATGGAAACGCAACGACAGTTCGTGCATGTGCACGAACGTCCGGTAAGCGAGCTGGCGCACGGCATATTGACCGACGCTGGCAAAGAGCGAGTCGCGCAGCTGGTTGAGGCCGAGTTGGATGAGGCGCGTGACGTTGGTGGCGACGATCAGCGCGATGGCGCCGACCATGAAGGCCGGCAGGATGCCTTGCATGTCCAGCTTGCCGTTCAGGGCGTCGACGGACCATTTGAAGAAATAGGGGACCAGCAGCAGGAAGAATTTCGAGACCAACAAGTAGACCGTTGCCCAGACGACCCGCATCTTCAGGTCCATGCGGCCCGCCGGCCACATATAGGGCCACAGATTGACGATCGTGTTCAACGGATTGCTGGAATCCGCCGATATGGTCTTCTTGCGATCTGCCATGTCCGTCTCCGGCAAGTATCTGAGGCAGCCGGGCGATGGCGCGTGTTTGCACAGCCTGGCTGGAAAGGCCCTGTTGGGTAATGAACAGGGCAATGAGGGTCGGCGGCACGCTTATACCATTTTTATGTCAGGTAAAAGCAGCGGCCAGGCTTTGATAGCGCCTGGCCGCACTGCATCGGTCCTATTGTGAAAGCTTGCGGCCTAGAGATGCTGACCTGAAAGCCGTTTGCGATGCAGCTCTTCCGCATTGGGCAGTGCATCTTTCGGCAGGCCGAAGACCTGACCCGGCAGAATGCGGTCCGGATTGTTGATCTTGTCCTCATTGGCGAGATAGATCGTCGTATAGCGCACGCCGGCGCCGTAAGTGCGTCGGGAGATCTGCCAGAGCGTATCGCCGCGGCGGATGATGACCGCACTGGTGTTCTGCGAAAGCGGCGCCTGCTGCAGGATCTTGGGGCCGCCGCTGCTGGAGGATGCTTCGACACTCGCCGGCGCCGGAGTCGCGTTGTCTGGCTTGGTGACGTTGGCGATCATATCTCCGAGATTGGGCAGCGCATCGCCGACCGACTTCGCATCCGTCGGCATGGCCTGCAGCGCCGCAAGCGCCTTAGCGGCCGCACTGGAGGCATCGGCGGCCGCCTGTTTCAGTGCCGCGCTGGCATCGATTGCCGGACGGAATTCCGAAAGTGATTTCAAGGCAATTTCCGTTCCCGAGCGGGCCGCGGCGAGTTGTTCCGCAGTCGGCTGTTTGCCGTTCGCAAACAGGTCCTTCAGCAGGGCGAAAGCCTTGGCGGCGTCCTCCCTTAGCTTGCCGAGCTCGCCTTCGTCGAGCGGCACCATGGTGGGGGCCGTGGCGTTGCCGCTGGCGTTGGAAGCTGCTGGTGGTTGCGCCGCAACCGTCACCTGATTGCCCTCGGGACGGGTGAAGTTGACGCTGGTGCGCAATGCGACCTTGCCGCTGCCGTCGAGGACGTCGACACGGATCTTGTGGTCGCCGACCGCCAGCGGCATAACGCCGTCGACGACGAAATGACCATCGGCTCCCGCCGCGATCTCGCCGATCAGCTTGTCGTCGGCATAGGCTCGAACCTTGGCGTTCGGCTTTGTCGTACCGGCAACGAAGATATGGTCGTTTTCGATCTCGACTGCATTGACCATGACCTCAGGCACCTCACCACTGGTCGGCGCCGCGGGAGAGGCCGCCGCGTTGCCGGCCGGATTGGTGGAGGCAACGGCGGTGTTGTCCTGCGGCTTGGCGGCGCCGTCGTTGGCGATTGCGGGCGCATTGGCCGCCGACGCTTGTTCGTCCGAAGCGACACGCCCCTGCTTGGCGGACGGCGCCGTGATTATGCGGCTTGCCGTGCCAGGCTTGGTAACCATCGCGAGAAGCTGGCTCTTGTCGTCTTTCGGAACCGAAACGGTGGCAACTTCCTCGGAGGTGACAGCCTTGTCGTCCTTTCCGGTCGCACGCAGCACCAATTGATGATCGCCGGGCGGCAGCGGATTGTCGAGCACAACGGCAAAATCGCCGCTCGGCCCGACTTGGGTCGTCGTCAGCACCTTGTCGCCGTCGACGATCTCCAGCTTGGCATTTGGCTCGGCTGTACCGGCGATGACGGTGGAGCCATCGGGCTCGACGCGCAGCACATCGAAGGAAGGCGTCGCCGGTCCCGCTACTTGCGTCTGCGGCGCAGTCTGGCCGGCAAGTGCCGTCCGCGCCTTGTCGATGGCGGCGGCGGCATCGGCGATGTTCTCCGGAAGCGACTGAATGATGGCGAGTGCCTTGCCGGCTCCATCATGCGCCTTATTGACCAAGGCGGTCGTCGTGGCATCCGTGCCTTGAGGCGCGACAAAGTTGACGATCGCCTGCAGCGCTGTGATCGCCTTCGTCTTGGCTGCGGTGAAGACATCTTCGGTCGGCCCCTTGCCATCGCTGAAGAGCGCCTGGAGATCGGCAAGGGAGGCAACCGCCGTGCTGCTGAGATCCGTAAGCTTCTTGGTGACATCAGCCGCGTTGGTAGCGGTCGAAACGGCACCCTGTGTTGCCTCGCCGGCCTTTTGCGCGGCGCTGCCTGCCTTCTGCCCATTCTCCGTAATCGTGTTCTTCACCGCGTTGCCGGCCTGATTGATGGCGTCGCCGATTGACTTCTTGTCGCCATTGATGCGCGGCATCACAAAGAAGACCATCAGGACGGTCGCAATTACCAGCACTAACAGAGCCAGCAATCCGGCACGGTTCTTCATCATCATTTATCTCCAAGCGGCGGAGTCGTCTCCGCTCTTGAAATTGCTAACGATTTCGCCTGCTTTTACAAGCTTTCTCAGCCATTTCTGCATGCTCTGGCGCAAGTTTTCCTTTGAAAATTCTTGACTGAGCACTTGCAGCATAGTTGTTTGCATTCATGACTGACGATTCTGTGCCAATTCGATCCATCTGCGTCTATTGCGGCTCCAGGCCGGGGCGCGATCCTTCCCACATGGCTGCAGGCCGCGAGCTTGGAAAGAACATCGCCGAGAGCGGGTTACGCCTTGTCTACGGTGGCGGAACGAAGGGCATCATGGGCGCAGTGGCGAGCGGCGTTTTGTCACATGGCGGTCAGGTCACCGGCATCATTCCGGAGTTCCTCGTCGATATGGAAGCGACGCGCCATTCGCTCGGCCAATTGGACGAACTCATCATAACTCCTGACATGCATACGCGCAAACACACCATGTTTGAGCGCGCCGACGCCTTCGTGGCGCTGCCGGGCGGCATCGGTACGCTGGAGGAGATCGTCGAGATCATGACCTGGGGCCAACTCGGCCGCCATGAAAAGCCGATGGTTTTCGCCAATATCAACGGTTTCTGGAATCCGATGATGGAGCTGATCCGCCACATGACGGAAGAGGGCTTTGTCCACACCGCCCATCGTGTGCAGCCGATGGTCGTCGACCAGATCGCCGACATCATCCCGGCAATCCGCAAGCATGCGGCCGAAACGGTGGGCTCGCGAGGCGGCGAAGAGGCCGTTATCGCAAAGCTCTGATTAGGGATTTGCTAACCATGTTCGGTGGTTAGCGCCCGCGGCTCTGACGCAGCATCGACCAGCTATAAAGTGCCAGCCCCGCCCAGATGAGCGAGAAGGCGATCATCTGCGTCGTGCCGAAAGGCTCCTTGAACAGGAAGACTGCGATAAGGAAGACCATGGTCGGCACGATATATTGCATGATGCCGATGGTGGAGAGCCTCAGGAGCTTCGCTCCATTGGCGAAGATCATCAGGGGCAGAGCGGTTACCAATCCGCAACCGAGCAGAAGCGCCATATCGGAGAGGCCCGTGCGATAGAGATGGCCTTCGCCGCGCGCCTCCAGATAGAGAATGTAGAGCAGGGCGGGGATGCAGAGCAGCAGCACCTCGATGAAGAAGCCCTGATTCGGCCCGACCGGCAGCGTCTTGCGGAAAAAGGCGTAGAAGCCCCAGGAGAAGGTCAGCGATAGCGCCACCCAAGGCAAGGTCCCGGCTTCGACGGTCAGGATGACGACCGCTGCAGCCGCGAGAGCGATCGCAACGATCTGCGTCGGCGCCAGCCTCTCCTTCAGCAGCAACGCGCCGAGCGCGATGCTGAAAAGCGGATTGATGAAATAGCCGAGCGCCGCATCCAGCGAATGTCCGGCGCCGATGGCCCACACATAGGTGCCCCAATTGATGGTAATCAGCATCGCCGTCACCGAAGCCATGGCGACTGTACGCGGGTGGCTGAGCGCCGCCTTCACATCGCCCATACGGCCCAGCGCCAGAAGCACGGCGCCGGCAACGGGAACGGACCAGAAAATGCGGTGAGCGATGACCTCCATGGCCGGAATATGCGCCATGGCCTTCATGTAAAGCGGCAGGACGCCCCAGAGCAGATAAGCCGTCAGCACGAAACCGAACCCGCGCGGACTGTCCTCGTTCTTGATATCTACTGCAATCGTATCGGTGGCCATGGATGTTTCCCGCCGTGCTATTTTTCTTTTACGACGGCATTACTCCAACACGTATCGCGAGGCCAATTCATTTCCTTGACGGCATCGTCAAGGTTTTTGATAGGCGGCGGATTACTCCGCCGCGATCTTGCCTGCCATATGCCGGTTCTTCATGAGCTTGTAGATGACGGAATCCATCAGCGCCTGAAAGGAAGCGTCGATGATGTTTTCCGAAACGCCGACTGTCCACCAGCGCACGCCGCTGCTGTCGGTGGATTCGATCAGAACGCGGGTTATGGCCTCCGTGCCGCCGTTGAGGATACGCACCTTGAAGTCCGCCAGTTCCAGATCGTCGATCTCATGCTGGTACTTGCCGAAATCCTTGCGCAGCGCCAGGTCGAGTGCATTGACCGGGCCATCGCCTTCGGCAACCGACATGATGGTTTGGCCGTCGATGATGATTTTGACCACCGCTTCCGAGACGATCTTTACGCGGCCATGGGAATCGAAGCGGCGCTCGACCATGACGCGGAAGCCGTCGATCGCGAAGAATTCCGGAATGGTGCCGAGGGTGCGGCGCGCCAGAAGCTCGAAGCTGGCATCGGCGCCTTCGTAAGCATAGCCCGACGCTTCGCGCTCCTTGACGATCTGGATCAGCCGGTCAAGCTTCGGATCGTCCTTGCCGACCTCGATGCCGCGCCGCTTCAGCGCATTGATGAAGTTCGACTTGCCGCCTTGGTCAGATACCATGACCTTGCGGAAATTGCCGACGCTCTCGGGCGGCACATGTTCATAGGTCCGCGGGTCCTTCAGCAGAGCCGAGGCGTGGATGCCGGCCTTGGTCGCAAAGGCCGAGGCGCCGACATAGGGCGCCTGATGGTCCGGCGAGCGGTTCAGCAACTCGTCGAAGGCATGCGACAGCCTGGTCAGGCCCAAGAGCCGTTCGCCGTCGATCGCGGTTTCGAAGCGCTCGCTATAGGCCCTTTTCAAGGCAAGTGTCGGAATGAGCGTGATCAGGTTGGCGTTGCCGCAGCGTTCGCCGATGCCGTTGAGCGTGCCCTGGATCTGCCGCACGCCGGCTTCGACAGCGGCGAGCGAATTGGCGACCGCCTGGCCGGTGTCGTTATGTGCATGGATGCCAAGACATTCGCCGGGAACGCCCTCGGCGATCACGGCTTCGATGATGGCGCGCACTTCCGGCGGCTGCGTGCCACCGTTGGTGTCGCAGAGCACGACCCAGCGCGCGCCGGCCTGGTAGGCCGTCTTGGCGCAGGCGAGCGCGTAGGTCGGATTGGCCTTGTAGCCGTCGAAGAAATGCTCGCAGTCAACAAGCGCTTCCTTGCCGGCGCCGACAGCCGCCTTGACGCTTTCGGCGATGCTTTCGAGGTTTTCCTCGTTGGTGCAGCCGAGAGCGACTTTGACGTGATAGTCCCAGCTCTTGGCTACGAAACAGATGGCGTCGGCCTTTGCCTGGATTAGGCTTGCAAGACCAGGGTCGTTGGAGGCGGAAACGCCGGCGCGCTTGGTCATGCCGAAGGCGACGAAGGAAGCCGATTGCGTCCGTTTTTCATTGAAGAAAGCGGTATCGGTCGGATTGGCGCCAGGATAGCCGCCTTCGACATAGTCCAGGCCGAATTCGTCCAGCATGGTGGCGATGGAAATCTTGTCCTCGACCGAAAAGTCGATGCCGGGCGTCTGCTGCCCGTCGCGCAAGGTCGTATCGAAGAGATAGATTTTTTCGCGTGTCATTCTGTTTCCTCCGGCGAACCGGTTTCGTCCTATTCAGTCGCTTCTCTCCCCGCCGTGCCAAAGAGGCGGGGAGAGCGGCTTGTTGGGTTCAAACTTTCCCGGCAAACTTGTCTGTTGCCCGGATGAGCTGGTCGAGAATACCAGGTTCGGAAAAGGCGTGGCCGGCGCCTTCGATCAGGTGGAACTCGGCTTTCGGCCATGCCTTGTGCAGAGCCCAGGCATATTTTGCCGGGCAGGGCATATCGTAGCGGCCGTGAACGATGACGCCGGGAATATCCCGCAATCGGAAAGCGTAGCGAAGAAGCTGGCCTTCTTCGAGCCAGCCGCCATTGACGAAGAAATGGTTCTCGATACGCGCGAAGGCATGTGCATATTCGGCTTCTTCGAATTTTCCGCTGGTCGCAGGGTCCGGCAACAGGGTTATGGTTTCGCCTTCCCAGATCGCCCAGGCCTTGGCGGCCTCGATGCGCACTGCCTTGTCTTCGTGGGTCAGCCGGTGGTGATAGGCGAGCATCATCTCGTGACGCTCTTCCGGAGGGATCGGCGCGATGAAGCGCTCCCATTTGTCCGGAAACATCTCCGAGACACCGAACTGATAATACCAGTCGAGTTCTGCCTTGGTCAGGGTGTAGATGCCGCGCACAATCAGTTCGGAGACCCGCTCGGGATGCTTTTCCGCATAGGCAAGCGCCAGCGTCGAGCCCCAGGAGCCGCCGAAGATCTGCCACTTTTCTGCGCCGGCCATCTCGCGCAGCCGCTCGATATCGGAAACGAGGTGCCACGTCGTATTGGCGTTGAGATCGGCATGCGGAGTCGACTTGCCGCAGCCGCGCTGGTCAAACAGCGTAACATCGTAAAGTGCCGGATCGAATAGACGGCGATGGATTGGAGAGATGCCGCCGCCAGGCCCGCCATGCAGGAAAACAGCGGGCTTCGCACCGGGCGTACCAACGCGTTCCCAATAGATGACGTGGCCATCGCCGACATCGAGATGGCCGGAGGCATAGGGTTCGATCTCCGGGTAAAGCGTACGCAATATTTCCGTCATATTTTCAATCCTTCGGAGGGCCAAATGTCCGTATCGTGATCGGGGTGCTGGAAGGAGATGATCTGCTCCTGTCGTGCGTAAAAATCCGGGTCCTGGTGGACCGGTTGCTCAAATATGGTTTCAACCCATGGCAGGCGCGAGGCGTAGTTCACCTGGATCCGCGGCGCCAGATCGTCACGTTCGTCGAAGGCGCCAATGGCGATTTCCAGCCCGCCGGGGTGGCGATAGGTCAGCGGCGTGCCGCAATTCTTGCAGAAGCCACGGTCGATATTGACGGAAGACTGGAAATAGGTGGGCTCGCCTCGCGTCCACTCCAGCCCGTCACGCGGCGCCGTAACCAGGGCGGAGAAGAAGTTGCCGAACTGCTTCTGGCACATGCGGCAATGGCAGATCGAGGGGCGGCCGAGCTCACCGCGAATGCGAAACCGCACCGCGCCGCATTGGCATCCTCCGCTTCGGATCGCTTCAGTCATGGCTCTTCTCCTGTGGCCAGGTTTGGGTATCGTGATCGGGATGTTGGTATGAGACGATGTTCAGCACGAACGGCGCCTGCTCGGCATCCTCTTCCGTCCGGTGCCCCGGCAGCAGATGCAGCCGATCGACGAAGTCGATCTTGCCTTCCACGCCGTATTGCACGACGGGCGGCAGCTTAGCGGGATCGTCAAAGGCGCCAGCCGCGACCGCAATACCATCGGGCGCCTCATAGGTCAGCGGCGTGCCGCAATCCGCGCAGAAGCCACGCTTCACATAGTTGGACGATTGAAACGTCTTCCGCTCGCCACGTGTCCATGTGAGTTCGGCGCCACGCGTCGAGACCAACGGCGCATAATATGCGCCGAAGGCCTTCTGACACATGCGGCAATGACAGATCGACGCGTCCTTGAGTTCGCCGCGGACACGGAAACGGATTGCGCCGCACTGACAGCCGCCGGTGAAGATCGAGACGGTCATGCCTTATCCTTTCCCAAGATCATGAGGATATGCATGCAAACCCAAACGGAGATCGAATCTGCGGAAACCAAGCTTAGTGATTTTGCGAAGACAAGCGGCAGACTCCCCCCCATCTCCCCCCTTGTGGGGGAGATGTCACGAAAGTGACAGAGGGGGGTATTCATGCTCACCGTTTGACCTCCCAAGTCGTCGTCCGTTCACCCGTCGCCGCGTCCTTGCCGTCCTTCAATTGAATACCCTCAGCCAAAAGTACCTCGCGGATTTTGTCGGCTTCGACAAAGTTCTTCGCCTTCAGCAGTTCCAACCGTACTCGCACCCGCCTGTTGATTTCCATGACGACGGCGTCATCGATCTCCACCTTCTCTGGCAACAGGCCGAGAAGTGCCGCGCTGGCGGCAAAGGTAGGCAGGACGCCGGCGTCGGCATTGGCAGCCTGCGCCAAAGCGTGCAGCGCCTGGATCGCCGCGACGGTGTTGAGGTCGTCGGCCAAGGCCGCCATTACAGCGGCATCCGGTTCGGCATTCCCGACATCCGTCGCCGGCCATTTCGCCAGAAGCCGTTCGGCTTCTTCCAGCCGCTTCACGGAAAAGTCGATCGGCTCGCGGTAATGCGTCATCAGCATGGCAAGCCGCAACACCGCCCCCGGCCACGTGCGCCCGCCGAGTTTATCGGTATGCAGCAGCTCGTAGATGGTGACGAAATTGCCCTCGGACTTCGACATCTTGCGGCCTTCGATCTGCAGAAAGCCGTTATGCATCCAGACATTCGCCATCACGTCGGTACCGTGGGCGCAACGAGACTGAGCGATCTCATTTTCATGGTGCGGGAAGATCAGGTCCAAGCCGCCGCCATGAATGTCGAAGACATCACCGAGATACCGGCCGCTCATCGCCGAGCATTCGATATGCCAGCCCGGACGGCCGCGGCCCCAGGGGCTTTCCCAGCCGGGTTCGTTCTCGTCGGACAGCTTCCAGAGCACGAAGTCGCCCGCGCTTTTCTTATGCGCGTCGACGGCAACACGCGCGCCTGCCTGCTGCTCCTCGAGATTGCGTTTCGAAAGCTGGCCGTAGTCTGCCATGGATTTGGTGTCGAACAGCACTTCTCCGGCCGCCTGATAGGCATGGCCCTTGGCGATCAGCTTCTCGATGATCTCGATCATCTGCGCGATGTTTTCCGTGGCGCGCGGCTGCATCGTCGGCTCGAGGCAGCCGAGCGCAATCGCGTCTTCACGGTACTGCGTCTCGGTCTTCTCGGTGACCAGGCGGATCGCCTGGTTCAGCGGCAGACCGGGATGATCACGCAATGCGCGCGCGTTGATCTTGTCGTCTACGTCCGTGATGTTGCGCACATAGGTGACGTGAGTTTCGCCATAGACCTGCCGCAGCAGCCGGAACAGCACATCGAAGACGATCGCGGGCCGGGCATTGCCGATATGGGCGAAATCATAAACCGTCGGGCCGCAGACATACAGACGGACGTTCTCGCGGTCGATCGGCTGAAAGTCGACCTTTTCGCGCGTCAGCGTGTTGTAAAACTTCAGTTGCGGCTCGGTGCCCATTTCATTCTCCCAAGGCATAGATCCAAAAAATACCGTCACCGGCGGGCCGGGACGTTTGTCATCTTGGATTTTGGGAGACGAAAACGGCCAGGCCAGCGAAGCGCTAGCGAATAATCTTCCGGCAGATAATGCAGATAACCGTTTTCATGGCCGGCTTTATCGCGCGACTGGGGTGATTGGTCAAGAGCCGGCATAGGGCCGCGATGACCGATTATTCCGGCATCCGATAGTCGACGAGCTGGTTCTCACGCACGACGAAGAGCTTGCCGGTTTCGGCGACATCAGGACCGGCGAGCGGCAGGATGGCCTGGGCGACGTCGCGGGGATGCGGCAGAGTCTCCGGATCTTCGCCGGGCATCGCCTGCGCGCGCATCGCGGTGCGGGTGGCGCCGGGGTCGACGCTGGTGATCCGGAGCGCTGTGCTCTGCGTTTCGCCGGCCCAGGTGCGGGCGAGCGCCTCGACAGCTGCTTTGGACGCCGAATAGGGACCCCAGAAAGGCCGGCAGCGATGGGCGGCGGCCGACGACAGGATGATGGCGCGACCCGCGTCCGCGCGCATCAGCAGCGGCTCGACGGAGCGGATCAGCCGCCAGGTCGCGGTGACGTTGATGGTCATCACCTTTTCGAACACCTTCGCCTCGACATGGCCGATCGGCGAGATGACACCGAGTACACCGGCATTGGCGACGAGGATATCGAGCTTGCCCCAGCGCTCGAAGATCGAGCCGCCGAGCGCATCAATGGCGTTCATATCGGCAAGATCGAAGGGGACGAGCGTCGCGGAACCGCCGACAGCCTTGATGGCGTCGTCGAGTTCTTCAAGGCCGCCAACCGTGCGGGCGCAAGCAATCACATGCGCGCCTGCCTTGGCCAGTTCCAATGCCGTGAAGTAACCAATACCGCGCGATGCGCCGGTAACGAGGGCGATTTTGTCCTTGAGATCTATGCTCATGCTGCCTTGATCCGAATGCGCTAGGGAAAGAGAAGGGCGAAGCGCCCCATGTCAGCCATTGCTGGCGAGCACGGAAAGCTTGCGCACATTGCTGGTGCTTTCCCGGTCGAGCAAGCGGGTCGGATAATCACCGGTGAAATAATGGTCGGTGAACTGCGGTTGCGCGTTGTCGCGCGGGCTTCCGCCGACAGCGCGGTAGAGGCCGTCGATCGACAGGAACTCCAGCGAATCGGCACCGATGAAATCGCACATCGCCTTCAGGCTGGTGTACTGGTTGGCGAGCAACTTGTCGGCATCCGGTGTGTCGATGCCATAGAAATCCGGATGGTAGATCATCGGGCTGGCGACGCGGATATGCACTTCGCGGGCGCCGGCATCGCGGATCATCTGTACGATCTTGACCGAGGTCGTACCGCGCACGATGGAATCGTCCACCAGAACGACGCGCTTGCCCTCGATGATAGCGCGGTTGGCAGAGTGCTTGAGCTTGACGCCGAAGGCGCGGATCTGCTGCGTCGGCTCGATGAACGTGCGGCCGACATAGTGGTTGCGGATGATGCCGAGCTCGAAGGGAATTCCACTTGCCTGAGCATAGCCGATCGCGGCGGGCGTGCCGCCATCTGGGACGGGTACCACGACATCCGCCTCGATGGGCGCTTCCTTGGCAAGATTGATACCCATGTTCTTGCGGGCGACGTAAACGTTGCGGCCGCCGACTACGGAATCAGGACGGGCGAAATAGACATATTCGAACAGGCAGAGACGCTCGGGCTGAGAGACTTCCGGCTTGCGGGCGTCGACAGTGATCGAGCCATCCGGCTGGATCTCGCAGATGACGACCTCGCCGTTTTCAACGTCGCGGATATATTTCGCGCCGATGATGTCGAGCGCGCAGGTTTCGGAGCAGAAGATCGGCTTGCCGTCGAGTTCGCCCATCACCAGCGGCCGGATGCCGATCGGATCGCGCGCTGCAATCAGCTTGGTGCGCGTCATGGCGAGCATCGAATAGCCGCCTTCCATCTGTCGGATCGCGTCGATGAAGCGGTCGGAGGAGGAGGGATGCTTGGAACGGGCGATGAGATGGAGAACGACTTCGGTGTCCGACGTCGACTGACAGATGGCGCCGTCGGCGATCAGCTGCCGGCGCATGGTCAGGCCGTTGGTGAAATTGCCGTTATGAGCGATCGCGATGCCGCCGACTTCCAATTCAGCAAACAGCGGCTGTACGTTACGCAGGATGGTCTCGCCCGTCGTCGAATAACGCACGTGGCCGATCGAACGATCGCCGGGCAGGCGGGCGAGTGTCGCGGGATCGGTGTAGTGATCGCCGACGAGACCCATCCGCCGCTCCGAATGAAAGCGCTGACCATCGAAGGAGACGATGCCGGCCGCTTCCTGGCCGCGATGCTGCAGGGCGTGCAGGCCGAGAGCCGCCAGCGTGGCCGCGTCCGGATGCCCGAGAATGCCAAAGACACCGCATTCTTCGTGCAGCGTGTCGCCGTCGATATCATCCTCGATGGAAAGGGAATGGTTCATGACTGCAGGCCTTTGCTCTCAACGTGGGCGGATCGGGGCGGCGTTGCGACTAAATGCAAAAATAGCTGAAAATCCGGCCGGAAAGAATATCGGGCCGGATTTTCGTATTTCGTGCCGCTCACATGGCGATTATCGCCCGGCGGGTCAAGCCTGTAAACGCACTGTTAATTGTTCGTCTTCGGCGCGGGCGCATCATCGGAAGGCGCCGTATCGTTCGTTGAGCCGTTGTCGCCATCCTGTGGCTGTGATTGCTGTTGCTGCTGGTTCGGCGCGATCTTGTTGAGGATCTCGGCTGGAAGCATCGCCTGGATGTTTTCCGGAAGCGCGGATTTGAGCTTTTCGACCAGCGAATCGAGGAAAGGCTTCGATTTGGCGTTGTTGACCCAATCCGGGCGTGCAGGCGGCGCGACCAGCCAGTTCCAGAAGGCCACGACGACGACCATCAGCAGCAGGCCGCGGGCAGCACCGAAGAGGAAGCCGAGCGTGCGATCGAGCGCGCCGATGCGGCTGTCGATGATGAAATCCGCAATTCTGATGGTGATGAACGAAATGACGATCAGCGCGATCAGGAAGATGACGGCGGCAGAGGCGACAGTCGCGATGCGGGTGTCCGCCGTGTAGTGCAGCGCGTAGGGTACGAGCAGAGAATAGAGATAATAGGCGGCAACGGCCGAGCCGCCCCAACTGACGATTGAGAGAATTTCGCGGGAAAAGCCGCGGACCATGGCCAGAACGGCAGAGAACAAAATGACGCCGATAACAATACCGTCAAAAATCGTAATGGGCATGTATAATCCACTCCAAGACTTGCCGCGCCGAGCGTGGCTGCCATCGGCCTCAATATGTGCCTCTCTCACCGTCAAGAACGGCTGAAGTAAGGCTCAGTCTTCGTCTTCGGCGCGCTTCAGCGCGCCCTTCGATCCAGCTATGCGCACCACCAGGTCCGGCAAGCTGTCGATCTCGCTCCAGCGTCCGCCATTGCCCTTTGGCAAGTCGGCGGAGGCGGTGGGGAGAAGCGCTGCAGAAAATCCCAGCTTCTCGGCTTCCTTGAGGCGCTGAGCAGTGTGCGCAACCGGCCGGACGGCGCCCGACAGGCTGACTTCGCCGAAATAAACACAATCAGCGGGAAGGGCAAGACCAGCCAGGGATGAAACCAGTGCAGAGGCGACTGCGAGGTCGGCAGCCGGCTCAGAAATGCGATAACCGCCGGCAATATTGAGATAAACGTCGTGCTGGCCGAGCCGAACACCACAGTGTGCCTCGAGAACCGCGAGAATCATCGACAGCCTCGCCGAATCCCAACCAACCACGGCGCGGCGCGGCGTACCAAGCGAGGTCGGCGCAACCAGCGCCTGCACTTCGACCAGCACCGGCCGTGTACCCTCCATGCCGGCAAAGACGGCCGCGCCAGGCGACTTGGAGTTGCGCTCACCAAGGAAGAGTTCAGACGGATTGGCCACGTCACGCAAGCCGCTGTCGGACATTTCGAACACGCCGATCTCGTCCGTTGGGCCGAAGCGATTCTTCACCGTGCGAAGGATGCGGTAATGATGGCCGCGATCGCCTTCGAAATAAAGGACGGCGTCGACCATATGTTCGACCACGCGCGGACCGGCGATCTGGCCGTCCTTGGTAACGTGGCCGACCAGCACCATGGCGGCACCCGTCTGCTTGGCGAAGCGAATCATCGCCTGGACGCCGGTGCGCACCTGCGTGACGGTGCCGGGCGCGGATTCGGCAAGCTCGCTCCACAGCGTCTGGATGGAATCGATAATGATGAGATCCGGTCGCTTGCCTTCGGAAAGCGTCGCCAGAATGTCTTCGACATTGGTTTCCGCCGCCAGCAGGACTTCCGTGTCGGCCGCTTTCAGCCGCTGGGCACGCAGGCGAACCTGCGCCACGGCTTCTTCGCCGGAGACATAAACGATCTTGTGCCCACGACGGGCCAGCGCGGCCGCTGCCTGCATCAGCAGCGTCGACTTGCCGATGCCGGGATCGCCGCCGACGAGAACGGCCGAGCCGCGGACGAAGCCGCCGCCGGTTGCTCGGTCGAGCTCGGATATGCCGGTATGGATGCGCGGCGCTTCCTCGATCTCCCCCGAAAGCGACGTCAGCGTTACGGGCTTTCCCTTCCTCGGCGTCTTCGCAGGGCCGCCGCCGATACCGCCCATCGGATCTTCCTCGACGATGGTGTTCCATGCGCCGCAACCGTCGCACTTGCCGGCCCAACGATTGTGGACTGTGCCGCAGTTCTGGCAGATGAATTGTGTACGGGCTTTGGCCATCGGATGCTGTTCTCAAAATTCAAATGCTTCGCTTTTCGCAGCGAATCGCGATCGGCTGTCAGATAATGTCTTTCCCGGCCCATCAAAACTAATGATTTCCGTATCAACGGCGAATGTGTCAGCCTTTATGCCGGGTTTTCGATCGGTGATGACGGATGTTCGACTACACGCTTGCGCATTGGATCACTTTTCTTTCGGCGGCCACCCTGCTCAATCTGTCGCCGGGGCCGGACATCGCCTTCATTCTCGGCCATACGTTCAGGAGCGGCAGGCGCTCCGGCTTCGCGGCACTGTTTGGCATTTGGAGCGGCGCCTGCCTTCATGTGCTGATGGCCGCTGCCGGGCTGTCGGCGATATTGGCGGCCTCGGCTATCGCGTTTTCTGCAGTGAAATGGGCTGGGGCAGCCTATCTCATCTGGCTTGGCATACAGGCGCTGCGCTCGAAGGGCGAGGGCGCCTGGATCAAGGAGGCGGGGAAGGTATTGCCTTGGAGCCGCATCTACCGGCAAGGCATTCTGGTTTCGCTGCTCAACCCGAAGGTAGCCGTCTTCTTTCTCGCCTTCCTTCCGCAGTTCGTCGTCGAAGGCGCAGGCCCGGTCTGGGCGCAGCTCCTGCTCCACGGCAGCCTCATCATCGTGGTCGCCGCCTTCATTGAACCGCCGCTCATTCTTCTCGGTGGTCGCCTTGCCGAGGCACTGCGGCGCAATCGAAGCACGGGCCTCTGGCTGGACCGGGGGCTTGGAACATTGTTCGTAGCGCTGGGTGTCCGCTTGGCGATCAGTGCGCGTTGAGCTGAGCTGACGCCCTTCTACTCGGCGGTCTCGTCCGAGATGTAGCGCCGCTCATGTCGCAGGCCCAGGCCAGTCAGCATCTCGTAGCTGATCGTGCCGGCGGCACGGGCAGCGTCGTCAATGAGAATATTTTTGCCGAAGAGCTCGATATAGTCGCCGGCACGGACCAGTTTCTCAGGCACGTCGGTCACGTCGAAGATGGTCAGGTCCATGGTGATACGGCCGGCAACGGGCACCTTGTGGCCTGCAATGAATCCCTCTCCGCCTGGCAGGCCGGTCTGGCGCAGCGGTACGCCGCCGCTTGACAGGCTGCGCATATACCCGTCGGCATAGCCGGCCGAGACGACGGCGAGCCGGCTGTCGCGAGCGAGCTGCAGCGCCCCGCCGTAGCTGACCGTCTCGCCGGCTTTGACCGAGCGGGTCTGGATGATGCGCGCCTCGGCTGTTGCGACCGGCCGCATCGGGTTCGCCGTTCCGTTCACCGCCTGGCCGCCATAGAGGGCGATGCCGGGACGGGTGAGGTCGAATTGATAGGCGGAGCCCAGGAAGATGCCGGCGGAATTGGCGAGGCTCGCCTCGATGCCTTCGAAGGCGGCGCTGACCGTGCGGAACGTCTCAAGCTGCTGCTTGTTCATCACATTGGCGGGATCGTCGGCGCAGGCGAGGTGGCTAATCACCAGGACAGGTGCAAAACTCGCCGGGCGTGAGACATCGTTGGCGAGCGCGATGGCGTCCTCCGCCCGCAGTCCCAGCCGATTGAAGCCCGTATCGACCTGCAGCGCGCAGGGATGGTCGCCATGGTCGGCGACCACCGACATCCAGAAGGTCAACTGTTCTTCGGAAGCGATGACGGGCACAAGGTCGTTTTCGAAAAACAGCCGCTCGGTCCCAGGCCAAATGCCGCAGAGGACGAATATGCGGGCATCCGGCGCGTAGAGCCGGAGCGTGGCGCCTTCGTCGGCCGTGGCGACAAAGAAATCGCGGGCGCCGGCGAGATAAAGCGCCTCGCCAACATCTTCGATCCCCAGGCCGTAGGCGTCGGCTTTCACTGCAGCCCCGGTCCGGGCTCTGCCGGAGCGGCGGGCCATGTCCTGCCAGTTCTGGACCAAAGCGCCTAGATCGACCGTCAACCGAAGCCCGGCAAAGGCGAAAGCGTCATTGTCTTCGAAACTATCTGTCATGGAGCCGCCTGAATAAAAAGGGCCGGAGCGGATGCTGCTCCGGCCAGAATACTGATCATTGATGGAAAGAGAAAGTGCTGCACCGCACATATGCGCTGCGGGCAGCCTTCATCAGTGCTCTTCGTATTGCAGGAAGGAAGAGTCGGCGAGATCGGCAAAGCGCGTGAACTCCGACTGGAAGGCGAGCTTTACGGTGCCGGTTGGCCCGTGACGCTGCTTGGCGATGATAACGTCGGCCGTACCCTTCACCTTGTCGAAGAGGGCTTCCCATTCGGCATATTTCGGATCGGCCGGATCGCGCGGTTCGGCGTTCTTGACGTAATATTCCTCGCGGAACACGAAGAGCACGACGTCGGCGTCCTGCTCGATCGAACCGGATTCACGCAAGTCCGAAAGCTGCGGCCTCTTGTCGTCGCGGCTTTCGACGGCGCGCGATAGCTGCGAGAGCGCGATGATCGGTACGTTCAGCTCCTTGCCGAGCGCCTTCAAGCCGGTGGTGATCTGGGTGATTTCCTGGACGCGGTTCTCGTTCGATTTCCCCGAGCCGGTCATCAGCTGAACGTAGTCGACCACGAGAACGTCGAGGCCGCGCTGACGCTTCAGGCGTCGCGCCCGCGCCGACAACTGGGCGATGGAGATACCGCCGGTCTGGTCGATATAGAGCGGCACCTTCTGCATCATCATCGAGCAGGCGACGAGCTTTTCGAAATCGGCATCATTGATGTCGCCGCGGCGGATCTTGGACGAGGAAACTTCCGTCTGCTCGGAGATGATACGGGTGGCGAGCTGTTCGGAGGACATTTCCAGCGAATAGAAACCGACGACGCCGCCGTTCTTCGCTTTGGTGGAGCCATCCGGCTGTACCTCGCCCTCATAGGCGGCGGCGATGTTATAGGCGATATTGGTGGCGAGCGAGGTCTTGCCCATGCCGGGACGGCCAGCGAGGATGATCAAGTCCGAGCGCTGCAGGCCGCCCATCTTGCTGTCGAGCGAATGAATGCCGGTGGAAATGCCGGACAGACCGCCATCGCGCTCCTTGGCGACGGCCGCCATGTCGATCGCCAGCGCCACCGCGTCGTTGAAGGCCTGGAAGCCGCCGTCATACCGGCCGTTTTCGGCGAGTTCGAACAGCCGGCGCTCGGTATCCTCGATCTGCGTCTGCGGCGGCATGTCGAGCGGCGCATCATAGGCGATGTTGACCATGTCCTCGCCGATGGTGATCAGCGCCCGACGAAGCGCCAGATCGTAAATGGCGCGGCCATAATCCTCGGCATTGATGATCGACACGGCTTCGGTCGCGAGACGGGCGAGATATTGCGCCACCGTCATGTCGCCGACCTTCTCTTCCGCCGGCAAGAAAGTTTTGATCGTCACCGGATTGGCGGTCTTGCCCATGCGGATGATGTCGCCCGCCACCTCGAAGATCTTTCGATGCAGCGGCTCGTAAAGATGAATGGGTTTCAGAAAATCGGAGACACGGTAATAGGCGTCATTGTTGACGAGGATGGCGCCGAGCAGGGCCTGTTCAGCCTCGATATTGTTGGGCGCTTCGCGGTAATGCGGTTCGGCGGGAGCAATTGCGGCGATCTTTCGCGCAGCTTCGTTCATTTTCCGTCTCTTCGTATTTTGGAGTGCCGAATGGTTTGCGACGATCCGATGTCAGGGTCAATTGCAGAAGGGCAGTGCCGTGCCGAACGGCATCAATTCCTCCGGGCTATTCACATTGTTCCACTCATCCACAGGGACAAATTCTCCGCAGTAAAAAAGCCCTTGTCGCCACTTTGCAACGGAATGCCCGACACACGAATCACATACGAGAACTTCTATGGGTCATTTTAGCCCGGTCCGCCCCCGGTGACATCCTGCAAGCTGCCAATCGCGCTTGAAAAGATGTGAGAACCCGGTTATTTCGTTGAATTAGGGTAGGTTACTAATAGTATAAAGCAGCAATTATGTCTGGTGCGCCGCCACGCCGAGAACTGTTCGACGAACTTTCCGCTTTCAATCGGAAGCTGAGAGCGGCGTTCGACGGCCTGGTGCGCGAGCATGGCATGACGCTGGCGAGAGCCCGGGTTTTCCATAAGCTTTCGAAGCGCGATGGCATCAATCAGCGCGAACTCGCCGATGAGCTGGAGCTTGAAACCCCAACCTTGGTGCGCATCCTCGACGCCATGGAGGCGCAGAGCTTCATCGAGCGCCGTGCGGTGTTGTCGGACCGGCGCGCCAAGCAGATATTTATGACAGATTCAGGAAAATTGGTGGCAGCGGAAGTCGAGGCTCTTGCCACTGGCGTGCGTGCGGATATCCTGCAGGGGATTTCGGACGATGATGTCGATATGGCCCTCAAGGTCATCCGCGCAATGACCGCCAATCTGCAGAATGTAGGCAAATCATGAGGTAGCGTATGAGCGGTGAGTCCGGCCCGGTAAATGCGCAAGCCAACGTAGCCGTGCCAGCCGCCCCACCGCCCGTGCCGCACTGGAAGGTACCGCTATATATCGGCGCCTCCGTCATGTTTTTCCTGACGCAGGGCCTCGGTCTCAATCTCGCCTTCGCCAATCTCACGCAAATCCAGGGGACCATTGCCGCCACGACAACCGAATCCGCGTGGTTGTCGGCTGCTTACATGGCGCCGAATGTCAGCCTCGCCATCGCGCTGGTGAAAATCCGCCTGCAATATGGTGTGCGCAATTTTGCTGAAGTCAGCATTCTCGGCTTCCTCGTTGCCTCGCTCCTCAATCTCTTCGTCTCGGACCTGCATTCGGCCATTGTCGTCCGCTTTTTGAGCGGCATTGCCGGCGCACCGCTGTCGACGCTTGGCTTTCTCTACATGCTGGAAGCCTTCGAGCCGGCCAAGAAGCTGACAATCGGCGTTAGCCTAGCGATGATGAACACGCTTCTGGCAGCGCCCATCACCCGTCTTGTCTCGCCGTCGCTCCTCGATTATGGCGAATGGCGCGGGCTCTATACGCTGGAAATGGCATTGGCGCTGCTGGTGATGCCGATCATCTATCTGCTGCCGCTGACGCCGCCGCCGCGGGTAAAGGTCATCGTCTTCGGGGACATTATCGTCTATCTGCTGGTCGCTATCGGTTTCGGTTCCCTTGCGATCGTCCTTTCCGTCGGGCGGCTTTATTGGTGGCTTGAAGTGCCTTGGCTCGGCGTGCTGCTGGCTCTCAGCATCGCCACCGTGACGCTCGCCGCCGTCATCGACTTGCGCCGGCCAACGCCGCTGATCGACGTCCGCTGGCTGCTCAGTCCGGAGATCCTGCATCTGACCGCAATTCTGCTGATCTTCCGCATGATTGCTGCCGAGCAGACCTCGGTTCTCATGACTTTCTATCAGAATGCTGTCGGCCTGCTCTACGATCAGCTGGCGATGCTCTACTGGATCATCCTGGCTTTCTCGATTATCGGCGGTCTCATATGCACTGTGCTGATGAGCTATGGGTTGAGCTGGCAGATCCAGTTCGTGGCGCTCGTCATGATGGCCATCGGCTCCTTCATGGATGCGCAGGTCACCACCCTGACCCGACCTGAAGAGATGTATCTCAGCCAGGCGCTGGTTGCAGCCGGTGCGGCCCTTTTCCTGCCGCCTTCCATGTCTGCGGGCTTCAAGGCTGCCTTTGCCAAGGGCGCGCCTTATCTCGTGACCTTCTTCGTGGTCTTCACCTTCACGCAAAGTATCGGCGGCCTGATCGGCTCGGCCTTCTACGGTACGCTGATCATCATACGTGAAAAGTTCCATTCCGCCGTGCTGACCGAGCGTGTGTTGCTGATGTATCCCCACGTCGCCGAGCGCGTCAGCCAGCTTTCCGCGTCTTATGGCAGGGTAATCGGCGACAGCGCACTGCTGAAGGGCGAGGGATTGGCGCTACTCGCCGCGCAGGTTACCCGCGAGGCCAATACGCTCGCCTATGGCGATGCCTTCTTCGTCGCGGGTGTCATTGCGGTCGTATCGCTTGTCGCGCTTTCGCTGCATGTCTTCTACCGTTTCATCAAGGCGCGGCTCGCCGATTCGCGGCCGCAGGCCGTGGCATCCAACCCTTAAAGGTATGAAATAGCTCCATGTCGAGGCTTGTTCGCTCCCCCATCGAAGTTATCGCCGTGCTCGCCGGTGTCGGCGGTGTCATGCTCGTGCTTTATGCCTGGCATTTGCCGCCTTTCCAAAGTTCCGTCGAGACAACAGACGATGCTTACGTCAAAGGCTATGTGACGACCATCAGCCCGCAGGTCAGCGGCTATATCACGGATGTTCCGACGAGAGACTACAAGCTGGTCAAGCAGGGCGACGTGCTGGCAAAGATCGACGATCGCATTTATCAGCAAAGGGTGGCGCAGGCACGCGCGACGTTGGACGGCCAAAAGGCCGCACTCGCCAACTCGCAACAACAGGAGCAGGCGGCGCGAGCCGGCATCGCCTCAAGCCAGGCACAGGTCGATAGCGCCAACGCTGCCATGAAGCGCGCCCAGCTTGCCTGGGATCGCGTGGCGACGCTGGTGGCCAAGGGCGTGTCGACTACCGCCGATTCGGAACAAGCGCAGGCGACGCTGGAACAGGCAAAGGCTGCGGTCAATCAGGCGAAGGCGGCGCTTGACGTGTCGCAACAGAATCTGACGACGATCATTGTCAACCGCGCCTCGCTGGAAGCCGGTGTGAGTGGCGCGGAAGCCGCCGTGCAACTTGCGGAGATCGATCTGCAGAATGCGACGATCGTCGCGCCACGAGATGGCCGCGTTGGCGAGGTCGGCGTCCGCCTCGGCCAATATGTGACGGCGGGAACGCAGCTCATGGGGCTGGTTCCGAAGGATGTCTGGGTCATCGCCAATTTCAAGGAAACGCAGCTCGACGGTATGAAGGTCGGCCAACCCGTGACCATTTCCGTCGATGCACTCGGTCATCGCGAGCTCAAAGGCCATATCCAGCGCTTCTCGCCGGCGGCGGGTTCGGAATTCGCCGTCATCAGAGCTGATAATGCCACGGGCAATTTCACCAAAGTGGCGCAGCGCGTCGGCGTACGCGTCAAGATCGACGAAAATCAGCCCCAGGCGGACGATCTTGCGCCCGGCATGTCGGTGGTCATCTCCGTCGACAAGAATTCGCCGCCCGTGCAGGATACGGCGGAGAATTGAGGCGGCAAGGGGTGAGCCCGTAGCCGCCGGGCGAACGAAACAAATAAAAAGCCTGGGTCGCAAGACCCAGGCTTTTTTCATTTTCACATCGCTGCGAAGGTTCGAATCAAGCTTCGTCTTCGGCGTTGCCGTCAGCTTCCGGATCGAAGAAGTCTTCCGGACGCAGGGCATCTTCGTCGACGCCGTAGATGGCGTCAGCGGAGGTGAGGGTTTCGCCCTTGGACTGACGCTCGGCCTCTTCGGCGGAACGGGCAACGTTGAGCTCGACGTTGATTTCGACTTCCGCATGAAGCGCGATCGCGACATTGTGCAGGCCGATGGCCTTGATCGGCGTGTTCAGGTGAACCTGGTTGCGGCCGATGTTGAAGCCTTCGGCAGCCAGAATTTCAACGACGTCGCGAGCGGCGACAGAGCCGTAGAGCTGGCCGGTTTCGCCAGCCGAGCGAACGACGATGAAGGACTTGCCGCCGAGAACGTCGGCAACCTTCTGTGCTTCGCTCTTGCGCTCGAGGTTACGAGCTTCGAGCGTGGCGCGTTCGGCTTCGAAACGGGCCTTGTTGGCGGCGTTGGCGCGCAGTGCCTTGCCGAGCGGCAGCAGGTAGTTACGAGCAAAGCCGTCACGAACCTTGACGGTTTCGCCCATCTGGCCGAGCTTGGAGATGCGCTCGAGGAGAATGACTTCCATTTTATTGTTCCTTTCTGATGTCAGAGTTTCGAGTCTGGTTGTTTGGAATTATCGGCATTCTTGTTCGGGGTCAGCGATATCGCCTTGCGGGTATCGTAGAGGCCGAGAACGAGAACGATGAAGAGCGGCAGCGTCAGCAGGAAGGACATCAGGTAACAGATGATCAGTACCGGCAGGCGCCAATCCTTGCCCCGTGTCCGGTAATGCAGCGACGCAAAGCCGGAAACGATGAAGCCCGCGCCGAAGGCACCGAGCACGGCGGCGGCGATGAGGGCCAGGACGCCGCCGAAGAAGATCGCGACGATTGCCGCGAGAAAAATGAAGATCGCATTGCGGTTCATGCGCAGCGCCGAGGGAATGTCGTCGCGCGGGCGCAGATTGTGGTTCGAAGCCGCGACGATGCGGGTGGCCACATAGTACGCGGCCAGCAGCATCATGACCCAGATCATGCCCCAGGCGACGGGGATTGCATAAAGCATGACGGCCTTGGTCTTCTGAATCGCGACAGGATCGACCGGCAACGTCGGCTGCTGCTCGCCCATGGCCTTGACGTAGAGATCCACCACCTCGCTGACGAGGTCGGCGCCGTAGCCCATGACCGCACCGGCCACGATGATGACGACGGCGGCCAGTCCGCATAGGTGCAGCATGATGTCGGAGAGCGGATACCACGCCATGAGATTGTCCGGCCCCCCGAGTTCGTTGGCAGGACGCGCCAGATTGGCGAGATGGCTGAGCCAAGCAGGGATCAGCGTCAGCAGAACGACGAAGAGCCCGAAATAGACCGATTGCGCGATCGTGCCGACGATGCCGGCAGCCACGACGGCGGCGATGACCGCGATGTTGCCCCAGCCGAGGCCGACAATGAGGATCGGAAGGGCGGAAAGTGCGCCGAACAGGATGAACATCAACGGCTGCACCGTCGCGCCATACACAAGTAGGGCGGCGGTAAGACCGGCGAGGGCGCCGATGGCCAGCACTTTCGGGTTCATCTGTTTCACGTCGCTGTCCTGCTTCGTATCGAGCAGTTAGAGGATGCTTCCGACACTCGGTTCTGAAAGCCGTCCCCAACATGGGGTTTCAAAGTTCCGATCCGCGCCCACCGCGGAAGGGAAAAGGGAAGGCATGACTGCCTTCCCTTAAATTACGTCGCGTCGGTCGAGATTAGGCGACGACGTAGGGCAGCAGGCCGAGGAAACGAGCGCGCTTGATCGCCTGAGCGAGTTCGCGCTGCTTCTTCTGGGAAACGGCCGTGATGCGGGACGGAACGATCTTGCCACGCTCGGAAATGTAGCGCTGCAGGAGGCGAACGTCCTTGTAGTCGATGCGCGGCGCATTGGCGCCCGAGAACGGGCAGGTCTTGCGGCGGCGATGGAACGGGCGGCGGACCGGTGCGGAGGAAACTTCAGACATCTTTCAGAACTCCTTATACGCGGTCTTCGCGCGGACGGCGCGGACGGTCGTCGCGGTCACCACGATCCGGGCGCGGACCGCGATCGCCGAAGCTGCGCTCCGGACGGTCGCCATCGCGGCGCGGACGGTCGTCACGGTCGCGCTTCTGCATCATGGCGGACGGGCCGTCTTCATGCTTTTCGACAGCGATCGTCATGTAACGCAGGACGTCTTCGCTGATGCGCATCTGACGTTCCATTTCCTGGACGGCAGCGGCCGGTGCATCGATGTCCATCAGGGCGTAATGAGCCTTACGGTTCTTCTTGATACGGTAGGTAAGGGACTTGAGGCCCCAGTTTTCGATACGCCCGACTTTACCGCCGTTAGCTTCGATAACACCCTTGTACTGTTCTACGAGGGCATCGACCTGCTGAGCGGAAATATCCTGCCGGGCAAGGAATACATGTTCATAAAGAGCCATGGATAGCTTTGCCTTTCTTGCGTTGGTCTGACCCGATATTCGGCGGCTAAGCCTCAACGACTGCTCCTGAGAGGGATAAACCCAAGCAAGAAAAGCGTTTCCGAGACGGTCGAGAGCGGAGACACGGGAGGCTGGAACGCTTCCGTTCCGAACGATTTTCAGAGAAGAAAACCGGCCCTCCGTTCAGCCACCAGCCAGAAGACCGGGTTGCGAACAGGGCGGCTTATACGGATTTTTCGGGGAAAGGCAAGGGCTACATCTAAATCGGCTACGGTCGGTCGAGGGCCGGCCTTGCCGCAAATAACCAAAGCGGACAAGTCGGCAGTGAGACTCAGCTTCAATGCGACTACTTATTTGACACCACGGCGCTGCAACAAACTTCCCGAACATACGTATTGCCGAACGTTACGACCGCGTCTTTTGGGATTGCATGGCTCGCCAGCAGTGATCGGAGCAGGGAACGTTCAATGTCGTTGCCTCCTGGAGTCTTGACCGTGATTGCAAACCAGCCGTTTGTTGTTAGATGCGCAGCCAAAGGAATTTTGGAATTCAAAACGATCGATCGTGCCGCTTCTAAATTGTCGACGCTTTTGATCTGAATATAGCGCCTGCCGAACTGGTTTTCCTCGAATTCCCGAACCCAGACCCAAGTATGGTGCATGTATCCGGTCTGGCCGGCAATTGACACCTGATACCAGTCGCCTTCGCGGCCTTTGATGTCTAGCGCACTTCCGTTCGCAAATTTGGCGACCGTTTTTGAGTCTGCGTTACCACTTGCCTTCAATGGCGCTGTGCCCGCGGGATGCTGAACAATGCCGTTTTGTGCGATCGGAATTTGAAGTGAGGCGGATACGTTGCTTGCAACCTGTGATTCCGGCCCTGGTTCCTCTTCATCCGGCGTGGTTACTCTATATTGCTTCATCTCGCTTGCCGAGAGATAGCGAATGTCGTCGGAATCATATTGTAGCGAAAGTTTCAGCAACCCGGGATCGGCGCCCATATCTGTCATATAGGAAATGACATCGGCAGTGATCGCTTGCACCGCGGCGACCGCCTCCTCGACACGCATCCCCTTCGTGTCGCTAAATGAAGTCTTGTGGACGCCGATGGAGCCTGCCTCCGCAACACGGATGACGCCTCCGAGGAAGGCTAGGGAGCAGGCGGATGCACATTCTTTTGTACGCACGGTGACTGTGTTCAAACCCAACGATCGGATCAACCTGCCGAGCTCGATCGCTTTTTTGACGTTTCCGCCAGGGCTGTCGAAGTTGACAGCTTCCGCATGGTAAGAAATCACCACGCTGCGAAATTTACTCAAATCGTCATCGGCATCGAACGAGCCGTTTACGATTACAAAGCGTAGTCCTTCGCTCGTTGTAAGTTTGGTATAGGTAAGATGGGCAGCGGCACCGCTTGCAAACAGAGTCGTGCTCAAAACAAGCAGCCATGCAGCACAGCTCATTTGAAATAATTTCATCACACGTCCTCTTGTCCGCTGAGGACTATGAATTTCACAGCCTTCATATTTTCACAAGGTGAGCGTTTATTATTGAGTTTGACTAATGTTAAAATTGCAATGTGAAATCACGGCCATCAAGATCAACCTACCGTTTTTAGCCAGCCAGCCGTTTATGCCGCGTGGATTTTTCACGTGGGCGTTGACCATATCCACTAAATTGGTGCCTGCCTGATCGATCTTCCGGCCGGACCTGGCGCACGGAATTTAGTCATCCGGCAACGTGAAGACCGCGCAGGGGTCGGCGATACCGCGCAATGGGTGCTCGCCTAAGGGGATCAAGGTCGTCGTCGTCTCAGCCGCCACTGCGCCGGAGATCAGCACGCTGCGGCCAAGCGGCTTGCATAGCCCTTCGAGCCGGCTGACCAGATTGACTGCAGGGCCTATGGCGGTGAAGTCCAGCCGGTCGGCGGCGCCGATATTGCCCCAGAGCATCTCGCCGAAATGCAGTGCCGCACCAAAAGGCAACGGCGGCTGCCCCTGCGCCTGCCGCACCGCATCGAGGTGGGCCATGCCGGCGCGGGCGGCGGCGACCGCGCGAAGCGCCGCTTCGCAGGCCTCGCCCGGCGCGCCGGTGGCCGGGAAAATCGCGAGCACGCCGTCGCCGATAAACTTCAGCACCTCGCCCCCGAAAGCATGCACTGCCCCGGCAACGCGGTCGAACCAGGCATCGAGGGCTGTGATCATCGCCGCCGGCTCCGTCGCCTCGGACAGGGCGGTGAAATCGCGTAAATCGGCGCAGAGCAGTGCAGCACGGATCGTTTCCCCGGTGCCTCTGTGCAGCGCGCCGGCTTGTACCCGGGCGGCACTGCGCCGGCCGAGATAGGCCTCGAGAAGCGCTGCCAGCGCCGCTTGCGCAGCCAACGCAGCCAAGGGCGCTCCGGCGAAGCGCGCGGCCTGGCGCAGCCGGCCGGTCTCGACGGAGTCGAATGGCCGAGTCCCGGCCCAGCCCAGCACTGGGCTGTCCTGGGCTGTGCCGATCGTGTCTTCCTGCACTGGGCCAAGCCCGGTCAGCCAGTCGTGTCCGGCTTGGCTAGGTGGACCGCCGGCGAAGCCCAGCGACTCGATCACCGTCCCGGTTTCGGATCGCCATAGCCAAATGCGTCGGGCGATGATCGGATGCGGTACCGCGAGCGACAGGGCTCCCCCGGCAAGCGGCAGGCCATCGGCCAGTAGCCGTCCGCCGAGCTCGGCCAGGAACCGTTCAGGGCCGGGCGAGGCTCCTGCCTCGTCAACCAGCCAGGCAAGAGGGGCGGGCAGATCCATGCCTCGATCATGCCATGGCCGCCGCAGGCTGTCATCTGCGTTGGCGGCGGCGCTTATGTTTGCAATGAAAGCTACGGCTACGTCTTGCGACTGACGCCGTTGGGCGCGGTAGTCGGCTCAAGGCCGGCGATTTCGGGTGCAGAAAGCGGTCATTTTCTGCCAGCCATTGGGTCCGGACCCGGATCTCGCCCGGCTGCAGCTTCGGCGAGCCGTCCAAGATAGTGAGCCCAGCCTTCAGCATGGCCGGCGCATTGTTCGGCATTGGGCAGGCCGGTGTGGGTCAGGCGCAGCAGCGTTCCGTCCGGTTGTTCGATCAGGTCGATCTCGACCAGGCTCGACCCCGGTGGGACCGCGTCGCTGCCATCCCAGCCGAAACTATAGGCCAGGCGGTGTACGGGTACGACTTCGCGAAAGGAGCCGCGGGCAAAACGCGCACCAGTGACATTGACGAGATAGAGCCCCTCGGGCTGAGGCTCGATCTGTGCCTCCGTTCCCATCCAGCGCAGAATCTTTTCCGGATCGGTTAGGAGGGCGAAGACCGCTGCGGGCGGCGCCGGGATGCGCCTCTCTTGGCGGACGACGAGGGTTTCTGGCATCGGTCTCTCCTTTGGTTGCATGGCCTGCCTCACCGGAGGCGGAGAATGGACAGCCACATCCTAACGCGGAACGTCCTCAGGCAACAGCATGTAGGCGCAAGCCTGCCTGCAATAAGGGCGTTACTTGATGCCCGCGACGGGTTGCTACGCTGTGCGCTCAATCTTCATTATTCGCAACGGGCGGAAAGCGGCGTTGGCCTTGGCAATCCCATCAATGATCCGCAGGAAATATCGGCATCGGCGCATCCTTCATCATTTCTGCGTAGAGCCGTTCGGTCTGCTGATCCGTCGGGAACATGCATTCGAGCCTGAGCTCCTGCAATGCGATGGACATCGGGGTGCCGACTGTCGTTATCAGTGAAAAGAAGCCAAGATTCTTGCCACCCTTCACAAAGACCAGAGGAATGACGGGCGTGCTTGTGGGCGCGGTGAGCGCTTTCCAGTCGACTTCGACATCTGGATAGGCGAGCAGTGTTTTCAGCAGCTCCCGGGTCTTGTCGTCGACGACCCGGCCGATGGACTCGCGATGGACGCGCGCCAGCAAGCTTCTCGATGTCTCCGGCCAGTCGCGAATGAAGGGGCGCATTCCGGCGGGGTCGAACATCAGATGCAGCAAATTGCGTGGCGAATTGCGCGCTGCCATATCGACGAAGCAGTTGAAGAAGCGGAGCGTGGCGGTGTTGGACAGCAGAACATTCCAATAGCGATCCATGACAACCGCGGGGAAAGGTTCATGCTGACGCAGCATCCGCCGCAGAGCATCTGCGACGGGTTGCATTTCCGGTGCGTCCCAGGAATCATCCGAATAGATCGGTGCGTAGCCCGCGGCGAGCAACAGTGTATTGCGTTCGCGGAACGGCACGTCGAGCGCCTCGGCGACGGTCAGCAGCCTCTGGCGGCTGGGGACGCTGCGGCCGCTTTCGACGAAGCTGATATGGCGTTGCGAAACGCCCGTCTCCATCGAAAGGTCGAGCTGGCTTTTGCCGCGCACCTCCCGCCAGTGACGCAGCAACGGGCCGAGCTGTTTCGACACAGATATCGCTTTGTTGCTGATCGTCATGAAGGATCTCTTTGTCGGCTGCGCCTGGGGCATCTTATGCCTGGCACGGAAAGGTTAGAATTGCACCGGCCCGACGGAGCCGAACCAGTGACGCACTCTGGTGTGATCAGCCTCGTCCATGTAAAAGAAATGCGTCATGACGGGCTTGACGACAGGGTGGTTCGGATCGTCCGGGGTCATCGTAACGAAGCCGCGAAAGACCTTGAGGACCCCGCCGTCCCAATATTCGATCACATCATGAACGGCGGTAAATCCGGTGTCGATGAAAGCGCGCAGACTTTCGCGGATGGTCTCGCGGCCCTTCCATTCAGCGATACCCAAATTTGCGGTGGCATCGTCTGCGAAGCAGTCGAAGCCGGCGCCGAAGGTCTTGTCGTCAATTTCCTTCCAGAAGGCCAACAGCCAGTCCGGTGTTTCACGCTTCGTAAAAAGCATCTCATTCATAGTCTGTCTCCTGATGTGTTGCTGAAGGCAACAAGAGGCCAGAGCTGCCGGGGCAAAACCGCCGGCGCTTGCTGTCTGTTCTCTCTCGTTGGTGCTTATCTCTTGTGGAGATGTCCCGAAATTACGCGCCAGTACGACACGTCTCAATTACATCAGGGGTCATATTTTCGCGGCTTGTTCGGCCGTCTTTGTGCCGACGGACAAGATCGGCTTACGTGTCGACGCAGATGCGATCGGGCTTCGCAAAAGAGTATCTTGCAGTCGTTGCGCCTTGCCGCGGCGGCAAGGCGCTTTCACCCGACGTTACATCGGCCAAGGATAGAGCCGGTGTACCTTTTCGATCTCGGCAATCGCCTCTTCCGGCAGCGTGACATAGGCTGAAGCAATGTCGGTTTCGAGCTGGCCCATCGAGGTCGCACCGATGATGACGGAGGTCATGAAGGGCTTGGTCAGGCAATAGGCGAGCGCCAGCTTGGCCGGATCGAGATGATATTTGGCGGCGATCTCCAGATAGGCCTTCACCGGCGGCTCCTGCAGCGGCTGCAAGCGGCCGCCGATGTCGGTATTGATAGAGCCGCGCGAGCCGGCCGGCCGTGCGCCACCGACATATTTGCCGCTGAGAATGCCGCCGGCGAGCGGAGAATAGGCGAGCAGGCCGACATCTTCGTAATGCGACAGCTCGGCCAGATCGAGATCGAAGTGCCGATAGAGCAGATTATATTCGTTCTGGGTTGAGACGACGCGCGGCAGGCTCTTTTGCTCGGCGATCGTCAGATATTTCTGGATTCCCCAGGTCGTTTCGTTGGAAAGGCCGATAGCGCGGATCTTGCCGGCCTTCACCAGCTCGCCCATCGTCTCCAGGATGTCGGTGATGTTGGCGATCGCCTTTTCGCGGTCCTGGGTGAAAGGGTTGTAGCGCCAGTTCTGACGGAAATGGAAATGGCCGCGGTTCGGCCAGTGCACCTGATAGAGGTCGATATAGTCGGTTTTGAGCCGCTTCAGGCTGCTGTCGATTGCGGCGCGAATATTGGCGGCATCCGCGCCCTGGCCGCCACGCAGATAGTTGCGGCCGGAGCCGGCGACCTTGGTGGCGAGTACGATCTCCCCGCGCTTGCCAGTCCTTTCGAGCCAGCTGCCGATATATTCCTCGGTACGGCCCTGAGTCTCCGGGCCGACCGGCGTTGTCGGATACATTTCGGCCGTATCGAAGAAATTGATGCCCTTATGGAGGGCATAATCCATCTGCTCGTGCGCTTCGGCCTCGCTGTTCTGCGAGCCCCAGGTCATCGTGCCAAGGCAAATCTGCGAAACGGAAATATCGGTGCGGCCTAAATTCTTATACTTCATGGGAAAACCTTGAGGCTGGCAGGAAAAGTCTTATGGAAAGAGTCGCGCAAATCTAGGCGGGAAATGAGCGAGCGCAAGAAGAAAATCGCCGCTTCTCGCATCTGCAAAAGGCAGTGAACGCAGGGATTGCGCTATTGACTCCACCGCAAACAATGTCATTGGGGAAGCGAAACGACCCCGAAGGAAGCCTTATATAATGACTGTTGCTTTCACATTTCCCGGCCAGGGTAGCCAGACCGTCGGCATGGGCAAGGATCTCGCGGACAATTTTGCAGAAGCGCACGCCGTTTTCGAGGAAGTCGATGAAGCGCTCGGTGAAAAGCTTTCTGACATCATTTTCAATGGCCCCGAAGACAAGCTTACGCTGACTGCGAACGCACAACCGGCGTTGATGGCCGTATCGATCGCCGTCATGCGCGTTCTCCAGGCGAAGGGCCTCGATCTGAAGAGCAAGGTTGCCTACGTTGCCGGTCATTCGCTCGGCGAATATTCGGCGCTGTGTGCCGCCGGCACCTTCTCGCTGGCCGATACGGCGCGGCTGCTGCGCATTCGCGGCAATGCGATGCAGGCGGCGGTTCCGGTCGGTGTCGGTGCCATGGCGGCGATCATCGGCCTGGAACACGCCGACGTCGTCGCGATTTGCGGCGAGGCTTCGGCCATCGGTGCTTGCCAGATCGCCAACGACAATGGCGGCGGTCAGATCGTCATTTCGGGCGAGAAGGCTCCCGTCGAAAAGGCTGCCGAACTCGCGACCACCAAGGGTGCAAAGCGCGCCATCCTGCTTCCGGTGTCCGCACCCTTCCATTCGTCGCTGATGGCGCCCGCCGCCGAGGCTATGCGGGCGGCTTTGGCAGAGGTCGCGAAATCCGATCCGGTCGTGCCGGTCATCGCCAATGTTCGCGCGGCTCCGGTGACGGACGCTACCACGATCGGCAATCTACTGGTCGAGCAGGTTACGGGTCAGGTGCGCTGGCGCGAAACGGTGGAATGGTTTGCCGCCAATAATGTAACGACATTATATGAAATCGGCGCCGGCAAGGTGCTGACGGGCCTGGCCCGGCGCATCGACAAATCGGTGACCGGTATCGCGGTGAATTCGACCGCCGATATCGACACCGCGCTCGCCAGCCTGCTTGGCTGATACAACAATTTGGAACGAGGGAAATCACATGCTTGATTTGACCGGCCGCAAGGCCCTGGTAACCGGCTCTTCCGGTGGTATCGGCGAAGAAATCGCACGGCTGCTGCACAAGCAGGGTGCCATTGTCGGCCTGCACGGCACGCGCGTCGAGAAGCTCGAGGCTCTGGCCGCCGAACTTGGCGACCGCGTCAAGATCTTCCCGGCCAACCTTTCCGATCGCGATGAGGTCAAGGCACTCGGCGTCAAGGCTGAAGAGGAACTCGGCGGCGTCGACATCCTCGTCAACAATGCCGGCATCACCAAGGACGGCCTGTTCGTGCGCATGAGCGACGAGGACTGGGACAGCGTGCTGGAAGTCAACCTCACCGCCGTTTTCCGGCTGACCCGGGAGCTGACCCATCCGATGATGCGCCGTCGCTACGGCCGCATCATCAACATCACCTCCGTCGTCGGCGTCACCGGCAATCCGGGTCAGGCCAACTACAGCGCCTCCAAGGCCGGCATGATCGGCTTTACCAAGTCGCTGGCGCAGGAGATCGCGACGCGCAACGTGACCGTCAATTGCGTTGCCCCCGGCTTCATCGAGAGCGCCATGACCGGTAAGCTGAACGACAAGCAGAAGGAAGCTATCATGGGTGCCATTCCCATGAAGCGCATGGGCAGCGGGGCCGAAGTCGCGTCCGCCGTCGCCTATCTGGCCTCCTCGGAAGCAAGCTATGTCACCGGCCAGACGATCCACGTCAACGGCGGCATGGCAATGATCTGAAAAAGGAAAAGTCTGTTGGGGGGAACTTTCCCTCCAATAGCATGTTGAGCAACCTGGAAGCGGCTATTTTCTGGCTTTGCGACAGACTTAAACCGTGTTAAGCGGGCCATGACTGTGTTCAGTCGTCCCGAAAATGCAGACGGACTGGGCCGCGTGTATGGCGGCAGGGCCGAATCTCAAGACCGGGTTGAACGGGTTTGCCAGCGGCGCCGATACAAGCGCTGCAGGCTTGAACAGGGTAGGGATGTCAGACGGCATTCTGATCAGGACATAAATAAGGTCGAGGAAACCGACATGAGCGATATCGCAGAACGCGTAAAGAAAATTGTTATTGATCATCTTGGCGTTGACGCCGACAAGGTTGTTGAAAGCGCAAGCTTCATCGACGATCTGGGCGCTGACTCGCTCGACACCGTCGAACTAGTCATGGCCTTCGAAGAAGAATTCGGCGTTGAAATTCCTGACGACGCTGCCGACTCGATCCTGACGGTTGGCGACGCGGTAAAGTTCATTGAAAAGGCCCAGGCCTAATTATTTGCGCTTTGTAAAGGGCGGGCTCTCTGAGTCCGCCCTATTTCGTCCGGCAAGGTCGGACGGACCATATTCATACGCATGGCATGATAAAAAGACGGGGGTCTGCGGGCGATGAGACGTGTCGTTATCACGGGTACCGGCATGGTATCACCTTTGGGCTGTGGCACTGAGGTGTCTTGGGCGCGCTTGATCGCTGGACACAACGGCGCGCGTCTCGTGACGGAATTCGAGGTCGAGGATCTCGCGGCGAAGATTGCCTGCCGCGTTCCGGTCGGCGATGGCAGTGACGGCACATTCAATGCCGACGACTGGATGGAGCCGAAGGAACAGCGCAAGGTCGATTCTTTCATCATCTACGGCATGGCTGCCGCCGATATGGCGCTGAATGATGCCGGCTGGCATCCGACATCCAATGAAGACCAGATCGCCACGGGCGTCATGATCGGCTCCGGCATCGGCGGCCTGGAAGGCATTGTCGAGGCTGGCTATACGCTGCGCGACAAGGGTCCGCGGCGGATCTCGCCCTTCTTCATTCCGGGGCGTTTGATCAACCTCGTTTCCGGCCAGGTCTCGATCCGCCACAAGCTGCGTGGTCCGAATCATGCCGTCGTCACGGCCTGCTCCACCGGCGCACATGCGATCGGCGATGCGGCCCGCCTGATCATGCTCGGTGATGCGGACGTGATGGTCGCCGGCGGCGCAGAAGCTCCGGTTTGCCGTATCGCGCTCGCCGGCTTTGCCGCCTGCAAGGCGCTGTCGACGCAGCACAACGACGATCCGCATAAGGCATCGCGCCCCTATGATCGCGACCGCGACGGCTTCGTCATGGGCGAGGGCGCCGGCATCGTCGTGCTGGAAGAGCTGGAGCACGCCAAGGCGCGCGGCGCCAAGATCTATGCCGAAGTGGTCGGCTACGGTCTTTCCGGCGATGCCTATCACATTACCGCGCCGTCTGAAGACGGCGAGGGCGCATTCCGCTGCATGACCTCGGCTCTGAAGCGCGCCGGGCTGACGCCGGCAGATGTCGACTACATCAATGCGCACGGCACCTCGACGATGGCCGATACGATCGAGCTCGGTGCTGTCGAGCGGCTGGTCGGCGACGCAGCGTCCAAGATTTCGATGTCGTCGACCAAGTCGGCAACCGGCCACCTCCTTGGGGCCGCCGGTGCGATCGAGGCGATCTTCTCGACGCTCGCCATTCGCGACAATGTCGCGCCGCCGACACTGAACCTCGATAATCCGGAACGGGAAACGGCCATCGATCTCGTTCCGCATAAGGCCCGCAAGCGGGACATCAATGTCGCGCTGTCGAATTCCTTCGGATTCGGCGGTACGAACGCATCACTTGTTCTGCGTCGTTATGAGGCATAAAAACAGCGCGTAATTCCGAAAAGCAGGGAGTGCTTTTCGGCAAGGCCATGCGCCATCCTTGAATGTTATTGCGTCCTTCGCGTGTCCCGTGGGATGTGACGCGGTAATGTCTGATCGGTCGAAAGCGGATCTTCGCCAGGCTCCGCTTTATCTTCTGAACCTGTTTTTTGCCGCATTGCTTGGCCAAACAGCAGGCAACGACAAAATAAAGGGATTGCCGGTGAGCGATACGAACCAGAACAACGGAACTCCGAACGGGCAGAAGGGGCCGATCATCCCGAAATCGGCCAACGAAGCCCTGCGTCCGGAGCGTGTTCCGGATCCGCCGAAGCGTTCCCGTAAAGCCCGCAGCCAGATGGTGATCTTCCTGAACTTTCTGATGACGCTGGTCGTCTTCGTGATCGTTCTCGCTGTCGTCGGTACCTACTACGCCATTTCCGCTTATCAGAGCCCTGGGCCGCTGACGACGAACAGCAATTTCATCGTGCGCAACGGCGCAGGCCTTGCCGAGATATCCAGCCGGCTCGAAGCCAGTAACATCATCACCGATGCCCGCATCTTCCGCTATCTGACAGCAACTTATCTGCGCAATGGCGAGACGCTGCGGTCCGGCGAATACGAGATCAAGGCCGGCGCTTCGATGAAGGATATCATGGAGTTGCTGAAGTCCGGCAAGTCAATCCTCTATTCGGTCACCTTGCCGGAAGGACTGACCGTACGGCAGATATTCAACAAGCTGCAGGCTGACCCGGTGCTGGAAGGCGATCTGCCATCGGCCTTGCCGCCGGAAGGCAGCCTGGAACCCAATACCTATAAATTCACGCGCGGTGCGAGGCGCACGGAAATCATCGATCAGATGAAGGCCGCGCAGGAAAAGCTGGTCGATGAGATATGGGAGAAGCGCGATCAGTCATTGCCGCTGACGAATAAGCGCGATCTGGTCACCTTGGCGTCCATCGTTGAAAAGGAAACCGGGCTTGCGGATGAGCGCGCCCATGTGGCGTCCGTTTTCCTCAATCGCCTTGGCAAGGGCATGCGCCTGCAATCCGATCCCACGGTCATCTACGGACTCTTCGGTGGCGACGGCAAGCCGGCCGATCGCCCGATCTTCCAATCGGACCTGAAGAAAGAAACGGCCTACAATACCTACCTCATCAAGGGCCTGCCGCCGACGCCGATCGCCAATCCGGGTAAGGATGCGCTCGATGCCGTGGCCAACCCCTGGAAGACACAGGACCTCTATTTCGTTGCCGACGGCACGGGCGGGCACGTCTTCGCCGCGACGCTGGAAGATCATAACGCCAACGTCAAGCGCTGGCGCAAGATCGTTGCGGAAAAGGGAGAGGATCCGAGCGCGATCGCTGTCGACGGTCAGCCGGATGACAGCGGCGCTGCTGCCGCTGGTGGCGGCCTTTCTGGCGCGCAGCAGAAAAAGAAGACGAACTGATCTCTGCTGCGCCGTGCTTTCGATCGGGCGCACGGCGTAGTCTCACCTTTGCATTGGTCTATGATCCTCTGATTTTGAAAGGATTTTGGACGAAAACTATCGGAGGCTTGCATGCTATTGCAGTCCATGACCGGTTTTGCCCGGCGTGAGGGAACGAGCGGCCGCTCGCGTTGGGCCTGGGAGCTGCGATCGGTCAACGGCAAGGGCCTGGATTTGCGTCTGCGCCTGCCACCGGGGTTGGAGCGTGTGGAAACCGATGTCCGCAAGCTTATCACCGACAGGTTTTCGCGCGGCAATCTGCAGGTCGGCCTCTCCCTATCCGTCGATGAAAGCCGTGTCGAAGCGGTCGTCAATCAGGACGCGCTGGCGACGGTGCTGGCGTTGCGCGGCCAGCTCGCGGGGGTCATCGATCCAGCGCCACTGAGCCTGGACACGCTGCTCGCCATTCGTGGCCTGGTTGAATTCAAGGAAGCCGAGGAAGGCGAAGAAGCGCTCGCAGCGCGCGACGCCGATATCATCGCCGGTCTCGAAGCCGCGCTCGTCGATCTCAGCGATATGCGCCGGCGGGAGGGGCAGGCGCTTGGCCAGATCCTGCTCGGCCATGTCGCCGTCATCGAGACGCTGACGGCGACCGTGGAACGCGATCCGTCGCGTTCGCCGCAGGAAATCGCTGCGAGGCTGGCGACGCAGGTTGCCATGCTTCTGGACGGGACTTCCGGCCTGGATCGTGACCGGCTGCATGCCGAGGCCGCGCTCATCGCGACTAGGGCCGATCTGCGCGAAGAGATCGACCGGCTGAAAGCGCATGTATCGGCGGCTCGTGATCTTATCGCCAAGGGCGGACCGATCGGACGCAAGCTTGATTTCCTTGCACAGGAATTTAACCGGGAATCGAATACTATCTGTTCGAAGTCGAATGCCGCGGCGGTCACTGCCGCCGGCATCGAATTGAAGGTGGTCATCGACCAGTTCCGCGAACAGGTCCAGAATTTGGAGTAAGCTATGAAGCCGGCGACATCCACATCCGTTTCGATTGCCCGCCGGGGGCTGATGCTTGCCATTTCCTCGCCCTCAGGCGCAGGGAAATCGACGATCGCGCGCACCTTGTTGGAGATCGACAAGCAGATCGGTCTTTCAGTCAGCGTCACGACGCGGCAACGGCGGCCGAGCGAGATTGCCGGCATACATTATCATTTTGTCTCGCCGCGAGAATTCGAGCGCCTGCGCGACTCCGACTCCCTGCTCGAATGGGCGGAGGTTCATGGCAATTTCTACGGCACGCCGCGCGAGCCGGTAGAAACTGCGATGGCCGAGGGCCGCGATATGCTCTTCGACATCGATTGGCAGGGCGCGCAGCAACTGCAGGAGAAGATGCCCGCTGATGTCGTATCAATCTTCGTGTTGCCGCCCACCATGACGGAGCTGCAATCGCGCCTGCACCGCCGCGCTGAGGATTCGGAAGAGGTGATCGCCACGCGGCTTGCCAATTCAAGGGCCGAGATCGCGCATTGGCGCGAGTATGATTACGTGATCATCAACGACGATCTGACGGCCGCTTTCGACGCGGTTCAGTCCATCGTCAAGGCTGAACGTCTGCGTCGCGACCGCCGCCATGGAATGTTCGATTTCGTTCGTGGCCTGCTGGAAGAAACGCCGAAGCTCTGAACCGCCATCAAAGGCAGTTTGCCAGCCGGCAGAACTCTTCGACGGAGAGCGTTTCGGCGCGTCGCTGAGGGTCGATACCGGCCTTCTGCAGCAGTGCTTCGCCGCCAAGCGGCTTCAGGCTCTGTCGCAGCATTTTGCGCCGCTGACCGAAGGCGGCCTGTGTCACCCTTTCCAGCTTGTCGACGGAGCAGAGGATCGGATTTTCCTTAGGCGTCAGATGCACGACCGTCGAGACCACCTTCGGCGGCGGCGTAAAGGCCTGCGGCGGCACGTCGAAAGCCATGTGCGCATTCGTGCGCCAGCCGCAGAGAACGCCGAGACGGCCATAGTGATCGTCATCCTCATTGGCGACGATCCGCTGGCCGACCTCCTTCTGGAACATCAGCGTGAGCGATTGCCAGAATGGCGGCCAATGGCCCGGCAGCAGCCAGTTCACCAGCAACTGCGTGCCGACATTGTAGGGCAGGTTGGCAATGATCTTGACTGGACCTTCCGGCGCAAGCGCCGCAAAATCCGTCTTCAGCGCATCGCCCTCGATGACGTCCAGCCGGCCGGGATAATGGTCGGCGATCTCGGCCAGCGCCGGCAAACAGCGCGGGTCGCGTTCCACCGCAATGACCTTGGCGGCGCCGAGAGCCAGTATGGCGCGGGTCAGGCCGCCTGGCCCCGGTCCCACTTCAAAGACCGTGACGCCGTCAAGCGACCCGGCCGCGCGGGCAACCTTCTGTGTCAGGTTGAGATCAAGCAGAAAGTTTTGGCCGAGCGCTTTGCGCGCATCGAGGCCGTGGCGCTGGATCACCTCGCGAAGCGGCGGCAGACCGTCAAGTGCGGCCATCAGAGATCGCTTTCGGTCGGGCGGCTGATCTCGCTCGCCAGCTTGAGTGCTGCCACGAGGCTGTCTTCCTTGGCGACGCCTTTGCCGGCGATACTGAAGGCGGTGCCATGGTCCGGCGAGGTGCGGACAAAGGGGAGGCCGAGCGTCACATTGACGGAATCGTCGAAGCCGAGTGCCTTGGCCGGAATCAAAGCCTGATCATGATACATGCAGACGGCGACGTCATAGCGACGGCGCGCATCGTCATGGAACATCGTGTCGGCGGGCAGGGGGCCAAAGGCATCGATGCCTTTGTTGCGCAGCACGTCGATCGCCGGACGAATGATGTCCTCATCCTCCTTGCCAATCGCACCACTCTCGCCGGCATGCGGATTGAGGCCGGCGACTGCAAGCCGCGGCTTTGCGATGCCGAAACGAGTCCTGAGGTCGTGGTCGGTGATCCGGCAGGTTTCAATGATGAGTTCAGAGGTCAGCGCCTGCGGTACATCCTTCAGCGGAATATGGATGGTGACGGGAATCGCCCGCAGTTTCGGCCCGGCCAACAGCATGACCGGCACTACCGGCTTGCCTGTGGCGCGTGTCGCAAGATCGGCAAGGAATTCGGTATGGCCGGGAAAGCCGAAGCCAGCGTCGTAGAGAACCGATTTGGCGATCGGATTGGTCACAACCGCGGAGGTCTCTCCCTTCATGCTGAGCGAGACCGCTGTCTCGATGGCTGCAATCGTCGCCTTGGCCGTCGCGACATGCGGTTCGCCGGCAACCACATCCATGCCGGCGGCGATCGGTAATATTGGGAGCGCCTCCGCGAAGATACGAGAGGCTGTCGATGCATCGGATTCCCGCAGCGGCACGGTCAGGTTCAACTGGCGCGCTCGCGCCGCAAGAACCTTCGGGTCGCCGAGAAACAGGAAGGGCGTCAAACCAAGCTCGCCGCGGCGAAGCCAGGCGGCGAGTGTGATGTCGGGTCCGATACCTGCTGGATCCCCTTGCGTGAGTGCAAGGGGGCGGGCGGGGCGCGAGGGCATCGGAGCGATCAGCGATAGAGGATCTGCGCCTTGGAGCGCAGTTCGTCCACGTACTTCTTGTCGTTGGCGCTGACGCCCTGAGCATTCGCCTTGCCGAGATCTTCGGCGCGGAAGACGGCAGCCGCGGCAACGTCGTCGTTCACCTGGCGCTGTGAGCAGATGGCAACATATTCAACACCACGATCGGTCACGATCGCATCGGTCGTATTGCCCTTGGCCTTCTCAAGCAGCGGTTTCCAGGCCTCCGGAAGGTCGGGTGCGAGCACGCGGCCGAGATCCTGGACGGAAACGTCATGCATCGTTGCAGCAAAGACTTTCGCCTGATCGCAACCGGGGAAATTGGCCCGTGAGGCTTCGGCCTCGGCCTTGCGTTTGGCGAGAATTGCGTTGCGCTTCGCGGTCGGGACGACGAAGACCATCTGTTTCAGGAAATATTCCGTCGTTACCGGCTTTGTCTTGTTTTCCGTCATGCGCGTCACGAGGTCGTCATTCGACATGCGACCACCGCTCGCGCCGAAGCGGGCATTGACGACACGGGGCCAGCTCATGGAAATGGCGATGTAGTTTTTGAAGTGATCGACGCCGACACCCATCTTGTCTAGGATCTGGCTCAGCTGCTGGGTCGACATCTTGTTGCTGGCTGCGAAGCGGGCAAACGCATTGTCGACGTCCGTCGTCGACACCGACATGTGCACACGGGCGATTTCCGAACGCTTCAGCGTCTCATCGACGAGCTGCTGTTGCGCCAGCTTATTGAGGTCGCCTTTCTGGCGCTGCAATTTCAGGAAGTTGACGCGCTTGGCGACATCGCCTGATGTGATCACCGTGTTGTTGACGACGACCTTCACCTCACTTGCCGCGAAGGCAACATCGCTGCTTGGTACGGCAAAAGTGGCCATGACCAACGCTACGGCGCCGAATAGCACAGCGCGCTTCGGTGTCTTTCCAGAGAACATCAACTACCCCTTCCCAAAGGTCCTTGTCCGCACCGCGTCACATTGGGACGCCATTGGCGCAATACGGTAAATTTGCGCTGATATCTACAACAAGCACGACGAATTGCAAAATCCTTGCGGCGAAACAATGACGCGGGGGAATGGCGATCCGATTCAAAGCCAAAAGGCCGGCTTCGAAGCCGGCCTTTTGGGGATTTGATTGCTCAGAACGTTGCGTCCTGTACGTTGCCAAGATTGACGTCGCCGAGCGTGCGGAACGTTATGCGGGCACCGATAGACCAGTCGCTTCCCGATTGGTTCGTCGAATCCTTCTTGTCGAGGAAGGAGACGCTGAAGATCGTGCATTCATCCGCATAGGACAGGCCGATACCCTGGCGGGTGATCTGGCTGTCGTTGAGATCGTAGCTGACCGTGCCGAAGACAGACCAATATTCCTTGAATTTGATCTGCGCGCGGCCCTGGATTTCGTCCTGATCCGTGGTGAAACCATATTGCGGCTGAGCGGCGATATGGGTGTAGGTCATCGAGGTCTGGAAGGCGTCGTTGGCATATCCGACCTGGGTATCGCCGCGACGGAACGCGAAATCCTTTTCGTCGAAGCGGTAGGACGTCGAGAGCGAGATGCCCTGCGGCGTGGTGAGGCCGAACATGGTCACATAATCAGAGCGGGTGGTTTCAAGCCCCGATTCCGCTCCGGCGCCGACCAGATCGTCCGTTGCGAACGAATTGCGCCCGGCAAGCTGGAACGATTGACCAAAGATGCTCTGCAACTTGTAGCCACTGTCGAAGCTGCCGGTGTAGCGCCAGCCGAGGTTGGCGCGCGTGCCACCCTCGATGCGATCATAGCCGGAGAACTTGTCACGGTCGAAGAGATTGGTCGCATCGAAGACAAAGCTCTGAGCGTCCTCATTCGGCAGTTGCCCGGCAAGCGTCTCGTTCGGGCGCACATAAATCTGCGCGATCGGCTCGAACACGTGCGAGCTGTTGCTGGTTGTGATGAGGAAGGGATATTTGGCTTCGAGGCCGGCCGTCAGCATTCCACGCGTGGCATAGTCGCTGGTGTCGTAGTTGCCGGGATAGCTGAAGGACGAACCCAACGAGTTGGGCGAATCCATACCCAGGCCATAGACGTCGCCGCGAGCTGCGAGCAGCGGTGTCAGAACCAGACCCTGATCGGTGGTAAAGGTACGCTGCCACTGCAATTCGGTGCTAAGGCGCGTATAGCTGCCGGGAAGACCGAGAAAGCGGTCGTTCAGGCTGGCGTCGCCGAGATTGTTGACGTTATCCAGCACGGAGGCCTTATCGCGCGACAGGTGCGTCAAATTCATGTTTGCGGACAGTTCGCCGCCATATACCGACTTCGGATCCACATAGTGATAGTCGATGGTCGGATAGACGACCGCCTGCTGCTTTTCAGCAGTGTTGTTGTTGTCGGCATCCTGAATGTCATAGTAGAAGGCGCGCATATCGAAAAAATTGCGCTTGCCGAGACCCGTCAAATAAATGTCGTTCGTGTGGGTGCTTTGGTTGAGACCTTGTAAGTTATAAGTGCGCGAAAAGTTATTGTCGCTTTGCGCCATGACATCCCAGCCGAATGTCCAGCGGGGGTTGATTCTGAAATCGGCCTTCGACGTGATCATGCCGCGAGTCTTGTTTTCGGCGTCACTGGTGCCGGCGGTGAACTGCCCGGGACTCATCTGGTTGATGCCGGCGGCGCGCAGAATAAGCGTGCCGTTTTCAAAGCGTCGGCGGAATTCGCCTTCAAGCAGCAAACCCTGGCTCGTATAGCCGGTGGCGCTGATCGTCGCGTCCATGCTCGGCGAGATCACGTAGTAATAAGGAATCTTCAGGCCGAAGCCGAGATTCTGCGAGATGCTGGCCGACGGAAACAGGAAGCCGGACTTGCGCTTCACCGTATTGTCGGGAACTTCGACCCACGGGACGTAAGCGATCGGCTGGCCAAAGAGCTCGAAGCGGGCATGCTCGAGGCGGACGGTATGCGTCACGCCGTTCTGCACGACGCGCTGGGCCTTGACCTGCCACAGCGGTGCGCGGCCCTGTTCGGAGCAGGGCAAGCAGGCGGTGTAGACGCCCTTTGTCAGGATCAACTGATTGCCGCCAACGCGTTCGCCCTTTTCGGCGACCATGCGGGTATTGTCAGGCATTTCGATGCGCAGGGCGTTGACGAAACCGTCGGAGAAGCTGTCGGTGACATCCATTTTGTCGCCGTACATGCGATTGCCGTCCGGGGTGATCAGCTCGACATTGCCGATCGCCGTCATCCGCCCGGTTTTCTGATTATATTCAACCTTCTGTGCGACCATCTTATAGCCGCCATAGTTGATCTGGACCGCACCGCTTGCGGTGACGATCTGCGTATCCTTGTTGTAGACCAATTCGTTCGACGAAAGGATCAGCTTGGCGTTTTCCGGTACTTTGACCTTGATGGGAGAGGTCGCAGCACCGGCGCCGGCGTTATTATTGTTGTCCTGGGCGTAAGCTACGACCGGGCTCATGACAAATGCATATGCGGCCGCGCCCATGACGAGGGCAGCGACAAATTTCCTGATACTCTTGCGGTTGCCTGCCGCCACTTAGCCGTCCTCCTGATGAAGCAGGATCGTTGCTCCGAATGCCAAAGCGACGATCACGGGTATCCATGTCGCCACGAAAGGAGGAACCACTCCGCTGCTCCCGAATGCCTTTACAAGCACGGTGACAACATAAAGCACGAAGCCTGAGAGGATTCCACCCAGAATCACGGAGCGCGATTGGTTGAATCTACTGAATTTTAAAGAGACGGTTGCCGCAATCAGCGTCATTGCCACCAGGAGGAATGGCTGTGACAGCAACGAGTGAAATTGCGTCTCAAGGGCCTTGGTTGAGATACCAAAAGACCTTGCAATCGCAATTCGATTAGAAAGATCATAAAAAGCAATGGTTTCCGGCTGCGCCAACCGCTCGGAGACGAAATCCTGTTTCAGATTCGTACGGACCTTTGTCGTACCCTTGTGATCGGGAATTTCGCCGGGGCGGCGCTCGACGACACCATTAAGAAGCCAGTAACCATCTTCCAATTTAGCCGACTGCGCGTCCTGCCTGAGAACGATATTCCCCTGTGAATCAAAGTGGATAAAGACGACGTTCATCAGCGTCGTTCCGTTGTCGAGGATGGCCTTGGCGCCAATGATGACGTCGTCTTTGCCGTCCGACTGGCGCAGCCACGGAATCGAGAGTTTGTTGTGATAGGACGGATCGCCGCGCAGATCGGCTTCCATCGTTTCCGCCTGCCGTTGTCCCCATGCCGCAACAGGATTGAGGGCGAACATGGTCAGAAGGCCGACGAAGAAGGCGCCCATCACGAATGGCGTCATGAATTGCCAGACAGAGATACCGGCCGCACGAGCAATCACGAGTTCGCGACGCCGGTTGAGTGCGATCAACACCGTCATGCCGACGAAGAGGGCAATAAACGGCACTGTCTGCTGCAGGATGAACGGTAATCTGACGGCCGTCATCAGCAAGCCGACGCTGACCGTGTATCCGGGAAGGCCGGCAAGCCGGCCGGCCGTCTCGCTGAAATCGACAAGATAGACGATCGAAATCACGCCCAGGAAAAACCAAAAGGTGGTGATGACGTAACGCATGAAGAAGTAGCGGCCGAGCGTACTGAAGATCATGCGTCGCCCCCATTCGAGCTGTCGGGCGCCACAGGCATGCGATCCTGAATTTTCTGGCGCCAATTGCTGAAGCGGTTGCGGATCGACGCCGGTATCGACATCTTCCTGTTCCTGAATAGCAGAGCAATGGCAATCAGAGCCGCGCCGATGTTGATCGCATAGAGGACGCCGATGAAAATGGGTGCATTATCGATCTGGTTTACCGCGTAAAAATTCGCCCAACGCAACGCAAAGGCTATAGTGAGTGCCGAAACCATCGGATGCAGCCGCGCTTCACGATGAGATCGCGCGTCGCCGGCAATGACCAAAGATATCAGAGCAAAGATGGCCGGCAGCGCCCAGTCATTGAGACGTCGGTGCAACTCGGCACGGTAGTCGCCTGATTTCGCTTTGTAATCCGCGTCGTTCGGGTCCGGATTGAGCAGAAAGCCAAGGCTGCGGTCGCTGGCGCGCCGCGTTGCCTGACCGCGGCTCTGCGTCATGTCGGAAAGATCGAAGGAATAGGAGTCGAAATTGATAACGGAGACGTTGCCGTCCGGCGTCTTGCGGTGGACTTCGCCATCCTTCATCAGCAACGATGTGCCGCTCGGATCGACGGCGCCTTCCTTGGCATAGTAGATGAGATCGAAACCGGGATCGCGCGAATCCACCACGAAGAGGCCTTTCAGGATTCGTCCCGACAAGCGCTGGGTGATCTGCACATAAAGCCCATCCTCGATTCGCCTGAAATTCTTCTCTTCGATAACGGTCGAGAGCAGGTCGGCATAGGCTTCCGCGACCATTTCGCGGGCCGCAACGCGGGCTTTCGGCTCGGCCACATTGCCGACGACGAAAGAGAAAACGCTGATGGCCATCGCGAGAATCATGATCGGGCGGATGATGATGCTGCGCCGCGCGCCCGCCGCCTCCATGACGGTCAGTTCCGAATCGCTGTTCATCGCAGTCAGCGTCTGCGTAATGCCGATGACCAACGCAAAGGGCAGGACCACGGGAATGATCGTCGGCAGGATGAGAGTCGCAAGCTTAGCAAACGAGCCAATCGATTGGCCGCTGTCGGTAACGAGATTGATGCGCTGCAGCACCTGGGTCGTCCAGATGATAGCGAGCACCGGCAGCAGGGCTACCAGGAACATCATGCCGACACGCCGTACGATATATGTTTCGAATAACTTCATGCCGGCCCTTAAACGCAACACCCCGCCGTGCGAGCCGGCAGAGAGATTCACCCTCCTCTACGCTGTTTGCGTTTTTTTGGCGACAACCCACTCGCAAAAAATTCGTTAATTTTCTGAAATTCTTCTGCTGTGTGTCGTTTGGGATAGAGCCAGAAGAGCGGAAAATACAACCAGCGAGGAAAGCCAGCCCAGGACGGCATCCGATAGGAAGTGGCCGCCGAAGGCCACTCTGAGGGCTGCAATGAGAATCGAAACGGCTGTGATCGGCACAGCAAGAGCCGTTCGCGCCGGCTGCGGGATGATGAAGACCAGGCAAAACAGCCAGCCGGCAGCGGCAGCTTCGCCGGACACGAAGGAACAATTGCTCACGCATTTTCCGGCGAAGGAACCGGCATGAACGAAATCGAGCGCGCCGCCGAACAGATCGATCTGTCGAGGCCGCGGACGGCCTGAGAAGGCCTTGAGCCAGAGATTGACGATCAGTACAGGGCCGAGGAGCAGCGAACCGAGCGCGATCTCCAGATTGCGAGCCCTCAACCTTTTGAAAGTTGCGCCGTGCTGCTGCCAGCACTGGATCAGCATCCAACAGAGTGCGATCGCAACAATATAAGGAACCTGAAAGAAAATCTCCCTGAGCAGGCGCATGTGAGGGTCGTCACTGTAAGGGAAAATGCCGCAGATCTGGCCAGTCCTCGCGGGAGTGGCGCATGGCTCGGGCAGGAAGAACATATTGGCGACGGCGAGATCGATCTGTGGAAAAATCGAAAACAGCCCGAGCAGTAGCCACCAAAGGCAGAAAAGAACGACGAAGGCATCCCCCGCCGAGCGCGGTCGCAGGATTTCGGGGAAACGATCTCGGCGATCGAAGCTGCTGAAATCTATGATCAATGTGGCATTCCGATAAGTGATCGCACCGGCCGGGGAGCGGCACACGGTAACCGGCTTGGCAGCCTAAAGGCCCTAGATGACAGGGATTTGAATGTAGCCGGGGTGTTTCTTCGCGGAATGCCTCGCCAAAAGCTTGTATTTGATGAGGAAACCTTGAATGATCGAAAGCGTATAATTCTATTTTGCACGACGCTTATTATCGGAGCAGAAATGTCTGTGAAATTCGAGATTTCCTTTGCCAAATCGGTTCGGTTGAATGGTGGCTTGGCCATTCTGCTGAAAGACACGGACAGCGAACTGCCGGCAGGGGCTGAAAGCGCCGATCCGGCGAATGTTTTCGCCAAGGCGGCGCGCATCGCCCGCTTCACCGCCAAGGGTTTGAGCAGCCTTGATATCGTTGCACCCGAGGGCTCGCCGGTCGACCGGATCTTCGTCATCGGCACCGGCAAGGCGAAGGATCTGAATGCGCATGATTGGCTGAAGCTCGGTGGCGGCGCGGCCGCGAAAATCCGCAATGTCGACAAGGTCGCGATCTTTGTCGACGTGCCTGGTGTCGAGGTCGGTGCCAAGGCGGCTGCCGATTTCGCTCTCGGCATGCTGCTGCGCGCCTATAGCTTCGATACCTACAAGACAAAAAAGAAAGACGACGAGGACAACGGCGCGCAGAAGACCGTCAAGGTCACGATCGTCACCGCGAATGTCGTTGCCGCAAAGAAGCTCTTCTCTGCATCGGAAGCGATCGCCGACGGCGTTATTCTGGCGCGCGATCTTGTCAATGAGCCGCCGAACGTTCTGGGCCCCGTGGAGTTTTCCGCGAAAGCCAAGGCGCTGGAAAAGCTCGGCGTGGAAGTGGAAATCCTGACGGAGCGTGAGATGCGCCGGCTCGGCATGGGCGCGCTGCTTGGCGTGGCGCAGGGTTCCGTGCGTCCTCCGCGCCTGGTGATCATGCAATGGAAGGGCGGCAAGCCGAAGGACAAGCCCGTCGCCTTCATCGGCAAGGGCGTAGTGTTCGACACCGGCGGCATTTCCATCAAGCCGGCCGCCGGCATGGAGGACATGAAGGGTGACATGGGCGGAGCCGCCGCTGTTACGGGCCTCATTCACACGCTCACCGCCCGCGGAGCCAAGGTCAACGCCATCGGCGTCATCGGCCTGGTCGAAAACATGCCCGACGGCAATGCCCAACGTCCGGGCGACATCGTTACGTCGATGTCGGGCCAGACGATCGAAGTGATCAATACGGATGCCGAAGGCCGGCTCGTCCTCTGCGATGCGCTCTGGTACACCAACGATCGCTTCAAGCCGCAGTTCATGATCAACCTCGCGACGCTGACCGGCGCCATTCTGGTTGCGCTCGGCAATCTACATGCCGGCCTGTTCTGCAATGACGATAAGCTGGCAAACGAGCTGACTGCCGCCGGCCTTGCCACCAACGAGCGCCTGTGGCGCATGCCGCTCGGCAAGGACTACGACAAGATGATCGACAGCAAGTTCGCCGACATGAAGAATACCGGCGGACGCCATGCCGGCTCGATCACCGCGGCACAGTTCCTCAAGCGTTTTGTGCAGGAAACGCCATGGGCGCATCTCGACATCGCGGGTACTGCGATGGGCTCGATCCAGGACGAGATCAACCAGTCCTGGGGCTCGGGTTTCGGCGTGCGCCTGCTCGATGAACTGGTCCGCGCGAACTACGAATCGTGACCTTCGAAGGTGTTTGAGATAGAAGGGACGGCATGACCGACGTTCTCTTCTATCACCTGACCGAATCGAAACTGGAGGATGCCCTGCCGCCCTTGATCGACAAAAGTGTCGAGCGCGGCTGGCAGGTTGCCATCCAGACGCGCGAGCCAGCGCGGCGTGACTCGCTTGATGCGCATCTCTGGACCCATCGTGAGGACAGCTTTCTGCCGCATGGCACGGACGAAAGCGAGATGCCGGACAAGCAGCCGGTGTTACTGACCGTCTCGCCCGACAACCCGAACAGAGCTATTGTCCGTTTCTTCGTGGATGGCGCCGAAGCGTCAGGGATCGAGACCTATCAGCGCGTCGTCTTCATGTTCGACGGTTATGATCAAGAGCAATTGGAAGGCACCCGAGCGCAGTGGAAGAAGCTGAAGGGCGAGGGACATAATCTCACCTATTGGCAGCAGACTCAGGACGGGCGCTGGGAGAAAAAGGCCTGAGCAATCTTCCTTCTCCCCTCGGGGACAAGGCGCCCGTTAGGGCGGATGAGGGGGCGCGGCATATTAAAACGCCGCCATCTTCAAATAACATCGCTTCTCCCGGCAATGCCCCTCAATCTGCGCGGCCTTCTCCCCACTGGGGCGACGGTAAGGCTTAATCGCCCTTCGCAACGATCTCATCGATAAACGCTCTCTTCGCTTCCGTATAGGCGGCGCGATTGTCGGCGTGTTCTTCGGCCAAGTCGATTTTGAGAGCCTCGTATGCTTGGGCAAGATCGGGTCGGGCGCGGAGCCTGTCGCGGAACAGGATAAACCGGCTCCAATGGGCGCCGCCATGTTCGACGATGTGCACGAGGTGCGTGCGCGTCTCGCCTTTGGTGCCGCGTCCGAAAATATGATCGTTGGGAACGATGTTGTTGCCGGCGTAATCGTAGCCGAGCTCTTCCATCGGCTTGATGCAGTCGAAACCGTCGTCGAAACGCCCGACGCCGATGGCGATATCGATGATCGGCTTCGCCTTGATGGCCGGTATCGACGTACTGCCGAAATGCTGTATATCGAGGGCGAGATCGCCGAGCACCCTGCGAATGGCGGCTTCCTCCTGCGCATAGGCCTCCTGCCATCGGGCGTTCGGCTCGGCCAGCGTGACAAACTTGTGCTTCACACCCAACCCGAAGGTTTCCCCGCCTTCCGATGCCATCGCCACCCTCCTGAACAATGAAGATGCGCCACGTTAACATTCCGCGCGGCGCATCTCATCGGTCAATGGAGTTTAGTCGTAGAAAACCTCGACGAACTTGCGCTTGCCGAGCATGAAAGCGTCGGCGACATGGCGAAGCGGTGCGAGGTCGACATCAGACGTGCCGGCTTTGACGATCTCGGCGAAGCGGCGGTAGAGCGAAGGATATTCCGCCTCGGGGGCGGTGAACTTCAGTTCGCCGTTCACCGAAAGCTTCGAGCCGCCTTCGGAGAGCACCATCTGGCCGGCCTCGGTTTCGGCGATGATATCCCAGCTTTGCTTGCCGGTCTGGCGCCAGTCGAATTCGGCGTGTACGGGCAGACCCTCTGCGCTTTTGAAATGCAGATCGGCAGCGATCGGCGAATCGCGGTTTTCGGGGAATTCCAACACAGCTCCCGTCAGGAAGAGCGGCGGGAAGATGTGCGTGACGATCGACAGCGCGTTGATGCCGGGATCGAAGACGCCGAGACCTCCGGCCTGCCAGATCCATTCCTGATTCGGATGCCAATGGCGCACGTCTTCCTTCCAGATGACATGGACGCTCTTGATCGCCGTCCCGGCTAGGAAGGCCTTGGCGGCCTCGACGGCGGGCGCGTAACGCGAATGCCAGCTCGCAAACAGGGAAACGCCCTTCGTTTTGGCGAGCGTCTCGAGATCTGCCACTTCGCTCAACGTCGCGCCCGGCGGCTTTTCCAGGAAGACATGCTTGCCAGCCTGAAGCGCCTTGTAGGCGGCCTCGTGGCGGTATTGCGGCGGCATGCAGAGCGAGACGGCATCGATCTCGGGAACCGCGTCCAGCATGGCCTCGATGGACGTGAAGGCCGGAATGCCGTCGACAGTGCCATGGCGGCTTGCCGTTGCGATCAGTTTGAAATCCGGATTGTTCGCGATGGACGGAAGATGCTGGTCGCGGACAATCTTGCCGACGCCGACGATGGCGAGGTTGATGGGGGACATGGGGCGTTTCTCGATTAGTATGATTATTTGTATGATCTTTAATCAGAATGCAGCAGGTGGGCAAGGCCGGTGTTCAATATCTCGTCCGGCGCCTGGTTGGAAGCGCAATGATACCTGCCCGCCGCCTATACGCTCAGGTGTTGTGCGGCTTCACGATCGTCTCCCGAAGGAAACTGTAGCCGAGCGCTATACGCGCCGCGAGCTGTGTCGATGCGCCGTCGCCGCCATGGCCGCCCGAGTGGAATTCGTGGAACAGCGGATGATGGCCAAGATCCTCCATGCGCGCAGCAAACCGCCGTGCATGCGAGGGATGAACGCGGTCGTCGTTGCTGGAGCTTTCGATATAGATCGGCGGATAGGTGATCTCCGACGCCGGCTTTAGATTCTGCACCGGCGAATAGGAAAGCAGGTAGTCCCGATCTGTCTGATCGTCGGGATTGCCATATTCGTCGATCCAGGCCTGGCCGGCGGGGAAGACATGGAAACGGATCATGTCGAGCACCGGCACTTGGCACCAGACCGCGCCGAAGTCACGCGGATAGCGGGTCAGCATCACGCCGGTCAGCAGCCCGCCATTGCTGCCGCCATTGCAAGCGATGCGCGACGGCTTGGTGTAGCCGCGCCCGACGAGATCGCGCGCCACGGCAACAAAATCGGCAAAGGCCTTGTGGCGACCATGGCCTTTGGCGGCGCGATGCCAGTTCGGGCCGAGTTCGCCCCCGCCACGGATATAGGCCTGCACATAGGCGCCGCCCTGTTCAAGCCAGCGGCCGATGACGCCGGAATACTGTGGACGGACCGAGAAATCGAAGCCGCCATAGCCGTACATCAGGACTGGGAGTTCGCCATCGGTCCACGTCTTCGGTAGCACCAGCCGGTACGGCACCCTCGTGCCGTCGTCGGAAGTAGCTTCGAGCAATTCGGAGGTCATACCGTCGGTATCGAAATAGGCCGGTGAACTTGCCGTGTGGACGAGTTCAAGCGGCTTCCTGCGGTCGGCAAGATCCAGGCGATAGCAGGAGGGCGGCTGCAGGAAGCCTTCGCCATAAACCTGCAGCGTGTCATCGCCGAGATGCAGATCGGAATAAAGCGGCCAGACCGTTACGGTCTGGACATCGGCCGGCAGCGTGATTTCCTGGATCGCCGCATCCGCCTTGGTCAGGTCGAAGACGAAAAGGCGTGGCCGCAGGTTGTCCGAAACGACAAAGACGCACCATTCGCGCATCAGCAGGAATTGCGACACCGACTGGCGTTCGCCGGGCACGAACAACACGCGCATCGCCTCCGCGCCGGCATCGGTCGCCAGCCGCGGCAGGGGTTGTATCGCCAGGCTGCCGGCGGGTATGCGCTCATCGGTCTTGGCGAGCCAGAGGCAATCGGAATAGCTGAGTTGGACGTCGATATCCTTCGGCAGATCGATCCGCCGCAGCGAAAAATCCTGTTCTTTGACGAAAACGCTGGAACTGCCGATTTGATGGCCCGTGATGAACAGGCGGATGGGTTTGGCCGTACCTTTCTTTGCAATGCCCGCGAGCACCGGATCGAAGACCAGGCACGAACCATAGACGTCTGTGTCGGCGGTCGCGTAGAGCAGGGGTGCCTTTGCCGGCGTTTGGCCGCGCTTCAGGCGGCGGCCGACGCGGGGCCAGCCGGAGCGGGTCGAGGAAAGACGGTCGATAGAGCCGAAATAGGCAATCTCGTCCCGGCTGAGCCAGGTCGCATGGCAACGCGCCGGCGGCGTGTCGAAGCCACCTTCGACGATACTCTTGGCTTCGCAATCGAACTCCAGGAGACGCCCAAGATCGGAACCGCCATCGGAAAGGCAAAGCAGCACCCGCGTCGGCTCCCAGGGGCAGGTGATCGCGCCACGCCAGAGCCAGAGCTTGTTCTCTGCCGCGCAGAAAGCGTCGAGATCGAAGATCGGTTCCCAAGGCGCACCAGGCAAGGGTGTGAGATCGGCCGGCAGCCGGAACCACATGCCGAGGGGATGATTTGGGCTGCGATGGAAGTCGAACAGCCATTTGCCACGACGTACGGCCTGGATCAGCCGGTCTTCACGCTCGATCAGCGCTTTGATCGCAGCACTGTCCGCCTCGAATTCGGGCGTCATCAGCGCCTGCTCAGATTGTGCATCCCTCTCGGCGACGAATTGCAGGGTCAGGGGATCGTCGGCATGCTCGAGATGGAGGTTCATAAGGTACCTGATACGCCATTGATGAAGTGAATCATATATAATCAAATCAAAATACATTCGGGGAAGCAACAGGGCTTCCCCGAATGTATTAGGTCTCACAGTTTTTGCAGGTTTATCCCGCTCTCAGCGCATAAGCCTGATGCTGGCCTCGGCAACCAGATCCGTTGTCGGTGCGGAAGTGCCCTTGTACTTCAGCGTCACGACCTTATAGCCCTCTCTTTCGAGGCGCGTCAAAAGGGTTGGCAGCATGGTGGCGGTGCGTGAGTGAATGTCGTGCATCAGGATGATGCCGCGGCCGCGCCTGTGCAGCTGATCCATGGTGCGCGCCACGACAGCGGAGGGCGTCGAATTGAAATAGTCCTTGCTGTCGATATCCACATCCATGACGACGAGGTCGCGCATGGCGACCGCGGTGCGCAGTCGCTTGGAATCGGCAAGGTAGGGGAAGCGGAAGAAGGAGACATCCGTGCCGATGACCTTGGCCACAGCGTGCTCGCCGTGGGCGATCTCGGCCATCGCCATGTCGAAGCTCATCTTGTCGAGATCGGGATGGCGGAAGGTGTGGCTGCCGATGGTGTCGCCGTCGGCAAGGACCTTGCGGGCCGTCGCCGGATGCGCTTGCGCCATTTCGCCAACCATCATGAAGGTCGCCTTGACGCCGAATCTGTCCAGCGTCGCAAGGATACGCTCGGTCTTGCCCGGGGCGGGGCCGTCGTCGAAGCTCAGAATGACTTCCTTGTCGGCGAGCTTGAGGTCGTGCAGCGAGGCAACTTCCAGCGTGCGTCCAGCCAGGTGATGCGGGCCGCCGGTATCGGTCGTTTCCCTGGTTTCAAGCTCGGCGCCTGCCCATTTTGTCGGCTCCATCTCGACGGGGTCGTTGGCCTTCAACCGCTTGTGATGCGGCTCTTCCGCGGCATAACTCGTCTTCAGCGACGCGTCGTTGCCCGGCTTTGTGGCGCAGCCGGCAAGAGATAGGGACACGGCAAGGCCGGCCAGGAGAAGGCGGTAAGGCATCGGAATCGCTCAACAATATGTGTTAATAAATGTTGAGCGTATTTTTTCCGATTATGGTTAAGGATCGGTTAGGATTGGGGTAGAGATGCCCCAGAATTAACCGTTTTTAACCGGCCATCCCGCTCTCATATTCTGAAGAGAGTTCGAGCCATTGCTCTTCGGCAGCGGCAAGTTTTTCCGCCGCATCGGAGCGCTGTTTGGCCTTTTCGGCCGCCTTGGCAGGGGCTTTCTCGTAGAGAGAGGGATCCCCAAGTTCCGCATCAAGCGCCTGAATCAGTTTCTCCAGCTTGCCGGTCAAAGACTCGATTTCATTGATCTTTTTCTTGAGCGGCGCGAGCGAGGCGCGGCGGTCGGCATTGAGCTTGCGCTGATCCGCCTTGGAGACGGAATCGTCGGCGCCGTTCATCTTGGCCTTGTCGTCCCCGGGCTTCGGGCTGGCAACAACGAGGCTGCGATAGTCTTCCAGGTCGCCGTCGAAGTTGGAAACCGTGCCGTCGCGCACCAGCCACAGCCGGTCGACGGTCGCCTCGATCAGATGGCGGTCGTGTGAGATCAGGATGACCGCGCCCGAATAGTCGTTCAGCGCTTGGATCAGAGCGTTGCGGCTGTCGATGTCGAGATGGTTGGTCGGTTCGTCGAGGATCAGCAGGTTCGGCGCGTCGAAGGCGGCAAGGCCCATCAGCAGCCGTGCCTTTTCACCACCGGAAAGGTCCTTCACCTGCGTATCCATCTTCTCGGTCGCAAGGCCCATCTGGGCGACGCGGGCACGTACTTTCGCCTCCGGCGCGTCGGGCATACGGCGGCGCACATGCTCGACGGCCGTCTGGTTTGGGACCAGATCGTCAAGCTGATGTTGCGCGAAGAAGCCGATCTTAAGGTTCGGTGCCAGCTTCACGTCGCCGCTTTCGGCATCGAGGCGACCGGAAACGAATTTCGCAAAGGTGGATTTGCCGTTGCCGTTCGAACCGAGGAGGGCGATGCGGTCGTCGGCGTCGATGCGCAGGTTGAGGCGTTTCAGGATCGGCTTGCCGGGCTCGTAGCCGACCGCGCCGCCGCTGACGGCGATGATCGGCGAGGCCGCCTGCTTTTCCGGCTCGGGAAAGCTAAAGCCCATCACATGATCTTCGATGACGGCGGCGACCGTGCCCATGCGCTCCAGCGCCTTGACACGCGATTGCGCCTGCCGCGCCTTCGTCGCCTTGGCCTTGAAGCGGTCGATGAAGCTCTGCAGGTGCTTGCGCGCGGCTTCGTTCTTCGCCTTCGCCTTCATCTGCAGTTCGTCGGCTTCCGCCTTCTGCCGCTCGAACTGGTCGTAGGAGCCGCGATAGAAAGTGAGCTTCTTCTGGTCGAGATGGACGATGGAATTGACGGCCGTGTTCAGGAGGTCGCGGTCATGCGAGATGATGATGACCGTGTGCGGATAGCGGCGGATATAGTCCTCCAGCCACAGCGTGCCTTCAAGGTCGAGATAGTTGGTCGGCTCGTCGAGCAGCAGCAGGTCCGGCTCGGAAAACAGCACGGCAGCGAGCGCCACGCGCATGCGCCAGCCGCCGGAAAAGGAGGAGGCCGGGCGGTGCTGTGCGTCATGGTCGAAACCGAGGCCGGCCAGGATACTGGCGGCGCGCGCCTCGGCGGAATGCGCGCCGATATCGGCAAGTCGCGTCTGAATGTCGGCGATGCGATGTGGATCGGTCGCCGTTTCGGCTTCCGCGAGCAGGGCGGTGCGTTCCTTATCGGCCTTCAGCACAATCTCGATCAGCGGCTCTTCTGTGCCAGGCGCTTCCTGCGCCACCTGACCGATGCGGGCATTGCGCGGGATGGAAACCGAGCCGCTCTCGGCGGCGAGATCGCCGGTGATCACGCGGAACAGCGTCGACTTGCCTGCGCCGTTCTTGCCGACAAGCCCCGCCTTCGTACCCGCCGGAAGCGTCACGCTGGCATTGTCTATGAGGAGGCGGCCGGCAATGCGGGCGGAAAGCTCAGAAATCGAAATCATGGCGCGGTTTTGGCCGAACTCCGCGCCGAAGGCAAGAGCCGGAGAGCGCTTAGGCGCGACTGTCGCTTGCTTGTGGCGGCAAGCTGGCACAGTCCTTCAGCCTCTCCGTCAGTTCGGTTTCGTAGAGCAGCAGATTGCTGAGGAACGCATTGAGGCTGTCCATCGCTGCGGCGGCATGTGGGGCTATTTCGATCTTGCCAGCGAAGCTCTGTTTTTTCACCAGCCCCTCGGCCAGTTGATCGGCGACCTCGCGCAGCATCTCGGCGGCATCGGTCTCGGATTTCCGGGCGACCAGGCCGCAATGGCTGACGAGGCGATATTTCAAGCCGATCTCGTCGAGACTGGCTTGCGATGGGGCAGGGCCGAGCGCCGCGATCTCGCTGGCGATCCTGCGATCCGAACCGTGGAGCGCCTCATGGAAAAGCTGGTAGTTGCGGGGCAGGGCCTTGACCCTCAGCTTGGCCATGTGGCGGCCGATCATCTCGAGATCGGTGGTTGTCTCGCTGTCGTCATTGCCGATGGGATATGCTGAAACATCTGCCTGCGAACTCTTCATGCCTACTCTCTGATGACCCGCCAACTGATATATTTCGTCAACCTGCAAGCCCGCAGGTTAATACGACATGAACGCAGCTTCATATCGGCGTGATCTTGCAGCAAAATTAGACAATCGGGCAACGCGTGACTGTATCGAGGAACAGTGGCTCGCGGAGCGACGGCCCCTAGCAGGCCGTCGCTGGGATTCAGGATCAGGCGAAGCCTTCGAGTACGACCTTGCCGATCGTCGATCCGCTTTCGAGCTGCGCATGTGCCTTTTTCAGGTTTTCGGCGTCGATCGGCCCGAGATGCTGTGTCGCGGTCGTCCGGATCCTACCTTCGTCAGCGGCAGCGGAAATCTCGTCGAGGATCCAGCCCTGCTCGCCCATGTCGGGCGTCCCATAGATCGGCCGGGTGAACATCAGCTCGTGGTGGATCGACACCGCCTTGCGCTTGAACAGCATGATGTCGAATCCGGCCGGATCGTCGATCAAGCAGAAGCGTCCCTGTGGTGCGATCAGTTCGGCGATCTCGCTGACGTGTTCTTTCGTCTGCGTCGTGGAGAACACGAAGGCGGGCGCACCGATGCCGAGCGCGGCGATCTGCTGGGCGAGCGGCTTTGCGTGGTCGATGACGTAGTGGGCGCCGAGCGAGCGGACGAATGCCTGCGTCTCCGGCCGAGAGGCGGTCGCGATCACCGTCAGATCGGTGAACTGACGAGCAATCTGGATGGCGATCGATCCAACGCCGCCGGCACCGCCGATGACGACAATAGCGGGCGCGGCACCAGGCACCGGCTTCTTCACCTCGAGGCGGTCGAAGAAGGCCTCCCATGCCGTGAGCGAAGTCAGCGGCAGAGCTGCCGCGTCCGCCCAGCCGAGCTTGGCGGGCTTGCGGCCGACGATGCGTTCGTCGACGAGGTGGAATTCGGCATTGGTGCCGGGCCGGGTGATCGAGCCCGCATACCAGACCGCGTCGCCGACCTTGAACTTGGTCACCTCGGGGCCGACGGCGGCAACGATGCCGGCCGCGTCCCAGCCGACGACCTTCCACTCCGCACCCGGCGCCGGCGGCGTGCTGCGGCGGACCTTGTAGTCGACCGGGTTCACCGAGATGGCCTTGACCTCGACGAGAAGGTCACGGCCTTCGGGGGAAGGTTTCGGAAGGTCGATGTCGACGAGCGAATCCGACGCTGTGATCGGCGACGGGGTTTTGTATCCGACTGCTTTCATGGGAATTTCCCTTCGATTTGAACGTGGTGTGTCGAGTCACTGGCCGAACTTGTGCAGCGCTTCCTCGCCGGCTTCCTGGTCTTGGGCCCAGCTGCCGCCGGAAATCCCGAGGCCGCCGATAATCGCGCCGCCTTCCATGATCGGGAAGCCGCCTGCAGCCGCCATGACGCGGGGAACATGCCTGAGGTTCGACGCACCGCGGTCGTCCAGCAGGTCGACCCACTGGGCGGTCGACAGGCCGAACGAGGCTGCGGTGTAGGCCTTGTCGATTGCGATGTTGACCGCCAGGTACGAGCTTCTGTCGCTGCGTTCGAACGCCTTCAGGTTGCCTGCGGCGTCAACGATGGCGATGACCGGCTCGAAGCCGACGCGTGCAGCGGCGGCGATGGTCTCTGCGATCAGCCTTGCGGCGGCCTCGCGGGTGATCGAACGGGATGTAAAACTGTTTTCCGACATGGATCATTCCTTTGCGCTGCTGGTGTTTCCCGGATACCGGCGGTGGCCGGAACATCCTTCCAGTGAGCGCCATGTAGCGGTTCCTGCCCAATCGAGGGATACGCACAACGTTTGCCTATAGTATCGTTCTGGATACCGTCGATCGGCTGCGCCGGCAGCCATGTAACTCGAAAGTCTATTTTATATCAGTGGTTTGCGTAACGGTCCCTTGGAGCCGTCGAAGTGGAGGCTGCACCGATGGCGCCTCCGCGGCAGCGACGAGACGCCTTGCAGCGGCATCCGAATTCCATTACGCAAATGCGAGTGGTACATGCCAACATGCATGTACCTTTCAGAAGGATACCGTCATGGCCAAGGTCCGCCATTCGCGTTTCGACTGCAATCCCGGCTGCTCGGTGGAAGCCGCCATCAGCCTGATCGACGGTAAGTGGAAGTGCGTCGTCCTTTTCCACCTTTTGGGCGGTACGATGCGTTTCAACGAGATCCGCCGGCAGGTCAGCGGTGTCACTCAACGGACGCTGACGAACCAGTTGCGCGAGCTCGAGGAGGACGGCCTCATCGAGCGGAAGGTCTACGCGCAGGTCCCGCCCAAGGTCGAGTACAGCATCTCGCCACTCGGCAGGAGCCTCGAGCCGATCCTCATCGCACTGAAGGCCTGGGGTGACGGCAATATCGGCCGCTTCGGCAAGCCCACAGCCGCAAACGCCGCCTGATTGTCCGGATGTGGTATGGGCCGCTCTCCGTTGCTCGCTGTGTGACCGCCTCCGACACTTTCTACGGTGCGGCTGACGGCGCTCAATCGCTATTCTATAAATAATTCAGAGCGAGCCCCGTGGCGGTTTCCCGTTGGCGGGTCACCTTTGGTTGGCTTCGAATCGATCATCCAGACTGTGACAGCAGCGTGAAATTGGCGCATCCCCCTTGTTTTCAGGCTGTGGGGCGGGTAAAGACCGCCCACTTTTCTCTGACGACAAGGAATTGACCCATGGCGATTGAACGCACTTTTTCGATGATCAAGCCGGACGCAACCAAGCGTAACCTGACCGGTGCCATCACCAAGATTTTTGAGGACAACGGCCTGCGCGTCATCGCTTCCAAGCGCGTTTGGATGAGCAAGCGCGAAGCCGAAGGCTTCTACGCCGTTCACAAGGAACGTCCTTTCTTCGGTGAACTCGTCGAAGGCATGACCTCCGGCCCGACGGTCGTTCAGGTTCTCGAAGGCGAAGGCGCGATCCTGAAGAACCGCGAAATCATGGGCGCGACGAACCCTGCCAATGCTGCTGAAGGCACGATCCGCAAGATCCACGCTCTGTCGATCGGCGAAAACTCCGTTCACGGCTCGGACGCTCCGGAAACCGCTGCGATCGAAATCGCCTACTGGTTCTCCGAAACCGAAATCGTTGGCTGAATCAGTCATTCAGCCTGCGCGCTGAAACAATTGAATTAATAGAAGAAAGCCGGGGTCAGACGCCCCGGCTTTTTCATGCCGGACAAGCCTCGTCATGGCCATAGTCGATGCTGCCATCGGCTTTGAAAACATCCGGGTTCTTCGTATAGCTCGGGCCGACCACGAGCGGCCTTGTCGGCAATACGGTCTGGTCGAGATCGGATTTCACTTCGGTCTTGATGGTCTGGAGCGTCTTGTCGCTGGCATCGACCAGCTTGATCGAGACGGAATAGGGGCGGTCCTTGCGCACACAGCGCAGATCTGGGCTTTCAAGCGTGATCTTGTCCCAGAACGTATAGATTTTCTCGCGCACCACCAGGGGATCGCCACCCATCGGGTTTTCAAATTCCGCGACTGCCGTCGTGCCTTCGGGGATCGGTGCGATCTTCTTCAGCGTGATCATGTAGCTTGCGCTCGCGACGCGATAGTTGAAGACGAAGAGCCGGCCGCTGAGCTCGGTCGGGCCGCTATCGGCCTGCCGCTGGCAGCTGGCGAGCGTCAGGCCTGCAATTGCGGCCATCAATAAGATCGCCTTGGTTTTCATGGTGGGCTCTCCTCCTTCTTGCGGCGATAGTACCGGTTTGCCTTGGCGCGGTTGCCGCAGACCGCCATGTCGCACCAGGCCCGGCTCTTGTTCTTGCTGCGGTCGATGAACAGCCAGCCGCAGTTGCGGCAGATTTTCATGCGATCCGGATCGGGCATTGCAATAAGACGTAGCGTCGAATGCACCGTCGCGGCGTCGAGCCCATCTGGCGAGACAGCCCGTCGCAGCACCTTTGAAAGGGCCTCCAGCAAATCGGCGAGCAACGCCTCGACATCACGGTCGAGAACGCGCGCGCGAAAATAGCGGTCGATCGCCTCACGCAGTTCAATGAAGCCGGATTTGTTTTCCTGCCGCACCGGCAGGATATCGCCGAACAAAGCCCGCTCGGCGCAGAAATTCGCCGCCGCTTTCGGAAAACTCTCCATCTGTCCCTGCGCCTCGAAACGATCGGCGCGCCGCTCGTCGTCATGGCGCAGGATGACGCTGTTGGCGACATCCAGCGCCAACGCGCCACCGGAAAATCGATGTGGGGTCCAGGAAAAGCTCATACTTAAAATTATAACTGGTAAAATGGATTTTACTAGTTATTATTCGTCGACATCCGGAGGTTCCATGGCCTATCTCCTGCAGCAATTGGCGAACGCCGTTCCGCTCGCCGCGCTCTATGCGGCGCTGGCCTTCGGCTATGCCCTTGCCTTCGGTGTGATGAAGCGGGCCGACATCACCTATGGAGCTCTTTTTGCCTTTGCCGGCCAGATGCTGGTCCTGTTTACCGACGTTGGCTACACGAGGATATTTCTCATTCTGCCGGCCGCGCTCGCCTTTGGTGCGGCCATTTCGCTCGCCTATACCTTGGGAACGAGCTTTCTCATCGGCCGCTCGATCATGCTGCCGCTGTCGCGCAAATCGCCTAACACGATCATCGTCGCGGCGCTTGGCATGATGATCATATTGATGGAAACGGCGCGGCTGGCGTCCAATACGCGCGGGATCTGGCTGCCGCCCTTCCTGAATGACATGATCGTCTTCTGGAACAGCGGCGGTTTCCAGGTAACGCTGACAGAGATCCAGCTCATCAACACGGCGTTGATGGTTCTGGTGATCCTCGGCGGGGCTTATGTCCTCAGATATACCGGATGGGGCCGTGTCTGGCGGGCGGTGACGGACGATGCGCTGGCCGCCGAGCTTTGCGGCACAAGCGCCAATCGCGTCTTCCTCTTGGCCTATGTCGCCTCGGCGTTGGTCGCAACCGTCTGCGGCCTGCTGGCGACGTCCTATTACGGCACGATGGATTTCGGCGCCGGCCTGATGTTCGGATTGAAGGTGCTGATGATTGCCGCCGTCGGCGGCTATTCCGATCCGTTGAAATCGGCAGGCGGCGCGGCCTTGCTTGGCCTGTTCGAGACCATGTGGGGTGCCTATGGGCCGTTCCTGTGGCGCGATTTCGTGATCTTCTCGCTGCTTGTCCTGCTGCTGGTACTGAGCCGGCGGGAGCGTGTGGTTCCCTAAAGCAATTGTGCCAAATTGGGTTGCAAATGCCACCAGTCATAACCACCCCGTTACGACGGCTTCGCGCCAGGAGCAGACCTTCCCGCACGGCGGCCCATCGGCCGACGGAGCGGCCGATGAACGCCTTATCACGATTGAGAGCGTGCCCGTAGCAAGGCTTAAGCGACGGGTTCAGCAGGCGCGTTGATCTGATCCGTCTTACCGCCCGTGATAAGATCTTGAATGCGAGGATCGTCAAGGACAGTGTAGGGATAGCCTCGGGGAATGGCACTGACCCCATCCAGCAGGGCCATCTGTTCGGGTGTCAAGCTGACCCTTGACGCGGCGAGATTGCCGTCAAGTTGGGATCGCGTCCGCGGCCCGATGATGGGAAGAGATCCTTTTGCTGCGACCCAGGCAATCGCCGTCTCTCCAGGCGTCACGCCGATCTCTTCTGAGACGGCAATGAGCGTGTCGATGATCGCCGTGCGTTGCGGGCTATTTTCCGGCTGAAAACCCGCACCAGCCCAGGCTTCGTCACGCCGGGCGTTGTCTTTTCCCTGGCGGTATTTGCCGGTCAGGACGCCCCCTCCAAGTGGTGAATAGGCGACCACGCCGATGCCAAGCGCCTGTGCGGCAGGTATGAGCTCCTGCTCGGTCGCCCGCTGGACAAGGCTATGCTCGACCTGGATGCCGGCGATCGGAACCGAGCCGCGGAGCTCCGCAATGGTCGCAGCGCGGGCGACTCGCCAGGCCGGAAAATTCGAAAGCCCGGCGTAAAGAATTTTTCCTGCCCGAACGAGATCGTCGAAGCCGCGAACCAGCTCTTCAAGCGGCGTCACACCGTCAGAGACATGCGCCCAGAAGAGATCAATGCGATCGGTCTTCAGGCGCTTAAGGCTCGCCTCCACCGAGGAGACCATGGCCTGGCGGCTGTTGCCGGTAACAAGAATACCGGACTGGGCGTTCGTCTTGACGGCAAACTTCGTCGACAGGACAAACTCGTCTCGCCGCCCGGTCAGCAGGTCGCCGAGAAACTCTTCAGACTGGCCCTCCTGGTAACCATTGGCCGTATCGATGAAGTTGCCGCCGGCATCGGCATATGCGTCGATGATGCGACGCGATTCTGCCGGGTCGGCGCCGTGTCCGCCCCAGGCCGTGCCGAAGTTCGCCGTCCCGAGGACATATTCGGAAACCCTCAATCCCGTCTTTTTACCAAAGAGCCTATAACGCAAAAGAACATTCCTTCTTGTGGATCGTATCGTGGTCGCGCTAGATTAAGCGGGCCACTGATCCATATAAATGGGCCAATGGCCCGTTTGTCAAGGAGGGCCGATGCGCGCCGATGCCAGGGAAAATTACAATCACTTGCTTTTGATCGCCCGCGATGTCGTTGCGGAGCAAGGGGTCAACGCATCGCTGCGCGACATCGCACGCAGGGCGAATATCGGCTGGGCAACGCTGCAACGTCACTTTCCGACACGCGAAGCGCTGCTGGATGCGCTGTTGCGCAAGAGTTTGGAGGAATTGGCACAGAGAGCGGATACGCTCGAAGCGTCAATGTCATCAACAGACGCTCTCGTCATCTGGTTGCGTGATGCTGTTGGTTTCGTGCAGGTCTATAGCGGTGTCGTGAGCATGATGGCCTCGGCGATGGCCGACCCCGAGTCCGCGCTCCATGCTTCCTGTGACGATCTGCGCAGGGCAGGCGCGCGTCTGCTGGAACGGGCGCAAGCGGATCAAGTGGCTCGTCGCGACCTAAACGGGAACGACCTGTTTGCGCTGATCGGCGCGCTGGGTTGGATCGGCGATCAGCCCTCATTCGCATCCCGAAGCAAAGATCTCTTCAAGGTCGTCGTAGGCGCAATCCTCACTGAAAGGGCAGCGATTGAGAATATCATGGATGCGAATCCGATGTCCGCTTAGGGCCAAAAGCCGCAGTGGTGGCATTTGCTATCCGATAGCGTAATTTTGCTCTGCGCCTATTTCTCACCGGCCCATTTGGCCCGCGCGGCGTCGTCTGCGTCCTTGGCCGAAACCCAATCGCCTTCCTTGCCGTCTTTCGCATGTTCCTTTTTCCAGAAAGGCGCTGAGGTCTTCAGGAAATCCATGACGAAATTGGCGCCGTCGAAGGCGGCTTGCCGATGTGAGGCGGCGGCAACGACGAGGACGATGTTTTCTCCCGGGGCAATCTTGCCGTAGCGATGAATGGCGGTCAGGCCGCGAAGCTCGAAGCGCTCGATGGCGAGCTTCGCAATGCGGGTGATCTCTGCCTCCGCCATGCCGGGATAATGTTCGAGTTCCAGCGCGCCGAGCGTACCGCCTTCGTCGCGGCAGAGGCCGGAAAAAGTGACGACTGCGCCAACATCGCGCCGTCCATTCGTGAGGCGGTCGATCTCGGCCTGAAGGTCGAAATCCTCACGCTGAACGCTGATAATCGGCACCGCAGCCATGGTCATCACCCACCGGTCATCGGCGGAAATAGCCCGATCTCGCGGGCTCCGGCGATCGGCTCGTCATGATCGACATGTTCCATATCGATGGCCACGCGGATGGCCTCCGGAAATTGAAGCGCGGTCTCGTATTCCTCGCCCAACGTCTGCAAATGATTCAGGAGATCGCCAACGGTGATCACCTCGGCGGGAAGTGAAATCTCTTCCTCACCCTTGCCGATCCGTTCACGTACCCAGGCGAAATATACGAGCTTCGTCATCATTCCTCATCCACCACATGCTTCAAGCCGGCGCGGAAATAATCATAGCCGGTGTAGATGGTCAGCAGCGCTGCGATCCAGAGCAGGATGATGCCCATCTCCGTCGTATAGGGTACCACCTTGTCGCCGGCCGGCCCAGCCAGCAGGAAGGCGATGGCGACAAGCTGCGCAGTCGTCTTCCATTTGGCGATGCGCGTCACCGGCACGCTGACCTTCAGCGCCGCCAGATATTCGCGCAGGCCCGAGACCAGGATTTCGCGGCAAAGGATGATGATGGCGGCCCAGAGCGACCAGCCGGCGATCGTGCCGTCGGCTGCGACCAGCAATAGGATCGCCGAGACCAGCAGCTTGTCGGCGATCGGGTCCAGCATGCGGCCGATATTCGAGGTCTGATTCCAGATGCGCGCGAGATAGCCATCCAGGAAGTCGGTGATCGAGGCGATGATAAAAATCCACAGCGCCACCCAGCGTGCGAAATCGGAGCTGTCCAGTTTGCCCTCGATGAAAAAGCACAGGACAATCAACGGTACGCAAAGGATGCGGCCATAGGTGAGCAGATTGGGAATGCTGTATGTGCGCGAAGCCATGGAAATCGTTTCGTTCGGTTGTCTCACTGGACTAAAACGGCCTTGTCCCTAAGGCGTCAGCTCGTTCCAGCTATTTGATTTAGCATGATCTTATCCAAAAACCGTTCCGCACTTTTGGGGATCATGTCCTAGATGGCGGTTCGAGGACCTTACCGTCAATATTGTTTCCGTTTTTTCATCGTCATTGCGTGGAATTTGCGACCAGCTTTTTTTATTTCGCGGCGTCCTCGTGAAAATGATTGTAGACCTGCCGCGCCACGGCTTCCGATATGCCTTCGACGGCCATCAGGTCGGAGAGCGCCGCGCGCGACACGGCTTTGGCGGTGCCGAAATGTTGCAGCAGCGCCCGCTTGCGCGAAGGGCCGATGCCGCCGATTTCGTCCAGCGGGTTCTTCACCATTTCCTTCTTGCGCCGTGCCCGGTGCGAGCCGATGGCGAAACGGTGCGCCTCGTCGCGCATGCGCTGGATGAAGTAGAGCACAGGATCGCGCGGCGGCAGGGTGAAGCTCTCGCGGGCGGGCGCAAAGAAGCGTTCGCGTCCGGCGTCGCGGTCGACACCCTTGGCGACGCCTATGGCAATGACGCTGTCGGTAATTCCGAGCTCTTCGAGAATGGCGCGCACCGCCGTCATCTGGCCTTGTCCGCCATCGATGAGGATGACGTCCGGCCAGGCGGGAAAGGGTCGATCCGCAGCGTCAACGGCTGCAGTCTCCGCATTCGCGCTTCGATCCGGCTTTCCCTCTTCCTTCAAAAGGCGGGAGAAGCGCCGGGTCATGACTTCGCGCATCATGCCGAAATCGTCACCGGGCGTGATGTCGGTCGATTTGATATTGAACTTGCGGTACTGGCCTTTGACGAACCCTTCCGGCCCGGCCACCACCATGCCGCCAACCGCGTTCGTGCCCATAATGTGCGAGTTGTCATAGATCTCGATGCGTTGCGGCACGCAGGGAAGCTGGAATGTCTCCTTGAAGCCTTCGAGCAGCCGCGATTGTGACGCCGTCTCGGCGAGCTTGCGGCCATGCGCCTCGCGGGCGTTGGCCACGACATGATCGACCAGATCGCGCTTCTCGCCGCGTTGCGGCACCAGGATAGTGACCTTGTGGCCTGCCTTTTCACTGAGCGCGGCGGCCAGCAGCTCGATCTCCTCGACGGTCTCCGACAGCAGGATCTGCCGCGGCACCGGCTTGTCGTCGTAGAACTGCGCAAGGAACGCGTTCAGCACCTCGGCGCCGGAAAGCGACGGGTCGGCCTTCGGGAAATAGGCGCGGTTGCCCCAGTTCTGACCAGTCCGGAAGAAGAAGACCTGGATGCAGGAGATGCCACCTTCGTGATGGATTGCGAAGACATCGGCCTCTTCGACGCCGGCGGGATTGATGCCCTGATGGCTCTGCACGTGCGATAGTGCCGCCAGTCGGTCGCGATAGATGGCGGCACGCTCGAAATCGAGGTCTTCGGCGGCAACGTTCATTGCCTCCGCCATGTGCGCCTTGACGTTCTGGCTCTTGCCGGACAGGAAGTCCTTCGCTTCCTGCACCAGCTCCGCATAGCCCTCATCGCTGATTTCACGGGTGCAGGGGCCCGAGCAGCGCTTGATCTGATAGAGCAGGCAGGGCCGCGTGCGGGTCTCGAAAACGCTGTCGGTACAGGTGCGGATCAGGAAGGCGCGCTGCAGCGAATTGATGGTGCGGCCGACGGCGCCGGCCGAGGCGAAAGGACCGAAATAATCGCCCTTGCGGGCACGCGCGCCGCGATGCTTGAAGATCGCGGGCGCCCGATGGTCGCCGGTAATGAGAATGTAGGGAAAGGACTTGTCGTCCCGCAGCAATACGTTGAAGCGCGGCCGTAAGCGCTTGATGAGATTCGCTTCCAGCAGCAGCGCTTCGGTCTCGGTGCGGGTGGTGACGAATTCCATGTTGGCGGTTTCACGCACCATGCGGGCGATGCGGTTGGAATGCACCCGGCCCATCGCATAGTTGGCGACGCGCTTCTTCAGGCTGCGTGCCTTGCCGACATAGAGCACGTCGCCGTCCTCGTTGAACATGCGGTAGACGCCGGGATTGTTCGGCAGGCGCTTGACGAATTCCGCGATCAGCTCGGCACCCCGAAGGCCGGTTTCGTTCTTGCCGCCTTCGTTCCAGTCAACGGGCGCGACAGGGGAGGCGCCGGCATCGCCTTCCGCCTCGATGTCGTCTTCAATGTCCTCTGATTCGTCATAGAGAATGCCGCCGTCGGGCAGCTTTCGTCCGTTCATTCCATGCTCTCCGCCACATCAGGCGTTTCCCAGGCAAGATGCTGGCCGCCATCGAGCGCTATCATTTGGCCCGTGATCGAAGGCGTGTCAAAAAGAAAGCGGACGGTACGGCCGAATTCCTCGAGCCCGGGCGCCGCCTTCAGTATGAGCCCATCGATCTGCGCCTGGAAGTCCTCTTCCGTCTGGCGGACGCTGCGCACCGTCGGACCCGGGCCGATGGCATTGACGCGGATGCGTGGCGCGAAGCTCTGCGCCATCGTCTTGGTGGCCGTCCAAAGTGCAGCCTTGGACAGCGTATAGGAATAGAAGCGCGGGTTCAGCGCCCACACGCGCTGGTCGACCATGTTGACGATCAGCCCCGGAATACGCTCGGGAAGCTGCCGCGCGAAATCGGCCGCAAGAATCGAAGGCGCGCGAACATGCACGGCGAAATGCGCATCAAAGGCTTCAGCGTCGAAATGATCGGCGGAATCGCCCTGGAAAACGGAGGCATTGTTGACCAGAAGATCCAGCGGTCCCAGCTCCGCAAAGGCCCTTTCGATCAGCATCGATGTATCCGCCGAATTTTGCAGGTCGGCCTTGATCGCAACCGCCTTTTTGCCCTGCTGCCGCAATTTCGCCACAAGCTCGGTGGCTTCGGCGAACGATTGATTGGCATGCAGCGCCACCGCAAAGCCGTTAGCCGACAAATCCTCTGCGATCGCGCGACCTATTCTTTTTGATGCACCCGTTATCAGGGCGGTGCGTAGTTTTTCCTGGCTCAAGATGTTGCCTTTTTCGTCGCCATTACCCAACTAGGGCTCATATAGGGCGTCGATACACCATATGAAAAGGTGCTTCTGCAAGACGAAGTGGCGCGCGTGACTTATGTAAAACTTCGGTTATATTTCGACGCAAATAAGTATACGCTCTTTAATTAATCGTTAGGGTTAACAATTCCTCTGTTGCGCTCAAGCAACATCCAAATTCAGCCGCCTCTGTGCCACAATGATATCATATTTTAGCTCTCCGAATTCCTCAATTGCATTCCAATTTCAGTGCCGATCCGGGAGGGACATTTAGTAATTGCTCGTGGTGCTTCGAAGTCAAGGACAGTAGACGAAGTACACGGGACTGAAAGGAGAAAAGTATGCGTACTCTTATTGCGACCCTCATGGTCTCTGGTTTCGCTCTCGGGGGCTTCACTGCGGCTCATGCAGCCGATGCTGTGGAGCAGGTTCCGCAACCGCCCGTCGCCCAGGAGGCTCCGCCGGCTGTCAACAACTGGTCGGGCTTCTACATCGGTGGCACCGGCAGCTACAACATGGGTCATTTCAACCACAACGGTAACTCCTATGCCTGGGGTGGCTCGGCTTTCACCGGCTACAACTGGCAGCAGGGCCAGATCGTATATGGTGTTGAAGGTGACCTCGGCTACGCCGACTCCGAAGCAACCCGCAATGGCCTCACCGCCAAGAACGGCGTAAACGGCTCGGTTCGCGGTCGCATCGGTTACGACTTCAACCCGTTCATGCTGTACGGCACCGCTGGTCTGGCTATCGGCCAGAACAAGCTCGAAGACGCTACTTCGTCTGAAAGCAAGACGGCTGTTGGTTACACGGTCGGCGCCGGCGCTGAAACGTTCATCACCAACAACATTACCGCTCGTCTCGAGTATCGCTTCACCGACTACGGTCGTAAGGATTTCCACCTCGACTCCGGCAGTTTCTCGCGCGGTTACGACGAGAACAGCGTCAAGGTCGGTATCGGCGTCAAGTTCTGATAATTTGATGGCATAATCTGACGAAAGAGCCGGGGTTCATGCCCCGGCTCTTTCCGTTTTATGCTTCTGAATATTTATGCGACTTCCTTCGGGAAGTCCGTTGAGGCGGCCAGTTCATGCCAATCGGCCAGTTCCTTGGCGACATACGCATTCTTGGCCTCAATTGCGCCGATCGTATCGGTGCCGAATGGCATGCGCAGCGGCGGGTTGGCCGAATGTGCAAGCGTAATCATCGACTTTGCAAGCCGTGTCGGATCGCCGGGCTGGCCGTGATTGTGGCCGGCTGCGAAATCGCGCATGGCACCGGCAGGCGTGTCCTTGTAGTCGGCAATCGAGCTCGGGCTGACGGCGAGCGAGCTTTCGTCGAGGAAGTCGGTCCGGAAGAAGCCGGGTTCGACGACGGTGACCTTGATGCCGAGCGGCTGCAGTTCCGCCGCCATTGCTTCGGAAAGGCCTTCGACTGCGAACTTCGTCGAGGAATAGATGCCCCAACCGGGAAAACTCTGGTAGCCACCGATCGAGGAAGTGTTGATCACGTGACCGGAACGCTGCCGGCGCATGTGCGGCAACACGGCGCGGGTAACCTTCAGCAGACCGAAGACGTTCGTGGCATAGAGCTTCTCGATTTCCTCTGCCGTTGCCTCTTCCACTGCACCCAGCAGGCCGTAGCCGGCGTTGTTGAGAAGGATGTCGATCCTGCCGAAGCGCTTGACGGCCTCCGCTGCAGCTTCATGGGCCTGCGCCTCGTTCGAAACGTCGAGGGCGACGGACAGGAGGTTTGGATGATTGGCAAATTTCTCCACCAGGCCGGCCGGGTTACGGGCCGTGGCGACAACGGCATCGCCGGCATTGAGGGCTTCCTGAGCAATGAGGGCGCCGAAGCCGCGGGAAGCACCCGTAATGAACCAAACGCGCATGACTTTCTCCTTCGTGGATTTGCAATTCCTCGGATGGAATTCGCTTGCAGGAGAAAGGTAGCTTGATGGCGTCGTTGAGATAATCTACTTTCTTCTCCATGGAGTACTGAGAAAATCTCATCAATGCGACGCATTCGTTCGACCGATCTGGCAATCTTCCTGGCCATCGCCCAACACCGCAGCTTTCGCAAGGCCGCGGTAGAGCTCGGCGTGACGGCTTCCGCGCTCAGTCATTCGCTGCGGGCGATCGAGGAGCGGCTGGACGTGCGGTTGGTCAATCGCACCACCCGTGGAGTGGGGTTGACGGAGGCCGGCGAGCGCCTGTTCGAGCGCATCCGCCCGGCTTTCCTCGATATCGACGATGCGCTCGACGATCTCGATAAATTCCGCGGCCAGCCCTACGGCAAGCTGCGCATCAACACCCCGCGCCCCGCCACCAAGATGGTGTTGCTGCCGATCGTGTCACGATTCCTGAGGGCTTATCCGGCCGTTGAAATGGAGATTGTGGTCGACGATGGGCTGGTGGACACCGTCTCCGGCGGTTTTGATGCCGGCATAAGGTTCGGAGAAAGCATCGCCGCCGATATGATCGCCATCGCCATCGGCCCTCGTCAACGGACAGCGATCGTTGGGTCGCCCGACCATTTTGAACGTTTTCCCAAACCGGTGACGCCGCATGATCTGAAAGATCACCCCTGCATCCGCTACCGTTTCCCGAGCGGCACCTATTATCGCTGGGAGTTCGAACGCGGGGGTATCGAGTTGGAGATCGAGGTACAGGGGCCGCTGACGCTCGGCGATCTCGATATGATGTTCGACGCTGCCGTCAACGGCTCCGGTCTTGCTTTCATGTTCGAGGATCTCGCGCTGCCGGCTTTGCAGGATGGCCGGCTGATCCGCGTCCTGGAGGACTGGTGCCCGTATTATCCCGGCTTCTTCCTCTATTATCCGAGCCGCCGGCAATTGCCGACGGCCTTGCGCGCCTTTGTCGATTTCGTAAAGACCGACGGTGTCCGCCAAAGCTGAGCCGGGACAGTGTCAGCCCTGCGGCTTCATCGCCTGATAGTCCGGAAAATGCTTTTCGAACTTGCGTGCCCAATCGATCAGGTCAGCGTGGTCCGCTTCCCACTGTCCCTCAAATCGCAGTTGCAGATAGCCCAGCATGGAGGCCAAAGCGAAATGCCCGCCATGCAGTTTCTTGCCGATCTTCGGCGGTTCGGCGTTGAGATGGGTGAGCGTGCGGCTCACTTTCGTCCATTGCCGGTCGATCCAAGGCTGATGTTGCTTCTCCTGTTCGCGGAAACGTCGTTCGTAGACGATCGACAGGAGGCACTCGTTGGTGCCATCGCATAGCGCTTCCAGCACCTCGGCCTCAGTGCGCTTGCTGTCCTTGGCGGGATAAAGCTTCTTGCCCTTCAGGCGGTTGAAATGGTGCATGATGGCGCGGCTGTCGAAGATCGCTTCACCGTCGTCGGTCAGCAATGTCGGGATCTTGCCGAGCGGATTATTGTCGATCAGCACGGCTGGGCCGGCATTGGTATCGACACGGATTTCGTTGAGCTCGATGCCGAGATGGCGCGCTGCCATCCGTACCTTGCTGGAAAAGGGGGAAGCGGGTGCGCAGAGAAGTTTCATGAGATCACCTGTGCGATGTGCGAAAGAAATATCAATGTTCGCCGCGCAGCCAGAAGGCGCGTTGCGAGGCGAAACGATCCTGCGCCAGCATTTCCTTCAGGGCCGGCAGCAAGGCATGCAGTTCGTCCTTCAGCGTAAACGGTGGGTTGACGATGATGAGTCCTGAGCCGGTCAGGCCGGTGAAACCACGATCGCTTTTGACCGCCAGTTCGGCGCAAAGCATTTTGGGGATTTCCAATGCCTGCAATGCCTCGTGAAAAGCCTTGATGGGTGCCTCCTTCTTGAGCGGATACCATAGGCAATAGGTGCCGCCGGGAAAGCGGCGCCAGGCTTTTGCAAGGCCGTCCACCAGCCGCTCATATTCGCCGTCTTCCTCGAAAGGCGGATCGACGAGCACGATGCCGCGTTTTTCCTTCGGCGGCAGATGCGCGCCGAGCGCCAGCCAGCCGTCGAGTTCGGTGATGCGCGCATGGTGATCGCCCTCGAACAGCCGATGCAGCCGCTGGAAATCTTCCGCATGCAGCTCCATCGCCGATAGCCGGTCCTGTGGGCGAAACAGCATGCGGGCGAGCTTTGGCGAGCCGGGGTAGAACCGCAGCCCGCCTTCGGGATTGAGCTCGCGGACAGCGGTCAGAAAGGGCTCCAGCAGGCCGGCAACCTGCGGCACGAGCTCGGCTTCCAAGAGCCGGCCGATCCCGTCTCGCCATTCGCCCGTCTTCTGTGCCTCTTCCGAAGAGAGATCGTAGAGGCCGATGCCGGCATGGGTGTCGAGGACGCGGAAGGCCTTGTCCTTGTTCTGCATGTAGCGGACGAGGCGGGCAAGCACCGCGTGCTTCAGCACATCGGCGAAATTGCCCGCGTGATAGATATGCCGATAGTTCATTGTCGGTGAAGTCCGCATGAATTGTTGCGATGGGCCAGATTATGCCTTTTGGCCGGACAAGGCATGAAATATACAAACGCCATGAACATTGCGACCCCTATTCACGCCAAATCCCGCATCGGCCACACGGCCTGTCCGCACGACTGTCCTTCTACCTGCGCGTTGGAGATCGATCTGACAGAGGATGGGAAGATCGGCCGCGTGCGCGGTGCCAACGATCATTCCTACACGTCCGGCGTTATCTGCGCCAAGGTCGCTCGCTATGCCGAGCGGCTTTATCATCCGGATCGGCTGATGCAGCCGCTGCGCCGCGCCGGTACCAAGGGCGAGGGGCACTGGCGGCAGATCTCCTGGGACGATGCGCTGGACGAGATCGCCAATGCCTTCGTCAAGGCCGAGGCAAGAGACGGCAGCGAAGCGATCTGGCCCTATTTTTACGCCGGCACCATGGGCTGGGTACAGCGCGATTCCATCGAGCGGCTGCGCCATGCGAAGCGCTACTCTGGCTTCTTTTCCTCGATCTGCACCAATCCCGCCTGGACCGGTTTCACCATGGCGACGGGTGTGCTGCGCGGCCCCGATCCGCACGAGATGGGCCGCACCGATTGCGTGGTCATCTGGGGCACCAATGCGGTTGCCACCCAGGTCAACGTGATGACCCATGCGGTAAAGTCGCGTAAGGAGCGCGGCGCCAAGATCGTCGTCATCGACATCTACGACAATCCGACGATGAAGCAAGCCGACCTGGCGCTGATCGTCAGGCCCGGAACGGATGCAGCCCTTGCCTGCGCCGTCATGCACATCGCCTTCCGCGACGGCTATGCCGATCGCGCCTATATGGCGAAATATGCCGACGACCCGGCCGGCCTTGAACAACATTTGAAGACGAAAACGCCGGAATGGGCGGCTGCGATCACCGGCCTGTCTGTGGATGAAATCGAAGCCTTCGCCAAGCTCGCCGGCACGACGAAGAAAACCTATTTCCGCCTCGGCTATGGCTTCACCCGCCAGCGCAACGGTGCCGTCGCCATGCACGCGGCCGCTTCGGTCGCCACCGTGCTCGGCTCCTGGCAATATGAGGGCGGCGGCGCTTTCCATTCCAACAGCGATATCTTCCGCATGGATGCAAGCGAGCTGACCGGCCGGTCGATGAAGGACCCGGATGTCCGCATGATCGACCAGTCGCAGATCGGCCGTGCGCTGACCGGCGATGCCGTCGCCTTGCGTCATCGCGGCCCGGTAACGGCCATGCTGATCCAGAACACCAATCCGGTGAACATCGCGCCGGAACAGCGGCTCGTGAAGCGCGGATTTGCCCGCAGCGATCTCTTCGTCGCCGTGCACGAACAATTCATGACCGATACCGCCGAGATGGCCGATATCGTCATCCCCGCCACCATGTTCGTCGAGCACGACGATATCTATCGCGCCGGCGGTCAGAACCATATCCTGCTCGGCCCAAAGCTGGTCGAGCCGCCAGCGACGGTGCGCAGCAATCTCTTCGTCATCGAGGAGCTGGCGAAGCGTCTCGGCGTCGGCGATCGTCCCGGCTTCGCATTTTCGGCGCGCGAGATGATCGATCGCGTTTTGGAGCGAAGCGGCCTGCCGGATTACGATTATTTCCTCGAGCATAAATGGTTTAGTCGCCAGCCGGCTTTCGAGGATGCGCATTTCCTCAACGGTTTTGCCCATCCCGACGGCAAGTTCCGCTTCCGTCCGGATTGGACCAACCAGCCGGCTCCGAACCGGCCGCCGGAAGCTGTCGGCCTGCTCGGACCTCATGCTGAGCTGCCGGAATTTCCGGATCAGGTCGACGTGATCGAAGTTGCCGATCTCGATCATCCGTTCCGGCTTGCCACATCGCCGTCGCGCAATTTCCTGAATTCGAGTTTCGCGGAAACGAAGACCTCGCGTCAGAAGGAAGGTCGCCCGGAAGTGATGATCAATCCGGCGGACGCTGCAGCATTGGACATCGCTCATGGCGACCTCGTTCAGCTTGGCAATCTCAGGGGCGATATCCGCATCCATGCGCGCATCACGACCGAAGTGAAGCCGGGCGTGCTGATCGCCGAAGGTCTGTGGCCGAACAAAGCGCATGTCGATGGCGAAGGCATCAATGTCCTGACCGGCGCCGACCCGGTCGCGCCTTATGGCGGCGCTGCTGTTCACGACAACAGGGTATGGCTCCGCAAGGATAAAGCATGAGCAAGTTTGACAAGGCGAAGGTCGAGATCGTTAACGAGAAGACGCTTTCGGACCAATGGACGCGGCTGAGCAGCTTCGACATAGACTACACGGATTCAACGGGCGAGACGCATCGGGTGAAGCGGGAAATCTATCACCGCACACCGGCCGCCTGCATCCTGCTTTACGATCCCAAGCGGGAAACAGTCATCCTCGTGCGGCAATTCCGTCTGCCGGCCCATCTCACCGGCTTTCCGGCCTGGATGATCGAGGTGCCCGCCGGCCTGCTGGATGGTGATCATCCGGAAGAAGCGATCCGCCGCGAGGCAATGGAGGAAACCGGCTTCCGCGTCCGCGATGTCCATTTTCTTTTCAAGGCATTCACCTCGGCGGGCGCGGTCACCGAGATCATTCATTTCTTCGCTGCCGTTGTCGACACCACGGATCGCATCGGCAATGGCGGCGGGCTCGCTGACGAGCACGAGGATATCGAAGTGCTCGAAGTGAAACTCGTCGACGCTATGGCGATGATCGAGGCAGGCGAGATCTATGACGCCAAGACGATCATGCTGCTGCAATGGGCGATGTTGAACAGGGCAGGCCTGAAATAGCCTGAAATGAGACGGTTCGGCAGTGTTTAGCTGCCGCCAAAATCAATCTTGCAGCTTTCATCATGATGTCACGAATCGCGACTAACGAGGGGCGCTCGCCGGATAGGTCCGGACCATCACCATACTTTCAATACGATTGATGCTATTTCAGGAGAAAGCCGATGTGGCTCAGCAATTTTTCGCTCGTTCTTCCCGATGAGGTCGTCGATCAGGGATCTGTTCGCATAGAAGATGGTGTGATCGCGGAGATCCGACCCGAGCTTGTGGAGGGTGCGACGTTCGATGGCGGTGGACGGCTGCTGATGCCGGGCTTCGTCGATCTGCACGGCGATATGATCGAGCGTGAAATCGCGCCGCGGCCGAATGCGACCATGCCCATCGATTTCGGCATCCATGAACTCGACAAGAAACTTGCCGCCGCCGGTGTCACCACCGCCTATGCCGCCGTCTCCTTCGCCACCGAAAGCGTCTACGGCCATGTCCGCTCGCTGGAGACCACCTCGGCTGTCATCAAGGGCATCAACAGCCTGCGCGACCATCTGCTGATCGACCACCGCGTTCATGCCCGTTATGAGATCACCAATGTCGGCGCTGCGGCGACGCTGGAGCGTCTGCTGGAGGATGGCTTCGTCGACATGGTATCGTTGACGGACCATACGCCGGGGCAGGGGCAATACAACAATATCGAAGCCTACCTTCTCAGCATGTCGGAGCGCCGCGGCATGACCCGCGAAGCTGCCGAGGAAGTGCTGGCCCGGCGCATCGCCCTGCGGCAGGATCCCGATATCGAGCTGAAACTGCGCGATATCATCGGCCTGTCCTTGAAGCACAAGCTGTCGCTTGCCTCGCATGACGATGACAGCGCCGAAAAGGTGGCCGAAATGTTCGACCTCGGTGTCACGATCAGCGAGTTTCCGGTGACGCTGCCGGCCGCAGAAGAGGCGCGCCGCCGCGGTCTTTGGACGCTGATGGGTGCGCCGAACGCTTTGCGTGGCCAATCCATGTCCGGAAATCTGAGTGCGCTCCATGCCGCCAGCGCCGGCTTGCTCGGCATCATCGCCGCCGACTACCATCCGGCTGCCTTCGTGCCGGCGATTTTTAAGATTGCTGATGTCGCCAGCGGTGGCCTGCCCGCCGCCGTGGCCATGGCGACGTCCGGTGCCGCGCGCGCTGCTGGCCTCACGGACCGTGGCGAGATAGCAGTTGGACAGAGGGCCGATCTGGTGGCCGTCGAGCATGGCGCGGTTCATCGCATCCGCGCCACCTTCCGCAACGGTCGCATCGTCTATAGCGACGGCACGCTGCATCCGCTGATGGCAATGGCGGCTTGAGGAAAGAATCGAAGCAGGTGAATTAAGGCGCCCAGCTCCGTCGAGCGCCGCAATTCCCTACTTAACCCGCATCACCAAGCAGTGACACAATCTGCCGTCCATGCGCGGCAGGCGCGCTGGCGAGGCTTACGGCTTTGCCGCCTTCCATGCGTACCTTGCCTTGTGCCAGCAATCGAAGCGATTGCGGATAAAGCTGATGCTCGATCGTGAGAACGCGGGCGGCGAGCGTTTCCGCCGTATCGTCCGTCAGCACCGGCACGGCCGCTTGGCCGATCGCCGGTCCTTCGTCCATGCCCTCGGTGACGAAATGCACGGTGCAGCCGGCGATCCGCTGGCCCGCGTCGATGGCGCGCTGATGCGTATGCAGGCCGCGAAAAAGCGGCAGCAACGACGGGTGAATATTGATGATGCGGCCTTCGTAGCGCTGGATGAAGCGGCCGGAGAGCAGGCGCATATAGCCGGCAAGGCAGATGATATCAGGCGACAGCGCATCCAACTGCGTGAGGATCGCCTCCTCGTGCGCGTCCTTGCTGGCATAATCCTTGCGGACGAAGGCGAAGGTGGCGATGCCCTCGGCGGCGGCTTTCGCCAAACCGCCGGCATCGGCCTTGTCAGAGATCACACCGACAATTTCGGCTGGATAATCCGAAGCCGTCGCCGCCTTGACCAGCGCCATCATGTTGGAGCCGCTGCCTGAGATGAAGACGACGGCGCGTTTGCGGGTCGAACTCATATCGCCAGCGTGCCCTTGTAAACGGTGCCGGCCGTGCCTTCGTCACGGGCGATCATGCGGCCCAGTGTGACGATGGTTTCGCCCTCGGCTTCAAGCACCGCCTTGACGGCTTCGACATTCTCGGCTGCGACGACGGCGATCATACCGATGCCGCAATTGAAGGTGCGCAGCATTTCCTTGGCCTCGACACCGCCTGTCTTGGCGAGCCAGGAGAAGACCGGCGGCACCTTGACCGCGGCGAGATCGATTTCGGCGGCGAGACGCTTCGGCAGCACCCGCGGAATATTCTCCGGGAAGCCGCCGCCGGTGATATGGGCGAGCGCCTTGATGGCACGGGTCTCGCGGATGGCCTTCAGAAGCGGCTTCACGTAGATGCGTGTCGGCGTTAGCAGCGCTTCGCCGAGCGCCTTGCCGTTGGCGAAGGGAGCGGGCGCGTCCCAGCCAAGGCCGGAGATGCCGACGATCTTGCGCACCAGCGAAAAACCGTTGGAGTGAACGCCAGAGGCGGCGAGGCCGAGAATGATGTCGCCCTCCGCGATATCGCCGGAGGGGAGAAGCTGACCCCTTTCGGCCGCACCCACGGCAAAGCCGGCCAGATCGTAATCGCCATCGGAATACATGCCCGGCATTTCCGCCGTCTCGCCGCCGATCAGCGCGCAACCCGCCTCGCGGCAACCGGCTGCAATGCCGCCGACGATCGCGGCACCCTGGTCGGGATCGAGCTTGCCGGTCGCGAAATAGTCGAGGAAGAACAGCGGCTCGGCGCCCTGAACGACGAGATCGTTGACGCACATGGCGACGAGATCGATGCCGACGGTGTCGTGATAATTCGCGTCAATGGCGATCTTCAGCTTGGTGCCGACGCCGTCATTGGCGGCGACCAGCACCGGATCGGTGAAGCCCGCGGCCTTCAGGTCGAAGAGGCCGCCGAAGCCGCCGATTTCGCCGTCGGCGCCGGGGCGGCGGGTCGAACGAACCGCCGGCTTGATCTTTTCGACCAGCAGGTTGCCGGCGTCGATATCGACGCCGGCGTCGCTATAGGTCAGACCGTTTTTTCCAGACTGGCTCATGCTTCCGTCTCCGATGGCCATCATTCCAATTGGAACAATTTTAATCGGGTCGCCATTGCATGACAGGAACCTTTATGCAAGGCGCTAGCGCAGGCAAACCCTCGATTTTCCCCGCTTCACAGCGCCCAAAAGCCGATTTCAGGCCGCAGGCTTGACCATAATTGCGGCGTCATCCTATGTCCTAAGCGAGCGGCCGACAGCGGCCAATAATGGGGAAGTCGATGGAGCAGCAAGTCAGCGGTGCGAGCCTCAAGCGCCAGATCATCTTCTGGGTGGTCGTGCTCGCCGCCTTCATTGCCTTTCTCTATCTCTTCAGTTCGATCCTCTTGCCCTTCATCGCCGGCATGTCGGTCGCCTATTTCCTCGATCCGGTCGCCGACCGGCTGGAAAGGATCGGTCTCAGCCGCTTCATGGCGACGGTGGTGATCCTCGTTGCCTTCGTGCTGGTCTTTGCGCTGGCACTGACGATCTTCATTCCGATCATCATCAATCAGTTCAACGATTTCGTTCAACATATACCGGGCTACGTCCAGCAATTCCAGAAATTCGTCGCGCATACGCAGACGACGATGCTGCCGGATTGGATTCGCAATCAGCTCGGGGCCATCAAGGACAATTTCTCCAGCATACTATCTGATGCACTGAGCTTCATCGGCGGCCTGTTCGCGCAGATATGGAGTTCCGGCAAGGCGCTGGTCAACATCCTCTCGCTGATGGTCGTCACTCCGGTCGTCGCATTCTATATATTGCTCGACTGGGATCGCATGATCGCCAAGGTCGATGCCTGGGTGCCACGCGACCATGTCTCGACCGTGCGCGAGATCGCCCGGGAAGTGGATCAGGCAATCGCCGGCTTCATCCGCGGCCAGGGCTCGCTCTGCATCATCCTCGGCGTCTATTACGGCGTCGGCCTGTCGCTGGTGGGTTTGAATTTTGGCCTGCTGATCGGCCTGTTCGCCGGCATGATCAGCTTCATCCCCTATGTCGGCTCGCTTGTTGGCCTCTTCCTCGCGGTCAGCGTCGCGCTGGTGCAGTTCTGGCCGGATTATCTCTGGATCGGCCTCACGCTTGCCGTCTTCTTCACCGGCCAGTTCCTGGAGGGCAATGTGCTGCAGCCGAAGCTCGTCGGCGAAAGCGTCGGCCTGCATCCGGTCTGGCTGATGTTCGCCCTTTTTGCCTTCGGCGCACTCTTCGGTTTCGTCGGCCTGCTGATCGCCGTTCCGGCCGCGGCAGCCTGTGGCGTCCTTGTTCGTTTTGCCCTTTCGCGGTACCTTCAGAGTGACCTCTATCATGGACGCTCGGAAACCGGTAAAGCGCGCAGAACCAAGGCCGGCAATCCTGAGAACAAATAGACATGACCGACGCGAAGAACGCTGATCTCAGGCGCAAGCCCGCCGAACAGCTAGCCCTGGCCTTCACCCACGACGCCGCGAGTGGCCGCGATGACCTGTTGGTCGCCAACCCCTTGAGCGCGGCTGTGAAGATCGTCGATTCATGGCCCCACTGGCCGTCGCCGGTAGTCATTCTCGCCGGGCCGGTCGGTTCGGGAAAAACGCATCTTGCAAGCATCTGGCGCGAGAAGAGCGGCGCAATCGCCATTCACCCGAAAGCCGGCTCCGGTGCCGCGGTGGCGGCGGCGAACGGCCCGGTCATCTTCGAGGATGTCGACCGCCTGGGCTTCGACGACACCGAGCTCTTTCACGTCATCAACAGTGTCAGGGAAAACAGTACGGGCTTGCTGATGACCAGCAGGCTCTGGCCGATGTCCTGGCCTGTCGCGCTGGCCGATCTGCGCTCGCGGCTGAAAGCGGCGACGGTGGTCGAGATCGGCGAGCCGGACGAGGAGCTGTTGTCGCAGGTGATCGTAAAGCTTTTTGCGGACCGCCAGCTTTATATCGATGACAAACTTGTCCTTTATATCGTCAATCGAATGGAGCGGTCATTGAACGCGGCACAATTGATCGTCGACCGGCTGGATCGCTTGGCGCTTGGTCGCGGCACCAGGATCACACGCCTGTTGGCTGCTGAAGTATTGAATGAGTTGGGTAATTCCGACTCGGCAGATTGAGCGATTGGTGAACTGTCACAGTTCCGTCGTCAAACTGCTATACGTGGCAAAAAGTTCTAAGATGAGGGTAGGTGGAACATGGACTCGGCGTTAACGGAACATCAGGACACCAGCCAGCAAGCCGCGGAGGCCGCGCCGCCGATCAACGAGTTGCTGACCAGCCCCGAACGCTTCATCAATCGCGAATTCTCCTGGCTGCAGTTCAACCGCCGCGTTCTTGAGGAAACGCTGAACACGGCGCATCCGCTTCTGGAGCGCATCCGTTTCCTCTCCATTTCCGCCGCCAACCTCGATGAGTTCTTCATGGTGCGCGTCGCCGGCCTCGAAGGCCAGGTCCGCCAGAAGATCCTCATGCGTACGCCTGATGGCAAGACACCGGCCGAACAACTCGACGACATCCTGCGCGAAATCGACAATCTGCAAATGGAACAGCAGGCATCGCTTGCCGTGCTGCAGCAGTATCTCGCCAAGGAAGACATTCTGATCGTCCGACCGCCGGCACTTTCCGAGGCCGACCGGCAATGGCTCGCCAGCGAATTCGATCAGGCGATTTTCCCGGTTCTGACGCCGCTCTCCATCGATCCGGCGCATCCGTTCCCATTCATTCCGAATCTTGGCTTCTCGATCGCGCTGCAACTGACGAGCAAGAACGGCCGCGAGCCGATGACGGCGCTGCTGCGCCTGCCGCCGGCGCTCGACCGGTTCGTCCGCCTGCCGGACGCCAGCAATGTCATCCGCTACATCACCCTCGAAGACGTGGTGAACATCTTCATTCACCGGCTCTATCCCGGCTATGAGGTGCAGGGTTCGGGTACGTTCCGCATCATCCGTGACAGCGATATCGAAGTCGAGGAAGAAGCCGAAGATCTCGTCCGCTTCTTCGAAACGGCACTGAAGCGCCGCCGCCGCGGCTCAGTGATCCGCATCGAGACGGACTCGGAAATGCCGCTTGAACTGCGCCAGTTCGTGGTGGAATCGCTGAACGTGCCGGAAAACCGCATTGCGGTTCTACCCGGCTTGCTGGCGCTCAACACGCTGTCCGAAATCGCCAAGGCGCCGCGCGACGATCTCCGCTTCCTGCCTTACAATGCCCGATTTCCCGAGCGCGTCCGTGAGCACGCCGGCGATTGTTTCGCGGCCATTCGCGAGAAGGACATGGTGGTCCACCATCCATACGAATCCTTCGACGTGGTGGTCCAGTTCCTGCTCCAGGCTGCGCGCGATCCTGACGTTCTGGCGATAAAGCAGACGCTCTATCGCACCTCCAACGACAGCCCGATCGTCCGCGCCCTGATCGATGCCGCCGACATGGGCAAGTCCGTCACTGCGCTGGTGGAACTCAAGGCTCGTTTCGATGAGGAGGCCAACATACGCTGGGCGCGCGATCTCGAACGCGCCGGCGTGCAGGTCGTCTTCGGCTTCATCGAGCTCAAGACACATGCGAAGATGTCGATGGTCGTGCGCCGCGAAGACGGCAAGCTGCGCACCTATTGCCATCTCGGCACCGGCAACTACCACCCGGTTACCGCCAAGATCTATACCGACCTGTCCTATTTCACCTGCGATCCGAAGATCGCCCACGATATGGCAAATATCTTCAACTTCATCACCGGCTACGGCGAGCCGGAACATGATATGAAGATCGCGGTCTCACCCTATACGCTTCGCTCGCGCATCCTCCAGCATATCGAGGAGGAGATCGTGCACGCCCAGAACGGCGAGCCGGCGGCGATCTGGATGAAGATGAATTCGCTGGTCGACCCCGACATCATCGACGCGCTCTACCGCGCCAGCAATGCCGGCGTCGAGATCGATCTCGTCGTGCGCGGCATCTGCTGCCTGCGTCCGCAGCTCGCGGGCCTTTCCGAGAATATCCGCGTCAAGTCCATCGTCGGCCGTTTCCTCGAACACAGCCGCATCTTCTGTTTCGGCAATGGCCAGGGCCTGCCGTCAGAGAAGGCGTTGGTCTATATCGGCTCGGCCGACATGATGCCGAGAAACCTCGATCGCCGCGTCGAAACCTTGGTTCCGCTGACCAACAAGACCGTGCATGAGCAAGTTCTTTCACAGATCATGCTGGGCAACATCATTGACAATCAGCAGAGCTACGAGATATTGCCGGACGGTACTTCGCGGCGCATGGAAGTGCGCAGAGGCGAAGAGCCGTTCAACGCGCAGCAGTATTTCATGACCAATCCCAGCCTGTCGGGCCGTGGTGAAGCTTTGAAATCCAGCGCGCCGAAACTGATCGCCGGGCTATTGTCGGGCCGCAAGATATAAACTGGACCTGCATGGTTGAATCAGAAGCCCAGGGGCGCCTTCCCGGTATAGCCCCTGTCTCCGTTGTCGACATTGGATCGAACTCGGTTCGTCTTGTCGTCTATGAAGGACATTCGCGGTCGCCAACCATCCTTTTCAACGAGAAGGTGCTTTGCGGCCTTGGCAAGGGCATAGCGCTGACCGGAAAGATGGATGAGGAGAGCGTTGCGCGCGCACTCGCAGCCCTGCACCGGTTCAAGGCGCTGTCCGACCAGGCGCGTGCATCGACGATCTATGTTCTGGCGACGGCTGCTGCCCGCGAGGCAAGCAACGGCTCGGAATTCATCCATCAGGCCGAATCGATCCTGCAGCGTAAGGTCCGCTTACTTTCGGGCGAGGAAGAAGCACAGTTTTCGGCACTCGGCATCATCAGCGGCTTTTTCAGTCCAGACGGCATCGCCGGCGACCTCGGTGGCGGCTCGCTCGAACTCATCGACATCAGGGGTAAGGAAATCGGCAAGGGCATCACCCTGCCGCTCGGGGGCCTCAGGCTTTCGGAATATGCCGACGGTTCGCTCGCCAGGGCGCGCAGCTTTGCCCGCAAGCATGTGAAAACAGCGAAGTTGCTGGGCAGGGGCGAGGGACGCACCTTCTACGCTGTTGGCGGCACCTGGCGAAACATCGCCAAGCTGCACATGGAAATCCGCAAATATCCGCTGCATATGATGCAGGGCTACGAGGTGCCGCTGGACGAGATGATGCGCTTCCTCGACCAGATCAGCGAGGCAAGGGATACGAAGGAGCCGGCGCTGCTGTCGATCTCCAAGCATCGCCGTTCGCTACTGCCCTTCGGCGCGGTGGCCATGCGCGAAGTGCTGGCGGAGATGAAGCCATCCATCGTGTCCTTTTCGGCACAGGGCGTGCGTGAAGGATATCTCTATTCGCTGCTGACCGAGGCGGAACGCCATAGCGATCCACTGCTGGTTGCTGCCGGCGAGCTTGCTATCCTCCGTGCCCGCTCGCCGGAACATGCCCGCGAGCTTGCCGAATGGACCGGCCGGATGATGCCCTTCTTCGGCATCACCGAGACGGAAGAGGAAAGCCGCTATCGCCAGGCCGCGTGCCTGCTTGCTGACATTAGCTGGCGTGCCCATCCCGATTATCGCGGCTTGCAGGCGCTGAACATCATCGCGCATACCTCCTTTGTCGGCATTACCCACGCCGGCCGTGCCTTCATTGCGCTCGCCAACTACTATCGCTTCGAGGGCCTTAACGACGACGGCGCCACGGGGCCGCTGGCGACGATCGCCACGCCGCTCTTCATCGAGCGGGCCAAGCTGCTCGGCGGCCTGCTCCGCGTCGTTTATCTTTTTTCGGCTTCCATGCCGGGCGTCGTCCGCCACCTGACGTTCCGGCGCTCGCAAAACCCGGAGCTGGATCTCGAATTCGTCGTGCCCACCGAATACCACGATTTCGCCGGCGAACGGCTGGAAGGCCGGCTGCAGCAGCTCGGCAGGCTGACAAACAGAAGATTGGCATTTCGGTTCGAATGATTTGCCCTCGCCCCGACGGGGAGAGGGCCGCGCGATAGCGCGGGGTGAGGGGGCAAGGCACCGTAAGGAGCGTTGTCCTTTGTTCAAATGATCGTCGGTTCGCGACTAGCCCCTCATCCGCCCCCTGAGCTTGTCGAAGGGCGGGTACCTTCTCCCCGGCGGGGAGAAGGTAGGGATCGCTTACTTGGCGTTCAGGAAATCACCGACTTCGAGAATGCTGAACTCGTTGTCGTCGGCCTTGTTGACGGCACGACCGGCCGAGAAGGGCAGGTTGTTGTCGTTGCCGATGATGATGTGAGTAGCATCGACGCGGTCGACGTTTTCGATGGTGACGAAGGGCATATTGTAGAAGCCGTCGCCGCCGCCCTGGCGCCGCTTGTGATCGGGATCTTCGATGTGCAGCAGATCGATGTAGCCGATCTTGCGGACAGCCTTGCCGACATTGGCGTCGTTGAACTCGATCTTGTAGACGCGCTTCAGCTCCGCCGGGGCTTCGAAGCAATCCGGCTTTGGCTGCTTCGGATCGGTGCAGGCCTTGTCTTTGATGCCCGCGCCGTTGTCGCGCTCGATCACCATGGCGGTGCTATCGTCCAGCATGTTGAAATCACCGATGGAGACGCCCTTGTCTTCGAAGGGGTAGAGCCAGCTACGGCCGGTCCAGCTTTTCGAGGCGACGTCGAATTCGATGACGCGGATCGCGGTGTGACCGTCGACGCTCTCCATCTGGCCGTCATCCTTATAGATCGCGCCTTCCAACAGGCCATAGAGCTTGCTGCCGTCCTTGGACATGGCGAGGCCTTCGAAGCCGCCGGAGCGCTTCAGGTTGAAGGCCGGCATCTTCTGCGTCGGATTGCCGGGCAGTTGCAGCAGCGCGTTGTCGGGAGACATGACCGGCTTGCCGTTGAGCGTCGTCGGGAAGACGTCGGTGAGGTGGCCGTTCGTATCGAACTTCAGCAGGTAAGGGCCGAATTCGTCGCCGAGCCAGAAGCCGTCGGCGACCGGCTGGACCGACTCGATATCGAAGTCGGCACCGGTCAGATAACGTGTATCCGTGCCCTCGAGAACGATCGGGAAGGGCGCCTTCTTGTTCGGGTCGGACAGGAACAGGTTCTTGACGACATCGACCTTGCCGTTGTCCCAATCGAATTTGAGTTGGTGCAGGAACAGCATGGAGTCGCTGGAATTTTGCTTCGAGCCGAAGCCGTTGTCCGAAAGCGACCAGAAGGTGCCGTCAGGCATGGCCTTGATGCCGGAGAAGCCCTGTATCGGCTGGCCGTTGAAAGGCAGCTTCAGGTCGGTCACGCGGGCGCCGTCCATGCCGGGAACCGTGCCGAGGGCTTCAGTGCGTTTGCGGTCAGGCGTCGTGAACTTGCCGGAGGTCTTCAGAAAATCCGGCGCATCGGCCGGTGCCGCGACAATTGTGTTGGCCGGCAGAATGGCCTGCGAGGTCAGCTTGGCGGGAAACTGGGTCTGATCGGCCTGGGCCGCAGTGGCAATCAGAGCAAAAAGTGCCGTGGAAGCGAAAAGAATTCGGGTCATCGTGTCACCTTGTTGACGGGGATTGGCAAAAAACAATCCTCGCTTAACAGGCGAGCTATGTCGCTGAATTAACGCTTAGGTGAAGCTTTGGTGACTGTGGACAACTCATAGGGTGTAAAACTGGGCAATAGTAGCTGTCGCTATTGCCCATTGCCGATGGCCTTCCGCACATGTTCTCTCGGCATATGCAAAGCAATCACCCCAAGCGTCTGGTCGCGGCCGCGAACGGCGTGATCGCCCAGATCTTCCGTTGCGATCTCGTCCGGAAGCTCTATCCGTCTTGCAAGGTCGGCCGAGATCAGCACCTGGCGTTCCAGTGTCTTGCAGAGGGATTCCAGCCTGGCAGTGGTGTTCACCGTGTCGCCGAAATAGGCAATCTTGTGGTGGTCGACGCCGATTTCGGCGGTAACGATGCCACCGCCATGCAATGCTGCCCTGAGGCGCGGCACTCTGCCGTAGGATTTCAGCCAGGTTTCGGCATTCGCCTCGATATCGGCAAGGATGTCGAAAACGCAGCGAACGCAGCGGGCATTCTTCACGCCACGCTCAAGCGGCCAGGTGATGATGGCGGCATCGCCGATATAGTCGTCGATCGCGCCCTTGTGCCGCCGCACCGGCTCGGCAATCGCGCCAAATATGGAGCCCAGATATTGCTGTGCCTTGAGGTCGCCGCGCTCCTCGGCGAAGGCAGTCGAGCCGACGAGATCGATGAAGAGAAACACGCGCTCTTCCTGCACCGGATTGCGATAACGGCCGGTCAGCAGGCTGAGAAAGACGTCGCGGCCAAGCAGCTCCCGCACACGTGCGACGAAAACAACGATAGCGGTCACAACGACGGCGTAGATGTAGACGTCGACCTGGAGCAGCATGACGTCTGCCCAGGTGTCGGTGAGCAGGTGCAGGGATTTCAGCAGAGCGCCGGCCACAGCAAAGCCGATAGCGATCAAGGCGAAATCGGCAATCAAGGCCGACACGATAAAGGCTGGCGTGGGCAGGCGGTGCATCCAGCGGTTCAAGCGCGGCAGGATCATGCGGCGTTCGAAGGCCAGCGCCGGCATGCCGCAGAACAACGCATAGACTGCGCCGATATAGAACGGTGATGCATGGAAAAATAGCTTGCCATAGACGACGCCGCTTGCGGCGACGAAGATCATGGTCACAATCCAGTTGAGCGCCGAAGGGAACCTTCTCATGCTGCCGATCCGCCAAGAGCCGGCGCATGTCCCCAAACCGGAATTGGTTTGGCAAAAGATCCGTGCGCCATCAACTATATGATTGCGCTAAGGGCCCATCCGGGCGGATGTGCGGCACAATCGCGTTCGAAACTAACATCGCGATTTTTGGAAGATGCGCAACCGCCAAACGTTCGGGATCGCTGACGCTTAGCCAAGGCCGCGCGGTTACAGGCTGACCGTCTCGACCCGCTTGCCGACGAAGCGCAGGGCCACCTGGCCCTGGATAAGCTGCAGCGCCGTCTCGCCGAAAAGATCCCGTCGCCAGCCGGTGAGCGCGGCCACGTCGGCCTTCTCGCCTTCGGCAGCGATCTTATCCAGATCTTCGCTGTTGGCGATGACCTTCGGGGCGACGCCGTGTTTTTCAGCGATGAGCTTCAGGAGAACCTTCAGCAGTTCAGCCGCAGCCGCGGTACCCTCCGGCGCCTGCTGGTGACGCGGCACATGCGGCATCTCGGCCTTGGGCAACGCTAAGGCCTGGCTGATTGCGTCCAACACGGCCGTGCCAGAGGCGGATCGTTCCCAACCCTTCGGGATCGTCCGCAGCCGGCCAAGCGCTTCCATGTCTTTAGGCTGCTGCTGGGCGATTTCGTAGATGGCGTCGTCCTTGAGTACGCGGGCCCGAGGCACATTGCGGGCGCGAGCCTCGCGTTCGCGCCAGGCGGCGACGTATTTCAACACCGCCAGCTCCTGCGGCTTGCGCAGCCGCATCTTCAGTCGCTGCCAAGCGTCATCCGGATGCAGATCATAGGTTTCGCGCGCTTCGAGGATCGCCATTTCTTCCAGCAGCCAGGAGGCGCGGCCCTCGCGCTCGAGCTGCTCTTTCAGCGAAAGGTAGACATCGCGCAGGTGGGTAACGTCGGCGAGCGCATAGTCGAGCTGTTTCTCCGACAGCGGCCGGCGGCTCCAGTCGGTGAAGCGCGAGGACTTGTCGATATGAACGCTCTTGATGCGGCTGACGAGCTGGTCGTAGGAAACCGAATCGCCGAAGCCGCAGACCATGGCGGCGACCTGTGTGTCGAAGATCGGATGCGGGATCAGGTTGCCGCGATTGAAGATGATTTCAATGTCCTGGCGGGCCGCGTGGAACACTTTCATGACGGCGGAATTGGCCATCAGCTCAAAAAAGGGTTTCAGGTCCAAACCCTTGGCCAGCGGATCGACCAGCACTTCGGTCGTCGGGCTCGCCATCTGGATCAGGCAAAGCTCCGGCCAGAAGGTCGTCTCGCGCAGGAATTCGGTGTCGATGGTAATGAATTCTGACTTGGCCAGCTCTTGGCAGGCCGCCTCCAATTGGGCGGTAGTTTCGATCATATCAACACATTCATCGGTAAAATAGTCCGTTAACCTTCCTTCTCCTTTCGATCGGATATGTCAATACGTCGAAAGCCTAAGCCTCGGGCGGAGGCCGCTTTTAAGTGGAATCGCCCGAGGCGCATAAGTCGCCCTTAACGAGCGTGGCGCAGGTTTCTTATTCCTGCCTAGGCCACGCGCACATAGCTGGTCATGCCTGTCTTCTGATGTTCGATAATATGGCAATGGAGCACCCAGTCGCCGGGATTGTCGGCAACGAATGCGAGCTGCACCTTCTCGTTCGGCTGGATGAGGTAGGTGTCGGAGACGAAGGGCTGCACCTGACGCGTCGAAGAGGAGAGCACGGTGAAGCTCATGCCGTGCAGATGGATCGGATGCGTGTGCGGCGTGACGTTTTCCATGTCGATGACATAACTCTTGCCGAGCTTCAGTTCGGCGAGCGGCGCGGTCGGATCGGACGTGTCGCCCGGCCACGGCACCTTGTTGATCGCCCAGAAACTGTAGCCGAGCGAGCCGCAAATGCTGTTGTCTGCGGTGTTTTCCGCCGTGGCGCTGAGGATCAGCGGAATATGCTGGGCAGAGCCGATATCGGCCTTTGCGACCGGATTGTCCTCGAGAGAAGCCAGATCGCGAATATCGCGCTTGAGCGAGCTGCCGACCGACCGCAGCGTTGCGAGCACCTTCGGGTCGGTACCCCTGATATCCTTGAGCTTGACGACCGCACCTTCGTCGTCGGGCATGCGCACCGCCAACTCCAGGCGTTGACCAGGCCCTAGCTGCAGCAAATCGAGCGGAAAGCGCTGCGGCACCGGATTGCCGTCGATGGCGATCACCGTTGCCTCAGCCCCTTCCATGCGGAAAGAATAGATGCGCGTAACGTCGGTGATGGCGAGGCGCAGCCGCACCAGGCCGCCGGAAGGCGCGTCATATTGCGGCTGCTGCTGCCAGTTGGCCGTCCGCACCGTCCCGTAGGTACCGGATTTGGCGGAATCGCGCGGGCGGAACTGCGCGATGAACTGGCCGTCGCCGCCGAGCCGCCAGTCGCGCAGATTGAGGACCACTTCCGAATCGAATGTCGGATCTTTCGGATTTTCCACGACAATGACGCCGGTCATGCCGTGCCCCATCTGGATCAGAGTGTTGCAATGCGGATGGTACCAGAATGTGCCGGCGTCGGGCGGGGTGAAAGCGTAGTCGAAATGATCGCCGGTATAGACGTAAGGCTGCGTCAGGAAGGGCACGCCGTCCATCTTGTTCGGCAGGCGGATGCCGTGCCAGTGGATCGTCGTCGGATCGTCTATGCCGTTTATGAGGCGAGCGGCGAAGGGTTCGCCTTTTTTCATCCGCACAACCGGCGGCATGCCGGCGTCTCCATAGGTCAAGACATCCTTGGTCGCTCCCGCGTCCATCAAATTGGCTTGGATCTTCGTAGTCTTCAAGGTCTGCGGTTCCGGCGCCGCCATCGCGCTGCCGCCAAATCTGCCGGCGATGCCAAGCCCTACGCCATAGGCACCGGCAACTGCGGAGGCTCTCAGAAGATTGCGGCGGGTGAGGATGGGCATGCGGGGGCTCCGGAATACGGGGATATGCATGCCTGTTTAAAGTTGACTGCGATATTCAGCAATAGCATTGGGGTAGCTGAATTGGCGCATCCGCTATTGGGGGTTGCGTGAACTATTGGCTCGCAATTCCCGCGATGCTAGAAATCTGGCTGGCCTCATGCTTTTCGCGATAGTGATAACGGAAACGAGAAAACTCTTGCATCGCAATGTTCCTGATCGACATCGGCAATTCGCCAAAGCGATGCGCGGTGATGCCACCAAGGCTGAGAATTTGCTTTGGCAAGCTCTGCGGCGTAGTCAGCTTGGGGGGAAATTCAAGCCGCAGGTTCCGATCGATGGCTATATCTTGGATTTCGTATGTTTCGAGGCGCGGCTGATTGTTGAGGTCGATGGCGCACAACATGCGGAAAGCATGACTGACCGCAAAAGAGACGTGTATTTTTTAAATCAAGGCTTTCGCATTTTGCGGGTCTGGAACCACGAGGTCGTCACGAACCTTGATGGAATCTGTTTGACGATTCTGGCGGGGCTGAAAAACACTGGAGAATAGGCCGGGGAGCGCGGCACGCTCGAAGCCCATCTCGCCCTTGGCGGGCGAGAAAGCAATTTCACTGGTTTAGGAATTGCACTACAGGAAGTTCCACACTCTCAAAAGCTTGGCGCAATTTCTAAGCCATTGAAATTGCAAGAGCGGGGGTCCGTTTCTTGTTCAATCCAGTTCAAGAGCTCTGTGCGTCCCTGCCTGCCCCCTCTCTTGCAAAAACTAAGACTTAGAAGAGGGACAAGCCCTCATCTAAGCCTAAGTTTTTGCTTTCTTGCCCGCCCGGGGCGAGATAGAAGCGGCGTTCGAGCCTTGACAAATCGGGCGCACCATGCGCTTTTCCGCCCGATTTTCTCGTCGGCAGGCGAGGGGCTTTTGTCCGCATTCGCCGCCGTCCGCCAAGTCCAGGATATATACTATGCATCGCTATCGCAGCCACACATGCGCCGCCCTGCGCAAGTCCGACGTCGGTTCGACCGCCCGCATCTCCGGCTGGGTTCACCGCGTCCGAGATCATGGCGGCGTGCTGTTCATCGATCTGCGCGATCACTACGGCATCACCCAGGTTGTCGCCGACCCGGATTCACCCGCTTTCAAGCTGGCCGAGACCGTACGCGGCGAATGGGTCATCCGCATCGACGGCCTGGTGAAGGCTCGTACCGAAGACACCATCAACAAGAACATGCCGACCGGCGAGATCGAGCTTTATGCGCAGGAGATCGAAGTTCTCTCCGCCGCCAAAGAATTGCCGCTGCCGGTCTTCGGCGAGCCGGACTATCCGGAAGACGTTCGCCTGAAATTTCGCTTCCTCGATCTGCGCCGCGAAACGCTGCACAGGAACATCGTCAAGCGCACGCAGGTTATCTCCTCCATGCGCCGCCATATGGGCGAAGTAGGCTTCACCGAATATTCCACGCCGATCCTGACGGCCTCGTCACCGGAAGGTGCGCGCGACTTCCTGGTGCCGAGCCGCATTCATCCCGGCACTTTCTATGCCCTGCCGCAGGCACCGCAGCAGTATAAGCAGCTCCTGATGGTTGCCGGCTTTGACCGCTACTTCCAGATCGCGCCGTGCTTCCGTGACGAAGACCCGCGTGCCGACCGTCTGCCAGGCGAATTCTACCAGCTCGACCTCGAGATGAGCTTCGTGACACAGGAAGACGTCTGGAACACCATGGGGCCACTGATGACCCAGGTGTTCGAGGAGTTTGCGGACGGCAAGCCCGTCACCAAAGAATGGCCGCGCATCCCCTATGATGAAGCCATCCGCAAATACGGTACGGACAAGCCCGACCTGCGCAACCCGATCGTCATGGAAGCGGTGACCGATCATTTCGCCGGCTCCGGCTTCAAGGTCTTCGCCAACATGATTGCGTCGAACCCGAAGGTTCAAGTCTGGGCGATCCCGGCCAAGACCGGCGGCTCCAGAGCTTTCTGCGATCGCATGAACGCCTGGGCGCAGAGCCAGGGCCAGCCCGGCCTCGGCTATATCTTCTGGCGCAAGGAAGGCGAAAAGCTCGAAGGCGCCGGCCCGCTTGCCAAGAACATCGGCGAGGAGCGCACCGATGCGATCCGCACCCAGCTCGGCCTCGGTGATGGCGACGCCTGCTTCTTCGTCGCCGGCGATCCGGACAAGTTCTACAAGTTCGCCGGGGAGGCCCGCACCAGAGCTGGCGAGGAGCTGAACCTGGTCGACCGTGACCGTTTCGAGCTGTGCTGGATCGTCGACTTCCCGTTCTTCGAATGGAGCGAGGAAGAAAAGAAGGTCGATTTCGCCCACAACCCGTTCTCGATGCCGCAGGGCGGCCTTGAGGCGCTGCAGAGCCAGGATCCGTTGACGATCAAGGCCTTCCAGTACGACGCCGTCTGCAACGGCTTCGAAATCGCTTCCGGTTCGATCCGTAACCAATCGCCGGAGATCATGGTTGCCGCCTTCGAAAAGATCGGCCTCAGCCAGTCTGACGTCGAGGAACGCTTTGGCGGCCTCTACCGCGCCTTCCAGTACGGCGCGCCTCCGCACGGTGGTGCTGCTTTCGGTATCGACCGCATCATCATGCTGCTGGTCGGCGCCAAGAACCTGCGCGAGATCTCGCTGTTCCCGATGAACCAGCAGGCGCAGGATCTGCTGATGGGCGCTCCGTCGCCGGCAACGCCGACGCAGCTGCGTGAGCTGGCAATTCGCCCGGTGCCGCCGGTCAAGAAGGATTGAGGCTTTTCACAAGCTTCCAGCTTTCATAAAAATGCAAAACCCGGCGACCGAAATCGCCGGGTTTTTGTTAGTCTTGGGAGGGAACTAAGGGGCGGCATAAATCGCGTCGCGAAGATCGATGGTGAATTGCCCCCACATGCCCTCGATCGCCGTGTTGGTCAGCGCCACGACCGTCAGCTTTTTCTGGGGGTCGACGAACCAGCTGTGGCCATAGACGCCACCCCATTTGATCGTGCCCTTGGAGAATGGAGCCTGCGCCGCAACGGGGTCGGTGACGACGGACCAGCCATAGCCGAAGCCGAAGCCGGCCTGTTGCGTCTGCATGTGGCCGCCCGCCTGATCGGTCACCATGGTCTTCACCGTATCGGCATTCAGCAGCGGTGTGCCGTCCTTCCGTATGGCTTCCAGAATGGCAAGGATGTCACTTGCCGTTCCGGCCATGCCTGCGCCGCCGGAATGATAGGAACCAGGATTGAACATTCTGTCCGGCGCGAAACGTATGAAGTTATCGAGGATCGGAACGAGCGCCTCTTGTCCCATTGGCTGCGGCTCCGATGCACCATTCATGTAGGCGACTGCCAGGCGGCTGCGGTCGCGGACCGAGAAGGCCGTATCGGAAAGCCCGAGCGGCTTCATCACCAGCTCCGCGACGACCTCGCCGAGAGCACCGCCGGTTTCCTTTTCAAGGATGCCGCCGAGCACATCCATCGCCAGCGAATATTGCCAGCCTTCGCCGGGCGGAAAGAGAAGCGGCGCGCTGGCGACACGCTTGAGGTTATCTGCCAGCGACCGGCCGGGAGTGTCCAGGCCGTCCGATACGCCGGCGCGGTGATACGGACCATCCTGCGCCTCCGCGAATGTGTATCCTAGTCCGGACGTGTGCGTAAGAAGATGCCGGATACGGATAACGGCCTCGCCTCCATTCGGCAGCCGCGGCCGGAAGTCCGGCAGCCATTTGGTGATCGGATCTCCGAGCCCGATGCGGCCCTGCTCGACTAGCCGCATAGCGGCAATAGTGACGATCGGCTTGGTGATGGAGGCCAGGCGGAAGATGGCATCTTCCTTCATCGCCACCTTGTTTTCCCGATCCGCCAGGCCGGCAGCGCGGCTGTAGACCAGCTCTCCATTCCGGGCGATCAGGACCACGGTCCCGACCAGCCTCTTGTTCGCCAGGGCGGAATCAATCGCAGCATTGACGCCTTCAGAAAGGCTGCCGTGGCTTGGGCGCGTGGAATTTTCCAGGGGAAGACTCATGGGGCAAAACCTTCTATAATCACAATGACCATTCCTGAATAAACCAGATCGGGAAATAATTCTAGAGTGACCATTGTGAAAAATATGGAAGAGACAGAAAATTCCTCGCCGCGCAAGCGTGGGCGCCCGCCGGCCTTCGATCGCGAGACCGTTCTTGCCGCCGCGCGGGATACATTCTGGAAGCATGGCTATGATGGTTCCTCCATCGCCGATCTGACGGCTGCCATGGGGATCACACCGCAAAGCCTCTATGCGGCCTTCGGTTCCAAAGCCGAGCTCTACCGAGAAACGCTCGAGCAGTATCGGCGCATGCCACGAGCGGAGCCCGGCAATCCGTTTGCGGACAGGGTGGATACGGTGACCGCCTTCGAGCGCTTTTTGACGAATTCCGCCAAGATCTTCACGGCGCCGGAGCATCCGAAGGGCTGCATGATATCGACGGCGGTGCTGAATTGCGCGGAGGAAAACGAACCGATCGCCTATCACGTCGCTTCGATGCGCCTGCAGTCGCTGGTCATCTTCACGGCACGGATCGAGCGCGGTATCGCGGAGGGCGACATGCGGTCGGATGCCGACGCCCGATCGCTTGCACGCTTTCTGGGCGCAATCGTGCAGGGCATGTCCGTCCAGGCGCGCGATGGTGCAACCACGGATGAATTGCTTGCCCTATTATCCCATGGTCTCAGCGAGCTGAAAAAATACCAGTTGCGGCCGGAGCTCTAACCGGCGGCAACAAAAACCCGGCGACCTAATGAACAGACCCCTGAAAGTTGTCGTGCAACTTTCAGGGGTCTGTTCGCGGGATCGCCGGGTTGCTGAACAGCTTGGAGAACGGCCGCTTAGTCGTTGGACGAAACCTTGAGGCCGATGACCTGAGGGATCGACTGCGGAGCGCCCATGGCGGCGCCGATGATCATCGGCAGCGGCACCGGCTTGTCCGGCGAAGCCTTGACCGTCAGGCTTTTCGGATTGTCGAGATAGGCGCTGACGGCCGCAGAGACGGCGTTCTGCAGCTCCGGAATGTTGAGCTGAGCCATCATGATCGGCGTCATCGCCTTCAGCGTGTCGGCGAGCTGCTTGCCGGAAACACCCTGCTGCTTGCCGGCAAATTCGAGTGCGCGGGACGTGATCGAACTATCGTCGAAGCGGATTTGCGCGCTGTTGAAGGTCAACTGCTGCAGAAGACCGAGCATGGCAAGACCGGCAGATTGCTGGGCATCCTGTTGGTTCGGATTGGAGCGGACGGTCTTGAGCGTATCCTGCAGCGACTTGGCGAAGGCGGGCGTGTAGCCGGAGAGGCTGAGCGCAATGTTCAGCTTACCGACATCCTTGAAATCCAGCGAATATTCGGTGATGTCGATCTTGCCTGGAGCAATCTCCCAACTGCCCTTCATGGCGATCCTGCCGCTCAACTGCTGCAGATCGAGCTGGTTGATGGCCTCCTTGGTCTGCGGATCGTCGACCTTGCTGAGATCGGCCTTGATGCCATCGACATTGGCATTGAAGTCGAGACCGGACTTGTCGGCTCGCTTGCTCATCGTGGCGTCGGCGTTGGTGAATGAGAAGACCTGCGTGCCGTCCTTGGTGAAGGAGACGGAGCCGGCATGTGCGGTCTTATAGAGCAGCAGGGAGTCGAGATCGCCCTTGGTCGCATCGGCCGGGATTTCGACGCCGCTCAACTTGAGGTCGGAGGCTGCGATGGTAACGTCGTCCTTGGTCGTGGCAACGTTGGGAAACGCGATCTGATCGATCGTGTAGCCGCCGCCTGCTTCCGCTACGCCGGTCAAAGTGATATCGCCCACCTTAACGCCATCGGGCGTCCCAGCCGCGTTGATGGTCACGCCTTTCAGCGTCACCGTCGTGCCACTGACATCGATGCTTTGGGCTGCAACCGAGCCGCCTTGCAGAGCGTAGGCGTCATTGATCTTCTTCAGGAGGTCGTTGCCATCAAGCGCAAAGGCGGAGCTGGCAAAAGACAGAATTGCGGCGCTGGACAGCATCAGCCGTGTTGTCCGATAGAAAGTCATGGTGGCTTTTCCTCATTGAGCTGGTGTAGGCGGGGCACATATGTTGCGTGTACTGCCGCGAGTTATATTCACGTTTGCCTTAAATTCCAATGACAGTGGCGATAGCAAATAGATGCACGGAAATTGTGTCCAACGTTACGTCAGATCGTGCGTGAATTGAGGCGTCATCCACAAGTGCTTTCCACTGTTTTCCTTGCCGGGAATGGGCATCTCCGATAGTCAAGAGCCATGGGACAAAATCTTTTACCGCCTGGTGGCGGCGACGACGACAGCATCCATCCGGTCGATCTCAAGGCCGCGCTCGAAGAGCGCTACTTGGCCTATGCCTTGTCGACGATCATGCATCGCGCCCTGCCGGATGTTCGCGACGGCCTGAAGCCGGTTCACCGGCGCATCGTCTACGCGATGAGCGAGATGGGCCTGCGCCCCAACGCCGCCTTCCGCAAATGCGCCAAGATCGTCGGCGAGGTGATGGGTAACTATCACCCGCATGGCGACCAATCGATCTACGACGCGTTGGCTCGCCTGGCGCAGGATTTCTCGCAGCGCTACACGCTGGTCAACGGCCAGGGCAATTTCGGCAATATCGACGGCGATAGCCCCGCAGCCATGCGCTACACCGAATCCAAGATGACGGCGGTTTCGGAGCTGCTGCTCGAGGGCATCGACCAAGATGCAGTGGATTTCCGCGATACCTATGACGAGTCGAATTCCGAGCCCATCGTTCTGCCCGGCGCTTTCCCGAACCTGCTCGCCAATGGCTCCTCGGGCATCGCTGTCGGCATGGCGACCTCCATCCCGCCGCACAACGCCCACGAACTCTGCGATGCGGCGCTGCATCTGATCCGCGATCGGGACGCGACCGTCGAAAAGTTGGTGGAATTCATTCCCGGCCCGGATTTCCCGACGGGCGGAATCATCATCGACAATCGAGACAGCATCATCGAAAGCTATAAGACCGGCCGTGGCGGTTTTCGCGTGCGTGCTAAGTGGGAAACCGAAGATCTCGGTCGCGGCGGCTATCAGATCGTCATTACCGAAATCCCGTTCCAGGTGCAGAAGTCGCGCTTGATCGAAAAGATCGCCGAGCTGCTTCTGTCGCGCAAGCTGCCACTGCTCGAGGACGTTCGCGATGAATCCGCCGAGGACATCCGTGTCGTCCTGACACCGAAGAGCCGCACCGTCGATCCGATGATCCTGATGGAATCAATGTTCAAGTTGACGGAACTGGAAAGCCGTTTCCCACTCAACATGAACGTTCTGTCCATGGGCCGCATCCCGAAGGTCATGGCGCTGAACGACGTGCTGAAGGAGTGGCTGGACCACCGCCGCGAAGTTCTGTTGCGCCGTTCGCGCTTCCGCCTCGCCGCTATCGAAAAGCGCCTGGAAATCCTCGGCGGTTTCCTGATCGCCTACCTCAACATCGACGAGGTCATCGCCATCATCCGCGAGGAGGATGAGCCGAAGCCTGTGATGATGGAGCGGTTCGGGCTGACAGACAACCAGGTCGAGGCGATCCTCAACATGCGGCTGCGCTCCTTGCGCAAGCTCGAAGAATTCGAAATCCGCAAGGAATTCGATGGCCTGACCCAGGAGAAGGCCGATATCGAGGCCTTGCTCGCCTCCGACGACAAGCAGTGGCAGACGGTCGCCTGGGAAATCGGCGAGGTAAAGAAGAAGTTCGCCAAGGCGACCGAACTCGGCCGCCGTCGCACGCAGTTTGCCGAAGCGCCTGAGGCCGATGATGCGGCGATTCAGCAGGCGATGATCGAGAAGGAACCGATCACCGTCGTCGTCTCGGAAAAAGGCTGGATCCGCGCGCTGAAGGGCCACATCTCGGATACGTCGACGCTCACCTTCAAGGAGGGCGACGGGCTGAAGGTGGCATTCCCGGCGCAGACGACCGACAAGATCCTGATCATCACGACCGGCGGCAAGGCCTATACGCTCGGCGGCGACAAGCTGCCCGGCGGCCGTGGCCATGGCGAGCCGCTGCGTATCATGGTCGACATGGAAAATGACCAGGACGTGCTGACCGCCTTCGTCCACGATCCTCAGCGCAAGCAGTTGGTCGTCTCGACCGCTGGCAACGGCTTTATCGTGCCGGAAGTGGAACTGGTGGCCAACACCCGCAAGGGCAAGCAGATCATGAACCTGACGACGCCGGATGAGACCAAGCTGCTGGTGCCGATCTCGGGCGATCACGTCGCCATCGTCGGCGAGAACCGCAAGATGGCGGTTTTCCCGCTGGAGCAGATCCCGGAAATGTCGCGCGGCAAGGGCGTACGCCTGCAGCGCTACAAGGATGGCGGCGTCAGCGACATCAGGTGCTTCGCCATCGCCGACGGCCTGACCTGGGAAGACAGCGCTGGCCGTACCTTCACCAAGACCAAGGACGAGCTGGTCGAATGGCTCGGCGACCGCGCTGCGGCAGGCCGCAATGTGCCGAAAGGCTTCCCGAGAAGCGGCAGGTTTTCGGGGTGAGGAGCGTAGCCGACGAAACGCCCCAGTAGGGCGTTTCGAGCGACGAACGCCCTGAGCTCAAGCGAAGGGCCGGGTGGTGCGCCGGCAGGACTTGCGGTCAGTGGACCAGTGGTACGGAGAAGTCTCTGAGGAAGCGTGTCGCTCCCGTATCATCGATTTCTCCGGCGGCAATGCCTAGTACAAGAGTTACGATCATTCCATCGTCTGCATCAATCAGATAGCCGTTGATGTAGAGAAATGTAAAAGCCGCCACATATCCCGTTCTCTTATTTCCATCGGAAAAAGGATCGTTCCGAACGAGGCCATAAAGGTAGGCCGCAGCAAGAGCGAATAGATCATTCTCGCCATATGCAGCTTTGTTCAATGGACGAGCGATGGCGGCTTCCAAGGCATTTTCGTCTTTTAACCCCGGCAATCCGCCATGCTCGGCGAGCTGCTCGTGGTGCATGATCTCAATGGCTTCGCGTGACAGCCATTTGTACTCATTCATTTTGCGAGCTCGCGCAGGGCTGCACGATATTTTTGCATCCCAAGCCTTGCTGCTCGCAATTGTTCGGCGAGGTCGGCGCGCTCGGGAACCAATTCGATATTGCCGTTTACTTCGCGAATTTCCAAAGCATCGCCATTTTTCAAACCGAGCCTTTGAAGAACTTCCTTCGGAATAATCACGCCTTCGGAATTGCCAATCTTGCGGATCACGACGTTCATCGTTCTGCTCCCTATGTAATAACGGAGTTATAACATAGGGCCATTACGGTCGCAAACCGCCTCACCCCGCCGGTGCCAGTTTCGCCCTGATCCGAGCCTGCCATAGCGAATGCGCAGCGAGCGCCAGGATCAGCACCAGCCCGCCGGTAAGCGTCATGTTGCTTGGCGCTTCGGCGAAGATCAGCCAGACCCATATCGGCGCCAGGATCGTTTCCAGCAGATAGAACATCGCCACTTCTGGCGCCGACAGAAAGCGGGTGCCGGTGGCAAGGCACCAGAAGGAGAGGGGCATCAGGACCGCGCCGTCGAGCAGGATCCAGGCGGGATGATCGATGGCAATGCTTGACGGGATGACATGGTAGAGTCCGATCGCGGCAGGGATGATCGCGGACAATAGGGAAGCGAAGCCCATATCCCTGCGCGAGGCTCGGGCAATTGTGATGGCGCAGGCGATGAAAAAAGAAGCGAGAACCGACAGCGCGTCGCCGAGGAAATGGCCGCCCTCCATGCCACCCTGTACGATCAGGCCGACGCCGAAGATCATCGCGATCATGGTGACGATGGTGGAAAGAGCGGGGCGCTCCTTCAGGAAAATCCAGGAGAGGAGTGCGGCGAACATCGGATTGAGAGCGATGATGAACACCACGTTCGCTGCCGTCGTGTAGTAGATGGCGAGGAGAAAGGTAATGGTCGTCAGGCCGTAGAAGAGGCCGACGGGAAGCCCGATCCAACCCGGCAGAACGCCGCGCAGTGACCCGGTGACGCGGCGGATGACGATAAGAGCAACCAGCGACACGAAGATCGTCGCAAGACTGCGCGCCGTGAGGACGGACCAGACGTCGCCGCTCGCAAGCCGAATGAGCGGGATATCAAACGACAACGCGAGACCGCCGATCGTGGTCAGCAGCAAGCCTTTTCGGTGATGCGAGAGATGGGAGACCATTCAGCGGGAATTGTCTTCGGCATCCGCGGGATCGAAGCGCTCCCAGCCGCGCGGCGTCAGATGCTCCTGCGGCTGAAACCGTGTCTTGTAGTCCATCTTGCGCGAGCCCTTGACCCAATAGCCGAGATAGACATGCGGCAGGCCGAGCGCCTTGGTCCGCTTGATGTGATCGAGGATCATGAAGGTGCCGAGCGAGCGATGGTCGAGATCGGGATTGAAATAGGAATAAACCATCGACAATCCGTCGCTCATCACGTCGGTCAGCGCAGCCGCCAGCAGCTCGCCCTTTGGCCGCTGCTCGAGCCCTGAGCCTTCCTCGCGCCGGCGATATTCGATGATGCGGGTGTTGACGTGGGTATCTTCGACCATGATCGCATAGTCGAGCACGGTCATGTCGGACATGCCGCCTTGCTGATGACGGTCATCGAGATAGCGGCGGAAGAGGGAATATTGTTCGCTCGACGGCTGGGCCGGAAATTCGGTGGCGATGATATCGCTATTGGCCGACAGGACGCGCTTCATCGAGCGGCTGGGCACGAAGTCCTGAGCGAGAATGCGAACGGAAATACAGGCGCGGCAGGATTCGCAGGCGGGGCGGTAGGCGATATTCTGCGAGCGGCGGAAGCCGCCTTGGGTCAGAATGTCGTTCATCTCCGCCGCGCGCGGACCGACGAGATGGGTAAAGACCTTGCGCTCCATCTCGCGCGGCAGGTACGGGCAGGCAGCCGGTGCCGTCAGATAAAACTGCGGGGATGGCGTCGACTGCGTGTTCATCTGCCGCTGATTGACCTTTCGTTCGGCATTCGGATTCCCATTATCACAAGCATGGCCCAAGTTTAGAAAACGTCAACTATGTCCTTTGTGCAAGGTCACAGTTTCCCGGCTTGTTCAGAAGCAAAACGCCCTTTCGTCCGGATATGGTATTGGGTGGATATCGGCGTAATTTAGGCCGTTCGGATGATAACCGTACCGAGCAACAGGTCATGTACCAGGCGGCTGCGTTCGATGAACAGGCCCGCCAGCAGAATGAGCGGCGTCAAGACGGAGTTCAGGATCCAGAACAGTGCCAGATGCACGATGGCGGTCAGGAAATCCATCGGCCGGCCATCTAGACGCACCATGGCGATGCCCATGGCCCGCATGCCGAGCGAGGCCTGATGTGGCCCTCCGAGCGTCCAGCCGAAATAGAGACCGGCGACGATGATGCACAGGGCGGGGTAGAGCACGAAGCCCAGCCCAAGCGTCAGGATCGAGAAGAAGAACAACAGGATCGCTGCCGGGATGCAGAGCAGGCCGACGATGACATAATCGAGGATGAAGGCGAAGATGCGCCGGCTCAGCACGCCACTATAGGCGCGCCAGTCGTCCGGTGCTGCATAAAGCGGGCTAGGATTCAGGCTCATTGTCTTCCTCCTTCGCGCATAACCCCTCCAATCGTTCCGATTTCAGAAAAAGCTCATGCGCAGGTTAAAGATTCCATTGCGACTTTTACGCGTCGGGCACGACGTGCGGCGCAAGAGGGAAACATTTGCCGAACATATGGTGTGAGGTCCGGCAAATGCAATAAGCTTGTGGCCCGCGATTACCTCTTTGCCAGCAGTCTCGCCACTTCCGGCGCAAAATAGGTCAGAATGCCGTCGCAGCCGGCGCGCTTGAAGGCGAGCAGCGTTTCCAGCATCACCCGTTCGCCGTCGATCCAGCCATTCGCGGCGGCGGCCTTGATCATCGAGTATTCGCCGGACACCTGATAGGCGAAAGTCGGAAGGCCGAAGGCCTCTTTCAGCCGCCAACAGATGTCGAGATAGGGCAGGCCGGGCTTGACCATCAGCATGTCGGCGCCTTCCTCGACGTCGAGGGCAGCGTCCCGCACTGCTTCGGTGCCGTTGGCCGGGTCGATGTAGTAGGTTTTCTTGTCGCCCTTCAGCAGGCCGCCGGTCGAGATCGCCTCGCGATAGGGGCCGTAGAAGGCCGAGCTGAACTTGGTAGCATAGCTCATGATGCCGACGCTCTGGTGACCGGCGGCGTCGAGCGCATGGCGGATTGCGCCGATGCGCCCATCCATCATCTCCGAGGGCGCAATGATATCGGCGCCGGCGTCCGCCTGGTAGACGGCGGCGCGCGCCACCTGCTCGACCGTCTCGTCGTTGACGATTTCGTTGCCGCGCAGAATGCCGTCGTGCCCATGGCTGGTGAATGGATCGAGGGCGACGTCGGTGATGACACCGATATTCGGCACGGCCTTTTTGATGGCGGCGCTGGCGAGATTGATGAGGTTGTTCTTTTCCAGGCTGTTGGAGCCGGTTTCGTCGCGCAGCTCCATTTCGATGTTCGGGAAGGTGGCTAGCGCGGGAATGCCGAGGTCGGCCGCTTCCTTAGCGGCTTCGACCGCCTTGTCGACCGTCAGTCTGAAGACGCCGGGCATGGCCGGGATCGGCTCGGCGATGCCGCTGCCGGGGATCAGGAAGATCGGCCAGATCAGGTCGTCGACGGTCAGCCGGTTTTCCTGCACAAGGCGGCGCGTCCAATCGGCCTTGCGGTTGCGCCGCATGCGCCGATGCCCCGTGATCTCGTCAACAAGGTGCGTCTTGTCTTCCATGGTTCCGCCATCCTTTTTAGTCTATCTATGGCCTCAATTTGCAAGCAGCGTACCTATCACGCTGTCCCCAGGAAACAAAACCCGGCGAAAGGCCGCAGCCATTATAGCTCTGGCGAGCCAGTGGCCTCCTACGTATTGTTCGCACATGGAACCTGATTCTTCGACCTTGCCCAAGAACACGCTGACGGACATTCTATTCGTCCTGTTCCTGCGGCTGATTGCGATCGCCTGCTTCTGGCTCGGCCTGCAATATTGGTCGATGCTGGTCGGTTATTCGCTGGAAGGTCATGCCCGTTTCGATCTGCTCAATCTGCCCTGGAAAGTGGCAGGCGCTGGCCTTGCCGTCGTCTTCCCAGTCGCGGCCCTCGGCCTGTGGCTGACGGTCTCCTGGGGGCCGGTCATCTGGGTGCTGGCAGCGGGCGGTCAGGCGCTGATGTACGGGCTCTGGCCGCAGATTTTCGGCTCCAATCCGTTGATCGTGATCCTGCATGGCTGCGTCGCCGTGCTCTACTGTATTTTCCGTATTTTACTGTGGCAGGAAAAGCGCCGGCGTCGGCAACAGGTAATGGTTGATTTACCCTGAGACACCAAGACTTCCTGGTAAGGTGCTGTTAAGCCTGCAGTTTAAGTAGAATTTTATGTGTATTCGATAGGGTCTCACTCAAGGCGGGAAGAAAACGACACCGCCAAACAAAACAGTGAGGCCAAGTCATGATGAACACGAAAATCAAGCCGCAGGCAGTTGCGAATGCTCGGGACCAGCAGATCGAAGATATCCGTGGTCTGTATATGGAATCGCTCCACCTGGTGGAGCGCCTCCACCGCCGTCTCCTCGATGTTATCAAGGACGAGTTCGACCGCCAAGGCCGCGACGACGTCAACGCGGTGCAGGCGCTGCTCCTTTTCAACATCGGCAATTCCGAGCTGACCGCCGGCGAGCTGCGCTCCCGCGGCTTCTATCTCGGTTCCAACGTTTCCTACAACGTCAAGAAGCTGGTCGACCTCGGCTTCATCAACCACCAGCGCTCGCGCATCGACCGCCGCTCGGTTCGCATCAGCCTGACGGAAACCGGCCAGGACATCGCCGAAACCGTCGCCAAGCTCTACGAGCGCCACATCGCCTCCATCGACAAGGTCGGCGGCATCGGCACGGACGAGTTCACCCAGATGAACAAGCTCCTGCAGCGCCTCGACCGCTTCTGGAACGATCAGATTTTGTATCGCCTGTAAATAGCGGCGGCAGATCTGCTAAGAGACTCTCCAGTGCAATAAGCTGGATACGCTCCCTGCGTGTCCAGCTTATGCTTTGTCGGGACCAGCGTATGTGCGCTTTTTGTCACGTCCGGTCACCACCTTGCGGTGCACAACAATGTCTGCGGCATCTGCACCATTGACGCCTAAGCCTCAGGCGCTATGAACCAATCCCATGGTATTTTAGCAACGCAAAATGGTGGTTCTTCCGTTACGGCAGGCGAAAGCAAGTTTCATGCCGGGCGACACGAATTGGCCATATTGCTATGACAGCGGAAATGAACGGCAAACGGCGCTTTTCAAGTCTTGATCTTCATGCCTTAGCGCTTTGGGCTCGCAATATTGTGATGGTCCGGAGCGAAGTTTTTGTGGTGCTCTAAGGCAACGGATTGATAGTGAGCTGCGTTACTTGGCGCGAGTTGCTGTATTTACTGCTTTCTCTCTTGGCTGCGGATAAATTTGGTCGCAGCGTCGAACGGTGGGATATGTCGAAGAAAAACGGAATTGAACCTTTCTCGCGCCGCTCCTTCCTGCGGTCTGCGGCAACTTTAGGCGTCGCCGCTTTGGCAGCTCCGGCTCTTGCACAGGACCAGACGCCTCTCAGTGCGCTGATCAACAACCGGGCCCGCGGCAACTGGGACGATCAGTTCGATGCGAAGGCGGCCGCGCGTACCGCCGCAGCGGTTGTCTCCAACACGCCGATCCTCGGGCCAGATTCCGTACCGAACATCCAGCAGGCGATCGCCCAGTATCAGAGCATCGTCGCCAATGGCGGCTGGCCGCAGATCAACCCCGGCGACCAAACGCTTCAACTCGGTGTCAACGACGGCTCCGTACAGGCGCTGCGCCAGCATCTGACGATAACCGGCGACCTGCCGCGTGAAGCAGGCATGTCGACTGCCTTCGACTCCTATGTCGACGGCGCAGTCAAGCGCTTCCAGGCTCGCCACGGCCTGCCGCCGGATGGTGTTCTCGGCGAGTTCACGCTGAAGGCGATGAATATCCCCGCTGATGTCCGCCTGCAGCAGCTGAACACCAACCTCATCCGCCTGCAGACTTTCCCGGCCGATCTCGGCCGCCGTCATGTCATGGTCAATGTCCCGGCGACCTATGTCGAAGCCGTGCAGGATGGTCAGGTGGCGCTGCGCCATGAAGCGATCGTCGGCCGCCTCTCACGCCCGACGCACCTCATCAATTCAAAGATCTACGAGGTCATCCTCAACCCTTATTGGACGGCGCCACGCTCCATCATCATCAAGGACATCGTGCCGCTGATGCGGAAGGATCCGACCTACCTGAAGAAGAGCAACATCCGCCTTCTCGACGGAAAGGGCAACGAAGTTGCACCTGAGACGATCGACTGGAATTCCGACAAGGCGCCGGATCTGATGTTCCGCCAGGATCCGGGCAAGCTGAACGCCATGGCGTCCACGAAAATCAACTTCCATAACCCCAACAACGAATATATGCACGACACGCCTGAACAGGGCTTGTTCAACAAGCTGATGCGTTTCGACAGCTCGGGCTGTGTGCGCGTTCAGAACGTGCGCGACTTGGCGACCTGGCTGCTGGCTGAAACTCCGGGCTGGCCGCGCCAGCACATCGAGCAGGTCATCGCCACCCGCGTCAACACACCGATCACATTGGCGACGGAAGTTCCGGTCTACTTCGTCTATATTTCCGCCTGGGGCGCTGCCGATGGCATCGTTCAGTTCCGCGACGATATCTACCAGCTAGATGGCAATTCCGAGTTGGCCCTGGATACGACGCAGGGCATGGAGCAGCCGGTTCAATAATCGGCCTGACGTGAGCGACATTTATGGAAGCCGCATCTTCGGATGCGGCTTTTCCATTTGCCCGAAGCACTCATCGTAGAATGCCCAGCAAATGTCGCTCATCGTATTGCTCTCGGGCGACCCTGACGCTAATACCGTCTCCATTGCCGTTCCGGCCCGTTCAGGAGCTTCCACGATGACCAATGCTTCCACCGAACCCTTCTTCAATCGCTCGCTTGCCGATACCGATCCGGAGATCTTTGGCGCGATCAACAAGGAATTGGGTCGTCAGCGGCATGAGATCGAGCTGATCGCCTCGGAAAACATCGTTTCCCGCGCCGTCTTGGAAGCGCAGGGCTCGATCATGACGAACAAATATGCCGAAGGCTATCCGGGCAAGCGCTATTACGGCGGCTGCCAGTTCGTCGATATCGCCGAAGAACTCGCCATCGAACGCGCCAAGAAACTGTTCGGTGTCAACTTCGCCAATGTCCAGCCGAACTCCGGTTCGCAGATGAACCAGGCGGTCTTCCTGGCGCTGCTGCAGCCGGGCGATACCTTCATGGGTCTCGATCTCAATTCGGGCGGCCACCTCACGCATGGTTCGCCGGTCAACATGTCCGGCAAGTGGTTCAACGTCGTTTCCTACGGCGTGCGCGAAGGCGACAACCTGCTCGACATGGATGCGGTTCAGCGCAAGGCGGAAGAGCACAAGCCGAAGCTGATCATCGCCGGCGGCACGGCCTATTCCCGCATCTGGGACTGGAAGCGCTTCCGCGAGATCGCCGATAGTGTCGGCGCCTATCTGATGGTCGACATGGCCCATATTGCCGGCCTCGTTGCCGGTGGCCAGCACCCGTCGCCGTTCCCGCATTGCCATGTGGCAACGACCACGACCCACAAGTCGCTCCGCGGCCCGCGCGGCGGCATGATCCTCACCAATGAGGAGGATCTGGCGAAGAAGTTCAATTCGGCCGTCTTCCCCGGCCTCCAGGGCGGTCCGCTGATGCACGTCATCGCCGCCAAGGCAGTTGCTCTCGGCGAAGCCCTGCAGCCGGAGTTCAAGGACTATACCGCGCAGATCGTCAAGAATGCCAAGGCGCTTGCGGAAACGCTGATCGCCGGCGGTCTGGACGTCGTGTCCGGCGGCACGGACAACCACCTGATGCTGGTCGACCTGCGCAAGAAGAACGCCACCGGCAAGCGCGCCGAAGCCGCTCTCGGCCGCGCTTACGTGACCTGTAACAAGAACGGCATCCCGTTCGATCCGGAAAAGCCATTCGTCACCTCCGGCGTCCGTCTTGGTACACCGGCCGGCACGACGCGCGGTTTCAAGGAAGCCGAATTCCGCGAAATCGGCAATCTCATCATCGAAGTGCTTGACGGCCTGAAGGTCGCCAATTCCGATGAAGGCAATGCCGCTGTCGAGGCTGCTGTGCGCGAAAAGGTGGTCAATCTCACCGGCCGTTTCCCCATGTACGGCTACATGGGTTGAGGAGAGCGCATGCGCTGCCCTTACTGCGGCTCTGAAGATACCCAGGTCAAGGATTCGCGCCCGGCGGAGGATAACACCTCCATCCGCCGGCGGCGCATCTGTCCGGATTGCGGCGGCCGTTTCACGACCTTCGAGCGCGTGCAACTGCGCGAATTGATGGTCATCAAGAAGACCGGTCGAAAGGTGCCCTTCGATCGGGACAAGCTGGTGCGCTCTTTCGAGATCGCGTTGCGTAAGCGCCCGGTCGACCGCGATCGCATCGAGCGTGCCGTCTCCGGCATCGTTCGCCGCCTGGAAAGCTCCGGCGAAACGGAAATCAGTTCGGAGCAGATCGGCCTGCAGGTGCTGGAAGCTTTGAAGAGCCTCGATGACGTCGCCTTCGTGCGCTATGCTTCCGTCTATCGCGATTTCTCGCATGCGGAGGATTTCGAGCAGGTGATTACCGAGATCAACGCCAAGATCGCCCGCGATCCGCTGGACACCTGACCATGGCGCCCCGGCCTGAGGACGAACGTTTCATGGCCGCGGCGATCCGCCTGTCGCGCTGGCATTTGGGTCTCACCAACACTAATCCGTCGGTCGGTTGCCTGATCGTCAAGGACGGTGCCGTCATCGGCCGTGCCGTCACAGCGCTTGACGGCCGGCCGCATGCCGAGCCGCAAGCCCTGGCCGAGGCCGGCGAGGCGGCGAAGGGAGCGACCGCCTACGTCACGCTCGAGCCCTGTTCCCATTACGGCAAGACCCCGCCCTGCGCCGAGGCGCTCATTGCCTATGGCGTCGCTCGCGTCGTCATCAGCGTTACCGATCCCGACCAGCGTGTTTCTGGTCGCGGCATTGCAATGCTGCGGGATGCGGGGATCGAAGTCGATGCCGGCATTCTTGAGGAAGAGGGCAGGCGCTCGCTTGCCGGCTATCTCATGCGCCAGACGAGAAACCGGCCCTATGTGACTCTCAAACTTGCTGTTTCCGCAGATGGGATGATTGGCAAAACAGGCGAGGGGCAGGTACGCATCACTGGCGATGTCGCCCGTGCCCAGGTGCAGGTCGTGCGCGCCGAAAGCGACGCCATTCTTGTCGGCATCGGCACTGCGATAGCGGATGATCCGGAATTGACCAGCCGTCTGCCGGGGCTGGAAGGCCACACGCCGTTGCGGATCGTCATCGACGATCAGCTTCGGCTTCCTCTCGGCAGCAAGCTCGTGAAGACGGCACAACAATACGGGCTCATGGTCGTGGCCGGCCATCCGCCGCCCTTCGATGAAAATGCGGACAAGGCCTTCATGGGCCGCCGCGCCGCACTGGATGCCGCCGGCGCCGAAGTGTTGCAATCCAACTCCAGCGAGCCGGGAGAATTGCTTGAGGCGCTGGCGACGCGCGGCATCTCCTCTCTCTTAGTCGAAGGCGGAGCAAGGACGGCGCAGCGTTTTCTCGCCGCCGATCTCGTTGACCGCATCCTTCTGTTCCAGGGGCCGGGTACGATCGGCGAGGGCGGTATTGAATCGCCTGTCACGAAGACCAATATCCCAGCCAGTTTCAGACATATCCGCGCGAGCCGGTTTGGCGATGATCGCTGCGACGAATTTGAAAGAGGTTTTTAATGTTTACCGGAATTGTCACCGACATCGGCAAGGTCGAATCGGTCTCTCCGCTCAAGGAAGGCATCAAGCTGCGTGTCGCCACCAATTACGATCCGGCAACGATCGATATGGGGGCCTCGATCTCCCATTCCGGCATCTGCCTGACGGTGACAGGCCTGCCGGAAGCCGGCAGCAACGGCCGCTGGTTTGAGGTGGAAGCCTGGGAAGAAGCCCTGCGGCTAACCACCATCGGCACCTGGGAAGCTGGCAGCAACATCAATCTCGAGCGCTCGCTGAAGATCGGCGATGAGCTCGGCGGCCACATCGTCTCCGGTCATGTCGATGGCAAGGCGGAGATCCTGTCGGTGACGGCGGAAGGCGACGCCACCCGCTTCCGCCTGCGCGCCCCGGCGCATCTCGCAAAATTCGTCGCTCCCAAGGGCTCGATCGCGCTCGATGGCACGTCGCTGACGGTAAACGCCGTCGACGGCACGGATTTCGACGTGCTCCTCATTCGTCATACGCTGGAGGTCACCACCTGGGGTGAGCGTAAGGCCGGCGATTTCGTCAATTTCGAAGTCGACACCATGGCCCGCTATGCCGCGCGGCTGGCTGAATTTCCGGTGGCGCGGGAAAGCTGATTCGAGGCGTCAATCGCGCTCCCTGTCCGCCGCCATCGGTTTGATGGCGGCATCTTTGTGCCAGCACTTTTTCGGGCAGCTAGCGCTCAAACATGACGTTGGATTTGTCCTTGTACATCACTTCGCCGATCCGGCGGAAGCCGACTTTTTCGGCGACGCGCAACGACGGCCTGTTTTCCGGATCGACGATGCAGGTCATGCGGCGGCCGGGGAATGTGTCGTCGGCCCAGGCGATCGCCGCCTTGACGGCTTCCGTTGCATAGCCTCTGCCCTGCAGCGCCGGTGTGATCCCCCAGCCGGATTCCAGCGTCCCTTCGGTGGTGGTCGGGTGCATGTCGCGATGGAGGTCGAGGAAGCCGACTTCACCGATGAAGCGGCCGCTCTGACGTTCTTCGACGGCGAAAAAACCGAAGCCAAGGTGGTGCCACATGCCGGCATAACGCAACAGGCGCGACCAGGCCTGTTCGCGTGTCGACGGCTCGCCGCCGATGTAACGGACAAGGTCTTCTTGCGTCCAGAAGGCCGTATAATCGTCGAAATCCTCCAGCCGATGAGCGCGGAGAATGAGGCGCTCGGTTATCAATGTCGGAACCATGGTCATGGCGGGAGCAGCTTCCTTCCGGTCAACCATTTCTACATTCATGCTCATCCGTTTCATGCTCCCGTTTCGCCGTCCCAATAATCCACGGCGCCGCCCTCGCGCCCGATGAAGCTGAATCGCCGCGGCGTCTCGCCGAGGCGATTAGTCTTCGCCATGAACTTGCCGGAGTCGGGGTATTCGACAATCTCTGTTTGGGCTTTGGTCGAGATGACGAGATAGATCAGTACGCCCGGGCCAATATTGATGAGCTGATGGGCGGTTTCATGGCCACCGGCAGGTGCTCCCATTACATCGCCTTTCGCGACTAGAATACGCTCGCTTCCGAAGCGATATTCGCCTTCGCCGTCGAGAATGACGAAGAGTTCCTCTTCGACGTGATGGTTGTGAAATGGACAGCCGGATTTGCCGGACGGCACTTCGTTATAGCTGATGCCGAGATCTTTCAGCCCAAGCAGTGCGCCAAAGGAGACATCGCTGCTCGAAAAAAAATCTCCCTGCTGCCAATGATCGAGCTGTAGCTCGCCAAGGTTGACAGCGTGTCTGGTTTTCTCTGTCATCAAGTTCCTCCCTGTCAGTGCGAAATTATTAGCGAAGCGAGTGAGCTGGTGGAAGATACAATTTCTGGCACGCTTCAATGTTCCCCAAATCCGGATCAGAATCAGCCAAGGCATCCGAAAAACACTTGCCAAGCGCGGCCCGCCGTGGTTTGACCCGCCCTTATCAAGGTGCTGCCCGCCCTCCCACTCAGCAGGTGACGTATGTCCAGCTCTACCAATGCCCACATCCTCATCGTCGAAGCTCGCTTCTACGATGATATGGCCGACGCTCTTCTCGACGGCGCCAAGACCGCGCTCGAAGAGGCCGGCGCGACCTATGACGTCGTCACCGTGCCCGGCGCGCTGGAGATTCCGGCAGCTATCGCCATGGCGCTTGATGGCGCCGATAACGGCGGCACCGAATATGACGGATATGTCGCCCTCGGCATGGTCATCCGCGGCGAGACCTATCATTTCGACATCGTCTCTAATGAATCCTCGCGTGCGCTGATGGATCTCGCCGTCAGCGAATCTCTGGCGATCGGCAACGGAATCCTGACTGTCGAAAACGACGATCAGGCCTGGGTGCGCGCGCGCCGTTCGGACAAGGACAAGGGTGGTTTTGCCGCCCGCGCAGCGCTGACGATGATCGCGCTGAAACAAAAGTTGGGTGCATAAGTTCATGGGAAATCAGGATAACGAGCGACCGGCAAAGACTGCGAACCAGCGGGGCGCAGCACGTCTCGCTGCCGTTCAGGCGCTCTATCAGATGGATATTGGCGGAACCGGCGTGCTGGAGGTGGTGGCTGAATACGAAGCACACCGTCTTGGGCAGGAGCTGGACGGCGAGACCTATCTGAAGGCCGACGCATCCTGGTTCCGCTCCATCGTCTCCGGTGTCGTGCGCGAGCAGACCCGGCTCGATCCATTGATCGGCTCCGCCCTGCAGGATGATTGGGCGCTATCGCGCCTTGACAGCACCGTGCGCGCCATCCTGCGCGCCGGCACTTTCGAGCTTCTCGACCGCAAGGACGTGCCGGTTCCCGTCATCGTCACCGAATATGTCGAGATCGCTCACGCCTTCTTCGAGGAGGATGAGCCGAAGCTCGTTAACGCCGTGCTCGACCGAATCGCCAAGCAGGTCCGCGGCGAAGCCAAGAAATAAGGCCCGTCATCAGGCCGGTGCTTGATCCCTGCCGCTTTCGTTTCTTTCGCTCGCGCCCGATTTCACCGACGAATGTTCTTTTGAACCTCCATTGGTTGTTTTACCCGTGGATGGTCTTGACGCGACGTTTTCGCAAACGCAATCTCGCCCTGCACAATTGCTGCCCCTTGGAGGAGGGGCTGGCTTTTGCTGCAGGCGGCCGGACGAGGGAGTGAACCGCCGGCTTTTTTGGAGGGAAAAAGCGAAATGTCGATTCTTTTAGGTGTTATCGCGTGCGGACTGCTCTCGGTGATTTACGCCGTCTGGGCAACCCGGTCGGTGCTTGCCGCCGACCAGGGCAATGCACGCATGCAGGAAATTGCAAGTTATATTCGGGAAGGCGCGCAAGCCTACCTGGCGCGTCAATATAGAACCATTGCCATAGTCGGCGTTATCGTTTTCATCCTGGCCTGGCTGCTTCTGTCGGGCGAAGCCGCCATCGGCTTCCTGATCGGTGCTATTCTGTCGGGCTCCGCCGGGTTCATCGGCATGCATGTCTCCGTGCGCGCCAATGTCCGCACTGCGCAGGCCTCGTCGCACAGCCTGTCGGCCGGTCTCGACATTGCTTTCAAGTCGGGCGCGATCACCGGCATGCTGGTTGCCGGCCTCGCTTTGCTCGGCGTCTCCATCTATTTCTATGTGTTGACCAGCATTCTCGGTCATGAACCGGGCTCGCGCGACGTTATAGACGCGCTGGTGGCTCTAGGTTTCGGCGCTTCGCTGATTTCGATCTTCGCGCGTCTCGGCGGCGGTATCTTCACTAAAGGCGCGGATGTCGGCGGCGACCTCGTCGGCAAGGTGGAAGCCGGCATTCCCGAAGATGATCCGCGCAATCCCGCGACCATTGCCGATAACGTCGGCGACAATGTCGGCGACTGCGCAGGCATGGCCGCCGACCTCTTCGAAACCTATGCGGTCTCCGTCGTCGCCACCATGGTCCTCGCCGCGATCTTCTTTGCCGGCACGCCGGTTCTCGCCTCGGCCATGGTCTATCCGCTGGCGGTCTGCGGCGCCTGCATCATCACGTCGATCATCGGCACCTTCTTCGTCAAGCTCGGGACGAACGGCTCCATCATGGGCGCGCTCTACAAGGGCCTGATTGCGACCGGCATCCTGTCGATCATAGGTCTTGCAGCCGCCACGTCGCTGACAATCGGCTGGGGTTCGATCGGTGCGGTCGCCGGCTTCGACGTCACCGGCGCGAAGCTGTTCATCTGCGGCATTGTCGGCCTGATCGTCACCGCGCTGATCGTCGTCATCACCGAATATTATACCGGCACCAACAAGCGCCCGGTCAATTCCATTGCCCAGGCCTCGGTCACCGGCCATGGCACCAACGTCATCCAAGGCCTCGCCGTTTCTCTCGAATCGACGGCGCTGCCGGCAATCGTCATCGTCGGCGGCATTCTTGCCACCTATCAGCTTGGCGGTCTGTTCGGCACCGGCATCGCGGTCACCGCCATGCTCGGCCTTGCCGGCATGATCGTTGCGCTCGACGCCTTCGGCCCGGTCACCGACAATGCCGGCGGTATTGCTGAAATGTCGCATCTTCCGCCGGAAGTGCGCAAATCGACCGACGCTCTGGATGCGGTCGGCAACACCACCAAGGCGGTGACCAAAGGCTACGCCATCGGCTCGGCCGGCCTCGGCGCATTGGTGCTGTTCGCTGCCTATTCGAACGACCTGAAATATTTTGCGGCCCATGGCGATCAGTTCCCATATTTCACGAATGTGGGCACGATCTCCTTCGATCTCTCCAACCCGTATGTCGTGGCCGGCCTGTTGTTCGGCGGCCTGATTCCCTATCTTTTCGGCGGCATCGCCATGACGGCCGTCGGCCGTGCGGCCGGTGCGATCGTCGAGGAGGTGCGCAAGCAGTTCCGCGAAAAGCCGGGCATTATGAAGGGTACTGAGCGCCCCGATTACGGCCGGGCCGTCGACCTTCTGACCAAGGCCGCCATTCGCGAGATGATCATTCCGTCCCTGCTGCCGGTACTGGCGCCGCTCGTCGTCTATTTCGGCGTGCTGCTGATTTCGGGTTCGAAAGCTTCGGCCTTTGCCGCGCTCGGTGCTTCGTTGCTGGGCGTCATCATCAACGGACTGTTCGTCGCTATTTCCATGACGTCGGGTGGCGGCGCCTGGGACAATGCCAAGAAGAGCTTCGAAGACGGTTTCGTCGACAAGGACGGCGCGCGTCACCTGAAGGGCTCGGAGGCGCACAAGGCTTCCGTGACCGGCGACACCGTCGGCGATCCCTACAAGGACACGGCCGGCCCCGCTGTTAATCCGGCGATTAAGATCACCAATATCGTGGCGCTGCTACTGCTTGCGGTTCTCGCCGGATAAAGGCGAAGGCCGAACAAATGAAAAAACCCGCGAAGCCTGCGCTTCGCGGGTTTTTTGATGCGGTATATCCGACTTATTGGCCCGGGTTCAGATTGTTGAGGAAATTCTTCGCACCGTTGATACCGTTGCCGCCACCCTGCAGAATCTGTTGCAGGAAGGTCAGGTCGCGGCCGCCGGTCGGCGTCGTGCGGCTGATCATGTCGAAGACCTTGCCGTCCTTCAGCGTGTAGTTGGCTTGCTGCTTCACCACGCCGTCCTTGTCGAAATAGATCGCCAGGATGTTCTGGTCGACCAACCTTGGCTTCATGAAGGCCATTGAGCGCGTGCGCTTCTGTGAAATATAATAAAAGACTTCGCCATCGAAGGTCGCCGTCGTCGACGGCGTCCCGAGCGAAAGCAGCACCTGCTCGCGGCTCGAGCCGACAGGCACGAGATTGAGCGATTGCTGGTCGAAGATGTAGCCGTTGTTCATGACCTCGCTGGTCTGGCAGCCCGTGAGCCCCGCGGTCGCAATCACCAGAGCGATAGCGGCACTACTGATGAAAATTCTGTCAGACTTGAAATACCGTCTCGTCAACGACATCTCATCTCCCCTAGTGAATCAATCCGATGGCCGAGCGGCCGACATGACCTTGCTGTGCACATCATTGTGGCCTTTCCGCGATTGCGGAGGGGCCCAACAATGTTGTTCGGCACTCTTCATCACCAATCATGCACGGCGTGACGACGGCTTGGGGCGGGACCTTGAAGTGGGCACAAACGGCATTGCAATTCGCGCCTGCTTCGGTAAACCAGCTTTCAAGTGGATGCAACAAGGCGGAGCGCAACGGGGCGCTCTGAATGAGCCAATTCCGGGAATTTTCATGATTTTTGGGCTCTTCCGCAAAAGAAACCACAACCAGATCATCGTCGTCAGGCAATATGACACCCTGACCTCGATGGCGCGCCAGCCGGTTTTCTATACGGATTATGACGTGCCGGACACGGTCATGGGTCGTTTCGAGCTGCTCTCGGCGGTGATGATCCTGTTTTTCCGCCGGACGCGCTCGTCCGAGACCAGCGGACAGGAGCTGGCGCAGGAAATCGTCGATGCCTTTTTTGAGGATATCGATTATTCCATCCGCGAACTCGGAATCGGCGACAACAGCGTACCCAAGCGGATGAAGAAACTGGCCGGTATGTTTTACGGGCGGTTGGAAAGCTATGCCGCGGCTATGGACGGCATCGACCGTGACGCGCTGGCCGCCGCACTTCGGCGCAATATCCATCCCAAGGCAGGCGAGGGTGCTCCTTCGATGATCGGTCTTGCTGATTGGATGATGGCGGCAGAGGCGCATCTCGCGGGGATCACGGAAGCGGAGATCGCAACCGGCTCGGCGACGCTCCCGCAGCCGCCGCGGATTGGCGAGGCGGCGCCTCAAGTTGGCGCAGACGCACCTTAGGAGACAAAAATGAAAAGACCCTACTCCGATGAAACGCCCTTTTCCTATCCGGTGAAAGTCGGCCACATCTCCGCCAACCCCGTGGATGTGCATCTCGAAGCGGAAGGCCGCGAGCTTGCGGGCTTGGCCAAGCTTTGGGATGTGCTTTCCGTGGAAAAGCTGGAAGCGGACCTGAAGATTTCCCGCTGGAAACGCGATGGCGTCCGCGTCAAGGGCAATGTTCGCGCCAAGATCGTCCAGGCCTGTGTCGTCACGCTCGATCCGGTCGAATCGGAGATCGACGAGGATTTCGAGCATATTTTCATTCCGGAGGATTCGAAGCTCGCGCGTGCGCCCTCCATGGATGCCGGCGAAATGGTGCTCGATCCGGACGGTCCGGATCTTCCCGAAACCTTCACTGGCGATACGATCGACGCCGGCGCCGTCGTGACCGAATTTGCCGCGCTTGCCATCGATCCTTACCCGCGCAAGCCTGGTATAGAGTTCGAAGATCACATCGAAGACACCGGCGAAGATGACAAGAAACCCTCGCCGTTTGCGGTCTTGAAGGACTGGAAAAAGGAATAGACCCCCCTGGTAATTGAAGATAATTCAGTTGTAACGCGGGGAGAAACCGGTATTTTGACGCCAATTTCGCCAGGCGCGGCGGGCAAAAAGGACTAGGGACGCGTGATCAGAATTTCTCTTGACCTAATGGGTGGCGACTTCGGCCCTGAGGTTGTTATTCCTGGCGCGGCCAAGGCGCTGGATAGGCATCCCGATATCACATTCATCATGTACGGACAGAAGGAGCGCTGCGAAGCAGTCCTCGCCAAATATCCGAAGCTCCGCGAAAAATCCGTCTTTCACGAGTGCGATGTCGCGATCAGCATGGATGAAAAGCCGAGCCAGGCGTTGCGCCGCGGCCGGTACATATCCAGCATGTGGCGCTCGATCGAAGCGGTGAAGACTGGCGACGCCGATGTCGTCGTTTCCGCCGGCAATACCGGTGCGCTGATGGCCATGGCGAAGTTCTGCCTGCGGACAATGGCCAACATCGAACGTCCCGCGATCGCCGCGATCTGGCCGACATTGCGAGGTGAAAGCATTGTGCTCGATGTCGGCGCGACGATCGGCGCTGATTCGCAGCAATTGCTCGATTTCGCCTTGATGGGCGGCGCCATGGCGCGCGCGCTCTTCGAGATCGAACGGCCGACCATCGGCCTCCTGAATGTCGGCGTCGAGGAAATCAAGGGCCAGGAAGACGTCAAGGAAGCCGGCCGACTGATCCGTGAAGCCAATCTTGAATCGCTCGAATATTCCGGTTTCGTCGAGGGCGACGATATCGGCAAGGGCACGGTCGATGTGGTGGTGACGGAGGGCTTTTCCGGCAATATCGCGCTGAAGGCGGCCGAGGGCACGGCGAAGCAGATCGGCACTTATCTCCGCGCCGCCATGACGCGCACGCTGCTCGCCCGCATCGGTTACATCTTCGCCAAGGGCGCCTTCGACCTGTTGCGCGAGAAACTCGATCCGAGCAAGGTCAATGGCGGCGTCTTCCTCGGCCTCAACGGTATCGTCATCAAGAGCCATGGCGGCGCCAACGCCGAGGCCTTTGCGGCTGCCGTCGATGTCGGCTATGACATGGCCAAAAATGGCCTTACTCAAAAAATTGAAAACGATCTGAAAAAATATCATGCCAAACGGCAGCCGCCGATCGGACCGGAAGCGGCATGAGCGACGGGGTATAACAAGAATGATCCGTTCAGTTGTTCGCGGATTTGGGTCGGCGCTCCCCAAGCGCGCCATGACCAATCGCGAGATGGAGCAAGTCGTCGACACCAGTGACGATTGGATTATGCAGCGCACTGGCATTCGCCAGCGCTATATTGCCGGCGAAGGCGAAACGACCGCCTCGCTCGGCGAACAGGCGGCGCGGGCTGCACTTACCAATGCCGGCCTAACGGCTGACGATATCGACCTCGTCATCGTCGCCACCTCCACGCCGGACAACACCTTTCCTGCTACCGCGGTGAACATCCAGAACCGTCTCGGCATGCATCATGGTTTCGCCTTCGATGTCCAGGCCGTGTGCTCCGGCTTTGTCTATGCGGTGACGACAGCCGACGCTTATATTCGGGGCGGGCTCGCCAAGCGCGCGCTCATCATCGGCGCCGAAACATTCTCCCGCATTCTCGACTGGACCGACCGCACGACCTGCGTCCTCTTTGGCGACGGCGCCGGCGCGCTGATCCTGGAAGCAGGCGAAGGGACCGGCGCGAGCACCGACCGCGGCGTGCTGACGGCCAGCCTGCGCTCCGATGGGGCGCATAAGGACAAACTCTATGTCGACGGTGGCCCTTCCACGACAGGAACGGTCGGCGTGCTGCACATGGCGGGCCGGGAGGTATTCAAACACGCCGTCGGCATGATCACCGACGTCATCCAGGCCACCTTCGATGCGGCAGGTGTGAGGGCCGACGATCTCGACTGGTTGGTGCCGCATCAGGCGAACCGCCGCATCATCGACGGTTCGGCAAAAAAGCTCGGAATTGCTCCCGAGAAGGTTGTGGTAACCGTGGACCTTCATGGCAATACTTCGGCGGCGTCGATCCCGCTCGCGCTTGCCGTAGCGGCAGGCGACGGCCGAATCAAGAAGGGCGATCTGGTGATGCTGGAAGCGATGGGCGGCGGCTTCACCTGGGGCGCCGTCCTGCTGCGCTGGTAGGCTGCATCTCTAAAATCCGATTCCTAACAAGAGCTTGACCGTTTGGTGCAAGGGCAATAGTCTCTTGCAGCTTGGATAAAATTACGTAGCAATATGGGCGGGGAACTATGACGGGCAAGACAGTGACGCGCGCGGACTTGGCGGAGTCGGTATTTCGGAAAGTCGGCCTCTCCCGGACCGAGTCGGCGGAACTCGTCGAGACGGTGATCGATGAAATTTGCAACGCCATCGTGCGTGGCGAGACAGTGAAACTCTCCTCCTTCGCGACGTTTCAAGTGCGCGATAAGAATGAACGCATTGGTCGTAATCCGAAGACCGGCGAAGAGGTGCCCATCTCTCCGCGCAGGGTCATGACGTTCAAGGCGTCCAATGTCCTGAAGACACGCATTCTGAAGGCTCATGCCAGCCGCAAGGCAAAAGCCCGGCCGGTAAACCCCGTTTCCTGATCCGCGCGTGACGGACATCGACGGCGGCCGCGGTACGCACGCTGGCACGCCGTTTTCCAAGTCTTTTGCGGTTATTTTTCTGCTTGCTTGTGAAAGAGCCGCAGAGACGACTTGAATTTCTCCTCGCAAACCGTTGAAATATGATGAGTCGTATCGCGATGAGCCGCGGTGCGGATATCCGGTTTCGCATGGTCCGGCCTGAGTGGCGCTGGAGTCATGCTGTGGGAGTATGACGATGGACAAGAGCCCGGATGCATTTCGCACGATCAGCGAAGTCGCGGAAGACCTTGATCTGCCGCAGCATGTCCTGCGTTTCTGGGAAACCCGCTTCCCGCAGATCAAGCCGATGAAGCGCGGCGGCGGCCGGCGCTACTATCGTCCGGAAGACGTCGACCTGCTGAACGGTATCCGCCATCTGCTCTATGACCACGGTTATACGATCAAGGGTGTTCAGAAGCTTCTGAAAACCAATGGCAACAAATTCGTCATTGCCGTCGGCCATGGCGATCTGGCGAGCGTCGAGGCGCTCGCCTCCGCCGCACAAGAGCCGGCTGCGGCCGAGCCACGCGTCGGCTCTCCCGATGACGATCAAATCGTCGGCCGCGCCAAAGCGCCGATCAGCCGCCGCTTCTTTAATTTCGTCAGTGGTGAAGACGACGTCCCTGATGTTTCCATCGGTAAGTCGAGCGTCGGCAAGGAGGATAGGGCGCTGCTGCAGGAGACGCTTTATGATCTGCTGGAATGCAAGCGACTGCTTGATCAGGTGCGGTAGGGCAACGGCCGTATCCTGAAAAATGCTTCTGCTTTATCTGACTCCGCCGTCTTGAGGCGGGCGATAATTCGTCGAGATACCCGCCTGTATACGAATTTGGGAATCAGTTGCACCTGCGCGGAACGACGGGATTGGCCTGGCTCGGCGCGACGATCGATTTGCCGTCGGCAGAGCGGGGCAGCGTCCAGCACGCGTTCGGGTCCTTTTCCTCTGTGTCGCTCGCGTTCCTATCGCCGATAATGGTGTTGCGATAGTTGCTGTAGTCTTCCGCGCCAGGACTGTCGCCCCAGCCGCCACGATCGCCGCGAGCTCCGCTACTGCTAGATGCAGCCATGGCCGTCGTGGCCATGCCGACAGTGAAGAGAGATATGCTGAGCGCTTTGAGAAACATGGGCTTTTCCCGCTGACTTGGTCATCTGCACCGTTCCGGTTGCCGCAGACGATCGTAATTCGACCGGCGGATTGTATTTATTTATTGCTGTTATTCAATATGACTAAAATACGCGTCCGATGAAAGGCGGATAGTTTTTGGTGTTCATATTGAGCAAATGCTATTAATGGTGGCAAATGCAAGTGTCATTTTTATCACTTATAAGATTCTACATTAATGTGACGATTAGCTTACTTTGTTTATTAACTTGCAACGTCGCGGTGCCGGGTTCAGCTTCAACGGGGAAGCTTCGCTGCTTCGCCCTCGATACGAGGGGGACTTAAATCAGGATATGGCGCGACCCGATATGATCCGCCGCAAAGCCAATCCTGATGGATATTCGAATGGAGACACCATGAACATTAAGAGCCTTTTTCTCGGCTCCGTCGCCGCCTTGGCGACGGTGAGCGGCGCCCATGCGGCAGACGCCATTGTCGCGGCGGAGCCTGAGCCGCTGCAATATGTGCGCATTTGCGACGGCTACGGCACCGGTTATTTCTTTATTCCGGGCACGGAAACCTGCCTTAAGATCGGCGGTAAGGTCCGCACGGAAGGCGAATGGTACGATGCCTATAATCCGAAGAGCAAGGTCGGCACGCTCTGGCATGACCGCACCGAGCTTAAGGTCGATACGGCGACCGACACGGAATATGGTGCCCTGAAGACCAACGTCATCTTCCGCTGGGAATGGAATGATGGAGGGGACACAACTTCGAAGCTGTTGTTTGCCAATATCAGCCTCGGCGGTTTTACTGTCGGCAAGCTCGACTCGCAGTACAATCTCTATGTAGGTTATGCTGGCGATGTCATTAACGACGACGCGATCTATGACGGCCCATACGAACTCAATCAGTTGACCTACAATTATGAGGGCAGCAACGGCTTTAGTGCCGTCGTCTCGCTGGAAGACACCAACTCTGCGTCGGACTCCGACAGTTACGGCGGCGCCTGGGTTACCTCGAAGGAAAACCATTACGCACCGAACGTCGTCGCCGGCTTCGGCTACACGACCGGCACGCTCGGCTTCAAGGTCGTCGGTGGCTATGACTCCATCGTCGAGGAAGGCGCCATCAAGGCCCGCATCGATGCCAAGTTCGGCGGCGTGGAAGCTTTCTTGATGGGCGGTTGGAACACGGATGGCGACAAGCTCAACCAGTATGCCGGCTCCTATCAGGATGAATCGGCTTGCACGACCTCCGATGGTGTTGTCCATGGGGCGAAGTGCGGCTGGGGTGACTGGGCCGTATGGGGAGGCGTTGGTGTTCCGATCAATGACAAGTTGAAGTGGAACCTGCAGCTTGCCTACACCGACTCGAAGATTTTCGAGGCCACCACCAACGTCAAGTTCAATCCGGTCAAGGATCTGCTCATCGAGCCGGAATTGACCTACATGCACTATGACTTCATCAATGATGATACGGTTGCCGGCATCCTTCGTTTCGAGCGGAATTTCTGATCGGATCCGATTGGATCGGTCTTCGATTGCCGGTGCATGATCTCTTAAATCGCCGCCATTTCACGCGACAGATATGAGATCCGAAATTGGGAAAAAAGGGGCCGGCCGCGATGCCGGCCTCTTTGTTTTTAAAGTTATTTTTGATGGCGCCGGCTCGTTCGATCGGCCCTCGGCCGCGACGTCACGCTGCATGGAAAAATGCTAGAGCGATAGTGTCATCTGGTTAACCAGCGGGTAAGTGGATACTTGCATACGCTTACTCTTGGCTGTATCTCTCTGCGTAGAAACAATACTTTAAATTGATTTATTGCCGGAGAGTAATATGCGCATACGTGCTGCCATGGCGATCAGCCTTTTCGCCATATCGTCCATTTTAGCCAGCTGCCAGACGCCGGAGCAATCCGCTGCCAATGCCGAAATGACCTGTCAGGCTCAGGGTCTGCGTCCGGGTACGCAGCGCTACGGCCGCTGCGTCGGCACCACCTACCAGGCCAACCGTGCTCAGGCGCAACAGGCCGAAAATCAGGCTGCCGCAGGTATTGCCGCCGGCATCATCGGCGGCGTCCTCGTCGGCGCTGCGGTCAGCGACAATCATTACCACCACGGCTATTACGGCCATCCCTATTATCATCGTTGCTATCGCTGCTGGTAAACGGGGCCGATCAGCTCGGTTCAAAAATGAAAACTCCGCCTCGGCGCAGTTTTTGTGGCTCGGGTCATCGCCAGCGCAATTCCGTGAGGAAGGCGAAGCAGTTGTTCGTCAGCGATTTGCTAAAAAACTGAACCCTCCTAGAACGGCCGGGTCATCTCTTCCCTGCTGACGAGCTTCAGGCTGCGATCGGGCTGGATAATATAGGTTTCGTAGACATCCTGGCCCCACTGATTGACGAAATGGTGCGGCAGCCGCGTGCCTGGGGGCGATTGCGTCAGCTTCATTCGCGGCTGGCCGCCATAGGTGATGCTACCGGGAATGGGCTGCAGGGACTGTTCGGTTGTCGTGCATGCGGCAAGCAGCGGTGCGCATAGCAAAATGGCAATAAGTGGTTTCATCGCCGTAACTTTCTAATCACTTCTTATTCAAAGAAAAACCGCCTTCGAAGAAAGACGGAAGGGCATCTGTGAGCGCGGCTGGAAGCCACTATATAAACGTAATGCCGGAGTGGTTGGCGGCAAGGTTTTTCACGCAGATGTGCTTGGATCTGCCGCCATTGGAATTCGAAGGAGCAACACATGCGAACGATCAACAGGTCGATGGTGGCGGTGGGTTTCGGTGCATTGCTGGCGGCAGGCGCCGCCATGCCTGCGGGCGCCATCACCATGCCGACACTCACGGTACCGGAACAATCCAACATCATCCAGGTCCACGGCCACAACCACAACCGTATTCGCGGCGGACACAACAACAACCATGGCTTCGACGGCTATTATGACGATGACACTGACAGCGGCGTGCTGTTCAAGTCCTTCGTGACCGGTACGCTCTTCAACAGACAGGGCACGGAAGGCTATTACGACAGCCACGCACGGGCCTGCGCCGACCGCTACCAATCCTACCGCGCATCGGACAACACCTATCAGCCGAGCCATGGGCCGAGGCGGCAATGCCGGTGAGCCAGCTGGCGGTCAGCAAATGCTGTCGCTCGTATCGTTAGCGGTCTCCAAAGAATATTCGTATGGAGCCAAGCAGCGATATCAATGAGATAGGTAGCCGGGGGCTATTCGTCTCCGTACAGAACGCTGCCGCAGGTTTTCTCCGCCCTAGGGCTATCAGGGCTGTTTTTTGATCGCCTCTATTATGGCCTCAAGTTCACCCGTCGTGATGAGATCCAGCATATGACGATCGGCCAGATCGACGAGAGCCGCGGCAACTTCACGCTCGTCCCATCCGGCCTTGACCGCGCGTTTAGCCACTTCCGCAAACGCGGAATACAGTGCGAATTTGCACCAGGAGTAGCGGTCAGGGTCGGTTTGCTCGACAGGTGGTGGCGGAATGTCAATCATACCTAAAATATTGTGATGACATCCATAAACATCAAGGGACCTGACGCGCTGAACCTTCATGTAAAGCCCGCCAATGCCAGCGGCCCTTTCCTTATTACTGCGCAGGCGCTTGCTGTGCGGGTGCTGTCGCAGGCGGCGTCGACGTTGCTGGCGGCTGCGTCGTGGTGGTCTCAGCCGGTGGAGCTGTTGTATTCATCGGGCTTGTGCGAGGCCAGAGGCTCCACGCCAGTGCGGCTAGAATAATCGCCGCCAAGATAACCAGCCATTGCGCCCAAGGAGGGCGGCGCGAGAGTGGTGTCGTTCTCAGGTCTGGGCTTGGCCCATTGGGGTCGTTGCTCATGGTAATACTCCTCCACACGATAAACCTTTGGCTGCACCAAAGGTTCCGGTGATGAAAATGTGGTGTAGTGTTTGCGGGTGTCTTGCCGTTAACGCCCAGCCAATCCCGTGAGACATGGCGGCCACAGAGCCAACGACCTCGGTGATACTCTTTTTTGACGATTTTTTCGATGGTGGCCAGTAGAGGTTGGGTTTCCTAAGGCTCGCATAATTTTCGTCTGGCAGTGTGGGAACTGCCGCAGCCCTCGCGGTGCCCAGGCGGTCAGGTCTAGTGCCCAATATGATCTGGCCGCCCACTTTCGCCTTTTCCAGTGCCGGATGTTCTGTTGCCAGGCGAATCGAACACTGTGTTCGGTGCGCTTACCAATCTTACGCAAATTCGAAACGAGGAGTTCATCCGTGGTTTGAGCCAGCCGCTCACAGCACAGTGCAAGCTGCTGCCCACAGCTTGATGGAATGGTCAGGCAGCTTTTATGTGATTTCTGGAGGTTCGCTTCTGGCCACAATGACTTTAGCCAAATCACTTATCTGGGGCTAAGTGATTGATTTTAATGGTCGGGGCGACTGGACTCGAACCAGCGACCCCTTGACCCCCAGTCAAGTGCGCTACCGGGCTGCGCTACGCCCCGACCTGCCGAAAAGGCTTGTTTCGTTTATGGTTTCAGCTTTCAGGATGCAAGTGGAAAATGCGATCGCCGGAATAAAAATGGGACAAGTCGCGCGGGAAGGCTGCTGCCATGTCCCTTCTCGCCAGGTTTCACATGACGATCGAGGGCTGAACTTTTGTGGCCTCGATCATTGACTCAGCCGCACCACGACGCCGTCTGCCCCGTCCAGCGGCGGGCCAGCCCCTCGGCCACCAACCGATCGCCGATGGACCGGCCGGCACGCATCGCGATGCGGTATACGCCGCCATGCTGATCGTCACCGCGCCCGCTGGCGGAGAGGACGAAAGTGTCGTCGTTAAGAAGGGCTTGCAGCCGCAGTTTCGCGGCGGCGGCTTTTTGCCGTTCGACGGCGCAATGCGACGGCTCGATATCAGGCACATCGATGTCCGCCAGGCGGATTTTGATCCCATTCTGCCAGAAAGTGTTGCCGTCGACGACACAGTTCATGCCGGTTTCGCCGCCGCACAGGCCGAATCGCCCTGCGCTCTCAGGCGGGGCAGCCGCGAGCGTCCGGTCCGCCGGCACGGCAACGGGAATGATTTTGGGAGGGACCGGCAGCGTTGAAGGCGCCCGTTCGGGAGCGGCGGCCGCCGTTCTTATTTTCGGCTTGGCAGTCGGCACCGGAGCATCCTGCGCCACATGCCGACCGCCGATGGAGCCGGTGTATGCCTGCAATGACGGCATTTCCCGGCGATGTTGATAGGCGAAAATGCCCCCCACGGCTGCCAGACCGACTATGCCCCATAGCCACATCGAATTGCCCGCATTGGACTGTGGCTTGCGCCGCGTGCGCCGTTTCGCTTTTGCCATGGCTTCATCCCTCGATTACGCGGGAATTATCGCCAAGATTTCTTACCGATCCGTTGGCTTTCAGGTTGCCGGTGTCGCGTCGGACTCTTGTTTCACTTCGTGGCGGCTGCCGGAGCCTTCAGCTTGACCGCCATTGTCACCTGGCCGCGCACCGTCAGCTTCGGCCCGCGGCCGTCGATATTGATGACATCGGTATTGCTGGAGAGGCCGTTGAGCTGGCAATCGTCCGCGATCGTGTCGAGCAGCGCCGTGCAGTTGCTGGCCGCAATTCGATAGAAGGATTTGATCGCATCCCGCTGCTGTTGTTCATCGTTGCCATCGGCGATCGGGATGGAAAGCGATATCCCGGATTGCACAGAAATATAGCCTTCGGGAAGCTGGTGGGGATTGCGCAACGGCAGTGCCGAGAGAGACTGTGAAAAGGTCGGCGCCGCCGCGCCGAGCAAGAGCAGTGCGGCCCATATCATCTGTTTGTTCATCGAGAGGTCTCCGTATCCGCGGCCTCTTATGCCAGGCTCCGATGAAGGCTTGGTGATCGGGTAACTTAAAATTGTAGTGTCGTGAAGATTGTGGCGTGAATTCCTGGGAAGCAGCAATGCTTCAAGATTAAAGGCCGCACCTACAAAACCTTCCTTGCCAAGCTCCGGTGCGAAGCGCATAGTCACTTTATGTTTCGTCGGTTTAAATGCGGGCACCGGCGAGCCTGTTTGCGTCTGCCCGACGGACGAGGCGGCGCCTATGTTGGAAACCTCCATCCATCCACAGGATTTACCCTTGTTTTCAGACGATTTGGATCGTTTGGAAAAGGTGTTGGATGCTGTGTGCGAGGATCGGGGCATCAATTTCCGCAGCCCTGAAGCGGAGCGTCTCGGCGCGCTGATTATCCAGCTCTATCGCCAGGGCGTGAAGGAAGACGCGAAGCTTCTCGCGCTGGCGAGAGCCTATCTCTGACGCGTTTCGCCGTCAGCCCTCTAATCGATTTAGGCCGATTTCACATAGCAGCAATGATGCATTGTGACTGTTCGAACTCATTTCGCTGCCTTATATTTGCTGCATCGCACAAACAGAGTCGATTGCTCGATTTGCTTACCCCTGCGGGTTGATGTGCGGCCGTGGCCCACCAAACAAAATCAACAACGGCGGGCGCGGATAATTTGAAAGGTCCAAGATGAATTTCAAAGTTCCGAGCCGGCTTCGCCGTTTGCTCGTTGATTCCGTCGAGTTCCCACAGCTCAAATTCCCCATGACGCGGCCGCAATCGCAGCCGGCCCGCCGGCGCGTATCCACGCAACTGGTACCGCAGCGTCTGACGGAGGTCTTGTGGTTCGGCCGCAATCCTGGCGACCTGCGCATGCTGGAATACGTGCCGCCGGGTGTCGAAGGCCCGATGCCTCTGGTTGTCGTCCTGCACGGCTGTCACCAGAATGCCGAGGATTTCGATCGCGCCAGCGGTTGGACTGCCTTGGCGCGCCAACATGGCTTCGCCGTGCTCTACGCCGTGCAGAAGCGCTCCAACAACGCCAATCTCTGTTTCAATTGGTTCCGCCCCAGCCTGGTGACGCGTGACCGCGGTGAACTGGGTTCGATCCGCGAGATGATCGATTTCAGCCGCCAGCTACACAAAATCGACAATAGCAAGATCTTCGTCATGGGCCTGTCGGCCGGCGGCGCCATGGCTTCTGCTCTGCTTGCCACCTATCCGGAGCTGTTTGCAGCCGGTGCCGTCATCGGTGGCCTGCCTTTCGGCGCCGCCCGCGATGCCATGGCCGCCCTGGATGTGATGAAGAGAGCCGCCGTGCGTCCGGCCGAAAAATGGGCGGAACTCGTCCGCGAAGTGTCGCCGGATGCCGCCCGTTTCCCGGCAATCTCCGTCTGGCACGGGACCGATGACGACCTCGTGTCGTTTGGCAATGCCGAAGCGTCGGTGGCGCAGTGGCTGGCCGTACACGAGCGTCCGCAGACCAAGGGTCGGTTGCGCCTATTCGAAGGCGGAGAGCGTCGCGAATGGCGTAACGACTACGGCGACAAAGTGCTGGAATTGGTGACCCTAAACGACTTCGGCCACGGCTTGCCGATCGGTCCTGTCGTCGAAGGCAGGGAGCCGGCCAACGATACCGAACGCTTCATTTTGCCCGCCGCAATCTCTGCGCCGGCGGAATTGGTTCGGAGCTGGGGATTGGCTAAAATCTAACGCTGAGACCTTCAGGCTAGATCGGTTTGGGCAAAATCCTGGCTTTCAATGCAGGGGATTTCAATCGTCGTTGGTGGCGTTCAGGTTTTCCGGTCGGATGCCGCCGTCTTCGGCCCAATGCTTGAAGCGGATGCCGGCGCCGCCGGCTTCGTCGCTTCCGCTGGCAATGAACGATATGCCAAGGGATTCCAAAACGGAGCGAACTGCAACAAGCGCTTTCGCTTCCACCGAACTGACGTCCGTTTCCAGCGCTTCAATGGTTGTTACGGGCAGCTTGCTCTCAGTGGCAAGCGTTTCTGTTGTCAGTCCGAGCATGGCGCGTGCGCCACGTAATTGCGCTGATGTAATCATGACTTAAATTTAGCGCATAAACCTGAAAATCGGAACCGATTTTCGGATAGGGATCATGTGCGAACTTAAAATGGTGCTGCATTCTTCCCTTATCCCTTAGGAGGCGCTGCGCAGGACCATTTTTTCCGGTGCTCTCAGGATGTTAGGAGCGCGATAGCCAAGCAATTCGAAGTAGATTTCCTCGGTCGCATCGGCCATGCCAACGAGCGTATAGCCGTCCTTGCGCCGCCGCGCCTCGGCGGTGAAGCTTCGCAGCAATTTGGGGTCGGCAAAGCGCATCATCGCTGCGGCCAGTTCCGACGAATCGTCACTGTTGGCGACGATAAAGCCGTTCTTGCCGGGCTCGATCACCGTGCGCGCGCCGCCGACATCGGTCAGAAGCAGCGGCTTGCCGCCGGCAGCAGCTTCCAGCATGACATAGGACATGGCCTCGTAGCGGCTCGGCATGACGACGACGTCGAAGGCGTCGACCGCGGTGGCGCCGGGAATAACGCCATCGAGGTGGGCGCGGTCTTCGAGCCCGGCGGCCTTGATCATGTCGCTGACGGTCTCGGCCAGTTCGCCGACCCCGATCATCAGCAGGTGCGCTTGTGGCAGCTGCTTCGCTACGAGGGCAAAAGCTTCAACGAGCCGCTCCGGTGCCTTTTGCGGGGTCAGCCGGCCGACAAAACCGAAAAGCAGCGCGTCCTGCGGTATTCCGTAGCGCGCACGAATGGCGGCGCGCTGACCGGATGGCGGCGCGCTGACGCCGTTGACGACGATACGGAGCCGAGCCTCCGGAATGCCGAGCAACAGCGCGTGATTATATTCATCGCGGGACACGCAGATCAGGCGGTCGGACAGCCAGGTGCCAAGCAGTCTCTCGATGCCGCCATAGATCATCCGACCTTTGGAACCGAGCGTCGGATCCATGGTGCGGAAAGCGTGCGGCGTATAAATCACGGGGATATGCGGGCCTGGCAATCTCAGCCGCGTCAGCGCTCCCGCCTTGGAACTGTGGCCGTGAATTAGATGGAACGGCCCGTGCCGGGCAACGATCTTGCGAATTTGCCACCAGGCGGTGATATCCCATGGCCCGGGCGCGCGCCGCATGGCGAGAGGGAGGACACTGTCGAGGCCCATGCCCTCCAACTCTGCTACGAAAGCCGCTTCGGCACGCACCGGAGAATAGATTGCCGTCACCGAATGGCCGCGGCGCTGCATGGCACGGCAGAGATCGAGGAAATGACGCCCGGAACCGCCGCCGCTTGGTTCGAGAACTTGCAGCAGCGACAGGCGTTTGATGCCGACATTCATATTCACGGTGCGGCTCCCCTTCGGGTCAAGCTACGCTGATACTGTTGCTCGAGTGCGCCGCAGCCCCAGACGATGCCGATCAGCATGTAGAGATGGCGCCAATGGTCGGTGTCGATGACGTTGCCGATGCCGACATGGCCGAGAATGACGATCCAGGCGATCATCAGGTAAGGCTGCCAGGGCCGCTCCTTCAAAAGGTTGCGGAAGCCGATATAGACCGTCCAGCAGATCATGCTGACCCAGCAGAAGAAGCCGAGCCAGCCATAAGTGGTCAGCGTTTTCAGCCAGATATTGTGCTCGTCCTCGCGAAAGAGGGTGGAGAAGACGAGCGGGCCGATGCCGAGCGGCCGTTCCATCGACAGCATGAAGCCGATGCGATGACGTTCGAAACGGCCGAGATGACCGCCATCATAGTCCTGCACGAGTTGTGTGCGCGTCGAGAACAGGTCGCTCACCTGATGGAACTGCAGCGCGACGACCAGGAGGACGACCATGAGGATGATCGCCGTCAGCGACATGACCAGAATGCGCAGCCGGAAAGCATTGCTGCGGTGTTTCAGCAGCATGCAGAAGATCAGCATCACCGAGGCGAAGGAGAACAATCCCCAGGCGGCGCGCGAGAAGGAGAGGAAGATGCCGAAGGCCAGAACGAACAGGCCGATCCCTTTGATCGGCGCCTTCTTCAAGTCACCGATCAGGATGCCGTGCATCAGGTAGATGGTCGGTGTCACCAGGTAGGGACCAAAGACGTTGGGGTCTTGGAACGCCCCCATGGCGCGATCGTACCGGGTGAAGATTTCGGCGCCCGAAAAGGCGTGGAAGTAGCCGAGAATGCCAAGGCTCGCCGTGATCAGCGCGGCGATCACCCAGGTATTGAAGATCAGCTTCAAGCGCTTTTCGCTGTCTTCGATGATCGCGGCATAGAAGACCGAACTCAGCGCCAGGAAGGTGGAGACGGCGACATAGATCGGCCCGTCGAGATGAGCGTTTGCGCCGAGATCGCGCATCTGCGTCAGCGACAGCATGCCGCCGACGTTGAACGTCAGGAACAGCGCCAGGAGCGGCGCGACATTGCGCGAGATTTTCAACCCGAGGATGAACCAGACGCCAATGAGAAAGGCGACCCACAGCTCATAGGGCGCCGGTTCGGCAATGACGAAGCCCGACAGAAAGACCCCGAAGGCGACGCAAGCGGTGCCGATCAGCCGCATCGCTGCGAGCTGCGGCCGGTCGACGCGCCGATAGGAGAGATCGATCGCGGTCAATAGGCGTTTTCCGTGTTGAGAAGACGGAAGGGCGTCAGAAAAAGGATCTTCAGATCGAAGAACAGCGACCAGTTCTCGATGTAGTAGAGATCGTAAGCCGTGCGGAACTTGATCTTGTCGTCGCTGTCGATCTCGCCGCGCCAGCCATTGATCTGCGCCCAGCCGGTGACGCCGGGTTTGACGCGATGACGGGCGAAATAGCCTTCGACCACGTCGGCGTAAACGCGATTGTGGCTTGCCGCCAACACGGCATGCGGGCGCGGGCCGACGAGCGAGAGGCTGCCGAGCAGCACGTTGAACAGCTGCGGCAATTCGTCGATCGAGGTCTTGCGGATGAAACGTCCGACCGGCGTAACACGCGGATCGTTCTTCGTTACCGCATTGCGGGCCGTCGGGTCGCTCATGTTGGTGTACATGGAGCGGAATTTGAAGACTTTGATGATCTCGTTGTTGAAGCCGTGGCGCTTCTGCATGAAGAAGATCGGCCCCTTGGACGTCGTCTTCACGGCGATCGCCGCGCCGAGCATGATCGGCCAGAGCAGGCAAAGCGCGAGCAGGCTGAAGAAGACATCGAAAACGCGCTTGGCGACGCCATCCCAATCGCGGATCGGCTTGTTGAAGATGTCGAGCATCGGCACCGCGCCGACATGCGAATAGGCGCGGGGGCGGAAGCGCAACTTGTTGGCATGCGCCGCCAGGCGGATATCGACGGGTAGCACCCAAAGCTTTCGAAGGAGCTGCAGAATGCGGTCCTCGGCGCTGATGGGCAGCGCGATGATCAGCATATCGACGCGCGTCAGCCGGGCGAATTCGACCAGCTCGGCGACGGTGCCGAGTTTCGGGTAGCCGGCGACCATCACGGGCGAGCGCTTTTCGCCGCGGTCGTCGAAGATCCCGCAGATGCGGATGTCGTTGTCGGGCTGATGTTCGAGCGCGCGGATCAGTTCCTTGGCCGGTTCACCACCACCGACGATGACGGCGCGTCTTTCCATCACGCCATTGCGCGCCCAGTTGCGGATGCCGTAGGCAAACACGCCGCGGGCGACGGCGAGGAAGATTGCGCCGACGGCGAACCAGATCCCCAGGACACGGATCGAATAGATATGGTCGAGATTGAATGGAAATAGGGCGAGGGCCATCACAGCAAATGCGGCCACCCATGACGCCAGGATGCGGTGCGGGAAACGGTGTGGCGCGCGCAGTATCGGGATCTGGTAGGCGTCAGCCACTTGCAGGAGGACGATGGCGAGACCGGAGAGCGCGATCGTCACGGCCGCTTCCGTCAGGAAGGGATGGGCGCCGGGCGTGGTCTGGAAGAAAAGAACCGCAAGCCCGACAGCGAGCAGCGACAGGAATTCGAAAAGCCGGTATTGCCCGAGGATGATTGCCGGCGTCTGATTGTCCTCACGGAATTGTTCGGCGATCTGACGGGCGTAAGCGTTGATGTCGCCGGCCTGATGATCGTCGCTTTGTTCCTCAGCGCTGCGGGTGCGTATTTCCGAAACCTGCTTGCGAATATTGTCCAAGTTAAATTGCTCGGACTTCTCAATATGGCTCATGGCAATTCATCCGGTCGTTACCGGACATGGCCTAGCAGATATGAGCTAAAAAACGCTTACAACACTTGTTTGTATTCTAATGTTCGTCGCTGTATTCAAGTATATCGTAATATAACTCTATAGTATCTCTGGCCATTACCGCGGCCGAAAATGTCGATCGGATTGTCTCGCTGTCGGGCATGGTCTGTTGGCGCCAAGTCGGCTCGGTAATCGCGACTGCCATGATGCGCGCAAGGTCGTCGGCATTGCCTGCCTCGGCAAGGGCAGGGCTATGTTCGCCAAGCGCTTCGGCGATCCCTCCGACACGCGAAGCGATCACCGTCTTTTCGGCGGCCAGGGCTTCGAGCACAATGTAGGGCATAGCCTCGGCGCGCGAGGGGACGACGACATTCTGCGACATGGCAAAGGCTTCATGCACGCGCATGGCCGGAAGCATGCCTATTCGGTGGCCAAGGCCCCGCTGGATCATCATCGTGCGGTATTTGTCTTTGTCCGGCCCATCGCCGATCATGAGCGCAGACAGAGGCCGGCCGACCCGCCGTTCGGTCTTGGCGAAGGCGTCCACAAACAGATCGGGACCTTTTAGGTCCCGCAGCATGCCGATGTAGACGAAGTGCACCGAGTCCGATCGTGTGGGTACGCTCCGGAAATCGCGCTCGCTGATGCCGTTATAGATCATCGCAGTGCGCGTCCGCGGCTTGCCGATCTTGCTCTCGTAAGTTCGGCGCTCGAATTCACAGATGAAGATTAGCCCGTCGGTGAAAAATTCCAACAGCCGTTCCAGGCTGTGGACCAGCAGGCCCTGTGGCGAGGCGCGCGAGAAATGCAGGCTGCCGCCATGCGCGGTATAGAGGCGGGCTACGCGATACCTGTTCACCCGCAGGGCTGAGCCGAGGATGCGCGCAAGCAGGCCGCCCTTGGCGCCGTGCCCATGCAGCACATCCGGCCGCAAACTTTTGACTTTCTTATAGCTGCTCCAAAGCGTCGTGGCGTCGGACAGGCTAATCTGACGCCTGATCGGCAGGCGCGTTACGCCGAGCGAGAGGAAAGGCCTGACGTCGTCGAACAGCCGGTCCTCATGCTCCCCACCGGTGAGGCTATCGCAGAGAATACCGACCTCATGTCCTGCTTTGCTCTGTTCCTCCGCCAGATCGCGGACATGCCGGAATATCCCGCCGACCGGAGACCTGAAGCAATGAAGGATGCGGAGCGGTTTTGCCATGGTCGGGAACGGTCAGAATAGCCGTTCGCGGACATAGATCGTATCGCCCGCCAGGACTGGATCGGAGATGCCGACCCGCCCGGTCATGACATGACCATTGATCTTGCGCGTAACGTCGGCATTGGATTGGTTCGCGCGACTGCTGAAGCCGCCGGCAACGGCGATGGCGTTCTGTATCGTCATACCGGGCACGTAAGAATACTGACCTGGCTGGCCGACTTCGCCCATGATGTAGACCGAGCGGTAGCGATCGATGTCGATGGTAACGTCCGGATCGCGGATATAGCCTTGGCGAAGTTTCTGCGCGATCTGGCCGGAGAGCTGCTGCAGCGTGCGGCCGCGGGCAGGGACCTGGCCGATCAGCGGGAAGGCGATGTAACCGGCCTGATCGATCGTATAGGTATTCGTCAAACCTTCCTGGTCGAAGACCGTGATGCGCAGGTGGTCGCCGCTGTCCAACGTATAGGGCTGGATGGTTGCTTCACTGAAGGCTCTCGGCGCCGGCTGATAGGTGTTGCAGCCGCTGAGCGCGGCGCTCACGGCAGCCATGCCGAGTGCCAGGACAATCTTTGGCTTTGCGAAGGGCATTTCGCGCTCACAGGACAGGAAAATCATTGACGTCGTTATCGATCCGTTAGGGTTAACGGCCGGTAAAGACCAAAGAAAATTCTATAGTCTTTATTAGATTGTTCGAAAGCAAAACGTAGAAATTACTATTAACGCTTGGGTTACCATAGTCGTTTACGCTTAATTTTGGCTTTATATTACGGAGTTCTTGTATATGCCCGGCGTCAACAATGGCCAGCAGGATGTCGATATCGACCTCGCACAGCTTTTTCGCGCCGTCTGGCAGCGCCGGCTGCGCGTCATCGCCATCACGCTCGTGGGTGCTTGTCTGGCATTTGCCGTCGCCAAGGTCGTCTCACCCGAATATCGAAGTGAAACGCGCATCCTGATCGAGCAGCGCGCGCCCGCTTTCGCGACAACGACGCAGAACAACGATGCCAGCTCCGGTCCGCTGCTCGATGAACTCAACATCGCAAGCCAAGTGCAGATCCTGCAATCGGCCGATCTCATCAAGCAGGTGATTACCAACCTAAAGCTTTACGAGCGTCCGGAATTTGCCGCCGCTAGCAAGAGCTCAGCCCTTTCCGACATTCTCGTCATGCTGCATCTGAAAAAGAGCTCGCTCGACAAGGCGCCGGAAGAGCGGATGCTCGACGCCTTCACAAATCAGCTTCAGGTCTACCAGATCAACAGCTCGCGCGTCATCGGCATCAGCTTCACGTCCCGCGATCCGGATTTGGCGGCAAGCGTCCCGAACGCTATGGCTCAGGTCTATCTGTCGATGCAAAGCGGCGCCAAGCTCGATTCCAACACCGAGGCTACGCGCTGGCTGGAGCCTGAGATCGCCAATCTGCGCGAGAAGGTGAACGAGGCCGAGAAGAAGGTTGCGGACTATCGCTCCGCCAACGGTCTCCTGCAGACCAGCGACAATAATACCTTCGCCACACAGCAGCTTGCCGATATTTCCGGTCAACTGGCGCAGGTGCGTGGCGAGAGGGCTAACGCAGAGGCACGGGCTGAGGCCGTGCGCAACGCGCTCGCCACCGGCCGCTCCACCGATACGCTCGCTGACGTTTCGGGCTCGCAGACCATTCAGCGGCTGAAGGCGACGGAGTCCAATCTGGAATCGCAGATCTCGGATCTTTCGACGACACTGATGGATGGTCATCCCAAGCTGAAGAGCTTGCGCGCTCAGCTCGCCGATATCCGTCAGCAGGTCGACCGTGAAACAAAGAAGATCCTTGCCAGCATCGAGAATGAAGCCAAGGTGGCACAATTGCGCGAGCAGCAGCTCGTGGCACAGTCAAACACGCTGAAGGCCGATAGCGCCCGGGCGGGGGAGGATGCAGTCGGCCTCAATGCCCTGGAACGCGAAGCGGCCGCTGAACGTCAATTGCTGGAAACTTATCTCGCCCGCTACCGCGAAGCCGCGTCCCGCATCGATAAGAATTCGAGCCCGGCGGATGCCCGCGTAGTCTCCAAGGCTGTCGAACCGGTCGATCCCTATTTCCCGAAGATCGGGCCGATCGTCGTCGTCGCCACGCTTGCGACCTTTATTCTGACCTCCATCGTCATCATGCTTGCCGAACTCTTCAGTGGCCGCGCCTTGCGTCCGGTCGGCCCGGTCGAGCGTGAAACTCCGGTCCGAAGGGAAACGCCTGCTCATTCGGAGACTGTGATCGAAGCTGTCCCTGCGAAAGTCGCCGCCACGCCGCGCCAAGGCGAAGTGCCGGCGAGCATGCTCTCCGTCGTCGCCGATGAGACGTTGGCGCACGAAATGGAGGGAGTAATCGATCTTGGCCATCGGCCAGACGAGGCTGTCGAGGCGGCGGAAGACGAAGAGGATTTTTCCATCCAATCTGTCGCCGATTATCTGATCGAACGCGACTCCCGTCTTGCCATCGCCATATCACCGACCGGAGACAATGGTTCCACGGCGACCGTGATGCTGGCTCGCACTGTCGCCGACGCAGGACGCCGCATCGTCCTGGTCGATATGACCGGAACCGGCTGCCCGTCGCGGCTGATGGCTGAAACCGCCGGTCTTTCCGGAGTGACCGATCTGCTCTGCGGCGAGGCTGCCTTTGCGGATACCATTCATCCCGACCGTCTTTCCGATGCCCACCTCGTGCCGCAAGGCACCAGTGACGTCGCCCGCGCCATGCGCGGCGCCGACCGCCTGTCGCTGATCCTCGATGCGCTCGGCTCGGCCTATGATATCGTCCTGGTCGAATGCGGCGCAGCCGACGTCTCAGGCGTGGCCAGACTGACGCGCAGCAAGGATACGGAAATCATCCTCTCCATGCCGGAGCCGGACGAGAACCAGTTCATTACGGCAATGACGGAATTCCAGAAGGCCGGCTATGAGCACATCATCCTGATGTCCGGCTGGCGCGAGGAGCAGGGCCCCGACGCTCGTCAGCACGCGGCCTGATCAATCCTTCTCGGCCTCTTCCGCCGAGGCATCGCTGCCACCTTGCCGCGCCCGCAGCCGCTGAATGAAACCGTAGAGCCGGGGATTGGCTTTGATGGCCGTTTTGGCGCGCGTTACCCCGCGCTGGGCGAAGGCCGCCATATGGCCGATCCGCGAAATCGGCAGGATCAGGTCGTGCTGCGTCGTTTCCATCGGGCACCAGGAGCGCTTGTAGCCCTGGTCGCCAATGCCGAAATCGAAGAGGGCAACACCCTCGCGGTGGAGCCGCTCGATCATCAGCCAGAACAGCAGTTCGCCCGGACTGGCCTCGGGAACCAGTGCCTCGTCGATCGAGGCAAACTGGCAGATGACGTGATCGCTCTTGCGCGACAGAGCGGCGACTGCGGGAATATGCCCCTCATGCTCGCCCTTCAGCCGCAAGGCGTGCATCTCCAGCGCGGCATAGGACTGCCCGTCATCTCGAAGCGCCAGCAACCGGTGCAGCGCCGTTTGGGTGGGCGCATCGTGAAATACATCCGGCAGGCCAGCCGTTTCGAAGCGAACCGCTTTCTGCCGGAAGAACAGATCGAGTAGCGTGTCCCGCTGATCAGGCGCGGCGATCACGTACTCATAACCGCCCTTCTCGTTGAGAATGCGAGTCTGATGTTTGAATTTCTTGCGCCGCCGCTTGGCATTCACCTGCTTCAGCGTCGCCTCGAAGGTACCGAGGAAGGGTAATTGAAAGGCATGGTTCTGGTTCTCGACGGCGGGCATAGAGGCGAGGGGGCTTTCGCGGCCGCGCCAGTCCAGCGGCACGTTGCGCAAAACCATCAGATCGGCCTTGCCCCGCAATGCCTGCGCGATCTCTGCCTGCTGTGATGCCGAAAGGACATTGTCCGCTGTTTCCAGATATTCGGCGGAGAACAGGCCGGTATTGATGTTGCTATGACGCGTGCCGATGAATTCAGCGCGCCGGACACCCTGCGTGCGGATGATTTCAAGCGGCAGGATAAAGGCGGTGCGGCCATTGAAGGAGCCGTGGACGATGGCTAGCGGATGCCGAAAGGTTTCCGTCCAGGCGGTGCACCAGTCGTAGCTCTGATGAAGGGAGGCAAGATCGTCCTGCTCCAGCGCCCGCCATTCGGCCTCCAGCGGAGCCATGCTGTCGAAGATTTCGACGCGGATGCCGGCACCCGCCACGGACCGCGCGGAGGCAGTAGATGCTGTGTCTCTATGCGTCGCAGCCGCAACGGCCATGCCTGCAACGTCGAGCTTCTGTGTTTGCACCTTTTGCGCCTGCATTTGCGCGTCTCCGATCAGACAGCATTCGCATGCAGTCTTCGCGGCAGGCGGCTTATATTTGGTTTAAGGCGAAGTGGCCCGGCAGATTTCCCGTTGATCACGGTTATCTCTACGTAAATCCGAAATCACTTGAATATGACGGCCTCTATTGCGGACGAGGCCCGGCCATCCACTTGATGATCCCCATAGCCGGCAGTACCCAGATAAGGCCGCTGAAGAGGAAATAGAGGAAATGCACCCAGCTCGGCTGGTCGCCCAGCGTGCGCACCGCCACGATCATCGCCACGATCGCATAGATGACGACCAGCAGCACGAGCAGGATCATGCCAATGAATTTGCGCAGGCGAAGGGGCAAGGGTGGTCTCTCCTCTCTCGGCGGCATGCCGCGACGGCATGCCGCAAAGTCTCGGGACTTGTTTTGCACGCCCCTATCGGGCAAATCAACAGCCGGATTGAAGGGAGATCCCATGGTTGTCGCTAATTTCACGCAGGAACAGGCCGTTTTGAACGAAGTGGCCCGCCAGGACCGCAATCGCCGCGCCATCCGCATCTGGCTTGCCTGCGTGCTTTTGGCACTTTTTGGTCTGGTGCTGGTCGGGGGAGCGACGCGTCTGACCAATTCCGGCCTGTCGATCACCGAATGGCAGCCGATCCATGGTGCCATCCCGCCGCTCAATGCACAGGAATGGCAAGAGGAGTTTGATCTTTACAAACGCATCCCACAGTTCCAGCAGCTGAACCAGGACATGACGGTCGATGAGTTCAAGGGCATCTTCTGGTGGGAGTGGGCGCATAGGTTGCTTGCCCGCGCCATGGGTGTCATTTTCGGCCTGCCCTTGCTGTTCTTCGTCCTGACCGGCCGCGTCGAGCGCAAGCTATGGCTGCCGCTCGGCGGCATCTTCGTTCTCGGCGGCCTACAGGGCGCGATCGGCTGGTGGATGGTGTCATCCGGCCTCGAAGCGCGCACCGACGTCAGCCAGTATCGTCTCGCCACTCACCTCGTTACCGCTTGTCTGATCTTTGCCGCCTGCATGTGGTTCATGCGCGCGCTGGCGCCGCATTCCAACGACCCGGCGCCGACGCGTTATTCGGCAAAGCTTGCTGGCCTCATCGCCTTCATGGCGCTGTTCCAGATCTATCTCGGCGCACTGGTTGCCGGCCTCGACGCCGGCCTCTCCTACAATACCTGGCCGCTGATGGACGGTGCTGTGGTGCCAGGAGGGCTGTTTGCGCAATCGCCGGCCTGGATCAACTTCTTCGAAAACCCGAAGATGGTGCAATATGTCCACCGCCTCGGCGCCTATGCGCTCTTCACCGTGGTTGCGATCAACATGATCATCTCGTTGCGCGCAGCCGCGCAGACGACGCATGCCCGCCGCTCGGTGGTATTGTTCGTGCTGGTGCTGATCCAGGCGATCCTGGGCATTTCGACGCTGCTCTTGCAGGTGCCGCTGCATCTGGCGCTGACTCATCAAGCCGGCGCCCTCATCGTCTTCGGCTTTGCCATCGCCAACTGGCGCGGTTTCTATGGCGAATATCCGCACCAGACGGTCATTGCTGTGAGGGATTGAGGCGGATGATTGCCTCGCCCTCCTGTTTCGCAAAACTCAGCGCGACGCGACATTGCTGTTGCTGGGCGCCGACGACAGACGTGCCACCACCTGTATGCGCTTGATTTCGCCGCGCTTGAAAGCGGCTAGGAAGCGGCGGTAATCCTTAAAGACCACGCAGCCATTCGATTCGGCACGGCCTCCTCTGAGCATGTAGGTGTGAGCCAGCAACCCGTCGCGGCCATAGACGCGGGCGCCGTTTGCAGGTGTCAGGCGGAGCGCCTGCACGCCATGGAACAGGCTTTCCCTATATGTCAGGTTATAAGTTTCAGGCGGCGTCGGGCCGGTGTTTTTGCGGTCGACATAGCGGGGATTGTCACGCATGTAGCCAAGGCCGGAATGCGCCTCGAGGCGTTCGCCGCTCGGCAAGTAGACGGTTCCGGCCGAGATATCGTAGATGGCGGTTCCGCCCCGCGGGCTAAGGGCCGCGAACGGATTGAGGAACTGCCGCGACCGCTTGACCTCTTCGTCCGGCTTGGCATAGGCCAGCACGGGCGCAGGCGACGTGTCAGCAGCGTCCGGCGTGCTTGCGCTGTCCGAGCCGGCGGCCCTTGCGACGACATGGGCCGGACGTGGCAGCGGCACGACGGTAGGTAGTTCCTCCGCAGATGACGCGTCTTCTGCTTCTGCAAGAGCGATGGTTTCTGCGTCCGGCGACGCGGCGCTATCCATGGCGGGCGTCTGGCCCGGACGCGGCATCGGGATGATGTCGAAAGGCTGCTGCGACGCGGGATCGATGGAAGCGGCCGTCGCGAGGCTCTCCGCAACCGCGCGGTCGATCGTTCCGGCCGGTGGAGCGGCCGACGCCATCTCGATGGGCGTTGCATCGCTTGCGGATGCTGGGACCGGCAGACTGTCCTTGCCCGGATGATCCATGGCGGCCGTATTTGGCCCTGTGGCTTGAGTGGCGGGTTTGCTCACTGCAATCTCCGCCGGCTGCGGTATGGAATTGGCGGGGGTCGTGATCGAGACTGCCGTGCCAGAGATATTGCTCTGGGCGTCGTTCTTGGCAACGGCTGAAGCGGTCTGAGCCCGCGCGAGATCCGAGGCCTGTTGCGACAGTGCGCTCGCCAATTGCTGCTTGACCAGCGCACGCGCCAGGATCGTTTTGGAACGTGCGATGGCCTCTCGCTTGTCCGCATCGGGGGACGTACCGCTTGCCCGTATTCTCCCGCCCATGGGCACGGTCTGACTTGCAAGGCGCGCCGGATGCAGGATACGCCCCTGCGGCACGATGAAGGCAGACGCTCTCGGCGTCAGCAAATCCGCTGATGATATATCTGAGCGGGGGAGGGACAGGACCATCGATTGCGTGGTGATCAGCGTCGCTGCCACCCATGCGAACATCGCCACTGCGACGCCGGTGATGACGGTACCGGTACTGATCCCTAGAGATTTTTTCCGGCGCGAAGAATATCCGGAACGGGAATTGATGTTACCGAAAGTCTCGGTCGCAAACGCCATGATACTCGTTATCCAACTATATACGCACCCCACCGGCTCACAAAAGCGCCTACGCCGGGACGCAGAACTGCGTCCGGCCGTCACTTTGCCGGCTGTCGGAAAGCATGCCGAATTATGGTAACCAATTCCTTTACGCCGACCCGATCTTGGAATTGGTATTGTGATGACCGCGAATATTGCGGCGGGGAAAGCCGAAACAGGCGATAAGGGCTGATTTGTGACAAAAATTTAATATTAGCTAATAAAGGTTCATAAAATACATATGAAAGC
>NZ_JARFYM010000080.1 GCF_030272705.1 Rhizobium mayense | reverse complement strand
CGAACATATGGCCAAGCTTTCGGCCGACGAAATCATCCTCGCCCGGAAAGGCCATGCCAACGATCCCAAGCGGGACGCCGCCGTCCAGTTTGCGCGCAAGGTCATCGAGACCCGAGGGCAGGTCAGCGACGCCGATCTGAAAGCGGTTCGCGATGCCGGCTACACGGATGCGAACATCATGGAGATCGTCGCGCTGGTGGCGACGTACTCCCTGACGAACTTCTTCAACAACGTGTTCGATCCCGACAAGGACTTTCCTGCCGTTAAGCCGGCTGGATCGATCTGAATTCTGTCCGCTCGCATCGCCCATCTCCGAGGATCTCCGAAGGTTTCATGTGATGCGAGCGGAACGCCAAAGCCCGGATGTATCCAGGAAAGAGTCCTGGAAACACGTCCGGGCTTTTCGCTTCTACTGACAAGTTAGGAACACTTTATTTTCTGGGGTAAAAGCATGAACAAGACACAGAAGGTTGTTGTCGTCACGGGTGCCTCACAAGGCGTCGGCGCCAAAGTGGTCGAGGCATTTCGAGCCCTCGATTACCGCATTGTCGCAACCTCACGGTCGATCAAGCCGTCGGACGACGAGAACATCCTGACCGTCGCCGGCGACATCGGCGATCCCGTTACCGCCCAACGTGCCATTTCCGAAGGTATTGCACGATTTGGCCGGATCGATACGCTGGTCAACAACGCCGGCATCTACATCGGAAAGCCTTTCACCGAGCACACCGCCGAAGATTACGCCACCATGATGAATGTGAACATGGCGGGCTTCTATCACATCACACAACGCGCCATCGCAGAAATGGAAAAGCATTCGAGTGGCCACGTGGTAAACGTGACTGCCAGCATAGGTGACGCGGCGGCGATCAGCGGCGTCTACTCGGTCTTAGCGGCTATGACAAAGGGCGGCATCAATGCCGCCACGAAGTCACTGGCGGTCGAATACGCGAAGAAGGGCATTCGCGTGAACGCCGTCGCTCCCGGAATCATAAAGACGCCGATGCATGCTCCTGACACTTTCGAAGCGCTTGGAGCTTTGCATCCTATCGGACGCATGGGGGAAACAGGCGATATCGCCAGCGCCATCCTCTTTCTCGACTCGGCACCATTCATCACCGGAGAGATCATGCACGTCGACGGTGGGCTAAGTGCTGGCCACTGACTAAGGCATCGCGGATAATTCGCTCCTCGGCTGAGGGCGATCCTGATCGGATACTGCGAAGTGCGCGAGATCGTTGGCTTCGACGGCTTTCTTCAGGTGCCGAAGGTAGATGTGCTTAGAAGAAACTCGGAGAAATTGACGGACGAAAGAAGGCGGCCATACTACTGCAGGGACTACTAAACACCTGGGATGATGGTGAATGCACGAACACAGGCCAGCTTACAGATCCTTGCCACCCATTGTTGAGGAGCATTCCATGAAATCGGTTGAGATCAAACCCATTCATAGCAACGATTTTGATGTTTGGCTTCCGCTATGGAAAGGCTATCAGCGCTTTTACGAAGTGGATATCCCCGAGTCCGTGACACTCAAGACTTGGGAACGCTTCTTGGACCCGCTTGAGCCGATGCATGCGGCGCTCGCCATGGTCGGCGAACAAGCATTGGGGCTGGTGCATTGGATCTACCATCGATCCACCTGGACAGCGGAAGACTACTGCTATCTTCAGGACCTGTTTGTTGCAGACGATGCCCGTGGCAGCGGCATCGGCCGCGCGCTGATCGAACATGTCTACGCGGATGCGAGACGTCGTGGGGCATCCCGCGTGTACTGGCTGACTCACGAATCCAACCACAACGCCATGCAGCTTTATGACCGCGTTGCTGATCGCTCCGGTTTCATCCAATACCGAGAGCGATTTGCCTGACAGGCAGGAGCGGTTCGTCCTCAGGATTCGTGCGGCGCATCGGCGATCCTCGCAAGGTTGCGATAGACGGCTGCCGTCGGGCAGCCCTGGCGGATAAGACCGGATTTTGAAGTGGGGCCGGCCACCTCCCCGGACGAGTTGGCTCGTTATGTGTCCGATCGGCTCGCGCGCAGGGCCATATGGTGTCTACAACCGGTGTGCAACTACGATAAGATGCCCGCGCGTTTCAAGTTCCCGAGGTCCTATGTCCGAAGTCGACTGGCTGAGCCATCTTTTGCAAATCATCACCGTTACAGGTCAGCTCGAGGTCCGATGCTCGTACGGTGCGCCATGGCGTGTGGCTTGGGACCGAGCGGCGGCGAACGAAATTCCCTACCATGTCATAGTCAAGGGCCGGGCTATTTTGGAGGATCCCGAGACGAGAACAGCAACGGAGCTGGTGAGCGGAGATATCGTGCTGTTGCCTCATGGCGCCGCGCATGTGCTGCACGACGGTAGCGGACAAACGCCGATCCAAACACAAGAGAGCCGGAACTCCGCCGGATGGACGCTGAGCGAGAACGATGGCCAGGGCGAGCAACTGGATCTGTTGTGTGGGCGATTTTTCATCGCGCCGCCCCATGATCGACTGATCCGTAACTACCTGCCAACAAATCTGGTGGCGCGGGCTATGGAGCACCATCGACAAGATGGCATCGAGTCTGCTTCGAACCAACTGGTCAGTCTGGTGCGGTTGATGCGAATTGAGTCTTCCGGCGACCGAGCGGGAGGGCGCGCCGTTCTCAACGCGCTTTCTTCGGCCCTGTTTACACTGGTACTGCGTGCGGCGAGCGAATCCGAGAAAGCCCCCGAAGGCTTGCTGGCGCTCGCCGGCCATCCGCGATTGGCACCAGCCATTGCGGCGATGTTTGCCGATCCAACGCGGTCCTGGAAACTGCCTGATCTGGCGGACTTGTGCGGCATGTCGCGTGCTACGTTCATGCGGCACTTTCAAGACAGGCTAGGTTGCTCCGCCCTCGACTTGTTGACCGACCTCCGCATGAGTCTGGCAGCCAACGAGTTGAGAAAGCCGGCAGTCAGCACCGAGGCTGTGGCGGAGACGGTCGGGTATCAATCTGTTTCGGCATTCCGCCGTGTGTTTGCCGAAAGGATGGGGATGACGCCGGGGGAATGGCGCCGACTGGCGCACAATGACGGGTAGACAGGCGGCCTGAGGGCCATGCGCATCAGGTTGATCCTTTTGCGCATCATATTGAGCTAATTCAGTCTCGATATTTTCACTGACGGCAGTAAATTCGGCTCCGTAATCACTTGATGAGGAGCCACCCAATGAACTACATCAGCATCGCCTCCAACGAAAAGGCAGTCGCCGAACCCGTTGGAATCCACACGCTCGCAGCCGCCGAGCGGCCGCTGCCAACGAACGCCGTCATCGAAACCATCCAGAGCCGTAGTGCTGCGAAGTACTACGATCCCAACGCCACGCTGAGCGACGATCAGATCCGCGACCTCGTGCGGATCGGCACGTCTGCGCCGACATCCTTCCACTTGCAGAACTGGCGGTTTATCGCCGTCCGTACACCAGAAGCAAAGGCTCGGTTGCGTCCGATCGCCTGGAATCAGCCCGCGATCACCGATGCCGCCGTCACCTTCATTATCATCGGCCGGCTGGCCGATGCCAGCACCATCCCCGAGCGCCTTGCCCCGGTGGTGGAGGCCGGCATCATGCCGGCGCACATGGTGCCGGAATGGGAAGCTCCCGCTCGCGGGCTGTATGACGATCAGCCCCAGCGGCAACGCGACGAAGCCGTACGCACCGCGACCTTTGGCACGGCGGCGATCATCTATGCCGCTCGCTCTCTCGGCCTCGGTTCGACACCGATGATCGGTTTCAACGCGGAAGCCGTGCACAGCGTGTTCAACCTCGCTGAAGACGAAATCCCGGTGATGCTGCTGACCGTCGGACCGGAGCGGGCCGGAAACTGGCCGCAGAAGCCGCGCATGCCGGTGGCCGATGTCCTGGACTTCGCATAATTCTCAACTCAACCAACAACTTAAGGAGACTATAATGGCAAGATCTGCTGCTCTAAAGCCGGAACAGGTTCCGGCCGAATCGAAACCGACTCTCGATGCGTTCACCAAGAACGTCGGGTTCAC
>NZ_JARFYM010000079.1 GCF_030272705.1 Rhizobium mayense | reverse complement strand
ATGACGCCGTCGTGCCTGATCATGATTTCGGTTTGGCCACGGAAAATATCCGTGCTCTCGACAATTCTAATTTGCGGTGCGGCCATCAGCGGCACCGGCCATTGCATCCCGCGTTCCGGCCTTCGCCCAGGATGCGTCCGCGGCTCCAGCGGCGAATGCCCAGAAGCTTTCTGTCGAGCTCAACGCGCTGGTGCCGTCCCAGAAAGGCTGCATGATGTCCTTCGTTACGGAAAATGATCTGGCGGCGCCCATCGGCAAGATCTCCTTCGAACTTGCCTTCTTCAACCACAAGCTAGTCCGACACAAAGGACCCGCACCGCAACGTTGCGCGATGCGGGGCGCGGTCTCTTTCATCCACCGCGACTGGAAAGCCGAGAGCGATCGTCGGACCAGACCAGATAGTGAATAGAATCCCGAGAAATGCCGATATCCCTCAGCAAATGGTCATCGAGCGCCGCCAGTTGAGCCTCAGCCTCTCGGAGCTTACGAAAATGACGGACCGAGCCCCAAAACCGCTTTGTGATCGACGCGATGCCAAAGTGCCGCCAGGGAACGTTCTGCGGTTGTGCAGGAGAGCGACGCTCCTCCTGCAAATCGGTGTAGTGGCTCGACGACAGGGGGATCAGATTGAAAATATAGCTCATCGCTTTGCTCCATTCGGTCAACAGACGTTTGTGTCTGTGCTTTGAATTTTGCTTGACCAAGCTACCGATTCATTTTGCCTTTGAACCTTCGTGTTTCAACTGCAACTGGTGGACATGTGGCGTAGGTATGCGCTCCTCACCAATAGCCAAGGCTTCCGATCGGTTTCAAAGGAAATCTTTTGATGCGATTTTGCAATTTCGCTGCGCGATGGCCCAGCCACTTTGCGAGGGCATCCGGCGCTGGCATGCGGTGACATGCTCGCGCTGACGGATGAGCCCTGACATTTGGCGAGCATGTTATGCAATATCTCGACGATCTTCTTCATGATTCCGTGCAGAGGCGGCAGGTGCCTTATATTGTGGCTAGCGTAGGACGCTCAGCCGGGACGGTGTGGACAGGTCAGGCTGGCAATGCTGCCGGGGATATTGAAGCAAGCGACCAAACCCTGTTCCGCATCTTTTCGATGACGAAGGCGATTGCCGCCACGGGTGCGGCCATCCTCGCTGAGCGGAAACAACTTGACTGGAATTGGCCCGTCGCGGCCGTTCTCCCGCAATCCAATAGTCTGGAAGTGTTGGATGGGATGCGTGGGAATGTAGCGTTTTTCCGGCGGCCGCGCTCGGGAACGACGCTTCTGCAACTGGCAACCCATCAATCTGGTCTCGCTTACGAATATTATGATCCTGTTCTCGCCCACTATTTCGACCGGAGCGGCAAGCCAACGATCATATCCGGTCTTAAGAAGGGGCTCCTTTATCCATTCCGTTTCGACCCCGGGACGCGTTGGCGGTATGGCACCGGTATCGATTGGCTGGGGCTCGTTATTGAAACGATTGATGGGCGGCCGATCGACCGCTTTTGTCGGGAGGAGATCTTTGAGCCCCTCCAGATGACACACACTGTCTTCGAACCCGGCAGGGCGGATGTGGTAGGAGACATCTTTCTACGCCGTCCCGATGGCGGCCTGACGGCAGCTCCCGTGGATGTTGCGGCACCCAGGCCCCCCGAATTCTACGCAATGGGGCACGCGCTCTACTCAACCCCCGCCGATTACATGCGCTTCCTACGCATGTGGCTCAATCACGGCGAATTGGATGGACGAAGATTGATCTCCACCGACACGGCGACGTCGTTTCTTGCCGACCAGCTTGGTGAATTGACGCTTCCGGAATTGTCGAGTTGTGTTCCACGCAGCTCACATGACTTTGTATTCTTCCCTCGCGCGAGAAAGGGCCACAGCCTCGGTTTCGCCCGCATGCAGGAGGGTGTCGCCGGTATGCGCAGTGAGGGATCTCAATTTTGGGGCGGTTTGCTCAACACACACTTCTGGTTCGATACCCGGCGCGATATCGCTGTCGTAGTGATGACGCAATTACTGCCATTTCTCGATCCGCCATTCATGGCGGCGATGGCCGGCCTGGAAAAGAGCATCTATCACAATTTCGCTTGAGCCCAGCGCCGACCCTACGATTAAGCGCGCTCGGTCCAGTTGCGATTGTAATCAAGTATCAAGTTTGTGCCATCGGATGGAAACGCGCTCATCTCACCCTTGCGGCCGTTACCGAGCGCAAAGGATGTTCTCGTGCGATGCAAACTCGATGCATACGACTGCCAGTCTACGAAGGAAAAGACGCGTCCGATCCGGCTCTTCTCCGCAGGTTTGGCGCATTCGAACTACTTCTGCATGATTATTCGGTCGAGCACTCCCGCCATTTCTGCATCGTCGCAGAGGTCGAGAGCAAGAAAAGTCCGATCGAATATCGCAACGCCTTCGGGTCAGGACAATTAGTGCCGAAACATCGTTGAGGTTCGAGGAGAAGATTATGACCGCACCCAAGATTCTGATCGCCTTCTATTCCCGAAACGGTTCCACCGAGGCTTTGGCAAAAGCCATTGCTGAAGGTGCCGAGATCGAAGGCGCAGAGGTTAGACTAAGACGCGCACGCGAAATCGTACCCGCCGAAGTCATGGCGAAAGCGGCGGGTTGGGCAGAAAAGGCGGCGGATATGAACGCGAAATATCCGGCGCCGACCGAGGAGGATGCAGAATGGGCAGATGCCATCGTCTTAGGTACGCCGACGCGCTTCGGATCTGTTGCCTCTGAGCTCAAAGCCTATATCGATGGCCTCGGCGGCCTTTGGTTCCAGGGCAAACTGAATGGCAAGGTTGGCTCCGTGTTCGGTTCCACGTCCTCCATGCATGGTGGCAATGAATCCACGCTTCTATCACTATACAATCCGATGGCTCATCTCGGGCTGATCATCGTTCCCCTCGGCTATGCGGACCCGGTGCTTTTCCAGGCGGGAACGCCGTATGGCGCTACCCATGTTTCGCTCCAGGATGCGGTCGAGCCGAACTCCAAGGAGCTCGAGGTGGCGCGCTTCCAAGGCAGGAGGGTTACAACGGTTGCCCGCCGCCTCACCTTTGCTTTAGAGGCGTTCTTCAACTAGGCATTTGGTGGGGCCGGTGCCTCAAGCGCCGAATCTGTTTCTGACCGCCTTGGAGGCATCGGCCCGGTAGAGCAACGCAAATTGAAAAGATTGGTTTTCTGTCTTTTGGGCACTGGACGTCATCCCTTCAATCGGGCACGTGTTCCGCCAGCGACGCGCTCTTGCAATCACTTGATCTTGCGGTCGTGGCAGAAGGATTGGGGGCAGACGGCGCATTTTTTCGTGTCCATCATTTCGCACGTCAGCTCTTTTGACTGTTCCCCTTAGTTGCCGCTGTTGGGGTGAAGACCAAACGCGTCGAGATCGGCACTGCCGTTCGCATTGTCTGCGGCAACTTCTGGAGTAAGAGCGGACCTGTCGATGGCATTGCGGCTGATCCAATCTATCTCGACGTCTCAGTGCCTCCGGGCAAGAAGAAGCGGCTGCCGGTGCATATTTCGCGTAACACTTTCGCCTACATTATCGCAGGTTCAGGCACCTTCCGCGACGCTTCCAAACCATTCGGCGTGCGCGTCGAGAAGGAAGTCAACGGCGAGGAGTTGAATATCCGCGACATGTCCGGCAACCGAACGCTTGTCGTCTTCGACACCGGAGACGAACTGACGGTCCAAGCCGGGGATCAAGGCATTCGGTTCCCACGCGTTTCCGGAAAGCCGCTCGAGGGACCCCTTTGTCTGGCACGGGCCAATCGTCATGAATTTCCAGCCCACTAACGCGGCAGAGCGTTGGATAAATCGCGAAACCCGGCTGGAAATTTCCACCAGCCAGGCTCTTTCGCGGATGATGTTGAAATGATGTCAATGTGACGGAAACTGAACAGTCGTCGACGTTCACCTCGTTTTTACTTACTTGCGCTTGATTTCCGGGCCGAGTGCCCACTTCGCGTAGGCGATTTGGATGCCGAAGGCGGCATGCTCCTTCATGATGTCCATCACACCCTGGTACGTTTCCTGACGTGCCCAATCCTGCTGCAGTTCATAGACAAAGTGTTGGGCGGTAGTCGGAACTGCACCGGCCTGGATCATACGCTCGACAGCCCGCTCG
>NZ_JARFYM010000078.1 GCF_030272705.1 Rhizobium mayense | reverse complement strand
GATACGCTCGGGAGTGATGGCGAACGAGCTCCTGCACGGCATCGGGATGTTATGCGTGCCACCCATGTGCGGCGAGCCAACTGATCCGCAGCGGATGGTGGGCTTGTTTATGGACGGACTACGCTTTCACGCCGGCGCTGGTAGCCGAACGAAGTTTCCGCCGGGAAAATGATGCCCTCGGAGGTAGCGCGGCACTCAACTGACTAATTTGCGGCTTTACCGTTTCGGGGCAGCGCGAGAGAACTCTCACCGACGTTCTTGGTTCTGATGACATGGAAAACGGTGCGAAACAGGACAAGGCTACTGCGGGAAGAATTGAGGCGACATCTTCATCCGATCATCCGCCGACAGCAGCTTACGCGCATTGGTGCTCAAGCTGAAACAAGAACGAGCAATGCGTCGGCGCTCTGTCCTGGGGTATAGTTCCAGTCCCGCAACGATTTCGCCGCCACACAGCCTATTCCAGGCCGGCGCTCACAGCTATGAAGAAATTCGCGAAATCGTGATCGATATTCTGCTCAGCAGGGAGGCGGGTGAGTTGCGAACCTACGAACCATGGCATTCAGCCCAGTTGCCTCTGGCGTGCCAGGCGTTTTTTCGGGGGAGCTCAAGGCTCCGCGATATGCGCCGCGTCAAGCTATGTTCAAATCTCCCGCGACGGCGAGTTAATTCTCAACGGATGTCAGCGCTCAGACCTCACGCCGGCAGGTTCGACCCTGCCGGCGTCGTTATTCAAATTTTCTTTCCAGATGACCAAAGATCGGCCCGGCAATGCCTTTGGCGCTGGCAATGCCTCCAAGTGAGGACCGTCATTGAGATCCGGCAAGCCCGCGCCCTTTGGCTGCAATTTGCTTACTTGTGTTGGTTTTAACAGCGACCTCACGTAACGGTAAATAAGCAATATTGCTTAGCTTTAAGCGCATCGAAGGGCCCCCTGGCAAAGCTGCCTGTCCATCCGAATGAAACGCTGACGGTGCGTTGTCCGCATAGTCGGCAGTGTATGTCGGTGGAGCACGAGACCGAACCGTCTCCTCCGCAGTTTTTCCCTTTTCATATTCACGTTTTATAAAAATAGCATATACAGCCGGCGATCGTTGGGCGGTGGTCATGAAAGTAATACTTCTTTCAGCTAATATGCTCATAGACTATCTGAAATAGTGGGGAGGGGCGAGTGGACAGCGAAGCTGTGGCGACCGCAAGAGTAATGTTCGAATTTCTGTCGGAAACCGCGACTGCAAAGAGCAAGGAAGATATACTCGGCTCACTCGACAGATCCGCACGATACTTCGGCTTTGATTGTTTCGCTATATCCGGCATACCTTTGGCCACGGAGCGTATCGATTCTTACTTCATGTTGAATGGATGGCCGTTGGAATGGTTTGAACACTATTTGTCGAAGAATTACGTTCACGCAGATCCCGTTATTCAGCTCTGTAAAATGCAGGACGGTGCTTTTGTTTGGTCGGAGGCATTGCGAGGCCAAGATCTTGGCCGTCATGCACGCCGTGTCATGAACGAAGCCAGGGAATTCAAAATGAAAGACGGCTATAGCGTGCCATTGCATACAGCGAGCGGCTTTCAGGCGATTGTGACGTTCGGTGCCGAAAAAGTCGATCTCTCCAGCGCCGCTCGAGGCGCATTGCATATCTTGTCGATCTACGCCCACAATGCGTTGCGTGGCCTGATAGCAAAGGAGGCGAGTTCGCGAAACAGAAGCCTATTGCGGATCACCGCTCGAGAGCGTGAAATTATTCAGTGGTGCGCGGCAGGCAAAACAGCCATTGAGATCGCGGAAATTCTGGGACGCTCCCACCGAACCATTCAGAATGAGATTTTGAATGTGCAGCGCAAACTTGATGTCGTTAATGCGGCGCAGATGATCGCGGAGAGTTTTCGCGTTGGAATCCTTCGCTGAAGCTGGGTAATTCTACTTATTTATGTCGCGCGCAATATCGTGCACTGTTTCGCCCAAAATAGGGGCAAAGATGATAAGGCTTTACGTAGGTCGTTCGGCGTCGGATCCCAAGGCAATGGAGAAGATTTGGCGCTTTCGGCACCAGCAATTCGTAGAGCGCTTCGGCTGGGAAGCACTTCGCAGAAGCGATGGTCGCGAAATCGATCAGTTCGATCATGAGCAGGCTCTTCATCTTGTACTTTTCTGTGAAGATGCCGTTGTAGGATATTCTCGATTGCTGCCGACGACCGAGCCGCATCTCCTGTCTGATATCTATCCTCATATCATGAACGGCCAGGCCTGGCCCCGTGCACCGGAAATTTATGAGTGGACCCGGTGCGTCGCCGCCGAAGGCGCCGGACTTATCAATCACATACCCGCCTCGCATGTTTTGATGACCGGAGTGATGGAGTTCTGTCTCGTTGCGGGCATTACTTCGCTGATCGTGGAAACGCACCCGAAGCTGGTCGATCTATTAATTTCCACGGGCTGGGAGGTCACCAAGCTCAGCTTGCCCTCGGTCTTGGGCCAGGAGCTTATCATGCCAATTCAGGCTAAGCCTTCTTTATGTGGCTTGATGCAGCATCATCGCCTCTATTCGATCGAGGCAAGCACGCTCTCACTCGAGCCCGAATTGCGAAATCCGTTGAGGCCCGAAGTCACGCTGGGGCACTTACCTTTCCTCGCGCGGGCGCGCGTCCGTCCGACCCATAAGAATAACGAGGCTTATTTGGCCGATCGAGAGGTGAGCTCGTGCTGACGGAACGGAGCGACTTTGAATTTTCGGTCCTTCCATGGAGCTGCAGCATGAATTGCGATCCATTTGTCCGTTCGAAGCAATTCGGATAACCCCCGTGATCAGAGAAATTTACGCCTCACCCAAACGGAGAAAATCTCTCCGAGATAGCCGCGGTCATAAAGAGCAACTGCCCGAGCCGCGCGCCGTTGTTGAGCCATGGGTGCAGCGGATCATTGATGAGTTCGATCGCGAATTGCGGATCATGGAAGATCAATATTGTCAAAAACCTCTCTTTCCAAGCTCTGCGACATCGAGACGTTGATATCGCCTTCGAGACGCCTTAAGCGAGAAGCGGTCCGTATACCGACCTGCCGCTTCACATGGAGAAGAAGAGGGTTCCTCATCCGCTAGATTCCACCGATGGTCGACACCAGGTGGTGTCGACGGAACCGCAATCCTCTCCAGATCGTTCTCAAAGGGTTATTCTGCTTCGGGGGAGAATGTCATGGCCGTTGACAGACACGAACGAATCCAGCGCCGTGCTTACGAAATCTGGGAAAGCGAAGGCCGGCCGGAGGGTGCGGACCTGCGCTATTGGCAACAAGCCTGCGATGAGCTGGACGGTGACGACCTGCATGAGACGCCGCAAGACCGGCAGGGCAAAGATGATCGGGATGATGCGGCGCTGCTTCAAGGTGCAGGAGAAAGCGGCTATATAGATCGATCCCGCGAAAAATCTCCACGGTCGAAGAAAACGCCGAAAAACTCGCAATCCTCCGCGCGCTCCATGCCGGAGATCGAGATAACGACGAGCGAAAAGCCTTCTCGGCAAAAGATCAAGAAGACCGAGGGGCCGTAGTTGCTATGCGGCATCTCGATCATCCAGATTGCTCTTGGAGCCCATGAAGGCCAGTCAGACAACGTCGGTCGGCTATGTTTTGAGCATTGCCAGCGCATCTCCCTTCTTGTTTCCGGCCACTCGGCGCGAACGCTCGCCTACGTGCATGACGTATCGAGAAGAGAAGGGGCTGGACGCTCGACCAGCTGAAAGAAGGAGGCTTTCGGTCGCCGATCAAGCGCCCGGCATTGACGTTGTGCAGCCTGGTAAACCGAGCGCCGTCGGATCAAAAGAACCGTCCTTTGATGTCGAAAAGACCGGGTAGCTCAGGCTCTTCTAAGACATACCCTCACGACAGATTTAGGCAGGTCTCGATCGAGGGAGAGGCCGCGCCGAGCCAATGCCATGTCAATATCGATCCGGCCGCTTGCCTGTCCCTGAGCGCATCCAGCGGCGCGGGCCAGGTGCGAGGATGCCCTGGCCCCACGTCTCGAAACTCCCTTCCCCTTCCATGAAAACGGAGCGCAAAGACCGGGGGCACTCGGTCTAGCTCCCCTTCGGGACACAATGTTGAAGCTCGTGCGGCTCCTTGCGGGGCTCCGTGGGCATTTCTGCAATAATACCCGCTAAGGGAAAGCGAAGTTGTTTGGATTGAAACGGTTAGCGCGGATCGGCCTGAAGCGTTCGAGGG
>NZ_JARFYM010000077.1 GCF_030272705.1 Rhizobium mayense | reverse complement strand
CGCCTCCGGCCTCTGGCCGGGCAAGGTCGTCACCGAAGTGACGCCGGCAAGCGATTTCTGGGAAGCCGAGCCGGAGCACCAGGACTATCTGGAGCGCATTCCGAACGGCTACACCTGCCATTTCGTGCGCCCAGGCTGGAAACTGCCGGTCAGGCAGTCCGGCGTCGATACGCAACGCGCGGCATCCTAAATAAAGACCATGGCCGCGGGGGAAGGGCGTGAATGAACGGCTGAAACCCTATCTCGGCACATGGAATGTGAGGCGGAAGATCATCGACCGCCTCAACGGCTCCGTTGTCTTGTTCGAAGGGCAGGCGTTCGTGACGCCTGTCCAGTTCGAGGAGCATGGCGATACGACGGCGGATTTTGTGACGCTTCGGAGCAGCCGTACCTATCGCCTGCATGGCGAGGTTGGACATGTCGCGGTCTGCTTCCCCGATCTCACCGAATTCATCCGCATCGGGAACGGCGCCTCGCAACGCGTCGCCCATCAATGCGGCCCCGATCTATATCGCGGTCGTCTTTTCTTTCGCGGGCCGGATGCCTGGGCTGAAATGTGGCACGTGCAAGGGCCTCGGAAACATTATGTAAGCCTCGCCCACTATCGCCGCGCCTAGGGCGCCGTGCGTTCATTTGAACGCACAAAGGTCGCTCTAGTTTTTCAGAATCTAGAGCATCTTGTCCGCCTGCAGGTGATTTCACCTGAAAGCGGGATGTTCTAGCCCGTGAGCGTTGGGTGCGAGGCCGAGAATGCCTGCGCTTCCTTCTGCAGCCATTCGCAGAACAACACTGATTTTCTATTCCGCCGGGCGCGCCGGAGCGCCACGTAATGATGCCCGCTGTCGATGAAACCCAGGGGCGCGGTGAGGCGGCCGAAGCGGATGTCATCGGTCACATAGGGCCATGGCGCTACGCAGACGCCGAGGCCGGCGCTTGCTGCCTCCAGCATGAAATAAAAATGCTCGTATTCGACACGCGTTCCGGCTTCGATCGGTGCGCCTGACCGCGACAGCCAATCGCCCCAGGCGCGAAGGCGCGTTCTGGTATGAAGCTGCGGAACGCCGGCGAAATTCTCCGCGACGGTTCTTTCGAGGGAAGGGGAGATCACCGGGCCTGTCTGCTCCGGAAAAAGCACGATCACCTCAGCGCCCTGCGGCCAGGGCGCTGTACCGACCCGGATCGCGACATCGAACCCGTCGCGCGCAAAGTCGACCGGACGAGACGATGCCGTCAGGCGAACTTCGATATTGGGATATTCCGCCTGGAACCGGTAAAGCCGCGGGATCAGCCAACGCATGGTAAAGGTGCCGGGGCAGGAGACATCGAGCGATCCGTCTTCCGTATCCGCAACCGACCGCACCGACATGTCGATCTGATCGAAAGCGGAACTCAGGCCGGACAGCAGGGTCGAACCCGCCTCTGTCAACCGCAGTTTGTTCTTCGGTCCCTCGAACAGCGGCACGCCCAACACATCCTCGAGATGCTGGATCTGACGACTGACGGCGCTATGCGTCACGTTCAGCTCATCGGCCGCCAGAGTCATCCGTCCATGCCTGCCGGCGGCTTCGAAGGCTCGTAATGCGTTTAGGGACGGTATGCGGCGGGCCATGTGAGATTTCCGAACAGTTTTTGTTCGATCATATCGGTTTTCTTCCCGCACACCATAATGTTTTGTCCGGCTTACAAAGTAAATTTCCCCTACTAAGGGAACAATGAAATTCGGATTGCGAGAGCATTTTCGATGGCGGCAAAGCTATGCCGGAACCCAGACAACGAGGATGAAGACTATGGCCAGTAGATATCAGGACGGCAGCGCCGGTGACGCAAATTACGCTGTGATCGGCACGAACTACGCAAAATACCGCCAGCCGGATCCAAATATTGCGGTGTTTATACGCGCTGCATTGGGCGATGCTCGCAGCGTCCTCAATGTAGGTGCTGGTGCCGGCTCCTATGAGCCTGTTGATCGCGCGGTTACAGCCGTTGAACCGTCCGAATCAATGCGAGCGCAGCGGCCGGCGCATCTGCCTGCCGCCATCGATGCCACTGCCGAGAAGCTTCCCTTTGCAGACGACAGTTTTGATGCTTGTATGGCGACATTCACCGTGCACCAGTGGTCCGATTTGGCAGCGGGGCTTGCCGAGATGCGGCGGGTGACGCGCGGTCCCGTCCTGATCCTGACCGGCGATCCCGATGAGCTCGATCGCTTCTGGCTTGTCGACTATGCGCCGGAAGTGATCGCGGTAGAGGCGCGCCGCTATCCGCAAATGGCAACCATCAGCGAAGGGTTGGGCGGCAATGCCGAGGTCATTCCCGTGCCGATTCCGCTGAATTGCACGGATGGCTTCGGCGAGGCTTATTACGGGCGTCCGGAGCGCCTGCTTGAGCCGGGCGCTCGCCTTGCCAATTCCGCCTGGAGCTTCGTCGATATGTCGATCGGTAACCGCTTCGTTGCCGATCTCGGCCGCGATCTCAGGGACGGTACATGGGACGCCCAATATGGGCATCTGCGCACGCAACCGGAATTCGAAGGCTCGCTGAAGCTGGTCGTCGGTCGCGAGCAGTCCTGATCCGATCGAAAGGGAAATTTATTGTCCCCGCCACTTGGCGGGGACAAGCTCGAAGGTGGCCAGGGATCGTTCGCCGACGCGTATCGGGCAAGCGATCCCTGGATCAAAATACTACTGGCGAGGCATACGTCGTCTTGCTTGCGCGGCTCGGGCCAGTTCTTCCAACGTACGGACGGAGGTCGGCCAATCTATGCAGCCGTCTGTGATGCTTTGGCCATAAACCAACGCTTTGCCGGGAACGAGGTCCTGGCGGCCGCCGACGATATTGCTCTCCATCATCATGCCTTTGATGCGATGGTCGCCGGCAGATATCTGCTCCGCGACGGAGTTGACGACCAGTGGCTGGTTCTCGGGATTCTTGCTGCTGTTGGCATGGCTGGCATCGATGATGATCCGCGGATCAAGCCCGGATTGCTCAGCCTGTGCCGATACCGCCTGGACACTGGCCGCGTCATAGTTGGGTTGCTTGCCGCCGCGCAGAATGAGGTGACAATCCTCGTTGCCGCGCGTCGAGGCTATTGCGGCAAGGCCGTCCTTGGTCACGGCGGGGAAATGATGCGGCTGCGAGGCCGCAACGATCGCATCCAGAGCTATCCGTGCATCGCCATTCGTGCCGTTCTTGAAGCCGACCGGGCATGAGAGGCCGGAAGCCAGCTGGCGATGCACCTGGCTCTCGGTCGTCCTCGCACCGATTGCGCCCCAGCTTACCAAATCGGAAATGTATTGCGGCGTGATCGTGTCGAGGTATTCGCAGCCGGCCGGCAGCCCGATTTCGTTGACGTCGACCAGAAGACTTCTGGCGATGCGCAATCCCTCTTCGATGCGGTAGCTTCCGTCGAGATGTGGGTCATTTATCAGACCCTTCCAGCCGACTGTGGTTCGCGGCTTTTCGAAATAGACCCGCATGATGATTTCGAGATCGTCTGCGAACCGGTCGCGCTGTTCCTTCAAACGAGCGGCGTAGTCACGCGCCGCGACCGGATCGTGGATGGAGCAGGGGCCGATGACCACGATCAATCGATCATCGTCATTATGCAGGATGCCGTGAACGGCGTTGCGTGTATCCGTCACGGTGGTGGTGACGGCCTCGTCCCGCGGAATCTCCTCTACAATACGAGAAGGCGGCGTAAGGGCAGTAATCTCGACAATTCGCAAATCATCAGTGGATTTCAACACGGTATCAGTTCCTTTTTGGGTCATACCGTGGCGACAAAAAAGCCGCCAGGTAGGACTAGCGGCTGTTCGGGTTTATGTCGTTGCGTCAGTTTTACTTACGCACGGGCCCGCCTCCGCTGAGAGCAGCGGTACGAATAAAATCGCGAGGCATTTGCGTAGGTAAATGACATGCGGCCTCTCTACGACAAAAAATGCGGCTTGTCGATGATCTTGATAGGTTTGGAGTGCGTTGGCGCAAGCCTCTCCGCGGGCCGCAGCTTTGACACCTGGGAAACCGGCGACGGCTTTGTCCCGGCTCTTTGCTCATTGCCGAAACAATGTCGGCGGTCTCCGGCCTTTAAACAGTCCAGCCGGCCATCGAATATAAGAATAACATTACATATAAAGCGTAAGGAAAAAAATTCTACCTCCGGGTGTGGTACACCCGGGTGGTAGCGACCCTCAAATGTAGCGGTCCCCAACTCGGAAGGACCGGCCCGATTTCGCTGGAAGTCGGACCGGTCTCCATCCGATCAGGGGTCAAGTCAGATCAGATCTCGAAAATGAGGTCTTAGAAGCTGCGCTGGAAGCGGAGGATACCAGCCCACTGATCCTGGTTCACAGAATCGAAGTTGGTGTAGGTAACTTCCGGCTCGACGAGGAGGTTCTT
>NZ_JARFYM010000076.1 GCF_030272705.1 Rhizobium mayense | reverse complement strand
CAGGAAGCGCTCCGCCGTCAGCTCCGGCCGGTTCAGATAGCCGCGCGCAACACCGGCCCCGCCGATATAAAGCTCACCCACCGCCCCGAACGGCACCGGTGCACCATGCCCGTCCAGAAGATACACACGCGTGTTCGCAATCGGACGGCCGATGGGTGGCAATTCGGGCCAGCATGATGGGTCAGCTGCAAGGCGGTGCTCGGCAATGACGTTGATTTCTGTGGACCCGTATTGATTGATCAATCTCGCCTTTGGATGTGCTTCGAAGAACGCCCTAAGCAGTGGAGTGGCCTGCAATCGCTCACCCGCAGTATAGATCTCACTCAAATAGGGCAGCCGCACTTGCTGCGCGCCCCAGACTTCCGCAAAATGGTTCAATGCTACGAACGGGAGGAAAAGCCGCTCGATCGCCTCTCTCTTCACGAATTCGAGTAAATCGGAGAAGTTCCTACGGGTTTCTTCCCGCACGAGCACGAGCGCTCCACCATCCTTCCAACAAATGAACAATTCCTGGGAGGACACATCGAAGTTCAGGGTCGCGAATTGAAGTGTGCGTTTTCGCACTCCATTCCCCGGTGGTGGCGAGAGCGAATTCACAAGCGAGCCGTGGGACATTTCGACGCCCTTTGGGGTTCCGGTTGAGCCGGAGGTGTAGATGATATAGGCGAGATGGCGGGAGGTGAGGCCAAGCGTACGCCGCTCCGGGTCCGATGGCGACCGCTCGGCCCAGGCGGGGGTGGCCCTATCCAGATCGAACACGTTGACTTCGGCCAGCGCGTCGGCACCAAGTGCGCTTCGGCCGGCGGCATCGCAAAGCAGCAGTTGCGGTTCTGCATCGTCGACGATTTGCCGCAGCCGCGCCGACGGATAGGCCGGATCCAGCGGCAGATAGGCGCCGCCCGCCTTGAGGATCGCCAAAACCCCCACCACCATCGCCGGGCTGCGCCGAAGGCAGATCGCCACCGGCTGATCCGGCTTTACACCCAGGGCGATCAGATGATGCGCCAGGCGGTTGGCCCGCGCATTGAGTTCGCCATAGCTCAGCTCTTCGTCCTCATGGACGAGGGCGATGGCATCAGGGGTGCGCCGCACCTGCGCCTCGAACAGCTCGTGGATGCACATGTCCGACGGGTAAGGCGCCGCCGTCCGGTTCAGATCCTCCAGCAGATAGCCGCGCTCGCCAGCCGGCAGGATGTCGAGCTCGCGCACCGAATGGCCTGCATCGGCTATCACACCACGCAACAACGTTTGTAAGTGCTGCGTCATACGGTCGATCTGCTCCGGCGCTAATCGGCTTGCATCAAAATGCCAACGAAAGCTCCCATCCAGAGCGCAAACCTCAAAGGTCAGCAAATCACCGGATAGGACAATCTCAGAACTCGCGTTCGAAGATAGATCGCCAGCGGCCGAACGGCTATCTGCCGTAATCGTGATGCCAATCGGCCAGGGCTGGCACGATCGTAGCGCCCCCACCGCTCGCAATGACGGGAAGCGCGCGGTGAGATCCCGGGCAAAGCTAGCGTGCTCCCGCAACTGAGCGAATTCGATCGCCACCGTTTTGCGGATTTCTTCAAAATCATGTGCGAGATCAATGATAGCTTCCATCGGCACGACAGAGGCGATCAACCGGTCCACGGCTTTGCAGCCCGCTTGCGATCCATCCGATGCAGGCGTCCATCCCAGTTGAAGCTCTGCTTCTCCCGTGATGCGGGCGAGATAGATCAGGAAAGCCGTTACCAAGTATTCGGTGCGCTCGAGTGGGAACAGTTTAGCCAAAGCACTTGGGTTGAACCACGAACTCGACTGCCATCCGGGCGGCGCAGCAGCCGCGGACGACGGCAGGAAAGGAAGCTGCAATATTCTAAACTGCTCTAACCGCTGTCGCCAAAAATCCTCCCGCGGCGCCAGAAATTCGTGGGTGGCAGTTATGCTCCGCGCCTGTTCATCGCTTAAGATCGGAAGGCGACTCCCTTCATCCAGATTGGAGTGCCCAGCGAGGGCTCGCGCGTCCAGCACCTGCCCATCGGGGTCGCCAAAACAAACATCGACATCTTCTGTACCCGTCGCCACACACCAATGGCTGGAGTGGACTTCCAGCAGGGAACCTGCTGGAACGCCCGAGCGTCGAGGCAACACCTCCAGGGATCTCACTCTGACAACTTCACCGGCTACGAGAGCCTTGGCTAGACACAATGGATTGGGATGATGTGGCCCAAAGGCTAAGGCACGCGTCATCGCCGACAGATCCTGCGCGGATTTCTCCCATCTCAGACAGCCTGCCGCATCTGGGCGCCGGCGCCTCGGCAAATAGCTTCTGTCTGCCAGCGCCTGCGGCCGGGCAGTCAGCTTCCCGTTCGCTAAGCCCGTTATTAGCTCGCGGAAACCCTCGAATGCAGCTTCATAACATTTAAGGTTCAGGGTAAGTGTCGTGTCGCTGGGCGCAATCGACACTTGGCGCTGAACCGCGACGTCACCAGTATCGACACCATCACCCATCCTATGCCACGTGATGGCATATTCGCTCTCTTGCGCCAGCAAAGCCCAGGACGTCGCGTGCATTCCTGCATATCGTGGCAATGGACCGTCGTGGTAATTGAACGCACCTCGACGCACTTGCCCAAACACGTTCGGTGGCAATACGAACGGATTGACAACGGAGAAAAGCCACTCTACCGGCTTGGCCTTCAAAAGAGAGCAGAGCTCTTCAATACTCGCTACACACCGGATTTTGGCGCGAGCCGCCCACTCTGCGAATATGGGGTCGGCGGACAGGGCCGCATCAATAACGTGGCCTCTCTCCATTGCCAGCTGAGCGCAGCTGATAGCAAGTGTACCACTGCCGACAAAGGCACTGGAGGAAACGGGTCGGACTGCAGGTTGCCTATCCTGACTGTCTGTTTCGCGTGCACCGGCGCGCACCGGAGAAGACCCATGTGCCATTTTTATCCCTCTCACAGTCTACCCTTGAAGTAGGGCAGGTCCCATCCTATGCGCCCCACCATGGAGCGCTCAAACGCGTCACATTGGTTCGGATTTGCTCGGGCGCAATCGCGCCCACAGTCCCCGGTGCAATAGGCCTGCATTGACGGTAACGAAACTTTTGCGCGCAGCCAGATATCCCCAAAGTGCCTCCGGCAAGCCCGTGCCTGCAAATATCGTCTCTGGCAGTCTCGCAGTCGCCATCTTACCTCGTCTGAGTTTCCGGTGAGCGTCATCATCGGACGACTTCTCCTCAGTCCATGGGCCTTTGTAGAGTACCACGCACGTACCGTGCCAACGAGAAATTGTTCTCAATCAACATGATAGCCCTAACACTGCTCTGTCATTTATCCGACATCGCCGGACATCGGACAATTGAGCGCGCTGTCAATCGGCATAAGCCTTTCGGAATCTTGCCCGATGGGTTCCGAGCAAAGAAAGGGGAGCCTGGAAAGCGGGTTTTGGGGTCCATTTTCGCTTGTTGCGCAACGGTGCGTTTGCGAGGTGAGAGCGACCCTTCTCATGATGGCGGTGATGCAACTTTGGGTGTTTGCCATTCTCGATGAGTGCATTGTACTTGGGGTTGAGATCGGGATTGAAGGGGCTTCAACGACTGCTGGCTATGGAGCGCTGACGGACGATGGGGCCTTCTGCCAGATTAATGCGCATCTGGTCCACCGTCCGGATTGTCGACTCATGGATGCGAGACCGCATCAGAAGGCTGCGGTCTTTTCGTCGAGGTTTCCGAGTTCCGGCATTTTGATGATTAGAGCGGTTCCCTGGCTGAATGACTCTGCGGGGTGCCGTGCACTTCGAATTCGAGCTTTCGATCGGGACCTGAATCGTGTTTGGCACTATGGCCAGCGGCACGTGTGACGCGGCACCAACCAGCGACTGCAAAGCTCAATTAGCGGCGGTTTATATTCTGCTTTTGTTCGCCTTGCTCAATATGCTGAGCCTGCCGGGTCGTTGAGCTTGTGGCGCTCGGTCCCCTTGAGGGGCGGGTTGAAGATACTGACGAGGATCAGGTCCTTGTCCCGGCCCCCGCGCAGAAAATGCTTGTCATGCTTGTCAAGCACATAGATGTCGCCCTTGCGAATAGGGAAGACATTACCGTCCATGTCCTCGACCTCGCCCTCTCCGGCTATGCAGTAGCACGCCTCGAGATGATTGCGGTATTGGAGAAGCGAGACAGTGTTAGCCCGCACTACGGTGTGGCAGATGCTAAAGCCTATGCCGTCCTTGTCCGTCAGGAGGCGGTGGCTAGTACCATTGCCCCAATCGACGAAGTGATCCGTCGCTTCAACATCGCGCAGGCTACGCACAATCATAGGGCTATCCATTTCTATCTTTCGTTGCAGAAATACAAGTCAAGTCATTGTTGTGGGAAGCTGTAGGCCGTTGTTCTGACTTGGAAGCGCGCCTTCCGGCAGCTCCCGGCGCCGAAAGGCAAATTGGTTATTTGGGCGCGGGGCACGCCGGTATAGCGCGGCGATCAGGATGAGACGCTAGCGACAATCTAGATGAGACTCTTAAGTCGCGGTCGGGGTGAAGGTATCATGTTGATTGTCGCTGGCAAG
>NZ_JARFYM010000075.1 GCF_030272705.1 Rhizobium mayense | reverse complement strand
CTCGCCGCCGGTATAGCCGACACGCGTCGAGATGACCCCGTTATAGCGGCGGATGAGGTCCTGCATGCCCCAGAAACAACCGCCGGCGAGAACTGCACGCTCCGTAGTCATCGGATATCCTCCACTTGATCGAGATAGGCACCATAGCCTTCAGCCTCCATCCTGTCGCGATGCACGAAGCGAAGAGAGGCAGAGCTGATGCAATAGCGCAAACCGCCGCGGTCCATCGGCCCGTCCGGGAAGACATGGCCTAGATGGCTGTCGCCGTGGATAGAGCGCACTTCGGTGCGCAGCATGCCATGCGAGAGGTCGGTAAGTTCGTTGATATTCGCGGTTTCGATCGGCTTGGTGAAACTCGGCCAGCCGCAGCCTGAATCAAACTTGTCCGAAGAGGCAAACAGCGGCTCGCCCGATACGATATCAACGTAGATGCCCGGCTGCTTGTTGTTGAGATATTCACCCGTGCCTGGACGCTCGGTACCGCTTTGCTGCGTCACACGGTACTGCTCCGGCGTTAGGCGAGATAGCGCATCGGGATTTTTCGCGTAAACTCTCATGTGCTGTCCTCCGTTCGAGCCTTTGAGATAAGGCCGCAGAGGCTGCCGGTCCAATGACCAGCGGGAATTGAAACAATGCATGGACAGCAGAGCGATACGATGGCCCGATGAGCCTTTGCCGAACGCTCTCTTATCCGGTATCGACGACACGCAATAAAAGGGTGCTCAGTCCATAGTCCAATGATGTTAGGCTATCAAATCGATACAATAGCACTGGGCAGGTAGCCGACAAAACGTCGGAGCAAGGCTCACCGGTGCTAGGTGGCCACTTTATCTGGCCGGATGATGCGTCAAGGCTGTGGTTGCTATCGCTTGTGTCTGTGCGCCCGGGTTCGTCATCTCAGGTACGGCGATTTTCAGAATGATAGCCGGAAATCAATGTTATGGCCTCGCCTCCAAATAAGCTCCGGACAGCTCTTATGATCACATTCCCGGCGCGATAAGATTTAGGCATTCACTCCATAACCCCCCGGTATTTCACGCCGCTACAGAAGGCGCCTATAGCTCACCCAATCATTATGAGCTGAAGGAGAGCTTTTGTGTCTGACCTGACAATCTCTGAGATTCTTGACGATCCGATGATTCACGTAATGCTCAATGCCGATGGCATATCTCGGAATGCTTTCGCCCAATTCCTGGAAAGTACTGCTCGTCTTTTTGCACGACGCAAAGAGACTTTGGGGGCCCGTCTGCCGAACCGGCACGGTCGCGCGGCTCACATCTGAGTTGCGATGCCAGACACCCTCTTTGGATCGTCAAATCCGGAGCATTCCCGCCCGCAGCTGGCCTGCGTTAAGCTGTTATCTGGCGGCAGTTGCTATCCAATTGCTGACCTTTGCGGTTTCGTCAGCCAAGGGAAACGCCGTCAAAAGTTGAACGCGACGAAACTCCGGCGGCGAATGCGGGCGCCGGAATCGCGTTGGGAAGGGTAGATGTTCGTTGATTAACGTGAGGTTTTTCGGCGATTATCTGGGGGCCTGTCGAGATGGCGGAAGCGTCCGATGTCCTACGGGTAACCTCGTCAATGAAAGGAGCCGACTGTGCTGTTTCCATCACCACAATCTCAGGATTTGCAGCAGCGCTTCAAGGAATTGAAGGTCGCGGCCGGATACGCCCTGGAAGAAGTTGTCGCTTCAGCGAATAAAGCGGGGTGGGGCACTCGGGAGCTACTCGGCGCACTGGTCGAAGCGGCCCACTCTCTGGCGGACGCTAGCAGTGCGGACCTGGGTCCTGCTGACGATCTGCCAATTAGCGATGCAGTTCGCGAACAGATCGGGCACGGTGAACAATTCGATTGAAGCGTGGTGCCGACAATCCTTGTTCTTTCAGGCGGACGCCAAGCCCGATAGAGAACACGATAAGCATCAACGACACGAACACGACGCCCGAAGCGACGCCCCAAGGATGAGAATCTATTACCGGAAAAACTCGAAAAGGCGGACAAAGAATCGCGCTTGCGTCGCAAACCGTCCAGCCCGCTGGCAGCAAGGACGAGAGGGAGCGACCGATTGTCAATCCGATGACCGGCGTAGCCCTGTGGCGTTTCGGACGTGATTGAGGCGACGAGCCTCGCGATGTAGGCAGGCACGCGGAGAGATGCGGCTAGCCGAGACAGGCAAGCTCTCGTAGACGCAATTCAATCTAGGGTTGTAAAGAGCCGCTTTGGGATTGAGCGAAGCCGCTAACACGGCATAAAGCTGGGACAAGCTAGGCCTTAGCGGGCTGCGCATCTTTCGGCGAGGTTAGGTCAGAGAAACGTCCCTATAGCTCAATTGCACTCGCCTTGTGCCGGCATTGGCGAAAGTGATCGCTTGCATTAGACTGTAGTCGGGGCGCCCTGCGGCTTCGGGCTAGTGAGATCGGACGATCTCGTCGGGCAAGTAGGAAAGGCACCACATTCTGGAAGTCTGATTTCGAATTGGAGACTGGCGAACTTCAAGTTGCCGTCCATCGCGGGCTTTCGACGTGAGGCGAATATGTTTGTGGAAGGGTCAGCGGCCGGATTACGGGCGGATGAGTTTGTGCTCTCGAATCTTTCGCCCAGCGTCGCTCAAAAGCGGTTCGCGCTTGGCGTTGTGTTAGTGCTGCTCGTTGTCTTTATCATCGTGGCAGGCCCGCTCTCTGGCCTGCCACTGCGACGGGTTGACGCCTTTATACCCGCCTACGGCACTGCGATTTTCCTCATCGACTCTATCACCGCAGCCCTGCTCTTCGCGCAGTTTTCCGTCCTACGCTCGCATGCGCTCCTCGCACTAGCGAATGGCTATTTCTTGACAGCGCTCCTCGCAATTCCTTGGACGCTCACATTTCCAGGCGTATTGGCGCCGGAGGGCGGCCTTGGCGGCGGCCTCCAGAGTACGGTTTGGCTCTATGTCCTGTCCCACGCGGGCTTCGCCCTGTTCGCGATCGTCTATACACTGTTGAAGGATGCCGATCCGATGGAGGCGCTGCCGCCACGGTCCATTCGTGCGAGGGTCCTTACGACTGTCGGATCAGTTGCTGCGCTCGTCTGTTGCGCAACGGTTTTCGTTACAGCAGGCCATGCGTTCCTCCCGCGCATCATGCTCGACACGGCGGAGGTTTCCTATCTCTGGTACTTCGTGGTCGGACCGATGGCGGGATTATTCGTCGTCGCGCTTGTCTTGCTATGGCTGCGGCACCGCTCGGTTCTCGATCTCTGGCTGATGTTGGTTTTGTTCGCATACATCATCGAGATCTCCCTCACCGCCTTTCCTATCCCGTACCGCTTTAGCGTCGGCTGGTATGCCGGGCGAGTTTACGGCGTGTTTTCCGGCAGCTTTGTGCTGGTCACCCTGATGAAAGAAGTGACGATGCTATACGGTGAACTGCTGCGCGCAGTCGTCGGCCAACGCCGCGAGCGCGAGGTGCGTCTGCTGACGGGGGACGCGGTCGCAGCCACCGTGGCACACGAGATCAAGCAGCCATTGTCGGCGATGACTATGGACGCCAGTGCGAGCCTGCGCTGGCTTGATCGCGCGACGCCCAACATCGATGAGGCCAAAGCCGCACTACAGCAAATCGTGAACAACGGCCACCGTATGGGCGCGGTAATCGATAATATTCGGACGCTCTTCAAGACCGAAGCACGAATCCGGACTTCGCTCGACGTCAACAATCTGATCCGCGAAGCTCTGGCGCTCGTGCGCTACGATCTGCAGACGCATCGGGTAGCGGTTCAAACCGACTACAACCAATCGCTCCCACTGATAGAGGGCAACGAGGTTCAACTTCAGCAGGTGCTCGTGAATTTGATCACGAACGCGATCGATTCTATGGCGGCCACTGAAGATGGGGACCGAGTACTTTCCTTAAGGTCTAAAGTCTACGACTCCAGCTGTCTGATGGTGGCGGTGGAAGACGTGGGGAAGGGCGTCGAGCCGAGCGCGATCGATCTGATATTCAAACCGCAGTTTACGACCAAGGTGAACGGGATGGGGATGGGGTTGTCGATTTGCCGGTCGATCATCGAGGCCCATGGGGGGCAGTTGTGGGTGACCGCCAATCTACCCCGAGGTGCCATTTTTCACTTCACGTTGCCCGCCCACCGGCAGCACTAGCGCCCGCAACAACGCACGGGCGGCTCGAAATTTGCCGGAGATGCAACCGCCGGACCCAGGCGAGGTCAGGGAAGCGCTCTCCTGTGTCGCTAGCGACGCAGATCGAGCCCAGACATCATCGATCGCATCCCAGAGCAAACCAAGAAGGCGCCACTCCTCCGAAGCCTCTTGCGCGACAACACGCGAACGGGCCTCGTACTACTGGGAAAGCTCCTGGAACCAATGGGGGTAGATATCGGTGTCGGGTGTCATGCTTGATCTCCGTGAAGAGCCAAATGGTCATCGCCGGCGCCGCGGGCGACAACTGCCTTCCGAGAGTTCCATATCGTGTCTGTCAGGTGAGGTTGGGACTGGAGTTATTTCAAGGACCGTCAAGCCGATTTGTGACTTCCTTGATGATGGCGCCGTGATTTCGCGAAACGTCCATGGCAGGGGCAGGTCCGCCACCAAGGGCGTGCCCTCGATGTCGCAATCCCCCGACATCAAAAATTATATAATTAAATCAAAGGCGGACTGAATTCTGTAGCTTCGAGGCAAACCTATTGGAACAGGATGGCCAAACGTGGGTCGCTAGAGCGTTTCTGATTATGTTTGAATCGCGGATTCCCTTTTGATGTCGAATGTGATTCAAGATGCTGGCTGAGAGGAGGTCAGCATCGATGGTCGCAC
>NZ_JARFYM010000074.1 GCF_030272705.1 Rhizobium mayense | reverse complement strand
CTCGGTCACGAACTTCAGGTGAAAATTTGTTGGTCGTCTTGCTCATATCGGCTCCACTTTCTCACGAGTTGGAGCCTCCGGCAAACCCGGCGCGGTTCACTCCGAAAAATACAATCTGTCAAGGTCGTTAGATATGCTTAATTACTTTGGATGAATTCTTATCCACGCGGTACTGTTTTGTGGTCCGTCGCGTGCCTCCCTCAAGTGGATAAGCTCGAAAACGCGGGAGGTCATATTCTGCGGTCCATCGGCCCACACTTTGAAATCAGGCGATTGCGGAAGCAGGCCGGCGTTCAGCAATGGAACTACTCTCTCAAGATACGGTGCAGAATAAATATTATTAGAGGCGCTATCGATAAATATAGAGCCATATTCCGACATCTTTGGCACAAATGTACCAATAATGGTGGATATCTCCTTTGGTCCATGAGATATGTCGCTAAACAACCAGTTGATTTCTTTAGCGTCAATCCTGTCAATAACAATACGGAGACGCTCATCGTAGTCGATGTGCTGATCCACAAAAGTAACGTTTCCTTCAAGGTCCAATTCTCGGATAAGATCGAGGAAAAGCGCTTTTAGATTTTCGTCGGGGTTAGGAGGTAGGTTGAACAGTTTGCGCACCGATGTTGCGGCGTTGCGCACAATTTCCTTTTTGAGTAGGTGACTCCCGTCGTCGAATGTCCAAATGTGCCCTTCCCCAACCTCTAGGAGTGCGAGAGAAAGCCAAGCCGTACACACGCCTAGACCTGTGCCTAGCTCGACGACACATTTGGGGCGCTCCCTTTTTGCTAATACGTAGAGCAGCACACACAGATCCGTGCTGCCGTAGATATCACCAAAATAGCTCCGCAATCTTAGCAACTTTTCCAGTCTGAGAAAATTCGTCTCGTCTGCAGCCAACGAAGAAATCATTTGCGAAACTCAAAGATACTTGGATCGGCGACATATTAAATGGATGCTCGGTGCGCTCAAGCGCAGATCTCAACTTTTCGCGCCAGCCAGCGCCCTCGCGAAAATACTCGTTGCAGCAAAGGAACTCGCCGTGATGTCGCCGCCGCATCGCCAGCCCAGTCGTCCCCACTCTCCTTCCGAAGGGAGCGCGAAGGGCTCGACAAGCCAGAACTTGCGCAGGAGCCGCGGAAGGAATGTCGACGAGGCCCGTGGTGATGAACGGCGGCGGCGGTGCGGCACCCGTGACTTCGATGCGATTGCCGAAATAGTGGATCTCGTGGCTCTTGCTCCGGCACAAGCGTCAGTCAGTGGGTGCGCCACGTCGCTGGTGGCACGAGCAGGAATGCCTGGTTGGACGTCTGGATCAAGCGTCTTGTCCGCGATCGGACTATCGTTCTGCAGATGACGTTCGAAAAGAGGTGCTTGCGGGCAACGGAGGCTGCCGGCTGCGGTGTGGCACACGGGTCGATCGACGATCGTCGAACGGCTGCGAGGACCCGGGAAAAGCCGTCCTCCGATCAACCAAAGCAGCAGAGTCGACGAGGTGGGCGATGTGCAGGTTGCTGACGTAAGCGTTGACATTGCCATCCCAATGAACCTCCGACGTAATGCCGTCACATGACAACCATTTCGTTCGTCCGTCCGATGCAGGATAAAGCTGAGCGCTTGTGCGACACGACGCAAACGTCGGCAGAATTCACGTTTCCGCAAGCGTGTGCTGGTAGACGGGATGCAACCGCTTATTCAGGAGGGCAGCGATGGGTTCGATGAAAGAACAGATATCAGATGACGAGTGGCTGGATGAAGAGTTCGAACCCGACTTCGATATCGAGGTAAAGTTCCTGTGCCCTGAGTGCCACCACCCTGCGACCTCCATTCTGCTAACTCCGAGCGAATGGACCGGTGAGACCGTCGGGGAGGTCTCTTGCCTAAATTCAGAGGAAGCGCACAACTGGACTGTTAGGATTGTCAAAAATCGAGGAGAACTGACCGCTCACCTTGACGATCGTGACGATGTTGAAGTTTCCCTGCATTTACCGGGCGTTCCTGAGGATTGGTACGAACCGTCACCGGAGCCCGGAGCCTACGGAATTTTCCTGCGCGCCATGGCGGAGTGGCGGTATACTGTCGGGGAAATCGGAAGCTTCGATGGCGAAAGTAGTCGGAATCGCATGCTCTTCAGCAATCTATATTCGATCGTCGAAGCCTACTTGTCCGATACCATTATCGGTGCCGCGATCGTCGACGTGTCGGTGCAAAGGCAGATGCTAAAGCTTGATGACTTAAAGCTCAAGGACAAACAACTTTCTCTGGAGACGGTCCTCGCCAAACCCAACATCGTTCGTGATATGATCAAAACTACCCTCCAAGGGATATCCTTTCACAACCTCGTCCTTGTGAATCAGATGTGTGCTAACGCGTTCGGAAGTTCGATACTGCCGAGCGAAAAAGACGATCGAAAGATGATTCTGATGTCGGTCAGCAAGCGTCATGATTGCGTACATCGCAACGGACGTGACAAAGAAGGAAACAGGCACGACGACATAACAAGTGACTATCTGCGGAAGCTTGCTGGGCTCTTCGAGGGGATGGCTGAAGCGCTGGAGAGCGCCATGAGCGAAGCCAAGGTGAAGGAGTTTGTAGGATCGCTGGGTTCGCCGACGGAGGCCTGACACAAAGCTGGTGTAAAAGACCGCTCCTCCCGGGAGTCGGTTTTTGGGACAAATTTTAGCTACCTAGGCCAACCCGAATGACCAGACACTTACGCTAACGCGTGATCGCGACCGCGACATCATCCACACCCCGATCTTTTTGTCTGATCCTAAAATTCTCCAAGGGCGGAGAGATGTTGGCGTTGGCAGACCGAGAGATAAAGTGGCTGGTTATCGAAACTAGAACGGAATGAAGCCTGTAGGACCTATGAACTCATCTGGAATTCCCGATTCTCTTCTGCGCCCGCGACCATCTGCGACCCGGACGTTGTCGTCACTTATGCGCAGCACCTCCGCATAGACATCGTCGACGTGAGCTACCGCCTCCGCAAACCACTCGTTCTCCAGTACAAACGCATCCGAAAAATTGCGAAAGTCGTCAAACCGCTTCGCGCACCTCTTCGCTGCCTCCGCTGCTTCCTGCGCCTCTGTGACTGTCTGTTGATCCTCTCGCCACATTGGGATCATCAGCCGCTGAAGGCTGTGTGCCGCTTCGATTTCCTGCACGAGCATCGTTTCTAGGACTGAAACCCTTGCCTCGTCCGCTTTCTCGCAACATTCCCAGATGTCGTCCAAGAGGACGACTTCTTCGAACAATGCCTCTAGGCTTCTCGCCATCGGTCGTTTCCTCACGTGAGTTCAAATACAAGCGAAGCACCGGGGTGCCACTGCGATCACATCGCAAAAATGCTCCTACGGCCCTGGTTAAGTTTGCGTACGTGGTTGATGTCTCGGGAGATATCAGCTACGAGGCAGTGTAATCTTTGTTAGTATGTCCACGTAGCTCAGCAGGATAGAGCACAGGATTCCTGAAAAAATTGGGGGTTGCAGAGGGAAACACTGCAATCGATCTGCTCAAAGTCGGGGAACGCTTCGCTGGTCTCCCAGCATGCCAATCCCGAGCCAAGCCCAGGAGAAATCCCGGGAAGGTGTAGAGACTGGATGGGCAGCACCTAAGGGCTTCCGGCCTACGGTGAAGGGACAGTCCAGACCACGAACGCCCTCTTGGGTGGCGGCGAAAGTCGAAGTGGGATGAATCCTGGGGTCGGAGGTTCGAATCCTCTCGTGGACACCATATCTTATTTTGCATCACGTTCCTCCGTCTGCGGCAGCTAATGCCGCCACAGCCGCGGACTTCGATTTCGCCCCCCCTGCCACGGCCTTCAAACCCTCAAACAAATCTGCGTCCATGATCAAGGTCCCCGCGGTGGTGGTTCGTGAAACCTGGAGGCCATATTCGTTATAATCAAATCCCCAGGTAGGAACCTTTTGAATCCAGTGCAGGAGATCATCGATGAGGCTGTCTTCCATCTCAGGTCCCTCGTCCAGATCGACTGGCACTGTTTGAGTGATGATTTCTTTGAGCGCGTTATAGCGCTGCAGAAGCTCTAGGGAGCGAACGCAGATATGACGAACGCGCGATGCAGTTCCCTCGTCCAGGTCGGTGAGGTCGAGATCGCGAGCGAGTAGCTGCTCAAGACCGAGCCCCGGCTCGCCACCTATGTTCATGATCTGTTGGTACGCTTCACGCCAGATCCTCACGAAGTCTGCGTATTCGTTGTATATGGTCGATGCCGCTCTGAAGTTTGGGTCTATCAGGCCGCCAGCCTCAATTATCGCGGGTACGGTTGGCTTTATGGGTGTCTTTTGATCAAGAAGACTCAAACATACTCTCGCAATCGATATGCAGTTCTGGCGATACTGTGGATCTCGACCGACTTTCGTCTCAGTAAGTTCTTCAGTTCGATCGCTGGCCCACTTTAGAATCTGGGCTTTTCGAGAGGTCATTGAAAAGTTCCTGTTTTGGAGAAATCGGGTATGTCGCGTGATTGATCGGTTACTCCTTGTCCGACAATTTCCTCGATGGTTTTTCGGAGGTCTTCCTTGATGCCGAAGTCCTCGTAGGTCAGTTTTCCGTCAACTAGAGACTTGATGTCTTTCCTTGCGACGCGTCGCGCCAGGAACTCCGCAAGTCGGTCGTGTCCCCTCCGGCATTGCTCTTCCGTTAGGTCACCCCTAAAACTCAAAGGGACATCGCCGTTTTGGAAAGCCATGCGATCTTGGGTCCTGTTCCGAAAGCTCTCGACGCGTTCGTTCCGTAGAATAGGAAAAACCCTCGATCCCGCCGTGAGGTAGCTGGCGACTTCGTAGGGCGTAACTGCGGCCCATGACTTATAGGTTTCCGCGTCGTTCGCGACCAGCGCGCCCTGATCATCCGGCCTATTCGAACTGACGTTCCGCTCGATTTCGTGCGAGACGTGGATAAGTAGATTTGTATTGAAGAGACTATCCTCGCAAATCAATCGTTCACGCTGGATCTGCGCCAGTTCGGACTGGCGAGTGTCTCTGCGCTGTCGTAGCGCGGCGCGGGCAATTCGATCAGCCGCGACACCGGACATCATCATTACTATCTCTTGCTTGTGACCTTGCCCCCAAGTTTTATCCAGTTTTGAGTTCGCTCCAGCGGTTTTGGGTTGCTGTATTTGCGGCGGTAGCGGCGGGTTGCGGTGCGAAGCCAT
>NZ_JARFYM010000073.1:2500-6743 GCF_030272705.1 Rhizobium mayense | reverse complement strand
TGGTTGCGGGGGCAGGATTTGAACCTGCGGCCTTCAGGTTATGAGCCTGACGAGCTACCGGGCTGCTCCACCCCGCGTTACCAGCGTAAACCGCGTTGCGGTTTGTCCGCCCTGATCGAACCCGAAGGGTTCGTCGGAGCTTGAGCAAGCCTTGCGGCTTGCGTCATCCGAGCAAATCCGGAGGATTTGTCTCGTGTCAGGTGGGCACCCTGTTGGAGCACACCTGTTTTGAGACGACTGTATTTCAGTGTCTCGGAAGCTTTGAGAAGCGACAAAGGCCGCTTGTGAGCGGCCTATTGTAACACGGCTTGGCCGTTATTTGGTCAGAGAAGATTTAAAATCATCGGACAAACCGTAATGGGTTTGCTCGGAGTTGCGTTTGGCAGACCTGGCAGCGACCTACTCTCCCGCGTCTTGAGACGAAGTACCATGGGCGCAGGGGCGTTTCACGGCCGTGTTCGGAAAGGGAACGGGTGCGGCCACCCCGCCATAACCACCAGGTCAGCGAAGCGCAACGTTTTGAGAAGCTGGATTTTTTAAACACGTCGTTTTGGACTTACGGTCGAAGACCGCAAGCGCAAGGCGCGTCGCCGGAAGTCCGGCGCGCCGTCCGCAGCACAGGGTCGAAGACCCGAAGGTGCGTGAGGACAAAAGAGTTGTTGTTGCGTGCTCCTCAAGCGGAGCTTGATGAGCACTGGCAACAAGAACGATCAAGCCAATCGAGCTATTAGTACCGGTAAGCTTCATGCGTTGCCGCACTTCCACACCCGGCCTATCAACGTGGTCGTCTACCACGGCTCTGATAGGGAACACTCGTTTTCAGGTGGGTTTCCCGCTTAGATGCCTTCAGCGGTTATCCCTTCCATATATAGCTACCCTGCTATGCCCTTGGCAGGACAACAGGTCCACCAGAGATATGTCCATCCCGGTCCTCTCGTACTAGGGACAGATCCTGTCAATATTCCTACACCCACGGCAGATAGGGACCGAACTGTCTCACGACGTTCTGAACCCAGCTCACGTACCGCTTTAATTGGCGAACAGCCAAACCCTTGGGACCTGCTCCAGCCCCAGGATGCGATGAGCCGACATCGAGGTGCCAAACAACCCCGTCGATATGGACTCTTGGGGGTCATCAGCCTGTTATCCCCGGCGTACCTTTTATCCGTTGAGCGATGGCCCTTCCACGCGGGACCACCGGATCACTATGACCGACTTTCGTCTCTGCTCGACTTGTCAGTCTCGCAGTCAGGCGGGCTTATGCCATTGCACTCGACGACCGATTTCCGACCGGTCTGAGCCCACCATCGCGCGCCTCCGTTACTCTTTCGGAGGCGACCGCCCCAGTCAAACTACCCACCATACACTGTCCCGGATCCGGATGACGGACCGCGGTTAGACATCCATGACGATAAGGGTGGTATTTCAAGGATGGCTCCACAAGAACTGGCGTCCCTGCTTCAAAGCCTACCACCTATCCTACACATGCCGACACGAATGCCAGTGTAAAGCTATAGTAAAGGTGCACGGGGTCTTTCCGTCTGACCGCAGGAACCCCGCATCTTCACGGGGAATTCAATTTCACTGAGTCTATGTTGGAGACAGCGGGGAAGTCGTTACGCCATTCGTGCAGGTCGGAACTTACCCGACAAGGAATTTCGCTACCTTAGGACCGTTATAGTTACGGCCGCCGTTTACTGGGGCTTCGATTCAGAGCTTGCACCCCTCCTCTTAACCTTCCAGCACCGGGCAGGCGTCAGACCCTATACGTCGTCTTGCGACTTCGCAGAGCCCTGTGTTTTTGGTAAACAGTCGCTACCCCCTGGTCTGTGCCACCCTCTCATACTTGCGTAAAAAAGGGTCACGCTTCTTCCGAAGTTACGCGTGCAATTTGCCGAGTTCCTTCAACATAGTTCTCTCAAGCGCCTTGGTATACTCTACCTGACCACCTGTGTCGGTTTCGGGTACGGTCTATACGGTGGAGCTATTTCCTGGAACCGCGTCCCTGCAAGATCAATCCAATAAGACCTTACAAGTTGAGCAATCCGTCACTTCCACCAGGCCCACGAATATTAACGTGGTTCCCATCGACTACGCGTGTCCGCCTCGTCTTAGGGGCCGGCTAACCCTGCTCAGATTAACTTTAAGCAGGAACCCTTGGTCTTTCGGCGAGAGGGTCTCTCACCCTCTTTATCGTTACTCATGTCAACATTCGCACTTCCGATACCTCCAGGATGCCTCACGGCTGTCCCTTCATCAGCTTACGGAACGCTCCGCTACCACTCCTCAAAGAGGAATCCTCAGCTTCGGTGCATGGCTTTAGCCCCGTTACATTTTCGGCGCAAAGACCCTTGACTAGACCAGTGAGCTGTTACGCTTTCTTTAAATGATGGCTGCTTCTAAGCCAACATCCTGGTTGTTTTGGGATCCTCACATCCTTTCCCACTTAGCCATGACTTGGGGACCTTAGCTGGAGGTTAGGGTTGTTGCCCTTTTCACGACGGACGTTAGCACCCGCCGTGTGTCTGCCTGGTAGTACTTCCCGGTATTCGGAGTTTGGTTAGGATCAGTAAGACGGTGAGTCCCCATAGCCCATCCAGTGCTCTACCCCCGGGAGTATTCGCCAGACGCTCTACCTAAATAGATTTCGCGGAGAACCAGCTATTTCCGAGTTTGATTGGCCTTTCACCCCTAGCCACAAGTCATCCCAATCTATTGCAACAGATGCGGGTTCGGTCCTCCAGTTGGTGTTACCCAACCTTCAACCTGCTCATGGCTAGATCACTCGGTTTCGGGTCTAATGCAACAAACTATATCGCCCTATTCAGACTCGCTTTCGCTTCGCCTACACCTACCGGCTTAAGCTTGCTTGTTACACTAAGTCGTTGACCCATTATACAAAAGGTACGCCGTCACCCTTTCAGGCTCCGACTGTTTGTAGGCATCCAGTTTCAGGTTCTATTTCACTCCCCTTGTCGGGGTGCTTTTCACCTTTCCCTCACGGTACTGGTTCGCTATCGGTCATGCACGAGTACTTAGGCTTGGAGCGTGGTCGCCCCATGTTCAGACAGGATTTCTCGTGTCCCGCCCTACTCTAGGACAATGAATGTATCTACGCGTACGGGGCTGTCACCCTCTACGGCAAACCTTTCCAGGTTCTTCCACTTTAACACTCATTGCCACTGGCCTGGTCCGCGTTCGCTCGCCACTACTTGCGGAGTCTCGGTTGATGTCCTTTCCTGCAGGTACTTAGATGTTTCAGTTCCCTGCGTTCGCTTCTTACACCCTATTTTATTCAGATGAAGATACCTTATTGATAATACTTGGAAACCTGAAGTGTTTTACCAGCCTCCAGACCGTTGAGGCTACGCCGCATCAGCGGCGACGGCCTCTGGCCTTGCGAAGCCCACGGGCTTCGATCCTTTTCCCTCGCCTACCCCAAAGAGCAAAGCAAGAGACAAGGAGGTCAGTCGGTCAACAATTCAGATTTTCCAAGTATTTAAGGTGGGTTGCCCCATTCGGAGATCCATGGATCAAAGCTTATTCGCAGCTCCCCACGGCTTTTCGCAGCGTATCACGTCCTTCATCGCCTGTGCATGCCTAGGCATCCACTAAATGCCCTTACGACACTTGATCGTTCTCATTGCCAATGCTCATCATTTGCTTGGATTTGGAATTCCTATCCTTCTCGCTTGCGCTCGAAGGGGTTCCAAATCTGACTATCCGGACACTTTGCAGTGCGCCGAACCAAGCCGGCGCGATTACCTTTTACAATCGCGCTTCAACAATGCCATCGACGTGTTCGACAGGTCTGCTTCATTGGAGCTACGCCGAGCAGCCCGCTTGCAGCCTGTCTTAAGACCAGCTTCTCGAGATTTGATCCGATACCGCGCGGTCAGGCAACGGTAATCCAGCCGTCCGTCAGATGCAGTCCGGAAGGACTGCAAACAACAACGACCCAGAGCGACAAGCTTCCTTCCTACCTCCGGCCTCTCCACCATATCCGGCCGGCTAGGCCATCCATGGTTTCGCAAAGACCGGGCTCGGACGCCGGGTAAAACCCGACACCTGGAAGCCTCCAGATCAATCTTCTCTTCACAATGTATGCAGAACAGGCATCAGGCACTAAGCCGATGCAAACTTTTATTTCTTCAGAAGACAATTCAGCGTCAGCACCATCAGTGCGACAGCATATGCCGAACCAGTCCGCCTTCGCTCTCAAGCTTCGGCGCGACAATCTTCG
>NZ_JARFYM010000072.1 GCF_030272705.1 Rhizobium mayense | reverse complement strand
TCAACCCGGCCCAGCCGGCCGGATCGGGGGCTGACCATCAGAGCCAGTGTCGCGTTTCTAACTGGCTGACGACGTCGCGCCTCTAGTCAGCTTTGACATCGTATGTAGCCGGGTACATTCTATTTCCAAGTGCGACATGCCAATGATTTCAATGGCTTCACTTTGGAGATTTTGGCATGTCCCGATGCTATTCGCAATTGACCCTCGCCGATCGGCGCCGCCTTCGCCACCTCGTCGAGCGCAAGGTTCCGATCAACGAGATGGCCCGCCAACTCGGGTACATTCTATTTTCAAGTACGACTTCCGAATGATATCAATGAGTTATCGCCGGCAATTCACAAGCGTCGGGCACGCTAGCATGTCGCGTGTGGAGCATCGCAACCGTGGGATCGTGGAAGCTTGCCAGATTTAGCCAACTTAGCCGGTGCCAAACCTCCATGCCCCGCTATGCTCTTCCTGCCAATCACGGCTGCTTCCGACCTGTGCCAACGGTCAGCCGTCCGGTGCTTCCATCGGACAGCTTTACCTTCCCCCAGGCTGACATGAGGTCCGGCGTTCTCGTGACCTCGGCGCTCCCGGTGCGACCGTCGGAGCATTTGACCGGAAGAGTAACCGTTGGGCGCCGATCCCTGAGGTCGTAGGTGCCGGTGCATTTCACCGAATGCCGCGACGACTGGACCGAGAAGTGGCCGTTGCCGTGCGACGCGATCGTGGAGCCTTTGAACGTCTCGCCGGAGTCCATTTTTGCTGAAGCCGGAAGGACGATGTCACCTTGTCCGTGGCCCTGCAGTGTCTTGGGGCCTGAACCTGCAATTCTCAAAGCCCTCCAAATGCTCGGAGCCAGAACGTGATTTTCTGCAAACTGAAGATAGTCCTCATAGGGGATCGCACCCTTCGCGTAAGCGGTGAGAACCCGCCGGCAAAACTCATGACGGACATTGGCCTCTGAAACGCTCATTAGCTTCGCGAGTTTCTCCTGTACTTCCGTTTTGATGGCGCCGTGGCTGCATGCCTCGATGTTCCAGTTGAGGGTTGTGGCATCGCTCAATAGATTTTTGTCATATTCATAGCCGCCCCTACTCGTGACCGGTTGCGCCTGCGCCGACACAGAAAAGGCCACCGTGGTGATGGCCACCAAAATCATAAGCTTTTTCATTTGCAATCTGCCCCATGATTCCTTTGATGTTTCGTGTCATGGTAGCAAATAGACTTACCGCCATCGATAACGAACGTCGGTCATTTTGGATTTTTCGCAGTGCACGATCTGCTTTCAGCCAAGCGAACAGCATTTAGCATCATATAATTCATGAGGTTTTGCGATCGCCTCCCGCCGCGCCCGATAAATGCAGGGCCCGGCGAGATCCTGCAATCATTTGGCGATCATTCCAAGCTCTGACGGCGCCAGATCTCAGCCTCAGACGGGTCCTTCAGGGCAAAGGAGCCGGTCTTGACGTCGCCGGCGGGCTCGTAAGTTGCCATGATGACGCCGCTTGGAAAGGATTGCGAACGAATGAGTTTCAGCGCGGCCGGAATGGTTCCGTCGCCGAAAAGCCGTTTGCCTTTGCCCAGCACCAGAGGGAAAATCAGCAGATTGTATTCGTCGATCAGTCGATGGCGAAGCAGGGTCTGAATAAGATCGCTGCTCCCCTGGATCAGCAGATCCGGCCCCTCGCCTTTCTTAAGCTCCCTCAGCGCAGCCACGACATCGGCGCCAAGCGATTGGCTATTGTTCCAGCCGAGCCTGGCGTCGCTGCGGGTCGCAACATATTTGGTGACCTTGTTGAACAGCACGGCAATAGGGTCGTCTTCACCGGCGTAGGGCCAATGGGCCGCAAAGATGTCGTAGGTCTTCCGGCCAAGCAGCAGATCGAACGGCTTGTCGAACATGTGGCCCAAAGCTGCGCCTGTCGCTTCGTCGAAATAATGGAACGTCCAGCCGCCGAACTGGAAGCCGCCGGTTGGATCTTCCTCCGGAGCCCCTGGTGCTTGCATGACGCCATCGAGGCTGACGAATGTGGCTGCTATGATCCTGCGCATGATGTCCTCCATGGACTTTGGGTTGTCGATCCTAGGACGTTTGTCTCCGGGCGAAACCGACAGGCGTCTGGAATTTCTGTCTGAAGCTTTTCATCACTGCCGGCAGCGCCTGCCGCCATGACGTCCGAGCGCAATTCGCCACCCCGTAACGCAGCCGAATACGGCCATCCCCGAACACGCAATCTAACGTCCAGGTAGCACTTGTGACCAATTGACTCTTGAATGACGGGCTGGAATCGGCGACATTCGTCCTACCAATATTTCCTTTGCGATCCGAACCCGGTTTCGGGCCCGCCTCGTTCGAAAATGCCTGGATAAAAGCGTGAGCAGCGATTCATCAAGAAGCGCGGCGAAGCCATTGGCTTCGTTGGCGCATGTTAGTGCGGCCGGTTGGGGTCGGGGCCTCTCCACCATCGTGCGGATCACGCATATGACGCTGCGGCATCCCTGGCAGACCAGTTTTGCGATCGGCGCGACTTTCGTTGCGGCGACGCTCCAGCTCTCGATCCCCCGCCTGCTCGGCCGCGCGGTCGATCAAACACAAACGGTGGTTGCCGGCGGCGCGGCCGGCCAGCTCGCGGAAAATGCATTGTTGACGACTGCCTTGCTCCTGCTGGTCGTCAGCATCCTGCGCGGTCTTTTCACGATGGTGCAGAACTATTACAGCGAAGCCGTCGGGCACCATATGGGCTACGAGCTGCGGCTCGCCTGCTACGAAAAGATCCAGCAGCTCTCCTTCAGCTTCCACGACACTGCGCATTCCGGCGATCTCATCACCGTCGGTCTGCTCGATCTCGAGGGCGTGCGCATGTATTTTTCGACGGCGCTGGTGCGCATGGTGCTGCTCACCATGCTGATCGGCGTCGGCGCCTATATGCTGCTGTCGACCGATGTCCTGCTCGGGCTTTTGGCGCTGAGCTTCGTGCCCTTCGTTGCCTGGCGCTCTTCGGTGACGCAGCTAAGATTGCGTTCGACCTGGCTCGACCTGCAGGAACGGCTCTCGGTGCTGACCCGCGTGATGGAAGAAAACCTCGGCGGCATTCGTGTCGTGCGCGCCTTCGCCGCGCAGGCTCACGAACTGATGAAGTTCGACAGGGCGTCGCACAACGCGCTCACCCTCGCTCACAAACGCGTCGGTATCCGTGTCATCAACACCAGCGCTATGAATTTCTCCTTTTTTGCGGCCATGGGCCTTGTGCTCTGGGTCGGCGGCAACAAGGTGATTGCGGGCGAGATCAGCGTTGGCACCCTCGCCTCGTTCCTGACCTTCATGACCATATTGCAGATGCCGGTGCGCCAACTCGGCCTGATGGTCAACGCGTTCGCCCGCGCGTCGACATGCGGCTCCCGGCTGTTTGCCCTGCTTGATCTCGACATAGCCATCAAGGATGCGCCGGACGCCAGGCCGCTTGCGGTTACGGACGGCGTTCTGCGCTTCGAAAATGTCGGCTTCGCCTATCCCGGCCCGGAGAAGCGCCCCATCCTCAGGAATATCAGCTTCGAGGCGCGGCGCGGCGAAACGATCGGCATCGTCGGCCCGCCCGGCAGCGGCAAATCCACCATCGCCCATCTGATCCCGCGCTTCTACGACGTAACATCCGGCCGCGTCACCATCGACGGCCAGGATATACGCAAGGCGACGCTGCAGTCGCTGCGTCAGTCGGTCGCCGTCGTGCAGCAGGATTCCTTCCTGTTCACCACCAGTATTGAAAACAATATCGCCTATGGCGATCCCTGGGCGAAGGAACAGCGCATCGAACGCGCCGCCGAATCCGCCCAACTGCACAACTACATTCTCGGCCTTCCGGCAGGCTATACCACCGTCGTCGGTGAACGTGGCGTCTCGCTTTCCGGTGGCCAGCGCCAGCGTTTGACGATCGCTCGGACGCTCATGCTGAAGCCGGCGGTGATGGTGTTCGACGATTCCACCGCCGCGATCGACGCAGCAACCGAGCAACGCATCCGCAGCGCCATGAAGCGTTTTGCCCGCGACCGGGTGACCCTCGTCGTCGCCCACCGGCTGAGTTCGCTGATGCATGCCGACCAGATCCTGTTTATCGAAGACGGCGAAATCGTCGAGCGGGGAACCCATGAACAGCTCCTTGCCGCTGGAGGGCGGTACGAGGCGCTGTACGACCTGCAGGTTCGCCCGGATGACGATGTCTCAAAGGTGCCCAACAACAAGGTCTCAGCGACGAAGAGGGAGGCCTGATAATGTCGGAAACCACTGAAACCGAGCGCAACGACGTGCGCGAGGACGGGCGGCGCCCTCCCCGTGCGGTAGTCGGTTCGCATCGCGTCGAGGAAGAGATCTTCGGCAAGGTCTTCGACGGCAAGATCATTCGCCGCATCTGGACCTTCGTCAGCCCCTATCGCCGCCAGATCTACATCTCGGTCGGGGCCGTGCTTCTCTTCACAGGGTCGCAAATCGTCATCCCGCTCGTCATCCGTTACGCGATCGACCACGCGATGGCGCCCGGTGCAACCGACTATTCGGCACTTTGGCTGGCTTTGGCGATCTTCACGGCGGCGATTCTCGTCAACTACGCTGCAAGCTATGTGCAGGAGACCTTTGTCGGCCAAGTGGCTGAGGAAGTGCTCTTCGATATCCGCCGGGCGATGTTCGCGCATCTGCAGCGGGTATCGCTCTCCTTCATGGACAAGACCGAAGTCGGCCGGCTGATGTCGCGCCTTCAGGGCGACGTCAATTCCATGCAGGAATTCCTTGAAACATCTGTGCTTTCCGTCGGCGATATAGCCCTGCTCTTCGGCATCGTCGTCGTCATTCTCTCGCTCGACTTCCGGCTTGGTCTGCTGACGCTGTCGGTCATGCCGATCCTCTTCATCGTCCGCCTGTTCTGGCTGCCGAAGGCGCGTGTCGCCTTCATGAACGCGCATGAGACCAACTCCGTCACCAACGGCGCGCTGGCCGAGGCAATCCACGGTGTGCGCGCGGTTCAGGGCATGCACCGGCAGAGAGTGAATTTCGGACTTTTCGACGACAAGGCACATACGAATCTCAAGGCGCATTTGACCGCCGCGAGGTACGCGCAGGTGATGGTGCCGATCGTCGATACGCTGACGGGTATGGCCATGGCGATCGTGATTATCGTCGGCGGCTCGATGGTGCTGAACCACAAGCTCGACGTCGGCGTCATGGTCGCCTTTCTGTTCTACATTCAGCGCTTCTTCGACCCTATCCGCTCGCTCACCATGCAATATTCGGTCATGCAGCGCGCCATGGCCTCCGGCCAGCGGCTGACGGATGTGCTCGACGTGCCCGTCGACATCAAAGATGCGCCTGACGCCAAGGTGCTGTCGCCGGATATGGACGGCTCGGTCGAATTCCGCGATGTCGTCTTCGGCTACAATCCGAAACATCCGGTGTTGAAAAATGTCAGCTTCAAGGTCAATCCCGGCGAGACCGTAGCGCTCATCGGGCCGACCGGCTCGGGCAAATCGAGCTCCATGGCGCTGATCCATCGTTTCTACGACGTGCAGCAGGGCCAGGTGCTGGTCGGCGGCCATGATGTACGCTCCCTCACCCAGGATTCGCTTGGTCGGCAGATTGCCATGGTGCTGCAGGAACCCTTCCTGTTCACCGGCACCGTGTTGGAGAACATTCGCTACAACAAGGCGGAGGCGACGCGCGAGGAGATCATCGAAGCCGCGCAAGCAGTCGGCGCCCATGAGTTCATCATGCGGCTTGCCGATGGCTACGACACCATGCTCGGCGAACGTGGCGGCGGTCTGTCGCTTGGCCAGCGCCAGCTTGTCAGCTTCGCCCGCGCGCTTGTTGCCGATGCGAAGATACTCGTGCTTGACGAAGCAACCGCGAATATCGACAGCTATACCGAAATGCTGATCCAGAAGGCATTGGTGAAGCTGCTCGAGGGCCGTACCGGTCTTGTTATTGCGCACCGCCTTGCCACCATCCGCGAGGCAGACCGAATCATCGTCTTGCAGAACGGCCAGCTGATCGAAAGCGGCAACCACAATCAGCTCATGGCCAATGGCAAGCTCTATTCGAAGCTCTATAACCTCAACTATGCCTCCTTCGACGATATTCCCGAGGAGGAAGCGAATGCTTCGGTGCCGGCGGAGTCGCATACCTAGGGATTGGATCATGCCATCCGCGCTCGTGGTTCGAGGCTCCAGCCCTTCGGGCTTCCGCGCCTCACCAGGGGGGGCTATCCTCCCGCATCGTTCTGCCTCACCGTCTTTGCTGAGGTGCATTGACGCGAAGCGGCAAGGCCTCCAAGCACCGAGGTGGCCGCTCTGCACCTTGAGAGACTTGCATGATGATAGTTACTTATGCTATTCGCCTCGCCCATGCAGAGAACAAGCTTCAGCGCCTTCAAATGTCCCGCCGCCCGTGCGCTCGAAAGCGTTGGCGACTGGTGGAGCATTCTGATCCTGCGCGATGCGCTTCAGGGACTGACACGCTTCGATGAGTTCCAGAAGAATCTTGGTGTTGCGCCGAATATCCTGACGCGGCGGCTGAAGCATTTGACGGACGAAGGCCTGTTCGAGCGGCGCCTCTACAGCGAACGGCCGCCGCGCTACGAATATGTGCTGACCGACAAAGGGCGCGACTTCTTTCCCGTTCTCATGGCGCTGTTTACCTGGGGCAACCGGCATTTGCCGCCCGAGGAAGTCGCGATGCGGCTTGCCGACGCAACGACCGGCGAGGATCGCGATCCCCTGCTCATCGACCGCGTGACCGGTCGCGCTTTTCACCCGGAGGATACGGTCCTGGTGCCCGGGCCGGCTGCGGACGAGGCCGTTCATGAACGGATAGCGCAGATGAAGGCATGGTTCCTGGGCTTCGACGCCTGATAAATATAGGAGAACCTCACTATGGATCGCATCGTCGTAACGGGCATGGGCCTGATTTCGCCATTGGGCGTCGGCGTCGAGCCTGCCTGGAGGCGGCTGGTCGAGGGCCGGTCGGGTCTTCGACTCCTGCCTGAGACAATGGTCGGCGATCTCGCCGCCAAAATCGGCGGCGTCGTGCCGAGCTTCGAGGAAGATGGCGAAGCCGGTTTTGATGCCGATCGCTACGTCCCGACCAAGGACCAGAAGAAGATGGACCGCTTCATCCTCTTCGCCATGGCGGCTGCGGAAGAAGCAATTAAACAAGCTGGTTGGCAGCCGACCGACCTCGAACAGCTCGAGCGGACCGCCACGGTCATCGCCTCGGGTATCGGCGGCTTTCCGGCGATCGCCGATGCTGTGCGCACGGCTGAGACGCGCGGCGTGCGGAGGCTGTCGCCCTTCACCGTCCCCTCATTCCTCGTCAATCTGGCGGCCGGTCAGGTCAGCATTCGCTACGGCTATAAGGGACCGCTCGGCGCGCCAGTGACAGCCTGCGCAGCAAGCGTCCAGGCCATCGGCGATGCGGCGCGGCTCATCCGTGCCGGCGAAGCCGATGTGGCGATCTGTGGTGGCGCGGAGGCCTGCATCGACAAGGTCAGCCTCGGCGGCTTTGCGGCGGCACGCGCGCTTTCCACCGGCTTCAGCAACCGGCCGGAAGAAGCATCCCGTCCCTTCGACGCCGGCCGTGATGGTTTCGTCATGGGCGAAGGCGCCGGCATGCTGGTGATCGAGACACTGGAACACGCCCTTGCCCGCGGCGCCACTCCGCTTGCCGAACTCGTCGGCTACGGTACCGCCGCCGACGCCTATCATATGACAGCAGGCCCGGAGGACGGCGATGGTGCGCGCCGGGCGATGCTGGCAGCTCTTTCTCAGGCCCGCATTTCGCCCAGTGATGTCAAACATCTCAATGCGCACGCCACCTCGACCCCGGTCGGCGACCGCGGCGAGATGGAGGCGATCAAGACGGTGTTCGGCCGCGACGGCGGTATCGCCGTCAGCGGTACGAAAGCGGCGACAGGCCATCTCCTGGGTGCCGCCGGCGGCCTGGAAGCAGTCTTCACCATCATGGCGTTGCGCGATCAGATTGCACCCCCAACCCGCAACCTGCAGGAGGCGGACCCAGCGGCAGAAGGTATCGATATTGTCGGCGCGACCGCCCGGCCGATGGCCATGGAATATGCGATCTCCAACGGTTTCGGTTTTGGTGGCGTGTATAGCGCGGCGATCAGGATGAGACGCTAGCGACAATCTAGATGAGACTCTTAAGTCGCGGTCGGGGTGAAGGTATCATGTTGATTGTCGCTGGCAAG
>NZ_JARFYM010000071.1 GCF_030272705.1 Rhizobium mayense | reverse complement strand
CAACGCGCTACGACAAGCTCCTCGCAAACTTCAGAGGCTTCGTCATCATCGCGGCCATTACCATGTGGCTCAAATAGTTAAATCGTCACCACAGCCTAGCTGTTCGTCATTGAAATCAATAGATTTTCCGGAGTCCTGACGGGTAACGTTTCTCTCACGCTTGTTTGATTGGCGGAGCTACCGAGTGGTAGATAGGATCGCCGCGTTGCAATTGAGATGAGGATCTTTCCTCCCAGTTCTCTCATGCAAGGAATTTTGCTCGCTGGCCTCGGCCGCTATCTCGAAAAACCTACCGATTAGTAGGTATATCAAGGGAGACTATTCATGGATCGCAAGCTTCTGACGAATTGCGTCTTGGCGTTGGCTGCCGGCGCTGTCGTAACGCTCGCCGCCCTACAGGGCGCCAACGCCGCCGATCGAGTCCGCGTGCGCGGCACGGTCGAAAGCCTCGATGGCGATACCCTCAAGGTCAAGTCTCGCGACGGCAAGGACGTTACGGTGATGCTGAAATCCGGCTGGGCCGTCACCGGCGTAACCAAGGCATCCGCCGCAGACATCAAGCCTGGCGATTTCGTCGGCATTGCAAACGAGCCGACTGCTAGCGGCGTTGCCGGCGCTATCGAGGTCGTGATCTTTCCGGCCTCGATGAAGGGCACCGGCGAGGGTGACCGCCCCTGGGATTCGAAGCCGAACAGCTCGATGACTAACGCCACTGTTGCCAACGCCGTCAAATCGGTCAACGGCCCGACGCTGACGCTGACCTACAAGGGCGGAGAGAAGAAAATCAACATCCCGGAGGGCACCCCCGTCGTGACCTTCGCATCAGCCACCAAGGACGATCTGAAACCCGGCGCCGGTGTCTTCATCAACGGTGAAAGCTCCGGCGACGGCATGGTTTCCACCGATCGCGTTGCCGTTGGCGTCAACGGCACCATTCCGCCGATGTGATCTTCCCGCCAAGGGAAGCTCGCGGGCCTACCGGCACCCGCCCGCCGAGGCCCGCCACGGCGCTCCGCTTTCAGCTCCCTCGCTGACGGAGCGCCGCGCCTTCTCAGGTCAATTGTGGTACCATGCAGCCTGGGTTTCCAAAGGGTTCAGTGAAGATTTCGAGAGGAGCCTAGCGATGGCAGACATCGATGCGACCGGTGCGCCGCCTGCGCACCCCCGAACGATCTACATTCGTCGACATTCGATCGTCACCCGCCTGACGCACTGGCTGAATGTGCTTTGTCTTACGCTGCTGCTGATGAGCGGCATGCAGATATTCAACGCCCATCCCTCTCTCTACTGGGGTCAATATGGCGCCAATGCCGATCCGTCCTGGCTGCAAATATCGGCCACCGACGGCGACACCCAACCTTATGGCACTTTCCGTATCGGCAGCCTGACGATCCCGACGACCGGCGTTCTCGGTGCGTCGATAGAGGACGGTCAGTGGACCGTACGCGCTTTCCCCGCCTGGGCGACGATGCCGAGTTATCAGGATCTGGCCGCCGGCCGGCGCTGGCACTTCTTCTTCGCCTGGCTCTTCGTCTTCAACGGCCTGATCTATTTGCTTTATGGCTTTGTCGCCGGTCATTTTCGCCGCGATCTGGCACCGTCGGGCCCCGAAGTCTCGCCGCGCAATCTCTGGCATGAGATCGTCGAGCATGCCCGCCTGCGCTTCCCGAAAGGCGAGAAGGCAAAGCGCTACAATGCATTGCAAAAGCTCACCTATCTGGTCGTCATTTTCATTCTGCTGCCGCTGATGCTGGCGACAGGGCTTACCATGTCGCCCGGCATCGATGCCGGCTACCCGTTCCTGCTCGATATTTTCGGCGGGCGGCAGACCGCGCGCGGCATTCATTTCATCACCGCCTGGACGATCGTGCTCTTCGTCCTCGTACATGTGGCAATGGTCATCCTGTCCGGCCTCTGGAACAACATGCGCTCCATGGTGACCGGTCGATACGCCATCCGCCCGGAAAGAGAGGACGCATGAGCAAGATCGTCACCCGCCGCCGCTTCCTCATCGGCTCCGCCGCCGGCCTTGGCGCCATTGGCCTGACCGGCTGCGACGACGTCACCGGGAACGAGAACGTCCAGCAGGTGTTGGCGATGGCCGAAGGCCTGACCATGCGCACGCAACGCCTGCTCGTCTCCCCGCAGACGCTTGCCCGCGAATATACCGATAAAGACATCTCGCCGACTTTCCGTCCGAACGGCACAGACAACCCCGGAACCGAGGAGTATGCCGCGATGGTGGAAAACGGCTTTTCCACCTGGAAGCTGAAGGTCGACGGCATGGTCAACCAGCCGATGGAGTTTTCGCTGGCAGACCTGAAAAAACTGCCGTCGCGCACGCAGATCACCCGCCATGACTGCGTCGAAGGCTGGAGCGCCATCGGCAAATGGACCGGCGTGCCGCTCGGCCTCATCCTCCAGAGTGTCGGGCTGAAGCCGGGCGCGCGCTATGCCGTTTTCTATTGCGCCGACGAGCTAGAGCAGACGCTGGACGGCAGTGGCCGCTACTATGAAAGCATCGACCTGATAGACGCCTTCCATCCACAGACGATCCTCGCCTATTCGATGAACGGTAAGGACCTCGAAGTCGCCCATGGCGCGCCGCTGCGTCTGCGCGTCGAACGCCATCTCGGCTACAAGCACGCCAAATACGTGATGCGCGTCGAAATCCGCGACCAATTCAACGACCTCTGGGGCGGTAACGGCGGCTTCTGGGAAGATCGCGGCTATGAATGGTATGCTGGAATCTAAATAGGCATTGCGTTAGCATGGCCTAATTGTCGCAGGTCTGCCAGAGACGGAACACCTATGCCGCGAACGCGTTTCACCAAGGGCAATTAAGCCCAGTATCGGAGGAAATGCACATGTTAAGATCGATTTTGATCGCGGCCGTGTTTGCGGTTGCGGGCGTCGTGCCCGCCTATGCCGCAACTGCGGCGATGAAATGTGACGACGCTTCCATCACGGCCTTGCAGACCAAGGTGGATTCAATGACCGATCAGACGAAAAAAGCAGCCGCCACCAAGCAGGTGGCCATGGCAAAGGATGCCATGAAGGCGCACAAGGTCAAAACCTGTGTGACGCACATGGAGAATGCCACAAAGGGCATGACCAAGATGTAATGGCGCACCCCGGCCTTGGTGGAATCAGAGGATGAGGCCCGGACGTCCGGGCCTTACGTGTTTTTCAGCGCTATTGCGAGGCGCGTGCTTCGGCGGCTGCCGATTACCGGGCGGACCGGCTATTTTGAACGTCACCGACAATTTTCCCAATAAAAAATGGCGCCCGGAGGCGCCACTTTTGTAGTCGCTATCTGACGAGCCGCATTTGGCTCTCTATTCTGTGGGGGCGCTATTCCGCCGCCTCCGCATGGCCGTGGCTGATCTCTTCGTCCTCGTCGTCCTCTTCCGGCTTCGGCTGTTTCCAGGCGATCAGACGGTAGAACATCGGAATGAAGAACGTGGCTATGAAGGTCGCCGCCAGCATGCCGCCGATGACGCCGGTGCCGATAGCGTGGCGGCTAGCGGAACCTGCGCCGCTGCTGATCGCCAGTGGCACGACGCCGAGGATGAAGGCGAGAGAGGTCATGACGATCGGACGGAAACGCAGGCGCGCCGCTTCGAGCGCTGCCTCGCCGGCGCTCATGCCATCTTTTCGTTTCAGAACCGCGAACTCGACGATCAGGATGGCGTTCTTCGCCGCCAGACCGATGAGCGTCACCATGCCGATCTGGAAATAGACGTCGTTGGTTAGCCCGCGCAGATAGGTGGCGAGCAGCGCGCCGAACAACGCAAAGGGGATCGCGGTGATGACGGCGAGCGGCAGGCTCCATTTTTCAAACTGCGCGGCAAGGATCAGGAACACCATGATGATGCCGAAGACCATTGCCTGCGTGCCTGCGCCACCGGTTTCCAGCTCCTGATAGGCCGAGCCCGTCCAGGCGATCTGGAATCCATCAGGCAGGGTCTGCGCCGCCACTTCCTGCATCGCCTTGATCGCATCGCCGGACGTATAGCCCGGTGCCGGATTACCGGTGATCTTGGCGGCGTTGAAGGCATTATAGCGTTCCAGCTGATCCGGCCCGATGACGCGCGTCACCTTGATCAGCGTATCGAGCGGAATCATCTTGCCGCTGTCGGATCGCACGAAGACCTGGCGCAGATCGTCGGGCGATTCACGGAACGGCGCCTCGGACTGCAGGTTGACCTGATAGTTGCGGCCGTAAAGCGTGAAGTCGTTGACATAGAGGCTGCCGAAGGTCGCCTGCATGGCATCGAAGACCGAGTTGATTGGCACGCCAAGCGCCTTCGCCTTCTCGCGATCGAGATCGGCGCGGAACTGCGGCACGTTGGTGTCGAGCGTGGTGCGCACCGCCGCCAGCTCGGGCCGCTTGGAAGCGGCCGCCACCAGCTTGTTCGTCTGGTCGGCCAGCCCCTGAACGCTCTTGCCGGTGCGGTCCTGGACATAGACTTCGAAACCACCCGTGGTCGAGAGGCCCTGGATCGGCGGCGGGTTGAAGGCGAGCACCATGGCATCCTTGATGCCCATATTGGCGCCGATCAGGGGACCTGCGAGGTTGCGGGCGTCCAGTGCGGGCGTCGTGCGCTGGCTCCAGTCCTTCAGCGTCACGAAAGCGACGCCGGCGCTGCTCTTCAGGCCACCCGAAAGCAGGTCGAAACCGGAAACGGCGAAGACATCGTCAACCCCGGGGATCTTCTTGGTGTTGATCAACGCCTGATCCATCACCGCCTGCGTGCGCGGCAAGGAGGCCGCGGGCGGCAGGATGGCGAGTTCGAACAACACGCCCTGGTCTTCATCCGGAACCAGAGATCCAGGCAGCGTATAGAAGAGATAGCCGGTCGCTCCGAGCAGGCCGGCGACGAGCACGCAGCCGAGCAACGCACGCTTCAGGAAGAAGGCGACGCCCGCCGTGTAGCCGCGCGTCAGCCGATCGAAGGCGCGATTGAAGATGCGGAACGGGAGCACCGGTTCGTGATGGCCGGGCTTCAGGATCAGCGCGCAGAGCGCCGGCGTCAGCGTCAGCGCCACGATACCCGACAAAGTGACCGAAATCGCGATGGTGACGGCGAACTGCTTGTACATCTGGCCGGCGAGGCCGCCCATGAAGGAGACCGGGACGAACACCGCACAGAGCACAAGCACAATGGCGATGACCGGACCGGTCACTTCGCCCATCGCCTTGATCGCCGCCTTCTTGGGCGACAGTTTCTCGGTCGACATCAGGCGCTCGACGTTTTCGAGAACGACGATGGCGTCGTCCACCACGATGCCGATGGCGAGCACCAGACCGAACAGCGTCAGCAGGTTGATCGAGAAGCCGAGCGCATACATGCCGGCGAAAGTGCCGACGATCGAGATCGGCACGGCGATGACGGGGATCAGCGTCGCGCGCCAGTTCTGCAGAAAGACGAAAACGACGATGACGACAAGCAGGATTGCTTCGATGAAGGTGTGGATCACCTCCTCGATCGACACCTGGATGAATTTCGTCGTGTCATAAGGAATCTGGTAGGAGATGCCCTGCGGGAAGGACTTCTGCAGTTCGTCGAGGCGCCCGCGCAGAGCCGACATCGTATTCAGCGCGTTGGCGCCCGGCTGCAGATAGACGGCGATCGGGATTGCCGGCGTGCCGTTCAGGCTGCTCTGGATCGAATAGCTCTTGGTGCCGAGCTCGATGCGCGCCACATCCTTCAGCCGCAGCGTCGCGGCATTGGCGTCCGAACGCAGGATGATGTCGCCGAAGGCGTCGACATCCGGCAGGCGCCCTTGCGTCGTCACCGTATAGGTGAAGGGCTGAGCATTGTTGTCGGGTTGGTCGCCGAACCTGCCGGCGGCAAATTGCGAATTCTGCTCCTGGATGGCGGTCGAGACATCGCTCGGCGTCAGATTATATTGCGCCAGTTTGTCCGGCCGCAGCCAGATGCGCATGGAATAGTCGATATCGCCGAGCAGGTTGACGTCGCCGACGCCGGGGATGCGCTTGAGGTCGTCGATAACATTGAGCAGCGCGTAGTTGCCGACGTAGGCGCGATCGTAGCGGCTATCGGTCGAGTACATCGCCACGAAGCCGAGAATCGACGTGGAGCGCTTGGTGACGACGACGCCGAGACGGGTCACGTCCTGCGGCAGCGTCGAGACCGCGCGTTGCACCCGGTTGTTGACGTTAATCGCCGCCTGGTCCGGATCAGTTCCGAGCGCAAAGGTGACGGTGATCTGCATCGCGCCGCTGTTGGAGTTCGTCGACTGCATATAAAGCATGTTTTCGACGCCGTTGATCTGCTGTTCCAACGGTGCGGCGACGGTCTGGGCGACCGTCTCGGCACTGGCGCCGGGATAGCTGGCGGTAACGACCACCTGCGGCGGCGTCAGTTCGGGATACTGCGCGATTGGCAGGATGCGCAGGCAGACCACACCCGCAAGCACGATGATGATCGAGATCACCGCCGCGAAAACGGGGCGATCGATGAAGAATCTGTTGCCCAACATCAGTTTTGCGCCACCTTGTTCACGTCGCCCGGCGTTGCCGCCTCGGCCGCCTGCACCGGCGAACCGGGGCGCACCTTGATGATGCCTTCCGTGATCAGCTTGTCACCGGCATTGAGGCCGGACAGTACCAGCCAGTTGCTGCCGACCTTCTGGCCAAGCGTCACCGGATTGACACGCGCCTTGCCATCCTTGTCGATCGTATAGACGAACTGGCCCTGCGGGCTCTGCATCAGCGCCACTTCCGGAATGGTGATGGCGTTGTCGAGCGAGACACCGGTGACGGTGGCGCGCACGAACTGGCCCGGCAACAGTCGGCGATTAGGGTTGTCGACCACGGCGCGCGCCTGCAGCGTACCCGTCGAAACATCGATGGTGGACGAGGTGAAGTCCACGACACCGTCATGATCATAGGTCGTGCCGTCGCCGAAAGAGATCTTCACGCCAAGATTAGGCGCTTGACCCTTGGCCTTCTTGAGATCGATCAGCCGGCGCACTTCGGCGGCTTCCGTATCCGAGAACGAGAAGTTGACATAAACCGGATCAAGCTGCGTGATGCTTGTGAGTAGGCCGGTATCGCCCGTCGTACCGATAAGGCTGCCTTCGGACACTTGTTCAAGGCTGGTGATGCCGCCGACCGGGGCCGTGACCTTGGTATAATCGAGATTGAGCTGCGCGGTCTGAACCTGCGCCTGCGCTGCCGCGAATGCAGCCTCCGCCGACTGGCGTGCGGACGTCGCGTCGTCTCGCGCCTTCTGCGTAACGGCATTCTGGTCGAAGAGGTTGATGTTGCGCTTTTCCTCACGCTGCGTCTGGGTCAATTGCGCCTGTGCCTGCTGCAACTGAGCCTGGGCCTGGGCAAGGGCGGCCGCATAGGGGGCGGGGTCGATCAGGAATAGCACGTCGCCGGCTTTGACTTCGGCGCCTTCGACGAAGTTCCTTTTCAACAAGATACCACCGACGCGGGCACGCACGTCGACTTGTCTAAAAGCCGAGATGCGCGCAGCATATTCGTAGGTGAGCGGCACGGTCTGAGGCTTGACATCAACCACCGTCACCTGCGGCGGCATCTGTGCGGCCTGCTGGGCTTGCGAGGAAAGCGTGCCGAGAAGGAGGAGTCCAGCCGCTATAAGGCCGCTGCGCAAAAAGAGGGAGGAATGCGCCGTCATGGAAAATCACCGTGAGTTTAACATTTTCTATTGCAGCGCAACATACAAACATGCATGAATGATTGTAAATATCAAATCGACGTGACCTCTCGCATGATCGCAAAAACTGCGCAGTAGTTTTTAAAAAATATCATGCGAATTCAAATATATGAGGCGAGATAAAAATAATTTCTCGTCTCCTGGAAAATTCGGGGGAGATGGCATGCGCAGGACCAAGGAAGATGCAGCCAAGACCAGGGAGGAGGTTTTGGCCGCCGCCGCCGAGGTTTTTTATGAAAACGGCGTCAGCGGCTCCAGCCTCGACAAGATCGCCAAGCGCGCGGGCGTGACGCGGGGCGCGATCTACTGGCATTTCAAGGACAAAGCCGAGGTGCTAACGGCGCTGCACAGCGAAATTCGCCTGCCGCAGGAGGCAATCGTCGACGGCGCGCTGGAACATGGGCATGACGATCCGCTCGGTCTGATCGAGCAGGCCTCGATCGAGGTGCTGCATATCCTGGCGAATGACGAGCATCAGCAGCGCATCTTCGCCATCATGATTCTCGGATGCGAATTCACCGAGGACCGTTCCGACGCCGCCCAGCGCATCGTCACCGCCAATGCCGAAATGTATGAAAAGCTGCAGAAGCTGATCGACATGGCTGACCTGCAAGGCAAGCTCGCCTCCGCCTGGACAGTCGACGCAGCCGCCCGCGCCTTTCAATGCTCCATGAACGGCCTCTTTGCCGAATGGCTCCGATCGAGCAAGTCGTTTCCGGTGGTCGATGTCGGCGAGAGGCTGGTGCACAGCTTGATAGGTTCGATGCGGCGAAGCGCGGCCTAAAACGCATCGCGATCTCTGGTATTCGCTCCTTGCGCTTTAGGTCTTTGAATTTGCGCATGTTATTATCGCAAAACCGCTACGCGCTTTTGCGCGACATGCTTTAGAGCGTTTCTGATTATGTTTGAATCGCGGATTCCCTTTTGATGTCGAATGTGATTCAAGATGCTGGCTGAGAGGAGGTCAGCATCGATGGTCGCACC
>NZ_JARFYM010000008.1 GCF_030272705.1 Rhizobium mayense | reverse complement strand
TGATCGGGCTTATAGACCCCCTCCCTCAGCATAGTCAACACCCCAGTTGTAAAAATTCTGACATTTTTATACGTCATTGGTTTTAAAAGAGAATTTGTGTGTGGATACAACTTCACAGGAAAAACGCCCTCCCAAGGGGCCTTTTCAGGATTTATTTTACGAGTCTCCGAAGAATCCATCTCCGTCAAAGAGACGGAGTGCGAACTATCGGCTTTCAAGACCAGCTCAACGCCGTGACGGGCCAGCAATTGCCAGTTCATAGCCCAGGACCTAATAGAAGCTGAGCAATGAAGGAGCGGACAATGTTGGTCCTCGACGAAAAGCAAACCCGTGCAGCGCTCGCTTGGCCGACGCTGATCGAAGCGATCGCCAAGATGTTTGCCGGCGACTGCGTCATGCCGGTGCGGCATCACCATGACATGGAGGTGCCCGGCGAAAGTAATGCGACGCTGCTGCTGATGCCGGCCTGGCTGCCGGGACAATATATGGGCGTGAAGATGGTTTCGGTTTTTCCGGGCAATGCCGGACGCGCACTTCCGGCAATTTTCGGTACCTACCTGCTTTCCTCCGGCAGGTCGGGCGAGATGCTGGCGGCGATCGACGGCGGCGAGCTCACGGCACGGCGGACGGCGGCCACTTCGGCACTGGCGGCCCGCTATCTATCACGCGCGGATGCGGAAGAACTGCTTGTCTGCGGCACGGGGCGGCTGTCGCTCAACCTGATCCAGGCGCATGCGGAGGGACGGAAGCTGAAGCGGATCGAGGTATGGGGCCGCGATCGCGACAAGGCACAACAGGTGGCGGACGACGCGCGTGCGCTTGGTTTGAACGTCCAAGCCGTCACCGATCTAGAGGCCGCCGCCCGCAGCGCCGACATCATCTCCTGCGGAACGTTGTCGAGCACGCCGGTTATCCAGGGCGAATGGCTGAAGCCCGGGGCGCACCTCGATCTGGTCGGGGGTTTCAAGCCGGACATGCGCGAGACCGATGACGTCTCGATCCGGCGCGCGCAAGTCTTCGTCGATACGCGCGCCGGGGCGATGAAGGAAGCCGGCGATATCGTGCAGCCGCTGAAAAGCGGCGTGCTGACGGAAGATGCGATCCACGCGGAGCTCAGCGAGCTCATACGCGGCACGCGGCCGGGACGCACGAATGACGACGACATAACCCTGTTCAAATCGGTGGGTGCAGCGCTGGAGGACCTCGCCGGCGCGATCCTTGCCTATGAACATACACGAGGCCAGCAGGCGTGACGCGCATGATACCTTCGCTGCCCGAGTTGCCGGTCTCGCATGTGCTCGCCGATATCGGCGCTGCGCTCGCCGAAGAACGGCGCGCGGTTCTGTCGGCTCCCCCCGGCGCCGGCAAAACGACGCTGGTGCCGCTTTACCTGCTTAGTCAAAGCTGGCGCGGCGACGGCCGGATCATCCTGCTGGAGCCGCGGCGGCTGGCAGCAAGGGCAGCGGCGGCGCGGATGGCATCACTGCTTAACGAGCAAGTGGGCGACACCGTCGGCTATCGCATGCGTCTCGACGTCAGAATTTCGGCTAAAACGCGCATCGAGGTGGTGACCGAAGGCGTGTTCGCGCGGATGATCCTCGACGATCCCGAACTATCCGGCGTCTCCACGGTCATCTTCGATGAATTTCACGAGCGCTCGCTGGATGCGGATTTCGGCCTGGCATTGGCGCTCGACGTGCAATCAGCACTGCGCGAGGATCTGCGCATTCTCGTCATGTCGGCGACGCTCGATGTCGAACGCGTCGCCGACCTGCTCGAGCATCCGCCCATCATCGAAAGCATGGGCAGGAGCTTTCCGATCGACATCCGCCATCAGGACCGGCCGGCCGGCGAGCGCATCGAGGACACGGTGACACGTGCCATCCTCGACGCACATGCGACGGAACAGGGCTCGATCCTCGCTTTTCTGCCCGGGCAGGCGGAAATCACCCGCACCGTGGAGAGACTTGAGGACCGATTGGCGCCGGAAACGGTGATCGCGCCACTTTACGGCAATCTCGGCCAGAAGGAACAGGACGCGGCGATCCGCCCGGCGCCGAAAGGCACGCGCAAGATCGTGCTGGCGACGTCGATCGCCGAAACATCGATCACCATCGACGGCGTACGCATCGTCATCGACAGCGGTCTGCAACGGCTGCCCGTCTTTGAGGCGTCGACCGGCATCACCCGGCTGGAAACGGTGCGGGTATCACGGGCTTCCGCCGATCAACGCGCCGGCCGCGCGGGGCGAACGGAGCCGGGTATCGCGATTCGGCTGTGGCATCCAGGCCAGACCGCGGCATTGCCGGCCTTCACGCCGCCGCAAATCCTGTCCAGCGATCTTTCCGGGCTAGCGCTCGATCTCGCCCATTGGGGCGTGCAGGATCCGGCTACTCTTGCCTTCGTCGATCAGCCGCCGGCGACGGCACTCGCAGAGGCGCGCGCGCTGCTGCGGCAACTGGGGGCACTGGACGCCGAAAACGGGCTGACCGCGCGCGGGAGGCTGATGCGCGATCTGGCCTTGCCGCCGCGGCTTTCGGCCATGGTGATCTCGGCAGCCGAGTTCGGCCAGGCGCGGGAGGCGGCGATGCTGGCCGTGCTGCTGACGGAACAGGGGTTGGGCGGCCAGAGCGTCGATCTGGAAGAGCGCCTCCGGCGGTTCAAGACGGAAAAGGGTGAACGGGCCGAGGCGTCGCGCCGGCTGGCCGCGAGGCTGGCGACAACAGCGGGCGAGAGCAAAGCTGCCGCCGCGTCGGTGTTGACTGGCTCGTTGCTGCTGCATGCTTTCCCCGACCGCATTGCCCTGCAGCGCGGCGGCCGCGGGCGCTTCGTCATGGCGAACGGGCGCGGCGCCGAATTGCCGGAGACGGAGCGCTTGTCTGGGTCGCAGATGCTGGTGATTGCCGATCTGACCGGCCGGGCGGCGCAAGCCCGCATCCTGGCGGCGGCGGAAATTTCGCGTGCTGACGTCGAAGAGCATCTGCCGGGCGAGATTCGCACGGAAGACCAGAGCATCTTCGACAAGGCCAGCCGTCAGGTGCGGGCGCGGCGCGTCACCCGGCTCGGCGCCATCGTCTTCGAGGAAACACCATTGCCCCGGCCATCCGGGGACCAGGCGGCGAAAGCGTTGGTTGAGGGCATTCGCGAGCTCGGGATCGGGGTGCTGCCTTTTTCGAAAGAGGCGACGCAATTGCTCGAACGGATCGGCTTCCTGCACCGGACGATCGGGGAGCCGTGGCCCGATATGAGCGAGGGAGCCCTGCTTTCGCGGCTTGAGGAATGGTTCACACCGTTCCAGACTGACGCGCGCGGCCTGTCCGACATTTCCGCCGGCGGACTCTCCAATGGGCTGATGTCGCTGCTGCCGCATGAGCTGCAGCGCGACCTCGCCCGGATGGCGCCGACACATTTCGAAGCGCCGACCGGCCAGCGCCATCCGATCCAATATGAGGGCGAGGAACCGCTGCTGACGATCCGCGTTCAGGAACTTTTCGGCCTGAAGCAGCATCCGGCCATCGGCGGCGGCCGGCGGCCGCTGGTGCTGGAGCTGACGTCGCCGGCGCACCGGCCGATCCAGACGACGCGCGATCTGCCCGGCTTCTGGGCCGGATCATGGAAGGACGTGCGTGCCGATATGCGCGGACGTTATCCGAGGCATCCCTGGCCGGAGGACCCGGCAGATGCTTTGCCGACGACAAGAGCCAAACCGCGTGGTACCTGAGGATGGCCAGATTCTTCAGAGGATTGGACAGGATGCCGGATGCGGACGCCAAGCCGCAGGACGATCACCACACCAGCCGGCGGCTCAGGCTGCAGACGCTGGTGCGCCTGCGTTGGCTTGCGGTCGGCGGTCAGACGGTGACGGTGATGATCGTCGCCTTCTGGCTGAAATTTCCCATGCCGCTGCTGGCCTGTGGCGTCTTGATCGCCTGTCTTGCCTGGATCAATTTCTTCCTGACGCTGCGCTATCCGCCGACGCATCGTCTTGAGCCACCGGCCGCCTTTGCGCTCCTCGGCCTCGATCTCCTGCAGCTCTGCGGGCTGCTACTGATCACCGGTGGGCTTGCTAATCCTTTTTCCGCATTAGTCTGCGTGCCGGTCATCATCTCCTTCGCCTCGCAGCCGATCCGCTACAGCATGGCGTTGATCGTGCTGGCGATGATCTGCATCACCGGGCTCGCCTTTTCACCCTTTCCGCTGCCCTGGTACGGCGGCGTCGAGGTCAACATCCATAGCGTGATGCAGCTTGGCGTCTGGTGCTCGATCGCCTCGACGATGGCCTTTGCCGCCTTCTACGCCTATCGCGTCTCCATGGAGGCGACACAGCTCGCCGACGCCTTGTCTGCAACGGAACTGGTGCTGCAGCGAGAAAAGCATCTGTCGCAGCTCGATGGGCTGGCTGCCGCTGCCGCCCACGAACTCGGCACGCCGCTGGCGACGATCAGCGTCGTCGCCAAGGAGATGGAGCGCGAGCTCGGCCATGACGATCGCTTCCGCGAGGATGTGGCGCTGCTGCGCAGCCAGAGCGAACGCTGTCGCGATATCCTGCGGCGGCTGACGACGCTCTCCTCCGAAGACGAGGCGCATATGCGACGGCTGACGCTGTCGTCGATGATGGAGGAAATCATCGCGCCCCACCGGGAATTCGGCATCAATCTTGAGCTGATCGAAAAGAGCCCGCGGACCGGCGAGCCCGTGCTGAACCGCAATGCCGGCATCATGTATGGGCTCGGCAATCTCATCGAAAACGCGGTCGACTACGCGCGAAAGAAAGTGACCGTCACGGTGGAATACGATCCCGATACGCTGACGATCGTCATCGAGGATGACGGCAACGGCTATTCCGCAGATATCTTGACGCGGATCGGCGAACCCTATGTCACAACTAGGCAGCGTGACGACACGGCCGGCGGCCTCGGGCTCGGCCTGTTCATAGCAAAAACCCTGCTGGAACGATCGGGTGCGACGCTTACCTTCGGCAATCGCGATCCGGAAACGCCGGGCGCGCGCATCCGCATCGAATGGCCCCGAATGTTGATAGACAGTAATTCGACAAAATGATTTTCACGGCTTAAAACACCGGTCGTTAAGGTCAATAGGACTATGCAGGCGGTCAGCCGCCGGGATTGAAAATAATGACAGATAAAGAGCTCACCGACCCTCACGGGGGGGCCAAAGACGTGGCGGACCATATCGGTCCGGATGCGACATTGCTGATCGTCGATGACGACGGACCTTTTTTGCGCCGACTGGCACGCGCCATGGAGACACGCGGTTTTATGGTCGAGACAGCGGAATCGGTGGCGGAAGGCGTCGCCAAATCCAAGGCCACTCCACCGAAATACGCCGTGGTCGACCTTCGCCTCGGTGACGGCAACGGCCTCGACGTCATCGAAGCGATCCGGCAGCGGCGCGACGATACGCATATCGTCGTGCTGACCGGTTACGGCAATATCGCGACCGCTGTAACGGCCGTGAAGCTCGGTGCTCTCGATTATCTCGCCAAGCCCGCGGACGCTGACGACGTCTATGCGGCGCTGACGCAGCGGCCGGGCGAAAAGGCCGAGGTGCCGGAAAATCCGATGTCGGCGGATCGGGTGCGCTGGGAGCATATCCAACGCGTCTACGAAATGTGCGAGCGCAACGTTTCCGAGACGGCCCGCCGCCTCAACATGCATCGCCGCACGCTGCAACGCATCCTCGCCAAGCGCGCGCCGAAATAACGTCATTCAACCGAGAAAGACTTGCCCGTCGCCCATTCGGCCTGCATCAGCCGCTGGGCGGCCGCGCGGGAGAAGTTCAGCGTCACCGATTTGCGCGTGGCCGGCGGCAGGCGATGTTCCGGGGCCTCGCGGATGATGTGTGCGCCATAACCATCCGACAGGAAAAGCCCGCACTCTTCCGGGAAGATATCGAGCGGCACGTCCTTGTGTGTCGCGAAGAACAGCCGATCGCAATGCGTGCGGTAATCCGGCCATTTGCGGTCGACGCGAAAATCCTCGATCGAGGATTTGATCTCGATGATCCAGATCTCTCCTTTTTCGGAGAGGGTGATGAGGTCGGCGCGGCGACCGCTTGCGAGCGGCAATTCCGGCAAGACGGCATGGCGCATCTCGTGCAGTAATAATTGCACACCTCTGCGTACAAGCATCGCCCGTTCCGACTGGCGGCCGTCTATTAACGGATTGTTATTGTAAACGCTCAAAATCGTCATGAATTGCCTCGGGGACCAGCAAGCGTTGTTGCAAAAAAACCATGTCCCTTTAATTTGCGCGGCGGAGCTATTTAAGTGGCACCGCATCAGCTTGCAAAGCTAAATTTAATAGAAAATAAACCATAGTCAAAGATGGATGGAAACCATCCCCATTCCCTGTCACAACTCACCAAGAGACTTCCATGCGCATCCGCAATGCTATGACCGCACTCGGCCTTGTCGCAACGCTTGCCACGGCTGGTTACGCCACCGCTGCCGCCGCCACGCCGACCGCTACCGCCAACTCTGCCGCCGACACCATCAAGACGTTCGATGATGATTACGGCGTCACGAGTGACAACGGCTTCCAGCTGCCGGCGATCCCGATCCAGAAGGTGAAGCCGCAGTTCCGCCGCCAGATCGTCTCCTACAAGACTGACGAAGCTGCGGGCACGATCATCGTGAATACGCGCGAGCGCCATCTTTACTATATTCTTGGCAATAACGAAGCCATGCGCTACGGCATCGGCGTCGGCAAGCAGGGCTTCGCATGGTCTGGCACCGCGTATGTCGCCTGGAAGCAGGAATGGCCGAACTGGCATCCGCCGAAGGAAATGGCCGTCCGTCGCCCTGAGATTGCCAAGTATGTCGAGAATGGCATGAACCCAGGCCTCGAAAACCCGCTCGGCGCCCGCGCCATGTATCTCTACAATGAAAAGGGCCAGGACACGCTGTTCCGCCTGCATGGCACGCCGGAATGGGCTTCGATCGGCACCGCTGCTTCCTCGGGCTGCATCCGCCTGATGAACCAGGACGTCATCGACCTCTACAATCGCGTTCTGCCGGGTCACAGCACCAAGGTTGTCGTGATCCAGTAATCGCTGGCATCTGGAATTCAAAAGGCCGCCGGATCGATGTCCGGCGGCCTTTTTGTTTTGAGGCTGGGAATTGACGCTATACCGCCCTCACCCGCCCTCGTGGTTTGAGGGTCGCTTACGGTCCCGCCTCACCATGAGAGCTGATCTTTTCCCCCAGCTGCAAGCCCCTCTCCCCCTCATCCTGAGGCGCCTTGCCGCCGAAGCGCCAGCGCAGGCGGCAAGGCCTCGAAGGATCGAGGTGGCCTCAGATGGAGGGAAGGGTCACCCCGCCTGCTTTGCCTTCAGCTCGATGCGGCGGCGGTGGAGGACCGGTTCAGTGTAGCCGTTCGGCTGCTCGCGGCCCTTGAGCACGAGATCGAGGGCGGCCTGGAAGGCAACCGAGCCGTCGAAATTGCCTGCCATGGCGATGTAGTTGGGATCACCGGCATTCTGCTGGTCGACCACGGCAGCCATGCGCTTCATGGTCTCGACGATCTGCGCCTCGGTGATGACCTTATGAAACAGCCAGTTGGCCATGTGTTGCGCCGAGATGCGCAGCGTGGCGCGATCCTCCATCAGGCCGACATTGTTGATGTCCGGCACTTTGGAGCAACCGACGCCCTGATCGACCCAGCGGACGACATAGCCGAGGATGCCCTGGGAATTGTTGTCGATCTCTCGCTGGATTTCTTCCGGCGTCCAGTTCGGGCGGGGTGCGACCGGTACGGAGAGAATGTCGGAAAGCTTGGCGCGAGCGCGGCTTTCCAAGCCCCGCTGGACCTCGGCGACGTTGACGCGGTGATAGTGGGTCGCATGCAACGTCGCCGCCGTCGGCGACGGCACCCAGGCAGTATTGGCGCCGGCCTTCGGATGCGCGATCTTCTGTTCCAGCATCGCCGCCATCAGGTCCGGCATGGCCCACATGCCCTTGCCGATCTGGGCGTGGCCGGACAGGCCGCATTCCAGGCCGATATCGACGTTCCAGCTTTCATAAGCCGCGATCCAGGCGGCCTGTTTCATATCGCCCTTGCGGATCATCGGACCGGCTTCCATCGAGGTATGGATCTCATCGCCGGTGCGGTCGAGGAAGCCGGTATTGATGAAGACGACGCGGTCGCTGGCGGCGCGAATGGCCTCCTTGAGGTTGACCGTGGTGCGGCGCTCCTCGTCCATGATGCCCATCTTGATGGTGTTGCGCGGCATGCCGAACACATCTTCGACGCGCGAGAAGATCTCGACGGCAAAAGCCACTTCTTCCGGGCCATGCATCTTCGGCTTGACGACATACATGGAGCCGGCGCGGGAATTCTTATGCCGGCCGTTCGGACCGATGTCGTAGAGCGCGATCAAGCCGGTGATCACGGCGTCCATGATGCCTTCGGGCACTTCCCGGCCATCGCGGTCGAGGATCGCCGGGTTAGTCATGAGGTGACCGACATTGCGCACCAGCATCAGCGAGCGGCAATGCAGATCGAAGCTCGAGCCATCGGGCGCCGTGTAGGTCACGTCCGGATTGAGGCTTCGGGTGAAGGTCTTGCCGCCCTTGGAAACTTCTTCCGTCAGGTCGCCCTTCATCAGCCCGAGCCAATTGCGATAGACTTCAGCCTTGTCCTCGGCGTCGACTGCGGCGATCGAATCTTCGCAGTCCATGATGGTGGTAATCGCTGATTCCAGGCGGACGTCGGAAATCGCAGCCGCATCGGCCTTGCCGATCTCGGTGCCGGCGTCGATGACGATCTCGATGTGAATGCCGTTATTCTGAAGCAGAATCTGCGAGGGCGTACGCGCGTCGCCGAGATAACCGGCGAAGTGCTTGCCATCGGCAAGAGCGACGGCGCCCTTGTTCGTTTCAATCGCCAACGCGCCGTCCTTGACGGCGAGGCCAGTGACGTCCTTCCAGCTCGCGCCAGCAAGCGGCGCCGCCGTATCGAGGAAATCCCGCACCCAGGCGATGACCTTTTCGCCGCGCTTCGGATTGTAGCCCCTGCCCTTTTCGGCGCCATCGGTCTCCGGGATCGCGTCCGTGCCGTAGAGTGCGTCGTAAAGCGAGCCCCAGCGGGCGTTGGCGGCGTTCAGCGCATAGCGGGCGTTCATGACGGGAACGACGAGCTGCGGGCCGGCGATGGAAGCGATCTCCGGGTCGACATTGGCGGTCGAGACCGAGAAGGCTGGGCCTTCGGGAATGATATAGCCGATCTCGCGCAGGAAGGCTTCGTAAGCGGCCATGTCGACTGGCGCGCCGTTCTTGCGGTACCAGTCGTCCAGGGCAGCCTGCATCCGGTCGCGCTTGGCCAGCAGATCGCGGTTCTTTGGGGCGAGGTCGTGCACGATCGCCGAGAAGCCGGCAAAGAAGATATCCGGATCGACGCCGGAGCCCGGTAGAGCCTCCTTGACGAGGAAATCATAAAGCACCGGTTCAATCTGAAGCCCGTTCTTGTCAATTCGGCTCATACCCATCACTCCTCACGGCCGTCCTACGGCTCAATTTTTACATGCTGCCAGTTTGAGGGCGGTTTCGCTTTCCGTCAATTTTGCAATAGTTCGAAAGATTTGTGCTTTTCCAGAAACAATCAGCCTGCCGCTATACGCGGGCGGCCGCTAGCGGTGGCGATGAAGCGGGCCTCGACGAGCTTACGATTGCCCTCGATTTCCGGCGCATCGACTTGTTCGTCCACGGCGATGACGGGGTCCGTGGCGCCATTCAACCGCGCCTGCGCCATCGCGACCTCGATCGCCCGCGCGCGCGCCAGAGAAAAAGTCTTTTGCTCGTCGGTGAAACGCAACGTCTCGCCTGCTCCGTTCAGCACATAAATGCCGTCCTCGGGCATGGTGACGAAGACAGTGGCGCTGGTGCGGACCTGGCCTACGACGGCGCCGATCGCATTGGCCACATCCGAATCAGCCGGAATAGCGCTCTCGCTCGCCAGCATGGCGGCGATGGCAGGGTAATAAACGGGAGCGGAAGCACCGAGGCCGACCAGAGGACGATCGAGCGAAACGGCAAAACGAGCGATGCCCGGTGCGCGGCGAAGCGCGCGGTCGATCGAGATCGATTTGGTCGGATCGAGATGGCTAACGCCGTCCTCCGCCAGGCAGGCGGCCAGTATGACATCGGCGGATTGCCGGGTCAGGCGATCGACGATCTTCTGCGCCAGCTCTTCTATCGACTCGGCTATCGGACGGCCGGAACCGTCCTTCAACCGCATTGCCAGCGCCAGGCCCAGCCGAGCGGCTTCTGCATTCCACTGATTTTGCCGCCCGAGCACATGCATGGCGTCCGATGGCGTCAGCCCGCAGAGGTGCACGAGGCCGCGGGCGACCAGGCGGTCCAAAGTCGCCTTCTGCGATGTCGACGACAGAAGCTGGTCGAGTGGCAGCGGCGTCAAGCCGATTTTGTCGAAGAGGGTCTGCTCCAGCGGCAGCAACCCGCTCGCCAGATGGTCCGGCACGCCGGTGCGCACCGCAAAACGGCCGACGTTGCGGTCCAGATGCGGGGCACGGAGCTGCCGTTCCAACACGCCAATGACGGCCTGACCGTGCGCATGGGCGACGAGGCTGAGCGGCAGCAGACGCCGCGGCCCGAGTTCGAAGGCGGCGACAAGGCCGCGATCGTTGATTTTCACTTCGGAATCGCCGCCGAGCCCATAGGTGCGCATGGCGACCGCTTCGACCATGGTGCGATAGCCACCGACAACGGCGCCATCGGCATCGAGCCGTGGCCGGCCGTCCTCCATGACGGCGACATCAGTGGTGGTGCCGCCGATGTCTGAAACCACCGCCTCGCCGAGACCTGTCAGGTAACGCGCGCCGACAAGGCTCGCCGCCGGTCCGGACAGAATGGTTTCGATCGGTCGGAGTTTGGCTTCTGCGGCCGAGATCAGCGCACCGTCGCCGCGCACGACCATCATTGGCGCCGTGATGCCGCGCGTGGCGAGAAACCCTTCGCAGGCGCCGACCAGCCGGTCGATCATCGACACCAATCGGGCATTCAAGAGCGTCGTCAAGGCCCGGCGCGGACCACCAAGCTTGGAAGAGAGTTCGTGACTGCAAGTGACCGGCAGATGGGAAATCTCCCGAATACAGTCACGCACGCGGATTTCGTGAGCCGGATTCCTCACGGCGAAATAGCCGGCAATCGCAAAGGACGAAACGGTCTTCGAAAGCTCCGGCAGCGCCTCTTCCAGAGCCGACAGATCGAGCGGGCTTTCATTGCCATGGACGTTGTGACCGCCCGGCAGGAACAGCACGGGATCTGATCCCAGCGCCTCGGCCAGGCCGTCGCGTTTCAGATCGTCGGGACCGAAGCCGATCATCACCAGCCCGGCGCGGCCGCCCTGCCCCTCAACCAATGCGTTGGTGGCGAGCGTCGTCGATAGCGATACGAGGCCGATCGCGGAAACGGGGACACTAGCCTTGGCGATGACCGCATCGACAGCGCCGGCAATGCCGACGGCCAGATCATGCCGCGTGGTCAGCGATTTCGCCTTCGCGACGACGCCGTCACTTTCATGGAAGAGAACGGCATCGGTATAGGTTCCACCGGTGTCGATGCCGAGCAGGAAATGCGATGTCACGGAGATGATCTAATCCTCTGAACGGAAGGTGATGCTGTTATTGCACCCTTCCCGCTCCGTCCGCTAGCCGCGAAGCGTCAAAAACAATCCTACCGCCTCGTCACCCGCATCGGCAGTCCGCCTTGCGGCTGGGTCGTCAGCTTCTGCACCGGCCAGGGTTTGGTCTCCTCGGTCACATCGAAACGGAAGCGGTGCATCATGACGGCAAGGGCGATGACGGCTTCCTGCAGGGCAAAGGTGGCGCCGATGCAGACGCGGGGGCCGGCGCCGAAGGGCAGGTACTGGAAGCGGTTGATCTTGCCGCGATTCTCCGGAAGGAAGCGTTCGGGCATGAAGGCGCGCGGCTTGTCCCAATAAAGCGCGTGGCGATGCAGCGTCCACGGCATAATCAGCACGGTGATTCCGGCCGGAATCTCGACGCGCTCACCGCCAGGGCTGGTCCACTCATCATCGGCAATCGAGGCGCGGTTGATGGACGGCGCCGGTGGATAGAGGCGCATCGCCTCTTCGAAAGCAGCACGGACATTCGGCATCAGGTCGAGCCAGGCGACGGGCTCGGCGCCGGAGGAGAGCACCTGATCGATCTCTGCCTCCATCGCCTCGCGGATATGCGGGGTATTGGCGACGCAATAGAGAGCCCAGGCCAGCGCACGGGCCGTCGTTTCATGGCCGGCGCCGATGAAGGTGAGGATATTGTCTTCGATCTCCTCCATGGTCAGGCCATCGGGGCCGGCCTTTTCCAAGAGCAGCGTCAGGAAATCGTCGGGAGCACTGGCGCGATCCCTTTGCATCTTGTCGAGACGAAGATTCATCGTCTTGCGAACGATGCCGCGAAACTTGTCGAGCACTTTCGGGCCGCCGATGCGGGTAACGCGCGGCACCCACGGGGGTGCACGCAAGAGATCCATTGGATCGACCCGGCCCATGCGGTGCAGAAGCTGGTTGACGTCGTCGGCGAAATGGCCGCTTTCGGTGACGATCTCACCCGAAAACAACGTTTCGGCGAGGATGGCGAAGGTAAGCTCGGTCATGTCGATGGCGATGTCGAAAACCTTGCCGTCGCTGCCGGCCTCCTCGTATTTGCGAACATAGGCCTCGCTCTGGCTCAGCATCTGGCCGGCAAAACCCTGGGCGTGGCGCGGCGTGAAGACCGGAGCTACCGCCTTGCGAGAGCGCTTCCAGACCTGACCTTCCGCCGTCAGCAGGCCGTCGCGCAGGATCGGCCGGAGCACGAGCTGGCGAATCTCGGACATGCAATAATTCGAGGCATTGTCGACCAAAACATGTTTGATCAGACCAGGGTCATTGACGATCAACGTACGCTCGCGAAAGAATCGCGTCATGATCCAGGGGAGTGTGTAGGAAGGTTCGCCCCATAATTCGAGCGGATTGCGCAGGATAGTGCGGATGATCGTCAGCCGCGATGGCGGGACGGTGCGCGGGGTCGGGGCCGGCGGAGAGAAGGGTTCCGAAATCATGTCCATGAGATCGAACCTCCTCGAAAACCTTATTTTCTCAACAGTCCGCGAAGTCTAGAGCAGTGACTTCAGATCGTCCAGCTTATCATTGATAAGCCAGCCATAGTAATTTTCTTCGGGCCAGACCGGCTGTGCCGCTCCCCGGTTCTTGGCCGCGAGCGCGGAGGCACGCTGGCGGGAATTGCCGACATTATAGAGCGTCGCCGTGATGCCCGGATTGCCCGAAATGTCCATGCCGGCAATCGAACGGTAGTCGTCGATCGACTTGCGGATCGCGGCCGCGACGAAGGCGAGCGACAGATCCGGATCCATGATCGCCTTGTAGACGCTCCCGGCATCCTTTTCATCCAGCTTCGGAATACCCGACGTGCTGCTGACGAGATCGGAAAGCTCCAGCGCCGTCAGTGGGTTGACCTGGCCGAGGCCGAAGGTCTGGCCGGCATAGAAAGGCTGGAAGAACACGGCGCTGAAACGATTGTTCGGGAAGGATTTGCCGCCGACCGTCTTGCCCCGGAAATCGCTCTCCCAGACATCGTCGCGGCAGATCCAGAGGCTGTAGGAATCCTTCTTGCCCTTGCAAGCATCGAATTGCGGGCGGGCGACAAAATCGTCGACGTCTTCGCCATTATAGGCAAAGCGGAAACTCTGGCCGGCATAGGAGGCGGCTTTGACGTAATAGGACTGCAGGCCGTCATAAGCGTCGACATTGTAAGTGTGTTCGCCGACCAGCGCACCGATGATATGGATGGGATCGATGCCATAGGCGCGCGCCGTCGACTTGATCTTCGACATCAGCCGGGTATCAGTCGCCAGAAGCTCGTGGACCTTCTGGTATTTGCGCTCGAAGGTCGAATTCGTGCCCTTAGTGCGGCGTACCGAGGCGCCGGGGATCGGCGGCTGCTCGGCGTTGCGATTGCCCGGCGGCACCATGGCGGCCGCATTCGCATAGGCTGGTATCCAGGAGAGGCTGACAACCGCCAGAAGAAGGGTGATCAGAATGCGTCGCACGATGGCTGCCCTATCGAAGTTTCATCCGATGTTTCAATGCGGCTCACTGACGGACAATCTTGGCCGAATAAAGCCATCGCACACAAGGAAACGGGCCCTTAACTAAAAAGTTAACGGCCCGCTGTCGAGTGATTAATATGTCAAGATGCCGTCACTAGAGCGCCGTGCGTTCATTTGAACGCACAAACGCCGCTCTAGCTTTTTGAATCTAGAGCATCCTATCCACTTTCCGGCGATTCCACCCGAAAGCGGGATGCTCTAGGCGAACTTCATTAGAGAATGAAGCGCGACAGGTCGGTATTGGTGGCGAGATCGCCGACATGTTCACGCACGTAGTCGGCATCGATGGTCACCGACGCGCCGGCGCGATCCGACGCGTTGTAGGAGATTTCGTCCAATACCCGCTCCATCACCGTCTGCAGGCGGCGGGCGCCGATGTTCTCGACGGTGGAGTTCAGGTGCACGGCGACATCGGCCAAGGCGTCGATGGCGTCGTCGGTGAAATCGAGCTTCAGGTCTTCCGTCTCCATCAGCGCCTTGTACTGGCGGATGAGGCTGGCTTCCGGCTCCGTCAGGATACGGCGGAAATCCTCCTTGCTGAGCGGCTTCAATTCGACGCGGATCGGCAAGCGGCCCTGCAATTCCGGCAGGAGATCCGAGGGCTTCGACACATGGAACGCGCCGGATGCGATGAAGAGGATATGGTCGGTCTTCACCGGACCATACTTGGTCGAAACCGTCGTACCTTCGACCAGCGGCAGCAGGTCGCGCTGCACGCCTTCGCGGGAAACGCCGGCACCCATGCCGCCGTCGCGGGCAGCGATCTTGTCGATCTCGTCGAGGAAGACGATGCCGTCATTTTCGGCGGATTGCACAGCTTCGCGCTGGATCGCCTCATTGTCGATCAGCTTGTCGGATTCATCGCGGATCAGCTCCTTGTAGGAGTCCTTCACCGTGGTGCGTACCTTCTTGGTGCGGCCTCCCATGGCCTTTCCAAACATTTCGGAGAGGTTGAGCACGCCGATATTGGCGCCGGGCATGCCGGGGATTTCAAAGCCGGGCATGCCGGAGCCGGTGTCGCTGACTTCGATGTCGATTTCCTTGTCGTCCAGTTGGCCGTCGCGCAGCTTCTTGCGGAAGCTGTCGCGCGTTGCCGGTGAGGCGGTAGAGCCGACCAGGGCATCGAGCACCCGTTCTTCCGCGCTCATATGCGCCTTTGCCTGAACTTCGGTGCGCTTCTTTTCACGCACCAGGCCGATGCCGACCTCGACGAGGTCGCGGACGATCTGTTCGACGTCACGACCGACATAGCCGACTTCGGTGAACTTCGTGGCTTCGACCTTGATGAAAGGCGCGCCGGCCAGCTTGGCAAGACGGCGGGAGATTTCCGTCTTGCCAACGCCGGTGGGTCCGATCATCAGGATATTCTTGGGCATGACTTCGTCGCGCAGGTCGGGTTCGAGCTGTTGACGGCGCCAGCGGTTGCGCAGTGCAATCGCGACGGCGCGCTTGGCCTCATGTTGGCCGACAATATAGCGGTCGAGTTCGGAAACGATCTCGCGGGGGGAAAAAGTGGTCATTTCGTGTACTTCCCGTCAGGGCTAGAAACAATCAAGAGCGGAACTTAGGATTCGGAGTCGAGCGTTTCGACCACAACATTGTGATTAGTGTAAACGCAGATGTCGGCGGCGATGTCGAGCGCGCGGCGGGCGACGTCTTCGGCCGATTTGTCGGTATCCATCAGAGCGCGGGCAGCGGCGAGCGCGAAATTACCACCAGAGCCGATCGCCATGGCGCCGTGTTCCGGCTCGAGCACATCGCCGTTGCCGGTGACGGCGAGCGTTACGTTCTTGTCGGCGACCAGCATCATCGCTTCGAGATTGCGCAGATATTTGTCCGTGCGCCAATCCTTGGCGAGCTCGACGGCAGCGCGCATCAATTGACCTGGATATTGTTCGAGCTTCTTTTCGAGCCGCTCAAGCAGCGTAAAAGCATCGGCCGTCGCGCCGGCGAAACCGGCGATCACGTCGCCCTTGCCGATGCGACGGACCTTACGGGCGTTGCCCTTCATTACGGTCTGGCCGAGGCTGACCTGGCCATCGCCCGCCATCACCACCTTGCCACCCTTGCGAATAGTCACAATTGTCGTCATCTAAACACCTGTTTGCCCCCATTTTGGCGGGCTTTCTGCCGGGCCGCGTTTCGGCCCCGTCATGCCCTATGTAAGAGGGCTTTTTGCGATTGCAAATGGCAGTTATTTCGGAATAACGGATGGAAGCCGACTAAAGAGGCAGGCACATTCGTAACTTCTGGATATTTGCCGATGTGCCTGATAAGGAACGGCCGTCAATCCCGATGGAGCAGCCCATGGCAGACACCGCAGCGAGCCGCACGGCAAGCGTTTCCCGCAAGACCAACGAGACCTCGGTCTCCGTGTCCGTCAACATCGACGGCAGCGGCAAGTCGACGATTTCGACGGGCGTCGGTTTCTTCGACCATATGCTGGAGCAGCTATCACGACATTCGCTGATCGATATGGAGATCGACACCAAGGGCGATCTGCATGTGGACGATCATCACGCCGTCGAAGATACCGGCATCGCCATCGGCCAGGCCATTGCCAAGGCGCTGGGCGATCGTCGCGGCATCACGCGCTATGCCTCGATCGATCTCGCCATGGACGAGACGATGACGAAGGCCGCCGTCGATCTGTCCGGCAGGCCTTTCCTCGTCTGGAACGTAGCCTTCAGCGCCCCGAAGATCGGCACTTTCGACACCGAGCTGGTGCGCGAATTCTTCCAGGCCTTGGCGCAGAATGCCGGCATCACGCTGCATATCCTCAACCATTATGGCGCCAACAATCACCATATTGCCGAGACATGCTTCAAGGCGGTTGCCCGCGCGCTGCGCACGGCAACCGAGATCGATCCGCGGCAGGCAGGCCGCGTCCCCTCAACGAAGGGTACACTCGCCTGAGCCCCACCATGGGGAAAGTGAAGAGATGGCAAGCTATTTGATTTTGACGCCTCCCGGAGGACCGGACAGAGACCAGGCGAGCACGCGTTTCATCCGCGACGGCTTTTCCTGGACGGCCTTCCTGTTTCCGACGCTGTGGATGCTTTTTCACCGGCTCTGGCTGGAAGCCATCGCCGCCTTTTTGCTGCAGGGTATCGGCTGGGAGTTGATGCGCCGACCGGGATTTTTCGCCGCGGGCATCGCGATCCTGCTCGGTGTGCACATCCTCGCAGCGCTCGAAGGCCGCCATGCTGCCTACCGGAACCTGGTTGCAAGGGGATGGAAGACGGAAGGCCTGGTTTCTGCGCCCAATCTGGCGACGGCCGAAGAGATTCATTTCTCAAGCATCGAGGCGGAACCGGAAGGGAATATCCATTCCAACAATTGGGATATCCCTCTCTCTCCAAACAACAGTCCCAGTCGCGGCGGGCCGTCTTTCGGCCTTCCCGGCTATGATGGAGGACGCTGAGTATGCGCGTCGCAATTATCGACTACGGCTCCGGCAACCTGCGCTCGGCCACCAAAGCCTTCGAACGTGCGGCCCGTGAAGCCGGTATCGACGCCGAAATCGATCTCACCGACGATGCCGAGCGCGTCGCCACCGCCGACCGCATCGTGCTTCCCGGCGTCGGCGCTTATGCCGACTGCCGCCGCGGGCTCGACGCCGTTTCAGGCATGGCGGAAGCCGTGATCGATGTCGTGGAACACAAGGCCCGCCCCTTTCTGGGGATTTGCGTCGGCATGCAGCTCATGTCCTCGCGCGGGCTGGAAAAGACGATCACAAAGGGGTTTGGCTGGATCAATGGCGACGTCAAGGAGATGACACCCAATGATCCTGCGCTGAAAATCCCCCAGATCGGCTGGAACACGCTGGATCTCAGACACCCGCACCCGCTCTTCGACGGCATTCCGACAGGGCCGGACGGGCTGCACGCCTATTTCGTGCATTCCTACCATCTGGCGGCGGATCACGCCGACGATGTCATCGCCACGACCAGCTATGGCGGGCCGATGACCGCCTTCGTCGGTCGCGACAACATGGCCGGCTCGCAGTTCCATCCGGAAAAGAGCCAGAAGCTCGGCCTCGCCCTGATCGCCAATTTCCTGCGCTGGAAGCCCTAGAGTGCGCATGATCTTTTCCGAAAACCGCTCCACATTTTTCGGGATCATGCCTGAGGCTCGCGCAAACAGAATGGAAAACACACAATGATCCTTTTCCCCGCCATCGACCTCAAAGACGGCCAGTGCGTGCGCCTCAAGCTGGGCGATATGCAGCAGGCGACCGTCTATAATCCCGATCCGGCTGCTCAGGCCAAGGCCTTCGAAGACCAGGGCTTCGAGTGGCTGCACGTGGTCGACCTTAACGGTGCCTTCGCCGGCCAAACCGTCAATGGTGCGGCCGTCGACGCCATCCTCAAGGCGACGAAGAACCCGGTGCAGCTCGGCGGCGGCATCCGCACGCTCGATCATATCGAAAACTGGCTGACGCGCGGGCTTGCTCGAGTCATTCTCGGCACGGTCGCTGTGCGTGATCCGGCCCTTGTCGTCGAAGCCTGCAGGAGATTTCCGGGCCATATCGCCGTCGGCATCGACGCCAAGGGTGGCAAGGTGGCGGTCGAGGGCTGGGCCTCGGCTTCCGAGCTCGGCGTCATCGAACTGGCGAAACAATTCGAAGGCGCCGGCGTTGCCGCGATCATCTATACCGACATCGACCGCGACGGCATTCTCACGGGCATCAATTGGGCCTCGACACTGGAACTGGCCGGGGCCGTTTCCATTCCGGTCATCGCGTCCGGCGGGCTTGCCTCGCTTGATGATATCCGCCGCATGATCCAGCCGGATGCCTGCAAACTGGAAGGTGCGATTTCCGGCCGCGCGCTCTATGATGGTCGTATCGATCCAAAAGAAGCACTGGCCCTGATCAAGCAGGCCAAGGAAGCAGCCCAATGACCCTCAAAGCCCGCGTCATCCCCTGCCTCGACGTCAAGGACGGCCGCGTCGTCAAGGGCGTCAATTTTCTTAACCTCGTCGATGCCGGCGATCCCGTCGAAGCCGCCAAGGCTTACGACGCCGCTGGCGCCGACGAACTCTGCTTCCTCGACATCACCGCCTCTTCCGACAACAGGGAGACGATTTTCGATGTGGTGGCGCGCACGGCGGAGCAATGCTTCATGCCGGTGACGGTCGGCGGCGGCGTTCGCACCATCGCCGATATCCGCAAGCTGCTGCTTTGCGGCGCCGACAAGGTTTCGATCAATTCGGCTGCGGTGAACAATCCGGATTTCGTTGCCGAGGCGGCCGACAAGTTCGGCAATCAATGCATTGTCGTTTCCATCGATGCGAAACGGCGCGCGCAACTCGGTGGCGACAATCAGAGCGCCTGGGAAATCTATACCCATGGCGGCCGCGACGCGACCGGCATCGATGCGGTCGATTTTGCGCGGAAGATGGTCGAGCGCGGCGCCGGAGAGCTGCTGGTTACCTCCATGGACCGCGACGGCACCAAGGTGGGTTACGATCTGGAGTTGACGCGGGCGATCGCGGATGCCGTGCGTGTTCCGGTCATCGCCTCCGGCGGCGTCGGCGATCTCGACGATCTCGTCGCCGGCATCAAGGAAGGTCATGCGACGGCCGTGCTCGCGGCTTCCATTTTCCACTTCGGCACCTATTCGGTCGGCGAAGCAAAGCACTATATGTCACAGCATGGCATCGCCATGCGGCTCGATTAGGAGCGGATGGAACGAATGAGCGGATTTACCCTTTCCGACCTCGAAAAGATCGTTGAGATCAGGTCCAAGGCTTCGCCGGAAGAATCCTGGACGGCGAAGCTTTTCGCCGCCGGCCAGCCGAAGGCGGCGAAGAAGCTGGGCGAGGAAGCAATCGAAGCCGTCATGGCGGCGGTAACCGGCGACCGCGACAATCTCACCTATGAAGCAGCCGATCTGCTTTATCACCTAATGGTCGTATTGAAGATAGCCGGCATTCCGTTGCAGAATGTCATGGGTGAGCTCGAGAGGCGCACCGCCCAATCCGGCCTTCAGGAAAAGGCCAGCCGGTAGACTGCGATGACAATAGCGACACAAACCCTGCCTGCGCCCGAGATGCTCGATATTTTTGAGGCAAAAGCCTATTCGCCCTTCTATTTCTTTTCTTCGGAAGAGTGGGCGAAATTCCGGGCCGATACGCCGCTGACCTTGACCGCCGACGAAGTGACCCGGCTGCGCTCCATGGGCGACCCGATCGATCTCGATGAAGTCCGGCGCATCTATCTTTCGCTGTCACGCCTACTGTCTTCGCATGTGGAATCCTCGCAGATTCTGTTCGAGCAGCGCAATCGCTTCCTCAGTCTCTCCGATGTCGCCAAGACGCCCTTCGTCATCGGCATCGCCGGGTCCGTCGCCGTCGGCAAGTCCACCACGGCCCGTATCCTGAAGGAATTGCTCGGCCGCTGGCCATCAAGCCCGAAAGTCGATCTGATCACCACCGACGGCTTCCTCTATCCGAATGCCGAGTTGCAGCGCCGCAACCTGATGCAACGTAAGGGATTTCCGGAAAGCTACGATACGGCGGCACTCCTGCGCTTCCTCTCGGCAATCAAGGCCGGGCAGCCGGATGTCAAGGCGCCCTGCTACTCGCACCTCGTCTATGACGTGCTGCCGAACGAATACAGGACCGTCGACCGGCCTGATATCCTGATCTTCGAAGGCATCAACGTGCTGCAATCGCGGCACCTGCCGGCGGACGGCAAGATCGTGCCGATGGTGTCCGACTTCTTCGATTTCTCGATCTATATCGATGCCAACGAGCATCTGATCCACAATTGGTATGTCGCGCGCTTCATGAAGCTGCGCGAAACCGCGTTCCGCGATCCCAATTCCTTCTTCCATCGCTACGCCTCGATCACCGAGGAAGAGGCAATCGCGACCGCCGAAGGGCTGTGGAAGAACATCAACCTGAAGAACCTACGCCAGAACATCCTGCCGACCCGCCCCCGCGCCGATCTCATCCTGCAGAAGGGCAGGAATCATCTGATAGAGCAGGTGGCGCTAAGGAAGCTCTAAGCAATTTCAGGAAAAGTGCGCAGCGGTTTTCCGTCCGGAATTGCAAAAAACAAAACGATAGAGCGGTTCTGAGATTCCGTGAAAAGCTGAACCGCTCCAGACTCTACGGGTTCACGCGTCTTAAAGTGAGGTTTATCCGCCCGCCGTTCTTCAGCAACGTCGAGGTCGACGGATGGATGCGGTCGACGCCGTGGAAGCACAGCCTGCCCTCCCCGCCGATAACGACGATATCGCCGCTGGAAAGCTTGAAGGATAGCGTAGGATCCTTGCGATTGAGGCCGCCGACGCGGAACAGGCAGCTATTGCCGAGCGAAATCGACAGTACCGGTGCCGCCAAATCCTGTTCGTCGCGATCCTGATGCAGGCCCATGCGGGCATCGTCATTGTAGAAATTGACGAGACAAGCCTCGGGCGGCTTTTCATAGGCCGTTATGTCGTTCCAGAACTCTAGCAGTTGCGGCGGCATCGCTGGCCAGGGATTTCCCGTCACCGGATGGGTCTGTTGATAGCGATAGCCGCGCTGCTTGTCCGTCACCCAGCCGAGCGGACCGCAATTGGTCATGCGCACGGACATTTCCTTGCCTGTGCCGGGCATGGCCGGGGTGTAAAGGGGCGCCTCGGCGACGACGGCACGGATCGCTTCGACCAGCGCTTCCTGGGTGGGGCGGTCGAGATAGCCGGGGAGATGGCGAATTCCGTTGGGGAGGAGCATTTTCGTTTCCTGCAATGGTACCGGTCAAGTGAGGTTGCCGTCGCTGCGCTTTCGGGCCTGGCCCCTCACCCCAACCCTCCCCCTGCAAGCGGGGCGAGGGTGCTTAACGTGCCCAACCCCAACCCGCCTCGAACGGAGAGCTACATTGTTTCACACTGTCGTCCCTTCTCCCCGCATGCGGGGAGAAGGCTAGGATGAAGGGCCAGGCACAGAGCCACGGCAACACAGGACTCTCCTGACAAGCCTTATTTTACCGGCCCCAAACCAAAGCCGCAGCCCGAAAAGCAACCTAGTCGCCGCCCACCTTGCCGCGCATCTTCTTGACCTCCGAGCGGCCGGACTTTTCCTTCAGGCGCCGCTCGATCGAGCCTTTGGTCGGCTTGGTCTTCTTGCGTGGCGGCGGTGGCGGGGCGGCGGCTTCGAGAATCAGTTCCTTCAGCCGCTCGCGCGCATCCTCGCGATTGCGGTCCTGGCTGCGGAAGCGGCTGGCCTCGATCATCAACACGCCGTCCTTGGAGACACGTCGGCCGGCTAGCCTGGTAGCGTTGGCCTTGACGCGATCGTTCAGCGACGGCGAATTCGGGATATTGAAGAACAGTTGGACAGCCGTCGCGACCTTGTTGACGTTCTGCCCGCCGGGGCCACCCGCCAGAACGAATTGTTCCGTCAGCTCCCAGCCGGCTATCGTAATCCGGTCGTTGATGTAAAGCGCGTCGCTGGCCATGGTTTTCTCCGCGCCCGTCTATCCCATATCGGGACGCGGTTGAAAATATGGTCGTTTACGGTTTCGGCCTCGTCCTTCGAGGCATTTCCGCGCGTGGCGCAGAAATGCGCCTCAGGATGAGGGCGGAGCGACTACGGCATCGGCACAAAAGACCCGCCTCGCCCTCATGGTGAGAGGCCCGGAGGGCCGTCTCGAACCACGAGGGCGGGTCATAGGTTTCACGTGAGTCATTGCTCCCGCGGGAGCTGCTTACTCGGCTGCAACAGGCATTCCCGGCGCCGCGTCGCGGACGTTGCCGTCGACATGGTCCTCGAATTTCTCGAAGTTTGCGACGAACATCTGCACCAGCTTGGCCGCCTGCGCGTCATAAGCCTGGCCATCGGCCCAGGTGGAACGCGGATCGAGGATGGCGTTGTCGACGCCCTCGACGGCAACCGGGACGGCGAAGCCGAAATTCGGGTCGATGCGGAACTCGACGTTATCGAGGTCACCCCTCAGGGCTGCGGCAAGCAGGGCGCGGGTCGCCTTGATCGGCATGCGCCGGCCCGTGCCGTAGGCGCCACCAGTCCAGCCGGTGTTGACGAGCCAGCAACGGGCGCCGTGGCGGGCGATCAGCTCCTTCAGCAGATTGCCGTATTCGGCCGGGTGACGCGGCATGAAGGGGGCGCCGAAGCAGGTCGAGAAGGTGGCTTCCGGCTCGACGACGCCTTTCTCCGTGCCGGCGACCTTGGCGGTGTAGCCGGAGAGGAAGTGGTACATCGCCTGTTCCGGCGTCAGCTTGGCAATCGGCGGCATGACGCCGAAAGCGTCCGCCGTTAACATGATGATGGTCTCCGGATGACCGGTCATGCCGGATTCCGATGCATTTGGAATGAAATGCAGCGGGTAGGCGCTGCGGGTGTTCTCCGTCAGCGAGCCGTCGTCGAGATCCGGCACGCCATGCTCGTCGAGCACGACATTTTCCAGTACCGTGCCGAAACGGCGGGTCGTCGCGTAGATTTCCGGCTCGGCCTCAGCCGAGAGGCGGATGGTCTTGGCGTAGCAACCACCCTCGAAGTTGAAGATGCCGTTTTCGCCCCAGCCGTGTTCATCATCGCCGATCAGCGTGCGCGTCGGGTCCGCCGAAAGCGTCGTCTTGCCGGTACCGGACAGACCGAAGAAGATCGCCGCATCGCCGTCCGGACCGACATTCGCCGAACAATGCATCGGCATGACGCCGCGTTCCGGCAGCAGGTAATTCAGCACGGTGAAAACCGACTTCTTCATTTCGCCGGCATAGGACGTGCCGCCGATCAGGACGATGCCGTTGACGAGATCGCAGGCGATCACCGTTTCCGTGCGGCAGCCATGACGCTCCGGGTCGGCGCGGAAGCTCGGCAGGTCGATGATGGTGAGCTTCGGCACGAAGCTTTCCAGCGCCGCCCGCTCGGGGCGGATGAGAAGGTTGCGGATGAACAGCGAGTGCCAGGCGAATTCGGTGATGACACGCGTCGGCAGGGCGTAATCATGATCCGCGCCGCCGATCAGATCCTGGACGAACAGGTCCTTGCCGTGCACATGCGCCAGCATATCCTTGTGCAGCAGCGCGAAATGTTCCGGCGACATCGGCTTGTTGTTGTCCCACCAGATCTGGTCTTCGGTGACGTTGTTGCGGACGACGAACTTGTCCTTCGGCGAACGGCCGGTGTGCTGTCCAGTCAATGCTCTCAGCGCACCGTGAGCGGTCAAATCGGCTTCCCTCCGACGAATCGCTTCTTCGTAAAGGTGAGCTTCCAGGAGGTTATAACGCACACTAGCGGCGGCCCCCAGGCCGATCGATTCGAGTTCGATTGCGGGATTACGGACGCCGAATTGCTCCATCGCTTTATTCCTCTACGTGGCCGTAGCCGTTAAAACTAAATAAAGCGTAGAGGCGTCTTTTTAAAAGCACAAGGGAGCTTATCAAAAAATATTGAATGATATCATACATTTAATCGATTTAAATAAATTTTGATAATTTTAAATCGTTTGAATGGACGGTGTCCGAGACGTTTCGTCGCACAACCTTTGGTTAACTGCTTCGGCGCCCAGCAATCCGCCTCTTTATCTTTGCCACAATTTGTTCCACCTTTATCCCCATAAGCGCGCCGGGTTACCGCCAACCGAGCTGGCAAGCCACCTGGGCTGGATTCCAAATCCGGGAGAGATGCGCACTGATGACGGAGACGAACACAATGTTGACAATCGCGCTCGTTGACGACGACCGCAATATCCTGACTTCCGTATCGATAGCTTTGGAAGCCGAGGGATATAAGGTGGAAACTTACACCGACGGCGCCTCTGCGCTTGACGGACTGCTTGCCCGGCCGCCGCAACTGGCGATCTTCGATATCAAGATGCCGCGGATGGACGGCATGGAGCTTTTGCGCCGCCTGCGGCAGAAGTCCGATCTGCCGGTCATCTTCCTGACGTCGAAGGATGAAGAGATCGACGAGCTCTTCGGCCTGAAGATGGGCGCCGACGACTTCATCACCAAGCCTTTCTCGCAGCGCCTGCTGGTCGAGCGCGTCAAGGCCGTGCTCCGCCGTGCTTCCAGCCGCGAAGCCGCGGCCGCAGTCGGCGTTGCCGGTGCAGCGGCAAAGCCCGGCGCCGCACAACAGGCCCGCTCGCTGGAGCGTGGTCAGCTTGTCATGGACCAAGAACGCCATACTTGCACCTGGAAGGGCGAACCGGTTACGCTGACCGTCACGGAATTCCTGATCCTGCACTCGCTCGCGCAGCGCCCCGGCGTGGTGAAAAGCCGCGATGCCTTAATGGATGCGGCTTACGATGAACAGGTCTATGTCGACGATCGTACCATAGACAGCCACATCAAGCGGCTCCGGAAGAAATTCAAGATGGTCGATCTCGATTTTGATATGATCGAAACGCTGTATGGAGTCGGCTACCGCTTCCGCGAAGCGGCCTAGAGCCGGATGATTTTAGGTCGAATCGACCTAAAATCTGAATCTGCTCTAGATCAAAAAATGGAGCATGATGTCGTGCGAAAACCGCTTACACTTTTCGGCATCATGCTCGGATAGTTAACTGGACCATGCGGCGGACAATGGAATAAGAGCATGCGGACAGGATAGCCGATCCTGTTCTTCGAAAGGGCCGTTGGCTTGGCACAACTGGTGCAAGACAGAGATATCGACGACACGGAAAGCCCGAGCGACGTCAGGATCGCTCGCCGTCGGTGGACTCACCCCTTCACCCTGATCCGCCGCATCTTCGGCAATGCCGTCTTTTCGAGTCTGACGCGGCGCATCCTGTTCTTCAACCTCGCTGCGCTCGTCGTTCTCGTCGGCGGCATCCTCTATCTCAACCAGTTCCGCGAGGGCCTGATTGACGCGCGGGTCGAGAGTCTGCTGACACAGGGTGAAATCATCGCCGGCGCCGTCTCCGCATCGGCATCGGTCGACACCAACTCCATCACCATCGACCCGCAGAAACTGCTGGAACTGCAGGCCGGCCAGAGCATCACGCCTGTACCGAACGACGAGGATCTGGAGTTCCCGATCGATCCGGAAAAGGTCGCGCCGGTGCTGACGCGGCTGATTTCGCCGACGCGCACCCGCGCCCGCATCTTCGACGCCGACGCTAATCTGCTGCTCGACAGCCGCCATCTCTATTCGCGCGGCCAGGTGCTGCGCTACGACCTGCCGCCGGTCGAGGACGAAAAGCAGAGCTGGTCGGACTGGTTCAGCGGCTTGTTCAACAAGATGCTGCAACCGGGCAACCTGCCGGTTTACAAGGAAGCGCCAGGGGGCGACGGCTCGATCTATCCGGAAGTGATGAATGCGCTGACCGGTGTGCGCGGCGCCGTGGTGCGCACCACGGAAAAAGGTGAGCTGATCGTCTCCGTCGCCGTGCCCATCCAGCGCTTCCGCGCCGTGCTTGGCGTGCTCTTATTGTCAACGCAGGCCGGCGATATCGACAAGATCGTCCATGCCGAGCGCCTGGCGATTATGCGCGTCTTCGGCGTAGCGACGCTGGTCAACGTCGTCCTGTCGCTGCTTTTGTCCTCCACCATCGCCAATCCGCTGCGCCGACTTTCGGCGGCCGCCATCCGTGTGCGCCGCGGCGGTGCGAAGGAGCGTGAGGAGATCCCGGATTTCTCGGCCCGCCAGGATGAAATCGGCAATCTGTCGATCGCCCTGCGCGAAATGACGACGGCACTTTACGACCGCATCGATGCGATCGAAAGCTTTGCCGCGGACGTCAGTCATGAGCTGAAGAACCCGCTGACATCGCTGCGCAGCGCCGTCGAGACCCTGCCGCTCGCCAAAAGCGACGATTCCAAGAAACGGTTGATGGATGTCATTCAGCATGACGTGCGCCGCCTCGACCGGCTAATCAGTGATATTTCCGACGCGTCCCGCCTCGATGCCGAACTTGCCCGGTCCGATGCGAAATCGCTCGATCTCGAAGTGCTGCTGCGCGATATGATCGACATTTCCCGGCAGGGCGGGCACTCGAAGAGGGCCGTCGAGATAGACTATATCGTCGACCGGAAGCCGGGCGCGAAAACCAAATTCACCATCGACGGGCATGACCTGCGTATCGGCCAGATCGTCACCAACCTCATTGAAAACGCCCGCTCTTTCGTTCCGAAGGACACCGGCAAGATCACGGTAAAGCTGATGCGCACGAGAACGCGTTGCGTGATCTATGTCGAGGATAACGGACCGGGCATCCAGGCCGAAGATATCGATCGCATCTTCGAGCGTTTCTATACCGACCGGCCGGAGGCTGAAGGTTTCGGCCAGAATTCCGGTTTGGGCCTGTCGATCAGCCGGCAGATCGCCGAGGCGCATGGCGGATCGCTGCGCGCGGAAAACATCGTCGACGGCGACGGCACAGCGCTGCTCGGCGCCCGCTTCATCCTTTCGTTGCCCGCCGAAACGCCGGCATGAGCGGCAAAGCAACCAATATCCACGGAACCGCGATCGTCATCGGCAAGACCGGCCTGTTGTTTCTTGGACCATCGGGCAGCGGCAAATCTTCGCTCGCCTTCGCCTGCCTCTCCGCGGCCAAGCCACTCGGCCTTTCCGCCGCATTGGTCGCGGACGACCAGGTTTTCATTGAGCGACGCGACGGCGCCGTCATTGCCGAATGCCCGCCGTCGATCGCCGGCCTGCTGGAGATCCGCTATACCGGCATTGTCCGGCTTCCCCATGTTTTTGAGGCCGAAATGCATTTCGCCATACGTCCGGTCGATCCGGCAAAGGCCGAGCGGCTCCCCCCTGAAGACGAACAGATCGATGTCACTGAATCCATTCGCCTACCGTTGATCCGCCTGTCCACAATATCGGCGAATCCGCTGGCCGTAATCATGGCAAAAATCGCCACCCGTTTGGATTAATCGGCCATTTAGGCCTCAGCAGGTGCCCAAATATCATATTTTAAGCTTGCACTTCGTCTTTTCATCGCCAAGATGTCCCCCCACCGGTGGACGACATTGCTGCATTGCGATATGGGCCACCTGTTTGCTTATGCGATGGGAGCAGTAATATCATGATCGGACTTGTGCTTGTCACTCATGGCAAGCTGGCTGAAGAGTTTCGGCATGCGGTCGAGCATGTCGTTGGTCCGCAGAAGTTCATAGAAACGGTATCGATTGGTCCCGAAGACGATATGGATAAGCGGCGGCAGGACATACTGCATGCTGTTTCCGGCGCTGACGATGGCCACGGGGTCATCATCCTTACCGACATGTTCGGTGGCACTCCCTCCAATCTCGCGATCTCCGTCATGAACAGTGGCCACACGGAGGTTATTGCCGGCGTCAATTTGCCGATGTTGATAAAGCTCGCAGGTGTGCGCGGCGACAACAACATGGAGAAGGCTCTGGTGGAAGCTTCAGAGGCCGGGCGCAAATACATCAACGTGGCCAGCCGTGTGCTCAGCGGCAAATAACGAGACAACCGCCCCGCCTATGACAGAGCTTTCCCGGGAACTTCTGATCATCAACAAACGCGGCCTCCATGCCCGCGCCTCCGCCAAATTCGTACAGACCGTCGAAGCCTACGACGCCACCATCACCGTCTCGAAGGACGGGACCACGGTGGGCGGCAACTCGATCATGGGCCTGATGATGCTCGCGGCCAGCCCTGGCTGCAGCGTGCTCGTTACGGCCAGCGGCAACCAGGCTGCCGAGGCGCTGGATGCGCTGGACCGTCTGGTCGCCGACAAGTTCGGCGAAGAGATATAAGTCCTCTCATCGAGCCGCCGCGCGGGATATAAAGATATAAAGACCTCTTTATATCATCATTGATTTCCAGCTTGAAGCCTGCTACAGGGCATCATCCCACACGCTGTCAGCGTGCAATTTTGTTGCATTCGGCCGAGGCGTTCGCCTGCGGTCCGTTCGCATCGTTCAGGCTGGAGACCCCCTGATGAGCACTGATAAGGACTACATCGTCGCCGATATCGGCCTTGCGGACTTTGGCCGCAAGGAAATCTCGATCGCCGAAACCGAAATGCCGGGCCTGATGGCTTGCCGCGCCGAGTTCGGCGAAGCGCAGCCGCTGAAGGGCGCCCGCATCACCGGTTCGCTGCACATGACGATCCAGACCGCAGTCCTGATCGAGACGCTGGTCGCTCTCGGCGCTCAGGTGCGCTGGGCATCCTGCAACATCTTCTCGACCCAGGATCATGCCGCTGCCGCGATCGCCGCTTCCGGCGTTCCGGTCTATGCCGTCAAGGGTGAGAGCCTCGAAGACTATTGGACCTATACCGACAAGATCTTCCAGTGGACCGATGGCGGCTTCTCCAACATGATCCTCGACGATGGCGGCGACGCCACCATGTATATCCTGCTCGGTGCCCGCGCCGAAGCCGGCGAGGACGTGCTCTCCAACCCGCATTCCGAGGAAGAAGAAATCCTCTTTGCGCAGATCAAGAAGCGCCTTAAGGCATCGCCGGGCTGGTTCACCAAGCAGCGCGAAGCCATCAAGGGCGTCACCGAAGAAACCACCACGGGCGTCAACCGCCTGTACCAGCTCAGCCAGAAGGGCCTGCTTCCCTTCCCGGCGATTAACGTCAACGACAGCGTCACCAAGTCTAAGTTCGACAACAAGTACGGCTGCAAGGAATCGCTGGTCGACGGCATCCGCCGCGCCACCGACGTCATGATGGCCGGCAAGGTCGCGGTCGTCTGCGGCTATGGCGACGTTGGCAAGGGTTCTGCCGCCTCGCTCTCGGGCGCCGGCGCACGCGTCAAGGTCACGGAAGTCGATCCGATCTGCGCCCTGCAGGCCGCCATGGACGGCTATGAAGTGGTCCAGCTTGAGGACGTCGTCTCCACCGCCGACATCTTCATCACCACCACCGGCAACAAGGACGTCATCCGCATTGACCATATGCGCGCGATGAAGGACATGGCGATCGTCGGCAACATCGGCCACTTCGACAACGAGATCCAGGTTGCCGCGCTGCGTAACCTCAAGTGGACGAACATCAAGCCGCAGGTCGACATGATCGAGTTCGCCAAGGGCAACCGCATCATCCTGCTGTCGGAAGGCCGCCTCCTGAACCTCGGCAACGCCACCGGCCATCCGTCCTTTGTCATGTCGGCTTCCTTCACCAACCAGACGCTGGCGCAGATCGAGCTCTTCACCAAGCCCGGCCAGTACCAGAACCAGGTTTACGTGCTGCCGAAGCACCTCGACGAAAAGGTTGCTCGCCTGCATCTCAGCAAGCTTGGCGTGAAACTGACGGAGCTTTCCGGAGAACAGGCTGCCTATATCGGCGTCACTCCGCAGGGTCCGTTCAAGTCTGACCACTACAGATACTGATCTTAGGATCAATATCCACAATATCTTGTGGCCCTGGCATTGACAAATGCCGGGGCTTATTTTTTGGCCCGCTCCCTTCCCGGCGATTCCCTTAGGCAGTATTGTTTTTAGACTTGATTCGTGACGAACCGGGCACGCCCGGAGCCATGAAAATGGGATGTCTTGTCGAGATGCGGCACATTACAGGACGGAGACAGACCGCTTATGTCTGAAGGGAAAGATAGCCTGCCAGAACCAGCGATGCCCCGCGCGGCGATCGCGCGGCGAGGGCAGGCTAGCGCATATATATCTTTATCGCGGAGAACGCGGCGGACGAATTTGGGTCTATCGGCCTCATTGGCCCGCTTGCTGCGCCTCAGCGTTTTCGGTGGCGTCGTTGCCGGCTTTGCGGGTCCGGTTCTGGCGCAGACCAGCGCTGCCACGCCGGCGGCCCGTCTCTTCACCTCCTCCGAAATGGCCGTCTTCTCCGTCATCATCGGCGTGATCTCAGCCGCGCTCTTGTCGACGGTGTGGATGATCCGCCAGCGCGGCAATATCGAAAACGAAAGCCGCGAGATCCGCACGGCGCTGTCGGACGCCAACCAGCGCATTTCGCAATATCAGGCACTGATTGCCGACAAGAACCGTCGCATCATCATCTGGGACGGTCAGAACGCACGGCCGGAGCTGCTTGGCCAGCTCCCTGTCGAGACCGGTGCACCACAGGATAACGAATTTCTCGCTTTCGGCCGCTGGCTGAAATCCTGGTCGGCCGGCGATCTCGAAAAGGCGATCGACAAGCTGCGCGGCAACGGCCAAAGCTTCGACATGGTGGTCGAAACGAACCGCGACGAAATATTGGAAGCTCAGGGCCGCATTTCCGGTGGCCGCGCCTTCGTCCGCTTCATCGCGCTCAACAATCTGCGCGCCGAACTGGCCGAGCTGAAGATCGAGCGCGACCGGCTGATGACCTCGATCTCCGTTTTCCAGAACCTGCTCGACACCATCGACCTGCCGGTCTGGCGGCGTGATGTCGAGGGCAAGCTGACCTGGGTCAACCAAGCCTATGGCGAAGCGGTCGAGGCCGTATCGCCGGATGAGGCCATCCGCGAAGGCCGCGAATTCCTGACCACGGTCGCTCGCGAGCGCATCCGTGCCTCCGCCACACCGGAATCGCCCTTTCACGACAAGATTTCCACCGTCGTTCATGGCAACCGCACCTTCTTCGATGTTGTCGACGTCAGATCATCAGATGGTTCGGCCGGGATTGCCGTGGACGTTTCCGAAGCGGAAGCGGTCCGTGCCGAGCTGGAGCGTACGCTGAAAAGCCATGCCGAGACGCTCGATCATCTGGCGACTCCGGTCGCGATTTTCGACGGCGACCGCCGGCTGCAATTCTACAATCAGGCCTTTGTCCAGCTCTGGGAGCTCGACATCGCTTTCCTCGAGAAGAAGCCGGACAATAGCGAGCTGCTGGATCGGCTGCGCAGCGCCAAGAAACTGCCGGAGCAATTGAACTGGAAGACCTGGAAAGACGGCGTCTTGTCCGTCTACCGCGCGCTCGACACGCAATCCGATCTTTGGCACCTGCCGAACGGTCAGATCCTGCGGGTGTTCGCCACCGCGCATCCCCAAGGCGGCGCCACCTGGGTATTCGAGAACCTGACCGAACAGGTCGATCTCGAAACGCGCTACAACACGCTGGTCAAGGTGCAGGGCGAGACTATCGACCATCTCTCCGAGGGCGTTGCCGTCTTCGGTCCCGATGGCCGCATTCGCCTCTCCAATCCGGCTTTCCGCATCCTGTGGAACATCACCGAAGCCCAGGCGAAGCCTGGCACACATATCCAGGCGCTGGCAGAGGCCTGCGCGCCGTCCTATGACCGGCCGGATGGCTGGAAGCGGTTTGCGGAGCAGATCACCAGCTTCGACGACGAACGGCCATCGTCGCAAGGTACGCTGGAGCTCTATTCCAACCTTGTCCTTGATTATGCCGTCATTCCGTTGCCGAATGCGCAGACGATGCTGACTTTCGTCAACAAGACCGACAGTGTACGCGCCGAACGGGCGCTGACCGAAAAGAACGAGGCGCTGCTGAAGGCCGACGAGCTGAAGAACGACTTCGTTCAGCATGTTTCCTACGAGCTGCGCTCGCCGCTGACCAACATCATCGGCTTTACCGATCTTTTGAAGACGCCGGGCATCGGGCCACTGAACGACCGGCAGGCGGAGTATATCGATCATATCTCCACCTCCTCCTCGGTGCTGCTGACGCTGGTCAACGACATTCTGGATCTTGCGACTGTCGATGCCGGTATCATGCGGCTGAACTATTCCGAGATCGCGCTCGACGACCTCCTTGACGAGGTGTCGATGCAGATTGCCGACCGGCTGCAGGAAAGCGGCGTGACGCTGGAAATCACCGTTCCCGCCCATCTCGGCTCCGTTATCGCAGATCAACAGCGGCTGAAGCAGATCCTGCTCAAGCTTCTGACCAACGCCGCCAATTTCGCACCGGAAGGCTCGACGATCGAACTGAGATGCGGGCGCGAAAGCACTGATTTTGTCTTCTCGGTCGCCGATAAAGGCCCAGGTATCCCCGAAGAGATCATGCGCACGGTGTTCAACCGCTTTGCCTCCAGTGGCAAGGGCGGCAAGCGCAGCGGCGCCGGTCTCGGCCTCTCGATCGTCGAAAGCTTCGTCAGCCTGCATGACGGCCAGGTGTCGATCGAAAGCCAGCCGGGCAAGGGAACCACGGTCACCTGCCGGATTCCCTCCGCCGAATTGCCGCACTCCGTCGCAGCAGAATGACAGCAGCGAACACAAGTATCTCCCTTTTCCTGGCAGACGACACCGCAACCACTCGCCTGGGCGAGGATCTGGCATTGGCGCTGAAGGCGGGCGATTGCCTGGCGCTATCGGGCGATCTCGGCGCCGGAAAGTCGTCGCTCGCGCGCGCCCTCCTGCGCGCCATGGCCGACGATGCCGAGCTGGACGTGCCGAGCCCGACCTTCACGCTCGTACAATCCTACGAGTTGCGCATTCCGGTTTCACATTTCGATCTTTATCGCCTGGGCGATCCCAGCGAGCTCGACGAGCTCGGCTTCGACGAAGCGCTGCAAACCGGCATCTGCCTGGTGGAATGGCCTGAGATGGCCGAAGGCGAGCTGCCCAAAGAGCACATCGATCTTAAGCTCGAACACGAAGCCGAAGGCCGTCGGGCGACGATTATGGCGCCGGCCAAGCAATTCGCCCGCATCCAGCGCGTCCTGGCGATCCGCGCTTTCCTCGATGCGCATGGTTATGCGGGCGCCGGGCGGCGTTTCCTGACCGGCGATGCTTCGCTGCGCGCTTATGAAGCCATCCATCCGCATGGCGCCGGCAAGCGCGTGATCCTGATGGATTGGCCGCGGCTGCCCGAAGGGCCGCCGGTGCTGGACGGCAAGCCCTACCCCAAGGTCGCGCATCTCGCCTGGGATGCTTATCCCTTCGTAGCGATTGCCAATGTCCTGCGTGAAAACGGCTTTGCAGCGCCGGAAATCTTCGCCGCCGACTACGATCAGGGCATTCTTTTGATCGAGGATCTCGGCACCGACGGCGTGCTCGACGAAGAAGGCAAGCCGATTGCCGATCGCTATCGGGCAAGCGTCGCCTGCCTGGCGCATCTGCACAGTTTCCACATTCCGCGCGACATCCATGTCACGCCAGATCACGTCCACCATATCCCGGATTTCGACCGGACGGCGATGAAGATGGAAGCGCGGCTGCTCATCGACTGGCATCTGCCCTGGAAACGCGGCGTGCCGGCGAGCGACGAGGAACGCGCGGAATATCTGGCAATCTGGGATGGCCTGATCGATGAGCTGGACAGTGCAGAGAAAAACCTGCTGCTGCGCGATTTCCATTCACCGAACATCATCTGGCGGGCCAAGGAAAAGGGCATCCAGCGGATCGGCCTGATCGATTTCCAAGACGCGATGATAGGTCCGACAGCATATGACCTCGCCTCGATCGTCCAGGATGCCCGCGTCACCATCGAACGCGATCTGCACGATCAATTGATGGCGGATTATCTGTCGCTGCGGCATGCCCAAGGCGGTTTCGACGAAGCAAAGTTTCTGAAAAGCTGGGCGATCGTGTCGGCGCAGCGCAATTGCAAGCTCGCCGGCCTATGGGTCCGGCTGCTGCAGCGCGACGGCAAACCCGGCTACATGAAGCATATGCCGCGCACGCTCGCCTATCTCGCCGTTGCTTTCGAGCATGAGGCGCTCGCTCCCCTGCGCGAATGGTGTGCACAGGCTGGAATAGGCAGTGTATAGCTGCCCGAGACCGGGCGACGGTTTTCTCGCAATATGCTAAAAAAGATAGCCGAGCGAATCACACATTCGAGACGATATGACCATCAGACAAGCCATGGTAATGGCCGCGGGGCTCGGAACCCGTATGCGGCCGATCACCGACACCATCCCAAAACCGCTGGTTAAGATCGCCGGTAAGCCGATGATCGATTACGCGCTGGATGCGCTGGCCGAAGCCCGCGTCGAGCAGGTGGTGGTCAATGTCCATCATCACGCCGATCAGATGGAGGCGCATCTTCGGAACTATCGCGGATTGGACATCCTGATTTCGGACGAGCGTGATGCATTAATGAACAATGGTGGCGGGCTGGCCAAGGGGCTGAAGCTTCTCGGCCGCGATCCGGTCTTCGTCATGAATTCCGATCTCTTCTGGATCGGCGAGACACCGGGCAGGCCGACCAATCTGCAGCGCTTAGCCGGATTCTTCGATGTTGCACGCATGGATATTGCCATGCTTTGTGTCGCGCTGGACAAGACGACAGGTCATAACGGCAGGAACGATTTCAACCTGGCCGAAGACGACCGCCTGTCGCGTTACAACAATGCGTTCGCAAACGGCGTCGTCTATGCGGGTGCCATCGTCATGAACCCGTCGATTCTCGAGGACGCGCCGGACGAGGCTTTCAACATCAACATCTACTACGACAAGTCGATCGCCAAGGGACGGCTCTACGGCACTATGCTAGACGGTCACTGGCTGACCGTCGGCACGCCCGAGGCGATCGGCGAGGCCGAGGAAACGATCCGGACCTTCCGGGCGTTTGCGTGACGGGATGACGGGCGGGCACCGGCAACGCATTCTGACAATCCCGGCGGGACTGCCTTTCCTGAAGACCCTTGCCAGCGCCCTCTGCGATGGCCGACTGACCGAGCACTATCGCCACGATCCCGGCGATCCGCTGTCGCTCGCCAAGATCACGATCTTCCTGCCGACTCGGCGTGCGACGCGCGTGCTGCGCTCGGAATTCGTCGATCTGCTTGGCGGCCGCTCGGCCATCCTGCCGATAATCCGCCCGCTCGGCGAGACTGATGACGATAGCGGCTATTTCGAAGAGAACCTGCCCGCGACTGCGGATTTGGCGCAGCCGCTTGCCAATACGGCGCGCCTGCTGGAACTGGCGCGGCTTATCCTTGCCTGGCGCAACAAGCTGCCGCAGATCGTCCGCGACATCCATTCGGATTCGCCGCTCGTCGCTCCGGCAAGCCCGGCGGATGCCATCTGGTTGGCGCGCAATCTTGCCGAACTCATCGATTCCATCGAGACCGAAGATCGCGACTGGGCGGAGCTTGCCAATCTCAGCGCTGAAGACCATGCGCTCTGGTGGCAACTGACCGCCGAATTCCTGCAGATCGCCAGCGTCTTCTGGCCGGCGCGGCTGGAAGAACTCGGCAAATCCTCGCCCGCCCGGAACCGCAACGCCATCCTCCGCGCCGAGGCGCAGCGGCTTGCCACCATGCAGCATGCCGGCCCGATCATCATCGCCGGCTCCACGGGTTCAGTTCCGGCGACGGCGGAGCTGATTGCGGCCGTCGCCTCCCTGCCGCAGGGCGTCATCGTTCTGCCGGGGCTCGACCTCACGATGCCGGAAGAGGACTGGCAGCTGGTGGCGCCGGAGCCGAGCGCCGGCGCAAGGATCGATCCGACGACGCGCAGCCATCCCCAATATGGCCTGTCGCTGCTCCTAAAGCGTCTACGCGTGACCCGGAGTGATGTCGAAGCCGTTGCCGAAACGTCCGAAAGCATGCAGATGCGGGCGCAGATCCTGTCGCGCGCCCTTGCACCCGCCAAAGCGACCAGCGGTTGGGGAACATGGCAAGAGACGCTTGCGCCAGGCGCCATCGCGCAAGCCTTTAACGATGTCGCCCTGATCGAAGCCGCCAACGAGCGTGAAGAAGCGACTGCGATCGCGGTCGCCTTGCGGCTCGCCCTGGAAAAACCCGGGCGGAACGGTGGCGACAGCCAAGCGGCACTGATCACGCCGGATCGTAACCTGGCGCGGCGCGTGACGGCGGAGCTGGCGCGATTCGGCATCGTCGCCGACGATTCAGCCGGCACGCCGCTCGCCGCGACGCCGCAAGGCGCGCTGCTGCAATTGCTGCTCGAAGCCACGCTTCGCCCCGGCGATCCCGTCGCCATCGTTTCCCTGCTCAAGCATCCCCTCGCCCGTTTCGGCCTTCAACCGGATGCGCTGCAGCTTGGCGTCGATGCGCTGGAAATCCTGGCCTTGAGGGGTGGCATCGCCGAGGTCGATATCGGTACGCTGGAATCCTTGCTCGACGGCCAGCTTGCCGAACAGGCGATGGACCGTCATCCGCCGCAATGGCGCAAAGCTCTAACTCCGGACGCCGTAGACTGGGCACGCGCACTGGCCCGGCAGATCACTGCAGCTTGCCAGCCGTTGGCATCCGCGCTTTCGCAGCAAGTTTCCGACGGCCTCCCCGCCCTTTCCGAATGGGCTGAGCGGACAGGCCGCACCCTGGAGGCTGTCGCCGCAGACGAGCGAGGCAGCCTGGCGGGGCTCTGGTCCGGCGAGGCGGGCGATACGCTGGCAAGCCTGCTGAAAGAGGTCATCGACACGGATGGTCAGCTCGAAGCCGACGGGCCACAGTGGATCGACATCATGGCCGCCCTCTCCGCCGGTCAAGCCGTCAAACCCCGCGCACTGAGCCACCCGCGCCTGTTCATCTTCGGCACGTTGGAAGCGCGCCTGCAAAGCGTCGATACGCTGATTCTCGGAGGGTTGAACGAAGGCTCCTGGCCCGGCCAGACCGCCAATAATCCTTTCATCTCCCGTACGATGAAGACCGAGATCGGCCTCGAGCCGCCGGAGCGGCGCATCGGTCAGCTCGCGCACGATTTCGAGATGGCCAACGGCACGCGCGATCTGATCTATTCGCGCGCATTGCGGCAAGGTTCGACCCCGACGGTGGCGTCGCGCTGGCTGCAGCGGCTGATGGCACTGGGCGGCAAGACCTTTGCCGGAGAATTGAGGGCCCGCGGCGATCAATACCGTCAATGGGCAGCGATGATCGACGAGGGTGAAAATCAGGGTTCGGCGCTGCGGCCGTCGCCGAAACCTCCTGCCGCGCTGCAGCCGAAAAGCTATTCCTTCAGTGAGGTCGGCCGCCTGCGGCGCGACCCCTACGCGATCTACGCCCGGCGCGTGTTGCGGCTCGACCCGATCGCCCCCTTCAATCGCGAGCCCGGGCCGGCCGAGCGCGGCACGCTCTATCACAAAATCATCGACCGCTTCATCCGTGAAGGCCATATCGCCGGAACGCCGGATGCTTCGCAGGCGATGGATCGCATCATCGCCGAGCTTTTCGACGCCGAACAATTGCCCGTTCATATCGACAGTGTCTGGCGACCGCGTTTCCGCGAAGTGGCCCGCGCTTTCCTCGCCTGGGAAGCCGAGCGGCGGCCGGAGATCCGTGGGACTGCGACGGAAGTGCCCGCCGGCGTCGAGATCGAGCCTATCGGTATCCGGCTGACCGGCGTTGCCGACCGCATCGACTTCAAAGGCAATAGGGCCGCCGATATCATCGACTACAAGACCGGCTACAATCCCTCCCCGGCGCAGGCGCGCGCGCTGCTCGATCCGCAACTGGCATTGGAAGCTTATGCGCTGAAGGCTGGCGCCTTTCGCGACATCGACGCGCTGACCCCGGAAAACCTGCTTTATGTCCGGCTCCGGCCTGGTGATCGTTTCAAGGTCGATCAGGTCAACAACGAGCTATCGGGCCGCGGCGGCAAGACGGAAACAAAGTCGGCTATGGACTTGGCCGAGGAGTCGATGGACCAGTTCGTCAAGTTTGTCGCCCTGCTGCAATCCGGTGAGAAAGGCTTTTCCTCGCGCCTGATCCCCGCCCAGCAATTCGAATATGGCGGCGATTACGATCACCTCGCCCGCGTTTCGGAATGGTCAACAGCGGAAGCAGAGCAGGAGGGCGCGGGTGATGAGTAATCTTTCCCCCCACGATCTGGCTGCCCTGCCAAACAGCGACGATCCCGGCGTGTGGATCGGCTGGACGACGGTCCAGCAATCTATCGCTTCCGATCCCGATCGGTCGGCCTGGGTCTCGGCCAATGCCGGCTCCGGCAAGACGCATGTCCTGACGCAGCGCGTCATCCGCCTGCTGCTCTCCGGCGCGCGACCGTCCGCCATTCTCTGCCTGACCTACACCAAGGCCGCCGCCTCGGAGATGTCGAACCGCGTTTTCGATCGGCTGGCCGCCTGGGCGACGCTGCCGGACAAGGAATTGAAGGCGCGAATCGCCGAGATCGAAGGCGCGGAGCCGGGTCACCTCAAACTTGCCGAGGCGCGCCGCCTGTTCGCCAAGGCACTGGAGACACCGGGCGGGCTGAAGATCCAGACGATCCACGCCTTCTGTGAGGCGCTGCTGCATCAATTCCCGCTGGAAGCCAATGTTGCCGGCCATTTCTCCGTTCTCGACGATCGTGCTGCAGCCACCCTGCTGGATGACGCCCGCCGGTCGCTGCTGACGGCGACGCCACCACATCAGAACCCGGAGCTTGCCGAGGCCTTCGCCTATGTGCTCGATCTCGGCGACGAATCCGGCCTGGAGACGCTGCTTGGCGAGATCGTCGCCAATCGCAACGCCATCCGCCGCTTTACAGAGGATGCCGAACGGAAAGGCGGCATCGAGACCGCGCTGCTCGCCCGGCTTGGTCTTGCTGCCGATGACACGGAAGCCGGCATCGCCGAGCAATATTGGCCGCTGCCCGGCCTTTCGGGCTCGATGCTGGAGCTTTATCTCACGCTTGCCGATCTCAAGGGCGGGGCGAAAGCGCAGGATATCGCCTACGGGCTGCGCCTCGCCAAACGCGAAGCCGATCCAATCGCCCGCGCCGAGATCCTCGAAAAAGTGATGCTGACCGCCAAGGGCGAGCCGAAATCGGACAGCCAGTTTTTTGTCAAGGCGATGCTGGCCGATGCACCGGCGCTCGCCGATGCCGTTGCCACCGCCCGCGCGCATGTCGTCGCCTGCCGCGACCGGCTGAAGCTGATGCGAATGTATCGCGCCACCCGCGCGGCGCTCGTCCTCGCCGATCGATTGAACCGCGACTACGAAGAATTGAAGAAGCGGCGCAGCCAACTCGATTTCGAAGACCTGATCACCCGCACCGCCGATCTCCTGACCAAGAAGGATGTCGGGCCCTGGATCCATTACAAGCTGGACCAGGGCATCGACCATATTCTCGTGGACGAGGCGCAGGACACGAGCCCTATCCAATGGAGCGTCATCCAGTCTCTGGCGGAGGACTTCTTTTCCGGCGAAAGCGCCCGGCCGACCCTCAGGACGATTTTCGCGGTCGGGGACGAGAAGCAGTCGATCTATTCCTTCCAGGGTGCGCGACCCGAGCGTTTCTCCGAGGAAAGCGACCGGACGCGGCGGCGGGTGGACAACAGCGGCCAGCAATTTTCGTCGATCCGCTTGCCACTCTCCTTCCGCTCGACCGCCGATGTGCTCGCTGCCGTCGATCATGTTTTCACCGCGCCGGAGAATGCCCGGGGCCTCAGCGCCGTCGCCGAACCCGTCGTGCACCGCTCCAGCCGCATCGGCCATCCCGGCGCCGTCGATCTCTGGGATATGATCGCTGCAGAGCCGTTGGCGAAGGAGGAAGACTGGACCGCGCCCTTCGATTCGACGCCCGAAAGCGCGCCGGCGGCGATCCTGGCGCGGCGTATGGCGCAGACGATCGGCAATCTTATTGGCCGCGGTGCGATCATCGACAAGGGCAAGGCCCGCTTCATCGAAGCCGGCGACATCCTGGTGCTGGTGCGCAAGCGTGACAGCTTTGTCAATGCTCTGACCCGGGCGTTGAAGCGGCGCAACAATGTTCCCGTCGCCGGCGCGGACCGCCTGGTGCTGACAAGCCACATCGCCATTCAGGATCTCCTGGCGCTTGGCCGTTTCCTGCTACTGCCGGAGGATGACCTGTCGCTCTGCGCCCTGCTGAAGAGCCCGCTGTTCGATCTCGGCGAAGATGATGTTTTCGCCATCGCGGCCTATCGCGACGACGATGAAAGCGTCTGGAACCATCTGCAGAGTTTCGCCGATGACGGCAATGATCGCTTCCGCCATGCGGTTGACCGGCTAAAGACCTTCCTGGCGCTTTCGAAAAGCTTGTCCGTGCATGACTTCTACGCACGGGTGCTCGGCAGCTTCGGCGGTCGGCGGCAATTTCTGGCGCGCCTCGGCACTGAGGTCAGCGACATCCTTGATGAATTCCTGACCTTCACACTGGACCATGAAACCTCCGGCCTGCCGGGCCTGCAATCCTTCATCTCGACGCTGGAGCTGGAGGCGCCGACGGTGAAGCGCGAACAGGACAAGGGCCGCAACGAAGTGCGGATCATGACGGTACATGCTTCCAAGGGCCTGGAAGCGCCGATCGTCTTCCTTGTCGACGGCGGCGGCAAAGCCTTTATCCATACGCATTTGCCGAAGCTGCGGCTGATCGAGACCGGCAAGGACGAAATCCCGTTGCCCGTCTGGGTGCCCGTCTCGGCACTTTCCAATTCACTGACGCAGGCCGACACCACCAGGCTTCAGGCGCTGGCGGAAGAGGAATACCGCCGCCTTCTCTATGTCGGTATGACACGTGCCGCCGACCGGCTGATCATCTGCGGCTATCGCGGCATCCGCGAAAACGCCGATACGTGGCATGCGATGATTTCTGCGGCGCTACGGCAGGATGGCGAGCGCTGCGCTCCCGTCAGTTTCGCCGGACCGGATGGCGAATGGCAGGGCCTAAGCTGGCGTGTCACCCAGGTCGAGCGCACATTCGAACGCATGGAGCAAGCGAAAGCGACTGTGGATCGGCGAGCGCTGCCGGCTGGACTTAGCCGGCCGCTGCCGCCGCAGCGAAACCTGCCTCGGCCGCTCAGCCCCTCCGGTGCTGGCACCATTATCGATGACGAGGCCGACAATCTGTTCGTCGCGTCGCCGCTGTTCAGCGAAAAGACCAAATCGGATCGCTCCCTGGAAAAAGGCCGTTTCATCCACCGCATGCTGCAAACACTGCCGGAGATTGCGCCGGCAGATCGCGCCGATGCGGCGCGGCGCTACGCCGAGCGAGCTGCACGCTTCTGGCCGCAGGCCGAACGCGAAGCGCTGATCAATTCCGTATTGGCGCTGCTGTCACACCCTGAACTGCAGGGCGTTTTCAGCGCCCACGCCCAGGCGGAAGTCTCGATCATGGGCACGCTGGCGCTCGGCGATCAGAATTATGCGGTGTCCGGCCGTATCGACCGGCTGACCGTGCTCGACGATCGCGTCGTGATCCTTGATTACAAGACGAATCGGGTGCCGCCACGCGTCAACGACGAGATTCCTTTCGCGCACCGGGCGCAGCTTGCCATCTATCGCGAGATCCTTTCACCGCTTTATCCCGGCAAACGCATCGACTGCGTGCTCGTCTATACCGAGAATGGCTCGATCTACACGCTCTCCCAAGAAGCGCTCGCATCGGCGCTTGCAGAGCTCAAAACAAAGTGAAATACCAAATATTGAAATCAGAACACCGCACCATCACATATCTAGCAACCGCAAATCCTGGTAAGGAGCAGCCTATGGCTACCGTGAAAGTCGATACCTCCAACTTCGCTTCCGAAGTTTTGGAGTCCGCAGAGCCTGTCGTCGTTGATTTTTGGGCCGAATGGTGCGGTCCGTGCAAGATGATCGCCCCGGCTCTGGAAGAGCTCGCTGTTCAGTTTGAAGGCAAGGTGAAGGTCGCCAAGCTCAATATCGACGAAAACCCGGAACTGGCTGCCCAGTTCGGCGTTCGCTCGATTCCGACGCTTGCCATGTTCAAGGCTGGCGAAGTTGCTGACATCAAGGTTGGCGCCGCCCCCAAGACCGCCCTGCAGAACTGGATTTCCAGCGCTGCCTGATCGGTATCGATTAAGAGAATGAAAAAGCCCGCTTCGTGCGGGCTTTTTGTTGGTCGGAGAACACGGGGCCATCCTCGCCCTTCGAGGCTTCGCACCTCAGGGTGAGGATGGAGCAGGCTCGTCGCCACGGCAACGCAGAGATGAACGATCAGCCCGTAGCGCGGCTGGCCGAGACGGTCAGCCCTCATGCTGAGGAGGCCCGCAGGGCCGTCTCGAAGCACGAGGGGGTGGTTGACCGCCCCACCGGAATCACTTCGGCGGCGTGCCGTTATCGGCAAGGACATCGCCGACAAGATAGAGCGAGCCGCCAATCAGGATGCGCGGAGCGGGCAAATTAGGCACGGCCACTTCCTTGATTGCATCCAGTGCCTGGCCGACCGTCGACATCGGCTCCGCCACCAGGCCGGCGTCGTAAGCCGCGTTTGCCAGAACCACAGGGTCGATCATCGAATCGCTGCCACGGATCGGCACGCAGTAGACCTTTTCCGCAAGGCCGGTGAATGCCTTGAAATAGCCGACAGGATCCTTGGTATTGATCATACCGGTGATCAGGAACAGCGGCCGCGGCTGACGCTCCTCGAAGCTGGCCATGGCTTCAGCAATAACCTCGCCGGCACCGGGATTGTGGCCGCCATCGACCCAGATTTCCGCGCCTTCCGGCGCATGCGGCAACAAATTGCCCTCCGTCAGGCGCTGCAGGCGGCCCGGCCATTCGACCGAGATCATCGCCTTTTCCATCATCGCCTCGGTAACAGCAAAGCCTGCCGCCTTGACGGCGCGGATGGCGGCGGCGGCATTGGCATATTGATGCCGGCCCGGCAGGCGCGGCAACGGCAGGTCGGCAAGACCGAACTCATCCTGATAGACCAGCCGGCCATATTCCTCATGAGCGGAAAAATCCTGGCCGAAAACCGCGGTCGGGCAGCGCAGCCGCTCGGCGGTCGATATCAGCACATCGAGCGCCGCATCATATTCCTGATGGCCGATGACGACGGGGCGGCCGTCCTTCATGATGCCCGCCTTCTCGGCCGCGATCAGCTCGACGCGGTCGCCGAGATAGGGCTGATGATCGAGTGAGATCGGCATGATCACCGAGACGGCCGGATCGGAAATGACGTTGGTGGCGTCGAAGCGACCGCCGAGGCCGACCTCAATGATCGCGGCATCGGCCGGATGCTCGGCAAACAGGATGAAGGTGGCCGCTGTCAGGATCTCGAATACCGTGATCTTCTGGCCGCCATTGGCATCGGCAATGCGACGAAGCACATCGGCGAAAACCGCATCGTCGACGAGCTCGCCACGGCCGCCCTTGACGCCCATACGGTAGCGCTCATGCCAGTTGACGAGATGCGGCGAGGTGTGAACGTGGACGCTCAGCCCACCGGCCTCGAGAAGCGCGCGGCAGAAGGCCGTCACCGAGCCCTTGCCGTTGGTGCCGGCGACATGGATCACCGGCGGCAACCTTTTATGCGGATTGCCGAGGACGTCCAGCAACCGGGTGATTCTGTCCAGCGAGAGATCGAAGCCTTTGGGATGTAGCCCCATCAGCTTGTCGATTTCCCGTGCTGCCTCGCTTACTGCGGATTGATCCATAGCTGTCATCCCGCACCTCCGCCTTCCGGCCGTCCGTTCAGGTTAGGCGTTCGCCGCCATCGGCAGCGTCGCTCCATTCAAGTCCTTCGCCGATACATCATTCGCCGGCTTCTTGGTCAGGATCTTCAGAAGCGTAGCCAGGGTATCGGGAATATCGTGGCGTTTGACGACCATGTCGACCATGCCATGCTCGAGCAGATATTCCGACGTCTGGAAGCCTTCCGGCAGCTTTTCGCGGATCGTCTGTTCGATGACGCGCTTGCCGGCAAAGCAGATTTCCGCACCCGGCTCCGCAAGATGAATATCACCGAGCATGGCGTAGGAAGCGGTAACGCCGCCCGTCGTCGGGTTGGTCAACACCACGATATAGGGCTGGCCGGTTTCCTTCAGCATGTCAACGGCGACCGTCGTGCGCGGCAGCTGCATCAGGGACAGAATGCCTTCCTGCATGCGCGCGCCGCCCGATGCCGGGAACATGACCAGCGGGCACTTTTCGGCGATGGCGCGTTCGAACGCCTTGACGATCGCCTCGCCGGCGGCAATGCCGAGCGAGCCGCCCATGAAATTGAATTCGTGAACGACAGCAACGAGCTTCAGGCCGCGAACCTTGCCGACGCCGGCGAGAATCGTGTCTTCCTGCTCGGTCTTGACGCGGCTGTCCTTCAGGCGGTCGGTATACTTCTTCGAATCGCGGAACTTCAGCGGGTCCTGCGCGACCTTGGGCTGGGGCAGCGCTTCGTATTCACCATTGTCGAAGAGATCGGCAAGGCGGGCCTTGGCCGGCATCTTCATATGAAAACCGGAGGCGGGAATGACCCATTTGTTGTCTTCCAGATCCTTGTGGAAGACCATTTCGCCGGTCTCCGGGCACTTGATCCAGAGATTTTCCGGCACTTCGCGACGGCCCAGCATGGAATTGATCCGCGGGCGGACGTAATTCGTGATCCAGTTCAATTCGAAAACTCCTGATCGACTGAATTAACCGATATCGTAGTCGACACCTAATGCGCACAGGCCATTTCTTCAACCGACTCGGATTGAAGACCTCTGCCTATGTCGGAAAACTATTCGGCAGCAACAAGGCGCGCCGAACGCGTTCCCGTCGACAGGCCGCGCACCAGCGTCGCGACGGCCTGGATGGTGTCGGCGCTCGCCTTGCCGTCCTTGGTCAGGCTGGTGGCGATCTGGTTGACGATCGCCGTACCCACGACGACGCCATCGGCGGCAGCGCCTATCAACTTGGCATGCTCGGCCGTCTTGACGCCGAAGCCTACGCAGACGGGCAGGTCGGTATGCTGCTTGATGCGTTTGACGGCGCCGGAAACCAGCGACGGATCCGGCAAAGCAGAGCCGGTGATGCCGTTCATCGAGACATAATAGACGAAACCGGACGTGTTGTTGAGGACGGTCGGCAGGCGCTTGTCGTCGGTGGTCGGCGTGGCGAGACGGATGAAATTGATGCCTTTTCGGATCGCCGGGATGCAGAGCTCATCATCCATTTCCGGCGGCAAGTCGACAACGATCAAGCCGTCGATTCCAGCGGCAAGTGCATCGTCGAGGAATTTCTCGACGCCGTAGATGTAGATCGGATTGTAGTAACCCATCATCACGATCGGCGTATCGGCATCCGTCTTGCGGAAATCGTTTGCGAGCTGCAGCGTCTTCTTGAGCGTCTGGCCGGCCTTCAGCGCGCGCTGGCCGGCGAGCTGGATCGCCGGGCCGTCGGCCATCGGATCGGAGAACGGCATGCCGAGTTCGATGACGTCGGCACCGGCTTCCGGCAGCGCCTTCATGATGCCGAGCGAGGTCTCGTAATCGGGATCGCCGCCCATGAAATAGGTGACGAGCGCCGGGCGGCCTTCTGCCTTCAGAGCGGCGAAGCGTTTGTCCATACGTGCGGTCATGGTGTCTAACTCACATTCCCAGAATCTTGCCGACGGTGAAGATGTCCTTGTCGCCACGGCCGGAGAGATTCATCAGGATAATCTCGTCCTTGCCCATCTTCGGCGCGCGCTTGATGACTTCGGCGAGCGCATGGCTCGGCTCCAGTGCCGGGATGATACCTTCGAGGCGCGTCAGCGTCTGGAAGGCCTCCAGCGCCTCATGATCCATGATCGGCACATATTCCGCGCGGCCGATATCGTTCAGCCAGGAATGCTCCGGACCGATGCCGGGATAATCGAGGCCGGCCGATATCGAATGGCCTTCCTTGATCTGGCCGTCGCCGTCCTGCAGCAGGTAGGTGCGGTTGCCATGGAGCACGCCCGGCGCGCCCGCAGTGATCGAGGCGCAATGCTCGTCGCCCTGCAGGCCCTTGCCGCCAGCTTCGACGCCGACGATCTTGACGCCGTCGTCATCGAGGAAAGGATGGAAAATGCCGATCGCGTTCGAACCGCCGCCAACGGCAGCGATCACGAGATCCGGCAAGCGGCCTTCGGCCTCCAGAATCTGCGCCCTGGCTTCCGTGCCGATTACCGACTGGAAATCACGGACCATTTCCGGATAAGGATGCGGGCCGGCGGCTGTGCCGATCAGATAATAGGTGTTCTCGACATTGGTGACCCAATCGCGAAGCGCTTCGTTCATCGCGTCCTTCAGCGTGCCGCTACCAGCCGTCACCGGAATGACCTCAGCGCCGAGGAGCTTCATGCGGAAGACATTCGGTGCCTGGCGCTCGACATCGGTCGCGCCCATGTAGACGATGCATGGCAGTCCGAAGCGGGCGGCAACCGTCGCGGAGGCGACGCCGTGCTGACCGGCGCCGGTTTCGGCGATGATGCGGGTCTTGCCCATGCGCTTGGCCAGCAAGATCTGGCCGATGCAATTGTTGATCTTGTGCGAACCCGTGTGGTTCAGCTCCTCGCGCTTGAAATAGATCTTGGCGCCGCCGAGTTCCGCCGTCAGGCGCTCGGCAAAATAGAGCGGGCTCGGCCGGCCGATATAATGGGTGCCGAGCGATTTCAGCTCCGCCTGGAAGGCCGGATCGTTCTTCGCCTTGTTCCATTCCTCCTGCAGATCCAGGATCAGAGGCATCAGCGTTTCGGCTACGAAACGGCCGCCGTAAATGCCGAAACGACCGTCCTCATCGGGGCCGGCGCGGAAGGAATTCAGTTTTGGCGTCTGGTTCACTCTCTACTCCCTGCTGCCGGTTCCGGCAGGCATGCTTCTGCAAAAGCGTCGAAAAACTGGTCGATCTTGTTCAGATCCTTCACGCCCGGCGCGCTTTCGAGAGCGGAGGAAAGATCGATGCCCGTGGCCCTGGTGGATGCCATCGCCTGAGCGACGTTGTCCTTGTTCACGCCGCCCGACAGCATGTAGTCCACCCGATCGTCGACCCAGCTCATGAGGCTCCAATCGAAGGACACGCCGTTTCCGCCCGGCAGCTCCGAACCAACGGGCGGCTTGGCATCGAACAGGAAGCGGTCGGCAATACCGATATAGGATTCCACCCGCTTCAGATCGTCGGCGGTGCGCACCGCCATGGCCTTCATGACGGGCACATTATAGACCGCTTTGATGGTCAGCACACGCTCCGGGCTTTCATTGCCGTGGAGCTGCAGCATATCCGGGCGCACCAGAGACACGATCTCATCCAAATCGTCATTGGTGGGATTGACCGTCACGGCAACGATTTTTGCCTTGCCGCGAGCGCGTTCCGCCAACTGGCCGGCCACATCGGGCTCGATATAGCGCGGGCTCTTTTCGAAGAAGATGAAGCCGATATGGGTAGCGCCGCGCTCAAGAGCACGATCCACCGCTTCCGCCGTCTTCAGACCACAAATTTTGATATCGGGGTTCATGGCAGCGGAGTGACACGAAAATTCAAAAGAGTCGAGCCTAAACGCGACAAAAGGGGAATTTTACGCTGTTAAAGCAAAGGTTATAGGCGGGGCCTTTTCGGACGCTCGAACGGCGATGCCGCGGGAGACTATCGGCACCGGGGCGGTTGATGCTATGACTACTTTAGCGAGATTAAAACAGTAGCATAGCGGGGCGAACGCGAATGTCGACAGCAGTCGCCATCCTCGGCGGGGTCGGGCTGTTTCTGCTCGGCATGGCCGTCATGACCGACGGCCTAAAGGCCATGGCGGGATCAGCACTACGCGTCGCCCTCGGTACAGCCGCGGCGACGCCGCTCTCGGGCGCATTCTGGGGTGCGATCGTCACGCTCCTCGTGCAATCGTCGAGCGCGGTGACGATGACGACGATCGGCCTCGTCAATGCCGGGCTCTTGACCTTTTCGCAGGGCCTTGGGCTCGTCTTCGGCGCCAATGTCGGCACGACGGGAACGGGCTGGCTGGTAGCGCTGATCGGCGTGCGCGTCTCGCTTTCGACCTATGCGTTGCCGATGATTTTTATCGGCGCACTGGCCAAGCTGCTGGGCGGCGGCCGGATCGCGGCGGCAGGCAGCGCGCTCGCGGGCTTCGCGTTGGTGCTCTACGGGCTGACGACGCTGCAGCAGGGCATGGGAGGTCTCGCGGAGAGCCTGCATCCGTCCGACCTGCCCGCCGTGCTCGGCGCGCCGGGGGTTGGCTGGGGCACGGGGTTCGTTGGCCTCATGGCGCTCATCGTCATTGGCTTGGCGATGACCGCGGTCATGCAGTCATCGACGGCCGCGATCGCCGTCACCATTTCGGCCTTCTACGCCGGGGCGGTGGGTTTGGAACAGGGTGCAGCGCTTATCATCGGTCAGAATATCGGGACGGCGACGAGCTCCGCATTGGCGGCGATAGGTGCCAGCACGACGGCCAAGCGCCTCGCTCTTGCCTATGTCCTGTTCAAGATCATAGCGGCGCTGATCGCGATCATCGCCTTTCCGTTTACGGCTGCGCTGATGAAAGGCTTTTCGGCGTCGGTTGACGGAATGACGCTGCTTGCCGCCTACCACACGGCCTACAACGTCGTCGGCGTCGCGGTGCTCCTCCCCGCAACCCAATGGTTCACCCGCGTTGTCGAGCGCCTGCTGCCTTCGAAGCAGACGGGGCTGCAGCGTGCGCTCGATCCGAGCGTGCTCGCCAGTCCGGTGCTGGCGGTCGAGACCGTGCGGCGTATCCTGGCGGATGTCCTCGCAAAAAACGCCGCCTCGATATCCGCGGCACTTTCGAGTGGCAGAGCAGATCCCGCGGCCCAAGGCGCTGCGGCGGCCGTCACACTCGGCGAGGTGCGGGATTTCCTCTCCGAATTGAAGGAGCCGCCCGAGACGGAGGCTGAGCGGCTGCGCATGACGAGCATGCTACATGCACTTGATCACGCCTCGCGCCTCGTGGAGGTTCTAGCCGAGGGTGAGTTCCCCCGTCTGCCGACCGAAGCACCCCTCGACCGTCGTGCCGCCGAGCTGTGCGCCGGGGCGATGCGCGCCGCGCAGGCGGTTGGTCACTCGATTACCGGCGAATCGGCCCTGAGCGCTCAGGCCGCGCCCATTGGCTGGAACGTCTCTTCCGAGATCGTCGCGACGCTCTCCGAGGCGGAGGGCGCGGCAAAAGAACTCAGCGCCCTGAAACGGGACCATCGCGCCACGACGCTGGCCTCCGTCGCACCGGGAAAGCTGGTCGCTGCGGATGCCTTCGCGCGGATCGATGCCGTCAGACGTCTCGACCGGATCGCACACCATGCCTGGCGGTCTGCGGCGCATCTTGTCGGACACGGAGAACAACCGGGACCCGCGGAATAGGTAGGGAACGCACGGCGCTCAATCGAAGTCGATCGCGTGCAATTGGCTGCCATGGCGCTTCAGCCAGGCCTTGGCTTCGTCCATGTCGGGGCAGAGTTTGCGGCAGAGCGACCAGAAGCGCGGGCCGTGGTTCATCTCGCGCAAGTGCGCGACCTCGTGGGCGGCGAGATAGTCAATCACCAGCGGCGGCGCCATGACGATGCGCCAGGAGAAGCTCAGATTTCCTTCGGAGGAGCAGGAACCCCATCGGCTGCGCGTATCCTTCATGCTGATGGAGGACACGGTCGCCCGGATCGCCTTTGCATGCACTGTCACCAGCTTTTCCAGATCGGCGCGCGCCTCCTTCTTGAGAAAGGTCGCGATGCGCCGACCGACATGTTCCGGCAGGCCGCTGACGCGCAGAACCGGCAGGCCATCAACGGTGACCGCCTCGGTCAGGCCGCGCAGGCTGCCCGTGTGTAAGATCCGGTGGCGAACGCCGCGCAAAAGGATTTCGCCCCCGCTCTGAAGGCTGCCTCCGATGGAGAATTTCGCAAGCTTGGTCAGAAGCCAGCCTTGATGGCGATCGAGGAAAGCATTGACCTCGCGGGCCGCCAGGCCACGCGGAATGGTCATCTTCAGCGCCCGTCCGCCGGGCTCGATCCTGAGCGTGATCCGCGTCGCCCGCTCATGCTGGCGAATCGTCAGGGGCATCAACCGGCCTGCCACGTCCAATGTGCGCGTTTCCGGCGCAGGCGGCTTGGGAGCAGGTCGGCGGGATCTGGACGAAAGCGGAAACATGAAAAGCAGTTTTATACGATTCGTGCGAATTTCTGACAAAGAAAAACCGGCATCGCCGGATGCCGGTTTGAATGGAAGCATCTGCCCTTACGGCGTCTGGAGGTCGGAAGCCGGGCCGTTGTCATTATTGCGCTTGACGTTGTTACGGTCGCGCATGAAACGGTCGAACTCTTCCTGATCCTTGGCGCGGCGGAGTTCGCGGACATAAGTGTCGAACTCGGCGCGCATTTCATCAAGTTTGCGGCGCTCCTCCTCGAGGCGCTCCAGCTCCGCCCGGCGCCAATCGTCGAAGGCGACGTTGCCGGTGGAAAAATGCTGGCGATAACGACCGCGGTGGCGGCCGCAGCCGGCAAACATGCCGTCGGCCCTCTGGTTCACATCCCTTTTGAATTCTCTCAGGCGTTCGCCGAAGAGAATATAGGCAAGCATGGCGAGACCCAGAGGCCAGAAGACCACGAAGCCAAGGATCATCAGGGCAATGGTAGCCGGAGTCCAATCCGGGCGAAGCAATGCTGACTGGTGGTTCATCGTGAGGTATCCTCGCAGTAAGGCGGCCCGGCCACATGCCGAACCGCTGGAATCGAGATGGTAACCTCTCCGTGAGCCTTCAATGCCATTTGCCGGGAAAATCGGACAACCCCTTGAATCCGGCCCAATAATTCAACAAAAGCTAATTCTTTGCAATTTCAGGCGGATTTGCCGCCTTTGATCACACGCTTGACGACCGGCCTGGCGGCGCGGGCATGTTCGCGGGTGAAAGCGACGATGCGCGGCGCGATTTCACGACGGAAACGTGAGCCGTTGAAGACGCCGTAGTGGCCGACATCTGGCTGCAGATAATGCATCCGCATGTCGTCAGGAATGCTGGTGCAGATGGTCTGTGCCGCCTTGGTCTGGCCGACGCCGGAAATATCGTCGTTTTCGCCTTCGACGGTCAGCAATGCGACATTGCGGATCGCGGTGGGATCGACGCGCTGGCCACGATGCGTCAGCTCGCCCTTCGGCAGCGCATGTTTCATGAACACCTGATCGACGGTCTGCAGGTAGAACTCCGCCGTCAGATCCATGACTGCCAGATATTCGTCATAGAAATCGCGGTGCTTCTCTGGCTCGCCGTCATTCTTGACGAGGTGCATGAAGAAGTCCTTGTGCGCAATCATGTGCCGGTCGAGATTCATGGACATGAAGCCGGAGAGCTGCAGGAAGCCCGGATAGACCGGGCGCATGAAGCCTGGCTGCGGCCAAGGCACGCTCATGATGACATTGTCGGCGAACCATTCCAGCGGCCTGTTCTTGGCGAGCTGGTTGACCGCCGTCGGATTGATGCGCGTATCGATCGGGCCGCCCATCAGCGTCATCGACGAGGGCGCCAGAGGATCGCCGGCCGCTTCCATGACCGCGGTTGCGGCCAGAACCGGAACGGAGGGCTGACAGACGGCAATCACATGCGTATCCGGCCCAAGAAGATGCAGCATCTCGATGACGTAATCGATGTAATCTTCCAGATCGAAGGTGCCTTCGGTCATCGGCACCATACGGGCGTCGATCCAGTCGGTGATATAGACGTCGGCGCTCGGCAAGAGGGCGTCCACGGTGCCGCGCAGCAGCGTCGCATAGTGGCCGGACATCGGCGCGACGATCAGGATGCGCGGATCGCTGCCGTGGCCGGCAGGCAGGCTGCGCTCGAAATGGATCAGATTGCAGAAAGGCTTCTTCCAGACGATCTTTTCATGGACTGAAACTCGCTTGCCGTCGATCGAGGTTTCATGCAGCCCGAATTCCGGTTTGCCGTAGCGCCGGGTGGTGCGCTCGAAAACTTCGAGACTTGCCGTCACCGTGCGGCCAAACATCGTATGGGATAGGGGATTGAGCGGATTGGCGTAGGCCAGACGCATCATGTCGGCAGCAGCGCGGAAGGGTGCGAGGGCGGCATGATTTAGTTCATAGAGCTGATAAAACATAGGAAGCATTACCTTTCGAGGTGATCAGACGAAGAACGCTCCCCACATGCGCAACCTCATCCTTTAAGCTCTTACTATCGAGACTAACAGTTTTTGTTGCAGGGCAACATAAGTCTTTCGGATTCTTGCCATGTAAAAATGTCGGAGAATCGCTTCTCCGACATCAAGAATGGTCTCAAAACGTTAAAGTTCCTGACCGTGCACGTTCATCAGGCGTCAGCGAGGAAGGTTTGGCGCTGCGTGCCAAGACCTTCCATGCCGAGTTCGACAACGTCGCCGGCCTTCAGATACTGCGGTGGCTTCATGCCCATGCCGACCCCTGGAGGCGTGCCGGTGGAGATGACATCACCCGGGTGCAGCGACATGAACTGGCTGAGATAGGAGACGAGGTAAGCAACGCCGTAGACCATGGTCTTGGTCGAGCCGTTCTGCATCATCTTGCCGTTGACCTTCAGCCACATGCCGAGATTCTGCGGATCGGCGACTTCGTCCTTGGTGACGAGCCAGGGGCCGATCGGCCCGAAGGTGTCGCAGGACTTGCCCTTGGTCCACTGTCCGGAACGCTCGGTCTGGAAGGCGCGTTCGGATACATCATGCGAGACGCAATAGCCCGCAACATAATCCAGCGCATCGGCTTCGCTGACATATTTTGCCGTCTTGCCGATAACGACACCGAGCTCGACTTCCCAGTCGGTCTTTTCCGAGCCGCGCGGGATCAACACATTGTCGTTAGGACCGACGATGGCCGAGGTGGCCTTCATGAAGATGATCGGCTCCAGCGGAACGGTGGCGCCAGTTTCAGCGGCGTGGTCGGAGAAATTCAGGCCGATGCAGATGAATTTGCCGGTGCCGGCGACGCAAGCGCCGATACGGCCCCCGGACAGTTCCGGCAGGCTCTTCGGATCAAGCGCGGCGATCTTTGCCAGGCCGGCGGGCGAAATGGCCTCGCCGCCGATATCGGCGACATGAGCGGAGAGATCGCGGATCTTGCCGTCGCTATCCAGAAGCGCCGGCTTTTCCTTGCCGGCATCGCCAACACGCAACAATTTCATAGGTTTTCCTTCCCTGGATCTTCAAAAACTATCTTTTCGATCGGCATGATCCCGCTCCAAAAGCACCGCGCCCTTTAGATCATACCTAGTAACACCATATATGAACGAATTATTCACCAGTGTCACCCATCGATTTCGGAGCATAGCACGCCTTGTCTGCCCGCGTTGGAACAACAGCTTTTCCTAGACGGACGGCAAAGTTCGCGCGATTTCAACGATGGTGCTAAAGGCCATATCGACATCTTCCGCCGTCGTCTCGAATTGGCCGGCCTGGAAACGAATGACTAATTGGCCGCCGACCCTGGTCTGCGTCAGGTAGATGCGCCCATCATTGTTGATGGCGGCAATCAGGCGCTGCGTATGACTTTCCTGATCTGTTCCGGCGTGAGCGCGGTGATTGAAGGAGAAAAGCGACAGGAACGGCTGGGTGACAATCTCGAAATCCGGCTCGGCCGCCAGACGTTGAGCGAGGGTTTGCGACCAGGCGACATGATTGCGGATCATCGTTCGCAAGCCTTCGAGCCCGTGATAGCGCAGCAGGAACCAGAGTTTCAGGGCGCGGAAGCGTCGGCCGAGGGGCACCGACCATTCGGAATAGTTGATGATGCCGTCGTGACCGTGGGTGCGCAGATATTCCGGATGGATTGCCAGTGTACGCACCAGGGATTCCGGCTCGCGAACGAACTGGACCGAACAATCAAACTGGGCGCCTAGCCATTTATGCGGATTGAAGACGACGGAATCGGCCTGTTCGACGCCTTGCCACAGTGTCCGGAATTCCGGGCAGATCATCGCCGAACCGGCCCAGGCCGCGTCGACATGCACATAAAGCCCGTGAGCGTGTGCGACTTCGACAACGGCGGCGATATTGTCACAAGCGCCGGTGCTGGTGCCGCCGACACAGGCGATCACACCGGCCGGCAGCAGACCTGCGGCGCGATCACACGCAATCGCCGCTGCAAGCGCCTGCGTATCCATAGCGCTGTTCGGGCCACCGGACGGAATGCGGACCAGGTTCTCGGCGCCTACGCCGGATATCCAGATAGCGCGATCAATCGAGGTGTGGACTTGATCGGTGGAATAGATCCTTACGGCCTTGTTTGCGGCGAGGCCTTGGCTGTTGCCCCGCCACTCGAGCGCTCGTTCGCGCATGACCAGAACGGCTGCCAGCGTTGCTGTCGAGGCGGAATCCTGGATGACGCCAGTGAAACTGCCGGGAAGGCCAAGGGCCTGGCGCAGCCAGTCGACGACCTTGGTCTCCAACTCGGTGGCGGACGGCGAGGTCTGCCAGAGCATGCATTGGGCGGCGATTGCGCTGACGAGATATTCGGCGATGACCGAAACCGGGGCGGCGTTGGCGGGGAAATAGGCGAAGAAGCGCGGATGCTGCCAATGCGTCATGCCGGGAACGAGGATATCCTCAAAATCCTTGAAGATATCCTCCATAGTCTCACCGGACTCGGGTGGTGAATCGGCGATATGCGCGGCGATCTCTCCCGGCGCCGTCTGCGCCCGCACCGGCCGGTCGCGGAGCGATGCACGATAGTCCGCGCCCCAATCCGCCGCCTTTTCCGACCAGCGCCGAAACTCCTCCCAATCCATGGCTTTCCTCCTTATTCCATGAAAGCGAGGCGGACCTTAGACGGGTTTTCAAAGACGGTCGAGTATCAGAAGAGCTCGTCGAGCGCTGGGCCTAGCGGCACAATTCCGGTCGGATTGAGCGTCGCTATCGAGTAGTAACCGCGCTTGATGTGGTCAAAGCTGACGGTTTCGGCGATGCCGGGCCAGTCGAACATGCGACGGCAGAAGGACTGGAGATTGGCATAGTCCGACAGGCGGCGGAGATTGCATTTGAAGAGGCCGTGATAGGCGACGTCGAATCGGACGAGGGTGACGAAAAGCCTGATATCGCTTTCGGTCGGATGATCGGCGAACAGAAACTGTTTGCCTTCCAGCTCCGTCTCGACCCAATCAAGGCAATTAAATACCTCGTTAAAGGCCTCCTCATAGGCGATCTGCGTCGTCGCAAAACCGGTGCGGTAGACACCGTTATTGAGGACAGGATAGATGCGGGCGTTGAAAGCATCGATCTCTTCGCGCTTGCCTGCCGGATAAAGATCGATCGGATTACGGGCGAGAGTGCCGAAACCATCGTTCAGCATGCGAAGAATATCGGCGGATTCGTTGTTGACGATAGTGCCTTTCCGCTTGTCCCAGAGCACCGGCACGGTGGCGCGGCCGGAGATATGCGGGTCGGCCTTGGTATAGATCTCGTGCATATAGGTGAAGCCGTTGACCGCATCCGCAGTCGAACCGGGATAGGCGCCGAACCGCCAGCCTTGCTTAGTCAAGGCCGGCTCCACCACCGAGACGGAAATGACGTCCTCCAAGCCCTTCAGCTTGCGGCCGATCAGAGTGCGCGACGCCCAAGGGCAGATCAGTGCGACATAGAGATGGTAACGGTCAGCTTCGGCTGCAAAACCACCCTCGCCTGTTGGCCCCGGCCGTCCGTCCGGCGTCACCCAATTGCGGAAACTTGAGATCTGGCGAACGAAGCCGCCCTTCTCATCCTTGGCCTGGACCGGCTGCCAGTCTTCCATCCACTTTCCGTTCACCAGCACGGCTCTGTCTCCATTTTGCGCACATGTTCTCCGAGGATGGGATCATAGCGAAATAGGGCTTCACCGAAATAACGCAATGTTGAAACAGACTGTCTACCTTGCAAGGCCGGATGCGCCATGCATAAACTTGTCTACTAAATTCAAGTTATCGGAGCACCATATGCCTACGTCCGTTTCTTCCGTGAAAACCGACCATGCCAGCCGCTATCTGCAGCAGCTCTGCAAGCACTGGAGCCATAGATTAACCGTCGAATTCAACGAGGTCGCCGGGAAGGTGCCGTTCAGCCCGGAATCCTCCGTCGAGTTTGCTGCCGATGCATCCACCTTGCTGATGACCCTGCATGTCGAAAATCCGCAGGACCTCGAGCGCATGCAGAATGTGGTGGCTGATCACCTCAAACGATTCGCCTTTCGCGAAGAGCTCGTCGTGATCTGGACTGTGGATACAGGCAGGGTATAGGTTCGCTTCGTATCCTCCAATGCCAGTCGCCTTGCCCGCTCCCAACGGTCCGCGACTGCTCTCACAGATGGAAAGAACCCTATGACGTCCAGCAATTCCCGCGAGTCGCAATATCCGATCGACAAGCTCTTCCTCGACCGTTGGTCGCCGCGTGCCTATTCCAATGAATCCATGCCGGAGGCCGACCTGTTGACCATATTGGAAGCCGCCCATTGGGCGCCGTCGTCCTCCAATCTGCAGCCCTGGCGCTTCGTCTACGCGCTGCGCGGCTCGGAAAATTGGGACAAGTTCCTGAGCGTGTTGGTGGAATTCAACCAGGGCTGGGTCAGGTCGGCCGCCGCCCTCCTTTTTGTGGTGTCGCGTACACATAATGGCGAACTCGGTTCGGCGGAGCAGAAGCTGAACTACAGCCATTCCTTCGACGCCGGCACGGCCTGGGGTTTTATGGCGATGCAGGCCCATCTAGCCGGCTACGAGGCCCATGGCATGACCGGCTTCCATGTCGACAAGGCCTATGAGGTTCTCGGCATTCCGGATGGCTTCCGTGTCGAGGCCGCCGTTGCAATCGGTAAGATCGGCGACAAGAACCAGCTTCCAGAAAAGCTCAGGGAGCGCGAAGTGCCGAGCCAGCGCAAGCCGCTTTCCGAACTTGCCTTCAATGGCACTTTCATCGCCAAGTAATTGATCTTGAAATGAAAAGGCCCGCCTGTCGTTCAGGCGGGCCCTTTTTTCATATTCAGAAATTGCCTATCAAATATCGAGGTTGGCGACGCTCAGAGCGTTGTCCTGGATGAATTCGCGCCGAGGCTCGACTTCATCACCCATGAGCCGGGCAAACAAACCGTCGGCATCGGTCGCATCGGCGACCTTGACCTGCAGCAGCGAGCGGACGTTCGGATCGAGCGTCGTTTCCCAAAGCTGTTCAGCATTCATTTCGCCGAGGCCCTTGTAGCGCTGCATGGTGAGCCCCTTGCGGCCGCTGGCGAAAATCGTTTCCAGCAGCGTCCGCGGGCCGGAAATCTCGGTCTCATCGTCACGGCGCACGAGCTTCGGCGGCTGATCATAGATCTCCTTGAGGCGTGAGCCGAGTTGATCGATGAGACGCGCGTCCTGCGAGCCGATCAGGGCCATGTCGAGAACGACGACTTCCTTGACGCCACGCACCATGCGCTCGAAACGCAAGCCACCTTCGCTGGTGAGGCCGCCGCTCCAACCGCGTTCGGTCTCTTCGGCAATCACGTCGAGCCGCTTGGCGACGTCATCCACCAAACCTTGCGCACGTGCCGGGTCGCTGACCAGTTCGGCATTCAGAGCGCCGGCAATCGCCGCCTGTTCGACGACGGCGCGGTTATAGCGCGAATGCAGATTGTCGAGCAGAGTGCGCAGACGCAGCGCGTCGACAATGACCTCCCGCAGATCCTGGCCGGCACGGACTTCACCGCTGCCCAGCCGCAGGCTGGCATCCTCGAGGCCCTGGCCGATCAGATATTCTTCCAGCGCCTTCTCATCCTTCACATATTGCACCGACTTGCCGCGCGTCACCTTATAGAGCGGCGGCTGAGCGATGTAGAGATGACCGCGCTCGATGAGATCGGGCATCTGCCGGAAGAAGAAGGTGAGTAGCAGCGTGCGAATATGGGCGCCGTCGACGTCGGCGTCGGTCATGATGATGATCTTGTGATAGCGCAGCTTGTCGGCATTGAACTCGTCCTTGCCGATGCCGGTGCCGAGCGCGGTGATGAGCGTGCCGATTTCCTGGCTCGACAGCATCTTGTCGAAGCGGGCGCGCTCAACGTTCAGGATCTTGCCGCGCAACGGCAGGATCGCCTGGTTTTCGCGCGAACGGCCCTGCTTGGCTGAACCGCCTGCCGAATCACCCTCGACCAGGAAGACTTCGGACTTGGCCGGATCGCGTTCGGAGCAATCGGCAAGCTTGCCGGGCAACGACGCGATATCGAGCGCACCCTTGCGACGGGTCAGCTCCCGCGCCTTGCGGGCGGCTTCCCGGGCGGCGGCGGCTTCGACAACCTTGCCGACCAGCACCTTTGCATCGGCCGGATGTTCTTCGAGCCAGGTGCTCAACGCTTCGTTGACAAGGCTTTCGACCACCGGACGAACTTCCGACGACACCAGCTTGTCCTTGGTCTGCGAGGAAAATTTCGGATCCGGAACTTTTACCGAAAGCACCGCCGTCAGGCCTTCGCGGCAATCGTCGCCCGTCAGCGTCACCTTTTCCTTTTTGGTGATGCCGGATGTATCGGCATAGGAGGTGATCTGGCGCGTCAAGGCGCCGCGGAAGCCGGCCATATGCGTGCCGCCATCGCGCTGCGGGATGTTGTTGGTGAAGCAGAGCACGTTTTCATGGTAGCTGTCGTTCCACCACATCGCTACTTCGACCGTGATGCCGTCCTTCTCACCACGGATGGACACCGGCTTTTCGACCAGCGGCTTCTTGGCGCGATCGAGATAGGCGACGAAAGCCTCCAGGCCGCCGTCGTAGATCATTTCTTCCTGCCTGATGTCGGAGTGACGCTTGTCGGTCAGGAGAATGCGGACGCCGGAGTTCAGGAAGGCAAGCTCGCGCAGGCGATGCTCCAGCGTGGCATAATCGAATTCCGTCATGGTGAAAGTCAGCGAGCTCGGCATGAAGCTGACTTCGGTGCCGGTCTCTTCACCGGCTTCTCCCGTCTCGCGCAACGGCGCGTCGGCAACGCCGTGGGTGAAGCTCATTTCATGGATCTTGCCCTGGCGACGGATCTTCAGTCTTAGCCAGACGGACAATGCATTGACGACCGAGACGCCGACGCCGTGCAGGCCGCCGGAAACCTTGTAGGAGTTCTGGTCGAACTTACCGCCGGCATGAAGCTGGGTCATGATGACCTCGGCTGCGGAAACGCCTTCGCCGGTGTGGATATCCGTCGGGATGCCGCGACCGTTGTCGGTGACGGTCACCGAGCCGTCGGGGTTGAGCGTCACGGTGACGATGTCGGCATGGCCGGCCAGCGCCTCGTCGATCGCGTTGTCAACGACCTCATAAACCATGTGATGCAGGCCCGAGCCGTCATCCGTGTCACCGATGTACATGCCGGGGCGCTTGCGCACTGCATCAAGGCCTTTCAGAACCTTGATGGAATCTGCGCCATATTCGGTATTGCCGCCGTTTTCGGTTACGGATGTATCGGTCATATATTGAAGTCTTTCCAGTGTTTTAGAGAACGCCACCGATCTCTACCGAATCAGCGGTTTTTCTTTCCCTGAATATAGGATGTTTCGCCCCGAACTTCCAAACAGAAGGCCCCCAAAACAGGCATAAAGCAGGGGATTAAGGCGGTTTTCAGCCGCTTTTGCCGGCATTTTCGAGAAGCTGGGACAGCTCCCCGATCGTGGCCGCGTCGAGGCTGCGAATCCGGCCCGCCAACCGATTGACGAAGGCGGTATATTCCGGCGCCAGGCCTGAGGTATCGATGACGACGCGCGGGTCGGAAAAACGCGCCAGCAGGAATAATTCCTCTGCCTCGTCCCAGATGATGTTGAAGTATCCGGCGATGCGCTGCAGCAAATCGAAGGTCGGCGTGCCGCGCTTTCCATGTTCTAAGGCAGATAAATAAGCCGGAGTCACATTCAGCGCCGCGGCCATTTCCTTCTGCGAGACGCCCTTGCGCGCCCTGAGTTTTCGTACCGCCTCGCCGAACGGGGTCACAGCCTATCCCCTTTCAGTCGCGACAGTCGGATATAGAGGGCACCGTCGCCGCCATGATGTTGCGCCGCCGTCTCGTACGACGAAATCAGGAAGCGGAATTCCGGCTTGGAGAACCACATCGGCACTGCGCGCTTCAAGGCGCCGTCGCTGCCCATGGAACTGCCCTTGCCGGTGATGACAAGCACATGGCGAAGACCGCGTTCGTGCGCCCTGAGGAGGAAATCCAGCAACATGGTATGCGCCTCGCTCTGGATCAGGCCGTGCAGATCGATCCGCGCTTCCAGCGCCAGCCGGCCCTTGGCGATCTTGCGCTTGACCGGCCGCTCCAGCGGATGGTGCGTGCCGGAAGGTTGTTTTGCCGGCGGTGGCGGGACTTGCACGTCGACGGACGCTGCCGTGGCTTTCGCCTTCTCGGCGCGGGCGGTTTCCTCTGCCTGCGCCTCTGCCGCCAGAACCTCGTCAAAAGCCTCTAAATCCGCAAGTCGCCCTGGCATTGGCCGAGTACTTTTCGCCACTTTGCCCCAGAGAATGCGTTCGTCCGTGCTGAGCTTTCGTTCCTTGGTCTGCCGTTCTGAAGCCATCAGCCAAACCTCTGAGCTGCCGCCTTCGGAACCAGTATATAAAAATCCGCGTCGTTGCGCACGGTACCGGCAAGCTCTCCGGCATCGTAGCCAGAACCGGTAAAGATATCCCCGCGCGCCGGGCCGACGATCGCCGAGCCCGTGTCGAGCGCCAGCATCAGCCGCCCAAAAGGCCCGCCGTTATCGAGATGCTTCAGACTTTCCGACTGGATGAAGAAAGGAAAGCCGAAGGTATGGATCAGCCGGTCGACCGCCAGCGAGCGGCCCGCGACTAAAGGTACCTTTGCCGCTGCGATCGGCCCGAGCGCCGGATCGCTGACATCGGCCTCGCGGAAGAAAATGTAGGACCGGTTATGCCAGAGAACCTCATCGACTTCCTGCGGATGAGCGTAGAGCCAATTGCGGATTGTCTGCATTGAAATCGTCGCCCGGTCGAGCACACCGCGTTCGATCAGCAGACGGCCGACGGCCGAAAAGGGATGGCCGGCCTTTGCGGCATAGGTGATTCGGCCCATGTGCCCATCGGGATAGCGCAGCCTCGCTGCACCCTGCACATGCACAAAGAAGACATCCACCTTGGATTTCGCCCAGGCGATCTCCAGGCCTTTGCCCTGCAGATAACCGCGATCGATCTCGCCACGGTCGGGATAGGTGGACACGATGCCGTCTTCGAGACGACCGAACATGTAGGATGGGTCAAGCTCCGCAGGCCGGTTGCTATCATCAAGATCGATCAGATCATCCGGGCGGCGATAGAAGGGATAGCGATAGATCTCATCCGGCGTTGCGGAGACTGCGATCTCCGGCTCGTAGAAGGCGGTCACGAAGCCTCTAGCGCCGTCGCCGCGGCGAATGAAGAAGGGCCGGCAGCGCTCCTCGAAAAACGTACGAGCTTCGGCTGCGTCCTTGGGCTCAAAGCCTTCCGCCTCGTCGAGCAGGGTCAGCAGATCATTCACGGTCAGGCCGGCAGCGCCGGTGCGGTAGGGCTTCACGTCCCTGATATGGGCTCGACAGTCCCTCATGGCACGAAAAAGGCTGGAAGGATCGTCGTCCTTCCAGCCCTTCAGATCGGCGAAGGTTGCCGGCTCAAGCCTGAAGTCCTGCGATGGGATAGTCATTGTTCGGATTCGGTCGCCACCAGTTTCCAGTTCGGATCGCGCGAACGGCTGTCGCGAGCAAAGGTCCAGAGATCGCTGATCTCGGCTACCGCTTCGGCGTCACCGTCGATCAAAGCGCCGGCCTTATCGTAAGTCGCCGAAATCATCTGGCTGACGATGCGCATCGTCACGAAAGCTTCCGTTCCCTTCATCTCGGCGCTGAGGATGTCAGCCTTGTCGATGCCGACGAAAGTGGACTTTACCTTTTCGCCCTTGGTTTCGCGCTCGGTTATGGCGGCATCGAAGCCCTCGTAGACTTCGCGCGACAACAGGCCCTTCAGCGCCTTGCGGTCGCCATCAGCAAAAGCCATGACGATCATCTCATAGGCCATGCGCGCGCCATTGACGAATTCCTTCGGATTGAAGCTGGGGTCGGCCTTGTTCAGTTCGCGCAGCGAATCATTGAGCGCCGTACCGGCTGCCGCAAATGCATCGATGGCGGCAAAGCGATCTTCGTCCTCGGCGGCATCGCGGCGCGGCAGGGTCACCACCTTGCCGGCATCGGGCGCGGTCGGGCCGGTTGCCGAATCGGGAGAACCATAGAGATCGCGCGGCGGCTTCTCATTCCCCGTACGGCGGCCAAGGACGCTACGCAGCTGAAAGAAAATCAGCACCGCCGCCACCAGGAAAAAGATCGTCACAAAGTCGTTTGCACCCATCTCGTGTCGGAACCACCGTTAAATTTGAGAGTTTCAATTCCCATATAGTCCGCATCCATCTATCATTCAAATAGCGGACTGGTATCTTTATTATGCGCGATGGACTAACGCTGAGCATACAAGCCCGCTTTCAGGACACGTTAACATGCGCCTATCCCTTGTTCCTATCTTCGTCTTTTTGATGCCGCTTGCTGAAATCGCCGGCTTCATCATCGTCGGCAAGATGATCGGCGTCTGGGCGACATTGGCGCTGGTTATCCTCAGTGCTCTCCTGGGCGCGGCCCTCCTCAGAATACAGGGCATCGGCATCCTGCAGCGCATTTCGGCTGAAAGCCGCAATGGCGGCGACCCCGGACGGGAGATGGTTCATGGCGCCATGATCGTTGTCGCCGCGTTCCTCCTGATGCTACCCGGCTTCATTTCTGATATTATCGGTTTGCTGCTCTTCATTCCGGCGGTGCGCGAGCTTGCCTGGAAGGTCCTGCGCAAGCGGATTGTCGTCCTGGGCAGCTCACGCGCCTTCAGACGTGGAGCTGGACAAGGCCCGAACCCAGGTCCCGGCCCGCAAAGCCGGCCGCGTGGACCGGGGCATGTGGTCGATCTCGACGAGACCGATTTTCATCGCGAGCCCAATCGCAACTCGCCCTGGTCCGACCAAAAACGCCTTGAAGAATAAGGCAAAGGGGCCAAAATGGCCGAAGCCTCAAGGGTTGTAAGCCCTTATTCGAAATGCTAGATGGCGACACCCATAGACGTCAGAGGAAACCCCCATGGCCAACGAGAACAGCGGCAACGGCGCAACCAACCCGAGCCTTTCCATCCTTGCTCAATACACCAAGGATCTTTCCTTCGAAAATCCTGGTGCTCCGCGCTCGCTGCAGGCCCGGGAAAACGCCCCCGATATCAACATCAATGTCAACGTCAACGCCAACCCGCTGTCGGAAGCAGATTTCGACGTCGTCTTGACGCTGAATGCCGAAGCCAAGGATGGTGACCGGGTTCTCTTCCACACCGAGCTGGTCTATGGCGGCGTCTTCCGCGTCACCGGTTTCCCGCAGGAACACATGTTGCCGCTGCTCTTCATCGAATGCCCGCGCCTGCTGTTCCCCTTCGCCCGTCAGATCATCGCCGACGTCACCCGCAATGGCGGCTTCCCGCCGCTGATGATCGACCCGATCGATTTCGCCCAGATGTTCTCGCAGCGTGTCGCCGAAGAACAGGCCCGCGCCCAGGTCCAGGCAGTTCCGAACTAAGTCTTCGGCCTTTTCCATCGATGGAACAAAAAGCCCGGATTTCGATCCGGGCTTTTTTATTGGGCTTGAAATTTCCTCAGTTCGAGGTGCGGTATTTCGACCATATGCCTTTTTCCCCGAGCTTACCGATCAGTGCGGCATGATTTTCCAGCTCGGCCTGGCTCAGTCTGCTAGCCAATGGCCTCGGCCGCACCAGGATATCCCCAACCATCTCGTCCATATCCTCGACCTGACGAGACCGTGCGGAGGAACCGTTGATGCTGCCGAGACCAAGGGCGGTCTGCCTGCCGCCGATCATTTCGATATAGACTTCGGCCAGCAGTTCGGAGTCGAGAAGCGCGCCGTGTTTGGTGCGGTGGGAATTGTCGATGCCATAGCGTCGGCAGAGCGCGTCCAGTGAGTTCGGTCCCATCGGATGTTTGCGCCGCGCCATGGCCAGCGTATCGATCACTGTGTCGGGCAGAATCGGTGGCCGCCCGAGCCTGGCAAATTCGGCATTGACGAAGCCCATATCGAAAGTCGCGTTATGGGCGATCCATTTGGCTTCGCCGAAGAAGTCGAGGATTTGATCGACGACATCGGCAAAGGCCGGCTTGTCTTGCAGGAACTCGTCGGTGATGCCATGCACGGCAAGTGCATCCGGATGAACCTTTCGGTCGCCGGGATTGATATAGAGATGAATGGTCTTGCCGGTCGGAAAATGATTAAAGAGCTCGATACCGCCGATTTCGATGACTCGGTCGGCTCTGTTGTCGAGGCCGGTCGTTTCCGTATCGAAAATGATTTCGCGCATATCAGGCCTTTCCGCCAGTAGGTTCGTTGTCTGCCGATCGTTGCCGCAGATCCGCTATGATGTTTTTTACCTGCTCCCCCGCCGTATCTATACTGTGACCGGTGTCGATGATGTAATCGGCCCGTACCCGCTTCTCTGCATCCGGCGTCTGGCGGGAGAGAATCATGTTGAATTTTTCCTCCGTCATGCCCGGTCGGGCAAGCACTCTTTGCTTTTGAATCTGTGGATCGCAGCTGACAACGACGATCTTGTCGACCCTTTTATCGGCGCCGGTTTCGAATAGCAGCGGAATATCGAGCACAACGATATCCGCGCCAGCAGCACGCTGACGGTTCAGAAACGTCTCCTCGCGCTGCCGCACCAGCGGATGGACGATGGCTTCCAGTCGTTTGAAGCCGGAGGGATCGCCGGCAAGTTTGCTGGCGAGCGCCTGCCGGTCGACAGCCCCGTCCTTCGTCGTTCCTGGGAATGCAGCCTCGACCAGGGGTACGGCTTCACCATTATAAAGATCATGCACCACCGCATCGGCGTCGTTCACCGGGATGCCGGCTTCGGCGAACAGCTTGCCCGATGTCGATTTTCCCATACCGATGGAACCGGTGAGGCCAACGCGGATCATCAATGCTTTTCCATATCGGCGATGATCAAGGCTCGCAGAGCTTCATCGACCACGGGGCGCTTGCCGAACCATTTCTCAAAACCTGGAACGGCCTGGTGCAACAACATGCCGAGACCATCGACAATGGGAAAACCCTGTTCTTCGGCCTGAGCCAGCAACGGGGTCTTCAGCGGCACGTACACGATGTCGGTGACAACGGCATTTTTAGCCAGCGGCGAAAAATCGATCCGCGGCGCTGCTTCGCCGTCCATGCCAAGGGATGTCGTATTCACGAAGAGACTGGCATCCTGCATCACCTCTTGCAGCGCTGCCATTCGATGGGCATGGACTTGTTTACCGAACCGATCCGCCAGTTCCTGCGCCCGTTCGACGGTTCGGTTGACGACGTGAATTTCCCCGATCCCGCGGTCCCTCACCGCCTGGATGATGGCGCGGCTGGCACCCCCTGCCCCTAAGATCACCACCCGTCCGGTACGATTCCAACCCGGATGGCGCTCATCCAGATTGGCTGTGAAACCGCGGCCGTCCGTATTGGTCGCATGCAGCAAACCATCCTGAAGCCAGAGTGTGTTCGAAGCGCCGAGCTCCTCGGACAATTCATCCGGTCGATCCGCCAGCTTGAACGCCGTCTCCTTGTGGGGGATCGTCACGTTGCCGCCGACGAAACCGCTCGAGCCGTTTTTCAATGCGGCGATGAAGGCCGGAAAATCATCCGGCGAAACCTCATGGGCGCGATAGCTGCCGGCGAGACCCAGTGTGCGCAGCCAATGACCATGGATCAATGGCGAGCGAGAATGCTTGATGGGATAGCCCGTAACGAACGCATTCGAGCCGAATGTTTCACGTGAATCACCCATCAATCACTCCAAGTTCACGAAGCTGCCGAAGGAGGGGCAGCATCGGCAATCCGACAATGGTAAAATAATCGCCGTCGATTTTCGAGAAAAGCTGTATCCCCTCAGCTTCGAGCTGATAGGCGCCGACGCTCGACAAGGCCTTGTCGCCGACGCGGCCCAGATGGCGATGAATGAAATCGGACGAGAGATCGCGCATGGTCAACTCGGCGTGGGACACATGTTCCCAGATGATGTCGCCGTTGCGCGCCAGCGCGATGGCGCTGTTCAGACGATGGGTCTTGCCGGACAAAATACGCAGATGGTTTTCGGCGTCCGCCATCGTCTTTGGCTTATGGAAAACCTGATCGCCGAGTGACATTGTCTGATCCGAGCCGATGACGAGCGAGCCGGCGAAACGATCGCTCACCTCTTTCGCCTTGGCCTTGGCAAGCACCAACGCCACGGCGTCTGGGCCGGCACCGTCCTGTTCTAGCGGCCTTTCGATCGCACGTTCGTCGATCTCCGCCGCCACCGCCTGGAAATGCAGACCGGCATTTTGCATCAGCATCCACCGGAACGGGCTGGAAGAGGCAAGGATGAGCGGCGCTGTCATATCGGCTGAACCTCGGGAATCTAGATATCCAGCGCTTAGCGCAGCTTCGGGCGCAGGGCAACAATGGCGGCCGCCGTCTCTTCGATCGAGCGGCGGGTGACATCGATGACAGGCCAATTGTGCCGGGCGCAAAGCGAGCGGGCATATTTCAGCTCTTCGGAGATCGTCGCCCGATCGATATAATCACCCCGATCGAAACCGGCCGTTGCTCCGAGGATCCGGTTTTCGCGAACCTGCGATATGCGGTCGGTGGTGGCTACCAGCCCGACGATCAGCGGTTTGGTCGCCCGGATCAGGCTCTCGGGCAAGGGCACGCCATGGACGATCGGGATATTGGCGGTCTTGATACCCCTATTGGCGAGATAGATGCTGGTGGGCGTCTTCGATGTCCGGCTGATGCCGATGATGACGACATCGGCATCATTGTAATCATCCTGCATCTGCCCATCATCGTGATCCATGGTGAAGTTCAGCGCTTCGATGCGGGCGAAATAATCGGCGTTCATCACATGCTGGGCGCCGACCCGGCGGCGCGACGCTGTTCCGAGATAGGTCTGGAAAACATTCATGACAGGCTCGAGGACATTGACGCAGGGCACACCCATCTCGCCACAACGTTCGGCGATGATATCGGCAAGCTCACGGTCGACGATCGTATAAAGGACGATCCCGGGACTATGGTCGATCGCTTCCAGAACCGGCAGAAGCTGCTTGCGGTTTCTGATTAGCGGATAGACGTGCTCGATCGGCTGGCTGGCATGGAATTGCACGGAGGCGGCGCGGCCTGCGGAGATCAGAGTCTCACCGGTTGAGTCAGAAATCAGATGCAGATGAAAGAAGCTTGTCCGGTTTTCCACGCTACTTTCCGTCGCCTGTTGATATCTCGGGAGAGAAGAGAGGTACGGGAAGCAGCCGGTCGGGGGCAAGTGGAAAACTGCCAACTTTTCCACATTTCGAATTTCGCTGAGGGCGCTTCTTCGGGGATTGTGGGTAGTGGGGATAATTCGCGTTCTGCCGCGATCCACCGCGATTTATCCCCAGGCCGATGGAAAAGGAGGCGGGCATCAAGTCCTTCAAAACGCTGATCTTACTTCTCCGTTGTCCACATATCCCGGGATTGGCTTGATCTCTTTGCCACATTTTGATGGATGCGCGACATTTTGGATCGGCCGTGGATGAATATTAATCCTTGATAGTCACCGACTCTAAGAAATAGAAACCTTAGATATATGTTTGGTTTTATATGGGATGACGACTTTGAGCGACGAACGCCGGAAGATCATGAGAGTGCTCAGCGGAGAAACGCTGACCCCTCCCCCTCTCTGGCTGATGCGCCAAGCCGGCCGCTATCTTCCGGAATATAGGGAGACACGGGCGAAGGCCGGGAGCTTTCTCGATCTCTGTTATACTCCGGAGCATGCCGTCGAAGTGACGCTGCAGCCGATCCGGCGGTATGGCTTCGATGCCGCGATCCTGTTTTCCGATATCCTGGTGATCCCCGATGCTTTGAAACGCAATGTCCGCTATACCGAGGGACATGGCCCGGAGATGGATCCCATCGACGAAACGGCCATCCGGGCGTTGAAGGGCTACGGTGTGGTTGAGTACCTCGCTCCGGTCATGGAAACGGTGCGGCGGCTGCGCAGTGAGCTGCCGGAGGAAACAACGCTTCTTGGGTTCTGCGGGGCGCCGTGGACGGTTGCCACCTATATGATCGCTGGTCATGGCACGTCCGATCAGGCCCCTGCCCGACTTTTCGCTTACCGGCATCCCAAAGCGTTCGAGCATCTGCTGATGCTGCTGGCCGATATCTCAGCCGATTATCTCGTGGCGCAGATCGACGCCGGCGCCGATGCCGTGCAGATCTTCGATTCCTGGGCCGGCGTGCTTGGGGAGACCGAATTTGAGGCTTTTGCGGTGAAGCCGGTTGCCAGAATCATTGCTTCGATCAAGGCGCGGCGGCCGCAGGCGCGGGTCATCGCCTTCGCGAAGGGTGCCGGATATCTGCTCAAGACCTATCGGCAGAAGACGGGCGCGGACGCCATCGGGCTCGACTGGTCGGTGCCGCTAGCCTTTGCCAAGGAATTGCAGCAGGACGGGCCGGTGCAGGGCAATCTCGATCCGATGCGCGTCGTTGCCGGCGGCAAGGCGCTCAGCGATGGGATCGACAATATCCTGCAGCATCTGGGCCACGGCCCGCTGATTTTCAATCTTGGCCACGGTATTACGCCGCAGGCCGATCCATCTCACGTTGCCGCCCTGGTCGAGCGCGTCCGCGGATGGAAGGGCTGAACAGATGAACGAGCATTCGGCGGAAAAGCAGATAGATCATCGCCCCGGCGCTTATGCCAGCCGGCGCGCCTATTTGATGATCCTGCTGTTTGTCGTGTTGGCGATCGGCCTGTTTGCCTGGCATCCGGACAATCTCTACCTCTGGATCAAGGCTTTCCACATCATAGCGGTCATTTCCTGGATGGCCGGGCTGTTTTATATGCCGAGGCTATTCATCTATCACACCGATGCCGAGCCGGGTTCACAGCAATCGGAAACCTTCAAGGTGATGGAGCGACGGCTTCAGCGGGTGATCATGACACCCGCCATGATGCTTACGTGGGTTTTCGGGCTCTATCTCGCCTGGTCGGTCTATGATTTCCAGGGTGGCTGGCTGCATGCCAAGATGGGCCTTGTCGTGCTGCTGACGGGTGTCCATATTTACTTCAGCCGTGCAGTTCGCGCCTTCGCACGGGATGAGAACCGGCATTCTGCCCGCTACTGGCGGTACATGAACGAGGCGCCGACAGTGCTGATGATCCTGATCGTGATCCTGGTCGTGGTGAAGCCGTTTTCGTAAAATAAGAAGCAGAACTTAGCGTTTAAGTTAAATTTCTTTCATTTCGTCACCCCCCCTTGCGGGGCACAAAGTGAATCGCTATTTTCCCGCCATCTCTTCTTCGTGGCATGTATCAGTTCTGTCGCCCGCGAACACCCTCATCGCGGTTCTGAATACGACCAACACTGCCTTTCCCCTTCTAAAACAGAGTAAATCCCTTCATGGCTGAAATGAAGCTTCAAGAACTTAAGAACAAGTCCCCGACCGATCTCCTGGCCTTTGCCGAATCGCTCGAGGTCGAAAATGCCAGCACGATGCGCAAACAGGAACTGATGTTTGCGATTCTGAAGGTGCTTGCCAGCCAGGACGTGGAAATTATCGGCGAAGGCGTTGTCGAAGTCCTGCAGGACGGATTCGGCTTTTTGCGTTCTGCCAATGCCAACTATCTGCCGGGTCCGGACGATATCTATATCTCTCCGTCGCAGATCCGCCGCTTCTCGCTGAAGACGGGTGATACGGTCGAGGGGCCGATCCGCGGACCAAAGGAAGGCGAGCGCTATTTCGCGCTGTTGAAGGTCAACACCATCAATTTCGACGATCCTGAGAAGATCCGTCACAAGGTCCACTTCGACAATCTGACGCCGCTTTATCCGAATGAGCGCTTCCGGATGGAACTCGACGTTCCGACTTCCAAGGATCTGTCGCCGCGCGTCATCGACCTTGTGGCGCCGCTCGGCAAGGGCCAGCGCGGTCTGATCGTCGCGCCGCCGCGCACCGGTAAGACGGTGCTGCTGCAGAACATCGCCCATTCGATCACCGCCAATCACCCGGATTGCTATCTGATCGTTCTCCTGATCGACGAACGTCCGGAAGAAGTGACGGATATGCAGCGTTCGGTGCGCGGCGAAGTCATTTCGTCGACCTTCGACGAACCGGCTGTGCGCCATGTGCAGGTTGCCGAGATGGTCATCGAAAAGGCCAAGCGCCTCGTCGAACATGGCCGTGACGTCGTCATCCTGCTCGACTCGATCACCCGTCTCGGCCGCGCGTACAACACGGTCGTTCCCTCCTCCGGTAAGGTTCTGACCGGTGGTGTCGACGCCAACGCCTTGCAGCGCCCGAAGCGCTTCTTCGGCGCGGCACGTAACATCGAAGAGGGGGGTTCGTTGACAATCATCGCGACCGCGCTGATCGATACCGGCAGCCGCATGGACGAGGTGATCTTCGAAGAATTCAAGGGCACGGGTAACTCGGAAATCGTTCTCGACCGCAAGGTCGCCGACAAGCGCATATTCCCGGCAATGGATATTCTGAAATCCGGTACCCGTAAGGAAGACCTGCTGGTGCCGCGTCAAGATCTGCAGAAGATCTTCGTTCTTCGCCGCATTCTTGCGCCGATGGGTACCACGGACGCGATCGAATTCCTGATCGACAAACTGAAGCAGACGAAGAATAATCCGGACTTCTTCGACTCGATGAATACCTAATACTTAGCCGGATTCTCCGTCGCTACTGAGCGGCGGAAACTTGAGATCAGCTTATCGGGTCGCGTCGTGCGGCCCGATTTTGTTTAAGCTAAGATGAGTGTTCTTCGGCTCAAGGCGAATCGATTCGGATACGGATCAATCCAATGCAGGATTTCAACGATACGATCTTCGCGCTTTCCAGCGGCGGCCTTCCGGCCGGCGTCGGAGTGGTACGGATCAGCGGACCAAAGGCTCTGTATGTAACAAATGTGCTGGTGGGATCGCTGCCGGAACCTCGGCAAGCAGCGCTGAAAACGATTCGGACTCGAAATGGTCTCGTTATCGACCACGGGCTGGTCCTGATTTTTCCCGGTCCTGCATCGTTTACTGGGGAGGATAGCGCGGAGATTCATGTCCACGGCGGCAAGGCCGTTGTTGCCACGCTTCTGGAAGAGCTCGCTGGTTTCAAGGCGTGCCGTCTGGCTGAACATGGGGAGTTTTCACGCCGCGCTCTTGAAAATGGCAAGATGGATCTTGTCGAAGTAGAAGGCCTGGCGGACCTCATTGCTGCCGAGACAGAAATGCAGCGGCGGTTGGCTGTGGAACATACGGCAGGTGGGCTTTCGAAGCTTTACGAGGACTGGGCGGATCGGTTGACCCGCGCCCGTGCTCTGATCGAGGCGGAGCTGGATTTTGCGGACGAGGATGATGTTCCGGGCTCGGTATCCGATCAGGTTTGGGCGGATATGGCGAAGCTACGGTCCGAGTTGTCCGCGCATCTTGCCGGCGCCGATTTTGGCGAGATTGTCAGGGATGGGTTGAAGGTTGTCATCGCCGGCGCCCCCAATGCCGGGAAATCAAGCCTGATGAACGCGTTGGCCCGTCGCGAGGTCGCTATCGTCACCGAGATCGCCGGGACGACACGCGATGTTCTGCATATCGATCTCAATATCGAGGGATATGCGGTCAAGCTGTACGACACCGCCGGTTTGCGGGAGACGGAGGAAGTCGTTGAACGGGAGGGGATCAGGCGCGCGCTGAAGACCGCGGCGGAGGCGGATATTATTCTGTCGCTTGCCGAGCTCGGCACTCCGGCGCGATCTGACTTTCCTGACTTTGATGGCAAGGTCTTTCGGATTGGCACCAAGTCGGATATTCACCCAATCGATGTGAAACATTACGACCTCTGCATTTCTTCCGCGACTGGCGCTGGGTTGGCGGAGCTACATCAGTTGTTGGTTAATGATTTGCTGGCCCGCTCCGCAGCGCTGTCATTGGCTTTGCCGAGTCGCTTGAGACATCGGACGCTGTTGACAGATAGCTTGGAGGCACTGAGCCGCGCCGTGACCGCCATGTCTGCGGGATTGGATGTACGGGCAGAGTTCCTGCGGCAGGCCGCGCATAGTTTAGGCCGGATCACCGGAAGGGTTGATGTCGAGGATCTACTCGATGTCATCTTTTCCGAATTCTGCATCGGCAAATGATTCACGTGAAACACGGCGTCACCTGACGACGTCGAAGACGTTTCACGTGAAACCTTCTTGACTCCTGGATTTGGTGTGCCAAACAGACGGCAATGCTGAGGGCTTTGCGATGCTCAATAAAATATATGACGTCATTGTTGTGGGTGGTGGACATGCGGGCAGCGAAGCTGCAGCCGCAGCCGCCCGTTTGGGTGCGTTAACAGCCCTCATCACGCATAAACGCGAGACGATCGGTGTAATGTCATGCAACCCCGCGATCGGCGGTTTGGGCAAAGGCCATCTGGTTCGAGAGATTGATGCGCTGGATGGTTTGATGGGCCGGGTCGCGGATGCGGCAGGCATTCAATTCCGCATGCTGAACCGGAAAAAGGGTCCGGCCGTCCGTGGTCCGCGGACCCAGGCGGACCGAAAGCTCTACCGTCTTGCGATGCAGACAGAGATCGATGCAATCGAGAACCTGGATGTCATCGAAGGAGATGCTTTTGATCTCACCATCGAGGAAGGCCGCGTTACAGCAGTCGTCTTGAAGGACGGCCGAGTCTTTCGTTGCGGCGCTGTCGTTCTGACAACCGGCACTTTTCTTCGCGGCTTGATCCATATCGGCGACAAGAAGATTCCCGCTGGCCGTGTGGGCGAAGAGCCGTCGGTGGGACTATCGGCGACCTTGCAGCGCCATGATCTAGCGCTGGGTCGACTGAAGACAGGAACGCCGGCGCGCCTGGATGGGACGACCATCGACTGGGATTCAGTCGGTCGTCAGGGCGCCGATGATGCGCCAGTGCCGTTTTCATTCATGACGGACACCATCGTCAATCCGCAGATAGAATGTGGTGTGACGCGAACGACACCGGCGACCCATAAGATCATTGCGGACAACCTTATGCGTTCGGCGATGTATTCGGGCCAGATCGAGGGCGTGGGGCCGCGCTACTGCCCGTCTATCGAAGACAAGATCGTTAAGTTCGGCGAACGGGATGGCCATCAGATTTTTCTGGAACCCGAGGGACTGGACGATGCGACCATTTATCCGAATGGGATATCGACTTCGTTGCCGGAAGATGTGCAGGACGCATTTATTCGAACCATTCCGGGTCTGGAACGAGTTCGAATTCTGCAGTGCGGCTACGCCATTGAGTACGACCATGTGGATCCGCGTGAGCTGAAACCCTCGCTCGAAGTGATGAAAATTCCCGGCTTGTTTCTGGCTGGTCAGATCAATGGAACAACGGGATATGAGGAAGCGGGCGCGCAGGGCTTGATTGCCGGCCTGAATGCGGCGCGTCACGCAGCCGGTGGCAAGGCGGTGCAGCTGAGCCGCACGGAATCCTATATCGGCGTCATGATCGACGATCTGACATCGCGAGGAGTGGCCGAGCCCTATCGAATGTTCACGTCTCGCGCGGAATACCGGCTGTCGCTGCGTGCGGACAATGCGGACGTTCGCCTAACGCCGCTTGGCATATCGATTGGTTGCGTCGGCGGCAACCGCGCATCGCGCTTTGGTGGCTATATGGAAAAGCTCGATCAAGCGCGCATTCAGCTCAAAGGACTGTCGGTCACTCCGAGCGAAGCGGAGAAGGCTGGACTGCATCTCAATAAAGATGGTCAACGGCGGTCGGCATATGATCTTCTGTCCTATCCGGGGCAATCGGTCGAATCGCTGTCCAATCTGTGGCCGGAACTGCAATCGGTCGATCGGCGCGTCGTCGATGCGGTTGAGATCGAGGCCGCCTATGCGGTCTATATGGACCGTCAGACCTCAGATATTGTGCACGTGCGACGTGAGGAAGAGCGTGCGATACCGGCAGGCTTCGATTTCTCCGCATTGTCGGGCTTGTCGAACGAATTGAAGCAGAAGCTCGCGGCAGCACGACCGAAGAATATCGCCCAGGCGTCGCGGATAGACGGTATGACTCCAGCGGCGATATCACTTCTGCTGGCTTATCTGCGGAAGCTGAGCGTAGCGGAAGAGCAGAAGCTCGTTTCCTGACATTGCAAGGTGTGAGAGTCCTACCATGGAATTAAACGGTGTGCGTGTTTCACGTGAAACACAGGGACGATTGCAGCACTTTGCTGAGCTCTTTCAAAAATGGGCGAATACCATCAATTTGGTGGCACCCTCGACGATCAGCGACCTTTGGCAAAGACACATTGCCGATAGCGCGCAGATCTTTCAACTTCACCCGAAGCCGGCCCGATGGGTCGACCTCGGAAGTGGAGGCGGTTTCCCCGGTGTCATTACTGCGATTCTCCTGGCAGAACAGGCAGATGGACATGTCGATCTGGTGGAGAGCAATCAGAAAAAGGCCGCATTTTTGCGGGTTTGCCTGAGGGAATGCGAAGCCCGCGGCGCAGTCCATGCCATTCGAATCGAAGAAGCGCCAAAGGTCATTGGTCACTGCGAGGTGATCTCGGCAAGAGCGCTGGCCGAGCTGGATGTACTGCTGGACTACGCAGCGCCCTGGGCTGAGCGCAATGAAAATATTCGCTTGTTGCTGCATAAAGGCCGGGATTACGAGCGCGAGGTCCAGAATGCCCGTGGTCGTTGGGAATTCGATCTGGTAAAACACAACAGTGTTGTCGAGCGAGATTCTGTTATTTTGGAGTTAAATCACCCTCGACGTCGAACTTAACCATAATTGGATATGTGGCAATGATCGGCGAGCGAAACCGGATTATTACTATCGCAAATCAAAAGGGTGGCGTCGGAAAGACAACCACCGCGATTAACCTGGCCACCGCACTGGCCGCCATTGGCGAGCGTGTCCTGATCGTCGATCTCGATCCGCAGGGTAATGCAAGCACCGGTCTGGGTATCGAGCGGCGGGATCGCAAACTATCGTCCTATGATCTTCTGGTCGGCACGCATACGATTCTCGACACCGTTCAGGAGACGGCGGTTCCCAATCTCTTCATTGTGCCGTCGACAATGGATCTGCTCGGCATCGAGATGGAGATCTCTCAGCAGCCCGATCGCGTCTTCCGGCTTCGCCGGGCTCTGGCTGGCGCAGGTGCTGCCGCTTTTTCCTACATCCTGGTCGATTGCCCGCCTTCGTTCAACCTGCTGACGATGAACGCCATGGCGGCCGCTCATTCGGTCCTGGTGCCGCTGCAGTGCGAATTCTTCGCATTGGAAGGTCTCAGCCAATTGCTGGAAACCGTCGATCAAGTGCGGCGCAGCGTCAATCCCCTCCTCGATATTCAGGGGATCGTGCTGACGATGTTTGATTCGCGCAACAATCTCGCGCAGCAGGTCGTCAACGACGTGCGTACACATCTGGGCGAGAAGGTCTACCATACGTTGATTCCGCGCAATGTTCGCGTGTCCGAGGCGCCATCTTATGGCAAGCCCGCAATCCTTTACGATCTGAAATGCGCCGGCAGCCAAGCTTATCTGCAATTGGCGTCGGAAGTGATCCAGCGGGAGCGGCAGCGCAAGGCGGCCGCCTGATCTATTGTTTGTTTTGAAGTGAGTGATTGCGATGAATGATGATCTTTCGAAACGGCGCCTTGGCCGCGGCCTAGCCGCTCTCATCGGTGAGATGGATCAGCCCACTCCGGTGGATGCCGGCAGGCCCGGCGTCAATCCGGATCGCATGGTGCCGATCGAATTCATCAGCCGCAATCCCAAGAATCCGCGTCGTTATTTCGATGAAACCGAGTTGCACGACCTTGCGAGTTCCATCCGGCAGCATGGCATCGTGCAGCCGGTTGTCGTGCGCACTGTCTCGATCGATCGCTATGAAATTATAGCCGGCGAAAGGCGTTGGCGCGCGGCGCAACTGGCCGGTCTGATCGAAATTCCAGTTATCGTTCGCGATGTCGACGATAAGACGGCTCTGGAAATCGCCATTGTCGAAAACGTTCAGCGTGCCGATCTCAATCCACTTGAGGAAGCGCTGGGCTATGAACAGCTGATTGCCGAACACGGCTATACGCAAAACGATCTTGGCGAGATTATCGGAAAAAGCCGCAGCCATGTCGCCAATTCATTGCGCCTGTTGAAGTTGCCGGAGCCTGTTCGCGACATGCTCGCGGGCGGCAGCCTTTCCGCTGGCCATGCACGCGCGCTGGTTTCGACCTCTGATCCGGCCGCCCTCGCCCGCACGATCGTTGCCAAGGGCATGTCCGTACGCGATGCGGAGCGGCTCGCGCAGAACGATATCAAGGCTCAGAACGATCCGCGACCGGCCGCTGCCCGCAAGGACGAGAAGGATTCCGATACGCTTGCGCTGGAAAGGACATTGTCCGACACTCTTGGGCTTGATGTCACGATCAACCATCGCGGCAGCGGCGGTCAGGTAAAGATATCCTACAAAACCCTGGAGCAGCTTGAGGAAATCTGCCGGCTGCTGGAGCGGCGTTGAGCTGTTTCGCGTGAGTCAGCCCTTGCGGGCTGATTGTAATGTGGTCGCCAGCAGTGTTTGCGTGGCGATCGTGTCTTCCAGGCTGGCGCGCTGCCTGGTCTGGAGAATGGCGGCCTGCAGCCGGTTCATTTCACGGGAAATTGCCGGGGCGGTCCAGCTTTTGAGGGCCTGCTCGATGATCGGTTTACGGCGAAAGTGCAGATGCCGGCCGAGAGTTTGCATCACTTGTGCTGGCGGTACACGCTTTTCATCCATTTCCGTGCGCATCATGTCCAGCAACTGGAATTGCCTCAGGCAACCCTGCAGCACAAGAAACATCGGCGTCTTGGAGGAAGCGATCTTCTGCATCGCATTCAGAAAAGCTTCCGAGTCGCCCTTGAGAATGGCATCCACAGCGTCATCAGCTGAAACGGCGCTGGCATCGCCGATGATGTCGATGACGTGATCCTCTTCGATCGTCCCCTGCCCCCGGCAATAGAGTGCTAGTTTTCGTACTTCGTTGCGTGAAGCGATGCGGTCGCCACCCAGTAGCTCCAACAGAACCTGGCGCGCCGCAGGCGTGATGCGCAGATTTTCGTTTGCCAGCCCAGTGTCGATGAGGCCATTCAGCGCGCGAATGTCGTCGGCATAACAAGGAATGGTTGCGACTGCCCGAGAAGTCTCTGCTACTTTACGAAGGCCGGAGCCCTTTTTGAGATCACCAGCCTCAATGATGACAAAACTGGCGTCGGGAGGGTTTTCAGCAATATTCTGCAGTGAATCGACCAGGGCTTTTTCGTTGGCTGCGCCACGAATCCACACCAGCTTTTCACCGCCGAACAGGCCAATGGCATTGACCTCGTCCAGCAGTCGACCGGCATCGTTGTGAAGATCGCCGACGTCGAGTTTGATCAGCGAAAAAGCGTCCTTCAGATCGACGCCGGTCTTTCCGGCGATCTGCCCCGCGCGCTCGGATACAAGGCCGCGGTCAGGGCCATAGATGACAAACAGTCGGTAGCTGCGCGCGGCGTTTTGAAGAAAGCCTTCAAACTCGTGGGATTTGATCTCCGCCATGCCGCGCACCCATATCAGCGGCTAAGCGCGGCTGCGATGTCGGCGCCCACCAGTTCGGCAACTTCGCGTGCGGCGCGGTCTTCCGAATCGCGGATGGCGCGCGCCTTGGCAAATTCCTGGGTCGGGAAGTCGACCAGCGATGTGACCGCGCGGCTGCCGGACTTGAGAACCTTGCCGTCACTAGCATTCTTGAGCGTAAAGGCTGCCGTGACCGTGGTGCGGCCTGCGGCAGAGGTGTCGGAAGACGGCAGGTAGATAACACCGCCGGTACCGGAGCTGACGCTCAGATCCACCGTGTATTTCGGGGCCTTCGTTTCGCCGGCGCCTCGGCCGGCGATGAAGATCAATTGATTGCGAACCACCTGACCTACGCGGCTGCCGGCGTCGGAAAAGGAAACGTCGGCAAGCTTCTGGGTAACGCCGGTGTTCTCCGCATAGAGCGGTCGAACCTGGCAGGAGGATAAAAGACCGGCAACGGCAATCACAGACGCAACGCCTGCAGCGCGAGCGAGCTTGAAAAGATTATCAGACGACAATGTTCACGATCCTCTGTGGAACGACGATGATCTTCTTTGGCGCCTGACCATTCAACGCGCTTCCGACGGCATCCAGGGCGAGTACGGCTTTTTGCACGGCATTCTGATCTGCATCGCGAGCAATTGTCAATTCGGCGCGCTTCTTGCCGTTGATTTGCACGGGATAGACGATCTCGTTTTCGATGACGAGCACTTCGTCGTAACTCGGCCAAGCGCTCATGGCGATCAAATGTGCGTTGCCGAGTGCGGCCGAGCATTCTTCGGCCAGATGCGGCGTGATCGGCGCGACCAACGCGATCAGGATCTCGACCGCTTCCCGGACAGCGGAGCGATAGCCGGCATCCGTCTCGCCAGCGGCGACCTTGGCCAGCGGAGCAGCCAATGTGTTGACGAATTCGTAGATGCGCGCCACGGCCTTGTTGAAGGCCAGCTTGTCGTAATCGCCCTGGACCGCTTTCAGCGTGCGGTGGGCAGCCTGTGAAATCGCCAGCGCTTCGCCTTCCTTAGCCGGAGTCGCGGCGACCGTCTTCAATGCGTCGGCCGCTTCCGACACCAGGCGCCACATGCGTTGCGTGAAACGATGCGCCCCTTGGACGCCCGCCTCCGACCAAATAACGTCGCGGTCGGGTGGAGAATCGGACAATACGAAGAACCGGGCCGTATCGGCGCCGTAGGAGGCGATGATATCGTCCGGGTCGACGACGTTTTTCTTCGATTTCGACATCTTCTCGATCGCGCCGATGGCGATGTCTTCGCCGGTCGACAGCAGTGTCGCGCGCCTTTGGCCGTCGGCCTCCTCGATGCGGATGTCGGCCGGCGACACCCATTCGCGTGTCAGCCCATGGCCGCGGCTATAGGTCTCGTGAACAACCATGCCCTGCGTGAACAGGCCCTTGAAGGGCTCCTTCGCTTCGACATGGCCGGTCTCACGCATGGCGCGGGTGAAGAAGCGGGAATAGAGCAGATGCAGGATCGCATGCTCGATGCCGCCGATATATTGATCGACCGGCAGCCAGCGATCAGCCGCGGCCTTGTCGGTCGGTTCGTGTTCCCACGGCGCGGTGAAGCGGGTGTAGTACCAGCTCGAATCGACGAAGGTATCCATGGTGTCGGTTTCGCGACGGGCGTCCTTGCCACATTGCGGGCAGGCAACATGCCGCCATGTCGGATGGCGGTCGAGCGGATTGCCCGGCTGATCGAAGGTGACGTCGTCCGGCAGCTTGACTGGAAGATCCTGCTTCGGCACCGGCAAGACGCCGCAATCATCGCAATGGATGACCGGGATCGGGCAACCCCAATAGCGCTGACGCGAAATACCCCAGTCGCGCAGGCGGAAATTCACCTTGCGTTCGGCCTGAGGCGCATTGCCGAGGCTTTCAGCGGCCAGTTTTGCAGCCACGGTTTCGAAGGCTTCCTCCGTGCCCATGCCGTCCAGGAATCGCGAGTTGATCATGATGCCGTCGCCATCATAGGCGACATCGCCGATGGTGAAGCTTGCCGCATCGCCATCCCTCGGCATGACGACGGGGACGACCGGCAAATGATATTTGCGGGCAAAATCCAGGTCGCGCTGGTCGCCGGAGGGGCAGCCGAAGATCGCGCCGGTGCCATAATCCATCAGCACGAAATTGGCGATATAGACCGGCAGTTCCCAGGATGGGTCCAGCGGATGGCGGACGCGGATACCCGTGTCCATGCCTTTCTTCTCGGCGGTCTCCAATGCTGCAAGCGAGGTGCCGGCGCGGCGGCATTCTTCGCAGAAGGCATCGATAGCCGGATTCGCGGCAGCGGCTTCCTTGGCCAGCGGATGATCAGCCGATATCGCCAGGAAGGATGCACCGAACAGCGTGTCCGGACGCGTGGTATAGACGGTGATTTCGCGTTCAGCGTTGGGGGAGGTTTCCGGCACGATTTCCCAACGGATCGTCAGGCCTTCTGAACGCCCGATCCAGTTCTTCTGCATCAGCCGCACTTTTTCCGGCCAGTGGTCGAGCGTGTCCAGCGCGTCCAGCAGTTCCTGGCTGAATTCGGTAATCTTGAAGAACCATTGCGTCAGCTCGCGCTGTTCGACCAGCGCGCCGGAGCGCCAGCCGCGGCCATCGATGACTTGTTCGTTGGCAAGCACGGTGTTATCGACCGGGTCCCAGTTGACCTTGGACTTCTTGCGGTAGACTAGGCCCTTCTCCATCATGTCGATGAAAAGCATCTGCTGGCGATGATAATAGTCGACGTCGCAGGTGGCGAATTCACGGCTCCAGTCCAGCGACAGGCCCATGGCCTTCAGCTGCGCCTTCATCGAGGCGATGTTCTGGTAGGTCCATTCCTTGGGATGCACCTTGTTGTCGCGGGCGGCGTTTTCCGCCGGCATGCCGAAAGCGTCCCAGCCCATCGGATGCAGCACGTTGTAGCCACGGGCACGCTTGTAGCGGGCCACGACGTCACCCATAGCGTAGTTGCGCACATGGCCCATATGGATGCGGCCCGATGGATAGGGGAACATCTCAAGGACGTAATATTTCTCGCGCGGATCGGCGTTGTCGGTGAGGAAGACATTCTCCTCGTTCCATTTCTGCTGCCAGCGAGGCTCGGCGTCGCGCGGATTATAACGTTCGGTAGCCATTTGATCTTGTATTCCGGAATATCATGGGGAGTTGGCCGTGACCTTCATCACGAAACCAACCAAGCGTCAAGTTTAGCGGGTGCGGCAAGTGCCTTATCTTGCGAAGCAAAGCCGGATTCTGCGGCATCGGCCCTTGGCAAAGGCCGCCTGGCTCATTACTCCAAAGTCTCAGGAATAGGCGTAAATATCGAGGCAAAAAGATGGAACTTCAAGAGCGGTTGAACGCGGTTCGTGCCCATATCGCGGCAGCGGAGCGTCAGGCTGACCGGCCGGCGGGTGCCGTGCAGCTTGTCGCTGTTTCCAAGACCTTCGATGCTGAAGCGATCCGCCCCGCGATTTCAGCCGGTCAACGGGTGTTTGGCGAAAACCGCGTCCAGGAAAGCCAGGGCAAGTGGCCGGTGCTCAAAGCCGAAACTCCAGGGGTCGAGCTGCATCTGATCGGGCCGCTGCAATCGAACAAGGCGGCGGATGCCGTGGCGTTGTTCGATGTCATCGAAACGGTCGACCGGGAAAAGATCGCCCGCGCCTTGGCGGACGAAATGAAACGTCAGGGCAAGGTGCTGCGGCTTTACGTGCAGGTCAACACCGGCCTGGAGCCGCAAAAGGCCGGGATCGCGCCTGATGACACGATTGCTTTCGTCGATTTTTGCCGAGGCGAGCTTGGGCTTTCGATCGAGGGGCTGATGTGCATCCCGCCCGCCGATGAGAATCCCGGGCCACATTTCGCGCTGCTAGCCAAACTAGCCAAGAAGAGCGGGGTCGATAAGCTCTCCATGGGCATGTCGAGCGACTACGAGATTGCCGTCGCCTTCGGTGCCACCAGCGTTCGCGTCGGCTCTGCAATTTTCGGGGCGCGTTAAGGTCAAAAATAAGCCCCGGCGAAAGCCGGGGCTTCGAATCGCGGGATCGATCGCGTCTCAGTACCGGTCGTCGTCGTCCTCGTCCGGCGTGGTGGACTTCAGCGACTTCAGCTTGGCAAAGACGGCGTCGGCGTCGATTTCCTTTTCCTTCTCGTCGTCGCGGTCGTAGCTGAAGCCGAGCTTCTCGGTCTCCTGCGCCGGCTGCAGCGTCGCGCCGAGTTCGGCGGCGGTCGGCAACGGACGACCCTTGGCGGCCTTTTCCACTTCCATGTCGAGGTCGATCTGGCTGCAGAGGCCGAGTGTCACCGGATCCATCGGCGTCAGGTTCGTCGAGTTCCAGTGCGTGCGGTCGCGAATCTGTTCGATGGTGGACTTGGTAGTGCCGACCAGACGGGAAATCTGCGCGTCCTTCAGTTCCGGATGGTTGCGTACCAGCCAGAGAATGGCGTTCGGCCGATCCTGGCGCTTGGAGACCGGCGTATAGCGCGGGCCGCGGCGCTTGGATTCCGGCACGCGAACCTTCGGTTCGGAAATCTTCAGCTTGTGGTTCGGATTGGCTTCGGCACGCGCGATTTCGTCGCGCGAAAGCTGGCCGGTGGCGATCGGGTCGAGGCCCTTGATGCCCTGGGCCGCTTCGCCATCGGCAATGGCCTTGACCTCGAGCGGATGTAGCTTGCAGAACTGCGCAATCTGGTCGAACGACAAGGCTGTATTGTCGACAAGCCAAATGGCGGTTGCCTTCGGCATGAGCAATTGTTGAGCCATGGATATAGTCCTTCTGTCAGTCCGCGCCGGTGTCGCGGTCCGGGGTGTAACACCACATTGTCCGGGAAATATGGCCCTATATAACCGCAGTGTTGCGGAATTGCAATTCTTTGCGGATGAAATGCGCTTTGTCCAATTGCTGTCGTAACTTGAGCTGCTATTGATTGCGTGGAATGAGCGCCATAATCTCGAAAGAGATGGCCAGGATTGAGGAGGAAACCATGTCGGAAAAGATTCATCCGGTGACGAAGCCGGTCAAAGCGCAAGCTTTGATCGATGCGGCAAAATATCAGAAATGGTACAGGCAGAGCGTCGAGGATCCCGACTATTTCTGGGGCAAACACGGCCAGCGGATCGACTGGTTCAAGCCCTATACCAAGGTCAAGAACACGTCCTTCAAAGGGAAAGTCTCGATCAAATGGTTCGAAGACGGGCTGACCAACGTTTCCTACAATTGCATAGACCGTCACCTGAAGAAGCATGGCGATGACGTGGCTTTCATCTGGGAAGGCGACAACCCCTATATCGACAAGAAGATCACCTATAACGAGCTCTACGAACACGTCTGCCGCCTGGCGAATGTGTTGAAGAAGCATGGCGTCAAGAAGGGCGATCGCGTCACCATCTACATGCCGATGATCCCCGAGGCTGCCTATGCCATGCTCGCCTGCGCCCGCATCGGCGCGGTGCATTCCGTCGTCTTCGGCGGCTTTTCCCCGGAGGCGCTGGCGGGGCGCATTGTCGATTGCCAATCGACCTTCGTCATCACCTGCGACGAGGGTTTGCGCGGCGGCAAGCCGGTGCCGCTCAAGGAGAATACCGATACGGCGATCCATATCGCCGCCAGGCAGTATGTTACCGTCGAGAAGGTTCTGGTCGTGCGCCGCACCGGCGGCAAGACCGGCTGGGCGCCGGGTCGAGATCTCTGGTATCATCAGGAAGTTGCGACGGTGAAGGCGGAATGCCCGCCCGCGAAGATGAAGGCGGAAGACCCGCTGTTCATTCTCTATACGTCAGGTTCGACCGGCAAGCCGAAGGGTGTGCTGCACACGACCGGCGGTTATCTCGTCTATGCGGCGATGACGCACGAATATGTCTTCGATTATCATCCTGGCGAGATCTTCTGGTGCACCGCAGACGTCGGCTGGGTGACCGGTCATTCCTACATCGTCTACGGGCCACTAGCGAACGGCGCGACATCGCTGATGTTCGAGGGCGTGCCGAATTTCCCGGACCAGGGCCGCTTCTGGGAGGTTATCGACAAGCACAAGGTCAATATCTTCTATACCGCCCCGACGGCGATCCGTTCGCTGATGGGCGCCGGCGATGACTTCGTCAAGCGCTCTTCGCGCTCTTCGTTGCGGCTGCTCGGAACGGTCGGCGAGCCGATCAATCCGGAAGCCTGGGAATGGTACTACAATGTCGTCGGTGACGGCCGCTGCCCGATCGTCGATACCTGGTGGCAGACGGAGACCGGCGGCCATATGATTACGCCGCTGCCGGGCGCGACCGACCTGAAGCCGGGTTCGGCAACCCTGCCCTTCTTCGGCGTCCAGCCGGAACTGGTGGACAATGAGGGCAATCTGCTGGAAGGGGCGGCTGACGGCAATCTCGTTATCGCCGACAGTTGGCCCGGCCAGATGCGTACGGTCTATGGCGACCATGAACGTTTCATTCAGACCTATTTTTCCACCTACAAAGGCAAATATTTTACCGGCGACGGCTGCCGGCGCGATGAGGACGGCTATTACTGGATTACCGGCCGTGTCGACGACGTGCTCAATGTCTCAGGCCACCGGCTTGGCACCGCCGAGGTCGAATCGGCTCTGGTTTCGCACCAGGATGTCTCGGAAGCTGCCGTTGTCGGCTATCCGCATGCGATCAAGGGTCAGGGCATCTATTGCTATGTGACACTGATGGCCGGCCATGAGGGTACGGATGCGCTGCGGCAGGAGCTGGTGAAACATGTGCGGGCGGAGATCGGCCCGATCGCCTCGCCCGACAAGATTCAGTTCGCTCCCGGCCTGCCGAAAACCCGCTCCGGCAAGATCATGCGCCGCATCCTGCGCAAAATTGCCGAAGACGATTTCGGCTCGCTCGGCGATACGTCGACGCTGGCCGATCCTGCTGTTGTCGACGACTTGATCGCCAACAGGCAGAACAGGGCCGACGCGGCTTGATCGAGGTCTGTCTCGCTCCTGGCGGGCGGGATACAGTTTCTTAGAACTAGGCGAAGGATAAGCCCTCGCCTAGTTCATGGCTTCTATCTGGAAACGTTGAAAAAAGGCGACTGCTGTGCGGGCGACCTAGTCGAGTAGGCCTTCGCTCCAAGCCGGCGCGTCTCGGAAGATCTCCGGCTTCGTCGGGGTAGTTCACCGCGTCATAGGCGGCAGCACATTCAGGATCGCGAACAAGCCAATCTCAAAAATCGATCGCACGCCCATTGATCTCCCAATCGCCAAATCGTGAGGGCTCGGCGCCACCGCGTCCGCCGGTTTCGGGGGGCAGTTCTGGTTGGACCTGGGCTTTACGGCGCTCTTCGGCCTCGGCGAGCGCTCGCTTGGCGGCCGGCGAGAGCGGCTTGCGGGGCGCCTCGTCGGCGTCGATGTCGTTTTTATTGTCGTTATCTGCAATCTGCATGGCGTGATGCGGCCTAGAGCTGTTGAAATAGGCGGGTGAATAGCCAAATCATAGTGCGTCCGGCCGCAAAGAAAAAGGTTCGGACTGACGATGTGATGGAGACATCAGATGAACCTCATGCGCACTGCCATGTTGCTTGCCTTCATGACCGCCCTGTTTATGGGCGTCGGCTATTTGATCGGTGGTCAAGCCGGCATGATGATTGCGCTTGTCGCCGCGGCCGGCATGAATTTCTTTTCCTATTGGAATTCCGACCGCATGGTGCTCTCCACCTATCATGCACAGGAGGTGGACGAGCGCAGCGCACCGGAGTTCTATCGGATCATCCGCGACCTCGCGCGCAATGCTGGCCTGCCGATGCCTAAGGTCTATCTCTATGACAGCCCGCAGCCGAATGCCTTCGCCACCGGTCGCAATCCCGAAAACGCCGCCGTTGCCGCCTCGACCGGCCTGCTCAACGCTCTGACGCCAGAGGAAGTGGCCGGCGTGATGGCGCATGAACTGGCGCATGTGCAAAACCGCGATACGCTGACGATGACCATCACGGCGACGCTCGCCGGCGCCATCTCCATGCTCGGTAATTTCGCCTTCTTCTTCGGCGGCCGCCGAGACAGCAACAATCCCCTTGGTATCGTCGGTGTGCTGGTGGCGATGATCGTCGCGCCCCTCGCCGCCATGCTGGTGCAGATGGCGATCAGCCGTACGCGTGAATATTCTGCCGACCGTCGCGGTGCCGAAATCTGCGGCAATCCCCTCTGGCTCGCCTCGGCGCTCGGCAAGATCGCCCGAGGGGCGGAGTATATTCCGAATGAAGAGGCCGAAGGTCATCCGGCGACGGCGCATATGTTCATCATCAATCCGCTTTCCGGCGCCCGTATGGACAATCTGTTCTCCACGCACCCGGATACGGAAAACCGCATCGCCGCGCTGCGCGAGATGGCGCGGTATGGCGGCGGTGGCGCGGGCCCTGCCGTGAGCACGCCGCCCGGCTTTGGCTCGACGGGACCGATCTTGACTGCTAATCCGGTGCGCAAATCGCGCTCCGTACCGAATACGGGTCGCGGTGGTTCGCAACCGCCGAAGGGACCCTGGTCTTGAATTCCAATAATAAGAAGCCTTTCAACAAAGACGGAAGACAATCGCGAAATCGCTCACCGCAGCATCGGCCGCATGATTCGGCGCCGGCCAAGCCCGGATTCGCCGCGCGCGCCGCCGCGACGAAAATCCTGGCGGCCGTTATCGACCGCAAGACGCCGCTTGACGGCATGCTGGATGCTGAAGGTGGCAATCCTGCCTATAGGGCGCTCGGGGAGAGCGACCGGGCGCTGGTGCGTGCCATTCTGAACTCGGCGCTACGCCATTTGCCGCGCATCGAGGCGGCGATTGCGTCGCTACTGGAGTCGCCGTTGCCGGAAGGCGCCCGCGCCCTGCATCATGTGTTGGTGGCGGGTGCCGCGCAGATGCTCTATCTCGACGTGCCGGATCATTCTGCCGTCGATATTGCCGTCGAGCAGGCCAACCAGGACCCGCGCAATCGCCGTTTTGCCAAGCTGGTCAACGCCATTCTCAGGCGAATCGGGCGGGAGAAGCAGGATATCCTGGCCAGGGTCGCGAACGTGCCGGCCATGCCGGCCTGGTTCCTGACGCGTCTCGAAGCTGCCTATGGCGCTGACGCGGCGCTGAGGATTTCCGACACGCAATTGGAGCCGGCGGCGATCGACGTCACGGTGAAATCCGATGCCGAAGGTTGGGCGAAGCGCTTGAATGGCGTCGTGTTGCCGACCGGCGGCGTGCGGTTGGCGGCCTTCGAGGGCTCGATTCCCTCGCTCGATGGATTTTCAGAAGGCGAATGGTGGGTCCAGGATGCCGCCGCCAGCATTCCGGCAAAATTGTTCGGTTCGCTTGCCGGCAGCAAAGTCGTAGATCTCTGCGCCGCGCCCGGCGGCAAGACCGCGCAGCTCATCCTTGCCGGCGGCAAGGTGACTGCGCTCGACCAATCCGCAAATCGCCTCAAGCGGCTCGCCGCCAACCTGGCGCGGCTCGGGCTGGAAGCGGAAACCGTCGCCGGCGATATGGCCAAGTTTCAGCCCGAGGATCTCTTCGACGCCGCTCTTCTCGATACCCCCTGCTCTTCGACGGGTACGACCCGTCGTCATCCCGACGTGCTCTGGACCAAGGGTCCGGAGGACATCGCCAAGCTTGCGGCTCTGCAGGAGCGCCTGCTGCGCCACGCATTGACCTTGGTCAAGCCCGCCGGGCTTGTCGTTTTCTCCAACTGTTCGCTCGATCCCGAAGAGGGCGAGCATCTTGTCGCGCGGGTTCTGGCGGAGACGGACATGGCTGAGCGCGTGCCGATTAAACCCGAGGAATGGCCGGGTCTCGAGGCCGCGATTTCGCCTCTCGGCGCTTTCCGCACCACGCCTGACATGCTGCCGCTTTCCGGTGGTTTTGCGTCCGGGTTGGATGGGTTCTTCGCCGTGGTGCTCCGCCGCACGCGATAGCGGCGGGCCTCCTTAAGTGCTTACGCTCGACTTGACCAAAAATAGGGCACAATGTCCTTATTTGGCATATTCCTAACCTCTTCTTAACCACAGAGATAGAGAGTAAGCATAAGCAAATATGCAGGTTTTCCGGCAGGGTTCGGTGAGTTTACACATGCGGGAAGCATGGCGGCGAATGTCGCGCCGCACGGCGTTAGCGCGATTGCGTCTTACCCGCCACACGATGCGTGTGCCGGAACGGTTGATCGTGGCTCCGACGGACCTGCGCAGCATCGATCCGTTTTTCGTTGAAGAGCTTTTGAACGGCCGCATCCTGTTGGCGGGCCGGGTGTTGGAAACAGAGGGACAATCGCCCTTCGCCCTCGAGCTGCCGTCGCAGGCCTTTGCTGCCCGGTTGCACAGTTTCCGCTGGCTGCGGCATTTGCGGGCGGAAAAGAGCGATCAGGCCGCAGCAATGGCGCGATCCATTCTCAACGACTGGATGGCCGTCCATGGCTACCGATTGCGGGGTGTTGCCTGGGCGGCTGATACTGCCGCCCAACGGCTGATTGCCTGGTTGTCGCATTCGCCCGTGGTCCTGCAGGGCACGGACGGCGGTTTTTATCGCCGTTTCATGCGCATGCTGGCCTTCCATGTTCGTTATCTCCGTCGCGTGGCGGCAACGACACGGGACGGTGAGACACGGTTTAGGGTGCGGATTGCGCTCGCCTTGTCCTCTGTCGCCATGCCGAACGGCGCCTCGACGCTGAAGCGCGCCGGCCAGGCGCTCGACCGGGAAATCGACCGGCAGATCCTGCAGGATGGAGGGCATATTTCGCGCAATCCGCGCGTGGCGCTGGAACTGCTGCTCGACCTGCTGCCGCTGCGCCAGACCTACGTCAATCTTGGCCATGATGCGCCGTCGCGGCTGATCCCAGGCATCGACCGCATGTATCCAGCCTTGCGCTTCTTCCGGCATCAGGATGGCGACCTGGCGCTGTTCAATGGCGCGACCTCGACGCTCGCCAACGAGCTGATGTCGGTGCTGCGTTATGACGAAACCGCCGGCCAGGCGTTCAAGGCGCTGCCGCATAGCAAATATCATCGGCTGGCGGCTGGACACGCCGTCGTCATCGTCGACACCGGGGCGCCCGCTTCCGCCGATCTCAGCCGCACGGCGCATGCCGGCTGCTTGTCCTTCGAAATGTCCTCAGGCAAATACCGCTTCATCGTCAATTCCGGTTCGCCGAATTTTGCCGGTGAGCGCTACATCCAGGCGGCTCGCGCCACGGCGGCGCATTCGACCGTGACGCTCGACGATACGTCGTCGAGCCTGTTTTCGAAGTCGAAAACCCTCGGCCCGGTGATGGTCAGCGGCGTGAAAAAGGTCATCGTCGAGCGCGCCGAAACCGAAGATGGCCGTGATTATATCCGGGCGGTACATGACGGCTATCTCTCGACCTTTGGCTATGCCCATGAGCGCGAGCTGAGCCTGAATGCCAGCGGCACCATTCTTGCCGGCCGCGACCGATTTTTCGTTCCGGAGGGCAAGAAATCACTGCTGAAGAGCGATGGCGGCCTGGCCTCTGCACGCTTTCACATCCATCCTTCCATCAGCCTGCTGCAGACCGAGACCGACTCCGCCTTGCTGATCGCGCCGGATGGCGAGACCTGGGTATTCTCCTCGCCGGGCAACGAGGTGTTGGTGGCTGAGGACATCTTTTTTGCCGATGCGTCTGGCATGCGCGCTTCGGACCAGCTCGAGATCGTTTTCCCGATCGCCGAAAAGCCGGAAATCCGCTGGTTTTTATCCTATCGGCCATAGGCTAAGTGCTTAAGCTGTGTTAACGGGGCGGCATATTGTCCCGCGCCGCTGTCGCCGGACATCTCCTCACGCTAGACTGGAGAAAGCCAATGGCCGTCGTTTCCAAAAAAATCCCAGCCCCCGACAAAGTTAAGGTGAAGACCGCGCTTCTGTCCGTCTCCGACAAGACCGGCATCGTCGAGTTTGCCCGGGCGCTCAGCGAAAAGGGCGTGCGGCTGTTGTCGACCGGCGGCACGCACAAGACGATTTCGGCGGCTGGCCTTGCCGTTACCGATGTGTCCGACGTAACGGGTTTTCCGGAGATCATGGACGGGCGCGTCAAGACGCTACATCCGAAAGTGCATGGCGGCCTGCTCGCTATCCGTGATGACGCCGAGCATCAGGCGGCGATGAAGGAGCACGGCATCGAGGGCATCGACCTCGTCGTCATCAATCTCTATCCCTTCGAAGACGTCCGCAAGGCCGGCGGAGACTATCCGACGACGGTCGAGAATATCGACATCGGCGGCCCTGCGATGATTCGAGCTTCGGCCAAGAACCACGCCTATGTAACGATCCTCACCGATCCGGCCGACTATCCCGAGCTGCTGGAGCAGCTTTCGACCGACGCCGGCCAGACCGCCTATGCCTTCCGCCAGCGCATGGCCGCCAAGGCTTTCGCCCGCACCGCGGCCTATGACGCGATGATCTCCAACTGGTTCGCCGAAGCGCTGGATATCGCAACTCCGCGCCACCGTGTCATCGGCGGCGCCCTGCGCGAGGAAATGCGCTACGGCGAAAACCCGCATCAGAAGGCGGCATTCTACGTCACCGGCGAAAACCGGCCTGGTGTCTCGACCGCGACGCTGATCCAGGGCAAGCAGCTCTCCTACAACAACATCAATGATACCGACGCGGCCTATGAGCTCGTTGCCGAGTTCCTGCCGGAAAAGGGTCCGGCCTGCGCGATCATCAAGCATGCCAACCCCTGCGGCGTAGCCACCGGCCCGAGCCTGGTCGAGGCCTACAAGCGGGCTCTCGCCTGCGACTCGGTGTCGGCCTTCGGCGGCATCATCGCGCTGAACAGCATTCTTGACGCGGCGACGGCGGAAGAGATCGTCAAGCTCTTCACCGAGGTCATCATCGCGCCAGAGGTCACTGAGGAAGCCAAGGCGATCATCGCCCGCAAACCGAACCTTCGCCTGCTTTCGGTCGGCGCCCTGCCTGATCCGCGCGCGGCCGGCCTGACCGCCAAGACCGTGTCCGGCGGTCTGCTCGTCCAGAACCGCGACAACGCGCTGGTCGAGGATATGGAGCTGAAGGTGGTTACCAAGCGTGCGCCGACGGCGCAGGAGCTGGAAGACATGAAGTTCGCCTTCCGCGTCGCCAAGCACGTGAAATCAAATGCGGTCGTCTATGCCAAGGATGGCCAGACAGCCGGTATTGGCGCCGGTCAGATGAGCCGCGTCGATTCCGCCCGTATTGCCGCGATCAAGGCGGAGGAAGCCGCCAAGGCCATGGGGCTCGCCGAGCCGCTGACACGCGGCTCGGCCGTTGCTTCCGAAGCTTTCCTGCCCTTCGCGGACGGTCTGCTGTCGGCGATTGCAGCAGGCGCGACAGCCGTCATTCAGCCGGGTGGTTCGATGCGCGACCAGGAAGTCATCGATGCCGCTGACGAGCACAATGTTGCGATGGTCTTCACGGGCGTGCGTCATTTCCGCCATTGAGTAGAGCTGGCTCCACCCTCATCTTGAGCTTGTCGAAGGACGAGGGTGGCCCGGAAGTAGCCACCCGCCCTCGTGGTTCGAGACGGCCCTTCGGGCCTCCTCACCATGAGGGCTACTCCTCAAGGCATATCCCCAAATTGAAAGAGGGATATCCCTATTTTACCTTATCGGCGGGATAGGGCGTCGGCAGCAGAAGCAGCAGCCCGCCGGCGAGGAAGACGATGAGCGTTGCCATGCCGAGGCGGGCAGAGCCGCTCCAAAAGGTGATCAGCGAGAAGAACAGGGTCGCCATGAAGCTGGTGGCGCGGCCCGAGAGCGCGTAGATGCCGAAATAGCGGCCCGCTTCGGCAAGGCTGACGCTGCGGGCCAGATAGGAGCGCGAGGAGGCCTGCACCGGGCCGAATGCGAGGCCGATCAGCAGGCCGTAGGCGATATAGGCCTTTTCCGCGGCAGTGCCGAACAGGCCGCCGGAGCTCACGGTCGAAAGCGGCACGAAGCCGAACAGCGTGAAGCCCGGTCCTGTGGAGATGATGCCGAGTGCCGCCAGCAGCAGCATGGTCAGACTGATGACGACCGTTATCTTGGAACCCAGCCAGCGGTCGACATAACCTGCGGCGAAACAGCCGAAAATGGCGACGACGTTGAGGATGATGCCGTAAATGCCGATCTCGATGGTCGCCCAGCCGAACATGCCAGCGGCGAAGGTGCCGCCGAGGATCAGCAGGCCGTTGACGCCGTCCTGGTAGATCATGCGCGCCAGCAGGAAAAGGCTGATGCCCCGGCGGCGCTTCAGCTCGCCAAGCGTCGTCGCGAGTTCATTCAGGCCGGAGCGAACCGCTGCACCGAACGGCCGGCCGCGGGGAGCATCCGGCGTGAAGAAAAACATCGGCAGAATGAAGAGAAAATACCAGACGGCGGAAATCGGCCCGGTGATGCGTGCATCCTCCCCGAGGGTGGCGTCGAGGCCGAAGAGCGGTGTCAGGCCGAGGATGGTCTTGCCGGTTTGCGGGTTGCCGGCCAAAAGCGCCACGACGGAGATGAGCACGATCATGCCGCCAAGATAGCCGAGGCCCCAGGCAGCATTCGACAGCCGGCCGATATCGCTCTTGCCGACGAGCCGCGGCATCATCGAGTCGTTGAAGACGATTGAAAACTCGGCCGAGATCGAGGCGAGGATCATGAAGATGACGGGATAAATGACCGGTGAGCCGGGTGCGGCGCCCCAAAGGCAGAAGAGGCTGATGATCTTGATAACGGCGAAAAAGGCGATCCAGGGTTTGCGCGCGCCGGATTGATCGGCGATCGAGCCGAGCACCGGTGACAGTATGGCGATGATCACCGAGGAAATCGTCGCCATATTGCTCCAGGTCGTCTGCGCCGAGACAGGATCCGCCGTCAGCCTTGCGACGAAATAGGGGCCAAAGATGAAGGTGGTGACGACGGTGAAGAACGGTTGCGCCGCCCAGTCGAAGAACATCCATCCCCAGATGCCACGCGCCGGCACTTTTGCAGGCGCATCGTCCCTAATTTCCGTGGCCACCAAATTCCTGCCCCTGATCCCATAGCGCGGCTAGTGCGGTTCAGCGTTTCACGGAATCGCTTTGCCGCTCTATCCCTTTGTTTTTACACATTCCAGGAAAACCGCTTCGCACTTTTCCTGGAATTGCTCTATCGAGCCGGGCGGACTGTCTCATCTCGCCCGGTCGTGCGCAAGGTCGGTCAGGAGGCCGGCGGCGACGGTGATCCGGGCAAGGTTCGGATCGCCGCTTTCGCTGAGGCCCACAAGCTCTTCGGCAATGCGGTTGATGCGGATGCGGTCTTCGGCGTGCCATGCCAGGATCGGTTGTTTGTCCTTGGGATGGTTGCTCAGTGCCGAGATGACGATATCACGACGGGCGCCGGCGATCTGGTCGAGGCTGCGCGCCAAGGCCAAGCTTTCATAGTGATCGCCGGTAATGATGCGGCTGCCGGCGAGCAGCAGGCGACCGACACGGAAAGTCTGCGACACGGTGAAGTAGCTTTCGGCGGCGCGATTGAGCGTATCGCCGGTGCGCTCGGCGATCTGCATGATCTCCGGTACGAGGACGAGCGCGTAGATCGTCGCGATCTCGGAAGCAAGCCTCTCCGGAAGACCGGCGACCTCGTATTCCGCTTGTCGGGCAGCGATTTCGGCCGCGAAATCCGCAGGGATATGGCTGAGGAAGATCGGACGCAGCTTTTTCAACGCTGCTTGAAGCCGGCTAACGGTTTCTTCGATATTACCTTTGGCCGCACCGGTTTTCAGCAACAGGCGGGTGAGAGCCGTGTAGACCTCGGTGATTTCGCCGTAAACACGGTTCTGCGTCTGGCCGCCGACCTTGCCGTCCAATGCATCGGTTTCGTTCCAGAGCCGGTCGAGATCGAAGCCGTCGCGGGCTAGCACGGCAGCCTTGACCACCTCGGCGGCAGACGCCGCCGTCGCATCCATCATGCTGACGGCAAAGCCCGGACCGCCGCGGTTGATCGCTTCGTTTGCGAGCGCCGTCGCGATGATTTCGCGGCGCAGCCGATGGCCGGCGATATCGCCGGCATTGGAGCGCTGCATTTTCGCCGGGAAATAACGGCTGAGCGTCGCGGCGAAATAGGGGTCATCCGGCAGGTCGCTCGCTGCCAGGGCGTCGAAGAGCACGATCTTGGCATAGGAGAGCAGGACACCGATCTCAGCACGGCTGAGCGGTCGGCCGTTGGCGTAACGCTCGGCAAACGTCTGGTCGTCCGGCAGTGTCTCGACCTTGCGGTTGAGCTGCTTGGCCGCTTCGAGAACGCTCATGAAGCGGCTCAGCTCCAGGCCGTTGCCGGTGCCTTTGCGTTCGGTCAACGAGATTGCCAGCGACTGCAGATAATTGTTGCGCAGTACGAGCGTCGCCACTTCGTCGGTCATCGACGCCAGCAGCGTATCGCGCTTGGCGCGCGTCAGGCGGCCGTCGAACATGGCGGAGGCCAGCGCGATCTTGATGTTGACCTCGACGTCCGAGGTGTTGACACCAGCGGAATTGTCGATGGCGTCGGAATTGCAGCGTCCGCCCTTGAGGCCATAGGCGATGCGGCCCTTCTGGGTGACACCGAGATTAGCGCCCTCCCCGATCACCCTGGCGCGAACCTCTTCCGCGGTGACGCGGATCGGATCGTTGGCGCGATCGCCGACTTCCGAATCCGTTTCGGCCGGCGCCTTCACATAGGTGCCGATGCCGCCGAACCAGAGCAGGTCCACAGGGCTCTTCAGGATCGCCGTGATGATCTCGAAGGGCGTCGCCACCGTCTTGTCGATGCCGATGGCGGCAGCGGCTTCCGGCGTCAGCGTTACCGATTTCGCCAAACGCGAGATGATCATTGCACCTTTCGACAGGATGCTCTTGTCGAAATCCTGCCAGCTCGAGCGGGCAAGATTGAAGAGCCGCTGACGTTCGGCAAGCGTCATTTCCATATCCGGATCGGGATCGATGAAGATGTCGCGGTGATCGAAGGCGGCGAGCAGGCGGATTTTCGGCGACAGCAGCATGCCGTTGCCGAAGACGTCTCCGGACATGTCGCCGACGCCGGCGACGGTGAAAGGCGATGTCTGGATGTCGATATCCATTTCACGGAAGTGACGTTTGACAGTCTCCCAGGCACCGCGGGCGGTGATGCCCATCTTCTTGTGGTCGTAACCGGCTGAACCGCCAGAGGCGAAGGCGTCGTCGAGCCAGAAGCCGGCTTCCTGCGCCAGGGCATTGGCCGTGTCGGAGAAAGTAGCGGTGCCCTTGTCGGCGGCGACGACGAAATAGGGATCGTCACCATCCAGCCGCACCGTATCCGACGGCGGAACGACATCCGTGCCGGAAATATTGTCGGTGATCGATAGCAGCGTGCGGATGTAGGTCTTGTAGGCTTCGCGACCGGCATTGAAGATCTCGTCGCGGCTGCCGCCGACCGGAAGTCTCTTCGGATAGAAGCCGCCCTTGGCACCGACCGGCACGATGACGGCATTCTTCACTTGCTGCGCCTTTACCAGGCCCAGAACCTCGGTGCGGTAGTCTTCAGCGCGATCCGACCACCGCAGGCCACCGCGGGCGACCTTGCCGAACCGCAGGTGCACGCCCTCGACCTCGACACCGTAGACGAAGATTTCGCGGAAAGGCCGCGGCTCGGGCAGACCATCCAGCAATTTCGGGTCGAGCTTGAAGGCAAGCATGGCCCTTGGCGTGCCGTCCGGGCTTTTCTGGAAGTAGTTGGTGCGCAGCGTCGCATCGACCGCGTTGACGTAGCGGCGGAGAATCCGGTCATCGTCGAGGCTCGGAACATCGGCGAGTTCGGTTTCGATGGTCGCATGCAGCTCGGAAAGCCTTTTCGAGCGGTTCTTGTCGCTGACCTTGGGGTCGAGCGTGTCATGGAACAAGCGGAAGATCGAAGCTGCGATGCGCGGATATTTGTCCAGCGTCGCGGCGATGTAATCCTGCGAATAGGCGATGCCGGCTTGGCGGAGATAACGGGCATAGGCGCGCAAGACGTTGGCTTCGCGGGCGGACAGATCGGCTGAGACGATAAGCCGGTTGAAGCCGTCATTATCGATCGCGCCGCCGAAGGCGGCGAGGAAGGCTTCCTCAAGCGCTGCGCCGTGCCGAGCGAGATCGATCGTCACGCCGCTGCGGGCTTCCAGTTCCATGTCGTGGAGAACGACATGGCCGGTCGCGCCATCCTTGGCGGTGACGTATATGTCGAAGGTCCGCTCGCTCAGGACGTTGAAACCGAGATTTTCGAGCAGCGGCACGCGGCGCGACAGCGCCAAGTTGCCATTGCCGTGAAAGATCTTCAGCGACAGGATATCCCCCGCTTCGTCCTTGCGGATGTAGAAGGCGATGCGGGTCTCGTCGACGCCGGCGGTGGCCGTGATGTCGGGCAGGTCGGCAACGGCATCGTCCGGCGAAAAGGCCTCCTGGAAGGCCTGGCTGACGGAGATATGCGGCGCCTTCGGTCCGGCCAGCATTTCGAAGCGATCGTCCCAGCGGGCTGTGATGGCGCGGATCGCCTCTTCGAGCTTGGCCTGAGGAATATGCGGAGTCTTGCCGACGCTGCGGCCGATGATGAAATGCACACGAGCAACGCCGCCTTCCGGGAAGGCTGGATAGTAGGCGGAAACGCGGCCGTCATAGACGGTCTTCAGATAATTGCCGATCTTCTCGCGGACGACGGAATCATATTCTTCGCGGGGCACATAGACGATCACAGAGACGAAACGGTCGAAATGGTCGATGCGCGGCAATGCGCGCACGCGGGGTCGGTCGGCAAGGTCGTTGATCTGTTCGGCAAAGCTTGCGAGCAGCGTCGTGTCGATCTGGAAGAGATCGTCGCGAGGATAGGATTCCAGGGTGTTGTCCAGCATGCGCCCGGAATGGCTGGCCGGGTCGAAGCCGAAGTGGTCCTTGACCTTCTGCACCTTCGAACGCAGCAACGGCACCTCGGCGGCAGCGCTGGTGTATGCCGTGGAGGTGTAGAGGCCGACGATGCGTAGTTCGCCGGTGACATTGCCGTCGGCGTCAAAACGCTTGACGCCGACATAGTCCATATAGGCGCGGCGGTGGACGACCGACTTCACATTGGCCTTGGTGACGATCAGAAAATCGGGCCCATCGAGGAAGGCGAGGATTTCCGGCGTGGTGGTGACCGCGTCCTTGCCCTGGCGCAGGACACGAACATCGGGATTGGAGAGGATGCCGAGGCCGGCGCCGCGGTCGCGCTCCACCTTGGCGTCTGCGCCCTTGCCAGAATAGACATATTCGCGCATGCCGAGGAAGGTGAAGTTGCCGTCGCGCAGCCAGGCGAGGAAGGCCAGCGCCTCGTCACGATCCGACTTGCGGCGGGCGGCCGCCTCATAGGTGGAAAGCTCTGTTATCACCGTGTCCAGCCGCGCCAGCATCGGCTTCCAGTCGGAAACGGTCAGATGAGTCTGATCGAGCACGGTTTGCACGCGCTTGATCAGGTCCGCTGTCTGTGCTCCGGTCAGCGGCGACAGATGCAGTTGGATATGGCTGACGCGATGGGAGGGATCGCTCGGTTGGTCGGCGGAATAAAGCGCGGGCTGCTTGCCGTCCTCGACGACGAGGATCGGGTGCACGGCCATGTAAAGGTCGCGATAGGTGCTCGTCACCTCGCCCATGGACGATTCGTAGAGGAAGGGCATGTTGTGGTCGGTGATCGACAGGATCGATACGGGTACGCCGTCGGGGTCGATATTGGCGATCTGCTCAATACTAACGCGCGGAGAAGTGCCGCTCCAGGCTGCCAGTTCCCTGGCCGCATGCACGGAAGCGAGAGCAAGCATTTCCGGGCTGTAGCGCTCCAAATCGTCGTTGCTCGCCCGACCGAACAGAATCTCCGGATCGAGATGTGCCTCGCCGGTCGCGGCCGCGATCTTGCGCGCTGCTTCGATCTGCTTTTCGCGCTTCGGATTGGTCCTGGATGCCATGAAATTCCTCCCATATTTCAAGAGTTTTGGTCACCTTATCAGAAGGTCTAACGAAAAAACTGGCAAAATGAATGCGGATTTCATTGCTTTTCGACCGATCTGGCCTCGAATTTTGAAGATTCTTGCTGGCCTGAAAGATCACACTGCAAACCGCATGAAGATTGGGGCAAAATTGGCGGGTATTCGCTACTCAACAGAGGGTTTCATGACTCTGTGAAGTGTAGTTGACAGAGTGCCGATAAAGAGATCATCAACGCGCCATCGAAGTCGCAAGATCGTAACTGGAAGCAAACATCATGTCGGATACTGCGGCGGGCGCCGTTATCGTCATCTCCAGCCATGTCGTCAGAGGTTCCGTCGGCAACCGCGCCGCCGTGTTCGCGCTCGAAACCTTGGGGCATCCGGTCTGGGCGCTGCCGACCGTCGTTTTGCCCTGGCATCCCGGCCATGGCCGTTCGACGAGGCTGACTTTCAACGAAACGGATTTCGACCACGCGATCGACGATCTCATCGCCGCGCCCTGGCTGTCGGAGGTAAAGGCTGTATTGTCGGGTTATTTCGGCAATGCCGCGCAGGCACGCTCCGTCGCCCGACTGGTGACGGCACTGCGGGAAAAGAACCCCGGCCTCTTCTATGCCTGCGATCCGGTGATCGGCGATGCCGGCGGACTCTACGTTCCCGAGGCAACTGCGGAAGCAATCCGCGATCACCTCATTCCGCTAGCTTCACTGGCGACGCCGAACCGCTACGAGCTTGCCTGGCTCGCGGGTGCGCCGCTGGAGGACAACAATGCCGTCATGGACGCCGCTTTGGCGCTAGGACCGTCACGCATGCTGGTGACGTCGGCTGTGCCGATGATGACCGGCGGCATCGGCAATCTCTATCTCAGCGGCCGCAACGCGCTGTTGGCCGAACATCGCAGTATCGACAATGCGCCAAACGGGCTCGGCGATCTGCTCTCGGCCGTGTTCCTGTCGCGGCTTCTTTCCGGCATGGACGAAGAGCGGGCTTTGCAATTGACTACGGCCAGCGTCTATGAGGTGCTCGCCCGGGCGGTCAAGCGCGGCAGTGACGAGCTGACGCTCGCCGCCGACGCGTCCAGCCTGTCGACGCCGATGGCGATGGTGCAGATGCGGCGCCTGCTGCACCCCGCGCAAAGACGGAAAAAATAGCTGCCCGCCGTGCCGGGGAGGTTTTTGCGGTGCAATAGTTGCCATCGGCCGCGCTGCACTGTAATTCAGTGTCATGAGCTTTCCTACCTCCCTTCTGAACGGCTATCGCAACTTCATGAGCGGGCGTTACGTCGACGAGCGCGAACGCTATCGTAGCCTGGCGGAGGAAGGTCAGCAGCCCGCGACCCTGGTGATTGCCTGTTCCGACAGCCGCTCGGCGCCGGAGACCATTTTCGATGCTGGTCCCGGAGAGCTTTTCGTCATCCGCAACGTCGCCAACATGGTGCCGCCCTATGAGCCGGATGGTCATTTTCACTCGACGTCCGCAGCTCTGGAATTCGCGGTACAGTCACTGAAGGTTTCGGATATCGTCGTCATGGGGCATGGTCGCTGCGGCGGCATTCGCGCCGCATTGGACCCGAATGCCGAGCCGCTGTCGCCGGGCGATTTCATCGGCCGGTGGATGGGCCTCGTGAAGCCGGCCGCCGAGCAGATCCAAAGCAATGACGTTATGACGCCGGCCGAGCGGCAGACGGCGCTGGAGCGCATTTCCATCCGCAATTCGCTCAACAATCTGCGCAGCTTTCCCGATATCAAGGCGCTGGAGGAGGAAGGGAAATTGAACCTGCACGGCGCATGGTTCGATATCTCGACCGGCGAGCTGTGGGTGATGGACCCGAAGACGCGCGATTTCATCCGGCCGGAAATCTGAGGATGCGATAGGACAAACGAAAAAGGCGCTCCAGACCATTTGGGCGAAGCGCCTCTTGTTGATTTGCCGCCGTAGTTATTGGCCGTCGATCTGCTTGCCGATATAGGCGATTGCCTGCTGGTAGACCACTGCATCGTTCCAGCCGCCGATCGCTGCGAAATTCGGTTCGCCGGGCTGATAGCCGAGACCCGGCTGCCAGCCATGGCCCCTCAGGAAGTTTGCGGTCGAGGCCAGCGCGTCGGCGCGGGAACCGACCAGATCGACCTTGCCGTCGCCATCGCCGTCGACGCCGAAATTGACGACGTTCTTCGGCATGAACTGCGTCTGGCCGATTTCACCATGGGCCGCGCCGCGGGCGGACGGGCTGAGATAACCTTCGCCGACAAGCTTGAGGGCGGCATAGAGCTGATCGGTGAAGAAATCGGAGCGGCGGCAGTCATAGGCAAGGGTCGACACGGCCGAGAGCGTGTGCTGGTCGCCCATAAAGCCGCCGAAACCGGTTTCCATGCCCCAGATGGCGATGATCGGGCCGGCGGGCACGCCGAAACGCTTCTCGATTTTTTGGAACAAGGCGGCATTGGCCTGCTTCATGTTCCTGCCGCGGCTGATGATCTGCTGGCCGCCGCGCTTCTTCATGAACTCGTCGAAGGAGAGCTTGAAGCTCTTCTGACCGCGATCGGCGCGGATGGTTGGTTGATTGTAGTGAACGTTGGCAAAGGCTCGGTCGAGGACGGAGGCGCTGACGCCCTGAGCCTGCGCTTCCTGCTTGAATTGCTGTACCCAATTCTCAAAACCGGCGGAGGAGTTGCCGCAAGATGCCGCATTCGCCGCAAAGGGCACCAACAGCAACCCGCCTGCCACGAGAGCTGCCATTCCAGACTTTGTCATGCGCATTCAGAGTCCCCGAATTCTTACCGCGCGCGGCGCGGTAACCGTTTTCGATGGCGCGTAAGCCTTGTATTTCCGGGCTTATACGCGGTCTTGTTGTCACCGGACCATGCCAGTATCCAGCGATTCTGTCATTATCACGTTTAAGCGATCAATATTTTCGCTTCACGTGAAACATTGGTAACTTTGCAAAAGCCCCGCCCTTCTTTCCGAAATGGCGAGGCTTTTCTTTGATTCCTGCTTAGCCAGCAAAGGTTGAAAAACCGTAAATGGTTTATAAACCGTTTATGCGGCCTGCTTGCGCGGCTTGACGAGGCCGCGGTTGATCAGGAGTTCGGCGATCTGGATGGCGTTCAGCGCCGCACCCTTGCGCAGATTGTCGGAAACGACCCAGATGTTGAGACCGTTTTCGACCGTTGCGTCCTCACGAATACGGGAGATGTAGGTGGCGTCCTCGCCGGCGGACTCGTAGGGTGTGATGTAGCCGCCGTTTTCGCGCTTGTCGATGACAAGGCAGCCAGGCGCTTCGCGCAGGATATCGCGGGCCTGGTCGGCGGTGATTTCGTTTTCGAACTCGATGTTGACCGATTCCGAATGGCCGATGAAGACGGGTACGCGCACGGCGGTGCAGGTGACCTTGATCTTCGGATCGAGCATCTTCTTGGTTTCGGCCAGCACCTTCCATTCTTCCTTGGTGTAGCCGTCTTCCATGAAGACGTCGATGTGCGGGATGACGTTGAAGGCGATACGCTTGGTAAACTTCTTCGACTCGATCGGATCGGCGACGAAGACAGCGCGGGTCTGGTTGAAGAGTTCGTCCATGCCGTCCTTGCCTGCGCCGGAGACGGACTGGTAGGTGGAGACGACGACGCGCTTGATCTTGGCGAAGTCATGCAGCGGCTTTAGGGCCACGACAAGCTGCGCCGTCGAGCAATTGGGGTTGGCGATGATGTTGCGCTTGGTGAATTGGGTGACGGCGTCCGGATTGACTTCCGGCACGATCAGCGGCACGTCGGCGTCGTAGCGCCAGGCCGACGAGTTGTCGATGACGACGCAGCCCTGCGCGCCGATCTTCGGCGAGAACTTCTTGGAGACATCGCCGCCGGCCGACATCAGGCAGATATCGGTGTCGGAGAAATCGTAATTTTCCAGGTTCGAAACCTTCAGCGTCCGGTCGCCGAAGGAAACCTCGGTTCCCTGCGAGCGAGCCGATGCGAGCGCTACGACCTCGTCAGCCGGAAAACCGCGTTCGGACAGGATGTTGAGCATTTCGCGGCCAACATTTCCGGTCGCGCCCGCAACTGCAACTTTGAAACCCATTTCACAAGCTCTCTTTCTCTTCTCTCCTCTTGGGCGAGGGGGGAACCGCGGTCATGACGACCGGTTCCTGTCCCCGGCCGGGCCGGGGAGAGAGCGGCAGGCCAGAGACGTCAGACGGTTTTCGTCGTCGTTTTGGCCTTGGTTTTGGAAGAAACCGGAAAACAGAACTCCCACCCGGCGATTTCTGCCAGGTGACTGAAGCTATCGATCTGTTCGAAGCGAAGCATGGAGGCCTTCCTTTTCCGTCGCCGGTTCTAAGAGGTTTTCCACAGGAGTCAAGGATTTTGCGTCCCCACCACCGTGGGAACGCGGGAATCCGGGCGAACTTTTAGCGATTGGTGTTGCGCGTGGATTCGAACAGGAACCAGGTGCGGCGTTCCGTCTCGTCCAGCCAGTTTTCAAGCAGGCTGGCGGTGGCGATATCGCCATATTCATCGCAGACGCCGTGGGTGGCGCGAATTTCCGCAGCAAGCTTGAGATTGTCGTCGGCCAGTTCGGCGAGCATATCCTGCGCGTCGACATATTCGGCATCGTTGTCGGGAATGCGCTGCAGCTTGGCGATATGGCCGATCGAACGCAGGGTGTTGCCGCCGATCTTTCTGGCGCGTTCGGCCATCGGATCGGTCATGGCGAAGATCTGCTCGCCCTGCTCATCCAACAGGAGGTGGTAGTCCCGAAAATGCGGTCCGCTCATATGCCAGTGAAAATTCTTGGTCTTGAGATAAAGGGCAAAGACATCGGCCAGCAGCGCACTCAGCGCTGCGGAAATATCGCGCGTCGCATCTTCGCTGAGGTTGGTATGGGTGTGCAGTTTCGATTTGGTGTTGGCGGTATTCATGATGATGTGCTCCGTTTCGTTGTTCGCAACCGCGATCTTTCAGAGGATTTCGCAGGAATTATTGGGGTGCGCCCTCGCATGGGATCGCGTTGCAGACAGGATCTGTCTTGAAAGTTCTCACGGTCAAGATGGTCGTTTCGCAGCAAAATAGACTGCGGGGATCTGCGGAAAAACCCGAACAAAAGGATAGTAGGAAGACGGAGACGGTTTGGCAATTGTTGCCGGATGCGATCAATCGGGCTGGAGCGATGATGTGCTGAACAATGCCGCTCCCCTCGCGAGGAGGGAAGCGGCTTCAAGCAAAAGGTATTATTTCAGGCCGCCGCCGGCATAGAAGGTTTCGCCCGTCAGCCAGCCCGAGTCCTTCGAGGCGAGGAAGACCGCGATCGGGGCGATATCTCCCGGCTGCCCGAGGCGGCCGAGCGGCGTCTGCGAGACCATATGCTTTTCGAAATCGCTGCCGGCGATGCCCGCCGCAATGAGGCCTTCAGTCTCGACGCCACCCGGCGAGATGGTGTTGACACGGATGTTGCGCGGACCGAGCTCTTTGGCAAGGATCTGGGTAATCGAGGTCACCGCGGCCTTGGTCGCCGTATAGACCGCGGAGGTCGGCAGGTTCATGGTGACGGCGGTCGAGGCGATGTTGATGATATTGCCGCCCTCTGAGCCGAAATGTTTCGCCGCTTCCTGTGTCGTCAGCAGCGTGCCAAGGACATTGATATTGAATTCGCGATGGAATTCCTCTTCGGTGATCTCCTCTAGCGCCTGGAATTGATAGACGCCGGCATTGTTGACGAGAATGTCGACGCCGCCGAAAGCTTCCTTGGTTTCAGCAAAAAGCCGCTTCACGTCGGCGGATTTTGAAACGTCGCCATGAGCCGCGATCGCCTTGCCGCCCTTGGCGGTGATCTCGGCCACGACCTTGTCGGCGCCTTCGCGGCTCGACGCATAATTGACCACGACGGCGGCACCGGCCTCACCTAGTGCCTTGGCGATGCCTGCGCCGATGCCTTTCGATGCTCCGGTCACGACCGCGACCTTACCTGCCAGCTTGCTCATGTTATCTCCTGTCGGAATGATCGTTAGACGATTAGACAATTATCGTATTGGTGGCGCAAATGAGACCCTGATATGGGGGCCTTCATCCGTCAGTTCGATATGTAGATAATCATCTAACTGATACAAGAGGAGAGGGAGTGGTGCGAAAGGAAAATGCTGGTGAATGATTGTCAGATGGTAGCGAGTTCCGCCATGTAGGCGCTTAGGACATCGCGCCGAAGCACCAAGCTTGCGAACTTGCCGTCCCGCAGGATATCGATGAGGCCGGCGTTCTCGAGTTCCTTGAGGTGATGGGAAATCGTGGCGGCGCTTACGGTGTGGCATTGCGTCATCACGCTGCAAGCCATCGGCTCGGTGCGACTGCCGATTTCCTTCAGCATCTGCACACGGCGCGGCTCGGCGAGCGCACGGGCAATCAATCCTATTTGCCTTTCGCTCAGTCGTGTATGCCCTGCATCGGTCATTGTCGTCGCCACATCGTAAACGGAATGGATTTCCCGCAAATTCAATGTTCCAGATATATGAATGCCGGTCATGCTTGGCAACTATAGGAGATGTGGCGATGACGAGGCCACGGGAGATTCGCGAATGATTTTTCGTGATCCATGGGGGCGGAGCGACGATCGGGGCCAGCTCAAGGAAAGCCCTCACCCTGAGGAGCGGAACCCGAAGGGTGAAGCCTCGAAGGGCGAGGGCGGATAAGGGAAACGATCCCTACTTCCCCTTCAGCAGCGGCAATCTCGGCACCGGCCAGCCGGTCGCGTCGATGCGGAAGAGCAGGCCGTAGCGGGAATAGACGATCGCCATCATGAAGGAAAACCAGCCGCCGAGTGCGAGGCCGGCGATGACATCGCTCGGATAGTGCGCGCCGATCATCACGCGTGTCGTAGCTAGCCATAACGCACAGGTGGCGAAGATGTAGCGGTAACGCGGGAAGAGGAAGGCAAGTGCCACGAAGAAGGCGCCGATGGTGGTCGCGTGGCCGGATGGGAAGCTTTCGAAGCTGGCATGGCCGTTGAAGGGCGAGAAGCCAAAGGGACCCCAATCCGCAAAATGCGTGGGACGGGCGCGGCCGATGGCGCGCTTCAGGAGATTGGCAATGATACCCGAAAGCGCGATGGTCGTCAGCAGATAGCCGCCGATCTGACAGATGCGCAGGGCCTGGCAACGACCGCGCGGCGATTGCAATAGCCGGCTACCGGCCCAACCTTCGAAGAACAGGAAGGCGCTGAGCAGGATGATCCAGCCGGATTCGCCGAAATTGGTGAGCAGTTTGCCGAAGAAATGAATGGGCGGAGCTATATTCTTTATGTTTGCGCCGACTGGCCAGTCGAACAGCAGGGCCGCCAGCAATACCACATTGGCGGTCAAGAACAGGCAGATCTTCCAATGCGAGGGTGCAAAACCATTCTTGTTTCGCCGCCACCGCCTATCGAGAGACGTCAAGATCGCCTGCATATCCACCGCCTCGCCGCCATTTTCATCCAGTCGGCGACCATGCCTAGCAGGCTCCTGCTACAGTTTTTTAAAGAATTTGCGACGGTCGCTGGATCAGCGAAGCCCATGGTTCAGCCGCGGGCGCGGCCAACCATCCTGTCCCGTCGAGAAGACCAGGCCGAAACGGGAAAAGAGGATCGAGACGGCGAAAGCGATCCAGGCGCCGAGCGCCAGACCGGCGGCGACATCACTTGGATAATGGACGCCAATAATGATGCGCGAGGCGCCAAGCCAAAGGCCGATGCTCACAAACAGCAGCCGGAATCGCGGGAACAACAGGGCCAGAGCGGCAAAGAGCGAGCCCACATTGGCCGAATGCGCCGAAGGAAAGCTCTCGAACAGGAAGTCGCCGTGAAAGGGCTGGAAACCGAGAATGCCGTACTGATCATAAAGCGGAGGGCGTGCACGGCCGATCGCGTATTTCAGGAAATTCACGATAATGCTGGTGGAAAGAGCCGACAGACCGACATAGGCAGCCATCCGGATGAGATAGGCGGTGCGGTAAAGCCTATGCGTCGGCGCGCGTCGTCGGACGACGAAAAGGCCGATAGCAAGCACGACGGCGATTGCGGCGAGAATCGAGGCCAGCCTGCCGATATCGGTGACGGTGCCTGCGACCGCGATCAATCGCGGCGAGAGGTTCTTCGCAGCCTGCCCAAGCGGTGTGTCGAAGACCAGGAGGGCGAGAATGACGATGTTGATCGCCGTCAGCGTATAGCCGAGCCAAGGAAGGTGGCCATGACGGTGGCGGCGAACGTCGTAGCGGCGTGCCAGCCTTTGCCAAGGTCGCAATTGCCGCCGGATCGTGCTCACCGGCCGCGATGTCGTTTCCGTGCTCATGCGAGGGGAAATAGGAGTCTGTCGTGCTCAGTTCAACAAGACGCCCTCGCTCTTGCTTGCAGAGCGAGGGCCTCGAATGTTTCACGTGAAAAATCAGGAGGCGATTATGCCGACAGAGCCTTGAATTCGGCGAGGATGGCATCGCCCATTTCAGTGGTCCCGACCTGGCGGCTGCCGGCGGACATGATGTCGCCGGTGCGGATGCCGCTGTCGAGCACATTGGCGATCGCCTTTTCCAGTGCGTCGGCTTCGGCAACCAAACCGAAGGAGTAGCGCAGGCACATGGCGAAGGAGGCGATCATGGCGATCGGGTTGGCGATGCCCTTGCCGGCAATATCGGGCGCCGAGCCATGCACGGGCTCATAGAGTGCCTTGCGCTTGCCGGTCTTGGCATCGGGCGCGCCCAGCGAAGCGGACGGCAGCATGCCGAGCGAGCCGGTCAACATGGCGGCAACGTCGGAGAGCATGTCACCGAACAGGTTGTCGGTGACGATGACGTCGAACTGCTTCGGCTGGCGAACGAGCTGCATGCCGCCGGCATCGGCGAGCATATGCTCGAGCTGCACGTCGGCATATTTTTCCTTATGAGTCGCGGTGACCACCTGGTTCCAGAGCACGCCTGATTTCATGACGTTGCGCTTTTCCATCGAGCAGACGCGATTGTTGCGGGTGCGCGCCAGTTCGAAGGCGACGCCGGCAATGCGCTCGATCTCGTAGGTGTCGTAAACCTGCGTATCGATGCCGCGCTTCTGGCCGTTGCCGAGGTCGATGATCTCCTTCGGCTCGCCGAAATAGACGCCGCCGGTGAGTTCGCGGATGATGAGGATATCGAGGCCGTCGACCAGCTCCGGCTTCAGCGAGGAGGCCGATGCCAGCGCCGGATAGCAGATGGCCGGGCGCAGGTTGGCGAAAAGCTGGAGATCCTTGCGCAGGCGCAGCAGGCCGGCTTCCGGACGCACTTCATAGGGAACGCTATCCCACTTCGGGCCGCCGACGGCGCCGAAGAGCACGGCATCGGCCGCAAGCGCCTTCTGCATATCTTCTTCGGAGATGGCGGCGCCATGCGCATCATAGGCGCAGCCGCCGACAAGCCCTTCATCCGTGACGAAGCCGGCATTCTTCGCCTCGTTCATATAGGCGATTATCTTGCGGACTTCGCCCATAGCTTCAGGGCCGATGCCGTCGCCCGGCAGGAGGAAGAGATTGCGCACTGTCATGAAAAGGCCTCCGCAAAAGAAAAAGTTGCGGGGTTTTTAGACCTGCAAATGCGGTATTTCAAGCGAGGAAGGCGGTGAAGCGGTACGGTTTTCGGGGCTTTTGAAAGCAACCACCCGCCCTCGCCCTTCGAGGGCCCTGCGGGCCACCTCGGGGTGAGGGCTGATCTTTTGCTCCTAACCAAAGGCCGGGCGGAGCCTCGAAGGGCGAGGGTGGCCTCGATTCTCTGGGAGCGGCGGAAAAGAATTGATCGCTCTATGCATCCAATGGTAGAAAACGGCCTATCCTTGAACCGAAAGCTCCGTCATGGAAGTCACTGTCTACATTTTGCGTTGCAGTGACGGTTCCTATTACACGGGTCTTACCAAACAAGAGATCGAAGCCCGAATATGGGAGCATAATGCGGGCGTCTATGACGGCGGCTACACGGCCAAGCGACGGCCGGTCGAACTGGTGTTCCATGAAGTCTACGACAGCATTATCGATGCGATCGCACGCGAACGGCAGATCAAGGGCTGGTCACGCCGGAAAAAAGAAGCGTTGATTGCACTCGACTACGAAGCACTCCCGGCATTAGCCAGGCGGGGATCTGCGCGAAAATAACCGGGATTTAGGGGGCCGACCCTCGTGGTTCGAGGTTGCGCCCTCTGGGCTTAGCACCTCACCATGAGGGTGGAGGCAATGCCGCGCCATCACGGGGCACATCTCGACAGCCCGACAAGCTTACTCTTCGACACACTCAGGATTGCGGCCGAATTGAATTACAAGCTAGGTGAGATGAGAAGCCCTCATGGTGAGGAGGCCCGAAGGGCCGTTTCGAACCACGAGGGCGGATTTCCGCTTACTCAGCCAATCCAAGCGAAGCGAGGTAGGCGGCCGATGCCGGGATCTTCGACTTGTCCTTGATCTCGATGATCAGGCGTGGATTGCTGTCGAGCTTGGCAAGGGCGGCGAAGACGGCGCGCCAGTGGATATTGCCTTCGCCGAGGCTCCAGTGACGGTCCGCGTAGCCGTCCGCATCCTGCAGATGGATGTGCTGCAGGCGATTGCCGGCGGCGTGGACGTAGTAGTCGACCGGCGGTGCGCCGGTATAGCCGTGGGCGTACTGGGCATGGCCGGTGTCGATCGAAACGGCGACGGCCGGCGAATTGAAGCTGTCGGCGAGACCGACCCGGATATACGGATCCTTGTCTTCGATATTCTCGATGACCATGGTCAGGCCGATGTCTTCGGCGCGCTTGACGGCGTCCTTGAGCGTCAACTGCGTGTATTCGATGATCTTTTCGCGTTCGCCCTTGTTGTTGTCGAGGTTGTTGTAGGACCAGGACGTGTAGGGGCTATGGATGACCATCTGCGTGGCGCCGATATTGGCGCAGACGTCGAGGGCCTGCATGAGGCGCTTGGAAACGACGGCGCGGATATCCGGATCCTGCGAAGCGATGATGAAGCCCCAGAACGGACCGTGTATGCCGAGGCGGCCCTGATGGCCGTCGAGCAATTTCCTGGCGCGCTCGGCGAGCGGCGCCCAGTCGCCGTTCAGGATGTCGGCTTCGACGAAGCTCTGCAGTTCCAGATCGCGCGGCTTTGCGAGCAGCCAGTCGCGGTGGATTTCGACGTCGGCGAGCGTCATGGCGGCGCCAACAATAGGAAGAGAGGTCATGGAATGGCTCCGTTCGGGAGGGGAAGAAGAGGGGCAGGAAAAGCCGCTTGGGCTTCCGCAGAGGCTATATGAACCCGCTTCTTGTCGGAGATATTACAGACCGGCCAAAGTCATGGCCTTATGCGACGGAAACAAAAAGCCGGGCGATGAAGCCCGGCTTTGAAACGCAGATGCGATGCTGAAAATCGATCAGGCAGCCCAGGGACGGGATGCGGCATTCGACTTTTCGAAGCTGTCGATCGACTTGGCCTTTTCCAGCGTCAGGCCGATATCGTCGAGGCCGTTCAGCAGGCAATGGCGCTTGAATTCGTCGAGTTCGAACTTGAGGGTGCCGCCGTCCGGACCGGTGATTTCGAGGTTTTCCAGATCGACCGTCAGGATGGCGTTGGAGCCGCGCGAGGCGTCGTCCATCAGCTTGTCGAGGTCTTCATGGCTGACCTTGATCGGCAGGATGCCGTTCTTGAAGCAATTATTGTAGAAGATATCGGCGAAGCTGGTGGAAATGACGCAGCGGATGCCGAAGTCGAGCAGCGCCCAGGGGGCATGTTCGCGCGAGGAACCGCAGCCGAAATTGTCGCCGGCGACGAGGATCTTGGCATTCTGATAGGCCGGCTTGTTCAGCACGAAGTCCGGGTTCGGCGAACCATCTTCATTGTAGCGGGCTTCGGCGAACAAACCCGTGCCAAGACCGGTGCGCTTGATGGTCTTCAGATAATCCTTCGGGATGATCATGTCGGTGTCGACATTGACGACCGGGAGGGGTGCTGCGACACCGGTCAACTTCACGAACTTGTCCATGGGGGTCCTGCCTTCAATTTTCGTCTATGCACGAATTATCCTGCCAATAGAGCAAATCCCTGGGAAAATGAAGGGGAATCTTGGAAATGCTCTGAAACTGGGCGGTTCGGCCACAGTTCCGCAATTCAGCACTTGCGAGCGGATGAGCGCATCGGAGAGCGGCGATGAGCCGCCCTGCCCTGATCTTGCCTTAGAGGTCGATGATCGTGCCGCGACCGTCGTTCCAGACGCGCATTTCGCGCTGACCGTTCGCCTTGGCACGCACCGGAGCAGGCTTCATCCGCAACGAAATCGCGCGACCCACCATAAGCACAGTGAGGATGCCGCCAACGGCAAGCGTGAGCGAAACGGTAAACAGCGCCAAGGCTGCAAACACGGTGATGCCGGCAAGCGCGATAAACAAGGAACGGATATTCTGCATGGTCGAGACCTCTCTACTCATGGCAATGTGGTCCTGTCTCTTCCCCTCTGCAAGAGGAGCATGGCTTTTTGTTGTCTTGCGCGTTGTTATCTTGCCTGATGGCCGAAAGCGCGGCAAAACTCTATCATGACCCGCCCCGTCCCTCCCCGTTCCGTCCGCCTGCGCCGCTCGGTGCTGAGTGTTCCCGCGATCAATCGCCGTGCTCTTGAGAAGATAGCCGGCCTCGATTGCGATGCGGTCATCTTCGATCTCGAGGATTCCGTGGCGCCGGAGAAGAAGGCGGAAGCGCGCGAGAATTTGCGGAGTTTTTTCGCCGCTCAGCCGCCTCCAGGTCAGGAAGGGGCGGGCAAAGAGCGGATCATCCGCATCAATAGCTTGTCATCCGGCTTCGGCGCGGATGATCTGGAGCTGGTGCTGGCGCTCGAACCGGACGCGGTTCTTCTGCCCAAGATCGATGAGCCGCAGGATGTGACTGTTGTCAGCGACAGGCTTGGCGAGGCGGATGCGCCCGAGGACCTGCGCATCTGGGCGATGATCGAGACACCGCGTAGCATCCTGAACGCCGCAGCAATAGCCGAGGCCGGTCGCACGCCTGGAAGCCGGCTCGATTGCTTCGTCGTCGGTCTCAACGATTTGCGCAAGGAAACTGGCGTGTTGCCGCAGCCGGGGCGCGCCTACCTTGTACCCTGGCTGATGCAGGTGGTACTGGCCGTCAGCGCCTATGGGCTCGACGCCGTCGACAGTGTCTTCAACAATTTCAAGGATATGCAGGCCCTGGATGCCGAATGTGCAGAAGGCCGCTCCATGGGCTTTGCCGGCAAGATGCTGATCCATCCGAGCCAGATCGACCTCGCCAACCGGCATTTCGGGCCGAACGAAGCCGCTCTTGCCGAGGCGGAAGCCATTATCGCCGCTTTCGCCGATCCGGCGGCGGCCGGTCTCAACGTGGTGAATCTCGGCGGGCGCATGGTCGAGCGGCTGCATCTTGTCCAGGCGGAAAGACTGGTCCATAAAGCTCGCCTGATTTCAGAACGCCATCGTCCTTCGACAGGCTCAGGATGAGGGCTAATAGGTTACGAAAGACGATTTGATGAAACTCTATCGCTTCCTCAGCGGACCGGACGATTCCTCCTTCTGCCACAAGGTAACCGCTGCCCTGAACAGGGGCTGGGAACTCTCGGGCTCGCCGACTTATGCCTTCAATGCCGCAACCGGCCTGATGCAGTGCGGCCAGGCGGTCGTCAAGGAAGTCGAAGGCAAGGATTACGATCCGGAAATGAAGCTTTCCGAGCAGTAATCTAGAAAAAAGCAGAGTAAACTACGGTGACCCTCGTCCATAACGAACGCACCAAGCTATTTGCCAATGCGCTCGATCGAGCGTCGACTGCCTGCATTGCCGCAGGTCTCATCGCTCGCGTCGTGTCGGCTGTAAACGGCGCTGCTGCTTTACAGTTCTCCTGGATCGCTATCCTCTCCAGCGCCAGTTGGCTTTTTGCTGCTTTTACACTACATATGGCAGCAAGACACGTATTGGGGAGGCTGAAAGTATGAATAGCGCAGCCATCTTCTTTTTCTTTGTTTTGCCCTTTGTCATCGCGGCGCTGGGGTGGATAGCTGTGCTCGTCAACGATTGGAACGACCGTCGTCAGAAGAGGCTTCATCCTGGCGAGTAAATCGCCGGGCTTTTCACTCCGTCAGTCTACCATGTGAATGCATCACCGATCCGTCGCTTCCTCGGCGCTGGCCTCGATGCGCTCCATGTCCTCGTCGCTCAGGCCGAAATGATGACCGATCTCGTGGATCAGGACATGGGTGATGATGTCGCCGAGGGTTTCGTCGTTTTCCGCCCAATAATCGATGATCGGCCGGCGATAGAGGCGGATCTTGTTCGGCATCTCCCCGGTCTGGGCGGTGAAACGTTCCGATATGCCGCGGCCTTCGAACAGGCCAAGCAGGTCGAAGGGCGTTTCCAGCGCCATATCCTCGAACACCTCGTCGTCGGGAAAATCTTCGATGAGAATGATGAGATCGCCGGTGAGCGAGCGAAATTCGTCCGGCAGGTGGCTGTAAGCCTCCATAGCCAGCGATTCAAATGTGCTGATTGAGGGCGCGTGGCGGTCCCGCCAATCCTCGCTCTGGTCAATGCGGGCCATAAATGCTCCCTTTCTTAGCTGGTCATATAGAGCCTTTGTTTCGGTTTTTCGAGAGTGGAATCAGACAGAGGAATATTTTCTCATAAAATGGTGTTGACTCTTCCTTGGACTTCTGGAATCCATAAGAACATAACAGGAACATTATCGATCTGGAGCTAACGTCATGGCTGAGGCCGCCGTGGCGCGGGAGACACTTTTTGCCCTGCGTGAAACCATCGCCCGACTGGAAGGCAGGCCGATACCGGCACTAGCAGCCGTGGCGCATGAGGCGCTGGTGGCGGAGCCGGGAGCCGGTCCGGCGGATGTTGTCCAGCCGCTTGCGATCGGGGTCGCCGATCTCGACGAGGCGATGCAGGGCGGCGTGCCGCTCGATGCGCTGACGGAGATCCGGTCGCTGGCCTTGCGTGACGCCGGAGCGGCCAGCGGGTTCACCCTCGCTCTCGCCGCGCGGCTTAGAGCTCTTGCTGTGCAGCCTGGGGGGCAAGCTGCCGGTAAAAGCGCAACCGTATCGCCGGTTCTATGGATCGGCGATACGGTCGCGGCGATGGAGGCGGGCCAGCCCTATGCGATCGGGCTCCGGGATTTCGGACTGGAGCCGGCCGGTTTTCTGCAGGCATCGCCGCGCAAGCTGGAAGAGGCGTTATGGCTGGCAGAAGTGGCGCTCGTCAGTGCGGCCTTTGCGGTCGTCATTCTGGAGGTGCGCGGCAATCCGGCCCGCTTCGGGTTGACCGAGAGCCGGCGGCTTGCGCTTCGGGCCAAGGCGGCGGGGCGGCCTTTGTTTCTATTGCGTCAAGCGGGTGAGGAGGAGGCGAGCAGCGCCCTCTTCCGTCTGCTTGTCGAACCCGCGCCGGCCCTGGCGCGGCCCCTGCCGGATGGATCGCTGCTTGGCGGCAGCATCGGTCATCCGGCCTTTCGTCTCACCCTGGAAAAGAGCCGTAACCCGGCGCCCTTTTCCATAACCCTGGAGTGGAATGCCCATGACCGCCAGTTTGTCCCTGTCCTCGACGCTCAGCGCCCTGCCTTTCCCGGCGAATACGCAGCGCATTCTGGCGCTGACCTTTCCGCATCTGCCGACCGATCGGATCGCCCGCAAGCGGTGGGGTCTGTCGTGGCGTTTGGCAGGCCGGCTTGAAGCGCCGCCGCTCGCCTGCGCCGGCAAGCTGAACAATGCCATGCGGCTTACCGCGCTCAATGAAAGGGCCGAGACGATCGGCCTGAAGCTCGGTCAGGGTGTTGCCGAGGCAAGGGCGATCTGTCCCGCCCTTGATGTCGTGGAAGAGGATCCGGTTGCGGACCGTAAGCTGCTGGAGGCGATCGCCGATTGGTGTGATCGCTATACACCGCTGGTGGCGATCGACGGCAAGGACGGGCTCTTTCTCGATATTACCGGCTGCGCCCATCTCTTTGGCGGCGAAGAGGCGCTGCTCGAGGATATCCTGATCCGAATTTCCCGTCTTGGGCTCGATGTCCGCGGCGCCATCTCCTCCGCGCCGGGCCTGTCCTGGGCGGTTGCCCGTTTCGACGAGAGCCGCGTCGTCCCTCCGGAGGCCATGGAAGAGGCGCTGGCGCCGCTGCCGGTCGCCTCGCTCAGGCTTGGCGAGGAAACCGTCGCCGCATTGCAGAAGCTGGGATTGAAGCAGGTGGGCGATCTCCTGGCCGCACCGCGGGCGCCGCTGACCCGTCGTTTCGGCGCGCAACTGCTTTTACGGCTCGATCAGGCCATCGGCCTGAATGAGGAGCCGATCTCGCCGCGCCGGCCGATTGCGCAGTTGTCGGTCGAGCGGCGGCTTGCCGAACCGGTGCAGGCAGAGGCCGATATCCTGCAACTGGCCCAGCAGCTTGCCGAAACACTGAAATCGGGGCTGGAAGGGCGCGGCGTCGGCGGCCGCTTGTTCGAGCTTTTGCTATTCCGGGTCGATGGCGCGGTGTTCCGCATCGCAGCCGGGGCGTCGCATCCGCTGCGCGAGCCGAGACGGATCGCCGGTCTGTTTACGGAGCGCTTTACTGCTGTTCATGATGATCTCGATGCGGGATATGGTTTCGAGATCGTCCGCCTCAATGTCCTTCAGCATGCGCCTTTCGACGCGGCGCAGGGCGATTTCGTCGAGGAAGACCAGCAGGGCACCTCGCTTGCCGCCTTTGCCGATCGGGTCGCGGCGCGGCTGGGGCCAGACTGCCTGCAGGGCTTCGAGCTGCAGGAAAGCCATATTCCCGAACGGGCCGTTCGATCGATGCCTGCCGTGGACATCCTTGCCGCACACAAGCGGACGGGGAGCGAATATGCCGGTCATGGCTTTTCCCGCGGTGAACGGCCGCTCCGGTTGTTTCGCAAGCCCGAGCCGATCGAGACCTTTGCTACCGAAGTGCCTGACGGTCCGCCCCGGCAGTTCCGCTGGCGGCGGATCACGCATCGGGTCAGCCGAGCCGAAGGGCCGGAGCGGCTTTCGGCGGAATGGTGGATCGACGATGAGGAAACCCCGGCCCGCGACTATTTCCGCATCGAGGACGAGGCCGGTCATCGTTACTGGCTGTTCCGCAAGGGTCTCTATGGCCAGGATGCCGCGCCGAGCTGGTACATGCACGGGGTCTTCGCATGAACACCCGTCCATCCTTTTCCGGGAATCCTCCCTTTTTCGAGATCGGAGCACGGTCGAATTTTTCCTTTCTCGAGGGTGCTTCGCATCCGGAAGAAATGGTTCTGGCCGCCAAGATCGCCGAGCTCAGTGGCCTCGGTATCGCTGATCGCAACAGCGTTGCCGGCGTGGTCAGGGCGCATGTCATTGCCAAGCAGCATGGCTATCGCTTCCAGCCCGGCGCCCGCCTGGTCTTTTCGGACGACACGCCCGACATTCTTGCCTATCCGCAGAACCGCAAGGGCTGGGCGCATCTCTGCCGGCTGTTGAGCGCCGGCAATCTGCGTGTCGAGAAAGGGGAATGCGAGCTTCACGAGGCCGATCTCCTGGAATGGGGCGACGAGATGATGCTGGCGCTCGTTCCCGATGCGGCAAGCGTGGAGACGCCGGAGGGACAGGCGAAATTGGAACAATGCCTGGCGCGGCTATGGATGCGCTTCGGCAGGAAGCTCCATATGGCGCTATCGCCCGCCTATGACGGGCGGGATCATTTGTTCTTCGCGACGCTTTCCATCCTCGCGCTTAGAAACGGAGTGCGGTTGATCGCCACCAATCAGCCGGTCTATCACGCAAGCGAGCGCAAACCGCTTGCCGATATCGTCGTTTCGATCCGTGAGCATGTCCCGATCGCCGAGGCCGGTTTCAAACTGGCGGCCAATGCAGAACGCTGTCTGAAGGGCGGGGCCGAAATGACGCGCCTTTTCAAGGACTATCCGAAAGCCATCGCCAATACGCAAAAGTTTTTTAGCCGGCTGTCTTTCTCGCTGGATGAGCTGAAGCACAATTATCCCGATGAAAGTGTTCCAGGCGAAACCGTGTCGGAAACGCTGGAGCGATTGACACGGGCGGGAGCCAAATGGCGTTATCCCGAAGGCATACCCGACAAGGTCGCCAAACAGATCGACTACGAACTCGATCTGATCAAGCAGAGACAATACGAGCCTTATTTCCTGACGGTGCATCGCATCATGGAATATGCCCGCAGTGAGAATATCCTGTGCCAGGGGCGCGGTTCTGCCGCCAATTCCACGGTCTGCTATTGTCTCAGAATTACCGAGGTCAATCCGGAGATTACGACGCTTTTGTTCGAGCGCTTCATCTCGACGGAGCGGGAAGAACCGCCGGACATCGACGTCGATTTCGAGCACGAGAAGCGCGAAGAGGTCATTCAGTTTATCTACAGGCATTATGACAAGGAACATGCCGGGCTCACGGCGGCAGTCACCAGCTACCGGGCGCGCTCGGCCGGGCGCGAGGTGGCCAAGGCCTTCGGCCTGTCGGAGGATGTGCAGTCGGCCCTGGCGAGCGGTGTCTGGGGCTGGTCGACGGAGGGGCTGTCGGAACGCGAGGCGAAGGTTGCCGGGCTCGATCTCGGAGATCGGACGACGCAGCGCGTTCTCTCCTATGCGACGACACTGATGGGTTTTCCGCGTCACCTGACCCAGCATGTCGGCGGCTTCGTCATCACCAGGGATCGGTTGGACGAGGTGGTGCCGATCATGCATACGGCGATGGACGATCGCTACATGATCGAGTGGAACAAGGACGATCTCGATAGTCTCAATATCCTGAAGATCGACGTCCTGGCCCTGGGCATGCTGACCTGCCTTGCCAAGGCTTTTGGCCTGCTTCAGCTGCATTATGACGTGAAGAAGCAGCTCGCCGATCTTGGTTATGCTGAATATCCCGACGGCAAGCCGGTTTATGACATGATCTGCCGGGCCGACACGATCGGCGTCTTCCAGATCGAAAGCCGGGCGCAGATGAGCATGTTGCCACGCCTCAAGCCCCGTAAGTTCTACGATCTCGTTATCGAAGTGGCGATCGTCCGGCCCGGTCCGATCCAGGGCAATATGGTGCATCCCTATCTCAAGCGGCGCGAGGCCGATCGGGCGGGAAAAGAGCTCGACTATCCGAGTCCAGAGTTGAGGGAGGTCTTGAAACGAACACTGGGTGTCCCCCTGTTTCAGGAGCAGGCCATGCAAATCGCCATTACGGCCGCGGGATTTACCCCTGCGGAGGCAGACAAGTTGCGCCGGGCAATGGCGACATTCAAGCGAACCGGGACCATCCACACTTTCGAGAAGAAGATGGTCGAAGGCATGGCTGCGAGAGGATATGATCGTGAATTCGCCAAGAACTGCTTCGAGCAGATCAAGGGCTTCGGCGAATATGGCTTTCCCGAAAGCCATGCGGCTTCCTTTGCCTTGCTCGTTTACGCCTCTTCTTGGCTCAAGACCTATTATCCCGATGTCTTCTGCGCGGCGATCCTGAATGCCCAGCCCATGGGCTTCTATGCGCCGGCACAGCTCGTGCGCGATGCGCGTGAGCATGGCGTCGAGGTGCGGCCGGTGGATGTCAATCATTCCGGCTGGGACTGCCTGCTGGAGAAGGCGCGTTTCAATCGGGACGCAGTCGAGCCGCGTCATGCGTCGATGCGCGAGATCATCAAGACGCAATGTGCCGTCCGTCTCGGCTTCCGGCAGGTCAAAGGTCTGTCCGAGGATGAGATGAAGCAGCTCGTCGAGCGCCGCGGCGATGGCTATCGGTCCGTGCGGGATCTCTGGCTGCGCTCGGGCCTTGCCAAATCCGCTATCGAACGCCTGGCCGATGCCGATGCCTTTCGTTCTATCGGCCTCAGCCGTCGCGAGGCGCTCTGGGCCGTGCGGGCGCTCGATGCCGGCAGCGCCGCTGAAAAGCTTCCCCTCTTCGATCTTGCCGACCGCACCGATCTGCAAGTCGAGCCAGCGGTTTCCCTGCCGGAAATGCTGCCCGGCGAGCAGGTGATCGAGGATTATCGCTATCTGTCGCTGTCGTTGAAGGCGCATCCTGTTTCCTTCCTGCGAGCCGATTTCGCGCGTATGGGCATCGTGCAGAACCGGGATTTGCACAATGTTCCTAATGGACGGATGGTAACGATCGCTGGACTGGTGCTGGTACGACAGCGGCCTGGATCGGCGAAGGGCGTCATCTTCATGACGCTGGAGGACGAGACCGGCGTCTCCAATGCGATCGTCTGGCCGAAAATGTTCAACAAGTACCGCGCCATCGTCATGGGCGCCCGGTTGGTCAAGATTCGCGGCCGCTTGCAAAGCGAAAGCGGCGTCATCCATGTCGTGGTCGATTATATCGAGGACATGACCCCGGCGTTGGGGATCCTGCAACGTGAAGCCAGGCGTTTCGGTGTCAGCGATCGGGCAGACGAGGCCCTGCGTCCGACCATGGATCACCGGCAAAAGAAGAGGCTCACCGAGGCGAGGCGGTCAGCGAGGGAGCGGGCCGCCGAGATAACGGCAGATGGCCCCAGAGATATTGCCGAAACGGCGAGCGTCATGCCGCGCGGCCGCAACTTCCATTGATAGGCACGGCTACGTCTCACGTTGAAATGATCCAGCCCTGCCTGTCGTCATGAAAAAATGAATCGATTCTTTCTTGACAAAGATCGTCTTCTTTCGCAGAAACAAGACAGCAGATGTCATGTTTGACGGGCTGAGCGAAGAATGCTGGTTTGCAGTTGTAATTACATTACCGACAAGGAAATCCGGGAGACCATCATTGAGCTCCTCGATCAGGATTGCTGGCAGCTCATCGTCCCCGCCAAAGTCTATCACGCCATGTCGAAGCGCGGCCGTTGCTGCGGCTGTTTCCCGAATGTCGTCGACATCATCATCCAGACGACCGAGGACTATCATGCCCGCCGCCACTCGACTGAGGCGGAAATATTTGATTTCATGTCCCGCTTGAAAAAATTCCACGAAGAAAATAGGAGAGCGGACATTGAAAGGCGACAAAAAAGTCATCGAGCGGCTTAACGAGGCGCTGTTTTTCGAACTCGGTGCAGTCAATCAATATTGGGTTCATTACCGGCTTCTGGAAGATTGGGGCTATACCAAGCTTGCCAAGAGGGAGCGCGCGGAATCCATCGAAGAGATGCATCATGCCGATCGTCTCGTCGCTCGCATCATCTTCCTCGAGGGACATCCGAACCTGCAGACGCTGGCGCCACTGCGCATCGGCCAGAATGTCAAGGAAGTCCTGGAAGCCGATCTCGCCGGCGAATACGATGCCCGTACGGCCTACAAGAAGTCACGCGACATCTGTCACGACGCCGGAGACTATGTCTCCATGAAGCTGTTCGAGGAGCTGCTGGCGGACGAGGAAGGCCATATTGATTTCCTGGAAACCCAGATCGAGTTGCTCGGTAAGATCGGCGAGGCCAAATACGGCCAGCTTAACGCCGATTCAGCCGACACCGCCGAATAATTCGCCGAGAGCAATTTCAGCAAAAGTGCGGGGCGGTTTTCTGTCCGGAATGGCGAAAAAACAAAAGGATAGAGCGGTTCCGGGGTTCCGTAAAAGCTGAACCGCTCTATCTCGATTCCGGCCGTTTTTCAGCGGCCGGACTTTGCTCAGTCTTCCGCCTTCAGACCGGCTAGGTGCCGGAATTCAGCGACGACCTGGTCGTAGACCGACCGCTTGAAGGCGACGATCAAGCCGGGCAGCTCTGCCATCGGCTTCCATTCCCAGGCGTCGAATTCCGGTTCGTGGCCGCCCGGCGGCGGGTTGATGGCGATTTCGCTTTCGTTGCCGTCGAAGCGGAAGGCAAACCAGCGCTGGGTCTGGCCACGGTATTTTCCCTTGAGGCCGATGCCGATCAACTGCGGCGGCAGATCGTAATTGATCCAGTCCTTCGCTTCGGCGAGCAGCGTCACCGCCTTCATGCCGGTCTCTTCGTAAAGCTCGCGATAGGCCGCCTCCAGCGGATCTTCGCCCTCGTCGATGCCGCCCTGCGGCATCTGCCAGAGCTGCGGCGAACCGTCATATTCGGAATTGCCATCCGGAATGCGCTTGCCGGCCCAGACCAGCCCTTCGCGGTTGAGCACCATGATGCCGACGCAGGGGCGATAGGGCAGGTCTTCAGCTCTGATGGGTTGATGGCTCTTGCTCATGGTTATCCTCTAGCGATCAAGGGTGTTTGGGGTCGTCGGTGAGGGCCGAGACGGCAACGATCTCGATGCCGCGCATGGCCGCTTCCTCGCTCCATTTGCTGATGGCATCGACGCTCTCGTCAAAAGCGGCAGCAACGCCGATCGCCGAGCCATTGCGGCGCGCGATGCGCTCCAGCTCGTCGAGTTTCTTCAGGATGGCATCCTGCTGCAATTCTCCGTCAAGCTGGACGTCGGCAAACGCATGCGGCACCTCTAGCGCCTTGGCGATGGTGCCGGATTTGGACTGTGCCGAGGAACCGTCGTCAAGGAACAGCAGGCCGCGCTTGCCGATATCGCGCATGACGGGTTCCATGGCATTGGCATTTGAAAGGAACCGTCCGCCGAGATAGTTCATCACGCCGGTATAGTTGGTGATCTCGCCCATCGCCTTGTGCAGGTCCTCAATATTCTTGGCGGCGGGCTGCGAGGTCAAAAGCGTATCCGGCCCGGGATTGTTTCCGGGATAATCGAAAGGCTCGAAAGGCACCTGTAGCAGGATTTCATGACCGCCGCGCCGCGCTTCCTGCATCCAGCGCTGCAGGCTGTTGCCGGTGGCCGCAAAGGCGAGCGTGATCTCCTCGGGCAGCTTCTCGATGGCGCGCTGAGTGCCGGTCTGGCTGAGGCCGAGACCGCTGACGACGATGGCAACGCGCGTGCCGCGGGCGCCGGACCATGGCCGCGCATATTGGTCCATTGGCCTCAGCCCGCTCGGCGCAGCGATCGGCAGTTTGCCGAAGGGCGAGTCCTCGAGCAGGCTGTCGTTCGGTATTGCCGCCATGCGCGGATCCTGGCCGACCTGGTTGGCGTTGATCAGCACCGGGCCGCTGCCGTCGCGGGCGTTCGGGCTGAACATCGTCACGACAGAACCGTCGCTGGTGACGATGCGATGCGTATCGGCGCCGGATTGCGGGTCGACCTGCGTCAGGCCCGTTTGATCGCTCGCGGCGGGCTTATCGGCCACCGCTGCTGGCGGTGGCGAGGCCTTCTCGGCTGTCTCGACAGGCGGAGTTTTCTGAAGATTGTCGCGCAGCAGTGCCGAATAGAGGGAAAAACTGGCGATCGCGATCAGGCAGAAGCCCCCAAGGATGCGCCCAATGGGCGGACGCCGCCGTTTGCGGCTGGTGCCGCGGTTCTGGCCCAGCGGTGCATGCAAATCCGTTCCCAAAGTCCGTATCCACCCCAGCGGGAAGCTGTCCGCCCCAGAGCAATCCGCCTTCATGCGCAGCCATCAAAGCGGAGAGGACGCTCCAGATTCAAAACACTCAAGTATGATCCAAAATGGATTTCGAATAAGATCACACCTACTCAAATAGTTAGAGCGAGATGAGATATCACCTCGCTCCGGATATGAAAGCGCCGGGTCTGTCTCCAGCCCGGCGCTGTATCTTACTTGGCGGAAACCGCTTTGTCCGGGTTCGGCGGGAAAGACGGATCCGTCTTTACGCCGCGCAACAGATCAAGTGCGTAGTTCAGCTGAACGTCGTCCTTTGGATCCGGCGGCACATAGGCGGCCGAGCCGGAACCCTGGTCGGTTTCGCTCTGGCCCTTGATGTGGCCAGGCAGGCTGGATTCGCCTTCGGTCACCAGCTTGCCCTTCAGATCGTCGGGCAGCGGCTCGTCGACCTTGACGTCAGGCGTGATGCCGGTGCCCTGGATCGAACGACCCGATGGCGTGTAGTAAAGCGCGGTCGTCAGACGCAGCGCACCGTTGCCATCGCCAAGCGGGATGATGGTCTGCACGGAGCCCTTGCCGAAGGACTGGGTGCCGACAACGGTGGCGCGACGCAGATCCTGCAGGGCGCCGGCGACGATTTCGGAAGCCGAAGCCGAGCCGCCGTTAATGAGCACGATGATCGGCTTGCCGTCGGTCAAGTCGCCCGGGCCGGCGTTGAAGCGCCGGGTTTCGTCCGGATTGCGGCCGCGGGTGGAGACGACTTCGCCACGCTCCAGCACATCGTCGGCGACGTTGATCGCCTGGTCGAGCAGGCCGCCCGGATTGAGGCGCAGGTCGAGGACATAGCCCTTCAGCTTGTCGGCCGGGATGTCCTTCTTGATCTTGGCAATCGCGGCTTCGAGGTCCGGCGTGGTCTTTTCGGTGAAGGAGATGATGCGGAGATAACCGACGTCGCCGCCCTCTTCGCGCGACTTGACGGCGGCAACGGCGATCACGTCACGGATAATGGTGAGTTCGATCGGCTTGTCGGCGCCCTTGCGCATCAGCGTCAGCTTGATCGGCGTCTTGACGGCGCCGCGCATCTTTTCCACGGCGTCTTCCAGCTTAAGGCCGCGCACGGACTGCCCGTCGATGGCGGTGATATAGTCGCCGGCAAGAACACCGGCCTTGGCGGCAGGCGTATCATCGATCGGCGTGATGACCTTGACCAGATCGTTATCCATCGTCACTTCAATGCCGAGGCCGCCGAATTCACCCTTGGTCTGGGTGCGCATGTCTTCGGCATCCTTGGCATTCATGTAGCTCGAATGCGGGTCCAGCGAGGTCAGCATGCCGTTGATGGCGGCTTCGATGAGCTTGTCTTCCTGGGGCGGCGTTACGTATTGCGCGCGTACACGTTCAAAGACATCGCCGAAAATCGACAATTCCTTGTACGTGGAAGCGCCAGCGGCTTCCGCCGGCGCTACCGCCGTGTAGATGACGCTCATCGCGGTCGCACCCATCAATGCGCCAACGAGAACAAGAGAAGCCCTACGTATCATTGCGTGCCTTTCCAGTGTCTTTGGAGGTCCACCATGGCCGAGAATCGACCGGCTTCCCATCTTTTCGAAATTCAATGTAGAGCGTTGGCCGATCCGTTTCCAGCGCCAATGCAGTCGCGCTCGCGACTCTTTTTTCGCCCATCACAGCGAGCGGCTCGCCGGCGAAGACAAATTTGCCGAGACGCGTCTTGATCGCGTCCATTCCCGACAGCACCATATGGTAGCCGTCGCCCGTATCCAAGATAACCATTTGTCCGTAGCTGCGAAACGCGCCGGCATAGACGACCGTCCCATCGGCAGGAGCGGTGACGAACGCGTCGGGACCGGTCGCGACGGTAATGCCCATCGCCGTATGTCCCGTTCCGTCATCATCGCCAAACTGGCGGAGAATATCACCCGCCACAGGCAGCTCCAATTTCCGTTTAAGGTCGGAGAACGGATATGCGGGCGCAATGCGGTTTTTATCGGGCACACCGCTTTCGGCGAGTGCCTTGGCCTGCTCGCGCTGCTGGTCGGTCATCTGCTCCCGGCGGGCCTCTTCCGCCCGGGCCGCGGCAGCGGCATCGCGCACCGAGCCGATCTGGCTTTCGAGCGAAGCGACGAGACCCTCGAGACTGGTCGCCTGCCCCGCCAATTCTTCGGAGCGCTTACGCTCGGCGTCCAGTTCGGCGGCGTTTTCATGCGTCTGCTTGTCGTTCTCGGCGATCAGAAGATCCATGCGCCTTTCCTCCTCCAGACTGTTGGTCATGGTGGCGGTGAGATCGGCTTTTTCGGCGGCCGTGGCGGCATGCAGCTTGGTGAGATCGGTAAGGTCGGCGACGAGCTTATCCGTCTCCTTGCGCATGCCGGGAACGACGGCCCCGAGCAGGATGGCGCTGCGCACGGAAGCAAGCGCATCGTCCGGCGTCACGAGGAGCGCCGGCGGCGGGTTGCGGCCCATGCGTTCCAGCGCGCCCAGAACTTCGGCCAGCAGCCCGCGGCGCTCGTGCAACGATCCGCGGATCTTGTCTTCCTTGACTGCAAGATCAGTCAGCGTCTTCCCGCTCTGCTGAATCTTGCGGTCCATATCCCTTCGGCGGGCGGCGCTATCGATCAGCGACTGACGCAGGCTGGCGGTGCTCTTGTCGAGCGAGGCGATGCCGTCTTCCAGTGCCTTCGTCTTGTCGGCGGAAAGGCTGATGGTCTTCGACAGTTCCTCCAGCTCGGCCCGGGTTTGATCGCGCTTCTTGGCAAGATCGGCGGCCGGGTCCGGCGCCTGCTCCGAAGGTGTAGCGGCGGTGGAGGCGGGCAGATCGTCCTTGGTCTGTGAGGAGGTCTGCGCTGGCGCGGGTGACGCACCTCCATCTTCCTGCGCCTGGGCCGTGTCCCGCAACTGAAACGGACTTTCAACATAAACACCCACGCCAAGACACACTGCCAAGGATGGCAGCAGCAGGCGGGAAAGCGTGGGCGGGGTTTTTCTCATCCAGTCGTTTGGGCTCAGCCCCTTCAAATCGCGTGAAATTAGACCGATTTGCCGCGATTATCCAGGAAGCATCATCAATTTTGCGGCGGGAATCAAAACACGCCTGTGTGAGCGTTCCGTTAACGCAAAATATCCGAACGCCAAACTGTTTTCGAGTGCTTCGATCGCCGGCGGCGGAACATCAAGCCCGATGATAGGGGTGGCCGGACAGAATGGTGACGGCGCGGTAGAGCTGCTCGGCGATGAGAATGCGCACCAGTTGATGCGGCCAGGTCATTTTGCCCAGGCAGATGGTGGCGTCGGCCTTGTCGTAGAGGGAGGGGTCGAGACCATCCGCGCCGCCGATGGCGAGCGTGAGGTCGCGCTTGCCCTGGTCGCGGAACGCGCCAAGCAGTGCGGCGAAGGCTTCGCTGTCAAGCGCCTTGCCGCGCTCGTCGAGGAGAATGAGAACGCCGCCTTCCGGATGCGCTTTCTGCAATAGGACGGCCTCTTCACGCTTACGCGTCTCGCCGTTGGATGCGCGGCTTTCTGCGACCTCGGTCATCCGCGCCAATTCCAGGCCGATGGCCGGACCGGCCTTGGCGAAACGGTCGAGATAACGGGCCGCAAGGTCCTTCTCAGGGCCGGTTTTCAACCGACCCACGGCAAAAAGACCTATCCGCATTCCCGCTCCCAAGCATATCCGCCGTCATGGCGGCACAGACGTAGATCGCTGCCGGACCATCATATCCGGCGATAAGAAGCTGCCAACCGGGACCGGGAATAAAACCTGGAATCGGTTAGTGCAGCGTGCCCTCGTCGAGATCAGGCGCAGCCCACATCTTTTCGATGTTGTAAAATTCGCGGATCTCCGGACGGAACACGTGAATGATGATGTCACCGGTGTCGATCAAAACCCAATCACCGCCTTCCAGGCCTTCAACGCGGGCGTTGCCTAGACCGTCGTCCTTGAGGTCGGTGATTAGATGGTCGGCAATCGCCAGGACATGCCGGTTCGAGCGTCCGGAGACGACGACCATATAGTCTCCAAGCGCGGATTTGCCAGCAATGTTGATGGTGACGATATTTTCGGCCTTGGAGTCCTCGAGGCTTGCGAGGACAGCGTGCAGGGCTCGGGCAGCGGCATCGGCGCCACGTTCCGGGCTCTTCGGGATAACGACAGGCGTTCTTCCCTTGGCGTGTACTGTTGTCAGTGCTCTTCCTTCCTTGAGTAACAGAACATGCACATAGGTGATCTGAGTCGATCACGCTACAAAGATAGGCACCAAAGCGTTAAGGTTTCAAGACGCCGGCTGTCACCTATTCGACGTAAAGACAAGGTTTTGTATCGAATTCCCCCTCTTTCGCACCAGATATGGGCAATTATTCGCGAAAGTTGCGGCGGAAGCTTCAGGTAACGTCAGGTAAGGCAGAGCGTGGCGGCGGCTGCCGTTTGCCCGCATCCCATGTACAGGCGAGCGAAGGGCGCGTATACACAAGATGAGATCGAAACGCTCCGACGCCATGAACAAAGCCGCACAACAATCCCTGAAGCCTATCCTCCGCATCAGTTTTTCGGGGCACGACCGACTTGGGCGCGGCAAGATGGAACTCCTTGAACATATTCGCGAAACCGGTTCGATTTCGGCAGCCGGGCGCGCCATGGACATGTCCTACCGCCGCGCCTGGCTGCTCATCAGCGAATTGAACCACATGTTCCAGGAGCCGGTCGTCGAATCGCAGCGTGGCGGACAGAAGGGCGGCGGGGCGGCGCTGACGCCATTCGGCGAGGAATTGTTGCGGCGGTTCCGCGGCATGGAAAGCTCGGTGCGGGCGGCCATCGCCGGCGATCTCGAATGGCTGGAGGCCAATCGCAACCCCAGCGATGCGGCTTCGGAGCCGCGGGCAGAGTCCTGATCTTTTTCAGGATTCGAGCGCTACGGTCTTGATGACCGCATGAACGGGCAGTCCAATCTCCAGGCCCAGCCGCTCGGCGGAAAATTGCGTGATGCGGGCAAGCACCGTGTCACCGCCGCACTCCATCTTTACGTCAACCATGCCGCCGGCCGCCGTGCCGATCGCGGTCACCCGGCCTTCGAGGATGTTGAGGGCGCTCAGGCCTTCAGGGCGCGCCGTCGCCAGCATGACGTCGCGGGCGGGAATGTGGACGCGGACGGTTTTGCCGACCCCGGCCGCTTCGCCGGGCACGAAAAGCTTTGCGGCTTTCAGTGCCACAATGGTCAAACGGTGTTCACGGTCGATATTCTCCACCCTGCCTTCGAGCAGAACGCCGGCTTCGCGACGGTCGGCCGCCTGCGGGCCGGAAAGCTGGCTAAAGATTTCGACCGCCGGCCCCGTTGCCTCCACCTTTCCGTCGCGCAGGACGACGACACGGTTGGCCAGCCGTGCCACTTCGGCTATCGAATGGCTGACATAGATGATCGGCACCTTTGTCTCATCGCGAAGCCGTTCGAGATAAGGCAGGATCTCGGCTTTGCGGGCCTCGTCGAGCGCTGCCAGCGGTTCGTCCATCAGCAATAGCCGCGGTGACGACAGCAGAGCGCGGCCGATGGCGACGCGCTGCTTCTCGCCGCCGGAGAGTTTTGCCGGTCGCCGATCGAGAAGCGCGTCGATCCCCAGGAGATCAACGACCCCATCGAAGCTTTCGCCGCGCTCGCCTTTCGGAGCAAACCAGCGACCGTAATTCAGGTTCTGCCGCACCGTGAGATGCGGAAACAGCCGCGCCTCCTGAAAGACATAGCCGAAGCGGCGGCGGTGGCGCGGAACGAAGATTTGGCTGTCGGTGTCGGCCAGCACAGCGCCATCGAGGCTGACGCGGCCATGATCGGGTTGGATGAGCCCGGCGATGATGCGGATGATCGAGGTCTTGCCGGAACCGGAGCGGCCAAACAGGGCGGTGACACCGCCGTCAGAGGTGAAAGCAGCGTCGAGCGAGAAGGCGCCCAATCGGTGACGGATATCGACAGCAAGCGTCATTCCCAATCCACCCTCTTGCCGGCGAGATAGGCCAGAAATTCGGAGGCGAGCAATGCCGCCATGGAAATGACGATGGCGACGATCGTCAGCCGCAGTGCACCGGCATCACCACCTGGCACCTGCGTGAAGGTGTAGATTGCCGAGGACAGCGTCTGCGTTTCGCCGGGGATGTTGGAGACGAAGGTGATGGTGGCGCCGAACTCGCCCATGGCCTTGGCGAAAGACAGGATCATGCCAGCGATGATGCCGGGCAGGATCAACGGCAAGGTCACCGTGAGGAATATCCAGAGCGGGTTGGCGCCAAGCGTTCCGGCCGTCTCCTCGAGCTTGCGATCGACCGCCTCGATCGACAGGCGGATGCTCCTGACCATCAGCGGAAAGCCCATGACGCCGCAGGCAAGTGCGGCGCCGGTCCAGCGGAAGGAGAAGACGATACCGAGATATTGGTCGAGCAGGGCGCCGATCGGGCCTTTGCGGCCGAAGAGGATGAGGAGGATAAAGCCGGTAACGACGGGCGGAAGAATCAACGGCAGATGGATGATGCCGTTGAAGATCGACTTACCCCAGAATTTACCGCGCGCAAGTAGCATCGCCGCGGCAATGCCGAAGGGCAGGCTCACCAGCATGGCGACCGTCGAGACGCGCAGGCTCAACTCGATCGCCGTCCATTCGTCGCTGCTCAAACCCAATGCGTCCAAGTCCTGCCTCGCAAAAACATGTCAGGCCCGCCATTAGCCGGCGAGCCTGTAAGAATGAGCTTGTCGCCCACGGTTGAGCGATGACGCTCACTGCTTCAGGACCGTGAAGCCTTCGTGCTCGAAGAACGGAACAGCCTTAGCCGATTTCAGATAGTCGAAATAGGCCTGCGCGTCCGGGTTGGTGCTGCTGGCCGTGATCGCGATCGGATAGATGATCGGCGGATGGCTATCTTCCGGAAAGGTGCCGACAACGGCGACGCCCGGATCGGCGGAAACGTCGGTCTGATAAACGATGCCGTAGGGGGCTTCGCCGCGTGACACCAACGCGAGCGCGGCGCGCACGCTTTCGGCGCCGGCGGTTTTCTTCTCGACGGAAGACCAGATGCCGAGCTTTTCGAGCGCCGCCTTGCCGTATTTGCCTGCCGGCACCGATTCCGGTTGGCCAATCGCCAGCCGTCCGTCGCCGAGAAGGCCGGCAAGGTCCATGCCCTGCTTGACGTCGACGGGTTTGGCTTTGTCCTTGGCGGCGACGAGAACGATCTGGTTGCCGAGCAGGTTGACGCGGCTGTCGTCCTTGATCAGCTTTTTCTTGGCGACATAGTCCATCCAGTCGGTGTCGGCGGAGATGAAGACATCGGCCGGTGCGCCGTTTTCAAGCTGTTTGGCCAGCGGTCCGCTTGCCGCATAGGAGACGGCGACCTGCTTGCCGGTTTCCTTGGTAAAGGCGGCGTCAATGTTATCCAGCGCGTTTTTCATGCTCGCCGCAGCAAAGACGGTGATCTTGTCGGCAGCAAAGGCCGGCGCAGGAATGACCGACATGCCGAGCCAGGCGACGGAAAGGGCGGCAGTTGCAAGTTTGATCCATTGGCGGCGGCGTGTGGCCATCATATTTCTCCGGGAAAATATCGACATATTTGGAGAGATATAACGACTGACGAAGCTTGGCTAGAGGGATATATTTCGAAAAATATAGCGTAGCCGAAAGCGTAACCCTACGAATTTGATAGGGTTTTGCCTTTGAGGCGCATATTAGGGCATTTTGTTGTTGCAGAAATGCATGGCTAGATTCGCCCGAGAGGATGGCGAACGCTCACGGTATGAGACGCAACGTTACGAATCGTGCGGTTTTGTGGATCTTTGCGCGGTACGCGGTCTTGAAGGGAAGCGATAGCGCGCTTAGGTTATGTAAAAGAAGCATTTTTTGGGCAGACTGCTTTCTAAGCTATGAATAGAATGCATTGCTGCAATGCGCTATAAGCGTTTTACCATTCGGTCAAATCTGCTAAAACATAAACATCGAAACGGCGATCTCCTCCTCCCAAAGCCTTTCGATAAGGGTCGGCAACCCTCCTCCTCCCAATTGCCGACCAGGTTTGAAGGCCCGACGGATCTCCTCCCCCGTCGGGCCTTTCACTTTTGGAGGATCTTCATGAAAATCGGACTTGATATCACGCTGACGCGGTTACTGCGCGGCGCGCAAGGCGGTCGAACTCAATGGCGAACGCCGGCCGTGGATGAAGGTCCAGGCGGGTGCCGGTTTTTTCCACAATATCCGCGCATCGTCTTCGTCGACGCGCGCATAGTGAAAAGTCTTGGCCATCTTTGCCGAAAGATAGGATAGCGTCGATCCCGGCCGGTCGATGACGGCGATCGGAAAGGTGCGGGCAATTTCCTGCCATTTCTGCCAGCGATGGAATGTGTTCAGGCTGTCCGCGCCCATGATCCAGATGAAATGAACCTGGCTGTTGCGCGCCTTCACATGTGCCAGCGTATTGGCCGTATAGCTCATGCCAAGCGTCTGCTCGAATGCCGTCACCTTGATGCGCGGATCATGGGTGATCGCCTCGCTGAGCGCGATGCGTTCGGGAAGCGGCGCGAGATGATTGCGGTTCTTCAGCGGATTGCCCGGCGTTACCATCCACCAGAGCTGGTCGAGGCCCAGCCGGCGGATGGCGATTTCGGCCACCAGGGCGTGGCCCTGATGCGGCGGGTTGAAGGAGCCGCCGAAAAGACCGACCACCATGCCGCGTTCGGCACGCGGCATGCGCAGATAGCGGTAGTCGATCTTTTCCTCGTGGAGCACGTCAGGGCCGTATCTGTCCGGTGCCGCGCACACGATATTTGAAAGAGGTAAGCTGCTCGACGCCGACCGGACCGCGCGCATGCATCTTGCCCGTGGCGATACCGATTTCCGCGCCCATGCCAAACTCTCCGCCGTCGGCAAATTGCGTCGAGGCGTTGTGCAGCAGGATCGCCGAGTCGATCTCGGTGAAGAAGCGCTCGACCACGGCGGGATCCTCGGCAATTACTGCTTCGGTATGATTGGACGAATATTTGGCGATATGGGCGATCGCGCCGGAAATGCCGTCGACAATGGCGACGGAGATGATGGCGGCGAGATATTCGGTCGACCAATCCTCTTCCGTCGCGGCCTTCAATCCCGGCACGCGGTTGAGCACCTCGGCGGAGCCGCGGATTTCACAGCCGGCGTCGGAGAGCGCGTCGAGCAGCGGCTTCAGATGCGTCGGCGCAGCCTTGGCATCGACCAGCAGCGTCTCAGCCGAGCCGCAGACGCCTGTGCGGCGCATCTTGGCATTGACGATGATCGTCTTTGCCATCTCCAGATCTGCCGAGGCGTCGATATAGACGTGGCAGAGGCCTTCAAGATGGGCAAAGACCGGTACACGTGCCTCGCTCTGCACACGGGCGACGAGGCTCTTGCCGCCGCGCGGCACGATGACGTCGATGTTGCCTTCAAGGCCGCGCAACATGGCGCCTACGGCGGCACGGTCGCTGACGGGGACAAGCTGGATTGCATGTTCCGGCAGGCCAGCCCCCTTCAGCCCTTCGACCAGGCATTCAAAAATCGCCTGAGACGATCGGCGCGAATCGCTGCCGCAACGCAGGATCACGGCATTACCGGCCTTGAGGCACAGCGCGCCGGCATCGGCGGTGACGTTCGGCCGGCTTTCGAAGATGACGCCGATGACGCCGAGCGGCGTGCGCACACGCTCGATCTTCAGCCCGTTCGGCCGATCCCAGGCAGCGATGACTTCGCCCACCGGATCCGGCAAGGCTGCAATGGCACGAATGCCTTCGGCCATCTCAGTGACGCGCTTGTCGTTGAGCGTCAGGCGGTCGACGAAGGAAGCAAGAATATCCGTGCCCTCGACATCTTTCAGATCCTTGGCATTTTCGGCCAGGATATGGTCCTTGCGCGCAAGAATGGCGTCGGCCATGGCGGCGAGTGCCTTATTCTTGCTCTCGGTCGAAGCGAAGGCCAACGGTCGCGACGCAGCCCGGGCCTTGCGGCCGATATCGGTCATCAAGCTGTCGATGTCGGGGCTTTGTGCGACAGTATCAAGCATGAGCTTCATCCCTCTTCAGTTTCTCGGCCTTCGTCTTGACGGGCGCGGTCATGACGAGGTCGTCGCGATGCACCATGGCGGCGCGGCCGGGATAGCCGAGAATGGCCTCGATCTCCGCCGACCTGCGGCCCGTGATCTGGCGGGCCTCCTCGGCATCGTAGCCGACAAGGCCACGGGCAATTTCCCGGCCTGATGGGCCGATGACGGCAACGGTGTCGCCGCGGCCGAAATTGCCGGCAACGTTACGCACGCCGGCGGGCAGCAGGCTCTTGCCGGCGCCGAGCGCGGTGACGGCGCCCTCATCGACATGCAACTCGCCGGCCGGCTGCAACTGCCCGGCAATCCAGGTCTTGCGGGCGGTGACGGGCGTACCCGACGGGGCAAACCAGGAGGAGCGCGCGCCGTTTGCTATGGCGTTCAGCGGCCGGTCCGTCTTGCCCGAGGCGATGATCATGGCGCAGCCGGCGCCCGTGGCGATCTTGCCCGCATCGATCTTGGTGCGCATGCCGCCGCGCGACAGTTCGGATGCCGCGCCGCCGGCCATTGCCTCGATCTCCGGCGTGATCTCGACGATCGTTTCCAGGAATTTCGCTTGCGGGTCGAGATGCGGCGGGGCGGTGTAGAGCCCGTCGATGTCGGACAGCAGGATCAGCAGGTCGGCGCCGGTCATGGTAGCGACGCGGGCGGCCAGCCGGTCATTATCGCCATAACGGATTTCGCTCGTGGCCACTGTATCGTTTTCGTTGATGATCGGCACGGCGCCGATCTTTAGGAGCTGGTTGATGGTGGCGCGCGCGTTGAGATAGCGGCGGCGCTCCTCGGTATCGCCGAGCGTCAGCAGAATCTGGCCGGCGACGATATCGTCATGCGACAGGCTTTCCGACCAGGCGCGCGCCAGCGAAATCTGGCCGACGGCGGCAGCGGCCTGGCTTTCCTCCAGCTTCAGCGCACCGGAGGGCAGGTCGAGCACCGAGCGTCCGAGCGCGATGGCGCCGGAGGAGACGACCAGAACATCGACGCCCTTGGCCTTCAGCCCCGCAATATCGGCGCACATGCCGTCGAGCCAAGCCTTCTTCAACCCGGTCTTGCGGTCGACCAGAAGGGCGGAGCCGATCTTGATGACGATGCGACGGTAGCGGTCGAGCGGCTTACGGGCAGTCATCCCTGATGATCCCCGTCGTCACTACGGCGTTCGTGATCGCCTTCATCTTCGCTTGCTTCGTCGGAGACCAGCATATCGCGATGACGCAGCTTCGGCGCTTTCGCCGGCTTCTCTTCGCTTTCGCCGGCGTTTGCTTCGACAATCACGTCGCGCAAAGCACGCAGCACCTCGGTCATGCCGCTGCCGGTGACGGCGGAAATGCGGAACGGCGTCTTGCCGCAGGCCCGCGCCAGTTCGCGCGTCTTCTTCTTCAGCGTCTCGTCGTCCAGCACGTCGATCTGCGACAGCGCCACGATCTCCGGCTTGTTGGTGATGTCGTTGCCATAGGCTTCGAGCTCGTGCTTGACAGTCTTATAGGCCTTGCCGACCTTCTCTTCCTGCGCGGAAACGAGATGCAGCAGCACACGGGTGCGCTCGACATGGCCGAGGAAACGGTCGCCGATGCCCACGCCTTCATGCGCGCCCTCGATCAGACCGGGAATGTCGGCCAGCACGAATTCCTGGCCGTCGATGGTGGCGACGCCGAGGTTGGGATGCAGCGTCGTGAACGGATAGTTGGCTATCTTCGGTCGAGCGCGGCTGACGGCGGAGAGGAAGGTCGACTTGCCGGCATTCGGCAAGCCGACGAGACCGGCATCGGCGATCAGCTTGAGCCGCAGCCAGATGGTCTTTTCTTCGCCCGGCAGGCCGGGATTGGCCCAATCGGGGGCCTGATTGACCGAGGATTTGAAATAGGCGTTGCCGAAGCCGCCATTGCCGCCGGCCGCGAGACGAAAGCGCTGGCCCTCCTGCGTCAGGTCGCAGATCAGCGTTTCCTCGTCTTCCTCGAAAATCTGCGTGCCGACCGGGACCTTCAGCGTCACGTCGTCGCCCTTGGCGCCGGCGCGGTTCTTGCCCATGCCATGCATGCCTATCTTGGCCTTGAAATGCTGCTGATAGCGAAAATCGATCAGAGTATTCAGCCCGTTGACGGCCTCGACCCAGACGTCGCCGCCGCGGCCGCCATCTCCGCCATCCGGACCGCCGAACTCGATGAATTTCTCACGCCGGAAGGAAACGCTGCCTGCGCCGCCATCACCAGACCGAATATAGACCTTTGCTTCGTCGAGAAATTTCATTTTACTTCCGTCACTCGGTATTGGCGCGTGGTCCCTTGGATCGAATGGGATTCAGGAAAGCCTATGCGCTCTTTTCAATCGTTACCGCGTCCTCTGCATGTCCGCCAGGACAGGCGGCGCGGTCATTTGCCCGTCATGTCGCCTTCGATATAGGCGGTTCAGCCGGAGGTCAAAGATTATCGTGAAGTTGGTCAGCTATAACATCCAGTACGGCTTCGGCCTCGACGGCAGATATAATCTCGAACGCATCGTCGCAAACCTTGCCGGCGCCGATATTATTGCCCTGCAGGAAGTAACCCGCGGTTTCGCGAGCAACGGCCATGTCGACATGGTCGCCGCAGTCGAAGCCCTGCTGCCGGATTATTATTCCATCTACGGGGCTGGGCTGGACGTGCTGCCACCAGGCGCTGGCCCACGGGATCGTCGGTTTCAGTTCGGCAATATGGTGCTGTCGCGCTCGCCGATCCGTGCGGCACGGACGCTGCTTTTGCCGCGGAGCCGCACGCTTTCCAAACTGAATCTGCAGCGCGTTGCCGTGGAAGCGGTGATCGATGCACCGGGTGGCGCTATCCGGGCCTATTCCGTGCATCTCGATCACGTCTCTCCGGACGAGCGTATCCGCCAGATTCACTATCTCAAGGAGCATGCGATCAACTTTGCGCGCGATGGTGGCTCGCTGACGGGCGGCATGGAGATCGGTTACAGCGATCCGCCGCTGCCGGAGGATTTTGTCCTGATGGGCGATTTCAACATGGTGCCGGAATCGCCGGAATATTGCGCGCTTGCCGGCGTGAAGGACGCCTTCTATGGGCGCGTGCCGCGTTTCGACATGCCGATGGACGCGCTCGATGCCGTCGGCTGGCTGACGCCCGAAGCCTACAGCTGGATGGACCCGAAGGATCGTAACAAGCGCATGCATCTCGACTACTGCTTTATCAGTTGCGGGTTGAGTGATCGTCTGCGGTCAGCCCATGTGGTTATCGATGCGGAAGGTTCCGATCATTTTCCAGTCTGGGTCGAGATCGATGGATAAGGGCGTCATCGCCGGCCTTGCCCGGCGATGACTGGTTTTTGGGACCTCACGCGGCCTGCGAGAGCCGCAGCGCGCCCGGCTTCAGCACGGTTTCGATATGCGGAACCATGGTGTTGCGGGCGAAGCTGTAGACCTCCGCGCAGCCGATGATGTCGAAGCCGAGCTTCTGCTGCAGCTTCAACGACGCCGGATTGTCGGCGAAGACACCGGAGAACACAGCGACCTCGGGCATGCGGCGGGCGAAGCGCTCGAGCGCGGCCGTGACTGCCTCGGTCATGATGCCGCGCCGCCAGTAGTAGCGGTTCAGCCAGTAGCCGAGATGCCAGCGGCCGTGCCTGAGGTCGATGCCGACGCAGCCGATATGGACATCGTCTCGCTCGGTGATGGCCAGCATCCAGTCACGGTCGAGATCGCCGCAGCTGCGCGGGACCAGCCAGTCCAGCGCATCCTGCCGGTCGTATGGCACCGGCACGCGGGCCAGCATGCGGGTGACGGCGAAATCCGACAGGGATTCCGTGATCGCGTCGGCATCGCCGAGCCGGTGCGGGCGCAGCGTCAGCCGTTCGGTCCGGATGACCGGCGTCGGCCCGGGCGTCAGGGTCCTGACGTCGCGGCGGTGCAGGATGGCGGCGTTCATCTCAGACCTCCCCAGCTACGCAGTGATATCCAGGTCTTGCGATCGAGCCGGTACCATTCGACCGATACCGTGCTGCCGAGCGCCAGCGATGCGGCAAGGCCGGATCCCTGGAACTGGAAGCCGCACTTCTGCACGACCCGGCGTGAGGCAACGTTCATCACCCGGCAACGGGCATCGATCTGGGCGACGTTCTCGCGCGTACGGAAGACCATGTCGATCAGGGCATGGGCCGCTTCCGTCATATAGCCCTGGTTCCAATAGGGCTCGCCCAGCCAATAGCCGATCTCGACGGTCTGCGGGTCGGCCGTCGGCTCGACCCCGCAGCAACCGAGAAAGGCGCCGTTGTCGGCTTTGGTGATCGCATAGACGCACTTGCCAATCTCGCCAAGCTTCGTGCGTCGCACGAAATCGGCGGCATCGGCGGTCGTATACGGGTGCGGCATACGCGATACCATTGTGGCGACGTTGGCGTTGTTGGCGAGATGGGCAAGGGCGTCGATGTCTTCTTCGTGGGGCGCGCGCAGAACGAGCCTTTCCGACAACAAGACAGGGCAATCGGTCCTTAACCGCTCCGGCCTCAGCCGTTCTTCGGGAGACCTCGATTGGCCTTCCCTTAACAATTCGCCTTGCATGGTTCAGTCCTCCTGGTTGGGGTAAAGAAAAAGGGGAGATGGCGCCCCATCTCCCCTTTTTTCTTGACTGAACCTGATGCGATCAGCCGGGTCGATGAGACGCCGGCTGTTTTTGAGCGCTACCGGCTTATTCCGCTGCTTCCGCTTTCGGCATTACAGATACGTACACGCGGCCATTGGCCTTCGTACGGTAGTCCACATTGCCGGCCGTAAGCGCAAAAATGGTATGATCTTTGCCGAGGCCGACATTGGCGCCCGGATGCCACTGCGTACCGCGCTGACGCACGATAATGTTGCCTGCAACGACGGTTTCGCCGCCGAACTTCTTCACGCCAAGGCGCTTGGATTCGGAATCGCGACCGTTACGCGAGGAACCGCCAGCTTTTTTGTGTGCCATTGGAGTTCTCCTTTAAACCTTGATCCCGTTACTTACTTGGCAGCCACGATGTCCGTGATGCGGACGACCGTGTGATGCTGGCGATGGCCGCGCGAACGCTTCGAGTTCTGACGACGGCGCTTCTTGAAGGCGATGACCTTCTTGCCGCGGTTGTGCTCGACCACTTCGGCCTTGACGGAAGCGCCCTGAACGAAGGGAGCACCAATCGCAGCGTCGGCGCCTTCGCCGATAACGAGGACTTCGGTGAATTCTACGGTGTCGCCGGCGGTGGCTTCCAGCTTCTCGATGGTCAGCACGTCGTCGGCTGCCACACGGTACTGCTTACCGCCGGTCTTGATGACTGCGAACATTTTTTATCCTTTCATGTTCGTTCCGGCTCTCTCGTCCGAAAGGACAAGCGGCCGTCTTTTTATCAGTCTAGGTTTAGCAGGGATTCCAAAGGCTTGCGGCCTCGAAAAAGATCTGCCGGTGAAACCCCGCACAGAGCGGGGCGGCCAAGGCACGGACTTATCCACACCTATTGCGTCGCACGGGATATATAAGGGCCTGTGATCTGTCAAGGCAAAAGGATGAAAACCTTGAATATTCACCCTTGCCATCCCATCCTTCTCTCGCTATGAGAACGCCCGCGCCGAAAAACGCGCCGACCAGCATAACCGGAGAGGTGGCAGAGTGGTCGAATGCACCGCACTCGAAATGCGGCATACCTGCAAGGGTATCGTGGGTTCAAATCCCACCCTCTCCGCCATGCTTCTTTGTGTAAGCGATTGAAACGTCTTGAGTTTTTTAAAAGCTATTGCTATCGCCTCGATTGCGCTGGGAGCAGGTCGCGGGGTAGTTGATCACGCAAACTGTTAACATTGCGACAGCTGCATACGAAAAGCGCAGAGCCTCACAGAGTCCAGCAGATCCGAGCGGCACGCCCTTCAAGCCACCACCCACCTTCGCAAGTTCAACGCCAACTTGCTAAACGAGGTGCGCGCTTCGAAGTCATCGATGATTGCGTTCATTAGTTCGTCTCGTAGGGTCGGCGAATATGGCGAACTGGGCCATAGCGTTCTTCGCAGCCCGCGTCGCCAGAGCCTCGGACTCAAGCATCTTGTCCCGCAAAGTGGTCACGTAGCTTAACTCATCGCCGTTTGTTGCGTCCGCACCGAAGAGGACGTTCACCTGCGCGATGATCGCGGCAAGTGGCGCTTTTTTTCTTTTCCTGGATCGAGTCCGAACCATCTCAGCATTGGTGTGAGCTTCGTCTTCTCCAGGTCTAAGACGTCGAGCCCGCGCCGGTCTTCGTTCTTGAGGCTGTGGTGGTATAGCGATAGATATTGCGCAACCAGCCATGGTGCTTATTGCTCATCTGGTTGCAGATGGATAAGTTTGCCTCCTATCAATTGCTTAGTGGATTCGGCGGATGGCCAGCAGCTTTTTCTTTCTTCAGGTAGAGAAGAACGACACGAACAAAGAACTTATCGAGCAAATCGAGAAATGGTCTGATGAGGAAAAAACTCAAGCTTACGTGATAGATCGGCCACTGGGCGACAGTAAGTATTCTTATGAGCATAACGACTTCATTGTTTTATTGTCGCCGAAATGCAGGATAACTTTTATAGATTTTTCGGGAGACGGAGATTCATTCGATTCCTTAGTCGATGACTTTGTTGAAGACCTGGGATCGATTTCGGACAAATATCGTTACAAGGAGTCGATCGGTCGACCGCGATCTTGGAAAAAAGATCTAATTCACGCAGTATATGATGGATATTCAGTAGAACTCGGCGAACTTCAAAGTGAAATCGCGATTGACGACCCGGCGAAACAGCGGATTGTCGAACTGCTCGTTTCACTTCTGACGGGTAGCATAAATGACATCGAAAGAGTTCGTGCCGATCCGCCCGAGAACCTACTCGATAAAGTGAAGCGAAAAATTCTTCTATTTGACGGCGATCAAACGCGCTTCGTATATCAGAAGCTAAGGAAATCGCCTATCCGCATTCAAGGCTTGTCAGGAACTGGGAAGACTGAGCTTTTGCTTCATAAGCTCAAAGAGCTGTTTATTCAGAGCCCGGACAGCAAAATTGTGATGACGTGTCACAACCGTATCCTCGCTGACAATCTTAAAAGGCGCATTCCCGACTTTTTCAACTTTATGAAAGTAGAGCAGCAGATCAAATGGAATGAGCGTTTATGGTGCGTACATGCTTGGGGTTCTTCTAACGATCGCGACTCCGGCACTTATAGGTACATCTGCGATTTCTACGGTATTCCGTTTCAGCGGTATAGCTACACCTCACCATTCGAAAGAGTATGCGCGACTGCGCTGGCGGCGATAAAGCAGAACAAAGAGCGAAAATATGCTTTCGACTACATATTAATAGATGAAAGTCAGGATTTTCCTGATTCATTCTTCCAGCTCTGCGAGTATGTAGCAAAGGAAGCAGTGTTTGTCGCCGGAGACATATTCCAGAGCATTTTTGACGAAACGATAACGGCATCTATTTCCCCGGACTTTCTGCTGAGCAAGTGCTATCGAACTGATCCCAAAACCCTCATGTTTGCACACTCGGTCGGCATGGGCCTTTTCGAGCCGCAAAAGCTCCGTTGGCTAGAAGACGACGAATGGGTGAAGTGTGGGTACAGTGTCGAAAAAACTGCAGGGGATTCGTTTTACCGACTAAAGCGCGAACCCCTTCGGCGTTTCGAGGATATTGAAAAAGAAAATATCGATTGCGTCGAAATCATCTCTAGCAGTGGTGAATTCATCAGTTCCGCAGCAAATGCGATCGTGGATACTGTACGGAGAATTTCACATGAGAATCCCACTCTCACAGCTGACGACGTGGGGATCATCCTGCTCGATAACAACAATCGCACTTATGCTCTGGCGGATATGTTGGAGCAAATGGTCCCCCGCGCTACTGGCTGGACGGTGAACAAAGCGCACGAGACGAAGCAGAAGATTAACGGCCAACTGTTTGTTAGCAATCGCAACAACGTAAAGGGTCTTGAATTCCCGTTCGTTATATGTGTTACGGAGCAAATTGGTCGCTCGTATGCTTACAGAAATGCACTGTACATGACGATCACACGTTCGTTTATTAAGTCCTTCCTCATCATTTCTGATGCGCTGAACGCCACTGTCTTGGCTAATCTTCGCCAGGGACTTAGAGGCATAAACGAACTCGGATACATTGAGGTACAACCTCCTACAGAGGCTGAAAAGGAAAGAATCCGCACCACGATCAAACATTCAAACGCTAACGAGTCGTTCTACGACTTCGTTCAAAAGGTGTTCGACGACTTAAATGTGCTGCCGCTCTTCAGGAGCAGGTTGCTTGAAGTAGTAAAGAAAACTGTTGGCGAAGATTTTGATAGAGACAATGTATATAGGGTTGCAGAATTCAACTACAAAATGATGCTGGAACGAGGCGATCTTGAAGACTTTTGATTTCGACCTCGATAGGTTTCAAACAGAACAGGTATTTTCTGCAATCCGCACAAAGGAAGACGTAATCAAACTCTGGATGCGTGCAGTTAAGATTGTGTCGGCCTACGTCAAGCCGGAAGCCGGTACAGCCGTCAGCCAGATGCGCCTCCATGTCGACAAGATGAGCCGGTTGTTCTTCATCGACGCAGATAAGGTATTTTCGGTAAACTTTCCTTTCTTCACGCAGGAAAGCGATGGGTGGTTCTATTTTAGCTGTTCCTCTTGCAGTAGCGTGGACAGCAGAGTTACATCTGAAGTGCTATCACTGATCTCGACGCACAATGTTTTGGCGCTTGATGATTTATATCTATTTCTCGATCCTATTGCCGCCGCTGTTGAGATCGACAGCTCGGTATGGTCGCTGTTTAAGTACCTGATGACGTGCGACGATGGGTATCTTCGATTTGATCACGATGTCGCTCGGGAAAACGGCGATCTCCACCCGAAAAATCATATAGACATATTCTATTCGACCGCCACAACTTTCAAGATAGGGTTGTCGGACCGAATGTCCGTGATCGAATTTGCAGACCTGCTCGATGTCGGCACCGATTGCCACTTTCTTCATCGAAAGTAATTTCAGCTAATCCCGAATCTACGGGGTCCGCATTCTTGCAGGTGCAAGTTTCTGCACGACAGCGACGATCTGGGCGGATAGGAGCGATATCACCGTGATCAATGCCAAAAAGCCGCCGATGTAGAGCAGCGGGGGCACCTGGTCGCTATGGACGAAGTGGGCGTAGATTTCCGTGAAGCCGCGGTGGCACATGTAGATCGGGTAGGAGAGGTAACCGAGAAATATGCCAAGTGGCTGAATGCGCTCCGGAATTTCCAGAAACGTGCCGGCAAGGACGACAAGCGGCGAAATGACGATGCAGGAGAACAGGGCGAATTTCAGCGAGTAGACCGGCAGAAACAGCAGGCCGAAAATCAGGACGATCGGCAGGAGTGCGAAATAGGTGGTGACGGGCGGGTTGCCCTTGCGAAGCCTGAATATGATCATTCCGACGACAAAGGAGAAGAAGACCCGCGCCAGTCCGCCGTCGACCGATCGCCATTCCCAGCCGAGGTCGAGGGATCGGTGGATGGAGACGGACGCCACCAGGCCGGCAAGCGCGACGGCGACGATGAGAGCCAGATGTCTCGTTCTCATCCGGAAAAGCACCAGGGCGAACACGAGGTTGACGAGCAGCTCCCAGAACAGCGACCAGGCCGGTCCGTTCAGGGGATAGAGCGGCAAAATATCCGTCGCGGATCTGGTCAGAAAGCTGGGCGAGGGCAGCATGAACAGGGTCGTTATCAGGCTAGCGAAGAGATCGCCGACGGTGTCGTTCGACGATTTCCAATGGGCGAGCAGCTGCACCAGCCCGTAGAGGGTGCCGAGCAGGAACAAGGGATAGAGGCGCGCGTAGCGGGCTCTCATGAAGGCTCTCAGCGGCATGCCGCTGGCGAGCTTTTCGCTGTAGGCTCGCGCGATGACGAAGCCGCTCAAAACAAAGAAGAAATCGACCGCGACATAGGCCAAAGGCGCATAGGGTCGTTGAAGATGATAGACAACCACTGAAAACGCCGCCAGGCCGCGCATGGCGTCCAGCGATGCATATCGATGACCCGTTCGGCTGGCCGGCTGCGAGAGTGACTGCCCCCGGGGAGGGATAGTCACGGGGTCCCTTTCCCTTACCGATATCTCAGATTCGTTGCGCACTGGCCACCATTCTGCTTTGTCTGATGTCGTTAATGCCTAGAGCGGTTCAGCGTTTCACGGAAACGATTTCCCGCTCTATCCCTTTGTTTTCACGTAATTCCGGACGGAAAACCGCTGCGCACTTTTCCTGGAATTGCTCTGGAGCGCCCTGCGTTCGTTCGAACGGACAAGGACGCTCCGGTTTTTTGAGTTCAGCGCATCCTATCCGCTTACAGGTGCTTCCACCTGAAAGCGGGGTTGCTCGACGGCGGCGCCAAAAAATTCGTTGCGCAGGGCGCGATCGAGCGGGCGGACCCGCAGAAGATTGCGGACAAGCTGGCGCGGATGCCGAAGCGCATAGGGGTTCAAGAAATGCGACGTCAGGAGGTTGGAAGACTGGCTGTGCGCGCCGCTGTGCCCGACCCTGTAGATGGCGCCGCGAAATGGCAGCGTCTCCAATGGCGCGCCTCGTCCGGCCAATATCCCCGCGATGCGCACATGGCTGCCTAACATCGACTTCACATAGTCGGCGCTGGCGTCTTCGAAGGTCGCCGGCAGCTCATAGAGACGCGACCGCACGATCAATGACGTGCCGCAGAAATTCGCGAAGTCATCGTGCTGCATGACCAGCCGGCCGCCCTCATTCCAGAGGTAGCCCTTGTCGATCTTCCAGCCATTTGCGTCGGGATGTTCGGCAATATGATCGGCGATGTTGGCGCTGACGAAATCGTCATCGTCCACGATCATGAAAAACCGCGAATCGCGGGCCGCAAGCATGCCGCTCAGCACCCGGCGCCCTTTGTCGAGGCGGAAGGCGTCGTAGACCTTTTCCTTGTCGGCGCTTTGCATATCGTGGTGCTGGTTCGGCGGAAACGTAACCCGCGCGACCGAGAATTGCGCTGGCAGATCGGGCAGGTCCGCCCCCTCATTTGCGACGATCACGCCGCGCCAATCGCGATGGGATTGCCCGGCTATCGACGCGATCGTCTGGGACAGCCGCTCTTTCAGGGCAGGCCAATCCTTTGCATTGGCCTGGTGTCGAACCGGAATGATGAAGGTGATGAGTGACATAAATTCCCTCCTTTGCGATCACACCGGCCTCAGCTGGTCCGATAGAGACATTGGAATGGATATCGTTCGGCGCCTTGCTCACGCGTCGAACGACGTTTCAGGACGGCTATCCGTGGCGGTGCCGCAGCGTTGTCTGCGCCAGGAAGAGCACTCTCTCCCGGCACAGGATGAAGATCAGGCCCGTGTAGACGATCGCGCCAACGGGGATTTCGATCGCCAGTCGCAAGGCCGGGCTCCAGTCCTGCAGCAATGCGGACGTGCCGAGTACGGCGGCCAGCATGCCGAGATAGGCGGCGATCGGTCTCAGAAACTGGGCAAAGTAATTGCCGATGCTGAGCGCGATGAGGCGGGACACCATCCAAAGCGTGACCGGCCAAAGGATGAGCACTTCGAGCATCAGCACGAAGACGATGGTGGTGACGCCGTATCGGTAGAGCAGCAACACGGTGAGGATCGTCACGATGTTTCGCACGAGCTGGTAATAGAACCACCAGTCCGACTTGCCCTGGCTGGTAATCAGGGATGCCTGGACAACGCCAATTCCGCTCATCAATCCGATGACGCAGAAGAAGCGAACCGGCCAGATTGCGGCGGCCCAGTGCTGCCCGAAAATCAATGGGATCGCGTCATCGGCCACGGCCGCCAGACCCATGAAAGCCGGAAACGACACGAGCGAGCAGCCGAAGGTCGCCATGAGGAAGGCCTCGCGGACCTTGTTCTGATCGTGCTGTAGCGATGACAGGAGAACGTGGGTGACCGAGGTCAGTCCGCCGGCGACGACGTTGTTGATCATTTCGAAAAGCCGCCGGGCGAAGTTGTAGATGCCGAGCGCGGCCGGGCTGACGAGTGTGCCGATGATGAGCTGATCGAGGCTCATGGACTGAAGAAAACGGTTGCCGGAGGCAAAGATGCCGTAATGCAGGAGCTCGCGAAGACTGCTCCACCGAATCCGCAGCCCCGGCAGCCACCCAGCGCCCCAGAAGGCGGCTATGCATCCGGCAGCGGGCGCGGCGATCTGCGCGATCGCCAGTGCCCAGAGGCCGAAGCCCGCGAAAATCAAGGCAAGGCATACCAGGCCGGATACGACCGTGGCGATCGCGGTGCGGACGGCGGCAAGATGAAAAGACATCGTGCGGCCGATCAGCGCATTGGGAACGATGATCATCATGTCGAAGAAGATCTTCAAGCCGATGATCATCAGCAGGCCGACGATTTCGTCATGGCCCAGACTATGGGCGATGTAGGATGAGCCGGCGAAAATTGCCGTGTAGAGGATCGCCGCCGACGCGAAGGACAGCCAGAACACCGTGTCAAGGTGGCTGCGTCGGATGGTCTTTTGCTGGATCAGCGCCTCGCCGAACGCCGTCGGCCCAAGGCCGGCGGCAAAGCTGACGATGCTGAAAGCAAGCGCCACAAGTCCGAAATCATGCGGCAGCAGATATCTCGACGTGACAATGAAAACGAGGCTGTTCAACGCCGTCGGTATCAGCGTATCCAGGGCCGACCAGAACGCGCCCTTCACCGCCGCGCGAGATCGGTTTTCACTCAAGTGTTCGAAGACGATTTCATCCGCCTCGGGGATCACGCTTTCGCTTTCCCAGGAGGGCGGCAACTTCAAGCCTTCATTCGATTCGCTAGCGATGTTGCAACTCCGTCTGGTTTGCGCCGAGGCAGTTGTGCATGGTCAAGAATTCGAACGCAGTCGTCTCAAATGGTTCCGAAATGGATTAGGTCAAGCAGCTGATGTTGCCGCCGGTCCGGCGTTAAGACGAAAAAGGGGCGAGTTTTTGACGCGCTGCGATGTAGTTTCCGTTTTTTGTTGCGGTGCACATTTTTAGCGGGTGTTGACCGCGACAACTTTCTTCACAGGCGAGTCCCGCGCGCCGACTTGGTGAACCCTTGCGCTACGCGCTCGTGCCCACAGCCATATCATCGAAAGTGCCAGTTTCTGCGGATTGGTGGCGCGATCGCGGATGAGTTCGTAGGGCGCAAAGGCGCCACGCACCGTGCAAAGGCGGCGGGTTACGCTCGGACGCCGGGGATCAACTGACCGCAATCAATTGATGTGAAGCTTGCTGCGGTTTCGACGAAGATTGCTGCTGCCGGTCATTTAGGACGCTTTTCCATCATCGCGTCATTCGCAGCGCAATGCGCAACGACATGTTGAATTGGCATGGAGAGAGGTCTCCATAAGTATCCGCGTAAGCTAATTCTTGACTCTTCGCCAAGCGCCGGCATCACCCATTCTAGCTACTTTAAGAGTGCTTAATTGACGATAAACAACTTAAGGTTCATTGTTGCTTCCCTAACATAAGGGAGGGAGACATGAGAGCGTTCGTGTGTTTTCTCGTCTTAATTTGGAGTGGTGTGGCCGCAGGCGCAGCGGAAAACGTTATACATGTGTCGTCGTCGATAATACCCGCGGCCCAGATCGCACAAGATGCCCTGTTGCTGCCCGGCAGAGGGGACGCTGCGTCGTGTGACTATAACGGCTATCACAAAAAATATGGTACGGGCGATGTTCGATCATGCTGCCGGCGGGCTTCCGGCTTATCGTCGATCGGGCCCACGTCCGCAGGAGCGCGAATGGCCATTCGTCCGTGACGCCGCTCACATTGCTTGAAATCGGACGCTTTTACGCAATCGGGCAGACTGGCAGCGACAACGGTCCGCACCGTTCGTAGATCTGCCGAGATATGGGCTCGGCCGAAGCCGTGCGCCGCGCCGATGGCGGCCGCTAGACCCTACTCCGTCGAATCGTCCGTCTCTTCTGGCTTGGGCTTCCCGCCGAAGAGGCTCTTCAAGGCATTGGTCTTTGCCTTCGATGCTTTGCTGGCCTTCAGCGCGCGCGTGGCCGCCTTGGCTTGCTCCAGCATCATCTCGATCTGAATTTGCTGAATTTCCGTCAGCCGCTCCCATTGGCGATTGAGGAGATGGTCGACCTTTTCGTGGAGGTGGCGGATTTCCAATTCGGCTTTCAGGTTGACCTTATAGTCGTTGAGGGCGCGCAGCCGGTCCTTCGCTTCCTGCCGGCGCTGGCTCATCATGATGATGGGCGCCTGCAGGGCGGCGATCGTCGAAAGGATCAGATTCAGCAGGATGAACGGATAGACGTCGAAGGCCTTGCCTTCGCCCATGGCAAGATTGATGCCCATCCATACTGTCAGGAACAAGCAGAACGAGATGATGAAGGTCCAGCTGCCGCCGAAAGACGCGACCATATCGGCCATGCGGTCCCCGATGGAGCGACGATCTTCGTAGTCCTCCTCGATGTTCTCGGCCAGGGTATCGTGCGTCTTCAGGCTTTCGACGACCTCATCCTCTAGGTTCGAAAGCTCGCCGCGCTCGTGTGTCAACAATTCGGCGATATATTGGGCGCGATAGTCGTCCATCCCCTTGCGGCTGATGTAGTCGTCGGAGCGAATGCCCGGATGTTTCTGGCGCACGAACTCTGCGAGCGATGGGCGCAGGTCGTCGAAATGCACCGCATCCTTCTTTTTGAGCGTTGCGCCGGTAATGGCATCGACGAGTTTGACGGACTTGGCCTTAGCCTGGGCAAGGCTTTTGGTATAGTCGTCCATCTCCACGGTCGCTGCCTCGCCTTCGCCCGCGTCAAAGTCGACTATTCCTTCGGCCGGATCAAAGGTCTTCGTCTCTGCCATATGTCGCCCCTTTTGCTGGTGCTCGTTCGTCTAGCCAATGATCGGAACAGGATTGTGACTGTAGATTGGCGGCCTCAGCCGGTCATCCGATTATTGCTAATGATTTGTAGCGAACTTCCCCTAAGCAATGGCAAATAAGCTATGCCGAAGACGCGTCGGCGCGCCGGATATTATTGACAACTGATCCGAGAGATCTTGAAAACATTTGCAAAATCGGAGCGTGTCTGCGTCGCAATTTCCCATTTTCATGTCTTGACCATGGGAGACACTCTTCTATTTGCTGCGATGCAACAGATGCCTCGCAGGCCGATTAAGTGATTAGATACAATGAGTTTGTCAACAAGACTCGGTCTGTCGCTGCGGATTCTGTACGCGTGCGGAAAGGAGACCTATGCAAAACCCTTCGGCAAATGACTTGGAGTCCGTCGCCCGACAAGGCGGCCGTCTTAAGCGAATGGCTGTTCGCATACCAACCTATCTGGCAGACGTGAAAGAAAATCCTTCCTGGCTGCCTATGTTCCTGCTGGCCCGGACGATGCCCTTTCGGCGCATCCACTGGTTGGCGACCAGGCGCCCTGTGGCGCGTCCGGAGCCCGGCGAATCGATGTTCTCAGGGATTGAGTGCAATTCGGTCGTCAACGCGCTCCGGACGGATGGGGTTTTTCCCGGCTTGATGCTGCCCGAAAACATTCATCAGGAAATTGCCGGGTTTGCAGGGTCCACAGGCTGCTTCGGCAATTTCAGCAGGAAGCTAGAATTCATTGCGTCCGAACACGCGGATGCTGAAGCGAGATTTGGGCGGCCTCTGCTCAGCGGGCATTTTTTCGAACGTTCGCTCGATTGTGCCTCGGTCCTTGCGGTCCAGCGCGACCCTTTGCTTGCGGACGTCGCCAGGCACTATCTCGGCGGGCAGGCTCAGGTGATCACCACCCGCATCTGGTGGAGTTTTCCGACAAAATCGGCCTCCGAGGCCGATCTAAGCCGTGCCTCGTTCAGATATCATTTCGACCTGGATGACTGGCGGATGCTGAAGTTCTTCTTCAATCTGGTTGATGTGGATGATGGTACCGGGCCGCATGTCTTCGTCAAGGGCAGTCACAGACGGCGGCGGATGAAACATCAGTTGACGCTCCTTGTCGGCCATCCGGAGGAGGAGGTTCTCGGATTTTACGGGAAGGGAAGCGCCGTGACGCTGACGGGCAAAGCCGGTTTCGGCTTCGTCGAGGATCCCTTCGGTTTCCACATGGGCACCGTGCCGACGCAGAAGCCACGGCTAATGATGGAAGTTGGCTTCGGCGTCTCGAAGCCATCGCAACGCCGCTTCCATGGGGAGCCGGTTCTGCGGTAGACGACTATCCGCCCGGCTCTGCCGGGCCTCTGCTCATCCGGCCAACTACCGGTGATGAGTGTTGTACCGCCGTCGCGCGTGTGGAGGCCGGCTCAGCCCGGCAGCCGGTCCGCCAGGACATCCGGCTTCTTGATGGCGAGCGGGCCTTCGAACAATTCGTCGTAACGGGCCATCAGCGCGGCCGCGATCGGCCCGTTGAGGTGGGCCTGGCGGCCGTCCTCGCCGTCGAAGGCGTCGAAGATGGCGAAGGTATTGAGGTCGAAACGGACGGCGAACCAGGCGACAGTCTGCGGTTCCTGCGTCAACAGGCCGACGGCGCTTTTCAAGAAGGCGGCGACCTCTTCCTCCTTGCCCGCTTTGGCTTTCAGTTCGACATAGAGCGCGACCTTAGTCATGGCATGTCTCCTCTTTGGATTGCCGGATCGGCTTCGGATCGTTCGATGCGAAGATGGCAGCACCTTCTCTTAGGCTCCGGCATCGTCTTGCGTTTTAGAACGGTCGTTTTAAATTACGGCAGAAACATTATCCGCGCCATTCGGGCAGGGATCAACTTCTTGGGAGATTTGGGCCATGGCCCGGCCGAGGGAATTCGATGAGGAGGCCGTGCTGCTGCTGGCGGTCGAGCGTTTTTGGGAGCGCGGTTACGAGGCAACCTCGATCCGCGATCTCGCCGAAGTCATGGGGCTGACCAGCGCCAGCATCTACAATACCTTCGGCGACAAACGCTCTCTCTATCGACGCGCGCTCGATTTTTATGTCGACCATAGTTTCGGCGATCGCGTCGGCCGCTTCGAAGGCAATCTGCCGCCGCGCCGGGCGATCGAGGCTTTCTTCAACGAGATCGTTGCCCGTTCGCTGGAGGATGCGAAGCGCAGGGGTTGCATGCTTGTCAACTCGGCGCTGGAGGTCGCGCCGCACGATCCGGAATTTCAGCGGACGGTTGCCAATGTCCTTGTTCAGGTAGAGGCCTTCTTCCGCCGCTCTGTAGAAGCAGGCCAGCGAGACGGCACTATCAGCAACGGACAGTCCGCCGACGACCTGGCTCGGATGTTGCTCGGCATGCTGCTCGGTATCCGCGTCCTGGCGCGCACCCGGCCGGAAAGGCCCCTTCTGGAAGGGCTCATTCGTCCCGCCTTTGTGCTGCTTGATCCGGGGAGCGTCGCGCATTGATGGCCGCCAGTGGTCCGGTTTATACGTTCAGTGTGGCAGCGGGGGGAAAGCTTCTGAAAAAAAGAGGGACCTTTGCCGGTAACGAAATCGTGCTGTCGCGCGTAGGAGGAAGTGTCGAGTGAATTATTCGGCGCGCGAAGAGGAATGGGCAGTCTTGATGCGAGCCGCCGTCGATGGCGATGCGCAGGCCTATCATCGCTTCCTTTCCACCGTCACTCCGCATTTGCGCGCCATGGCGCGCCGGCGTTGCGATCAGTACGGCGCGCCGGCAAGCGAGGCCGAGGACGTGGTCCAGGAAGTATTGCTGACGATGCATCTCAAACGCGGAACCTGGGACATATCCCGTCCCATCGGTCCGTGGATTTCGACCATCGTGCGCAACAAGCTGATCGACAGCCTGAGGCGGCGCGGGCGGCATGTGAGCGTGCCGATCGATGATGTCATCGATATATTGGAGGCGGAAGCGCAGACGGATGCCTTGGATCGTCTCGATGTCGATCATATGTTGGAACAATTGAGAGATCCGCAGCGAACCATCGTACGTTCTATTTCCGTCGAAGGAACCAGCGTGCGTGAGACGGCCGACCGGCTGAAGATGACGGAGGGTGCGGTGCGCGTGGCCCTGCATCGCGCATTGAAGGCGCTTGGCGCCTTATATCGGAGTGAGACAAGTGAAAACCGATGACCTTATCAACCTTCTGGCGCAGGATGCGCCGGTCCGCTCGCGGATCGGGCAGACACTGTCGCTGGCGGTCGTCGTCGGCATACTCATCAGCGGGGCGATCTTTTTTACGGCGATCGGCTTTCGCGCCGATATCGGCACCGCTATGGAAACGGTCCGCTTCCCGTTCAAATTCGTCGTCACCATTGCGCTGGCCGTCACCGCCGGTGCCGTTGTCTTCCGCATCGGTCGCCCAGGCGTATCGCTGCGTCTCTGGGGCTGGATGCTGCTCGCCGCGCCGCTGCTGCTGGCCGCTGCCGCGCTTGTCGAGCTGATGGTCATGCCGACCGATAGCTGGGGTGCGCGCATGATCGGGCACAATGCCCGCTTCTGCCTGACCTTCATCCCGCTGCTGTCGATCGGCCCGCTTGCCTGTTTCCTTTTCGCTCTGCGCCAGGGTGCGCCAGAAAAGCCGGGGGTCGCGGGTGCGGTCGCCGGGCTCGCAGCCAGCGGCATTGCAGCCACCTTCTATGCTTCCAATTGCACGGACGACAGCCCGCTCTTCGTCCTGCTCTGGTATCCGATCGCCATCGCGGTGGTGACGGCGGTCGGATATGTCGTCGGCAAGCGCATGCTGCGCTGGTGATGAATTAGACTCGGCGGACGATCAGAATTGGGCGACGCCGCCGTCGACGAAGAGTTCGATGCCGGTGATGTAGCTGCTGTCGTCCGAGGTCCGCCGGTTTTTAAGATAATGGCTGGAAACGCCGCTATTCAGGGACTATCCTGTCTGTCGCCCAAAAAATCGCATTCGCTGGCGTTAAAGTGTTTGCATCCGCGGCGAATTCCATTATAGAGGCGCTGCTTTCCCCGCGGGGGCGTCTAATCGTCCGGCGGCTGTTGGGAAATAGTTCAATGGTAGAACAGCGGACTCTGACTCCGTTAATCTTGGTTCGAATCCAGGTTTCCCAGCCAATCTAAGCTTTCCTAATCCGCAGACCCTCCTTTCGCAGACATAAGCTGTCCGCGCGCATGCTCATGTCCGAAGACGGCCGTCGACAGCGTAAGCAAAGCTTCGGCATCGTCTGGACGCTTTTCGATTCGGCTGTTTTCGGCAAAGCATCTTTTCACCCATCAAAATTGCTGGATACCTGGACAATTTTTGAGCGAATTCGTGGCGAAAAAGCTTTTCAAGATATCCGCGGACGTTGTAGAAGTCAGGTATTCAGCGTCAAATATTTCCCGGTAATATCGGTCTAATCGCCGTTATCATATTAGAAGTTGTATTATTAGGCTTGGTGAGAACAGAAGCGAAATGACGATATTGGTTTCTGGCGGCGCCGGGTTTATCGGCGGGAATTTCGTTCTCGATTGGCTCAGTCAGTTCGATGAAATGGTGATCAATCTCGATAAGCTGAGCTATGCCGGCAATTTGGGCACGCTCAAAGAATTGGGCGCCGATGATCGCCATGTGTTCGTTCATGGCGATATTGGCGACCGCGAGCTGGTGAGCGACCTACTCGCCACGCATAAACCGCGTGCCGTGATCAACTTCGCCGCCGAAAGCCATGTCGACCGCTCCATTCATGGACCTGGCGAATTCATTCAGACCAACGTCGTCGGCACCTTCAATTTGCTCGAAGCGGTTAGCGGTTATTGGGACGGCTTGCCGAGTGACGAGAAACAAACATTTCGCTTCCTTCACGTCTCGACGGACGAAGTCTACGGCACGCTTTCGCAGGATGATGCGCCGTTCACCGAGCTCAATCGATATGAGCCGAACAGCCCCTATTCCGCGAGCAAGGCTGCGTCGGACCATCTGGTGCGCGCCTGGCATCATACTTATGGCCTGCCGGTGTTGACGACAAATTGCAGCAATAATTATGGCCCCTACCATTTTCCGGAGAAGCTGATCCCTCTGGTGATCCTGAATGCCTTGGCGGGCAAGAACCTTCCCATCTATGGCGACGGTCAGCAGATTCGCGATTGGCTCTATGTTCGGGACCACTGCAGCGCTATCCGACGCGTGCTTCGATCCGGCAGGGTCGGGGAGACCTACAATGTCGGCGGCTGGAACGAGAAGCCCAATCTCGACGTGGTCCATACGATCTGCAGCATTCTCGACGAGCTGCGGCCCAAGTCTGGCGGCGGTCGCTACAAGGACCAGATCGCCTTCGTGAAGGACAGGCCCGGTCACGATCGCCGCTACGCGATCGATGCCCGCAAACTCGAACGCGAACTGGGCTGGAAGCCCAAAGAGACCTTCGAGACTGGCATTCGCAAGACAATCGAATGGTATCTGGCCAATCAGGATTGGGTGGGGAACGTCACCAGCGGCGCTTACCGCGAATGGGTCGGCAAGCTATATGAGGTCCAGACGTGAGCGGGCTTCTGCTCACCGGCGCCAATGGGCAGGTCGGCTTCGAATTGCAGCGTTCTCTTGCGCCTCTGGGCAAAACAATTGCCCTTACACGTGCCGAGATGGACCTTTCGGATGAGGGGAGCATTCTCTCGGTGCTCAAGGAATATAAGCCGCGTGTCGTCATAAATCCCGCCGCCTATACGGCCGTCGATCGCGCCGGGAGCGAAAGGGAGCAGGCGATGGCCGTCAATGCCATCGCACCCGGCGTGCTGGCGCGCTGGGCCGCCGATAACGGCGCCTATCTCGTGCACTATTCGACGGACTATGTCTTCGATGGCACGAAAGCCGATCCCTATGTGGAAAGCGATCCCGTCAACCCGCAGTCAGTCTATGGCGAAAGCAAGTGGCTTGGCGAAGAGGCCGTGCGCTCTGCCGGCGCAAATCATGTCATCTTGCGGACGAGCTGGGTTTTTGGCCATCACGGCAACAATTTCCTCAAGACCATTCTGCGTCTCGCGCAGGAGCGCAGTGCGTTGAATGTCGTCGCGGACCAGATCGGCGCACCGACTTCGGCGGCACTGATTGCGGATGTCACGCGCAGGGTTGTCGAGGCCGTGGCCGGTTCGGATGTACCGGATGTTTCCGGCACCTATCACCTGAGCGCGCAGGGCAATACCTCGTGGCACGGCTATGCGGCGCATATCGTCCGCGAAGCATCGGCGAGGCACTTCAATCTTGCCCTGGAGCTCGATGCTCTCAAGCCGATCTCGACTGCCGAATATCCGACAGCGGCGAAGCGACCGCAAAATTCAAGGTTGAATTGCGGGAAACTCATGGGTCGTTTTTCGTTGCCCCTTCCCGCGTGGCAGGAGGACGTAAATGACGTGATTGAGAAACTTGCGCCTGCCAGAAATTGCAAATAACAATAGCTTATTAAATTGTAAGTTGCTTTCAGTGAGTTGATTGGCTGTAAATCGCATTTGGTACGAGACGTTTCTACAATGAATAGAGCACGTAAAGGCATCATACTCGCTGGCGGATCTGGAACTCGCCTGTACCCCGCCACCCTTGCCGTCAGCAAACAGCTCCTGCCGATCTACGACAAGCCGATGATCTATTATCCGCTGACCACTTTGATGTTGGCCAGCATTCGCGAAATCCTCATCATATCGACACCGCAGGATACGCCTCGTTTCGAACAGTTGCTGGGGGACGGAAGCCAGTGGGGCATCCAGCTTGACTATGCGGTTCAGCCGAGTCCGGATGGCCTTGCGCAAGCGTTTCTCATTGGCGAGACCTTTCTCGATGGTGCTCCGTCCGCCCTGGTGCTCGGAGACAACATCTTCTACGGGCACGATTTCACCAAGCTTCTTCATCAAGCAAACGACAAGCAGGATGGTGCCACCGTTTTTGCGTATCACGTGCAGGATCCGCAGCGTTACGGCGTAGTCGATTTCGATTCGCAGGGCCGCGCGATCAGCCTCGAAGAAAAGCCGAAGTTCCCCAAGAGCAACTATGCCGTTACCGGGCTCTATTTTTACGGCACTGATGTCGTCGATGTGGCGAAATCCATACGTCCCTCGCCGCGCGGCGAATTGGAAATAACTGATGTCAATGCGCATTACCTCAGGGCAGGGCAGCTCGATGTCCAGACGATGGGTCGCGGCTACGCCTGGCTCGATACCGGCACGCATGAATCGATGCTGGAGGCGAGCCACTATATCGCCACCATCGAAAGCCGGCAGGGTCTGAAGGTCGCCTGCCCCGAGGAAATCGCTTACCGGAGCCGCTGGATCGACGCCTCCCAGGTGGAGACCCTCGCCGATCCCCTGAAGAAGAACGCCTACGGGCAGTATCTTCTCGGAATTCTGCGGGAACGGGTATTTTAACAACGCGCCTGGTGATGTCGCACGCCGAAGATCAAGCAGGAAAGACAGATGAAAGCCATCGATACCGCCATACCCGACGTCAAGATCATCGAGCCTACCGTGTTTGGCGACGATCGCGGCTTTTTCTTTGAGAGCTTCAGCCAGGTCAAGTTCGAGGCGGCGATCGGGCAGAGCCCGACATTCGTGCAGGATAATCATAGCCGGTCCGGCAAAGGCGTCCTTCGCGGTCTGCACTATCAATTGCCGCCGCATGCTCAGGCCAAGCTCGTCCGGGTCGTCATCGGGGAAGTATACGACGTGGCCGTCGACATCAGGAGATCTTCTCCGACCTTCGGCCAGTGGGTCGGCGTCCTCCTGTCGGAGGAAAACAAGCGTCAGCTTTGGATCCCGGAAGGATTTGCGCACGGATTCCTGACGCTGAGCGACCGTGTCGAATTCCTTTACAAGACCACCAACTATTATGCTCCGGAAAGCGACCGTGGGATTCGCTGGGACGATCCGAGGCTCGCAATCGACTGGAAAACTGCCGCCCCCCTGACGCTGTCCGCCAAGGATCAGCGGCAACCACTGCTGGCGGATGCCGAGATATTCGACTGATCCGGATTTGCCGGGAGGTCGCGCGACCGGCCGCAGAAGGCTGGATTGTCTGCGGCATGAAGGATTGATCTGACATCCGGATCAGCGAACGACACTGGTTATGGACCTGCGCAACTTCTCTCGCTACAGGAGGGACATGCGCGTTCTACACTTTTTCAAAACATATTGGCCGGATACGTTCGGCGGAGTCGAGCGGACAATCCACGCGATCGTCAAGGGCGTCGCAAGACACGATATGCAGTCCGATGTCCTCTCGCTCAGCAAGACGCCTGAGAAAAACACTGTCGAATTTCATGGCCATATGGCTCATAAGGCGAAGCTCGACTTTGAATTTGCGTCCACCGGCTTTTCGCGCGAGGCATTCGGACGTTTCCGGGAGCTGAGCCGGAAGGCCGACATCGTCCATTACCACTTTCCCTGGCCGATGATGGATATCGTCCATCTTGCAACCCCGCCCGGCAAGCCGACGGTCGTGACCTACCATTCCGATATCGTGAAGCAGAAGTTTCTGCTGAAACTCTACGGCCCCGTCATGCACCGCTTTCTTAGGAGTGTTGACACGATCGTCGCTACCTCTCCGAACTATCTGGCGACGAGCGAAGTCTTGCAGCGATACAAGGATAAGACCACCGTCATCCCGCTCGGTCTGGATGAGGCGGATTATCCCAAGGCAAGCGAACAGGACAAAACGCGCTGGCGCGCACGGTTTGCCAAACCGTTTTTCCTTTTTGTCGGCGTGCTGCGCTACTACAAGGGCGTTCACATCCTTCTCGAGGCCGCGCGGCAGACTGCCAGCGAAATTGTCATCGTAGGCGAGGGTCCGATGGAGGCTTCGCTGAAGAAATGCGCGCAGGAGCACGGCCTCAACAACGTATCCTTCCTAGGTGCTTTGCCGGATACGGATAAGGCCGCGCTCCTTGAATTATGCACCGGAGTCGTATTCCCCTCCAATCTCCGTTCGGAGGCATTCGGCCTTTCGCTCGTCGAAGCCGCGATGTTCGGCAAGCCGATGATTTCCTGCGAAATCGGGACCGGCACCAGCTTCGTCAATCAGCATGGCAAAACCGGCTATGTCGTGCAGCCAGACGATCCGTCGGCGCTTGCGAAAGCAATGGAACGTCTTGTGGCTGACGGTGAAACAGCAGGGTCTTTGGGCACGGCAGCCCGCCTGCGATACGAGGAATGCTTCACCGCAGAGCGAATGGGTGATGCCTATGCGGCGCTTTACAAAAGACTGCGCAATTAAGCGCCTTCCGCCACCATGAAGGAAGGCGCTAGAGGAAGGTGCCGCGCGCAATATTGCCGCGTTACCCGCCTGTGATCAGGCGCTGACAGCCTCCGCCTGTTGTTTCTTCGCCGGCACCAGCAGCTGTCCCCCGCTCAAGCGCATGCTGCACCAGCAGGCGAATGCGGAGCTTGTCAAAGCAAGGCTTTCCCCGATCGCGAGGCGATTGTTGGAGTTGCTGAGCAGCGTCAAAGCAAAGAAGAACAGACAGACGGCGTAGGCGTGCCAGGCGGTGCGCGGTATGAGGCCAGCCTTGCGGGCACGCCAGACATTGGCGATGAGCCCGACGAGAATGACCGTCATCACAAGGCCGCCGAACAAGCCGTGACGCACCAGCATTTCGAGATAACCGTTGTGCAGCAGCGTATATTGGACGTCGGCATAGCGCGTGTGCTTCCAGCGCTCCACCCATTCGCCGCCCCAGCCGAAGACTGGCGCGGAGGAGAACAGCTCCCAACCGTTCGACCAGAGCTGTAACCGCGCGTCCATGGCAAAAGGCGTGGTATTGGAGGTGATAGTGCTTGTCACGGCGTCATTCAGGTCGTGGCTTTTGGTGATGTCGTCGAACATCTCGATGGTGGAAGACACCGTTGGGCCAGCGGTCCTTTCGATATTGTGCCGTACCGCATAGGCGCCGGCCAGCAGAAGCACTGCGGCGCAGGCGACGACGACGAGACCGGTTCGCAAGCGCAGATAGGTCAAGGTTACCAGCCCCAGCACCGGCAGCGTGGCACCGAGCGCCAGCCAGACGCCTTTCGACTTGGCGCCGTAGATTGCGATCAGACAGAGAACGGCGATCAATGGCGAAACGATGTAGGCAAAGCGGGCGATCAATCGATTGCTGGATTTCTCCGTCAGATAGTGCAGCAGCCAGAAGGCGGTGAGGATGAGGATCAGCCCGCAGGCGACTGCGCCGTGAATCTGATTGTTCATGATCAGCGGGCGTACGGTCTCGCCGGCAAAGATGTCGCGGAAATGCTGCGTGGCGACCAACATGATGAGCGCGACGCCGAAAACCGCGGCGATGATTTTCTCCAGCACCGGTTCATGGAGCAAAAAGGCAACGCCAAGGATCGGGAAGAAGAAGGGATAGGCATAGAGCCAGTCGGACGCACCGATCGTATGCTCCGGCGAAGTCACGAAGATGAAGACAAAGCGGATAAGCACATAGGCGCCCCATCCCATGCACAGCCAGCCGAGCCAGTTGGTGCGTGGACGCACCGATGCCGTCCTGTAGTAATGAAGGGCGATGAGAGCGAGGAACGGGGCGACATACCGATAGGCGGCGCTTTCGACAAATAGCGGCGATACGACCACGAGCCACATCAGGCTACCCAGGATGATCAGGCGTTGCGGCAGGACAACGGGCACAGGTTCGCCGTCATTGTTTCCAGACGCGAGATCGACCGGTGGTCTATTTATCTGCAATTGAGCCAATATCGTCGTCCGCCTTCATCCACATTCGGCCATTCCAGAAAGCCTGAGCCTTTGTCTGCCGGCCAGTAAGGTCGCAAGGAGGCAGTAATACGGCATTTTGGTGACCGACGTTTTGCGTCGTCCGTTTATGGTATCAAAACCTTATAATATTGCCGCCGCGTTAATGAGTGACACCGTCACTGCGCAGAACTTTCAGCGCCGTCAGGACGATGATCTTCAGATCGAAGATAAACGAGCGGCGCCGCAGATATTCCTCGTCCAGCGCGACTTTTTCCGGGATCGGCAGCTCGTCGCGACCGTTGACCTGCGCCCAGCCGGTCAGGCCCGGCAGCAGGGCTTCGACGCCGCGCTTGGTCCTCAGGGCGATCAGGTCATGCTGGTTGTAGAGGGCCGGGCGGGGGCCGACGATACTCATTTCGCCCTTCAGGATGCACCAAAGCTGCGGCAGCTCATCCAGGCTGGATTTGCGCAGGAAGGAGCCGATCGGCGTCAGATAGGCGCCGGGATCTTTCAGAAGATGCGTCGCAACCGCCGGGGTATCGGTCTGCATGCTGCGGAATTTAGGCATGCGGAAAATCCTGTTTTCGCGGCCGACACGGTCCGACCAGTAGAGAACTGGGCCGGGGGAGGTCAATCGGACGGCGGCAGCGACGATCAGGATCGGAATGGAAAAGATGACGGCGGCCGCAAGGGCGGCAAGGAAATCGAAAAGGCGCTTGGCGATCGTATAGGGCATTGTCTCTGATGGTTCTGCCGGGCTCGTGTCTTGTTGCGCCAGTGACGGCTTTGTGCGGAGTGCATCTCATATCATGGACTTGTTCACAATCGCCCTGCTCGCGAATTTTGTCGGGCTTGTTCCCTGCGGAGGGAATGTGCAAAGCATGACGCGAGTGTAAACCTGGGCGGAACAAGAGGTAGCAGACGCATGATCCTGGTAACGGGCGCGACGGGTTTTGTCGGGCAGGCGCTTTGTGCCGAGCTTTCGCGGCGACAGATGGCCCATCGGCCGATCAGCCGCAGCCCGAAGCCGGGATTTTTGGCCATAGGCAGCTTCGATGGCGAGACGGATTGGTCTGGCGCGCTTAACGGCGTCGAAACGGTCGTGCATCTGGCGGCGCGGGTCCATGTCATGAACGACACATCGGCCGACCCGCTTGCCGCCTTTCGTGCCGTCAACGTCGACGCCACGGTCAATCTGGCGCGGCAGGCGGCGCAAGCTGGTGTCAAGCGCTTCATTTTCCTGAGTTCGATCAAGGTCAATGGCGAGGCGACCATACCGGGCAAACCGTTTACCGTGTTCGATAGACCGCATCCGGAAGATCCCTATGGGCAGTCGAAGCGGGAAGCAGAGGAGGCGCTTCTCGCCATCGGCAAAGAAGCGGACATGGATGTCGTCATCATCCGACCGCCTCTCGTCTATGGCCCGGAGGTGAAAGCGAATTTTGCGAGCCTGATGAAGTGGGCAAAGCGGCCGTTTCCATGGCCCTTCGGCCTCATTGCCAACCGCAGATCGCTGGTGTTCGTCGGCAATCTCGTCGATTTCATCTTGCTCTGCGTCAGCCATGCCGATGTGGGAAATCGAGTTTTCCTGATCAGCGACGGCAGAGATCTTTCCATCGGCGAATTGATCGGCAAACTCTCTTCGGCAATGGGGCGCAGGGCACTGCTGCTACCCGTGCCGCCGCGCCTGCTGGAAGGGCTTGCGGCCCTGCTCGGGCGTCGCGCGGCGGCGCGACGGCTTCTGGGTTCGTTGCAGGTCGATATCGGCGAGACGGTAGCGATCACCGGCTGGTCGCCGCCCTTTTCAGTCGAAGACGGCCTGCGGCTGACGGCTGCGGCATCCGACAGGGATCGCTGACTGCCTACAGGCTCCAGACTGCGTGCCCCTTGAGAAGAGGATTGCCCTGCTCCAGCGCTGCCTTCACGTCGACCACCACGCTGCTTTCGCCGAGCAGTTCAAGGATCTGCGCGGCACCGTTGGTCAGGTAGGATTTGTGCGGCACGGCAAGCACGATAGCGTCGAGCTTGCCGAAGTCTTCGAGCGCCGTCAGTCGCACGCCGTATTCCTCTTCCGCCTCGTGATGGCTGGCCATGGGGTCATGTACAAGCGGCTCAAGGCCGAATTGATGCAGTTCGCGGATGATGTCGGGCACGCGGCTGTTGCGCAGATCGGGTACGTTCTCCTTGAAGGTCAGGCCGAAGATACCGATCCGGGCGCCGTTGATCGGCTTTTGCGCCGTCACCAGCATCTTGATGAGTTTTTGCGCGATGAAGGCGCCCATGCCGTCATTGATGCGGCGGCCGGAGAGGATGACTTCGGGATGATAGCCGAGTTCCTCGGCCTTGGCGGTGAGGTAATAGGGGTCGACGCCAATGCAGTGGCCGCCGACCAGACCGGGCGTGAAGGGCAGGAAATTCCATTTCGTCCTGGCCGCCTTCAGCACGTCGGCCGTGCGGATGTCCATCTTCTCGAAGATGATCGACAGCTCGTTCATCAAGGCGATGTTGAGGTCGCGCTGGGTGTTTTCGATCACCTTCGCGGCTTCCGCCACCTTGATGCTGGGTGCGCGGTGAATGCCGGCCTCGACCACCGCGCCATAAACGGCGGCGATCCTCTCCAGCGTTTCCTCATTGTCGCCGGCGACGACCTTCACGATGCGTTCGAATGTATGTTCCTTGTCGCCGGGATTGATCCGCTCCGGCGAATAGCCGACGTGAAAATCCTCGCCCTGGCGCAGGCCCGAGACCCCGGCAAGCACCGGGCCGCAGACCTCTTCCGTCACGCCGGGATAGACCGTCGATTCATAGACGACGATGCCGCCTTTCTTCAAAGCCTGGCCGACGGTGCGTGAGGCGGAAATCATCGGCCGCAGATCCGGCTGCCGGTTCCGGTCGATCGGCGTCGGTACGGCGACGATGAAGATGTCGCGGTCCTGCAGGTCGTGAATGTCGCTGCTGACGCGAAGGCCGCTTTCCTTCAGGCGCGCTGGCGAAACCTCACGGGTATCGTCTTCTCCTGCTTTCAGGGCAGCGACTCGGGACGTCTTGATATCGAAACCGACCACATCGGAAAATTTCTCGGCCAGGGCGATCGCGACAGGCAATCCGACGTAACCCAGGCCAATGACGGCAATTCTTTCGCTCAACACAATCTACCTCGAACAATCGCCCTGAATTAGCCCAAACCCCACTGGCGTGTCAGCGCAAATCTTTGTTCCGAGACGCCAATTCAGCTGCAAGTCAGATCAATGTGACTATCAGGCCGAGGCTTTGCAATAGGCGTATCGGCGGGGCGCCCTCGCATGCTGCCCATCTTTTTGAGGCAATCGAATAAAGAGGAGGCCTCGCGTGTTTGCTGCCTGTCCCTCCCAAGGAGATCGTAAATCATGAGTAATTTCAATATGACTGCCGCGGATGCGCGGGCAGCCCGTCATGACCATTTCACCATCACGCTCCACTGGCTCACCGCCCTTCTGGTCCTGACGATGTTCGCACTGGCCGAGGCCAGAGGCTTCGTGGCACGTGGAACGCCGCTGCGCGCGGATCTGATCTTCGTGCATATCTCGCTCGGCGTTCTGCTTGCCGCAGTCCTCATTCTGCGCATCATCTGGCGCGTCGCGACCCATCGGCGCACGGCGCCGGCGGTCTCCGGGCTTCACTATGCCGTGTCTACTTTTGTCCACCTTGCTCTCTACGCACTGATGATTTCGCAGGTGTCCTATGGCTTCCTGATGGTCTGGGCTTCGGGCGACGGACCGAGCTTTTTCGGCTTGTTCTCGGTGCCGCCCTTGATCGTCGTCGATCAGCCGACACGGCATCTCATCGGTGAACTGCATGGCTATACCGCCTGGGTGATCATCGCCGTTGCGGGAATTCATGCCCTGGCAGCTCTTATGCACCACTACGTGCTTCGTGACCGCGTGCTCGTCCGGATGATCCCTGTGCGAGGATAGGCGCTGGTAGACCATTTCATTCTCAATCGCCGCGGCAGGTCAAAAGGTCGCGGCGCTGCCTATCGAAACCCTTCGCTGCGAACCTATCTTAGTATTCAGAGACATATTTCTCGGAATGCGTGGTTCGCAATGCGTAACACATATCTTGCCCACTTATATGCCAGGCGCACGGAGCTGGAATCCAAGCTTGAGCTGCATATAGCGCGCTATTGTTTTGGCGAAGGAGAGGTCGACGACGGGACCGAGGCGGATCTGAGGGAAAGGATCCGGGAGGTCTCAGACGAGATCGCCGCCATGGAAACCGAACATAACCATTAGAGTGCTCTTCAAGGCTCCCGTCTTTTTCTGGTCTTGCAACTGATCTAGAGGTCTCTAACTCTACGCATCGGATCGAGCACGGTCCTTTGTGCTTGAGCAGTCAGTTGTTGAGAAGGGATGGCTATGGCAGGAGAAACGGTTCTGGTGGTCGGCGGAGCGGGCTATATCGGCTCGCATACGTGTCTGGATCTGGCAAATAAGGGGTTTCGGCCTGTCGTCTACGACAATTTTTCCAACGGTCATCGCGAATTCGTCAAGTGGGGTCCGGCGGAAGAGGGCGATATCCGGGACCGGGCGCGGCTCGACGAAGTCCTCGCGAAACACAAGCCAGCCGCCATCCTGCATTTCGCAGCGCTGATCGAGGTCGGCGAGTCGGTCAAGGATCCCGTCTCCTTCTATGAGAACAATGTCATCGGCACGCTGACGCTGCTGTCGGCGGCACAGGCGGCCGGCATCGGCGCTTTCGTGTTTTCATCCACCTGCGCGACCTATGGCCTGCCGCAGAGCGTGCCGCTGGACGAGAGCCACCGGCAGGTGCCGATCAATCCCTATGGACGCACCAAATATATCGTCGAGCAGGCGCTGGCCGATTACGATCAGTACAAGGGACTGCGCTCCGTAGTGCTGCGCTATTTCAATGCTGCCGGCGCCGATTTCGAAGGACGCATCGGTGAGTGGCATACGCCGGAAACCCACGCCATCCCGTTGGCGATCGATGCTGCGCTTGGCCGTCGCCAGGGCTTCAAGGTGTTCGGCAGCGACTATGATACGCGCGACGGCACCTGCGTGCGCGACTATATCCACGTTCTCGACCTCGCGGATGCGCATGTCCGGGCAGTGGAATATCTGCTGCGGGGCGGTGAATCGGTCGCGCTCAATCTCGGCACCGGCACGGGCACGACGGTCAAGGAATTGCTGTCGACGATCGAGACGGTGTCGAACCGGCCTTTCCCGGTCGAATATGTCGGCCGCCGCGAGGGCGATTCGACCACGCTGGTTGCCAATAACGACAAGGCCCGCGACATTCTCGGCTGGTCGCCGAAATATGATCTCTCGCGTATCATCGAATCGGCCTGGAATTGGCATGCCAAATCCAACCAGCATTGATCGGCGTGCTTCGGGCAAACGCCCGAATGTTCTGCTGATATCGGCCGATCAATGGCGGGGCGATTGTCTCTCCGCCGTCGGTCATCCCAGTGTGAAGACGCCCAATGTCGATGCTTTGGCGGGTGACGGCGTGCTGTTCCGCCGGCATTTCGCCGGTGCAGCGCCCTGTTCGCCGGCGCGGGCCACACTTTACACCGGTCTTTATCAGATGAACCATCGCGTCTGCCGCAACGGGTCTCCGCTGGATGCCCGCTTCGACAATCTGGCGCTGGCCGCCCGCCGCGCCGGCTACGATCCGACGCTGTTCGGCTATACCGACACGGCACCAGATCCGCGCGGCATCGACCCAAACGATCCGCATCTGGCGACCTATGAGGGCGTGCTTCCCGGCTTCAGCGTGCGTCAGCTTCTGCCGGAGCATGAGAAGCAATGGCTTTCATGGCTGCGCTCGCGTGGTCACGAGGATGCGACGAGCCGTGATATCCATATTCCTGTCGGCGCAAAGCCGGGTGATATTTCCAATGCCGCGCCGGCCTATGCCAAGGATGCGACGCAGACGGCTTTTCTGACGGGCGAATTCATTCGCTGGCTCGGCGAACAGGGCGGGCCTTGGTTCGCGCATGTCTCATTTCTCAGGCCGCATCCGCCGTTTTCCGTGCCTGAACCCTATAACCGCATGTTTGCTCCAAGCGACGGACCGGCTTTTGCGCGCGCTGCCGACCGCGGGGCGGAGCAGGCGGCGCATCCCTTTCTTGCCTACGCCATACCGCTGATCGGCAAGGGCGGCTTCATCCATGGCGGCGAGGGGCCAGCGAGCGACTGGATGGCTGAGGATTTCTCGGCGATCCGCGCCATCTATTATGGCATGATTGCCGAAGTGGACGCGCAGCTCGGGCGGATCTGGCAGGCGCTCAAGGATGCCGGTGCCTGGGGCGATACGCTGATCGTCTTCACATCGGACCATGCGGAAATGATGGGTGATCACTGGATCCTCGGCAAGGGCGGCTTTTTCGATGGCAGCTATCACATCCCGCTGGTCATCCGCGATCCGGGGCAGGCCGGCGGCCGGGGCGGGGAAGTGCAGCGCTTCACCAGCGCCGCCGATATCTTTCCGACTCTCTGCGATCGCCTGGATCTCGTGCCTGACAATCATCTCGACGGCGAGACGCTCATACCGTTCCTGCAAGGCGCAGAGCCGGAGGATTGGCGCGATGCGGCGTTCTGGGAATTCGATTTCCGCGATATCGCCAAGGGCGAGGCGGAACGGCATTTCGGTCTGAGGTCGAATGCCTGCAATCTCGCCGTCATCAGGGACGAGCGTTTCAAATACGTCCACTTCGCCGGCCTGCCGCCTTTGCTGTTCGACCTGGCAAATGATCCGATGGAGCTCACCAATCTTGCCGACGACCAGGATTATGTCGCTACTCGGCTTGCCTATGCCGAAAAACTGCTGTCGCTCAGGGCGCGGCATCTCGATCAGACACTCGCCTATACCGAGCTGACGGAAAAAGGGCCGGTATCGCGCCGGCCCTAATCGGGTTTCAATAGCGGGCTATCATATCAGGCAAACGAGCCGAGATAGGTCATTTTGCCGACCGGCAGCCCACGACTGCGCAGGATGTCGTGCGCGGTGGTGACGTGGAAGAAGAAATTCGGCAGCGCGAAGCTTGCCAAATAGTCCACACCGCTGAAAACGGTCTTGTTGCCACCGGGCGAGATCGTTACCTCGCGGTTTTCGCTGCCTTCCATCGCCTCGGGCGTCACCGTCGCCAGGAAATCCACCGTCTTCTTCAGGCGTTCTCGCAGCTCGGCAACGGTGGTTTCGTTGTCTTCGAAGCGTGGCGCGTCGATGCCCATCAGCCGGGCGATCGCAAGCTTGGCGCTGTCGGTGGCGCGCTGAAATTGGCCGGAGAGCGGCAGCATGTCGTCAATGAGGCGCGCGCTGACAAGCTCGTTCGGATCGGTGCCTTTTTCCGCAGCATACGCCTCGATCTTGTCGAGATAGGTCGAAAGATTTGCGAGGCCGCGTTGAAAGACGGGGACTGAGAAGCGGTACATCGAGGGCATGCTGGTTCTCCATTTTCGGCCGGTGGGGGTTGGTTTCGGCCTGATGTCAACGGCATTTTACGCCATTCAAATGTCGATGGAATGTCCGTTCCATCGGATTGGGCGGCTCACATGTAGGCCCGATCGTCGCCTTTTGCAGCCTTTTTCCACTGAAACTTCTCCTGTCGCGCGCTGATCGCCCATTCCGCCGGCGCGGCTACAAAATAGTGTTGACGTTTTAGCTGATAAATGGAATAAATATTCCGCATATGAAGTTTAACGGTCTGTTTGTTCCGTTTTAGGGTTGCCGTTGTGGGAGTGACGGCGGACCGGATTATTGGCCCTGCGGTGTAGACCGGGGGTTCCGGCGTTGAGGAGGGGTGTGGCCGGACACCGTAGTTGGGAGGAAAAATCATGAAAAAACTCATTCTAGGCTCCGCCATGGCGCTCATGCTGTCGACGGCCGCCCATGCCGAAAATATTGGTGTGTCGATGGCGCTGTTCGACGACAATTTTCTGACCGTTCTGCGCAACGGCATGCAGGATTATGCCAAGTCGATGAAGGGCGTGACGCTGCAGGTCGAGGACGCACAGAACGACGTCGCCAAGCAGCAGAGCCAAATCCAGAACTTCATTGCCAGCCACGTCGATGCCATCATCGTCAATCCGGTCGATACGGATGCCACGGCCGCCATATCGAAGCTGGCGGCGGACGCGAAAATCCCGCTGATTTACGTCAATCGCGAGCCCGCAAACGTCGATAGCCTGCCGGACAAACAGGCTTTCGTCGCGTCCAACGAACAGGAATCCGGCACCTTGGAAACCAAGGAAATCTGCCGTCTGCTGAAGGGCAAGGGCAAAGCCGTGGTCATGATGGGCGAGCTCTCGAACCAGGCGGCCCGCATGCGCACCAAGGACGTGCACGACGTGCTCGCCACCGACGACTGCAAGGGCATCCAGATCGTTCAGGAGCAGACCGCCAACTGGCAGCGCACCCAGGGTTCCGACCTGATGACCAACTGGCTCTCCAGCGGTCTCGATTTTGATGCTGTCATTTCCAACAATGACGAAATGGCGATCGGCGCGATCCAGGCGCTGAAGGCGGCCGGCAAATCGATGGATAAAATCGTCGTCGGTGGTGTCGACGCGACGCAGGATGCCTTGGCCGCCATGCAGGCCGGCGACCTCAAAGTCACCGTTTTCCAGGACGCTGCCGGCCAGGGCAAGGGCGCGGTCGATGCCGCGCTGAAGCTTGCCAAGGGCGATAAGGTGGAGAAGAAGGTCTATATCCCCTTCCAGCTCGTGACGCCGGCAAACGCCAAGGACTTCGTCAAGAAGAACTGACGGCTGTTGTCGACGGATGCGGGCGCCAGCGCCCGCATCCTCAAATTCCGCCAGCCCTCGGGAGGGAAAAGATGGTTGTGAGCCCATCCACCATGGCTGCCGTGCGCGCCAGCGGCGCGGTCCCCAATGCCGCCTATCTGCTGAGTGCCGAGGGCATTCGCAAGGAATTTCCGGGCGTGCTTGCCCTCGATGATGTTTCCTTCCGTCTGAAGCGGGGCACCGTGCATGCGCTTATGGGTGAAAACGGCGCCGGCAAGTCGACGCTGATGAAAATCCTGGCCGGCATCTACACGCCGGATCAAGGCGAGGTGCGCCTGAAGGGCGTCGAGATCCGCCTGAAATCGCCGCTGGATGCGCTGGAGAACGGTATTGCGATGATCCATCAGGAGCTTAACCTGATGCCGTTCATGACCGTTGCGGAGAATATCTGGATCCGCCGCGAGCCGAAGAACCGTCTGGGCTTCGTCGATCATGCCGCGATGAACAGGAAGACCGAGGAACTGTTTCGCCGGCTGAACATCACCATCGATCCGGAAATTCAGGTGCGGGAGCTTTCGGTCGCCAACCGCCAGATGGTCGAGATCGCCAAGGCGGTATCCTATGATTCCGATGTGCTGATCATGGACGAGCCGACTTCCGCGCTCACCGAACGCGAAGTGGCGCATCTCTTCGAGATCATCCGCGATCTGCGTTCGCAGGGCATCGGCATCGTCTACATTACCCACAAAATGAACGAGCTGTTCGAGATCGCCGATGAATTCTCGGTGTTCCGCGACGGAAAATATATCGGCACGCACACCTCCACCGACGTCACCCGCGACGACATCATCCGCATGATGGTCGGCCGCGAGATCACGCAGATGTTCCCGAAGGAAGAGGTGCCGATCGGCGAGACGGTTCTTGCCGTCAAGGATCTCAGCCTCAACGGCGTCTTCTCCAATGTCTCCTTCGAGGTGAAGGCGGGCGAAATTCTGGGCGTTGCGGGGCTGGTCGGCTCGGGTCGCTCTAATGTCGCCGAAACGCTGTTCGGCGTGACGCCGGCCTCATCCGGCACGATCGAGCTTTTCGGCAAGAAGGTCGATATCGCCTCGCCGGCGGCGGCGATCCGGCACGGCATGGCGTTTTTGACGGAAGACCGGAAAGACACCGGCTGTCTGCTGATCCTCAGCGTGCTCGAGAACATGCAGGTCGCCGTGCTGCACGACAAGTTCGTGAAGGCCGGTTTCGTGCAGGAGGGCTCGATCGAGGAGACTTGCGACGACATGGCGCGCAAGCTGCGCATCAAGACGCCGAATCTGGATGAGCGTGTCGAAAATCTATCCGGCGGCAATCAGCAGAAGGTGCTGATCGGCCGCTGGCTGCTCACCAATCCGCGTATTCTGATCCTGGACGAACCGACCCGCGGCATCGATGTCGGCGCCAAGGCGGAAATACACCGTCTGGTCACGGAAATGGCGCGCAACGGCGTCGCCATCATCATGATCTCATCGGAGATGCCCGAAGTGCTCGGCATGAGCGACCGCATCATGGTGATGCATGAGGGACGGGTGACCGGTTTTCTCGATCGTGCGGATGCAACCCAAGTCAAGGTGATGGAGCTGGCGGCGCAATGATCGCGCCGGCCGTCGCAAAGGAGGATTGAACCATGGTTAGCAAAGTTGCAGAGGCGACCGCACCGTCCGTGACGCGCCCCAGACGCCGCCGCGTGCCGCCGGAACTCGGCATCTTCCTCGTGCTGATCGGCATTGCGCTCGTCTGCGAAGTCCTCGGCTGGATTTTCGTAGGCCAGAGCTTTCTGCTCAATGTGCAGCGCCTGAAGATCATGATCCTGCAGGTCTCCGTCATCGGCATCATCTCGGTCGGGGTGACGCAGGTCATCATCACCGGCGGCATCGATCTTTCATCGGGCTCCGTCGTCGGCCTGACTGCCATGGTGGCGGCGAGCTTCGCGCAGTCCTCCACCTGGAGCCGTGCGCTTTATCCGGCGCTGACCGATATGCCGTTTTTCGTTCCGATCGGCATCGGTCTGCTGATCGGCCTTGCCGCTGGTTATGTCAACGGCCAGCTCATCACGAAAACCCAGATTCCGCCGTTCATCGCGACGCTCGGAATGATGGTGTCTGCACGCGGCCTGTCGAAATTGTACACGAAGGGGCAACCGGTCTCCGGCCTCACCGATCAGTTCAATTTCATCGGCACCGGCATCTGGCCCGTCGTGGTGTTTCTCCTCGTCGCGCTGATCTTCCACATCGTGCTGCGCTACACCCGCTACGGCAAGTTCACCTATGCGATCGGCGCAAATGTGCAGGCGGCGCGCGTCTCCGGCATCAATGTCGAGGCGCATCTGGTCAAGGTCTACGCGATCGCCGGACTGCTGGCCGGTCTTGCTGGCATCATCACCGCCGCCCGCGTCCAGACGGCGCAGGCCGGCATGGGCGTGACATACGAGCTAGACGCGATCGCTGCGGCTGTTATCGGCGGCACCTCGCTCACCGGCGGTGTTGGCCGAATCACCGGCACGATCATCGGCACCGTCATTCTCGGTGTGATGATCTCGGGTTTCACCTTCCTGAACGTCGACGCCTACTACCAGGAAATCGCCAAGGGCATCATCATCGTCGCCGCTGTCGCGATCGACGTCTACCGCCAGAAGAAGCGGGTCAAACACTGAAACAGCCGCGGTTTTGTCTGATGCCTCAGGGCGGGAGTTTTGCTCCCGCCTTTTCCGTTTTCTGCGACATTCTATGCTAATGCAGATTTTTTTCATTTAGGTATGGCGAATCCCGCCATCTTTTCTATTCTGACCGCTTCCACTCCGCTCGTTCGAGCGCTTTATCCAGGATAGACAATGCAATCCGTATTCGATGGCCATAACGACGTACTGTTGAGACTCTGGAATCATGCACGCGAAGGAGCCGATCCGGTTGCTGAATTCAGGGATGGGATATCGACCGGCCATATCGATGCGCCGCGCGCCAAGGCCGGCGGGCTGGCCGGGGGTCTCTGCGCCATCTATATCCCCTCCGGCAATCTCGTCTTCGCCGATCCCGACCGCAACGGCCATTACGCGACGCCGCTCTCGCCGCCGCTGGAGCGCGCGCCCTCGCTCGATACCGCTCTTGAAATGGCAGCCATCGCTCTCCGGCTCGATCGTGCCGGTGTCTGGAAGCTCTGCCGCTCGACCGCCGAAATCCGCGATTGCATGGAAAAGGGCGTCTTCGCTGCGGTGATGCATATGGAAGGCTGCGAGGCCATTGGCGCCGACCTCGTCGCGCTCGAGACCTTTTATGCGGCCGGCCTGCGCTCGCTCGGCCCTGTCTGGAGCCGCAACAATGTCTTTGCCCATGGCGTACCCTTCGCCTATCCGAGTTCGCCGGATACCGGCCCGGGTCTGACGGATGCCGGTTTTGCGCTGGTGCGCGAGTGCAACCGCCTCGGCATCCTGATCGATCTCGCTCACATTACGGAGAAGGGCTTCTGGGATGTGGCGAAAACATCGGACCAGCCGCTGGTTGCCAGCCATTCCAATGCGCATGCGCTGACCCCTGTCGCTCGCAATCTGACCGACAAGCAGCTCGACGCCATCAAGGAAAGTCGTGGCATCGTCGGCCTGAATTATGCGACCGCCATGCTGCGCGAGGACGGTCGCTCGGATGCCAACACCGCGATCGAGGCGATGGTTCGCCATGTCGACCACCTCGTCAGACGTGTCGGCATCGATTGCGTCGGTCTCGGATCGGACTTCGACGGGGCAACGATTCCGGAGGAAATTGGCGATGCTGCAGGCAATCAAAAGCTGATTGCTGCGCTCAGGAACGTTGGCTATGGTGAAGCGGATCTGGTGAAGCTATGCAGGGAGAACTGGCTTCGGATTCTCGCGTCTGCTTGGGGAGAAAGCAGCGCGTCGCGTGCATAACATACAGTAACAAAAGCTAAAATAAGGGAACGAAAACATGATGATGACCAAGATGAACCGCAACTTCCGCGCCCTTTCGGCCGGTGCGGCTCTGACATTCCTGTTGATGGCGGCGCCGAACGCATACGCTGTGACGCCCAAGGATACGCTGGTTGAAGGTTTCGCCTTCGACGACATCCTGAGCATGGATCCTGCCGAAGCCTACGAACTGTCCGCTGCCGAAATCACCGGCAATACCTACAGCCTGCTCGTCCGCCTCGACATCAACGACACCTCGAAGATCAAGGCCGACATCGCCGACAGCTGGTCGGTCTCCGACGATCACCTGACCTATACGTTCAAGCTGAAGCCCGGCCTGAAGTTCGCATCCGGCAATCCGATCACCGCCGACGACGTTGCATGGTCCTTCGAGCGCGTCGTCAAGCTCGACAAGAGCCCCGCCTTCATCCTCACCCAGTTCGGTCTCAACGGCAGCAACGTGACGGAAAAGGCCAAGGCGACCGATCCGAACACCTTCGTCTTCACCGTCGACAAGCCCTATGCGCCGAGCTTCGTGCTCAACTGCCTGACGGCGACCGTCGCCGAAGTGGTCGACAAGAAGCTGGTCTTGCAGCATGTGAAGCCGGTAACGCCGTCTGCTGACTACAAGTATGACAACGACTTCGGCAATGGCTTCCTGAAGACCGGCTTTGCCGGTTCCGGACCGTTCAAGCTGCGCGAATGGCGCGCAAACGAAGCCGTCGTGCTGGAGCGCAACGACAATTACTATGGCGAAAAGGCGAAGCTGAACCGCGTCATCTATCGCTTCATGAAGGAAAGCTCGGCACAGCGCCTGGCGCTTGAGAACGGCGATATCGATATTGCCCGCAATCTCTCGCCGACCGATCTGACGGCTATCGAGAAGAACGCGAAGCTCGCTTCGACCAGCGCGCCCAAGGGCACGATCTACTACATGAGTCTCAACCAGAAGAATCCGAACCTTGCCAAGCCGGAAGTGCAGCAAGCGTTCAAGTCCCTGGTCGACTACGATGCCATCGGCAAGACGCTGATCAAGGGCATCGGCGAGATCCACCAGACCTTCGAGCCGAAGGGTATGCTCGGCTCGCTGGATGAGAACCCGTTCAAGCTCGACGTCGCCAAGGCCAAGGAATTGCTGGCCAAGGCAGGTCTGCCGAACGGCTTCTCGGTGACGATGGACGTGCGCAGCATCGAGCCGGACACGGGCATTGCTACGGCGATCCAGCAGACGCTCGGCCAGGCTGGCATCAAGGTGGAGATCATCCCCGGCGACGGCAAGCAGAAGCTGACCAAGTATCGCGCCCGCAATCACGACATCTATTTCGGCAACTGGGGGCCGGACTATTGGGATCCCCATTCCAACGCCGATACCTTCACGACCAACGACGACAACTCCGATGCCAGCACGAACAAGACGCTCGTCTGGCGCAACACCTGGACGACGCCCGAGCTGGAGAAGCTGGCCAAGGCTGCTCTCTTCGAAGGCGATGCAGCCAAGCGCGGCGCCATGTATCAGGACATCGAGAAGAAGTTCCTGGAAGCGAGCCCCTTCGTCATCCTGTTTCAGCAGACGGAAGTCGCCGGCTATCGTAAGGACGTGAAGGATTTCAAGCTCGGCCCGAGCTTCGACAACAACTTCGTCTGGCCGATCTCGAAGTGATGATCCGGCAGGATTAGTCTTTTGAGCACTGTCGAGCGTAAAATGCAGGTGCGGCCCAAGAAGGGCCGTGCCGCTCCATTTTTGATGGGGCTGCTGCGATTCTTGGTCGTGGCAGCCACCACCTATCTTGGCCTTCTCGCTGTTACCTTCTTCATCGGGCGCGTCATTCCGATCGATCCGGCGCTCGCGATTGCCGGCGATCACGCGCCGCAGCAAGTGCTGGAGCGTCTGCGGCGCGAGATGCATCTCGATCAGCCGCTCTATCTGCAGTTCTATTTTTATCTGCTGAGTGCCTTGAGCGGCGATTTCGGCACCTCCGTGCTGACCACCAATCCGGTGATGGACGATATCCGGCGCGTCTTTCCAGCGACGATGGAGCTCGCGACAGTCGGCACGATCATAGGCGCGGTCTTCGGCGTTCCCTTTGGCGTGCTTGCCGCCGTGCGCCGCAACAGTTTCATCGATCAGGTCGTCCGCGTCATCGGCCTTGTCGGCTATTCGGTGCCGGTTTTCTGGCTGGCGATGGTGTCGCTCCTCATCTTCTATGCAAAGCTCGGCTGGGTTGCCTATCCGGGCCGCATCGATATCGCCTTCGAATATACATTCACGCCGATCACCGGTTTCTATCTGCTCGACAGCGCCATGCAGGGGCAATGGGATGTGTTCTGGGATGCATTCCGCCACATCATTCTGCCTGCCTCGCTGCTCGGCTATTTCTCGCTTGCCTATATCAGCCGCATGACACGCAGTTTCATGCTGAACGAACTAGGTCAGGAATATATCGTCGCCGCCCGCGCCAAGGGACTTTCGGAGACGCGGGTGATCTGGGGCCATGCGCTACGCAGCGCCGTCGTGCCACTGATCACGGTGATCGCGCTCTCCTATGCCGGGTTGCTGGAAGGCTCGGTGCTGACGGAGATCGTGTTCTCGTGGCCGGGCATCGGTTTCTATATCACCAGCTCGCTGCAGAACGCCGATATGAACGCCGTGCTCGGCGGCACTGTGGTCGTCGGCACGGTCTTCGTCGGGATCAACCTGCTCTCCGACCTGCTCTACCGCACTCTTGATCCAAGGACGCGACGTAAATGACGGCTGAGACCGCCACGCAAATTTCCTGGCGTGACTGGCTGCTGTCAGATCGGCCGCAGTCGCGCCGGCAAGCAAGCCTCGGGCGCGCCTATGTCACATGGCGGCAATTTTCCGCCAATCGGCTGGCCGTTCTCGGATTGCTGATCATCATTGCTCTCGTCATTGTGGCGGCGCTTGCCGATGTTATCGCCCCCTATCCGCCAAGCATCGGGGATCTTACCAATGCCTATTTGAAACCGCCCGGTACTGACGGTTATCTCCTCGGCACCGACAATCTTGGGCGCGATATACTGTCCCGTCTGATCTATGGATCGCGATGGACCCTCTATATCGTTGTGCTCGTCGCGATCATCTCCGCGCCGCTCGGGCTGTTTATCGGTATGATAGCTGGCTATGCAGGCGGCTGGACCGATACCGTGCTGATGCGCATCACCGATATCTTCCTCGCCTTCCCGAAGTTGGTGCTGGCACTCGCTTTTGCAGGCGCGCTCGGCCCAGGCATCGAGAACGCCATCATCGCAATCGCCATCACCTCCTGGCCACCCTATGCGCGCCTGGCGCGGGCCGAGACGATGACCGTGCGGCGCTCGGACTACATTGCCGCAGTGCAGCTGATGGGGGCATCGCCGATCCGTATTGTCTTCCGCCATATCATGCCGCTTTGCATCTCCTCGGTGATCGTGCGTGTCACGCTCGATATGGCCGGCGTCATTCTGACGGCGGCAGGTCTCGGTTTCCTGGGCCTCGGCGCACAGCCGCCTCTGCCGGAATGGGGCGCGATGATCGCCACCGGGTTCAAATACTATCTCGACCAATGGTGGGTCGCGGCTATGCCCGGCATCGCTATCTTGATCGTCAGCCTCGGCTTCAACCTGCTCGGCGACGGTTTGCGCGATGCGCTCGATCCGAAGGAGAGCGGCCAATGACTACGCTATTGACGGTCGAGAATCTCAGGGTTCGCTACCCCACCCGCACCGGCGTGATAGAAGCGGTGCGCGGCGTGTCTTTCACGCTTGGGCGCGAGCGGCTCGGCATCGTAGGAGAAAGCGGTTCCGGCAAGTCGCAGACCGGCCGTGCGATCATGGGCCTCACGTCGTCGCATGGCATCGTCACCGCCGACCGGCTGAATTTTAGCGGTATAGACTTGCTGTCGATTTCAGCCAAGGAGCGCCGGTCGCTGCGCGGCAAACGCATCGCGATGGTGCTGCAGGATCCGAAATATTCGCTCGACCCGGTGATGACCATCGGCCGGCAGATCACCGAGACGCTGCGCACGCATGAGAAGGTCGGCAAGGCAGAAGCGCGCGACCGTGCGCTTGCCATGCTGGAAGCGGTGCAGATCCGCGATCCCAAGCGCGTCTACGACCTGCATCCGCATGAGGTCTCCGGCGGCATGGGGCAGCGCGCGATGATCGCGATGATGCTGATCGCCGGGCCGGAACTGCTGATCGCCGACGAGCCGACCTCGGCGCTCGACGTCACCGTGCAGCTCGATGTGCTGAGGATCATGGATAAATTGGTGTCGGAGCGCGGCATGGGGCTGATTTTCGTGTCGCACGATCTGAGGCTGGTATCTTCCTTCTGCGACCGGGTCATCGTCATGTATGCGGGCAAGATCGTCGAGGAGCTGAAGGCTTCCGAGCTCAACAATGCCCAGCACCCCTATACGCGCGGCCTGTTGAACTGCATGCCTGTGATTGGCGAGGACCGCCATCCGCTGCCGGTTCTCGACCGCAAACCGGAGTGGGCGGCATGACGGCGGCGCTTGCGGTCGACGGCCTCAGCGTCGTCTATAATGGTTATTATGCCCTTGATGCCGTCAGCATCGATGTCGACAGGGGTGAATCCTTCGGCCTAGTCGGCGAGTCCGGTTCCGGCAAATCGACCTTGTTGCGCGCTGTCGCCGGTCTTGCGCCGGTCAGCGACGGCGCGATCCGCATCGACGGCGAGGCGCTGGCGGGTTCGAAACGCAGCAAGACTTTCTATCGCCAGGTGCAGATGGTGTTCCAGGACCCCTACGGCTCCCTGCATCCGCGTCAAACCATCGATCGGCTGCTGCTGGAGCCCTTAGCGATCCATGGCATCGGCGACAGCGAGACGCGCATCACGCGGGCGCTCGACGAGGTTGGCCTCGGCACCGGATTCCGCTTTCGCTATCCGCATCAGCTTTCCGGTGGCCAGCGTCAGCGCGTTGCCATCGCCCGCGCGCTGATCGTCGAGCCGTCCATTCTGTTGCTCGACGAGCCGACCTCGGCGCTGGACGCTTCCGTGCAGGCGGAAGTGCTCAATCTGCTGGAGCAGGTGCGCAGGGATCGTCATCTGACATTCGTTATGGTGAGCCACGATCTGGGCGTCGTCACCCACATGTGCGAACGGCTTGTGGTGATGCAGAACGGAGCCATCGTCGAGCGGCTGAGCGCAAAAGAATTGGCAGCCGGCGATGTCAAGCAGGACTACACGCGCAATCTGATGGTTGCGAGCAAGGGTTTTGTCCGCGACTAACCAACTGTAATTGTTAGGTCTTCAGCGCCCCTTTTGTTAAGGGGCGCTTAAAAGACGACCAATCGTATAGACTATTGACTCGTGCCGCAATTCTGTCATGATCCCGTTAATGGCGGTTAACTTTCGTGATCCCTGTTTCGGGTCATACACGAGTGGAGGCAGGCATGTTTTTCATGGGTGGCATGACCATGGGTTATCTTCATCCGCCGATGCCGGCGAAAGAGGAGGACGTGCTGACCGTCACTCTGCCGGAAGAAAGCAGCCGCCGTCAGATCGGTCCGACCGAAACTCCGGCTCCTGAAGCAAGCGCCGTAGAGCGCACCTTGATCTGGGCTCGCCGCATTCTCTGCTGAGTTCAGCGTTGCTGATCTTGCGGGCCTGACCATAGTCCAGTGGTTTATTTTTTCCGTTGTTGGCCTCTGGACAAAAAATCATGTCTACCTAATTGATAGGGATTATATGAATGTCAGCCACGGGCTCGTCCCGTGAGACACCAACAAAAAAACGAACGGAGGCAACACATGACGAATTTGGGTATGTCGAATACGCATGTGAATCAGTTCGACGGTTCGAAGCGCGTCGCGGCGACGCGGCATAAGATTCAGACCGCGATTCATGTTGCATTGTTTTCCGCCGCATTCCTTTTCGTTGCTGCCATCGTCATCGGCGTCGTGGTCTGAACCCGCCGCAAGGATGACGTGACGGCCATTGGCCGATCATGATCATCGACGGATGGCCGCCGGTGTGGAGTGCGCCACACGGTTGCGGCTGAGGTCTCATCCCATCTTTTGTTTCTCAATGGCGGCAGCGGCTGATCGGGCGAATATCCAGATAGGCCCGATTTGGCGCCGCGTCGCCCCTTCCCATTCCAAGTTGAAACCTTCCCTTACGGCAACTCTTCTTTTCCCGGCGCTGCCAAAACTTCGCCGGGCAAAGAAAATTTCTTGTGCCCGATAGAATGCGCTTCATGAAAACAGTAAGCTCCGCCAAAATACTAAATAGAGCGGGGCGGGAGCATGACCAAGGCGGAGGCTGGGCAGAGCAGGCGGAACGGCGCTCACGGAGCGAGGGCGATTCTGAAACAGAATCCGCATGCCCCACGCGACCCGAAGGAGAACAATCTCGAAGTGGCGATCGGCCACGAGGTCCGTGCCTTTCGCAAGAAGCTCGGCATCACCGGTGCCGATCTTGCCTCGGCCACCGGCATTTCGCTCGGCATGCTCTCGAAGATCGAAAACGGCAACACGTCTCCGTCACTCACCACATTGCAAGCCTTGGCGCGGGCGCTCGGCGTGCCCGTCACGTCGTTTTTTCGGCGTTTCGAGGAAAAGCGCAATGCGGTCTTTGTCAAGGCGGGCGAGGGTTTGGAGATGGAGCGGCGTGGTACGCGCGCCGGTCATCAGTATAATCTGCTCGGCCACATCGGCAATGGATCTAGCGGACTGCAGGTCGAGCCCTATCTTATCACGCTGACTGCCGATTCCGATGTTTTTCCGGCTTTTCAACACGAAGGGTTGGAACTGATCTATATGCTGGAAGGCGAGGTCGAATACCGTCATGCCGACAAGCTCTATGCGATGCGGCCGGGCGACAGCTTGTTCTTCGACGCCGACGCGCCGCATGGTCCAGAGGTGCTCGTGAGCCTGCCGATCCGCTTCCTGTCGATCATTTCCTACCCTGAGAAAAACGGCTCTTGAGAGGAATTCGCGAATCTTTTGAGGGAGTTCAGTTTAAGTTCATCTTCTGCGGGATATGGAGGGTTCAACCTGCCAAGCCCTGCTGAATTTCCGATCGCAAGAAATCAGCCTAAGGAGAATGCCTCATGATCTTGATCGATTGTCTTTGACACGTGCGGACTGCTGCCGGAACCATCCGGCCGCGTCTCAAGTTTCACGGAAGCCTGCTTCGAATGGTGGCGCAAAATTGCCACGAATTCTGAAGAAGAGGCCGTGAAAATCTTCGCCTGAATACGTTTGTTCTAAGCCGTCACTTCGAATTCATCCCCTTCGCACGCCGGGAAGCGAAGCTAAGGGTCCAAATGTGTGAATAGTTGTGTCGGGCAGGGCAAAAGACGTTGATGGCGACAATGCCAGTCACTCTGTTTGGACCCAGAACCCGAATCCATGACATCTCAAAATCTCTCCACTGTTGTTCCGCCGCGCGATTCTGAAGCCAAGCAGATCGATCATAACGATTCGATCCGTGCTGCCTATTTCTCCAACGATCAGATCCGGGAATGCGGTTCGGCCTTCGCCCGCAACGGCGCCAGCACGAAGCTGCCGGGCTTTGCGCCCTTCGATTTCTTCGCGCGGCACAAGGAGAACGAGAAGGAGATCCTGCGCGTCTACCGTTCGGCCAATGCCGATGTCGATGCAGGCGAATCGATCACGCCGGCCGCCGAATGGCTGCTCGACAACCACTACATCATCGAAGAGGCGATCCAGGAAGTCCGTCGCGATTTTCCGAAGAAATTCTACGATCAGCTGCAGACGATCACCATCGATGGCATGGTGATGCCGCGCACGCTTGCGCTCGCCTGGCTCTATGTCGCCCACACGCACAGCACCGTATCCAACCAGGGGCTGCTAGCGCTCGTCGAAGGGTTCCAGTCGCACGAGATGCTGAAGATCGGCGAGCTCTGGGCGGTTCCATCGCTCGTGCGCTATGTGCTCGTCGACAATCTGCGCCGCATCTCCAGCCGCGTCGAACAGAGCCGCCTGACGCGCAAGAAGGCCAATGCCGCCGTCGATGAGCTAATCCGTATCAATGACGACGCCAAGGTCACCGAGTTCCTGAAGACGCTCGAACCCTATACGTCAGACAATACCTTTGCGACGCAGTTCCTCTATCGACTGCGCGACGGTTCGCATACGTCGGGCCTTGCCGTCACCTGGCTGGAGAGGCGCCTGACGGACGCCGGCACCGACGCCGAAACCGTCATGATGGCCGAGCACAATCGTCTGTCGTCCGGCAATGTGACGATGGGCAATATCATCAAGAGCCTGCGACTGATCGACGACACCGATTGGTCGGGCTGGGTCGAAGAGGTCAGCGCGGTCGACAAGCTGCTCTGGGACGAGACCGATTATGCAAAGCTCGATCCCGGCTCCCGCAACAGCTATCGCCGCGCGATCGAAAAGCTGGCGCGCCGTTCCGACAAGACGGAAATGGAGATCGCCCAGGTCGCCATGGCGATGACCGACGCGGCCAAGGCCTCGGGCGAGCCGCAGCCGCATGAACCCAATATCGGCGATTTCATCGTCGGCCAGCAGATCGAGAAGCTGGAAAAGGCGATCGGTTTCCGGCCGAAGCTGTCGCAGCGTTTCGTCCGCGAGTGGCGCAAGTTCAACTGGCTGGCGATCGCCGCACCTGTTCTTCTGTTGACTGTCATCGCTCTTTGGATCGTGGGTTATTTCATGATCCAGGCCGGCATGGGCTGGGCCGAAACCATCATCCTGCTGTTGATGTTCTCGCTGCCCGCATCGGAAGGCGCGACGGGTCTGTTCAACTTCGTGGTCACCATGTTCCTCACGCCGGTGCGTCTCGTCGGCTATGAGTTCAAGGAGGGCATTCCGGAAGACGCCCGCACGCTGGTCGTCGTGCCGACGCTGATTGGCAATCGCGACAGCGTCGACGAGCTGGTGCGCAATCTCGAAGTTCATTACCTCGCCAATCCGCGCGGTGAGGTCTATTACGCGCTGCTCAGCGACTGGCCGGACAGCAAGGAAGAAGAGAGCGAGCGCGATCTGGAAATTCTGGATTACGCCCGCCGCGAAGTCGCCAGTCTCTCCGCCCGCTATGCCGAGGACGGCACGCAGCGCTTCTATCTGCTCCACCGCCGCCGCCTCTACAATCCGGCCGAAGGCGCCTGGATGGGCTGGGAACGCAAGCGCGGCAAGCTGCATGAGCTGAACCTGCTGTTGCGCGGTGATCGCGATACGACCTTCCTGCCCGGCGCCAATACCGTGCCGAAGGACGTGAAATACGTCATGACGCTCGATTCCGACACGCGCCTGGTACGCGACACGGTCACCAAGCTCGTGGGAAAGCTGCATCATCCGATCAACCGGCCGGTGTTCGATCCCGAAAGCAAGCGTGTTGTGCGCGGTTACGGCGTGCTGCAGCCGCGCGTCACCCCGTCGCTGACGACAGGCAAGGACGCCTCGGTGTTCCAGCGCGTCTTCTCCGTCAATCGCGGTCTCGACCCCTATGTCTTCGCCGTCTCCGACGTTTATCAGGACCTGGTCGAAGAAGGCACATTCACCGGCAAGGGCCTTTATCATGTCGACGCCTTCGAGGCCTCGCTGAAGGGCAAGATCGAAGAGAACGCGGTTCTCAGCCACGATCTGCTCGAAGGCTCGATGGCACGCTGCGCACTGGTCACCGACTGCGAGCTCGTGGAAGATTTCCCGATCCGCTACGAAGTGGAAGTCTCGCGCCAGCATCGTTGGGCTCGCGGCGACTGGCAGTTGCTTCCCTATCTCTTCAATCCGATGCGCGGCGTCACCGGCCTCGGCCGCTGGAAGATGATGGACAATCTGCGCCGCTCGCTGACGCCGATCGCCTGGTTCTTCGCCTCGGTTCTCGGCTGGTATTTCATGGAGCCGTTCGCCGCCCTGATCTGGCAGATCCTGCTGATCTTCTGCCTGTTTGTCGCGCCGACGCTGTCGCTGATCAACGGCATCATTCCGCGCACCAGCGATATCGTCGCCCGGGCCCATCTTTATACGGTCTGGTCGGATATCCGCGCTGCCAATGCGCAAGTGGCGCTGCGCATCGTCTTCATCGCCGACAGCGCCTGCATCATGGCCGACGCCATCGGCCGCTCGCTCTACCGTGCGTTCGTGAGCCGCAAGCTGATGCTGCAGTGGCGTACGGCTGCCAGCGCCCAGGCTGCGGCGCAGACGACGATTCTCGGCCATTACCGCGTCATGTGGCACGCGCCAGTGCTGGCGCTGCTGGCATTGGCTTTCGCATCGGTATCCGGCGATAATGCCTTTTTTGTCGGCATTCCCTTCGCGCTGCTGTGGGTTCTGTCGCCGGCGATCGCCTGGTATGTCAGCCAGACGGCGGAAACCGAAGACAAGCTCGAAGTGCCGGAAAGCGTTTCGGCGGAGCTGCGGAAGATCGCGCGGCGCACCTGGCGCTATTTCGACACCTTCGTGGTCGAGCAGCAAAACCATCTGCCGCCGGACAATGTTCAGCAGACGCCGCATGCGGTGGTCGCTTCGCGCACCTCGCCGACGAATATCGGCGTCTACCTGCTCTCGGTGATTTCGGCCCGCAATTTCGGCTGGATTTCCTTCGAAGAAACCATCGATCGCATGGAAAAGACCATGGCGACCGTCGAGAAGCTCGAGAAGTTCCGCGGGCATCTCTGCAACTGGTATCATACGGACACATTGAAGCCGATGGGCGCGCGCTATGTCTCGGCGGTCGATAGCGGCAATTTTGCCGGCCACCTGATCGCCGTGTCTTCGGCCTGCCGTATCTGGGCGGAAGCGCCTTCCGCGCATATGCAGGGCAATCTCGACGGTATCGGCGATGTCGCCGGCATTCTCGGCGAAATGCTTGCCGAACTGCCGGATGACCGCAAGACCGTCCGTCCGCTGCGTCATCGACTGGAAGAACGCATCATCGGCTTCCGGAACGCGTTGGCGGCCGTCAAGCGCGAGCATGAGTTCGCCTCGATCCGCATCATCAACCTCTCGGTCCTGGCACATGATATCCAGAAGCTCGCCGCCAACCTCGACTACGAGGTCAAGTCGCCGCAGAGCGGCGAGGTCCTGCTTTGGTCGGAATCACTGGTGAAGGTCTGCGAAGGCCATATCGCCGACAGCGTTTTCGATCTCGCCAATGTCGATGCGCTGCGTCAACGCCTGGCAAAGCTGCGCGACCGCATGCGTGAAATTGCCTTCGGGATGAATTTCAGTTTCCTCTACCGTCCGGAACGGCGCCTGCTCTCCATCGGCTTCCGTGTGGAAACCAACGAACTCGATGCCGCCTGCTACGACTTGCTGGCGTCCGAAGCCCGCCTCACCAGCCTCTTCGCGATCGCCAAGGGCGACCTGCCGACGGAACATTGGTACCGCCTCGGCCGCCAGGTCGTGCCGATCGGCTCGCGCGGCGCGCTGGTTTCCTGGTCCGGCTCGATGTTCGAATATCTTATGCCGCCGCTCGTCATGCAGGAGCGCCAGGGCGGTATCCTCAACCAGACCAACAATCTGATCGTTCAGGAGCAGATGAACTATGCCAAGCGCCTGGGCGCCGGCATTCCCTGGGGCATTTCGGAAGCGGCCTTCAATGCCCGCGACCATTATATGCACTACCAGTACACCAATTTCGGCGTGCCCTCGCTCGGCCTGAAGCGTGGCCTCGGCCAGAATGCCGTCATCGCGCCCTATGCCTCGATCCTGGCCAGCCAGTATCGTCCGGAAGCGGCGCTCGAAAATCTGCAGAAGCTGCGAAAGGTCGGCGCGCTCGGCACCTATGGCTTCCACGACGCCGTCGACTTCACGCCGACCCGCGTTCCGGAAGGCAAGAAGTGCGCGGTGGTCTACAACTACTATGCCCACCATCATGGCATGTCGATTGCGGCTATCGCCAACGTCGCCTTCAACGGTCGCCTGCGTGAGCTGTTCCACGCCGATCCGGTGATCGAAGCGGCCGAATTGCTGCTGCAGGAAAAGGCGCCGCGCGATATCCCCGTCATGGCTGCCAAGCATGAGAGCGATCAGCCGGCCAATATCCAGGAAGATATGCTGCGTCCGGAAATCCGGAAGATCGCCGATCCGGCCACGCAGGATCGCGAACTCGCCTTCCTCTCCAACGGTCATTACTCCGCCATGCTGACGGCGACCGGCGCCGGCTATTCGCGCTGGAACGGCTTGTCCGTCTCGCGCTGGCGGCCCGATCCGACGGAAGATCGCTGGGGCACCTTCATCTTCCTGCGCGATACCGTTTCCGGCCAATGGTGGTCCACCACCTCTGAGCCGCGCAGCATTGAAGGCGAGAAGGTCAAAGTCTCCTTCAGCGACGAAAAGGTGGAATACACCAAGATCATCGGTGATCTCACCAGCGAGGTCGAGTGCATCGTCGCAACGGAAAACGATGCCGAAGGCCGTCGCGTCACGCTGCTCAACATGGGCGCGGAGGACCGCTTCATCGAAGTGACCTCCTATCTCGAGCCAGCGCTCGCCAGCGACGATGTCGATTCAGGCCATCCGGTCTTTGCGCGCATGTTCGTGCGCACGGAGATCGGCGGCAGCGGCGACGTGATCCGCGCCGAGCGCAACAAGCGCGATTACAACGAACCCGATATGTCGGTCGCCCATCTGGTCGTCGACAATGCCGGCGCGGAGCGTCCGACCGAATTCGAGACGGACCGCCGTAAGTTCCTCGGCCGGGGCCGCACCCTTGCGGAGGCTGCCGCATTCGATCCCGGCGCGACCTTGTCCGGTACGGACGGTTTCACGATGGACGCTTGCCTGTCGCTGCGCCGGGTCGTCCGCGTTCCTGCCGGCAAGAAGGTCAGCGTCATCTTCTGGACCATCGCCGCGCCGAACCGCGAGGATGTCGACAAGGCTGTCGAACGCTACCGCAACCCCGATACTTTCGGGATTGAGCTCACGCAGGCCTGGACGCGCACGCAGATGCAGATGCGCCATGTCGGCGTCACCTCGCAGCAGGCGGCAGCCTTCCAGAAGCTCGCCCGCTACCTCGTCTATCCGGATATGCACCTGCGCGCCGACGGAGCTACCGTTCAGGCCGGCCTGCATTCCCAGTCGGCACTCTGGCCGGTGACCATTTCGGGTGATTTCCCGATCTTCACCTTGCGCATCAACGACGACATCGATCTCGAAATCGCCAGGGAAGCGCTAAGCGCGGCGGAATACATGCGTTCGCGCGGCATTAATGCGGATCTCGTGATCGTCAACGAGCGCGCCGTGGACCTCGCCCAGGACATGCAGCGCGAGCTGGACAAGCTCGTCGAGCACGTCCGCCACAACCAAGGCGACGGGCTGCGGCAGAACATCTTCTCGGTACGCAAGGACCTGATCGAGAACGAGACCTATCAGCAGATTCTCGCCGCCTCGCGGGTGATCTTCCATGCGCGCAACGGTAAGCTCGTCGACCAGATCGCACGTGCGGCGACGCTGTTCGCTTCGGCACAGTCCGATGGTCCGGCGCCTGCCAATCGCCTTGCCGTGCCGATGGTGCCGCAAGAGTCGGTCTTTGCTGCCGACTCTTTGGAAGCACAGGACGATCTCGATTTCTGGAACGGCTACGGTGGTTTTGCCGACAATGGGCGCGAATATGTCGTCCGGCTTGCCGGCGGTCAGTCGACGCCGCATCCGTGGGTCAACATCATTTCCAACGAGCGCTTCGGCTTCCATGTGCCTGCGGAAGGCGGCGGCTTCACCTGGAGCCACAATTCCCGCGACTATCAGTTGACCCCGTGGACCAACGACATGGTCATCAACCGTCCGGGCGAGGCGCTTTACCTGACCGACCTCGACAGCAATATGGTGATGACTCCCTATGCAGGCCTGTCGCGCAGCCCGAAGGTCAAATTTGAGGCCCGTCACGGTCTCGGCTATTCGGTGTTCTCGAGCGAACAGAACGGCATAGCGCTGGAACTGACGCAAACCGTCGACCGCGAGCGTCCGATCAAGCTCTTCCGCCTGCGCATCCGCAACACGGGCGCCGGCGTCCGCCGGCTGCGGCTCTACAATTATGCGGAATGGGTGCTTGGCACCAATCCGCATAAGACGAGGCCGTTTATTCTGTCGTCGCTGGACGAAGAAACGGGTGCGTTGTTTGCCAACAATCCTTACAGCATCGACTATTCCAAGCGTGTCGCCTTCATGGCGGCGAGCGAGGCGCATTCGAGCTTCTCGGCCAGCCGCCGCGAATTCATCGGCCGCTACGGCACGGTGCAGATGCCGGAGGCCGTCGTTTCCGGCGCAGTCCTCTCCAACTCCACCGATCTCGACGGGGACCCCTGCGCGGCGCTTGCCTTCGACCTGACGGTCGCGGCCGGTGAGCAGAAGGATATCTGCCTCTATATGGGCGATACCGCTTCTCTCGAGGAAGCGCGTGCCTTGGTTGCCGATATCCGCAAGGCCGATTTCGAGGCTGTGCTTTCAGCCAGCCGCGGCTTCTGGGATGGCTTCACCGGCCGCCTGCAGATTTCGACGCCGGACAAGGCGATGAACAACATGATCAACGCCTGGCTCCCCTATCAGAGCCTTGGCTGCCGCATCATGGCGCGAACCGCTTTCTACCAGTCGTCGGGCGCCTTCGGCTTCCGCGACCAGCTTCAGGATACGCTGGCCTTCCTCATGCATGCGCCGGAGCTTGCCCGCAAGCAGATCCTGAACGCGGCGCAACGCCAGTTCCGCGAAGGCGACGTTCAGCATTGGTGGCTGCCGGGCAACGGTGCCGGCGTACGCACGAGTATCTCGGACGACGTCGTCTGGCTCGCCTACGCCATCGACCAATATTGCAGCGTGACCGGCGACAAGTCGCTGCTCGACGAAGAGCTTGCCTTCGTCGAAGGGGCCGCGCTGATGCCTGGCACGCACGACGTCTTCTATCAGCCTACGGTCTCGCAGGATAAGGTCAGCGTCTACGAGCATGCGGCCATGGCCCTCGATCTCGCGATCAAGCGCAAGGGCGGCAACGGCCTGCCACTGATCCTCGGCGGCGACTGGAACGACGGCATGAACCGAGTCGGCATCCAGGGTCGTGGCGAAAGCGTCTGGCTCGGCTGGTTCCTGGCGGGCACCCTCAGCGCCTTCCTGCCCTATGCGGCGGCGCGCGGCGACAAGGAGCGCGTCGAGCGCTGGACCAAGCATTTGCCGGAATTGCGCAAAGCGCTGGAAACGGCGGGTTGGGATGGCAGTCACTATCGCCGCGGCTATTTCGACGACGGTAGCCCGCTCGGCTCGGACGAAAATTTCGAATGCCAGATCGATTCGATCGCGCAGTCCTGGAATATTCTCTCCGGCGAAGGCGACCGCGAGCGCGGCGAGATGGCGATGAACGCCGTTCTCGAAAAACTCGTCGACGACGACAACCGCATCATCCGGCTGTTCACGCCACCCTTCGCCAAGTCGGCGCGTGATCCCGGCTACATCAAGTCCTATCCGCCAGGCGTGCGCGAAAATGGCGGCCAGTATACCCATGCCGCGACCTGGGTCGTGATGGCATTGGCGGAGATGAATCGCGGAGACGATGCGTGGCATTGCTTCGACATGCTCAACCCCGTCAACCATGCACGCGATCGTGATCAGGCCGATACGTATCGTGTAGAGCCCTATGTCGTCGCGGCTGATATTTACGGTGAAGGACAATTGACCGGCCGTGGCGGCTGGACCTGGTACACAGGATCTGCCGGCTGGCTGTATCGTGTCGCTGTCGAAGGCATTCTCGGTATCCGTGTGAAAAACGGACGACTTTTCGTCAAGCCGGCCTTGCCTTCGAAGTGGGATAGCTTCGCGGCGGACCTGGAGTTGCCGAGCGGAAATTACCGTATTTCCGTCTCAAAAGCGCCCGATGCTAAGGGATACTTGGTGACCGTTAATGACAGGGCGATCGCCCATCCCGAAGAGGGCTACCCGATCGGACAGTAGCGTTTTCCTACGCTGTTTTCGCTTCGACGGTCGGGGCCAAAGGGGGAACTCTTTGGCCCCGATCGCATTTGATTGTCGGAACAGGAGAAGTCCATGAATTCCAGGGCTAATATCGACGTGACTTCGGCAACCCGAATCAGCTTGCCGAAGGCGGCGACACAGCGGGATACGAGACTGGATGTTCTAAGGGCCTTGGCCCTGATCACGATTTTCATCAATCACGTGCCCGGTCAGTTCCTCGAAGGGCTGACCACCAAGAATTTCGGCTTCTCCGACGGTGCGGAGGCGTTCGTGCTGATCTCCGGCATTTCCGTCGGTCTCGCCTACGGCACGCGATTCAAGCCCGGCAATAAGCTTTCCATGGCCTGGAAGGCGATCAAGCGCGCCTTTACACTTTATGCGGCGCACATGATTACCACCTTCATCACGCTGGTGCTGTTCATCTCCGGCGCCTGGATATTCCGCCAGCCAGGCCTGCTCTGCGAGGTGAACATCCTTGCCGTGTTGATGGATCCGGCTCGCGGCATTTCGGCCCTGCTGCTGCTCGGGCACCAGATCGGGTACAACAATATCCTGCCAATGTATGGCGCATTGTTCCTGATGTTGCCGTTGATCCTGGTGCTGGAGGCGCGAAGCCCGCTGCTTTTGCTTTTGGTTTCCGCCAGTGTCTGGCTGATCGCCGGCGTCTATCACATCGCGCCGCACACGACGCTGCTGGACGGCTTCTGGTTTCTCAACCCGCTCTCCTGGCAGCTCCTGTTCGTCATCGGCTTCGCCGCCATCATGCATGTGAAGCGTGGCGGCCGGATACCCTATAATCCGGTTCTGTTTGCGCTGTCGCTCGCCTATGTCGTGCTGTCCTTCATCTGGGTCACCGACAAGCTCTGGGTTCTGGGCGATCACCTCGCTGCGTTCGGCCTGCCCACGGTCGTTACCGGTTTCGACAAGACCTTTCTGTCGCTGCCGCGATTGCTGCATGTGCTGGCGCTTGCCTATCTCATCATCAGTATGCCGACCGTTTCGCGATTGCTGCGCCGGCCCGCCGATCATCCGTTGGCGATCCTCGGGCGGCATTCCCTCAACATCTTCGTTGCGGGCACGATCCTTGCCATGGCCGGCCAGGTCATCCTCTACGTCACCAACAAGGACCCGGCTGTCGGCGGCGCTTATGTCCTTGTCGGCATCGTCGCACAGTTCGCCTATGCCTATTATCTCGAGCATAAGCGGCTGAATGCAGCCGCGCAGCCGCCCGTGGCTACATCCGTGGGTGGGCTCCCTTTGCCGGTGCGCATCGAAAAACGCCGGTAGCCGGCTCTGCGGCCATCGGATACCACCACAAGTAATCCATTGAATTATAGTGGCATTTCGTTTTGTGACGTTTATATGAACGAAGTGTGACGTGATTTTTCTGCAACGCACCGGTGATCCGGTGCGTTGCAGCAAAGATTCTATTGCTCAAAATCTTGTTGTGCAAAATTGAATTTCCTACATCGGCGTCGTGACGGTGCTCGGGGAGTGCCGCCACCCCGGCGCCATACGCGCCCGAACGGGTGCATGACGCAATCGTGGGGATTGTCAAAACGGGAATGGGGTAGGGAACGTCGAGTTTTCGGCGCGACAACTCATGCCCAATCGATACTAGATTGGAGTATTTATGAATATCAGAAGTCTTCTTCTCGGTTCGGCCGCCGCCCTGGCAGGCGCGTCGGGAGCACAGGCGGCTGACGCCATTGTGGCCGCCGAGCCGGAACCGCTTGAATATGTTCGCATTTGCGACGCCTATGGCGCCGGTTACTTCTTTATTCCGGGCACCGAAACCTGCCTTAAGATCGGCGGTCGCGTCCGTACCGAGGGCGAATGGTACGATGCCTACAACGCCAACAGCAAGAACGGTACGCTCTGGCACACCCGCGCCGAACTCAGCATCGACACGGCGACCGACACCGAATACGGCCCGCTGAAGACCAACACGGTCTACCGTTGGGACTGGCAGGAGGGCGGCTCCACCACCACCAAGCTGCTTTGGGCCAATATCAGCCTCGCCGGCTTTACCGTCGGCAAGCTCGATTCGCAGTATAATCTTTTCATGGGCTATGCCGGCAACGTCATCAACGACGACGTCGTCTATGACGGCCCGAAGGAACTCAACCAGTTCACCTACAAGTATGACGCCGGCAACGGCTTCACGGCGGTGATCTCGCTGGAAGATTCCAACTCGTCAGCCGATACCTCGTCCTACGGCGGCGCGTGGCAGACCGGCAAGGCCAACCACTATGCTCCTGACGTCGTTGCCGGCGCCGGCTACAAGGCGGGTGCATGGACGCTGCGGGTCATCGGCGGCTATGACAGCATTGTCGAGGAAGGCGCCATCAAGGCGCGCATCGACGCCGATTTCGGCGACTTCAAGGCCTTCCTCATGGGCGGCTGGAACACGGACGGCGACAAGCTCAACAAGTATGCCGGTTCCTACCTCAACACCAACCGCGCAGCTTGCCCGACGAATGGCGCGAATTGCGGCTGGGGTGACTGGGCCTTCTGGACGGGCGCCAGCTATCAACTGATGCCGAAGTTGCAGGCCAACGCGCAGATCGCCTACACCGACTCGAAAATCTTCGCCGCCACCGCCAACGTCGCCTGGCGTCCGGTCAAGGACCTGCTGATCGAGCCGGAAGTGTCCTATACGGATTGGGACGCTGCCGACAAAGACCAGTGGGCCGGCGTGCTCCGCTTCGAGCGCAAGTTCTGATCTGATCCCGGTTTGACGCCAGTCATAACCGGTTTGACGTTGGCCTTGACTCCAGCTTGACGCCAAAACCGATTTGACCTCCGATCAGAGAAGGAGAAAGGCCCGGTTTTCCCTACCGGGCCTTTCTTGTTTTTGGTGCAGCCGTGTATTCGGCGGGAACGCATCTTGCGGGTGTGGCCCCTCACCCTAACCCTCTTCCGCAGGCGAGGAGAGGGGACTTGTTCCGTGTTTGCGCCGCCGCTTCGCCACGGACTGAAGGTGCTCTTTTGCGCGATAAGCTCGATCTCCCCGCTTGCGGGGAGAGCGACTGTCTTTTTGGTCAAGCTGGTTGCCATGGTTTTTGATCCCGGATGATGGCATTGAGGATGGTTAGCAGCTTTCGCATGGTGGCGACGATAGCAACGATCTTTGGCTTGCCGGCAGCGACCAGTTTGT
>NZ_JARFYM010000070.1 GCF_030272705.1 Rhizobium mayense | reverse complement strand
CGAGCCTTTCCGCGGCACAAACGGCGCACCGCCCGCGCGGTCCTTCTGGAGCATCGCCAGCGTCATCATCTCGGCGATCGTGTCGCTTGTGACGAGACCAACCAACTTACCCGCCGCATCCGTAACGCCGAGAGTGGCGGCGGAATTCTCCTGCATCAGCCTCAGCGCTTGCTCCAAGGTGGCGCGACAGCTGACGGTGAGAACCGGTGATGCGGTGACGGCCACGCGGGCGTTGGGCTTCGCCTGTTTCATAGACTGTAGAATGTTGGCGCGATCGAGAATGCCGACGAGACTTCCATTGCCGTCGCGCACGGGAAATGCTCCCTGCGAGGTCTGCAACAGGACGTTTATCGCTTCGTCGATGTGAGTGTCAGGTTGCAGCGTGACGAAGTGGCTCATCATCGCTTGGCTCGCCGGGACGCCTCGCGACCGCAGTACCACCGGGCGCAATGCGATCGACGGGCTGCGCACCAAAGAGATAAGCCGTTGGTACTTATGCTGCTTTCCATAGCCTGCAGCTATCGAAAACATGGTTAGACGGAATTTTCAATCAATCTTCGTCCGAGGCAGTGTCACGTCGCCATGGCAACCCGCCGCAATAGCGACAATCTCTTGAACGGAGAAATACCATGAAAGATTATTTGAGTATCAGCGCCATTCCCGCCTCTGCGCTTTTTTTTGCCAGCCTTTGCTTCCTCCCAAGCGTCGTGTCGGCTGAAGTTATCAATCGCGGACCGGAGGGGCCGCCACTCTCTGAAATTCGCCCCGCTCCCAAGTCAATCTATCCGGATCAATACGCGATCACCGCACAACCGTCGCCATCGGAAGTCGACTCAGCGTTTCTCGGTCCCGTTCTGCTGATGAAGTCGGCCGTGGTCGATCTTGAAGCGGGTACGGCTACCTTGCCCCTTCGCAAAGGTAAGCTCGCATCCGGCGAAACCGTCTGGTCAATTCTGACCGACGCCACAGATGAAAATCTTGCAAAGTTGCATGGAGTTCCGTTTTCCCCAAAGCTCGCTTACGGCATGACCGGCAAAGCGACGCGGAAGGGCCATGTTGAGGCGGATGGTTCAATCGTCTTTCAGTCCGGCAAGGTTGATTTCTCTCCCGAGCACGCCGTGATACCGGGAGATGCCCCCGATTTCTTCCCGCCGAAATCTGCAAAACCCGGCTCTGTGGGTGACGCTGATTATTCACCTCTCGTTGCCCTCGATAACGCACCGGGCGTCGTCTTCAACATGCCGATGGTCGCCTTCGACGTCTCGGCCGACGATCTCAACAAAATGTGCGATGGCAATGTCAACTACGGAAAGGTGGAAGACAAGGTCACAAAGATTTGCCCGCGCGACGGGACAGTGACGCTCAAGTTGACGCTCGGCTATACATTCGGCAAGCCGATCTTCTATCTTTCGACGGAAGCCAACGACGAGGGCTTGGCAGCCTTGGAGGGTGCAACTTATACGCCCGCGCTCAAGGATCTTCCTTTTGCCTTGGAAGATGCATCTCAAGGCGAGCCTGCCGAGCGCCTTTACGCGTTCATCAACGGGCCGACCGGAATTGACAATCCATTCCGCCAGGGACTCGACAGCGCCCTTTCCGACAAGGGAAGCCATGGTCCCCTTAACGTTCTCGGCGGAATCCCGACCATCAATCTCGACTACAGCCCAATGTGGCGAGTCTTCCCGGTAAAGTGGACGGCTGATGCCATCGAGAAGGGATATCGCACCAAGATGACCGATGCGATTGCAATCGAAGATGCCGGCGAAAGAGGCATCATTGAAAGTATCGCCGGCGGCAAACCGAAGCCAGTGGGTTTCATCGTCAACTGCCCGGTCGTCTATCGAGTGAACTGAGGTCATCGATCTCTGCCGCCAAGGCGACTGCCTTGGCGGCTTCCCGGCAATGGAAACCCAACAATGCTAAAACTCCTTCTCCCCATCGCACTTTCAGCAGGTCTGCTGAGCACCCTTCCTCCTACCGCCGAGGCAAAACCGCTGATCGAACTCATGGCCGGCAAAGCATCGGATCGACATGTTTTGTTTTCATTCGAAAACGCAGATAATCCCCGAAAATCCATGCTTCGGATCAGCACCCACCGGGTCGGAAATCCGGGCGCGAAACTGTCTGTCTTGATTGATAAGAGCAGCCGCCCGTTGCTTTCACGCATTTTGACCAGCAAGGACTGCAAATTCACCGATGACGGTGCGCAGTGCACGATCATCGTTGCGGGTCATACGAAAACGTACGAGCGTTTTCTTGCGGCGTTCCAGCGCGGACGGTTGGCACATGTTGAAGTTAGAAATGCAGCAGTCATGCAGATGCAGACTGATGTGCCGCTTACCGGTTTTGCCAAGAACCTGAAGGGTTGATGCACAATCCGGAATAGTCTCGATACCGGGCAGACATCGGTTTCAGGTTGTTTCGATTCGTAAAACTGCCGCGGCCGATCGGTTCGGGACTATTTCCTTTCTGGCGAGACGAGATTCAATCGTCGACCTTTTCAGGCACGCTGCCGGCAAATGTAAGACGGTTGCGAAGAGCAGTGTCGCCCGCATCGTTGGGGCCGCACTTCATTTTTGAAAACGTTCGTATGTAAAGAGAATATGAGATGATTCGGTTTTATTTCCACCCGACACCCAATCCTGCGAAGGTCGCCCTCGTTCTTGAGGAGGCTGGTCTCGCTTATGAGGTTGTCCCAGTCGACACCAGCAAGGGTGAACAACATCTTGGCGACTTTCGAGCCATCAATCCAAACGGCAAGGTGCCGGCGATAGTTGATACCGACGGCCCCGGCGGTAAGGAAGTAACGGTCTTCGACTCGTCCGCCATTCTACTTTACTTGGCTGAGAAGACCGGTCGATTTCTCGGCGGCTTCGATGATCGTCCTGAATTGTTATCCTGGTTGCTTTTCATCGGTACCGGATTAGGACCGTTTTCTGGCCAAGCGGTTCATTTTCAATATGCTGCACCAGAAGGTCTAGACTATGCCGTGCGCCGCTACCGCCGCGAAGCCGAGCGACACTATGAAGTGCTGAACGAGCAGCTCGCGGGAAAAGACTTTATCGTAGGCTCGGATTACACGATTGTGGATATATCAGCCTGGGGGTGGATTGATCGCGCCTCAAGAGTTCTCAAGGGGGTCGAAGATCCATTGAGTGAGTATCCTCATATCAAGCAGTGGTTCAATCAGATCAATGCTCGGCCCGCCGTCGCTCGCGCAAGAATGGTTGGGAAAGACCACGACTTTAAGAAGGCCAATGACGAAGAGACGAAGCGGGCGCTATTTCCATCTAACTACGCGCGCTGATGTCGCCGCATGACCCCAAGGGTAGCTTCGATAAGGCGATCGCGGGCTGGCTGTAATCATGTTCGGGGACCGGTGTTCGCCCGCTGATCTGTCGTCCCGGGAAGCGCTCGGGCGATCCTCCGCGACCCGGGCCCTACGCCGATTTATTCGAGCTGGCGGACGGCATCGGAGCGAACGTCGTCGGCACGCGGTAGCCGTCAGGGAATGGAATCCATAGCCGCGCGGAATTTCCTGATCTCGAACACGGCAATTAACGTATCGCATTGACATATGACCGGTTGGCCGATCGCAATCAAACGACTACCGCGCCCCGGAGATTGGGAGTATCGAATGAGCCTTGAAGTCAACGATGTCGTCGAAGCTGTGTCTGAGCTCATAAAGCGCGGCTATGACCGTGAGTATCGGATCAAAGACGGCGGGCTTTACGATCTCGGGACTGGCATGATGGTTCGGACAAGCGAAATTCATGTCGACGCCTCTCTGAGGTTCGAAAACGGGTCCAGCCGAGACGATGGCTCCAACGTCTATGCGATTACGGATGGGGAGACGAAGGGTAAGGGGCTGCTGATCGATGCCTTCGATACACTCGATCAGGATTGCTCTCGCGAGCTCTTTGCGCGACTAACGACTTCTCGACACCCAAAGCGGGTCTCCGAACAGGAAGCGCCGAGCCGCTATGGTCTTCGGAAGATCTACAAGAGCGAGTTCGATGAAGACGCAGAACGATACGTGCTGCGCGTCGACTTTCCTGACTTTCCCCCATGTCCCTTCGGACAGTCCTTTTCGATGCTGGGATTCGACACGGCTGAGCAGCGATACGTGTGGCTTGTTACAAGCATCTTGCGCGACTCGCGACTTGCTCGTGTGCCCTACCAGGCGGCGGACGTTCCGGACAACGAATGACAGGGATGCGAAGAGTGACGGTGTATCTGAATGCGGAATTACTTGCGCGCTCGGCGCATTACGAAGGCTTCCAGGGGCTTGCGCACGGGGAACTATTTGCGCCATTACGATGCCGTCGATTCAACAAATGAAGGCAACCTCGCTACAGACGATGCAAGCAGGGCTGTCTCGCTACGAACCAGACAGTATTTCACGCGGCGTGCACGATCCGCGCCAGCTCGAGTGCCGTAAGTCCGGGCATGTCGTGCACTCCTTTGGCTCTGTGAACCCGACCGGTTCCAAGCCTGACTGTCGGGTAGGCCAATCGAGTATCACAGCCGACTTTGCTAGTGTGTCGACGGCCCCAATCGTGTTGGTCTCCCATGTAGAGCCGGATTCGACGAGGTTTACAAAGCGCATTGGCATGGCGCAAATCCTCCATTTCGGGCTGAGATTAAGGTCGCAGACAACGGTTATTGATTGTGTCGCGTCCAGGCTCTGCACGCCGGCGAAATCTCCGTAGCTCTAGATGCAGCTAGGCCTTCTTTCCTAAGGTGCAGGGGGAACTTAATTCCGCCCGCAAGGCTTTAGAAAATCCGCTTGTTATCATATTCATTCCAACGCTGGGCCGATCACGCGAGACTCTCGATCGTCGGCAGAAGCACGCTCGCATCTGTGCGCCTGGCGTAGTCGAAGATGACGTCACCGCTCGCCAATATGCCGTCGCGATGCAGCGCTTTGCGCGGGAATGGAATTAGGACCACCAAGGTCTCCGTGACGGCTCTTATTGATCTCGATGATCTTTTACAGCGTCGTAGAATAGGGCGAAGCTGTCTCGGCGACCCGGCCGTCTGTGCACCAAGCAGTCCGCGCATAAACTTAGGTTTAGCTACGCGAAACTTATCGGCCACTATCCGAGACCTACGAACAATTTCTCGGCGTGGCCCAAAGCCTTAAATTACTTCTCATGAAATCTTCAAAGGGGAGAATGCTCCCCCAAGGCACGCGAGGTTTGCTATGCGCGGATCAGGTTCGACTATCGCTAGACGTTCGACCTGGCACCAGACGGGAGCATCCCGACAGTCCAGTTGCTTCGGCCACCGAGGGCTGGTCGGACTGGAGCAAGGGTGATCCGTCAATGCATGTCAGGAACGTGCGATCCGCGAGCGAAGACGTCGTAGCCATGATCAGGGATCAAGCGCTCGAGGAAGCTGCACAGATCGCAGATCAGGTTGCCGATGGAAGAGACGACCTTTTCCAAGGACTTGCAGCGCTCGGGGCGTTGATTGCCGAGGGAATCCGCTCGCTGAAGCGGTGTGAACAGAATTCGAGTTCGGAGTAAGCGATGCCCTGTGGCTCTCGACTCGGGCGGCGCTCCGTCAGGAGCGCGGCTGGTCGCAGAGCCGTTGTCGCGCTGGTCGCAGAATTGCAGGCAGCCCGAACTCTGAAAATTGCTCCAGCCGATGGTGCCTTGGGCGATCAGACAAGTGCCGCTGAAACATCATCGCTTAACCAGTGACGAGGAGATTTGTCATGTCTTTCTATGAAGAAGGTTTTGACGCCTATCAATCCGGCTTTGATACCAAGGATTGCCCTTATAACCTCCTTACAGCAGGTCATGATCTTTGGGTTGCGGGATGGTTAGCCGCACTAAACTTCTGCCTCGAAGCCGAATAGGGGGCATGATGTTCTCCCTCTTTTCCTCGGACTCGCGCCTGCAAGTGCGGCTCGGCGCCACCCAACAGTGTGAGGCTGGCCTTGAGGCCGAAACCTCCGTTTGGACAATCAGAGAATTGCTGCGGCGAGACGGCGAGGTTCGCGAAAATCTATTCGCTCCAAGGTCGGCCAGGTGGCAACTGCGCTCATGGCGCGCGCCTTTGTACCGGTCCCATCGAATGGCTGCCGAGAGTGGTGTTCGTGCGGCTCTATGGATAGCAGTCGCCTCGGCGTTCTTCGTCTGGACCGGCTGGCCCGCGACGAGCACTTCCTTGTCCTTTGTGGTGCTGATTGCCGCCCTAGAGGCCACGACTCCAAATCCGCGCGGCTTCACCGCCGCGTGCATAGGAAATGCGCACGGGTAAATAGGAGAAGGCAATGCCTAATCACTCGGGAGATCACCGGTCTGGCAAGACCATGCGATGTGCAGTCTGTGATGGCAAGTTTGGCCTCGTTCGGTACTCGTCGTGGGGAACCCAGCTTTGCTCAAGGAAGTGCGTCGATCGCTTCAGAATTTGCCGGGCGAATGACGGCAATTGGCTGCCACGGCTCCAAATCACCTTCAGCCGGCTCTGCCAGAGAAGCGCGCAAAGGCTAGGTGACGTTTGAGGTCTCACCAGGAGGCAAGCAATAGGCAGGCCGTTCATCGAGAAATCAACAGAGCCGGTCAGCGGCGCGGCGTCTAAACACGTTTCATTTGGATCGTTTTGCCTGTTTCCGATGCAGTTTCTTCTGGTGGAGCGTGGCAAGCCGGTGCCGCTCGGAAGTCGTGCTCTGGAAATCCTGGTCGTCTTGCTTTAACGCCGCGGTGAATTGGTCGGCAAACAAGACCTGATGGCCCGCGTCTGGCCGCATGTCTTTGCCGAACCTGCCAATCTTACAGTGCATATTTCAGCGCTTCGCCGCGCTTTGCGTGACGGCCAGGAAGGCAAGCGGTTCATCGTCAACATCCCCGGGCGTGGCTATTGCTTCGTCGCCTCAGTCGAGGCGGCGGGACAGGAAAACTGACCACCAGCGGGACGCATCCGTCAATTTCCAGAGGACAATGATCATGGGCACGACAATACCTAAGCGATCGCATCGAGCCGTCGGAACATCGAGCGCAGGATCCGGTCGATGCTACGTTTCAAATGGATGATCCGCGGCGCGAGAATCCCTTGCGGCTCGAGACGACCCGCGAAATGTTCAAAGAATAAACGAGGTAGACTATGCTCAGGCACCATTGCTCGCGGAGTGGTTCGTACCCTCGCCGCCTGAGCCCGTCCACGAGCCAGCTGTCTCCGCTGTGGCTTTGCAATAGAACCGACGCGCCGGCCCAGTCGGTTTCATGCCGCGCCGCTTCACCGGCTGAGGAAGAGTCGGTCCATCACATTCGTAATGCGCTCGGAACGGCCATCGCTAGGCTGATAGATTCCGCCGAAGGCGGGACTGAGCCGACGCATAAGCATTCAACCCAGCGCGCTTTGACAGTCGCCCGGACGGGCCTCCACGGTTTCCGGTGTGAGTGCCGACACCTCAGCAAACTGCCCCGGCGTCATGCCGTCGACAACACAAGCCACGAACACGATGCGCAACTCATCGGGCAAGTATCCGATCGACCTTTTCGGGACGTCTCGAATCACATCATCCGCCATCCAGCGGTCCTTCTTCTACAACCTTGTGGCGCCGGGCTATCTCAACGCCGGCGCATTTAACGAAATCATCCGACCAAGCCGCAAGTCGCCGGTTCGACCGGACGTGCTGTTTCGCAGCGGGCGTCCGCGGAGGTAAGTTTCTGATCCGTTGCCTCGCGGCCCGGGTCGATCCCGCTGTCGGGACGGAGCGCGCTCGAAAAGGCACCGGTCTGTTGGAATTTATCCAACGAGTCTCCCCAACTTTGGCCGGCAAGCCACGGGTCATCATGGCGGACTGCTTGGTGGTGTCGCGGGCGGCTATGGAATGGGATCCTCTTGTTCGACGGCTCCGGCAACGTCTGTTCGGCCAGACTTCCTCGTCTGCAAAAGCAATTCAGTCAAAAAATTAACGGCCTCGGACAATCGAAGCACCTCCTGCGCTCGAAGCTCATCTATCTTTTCATGCAAGAGCTCGATTTCTAGTTCCGCTTTGACGTTGATCTTATAGTCGTTTTCTGCCGCTCTCCGGTCGATATCTTGCTGCCTGTTCTGACTCATCATGATGATTGGCGCAGCATAGGCAGCTTGAAATGAGAGCGCCAAGTTCAGCAGAATGAACGGATAGGGGTCCCAACTCTTTGCCGCGGCGAGCAGGTTGATCCAAATCCACGCGACGAGGAGGACCGTCTGTACGATGATAAACTTCCAGGAGCCCATGACGCTCGCAACCAAGTCCGCAACGCGTTGACCGGCTGAGAGCGGCTCCGTTGGATCGCACATGTCGGCCGAATGAAAGCGTAGCGACCGGCGCAGTCGCCGCAGTTCGGCTAGCAGTTCAAGCTCGGTGGGCTCCATGTCGTCGATTTCCGGTTCTATGGTCTTCATGGCTCCGCCCCTCGCCCGCTCCGCGGACGCGTCGCCGGCGCAAAGTAAGATTTGATATTCGTGGGAGGTCTCGGTGCCGTATCCGCCCAGCTGGTGCTTTCAGTAATTAAATTTGACGGCCGTTCGGGGTAAAGCTATCGTATCGATAACCGGTTATAATGCTCGACGAAGTCAACGTCGCGACTTCGCGCCTGCTTGGCGATTGGGCGACTGCCCTCAATCGGATCATCGAAGCCACCCTGCTTGTCATGCGCCGTGAGGTGGTCGAGTTCGCTGCCGAAATAGAGACAGGACGGGAGTGCGATGCCCTGGCCGTGCAAGAGCCGCGATTTTCGAGGCGATCGACGGAGCACGGGCCGGCGAGACCGTGGAGTTCAATGGAAGGAAGCTTGTGATCGAAGACGTCGCGTAGCGAGACACATTGGATCGATGGCGAGCGAGGGCAGCGTATGTTGGAAATTCGTCAAATCGGCGGATACATTGCCAGAGAAGGTCAAAAATCCCGAAGCTTAGACTGCAACGCCGGCTTGTCACTTGGGATCCGATCTCGCCCATCGCGCACCCGATGCGAACTCGGGACGAGATGCTGCGGGGCATTCATGATCTGGGTGAATAACTCAAACTCATTTCACCATCTAACGCCTTTGGGACGAATTGGTTAATCTGGACGGCAACGCAGCCGAAGATCACTTAGGAGATGATTAGACGCTGCGGAAGTTTGGCGTGACGCGACTCTTGCCCGTTGTTTTGATTCCGATCACGCAGCGGTGCGACGCGTGAAGATCGAAATTCAATGCACCCGGGTCGGACTTCACCGGAATTTCTGCGGCTTCCGTTCAAGCCTATAAGTGATTTGCCGACGTACCCGCTGTCGCGAGAGAGATTGTAACAGACATGAGTGACGCGCCATCCGCGTTAACAAGCGAGTCGCCCCAGACGAGCTTTGGCTGCGACAGCGTCCCGGCATTGATCTGCGAGATCGATGTCGTGCGCGGCGGACGCAGATTCAATCGCGCCTGGGAGCTCTTCACTGGAATTGCCTCCGCAGACCTCCTCGGTTTCGGCTGGATGAGTGCGGTGCATGAGCAGGATCGCAAAGCGCTCGTCCGGGCCGCCGCCGACTCGGATGGCTGCTCGCGGTCGATCGACATCCGGATTCGGGACCGAAATGGTCAGTATCATTGGTTCTTGGTCAACGTCTCCCTCCCAGTCGATGACCGTCATTCCAGCTCGTCGCGGAGTCTCGTCGCGCTTCCGATCAATGAACGCAAGGCCTCCGAAGCTGTGCAAGATGCAGAGTCGGCCGACATCCGCATGATGCTCCAAAACGTGCCGACCATGATTTGGCGCACGACAGCGGCCGGCGAGATGGACTACGCGAACGAACGATATCTCGCGCGCTGGGCTCAAACATTCGACACCATCAAAGGCTGCGGATGGAAGGACTCGGTTCATCCCGACGACCGCGATGGAATCGTAAACTACTGGGCCAACCACGTCGGAACAACCGATGCCGACGGAATGTACGAGTTCCGCGCGGGCTCTCCCGCAACGGGATATCGTTGGTATCTCTCAATTGCCACGCCCCGCCGCGATGACAACGGCAATGTTGTTCAGTGGTATGGCGCGACCTTTGACATCGAGGACCGAAAGCGCGCTGAAAACCAGCTCCGACGGAATGAAGCATTTCTGCGCCAAGGCCAGCTCATCAACAAATCGGGCAGCGTTGGTGCCGACCTTCGAACCGGCGAGCATCACTGGTCCGACGGAACCTACCGGATTCTGGAATTTGACCAGGACGTGACTCCGGGGTTCGAGCCGTATCTCGAGCGTGTTCATCCAGACGATATCGACCTCGTTCAAGAGAAGATTGAACAGGTAAAGCGCAACGAAAGAGACGTGGAATTTGAGCACCGACTCTCCTTCCCTGACGGTCGGGTCAAGTACTTGCGAGTGCTGGTCAAGCCCGCGGGTTTGAATGAAATGAACACGGTCGGCGTCATCATGGATATCACTTCCGCGAAGTTGGCCGAACAGGAAATGCATCGCGCCCAAGCCGAGCTTACGCGCATCACCCGCATCGCGACGATGGCGGAGATGACCGCGTCAATCGCGCACGAGATCAATCAACCTCTTTCTGGAATCCTTAACAACGGCGAGGCATGTCTGCGTTGGCTCAATCGCGCCGAACCGGACATCGCGGAGGCGATTGAGGCGATCGAGCGGGTCGTCGTCGGCGCCCGACGCGTCAGCGATGTCGTTCGGCAACTTCGCGCGATATTCACCCGCAAGGACCCAGCTCCGACCAAGTTCGACCTGAACGACTTGGTGAAGGGCACCCTGCCGCTGCTGCGCTCGCATATCAATCATCATCGGGGTTCGGTCAGTCTCGGCTTGGCGGGCGACCTTCCGGCAATCTTTGCGGATCCCGTGCAGATTCAGCAGGTCCTCATCAATCTTCTGACGAACGGATTGCAGGCTCCAAGGAAATCGGATGCGGGTGAACGTCGACTTACAATCGAAACCGCGCGCGATGATGGCGGCGTCACGCTTCGTGTCAGCGACGACGGGCTCGGGATCGATGAAGCGCATCTGGCGAACATCTTCGAACCATTCTTTACGACGAAAAGCGACGGCATGGGGATGGGGCTGTCGATCTGCAGGTCGATCATCGAATCGCATGGTGGCCGGATGTTCGCCCACGCGAATGCGGCCGGTGGCGCGACTGTCGGCTTTGCATTGCCGATCGAGCCTGGTTGACAATCAGCGGTGACCATCGTGACCAATACCTTCGTATCTCAAACCATGCAAACGTTCAGTAGGCGGCGCCCCAGGTTTAGGTTAAAATCAAAAATGCCGTTTTATCGGCAAATTTGACGACACTAACCCTGCGAGCAATGGGGCTGAAAATGCGCCAAATGTCGTACACCACAAATCCATCTGCCAAGCAGCCGAGCTCTAGCACCGCGCCGATCGTACTCATCGTTGACGACGATGAGCTGGTCCTTAAATCCCTCGATGGCCTTGTCAGATCCGCGGGATATCG
>NZ_JARFYM010000069.1 GCF_030272705.1 Rhizobium mayense | reverse complement strand
TGGCTTCGCACCGCAACCCGCCGCTACCGCCGCAAATACAGCAACCCAAAACCGCTGGAGCGAACTCAAAACTGGATAAAACTTGGGGGCAAGGTCACCAGTAGTGTAATAGGCCTGGGTGATGCCGTATTGCCGCGCGATCGTGGAGGTTATTGGCGCCGACACAATCAGCCGCCCGAACCACGGATGCCACAGAAGTGAAAGCTCGCGAATCTATGTTCCGTGGGCGTTTTGTCGCCGTGCTGTATAATAAACGAATACCGGCCACACCCGTGCCATCGGCAATAAGCGCCGATTTCGCTCATGAATGGCTCATTGGTCCCATTGCTAGGCTGAGTCTCGAAGCCGGAAGATTCCAGCTCCCCCTGGCCCCGAAATTGAGGCGCATCTAAATTTAATAACCGCGGGAAACGATCTCGCCCCTGGATAAAAAACCCAGGGGCACGGCCAGTCGGGTTGCTTTTGGATCGTGGATTGGTTTAGAAGCGGCTAACTCGGCAAGGTCGGGGGAAAGCCGAACTACTCATAGAACGAGTTTTGTATGATTGGAATGCTTCGAAGCCTCTGGCAATACCGTCAGTTCATAATCAGCTCGATAAGAAACGATCTAGTGAACCGCTTTACGCGAAGCAGACTTGGGGCGCTTTGGATCATACTTAATCCTCTCGCGCAGGTGGCGATTTATGCGCTTGTGCTTTCGAATGTCGTAGCGGCGAAACTGCCAGACATCGACAACAAGTATGGCTACGCAATCTATTTGATGGCCGGGCTGCTTGGATGGAATCTATTCAGCGAAGTGCTTAATCGCAGCCTTTTTCTCTTCATTGAGTATGGAAACTTGATGAAGAAGGTGCAGTTCCCACGAATTACTCTTCCAGTAATCGTTGCCGGCACAAATCTCGTTAACAATGCGCTTCTTTTTGTGGCTATGATGGGAATATTTGCCATTGTTGGCCACAGGTTCACACTTCAGATAATTTGGTTGGTACCGCTTACGATCATTTTGGTGATGTTCGCTTTGGGGCTGGGTATTATCTTGGGACTCATAAATGTATTCGTCCGAGATCTGGGTCAAGCTGTTCCCATTATCCTCCAGATCTTATTTTGGTTCACGCCGATCGTCTATCCGCTCAACATTATTCCCGCCGCGTACAGGCATTTGCTGAAATTCAATCCTATTTATCATTTTACCTCGGCCTATCAGAGTATCATTGCTTATGGAGAGCCGCCGAACTTCATCTCATTGCTCTTGGTAACGCTGATTGCTGCCTTGATGTTGTTTTTAAGTCTATTTCTCTTCCGCCGCGCAAATGGCGAAATGGTGGATGTACTATGACTATTCTTCGTGTAGCCGGCATAGGAAAGGCTTACTGGTCCTATAAGAGCGAGTGGCATCGTTTTGCGCGCTGGCTAGGTTTCAAAATGAGGCCGGCGGATGAGAACTGGGTTTTGCGCGACGTCAGCTTTGACATTCAACCGGGCGAAGCAATCGGCATCATTGGCCGGAACGGCGCAGGTAAGAGCACACTGCTCAAAATCATCACCGGAACAACGCGGCCGACCGAAGGAATGGTTCAGGTTAATGGACGCGTTTCTGCGATACTAGAGCTCGGAATGGGCTTTAATCCCGATCTCACCGGCAGGCAAAACGTATACCACACTGCTGGGCTCATGGGGTTCACGCGGGCTCAAATTGACGAGGCAATTGGAGAGATTGAGGCTTTTGCCGAGATAGGGCACTATTTCGATGAGGCAGTGCGGACATATTCTAGTGGTATGCAAGTGCGCGTTGCGTTTGCCGTAGCGACGGCCTGGCGTCCCGAGATTCTGATCGTCGACGAAGCTCTTTCTGTCGGGGACGCATATTTCCAGCACAAGAGTTTTGCTCGGATACAAGAGTTCGTTGATCAAGGCACGAGCTTGTTGCTGGTGTCGCATGATCGGGGGAGTATTCTAAAGCTCTGTAATCGTGCGATACTTCTCGACGCTGGTGGAGTTGTCAAAGCTGGCGATGCGCTAGAGGTCTGCGACTATTATAATGCCTATCTGTCGGAGAAAAAGCAGGCCAAGCAGACAGACGAAATTGTTACTGGTGAAGCTTATGGCACCGGCGAGTGTGTCATCGAATCAGTCGCCTTTCTTGGCGATGACGGCTCTGCTTTAAAGCAACTGCCGGTGGGAGCTAATGCCACGCTGCGAATAGTTGCTGCTGTCCGACAGCCGATCGACTCTTTGGTTCTGGGCTTTGCTATCAAAGACAGGTTGGGAATCTATATATTTGGCACTAATACCTGGTACACAGACCAAGTATTATTACATCCCGTCGCTGGGGATTCTTACGTATTCGATGTGAAAATGGAAGTAAATCTTGGTCCTGGTAGCTATACTTTGCAGTGCGCCCTGGTTGATAAGGAAACGCATCTTTCTCGAAACTACGAGTGGCGCGACCGAGCTCTCATTTTTGACGTTTTTAATGAGGATAAGCCTGTCTTTATAGGGCAAACCTGGCTGAAGCATGAGATAAAAATTCATAAGAAGGATCAGTGATGACTTTGGTGTCATACGCTCAAAATCTCGAAGATGTAATGCTTTGGCGCGCACTTCGTCATGTCAAGAATGGATTCTACATCGATATTGGAGCTGCTTGGGAGACAAAAGATTCCGTCACGAAATTGTTCTATGAAGCAGGATGGCGGGGCATCAATGTCGAACCGGTTGAAGCCATGTTCCGGGTGCTTTGTGAACAGCGTCCGCGTGATTGTAATCTGAACATGTTAGTACTCGATCAAAAAGATGATCGTGTACCGTTCCATGTTTTTGATGACGCTGGAATTTCTACCATCAGTGATGAGCAGAAAGAATTTTTCAGCGGCAGAGGCTATCAGCCGCACGAGGTATTCGTAAAATCAGATAGCCTTAAAAATATTGTCGCAGAAAATGTACCTGAGGGACAGGACGTCCATTTTCTCAAAATTGACGCGGAGTCCAGTGAGCTTCGGATAATAGAAGGTGGTGACTGGGAAAAGTTTAGGCCCTGGATCGTCGTCTGCGAAACCGTAGATTATCGCTCAAGTGAGCATAACGACAAAAACGCGCGAAAAGCCTTGGAAGACCGAGGATACTTGCGTGTGTACCACGATGGTGTGAACGACTTTTTCCTCGCGGTTGAGCATCAGGAGTTGCTCCAACATTTTTCTAATCCACCCAATGTCTTTGACGAATATATCACGTATGCTCAGAAGCAGGCTGAATGTGCTCAGAAGCAGGCCGAAAGTGTGCAGAAGCAGGCTGAAAGTGCTCAGAGGCAGGCTGAAAGTGAGCAGAGCAAGGCTGAAAGCATAAGCGCTGATCTTCGTGCAGAGCTCGCGGAAGCTAATGGTAATATTAGCCAGCTGCGTTACGAATTTAACGGCGTCTCCGCGGAGCGCGACCAGCTTCGCACAACGGTACACGCACTTATGACATCGACAAGCTGGCGCATCACCGCTCCGTTGAGAGGGCTTGGGTTAGCTAAGCTTAAATCCAGAAATGTTGTCAAACGCGTGGTGCCACTTGCTTACCAGGTCTTGCGGAGGCACCCAACCTTGTTCAATGCAGCAAAAAGGCTGCTCAGGGGGGTTCCTTCCGTAGAGTTCAGGCTAAGACGCTTCCTGCACAATTGGAACCTTGCTGCCCGCGGATTAGCAACGAGTGGACACTCCTCCCGGCAGTCTATGGATTTTTGGGCCGCTATTAACGCTGGATCTGCCGGAGTGACCGCAAATGCCTCAAGGGACGTTGCGAAGGTAACTCTGTTTTATTGTGAATTCTCCTCAACGCAAACTCATCCGACGGGAGTCGTGCGAGTAGCTTCCAAGCTATTGGAAAATCTATGTAATCTTGGAGAGTTCGTTATTCCGGTCAAACTTGACCGAGATAGTCTGCAAATTGCTCCGCTTTCCAAAAGCGAAGTCGAGATTTTGAGTGCCTTAGCGGATATTCGGCTGCGACCATTAGCTCAGGAAATCATTGAGCAAGGGCATTTTTCCGATCCGTCTCTTTTTGCCGGTGAGAACAACTGGCTGATTATCCCGGAGGTTACCTATCATACATTTCACTCCACTCCGGTGACATCTCGTCTGATTAAGATTGCTCGAGATCTTAATCTGAAGGTGGGAACGGTCTTTTATGACAACATTCCATTTCATGAATCCGCTGCGAGTCACAATCGGGAAAAGCATGCGCGTTATCTCTCGGATATTTCCCTCAGCGATGTCGTTTGGCCAATCAGTGAATTCGTATCGAAAGAGCTGCTGGCTTTCTACGCATCCGAAGAGAAGCTAAACACCCACCAAGTGCCGTATTTCTCTAACAATCCGCTTCCGGAGGCCGATAGTACCGAGAGGGTCCTATACGACTGGGAAGACAGCCAGAAGTTTATCGTGGCCGTCGGATCGATCTGTGAGCGCAAGAACCAGCTATCTGTTGTGAAAGCATTTAATGCTTTTTGCAGCGCATTTCCCGACGAAACCTGGCACCTGCATCTCGTCGGGGGCGAACCAGAGCCCAAATATTCAAAAGCGGTTCATCATGAAGCTCGCAAAAGTGAGCGCGTGCATATCCATACCCAGATGTCGGATGCTCAAATTGAAAAGCTATACGAAAAGGCGGCCTTCACGATATTTGCCTCGACGTGCGAGGGATATGGGCTGCCTATCACTGAAAGTCTCTGGCGCCTGCGACCCGTTATTTGCGCCGATTATGGCGCAATGGGCAGTCTCGCCGAAAATGGCGGCTGCGTAACGATAGATGTAACCGACATTCCTGCGATGCAAAAGGCGATTGAGATCCTTGCTCACGATCGAGCATTTTATCAATCGAAAATTGACGAGATAATTGCCAGACCCATGCAGACGTGGTCGGAATATGCACAAAAAATCATATCCGATACGAATAACTTGGCATCATTGAGCCTTGTTGATTGCGATATTTGCGTGTGGGTAGATGCCACTATCGAAGCTCCCGGCAACAGTGGCATTCAAAGGGTAACACGCCAAGTTTGTCGGGCACTCTTAGAGTTGGGATGCTCGCTTGTTCCTGTAAAATGGGATAGCGAGAAAAACAAAGTAGCGATTGCTTCCAATGAGGAACTGGCTCATCTCGCAAAGTGGAGCGGACCAGTACCTGATCTTTGGAAGCGGCATTTGCCGCTGGAAAATAGTGACCGCCCGCTCGTGTATTTATTGACCGACCTTCCGTTAAATCGATCGCTTTCTATTCAAGACAGGGTAATTAGCTTTTTTAAGGGACGCGGAGCGCATTGTGTGAGCATCTATTACGATGCCATACCTATATTGATGCGGGATGTTTACCCCCAGCCGTTTGTCGAAGCTATGGAACAGTTTACGGCTATGCTTGATCGCATGGACCGTATCGTTGCCATTTCCGATGCCAGCAGAAAAGACCTGTATCGCATCATGAACAGGCTCGACCTGGCTGAGCCAGCGTTGGAGCGGCGGGTGCTGGCAGTTTCTCTTGCCGAGGAATTTCCCTCTGTTGACAGACTTAGACCTTTGGATTTCCACAACGGAGAGCCGTTCACATTTCTGTGCGCTTCGACCATCGAGCCCCGCAAAAATCATCTAAAATTGCTTGAAGCGTTTCTCATGGCTGAGCGGGAGTCCGCCCGAAAATTGAAGCTGATACTGGTCGGCCGTGACAGCAGTTTCGACGCCGCCCTGGGCGGCAAAGTTCGAGAATTGGTCGCTCAATCAGAAAATATTGAGTGGCTTGAGGACGCTGACGACAAAGCGCTAGTGGCATGTTACGAAAGATCGCATGCCACTGTATACCCTTCATTTTTGGAGGGCTTTGGTCTCCCGATTGTCGAGAGTCTTTGGTTCCACCGTCCCTGCATTTGCGCGAATTTTGGACAAATGGGCGAATTGTCCCTCTCTGGGGGATGCCTTACGGCCAATGTGCGCGATGCGACGGCTATCAAGAACGCATTGTGTTCCCTCGCTAACTCGGAGACTGAGTATTCCCGTTTGGTGGGCGAGGCTTCAGCGAGGTCTTTCAAAAGTTGGCGCCATTATGCTTCTGAAATAGCCCAGCAAATGCGAGCGCTTATCGGTCCCAAAAACTTGAAGGCTCTTTCGGCGCCGACGCATGAAAAAAGGCCTCGCTACCTGCCAACGAGGCCAAAACTTTCAGTTTGCATCACAACATACAACCGCAAGAAATGGCTTGATCTGAACATTAAGAACTTTCTTGACGTTTCAAGTGGCCTCGAGAGTGATGTTGAGCTGGTTGTTTGCGATAACAAATCGGCGGGAGATATTTCGGATATATTTGCGAAATACTCAAGCCATAGGAATATTTCCGTTTACCAGAACAGCGCAAATATCGGCATGCTTAACAATCTCGCGCAAACGGTGTCGTTTGCGAATGGAGAGTATATCTGGTTGGTTGGCGACGACGACATTATTCATGAGAATGCACTGCGGCGTATATTAGGTGTCATTTATAGGGAAAGCCCTGCGTTAATCAACCTAAACTACAATGTCAGCACTGCGGAGGTGCCTGAAACTCGAGACGGTATAAAGAAATATTTGGCGCAGGCCAGCAATTATTCTATAAGCGCCAATGATATTTCGGGAAAAATTAAAGATGTTTCCGCTGAAAACGAAAACTTTTACACGGCGATCTATTCGTTTGTTGCGGAGCGTCGGTTTTTGTGGCGAATGTTTCATCAGGATACGTCGGGTCAAATGTTTTCAAGCTTGCAGACCTGCGTGCCCTCCTCAAAGTATATCCTTTCGAACATGATGGAGGAAAAGGGGTGCTGGCTGCACGAGCCGGCGATTACGGTAAACTTAAATGTGTCGTGGGGTGAGCACGCTAACATTTGGCTGCTTGAGAGGATACCGGAGGTTTACGATTTGGCTCAGCTAAATGGTGTGCCAAGGAAAAGTGTAGCGCATTGGCGCGAGCACACGTTTAGAAACAGTCTGGGTTCGCTGGACAATGTTATAAAGACCGGTGGCGAAGCCGCCTTGGGGGGGTTCGATTTCGCTCGCTACGTCCGACGGCTGCAGGGAGTGCCCGTTTCGGGATATCTGCCGACAACGAGGAAAGCTTTCGCTGAAGCCAAGCAGCGCGGCCTGCCGTTCGTCAGTGACCTGTCCGCCGATGAACTCGAGACCCTTCTCTCCTTACACAAAGACGAGATCCGAGTGCTATGAACAAATTGCTGAGCGTAGCCATACCGACCTATAACTTTGCCCTGTTCTTGCCTGAAACGCTAACGAGTCTCGTGTCGGAGGCTCAAGAGCTTGGAATTGACGTCTTGGTATTCGATGGAAATTCTACCGATAATACCCGAGAGGTAGTTTCAAGTATCCAAGCAAAGCATCCCAACCTACGATATATAAAAGCTCTTTCGAAGGGCGGTATCGATCTCGATATGTCGAAGTGCGTATCGTATGGGAGTTCTGAGTACTGTTGGTTGTTTTCTGGAGATGATTTGTACCGTGCGGGGTCTTTTGCTTACGTCCTGAGTCTATTGAAGGAATACAAACCAGATCTTTTGCTCTGCAGACACAATGAATGCGACTTCGATATGCGGCCCCTCAAGGATTGGCCCGTCTTGAACTCCGGAGTGGACAAAGAGACCATGTTCGACTTGTCGCAGCACTCGGATCTTGTGCGTTACTGCGATGCAGCGGTCACCTCAGAAGCTTTCTTTTCATTCATGGGCGGTCTGATTGTGAAGCGGAGGAAATGGTTTGAAGCTAAATTGGATTCGGACCACACGAACAAGAACTGGGCCCACATTACGCGGTTGTGGAGATTGACCGCAACGCAGTTCAAGTTGCTTTACACGCCAAAGGTTTTACTTGATAGACGCGGTGGAAACGATAGCTTCTCGTCCGACGGAATGTTGGAGCGATTGAAGCTTCAGGTCTATGGTCTCCAGCACGCAGTTGGCAAAGCCACATCAGACCCGGTTGTCCACAGAAATCTTCGTCGGGTTGTTCGATATGAAATCTATCCAAGCTGGTATCAAGCAGTTGAAAATCATCTGAAATCGACTAACGCAGAGCAATCCATGTTGAACGAACTCAAATCCTTACTAGCAAGTCTCGAACAGGGGGAAAATCATGAGCTTCTCTGAAATCTCAAAATGCAGAGTAAGCGGGTCATCAAATCTGCAAACAATTCTCTCTTTAGGCGACCAAGTTCTGACGGGTGTTTTCCCGAAGAGTCCTGATGAGGAAATTACTTCTGGGCCGTTGGATTTGGTATGGTGCCCCGAAAGCGGGTTGGTGCAACTAAAGCACTCTTTCGAGCCAAGCGAAATGTATGGCGAGAACTACGGCTATCGCTCAGGGCTCAATCAGTCCATGGTCGCGCATCTGACACGAAAGATTCTATGGCTTGAACGGCGTGTGAACATCAAGAGCGGTGATACGGTACTCGACATAGGATCAAACGATTGCACATCGCTGAAAGCATACACTACCGAGGGCATTAAGCGCATTGGCATCGATCCGACCGGCAACAAGTTCCGCGAATACTATCCCGCGGATGTAAAGCTTGTGCCCGATTTCTTCAATGCCGCGAATTTTAATTCTGTCAGCTCGGAAAAGGCCAAGATCGTAACCTCCATCGCGATGTTTTACGATTTGGAAGATCCGATTGCATTCGCTCGCGATATCGCTTCGATCCTCGACCAAAACGGCATCTGGCATCTTGAGCAAAGTTACTTGCCATCGATGCTACGAACGACATCGTATGATACAATTTGCCATGAGCACTTGGAATACTATTCGCTCAAATCGATCCAGTACATTATGGATAGAGCAGAACTGAAAGTCGTTGATGTATCGATGAATGCGGTCAACGGCGGCAGTTTTGCGGTTACTGTTACCCACAAGAGTAACGATACGATTGAAGTCAACAAACCGGTGATTGACTGGCTCCTATCGCAGGAAGATGCGATGGGGTTGAATACACCACGTCCCTACCGAGATTTTGAGGAGCGTGTATATCGCCACCGCAGGGATCTGATCAATTTGGTGCGTTCATTAACTGCGGCCGGAAAAAAGGTGCTGGGATATGGCGCATCCACGAAGGGCAACGTGGTCCTGCAATTCTGCGGGTTTAGCTCGCAGGACGTTCCCGCAATCGCTGAAGTCAATGTGGAGAAATTTGGTCGGTTCACGCCGGGCAGCCATATTCCGATCGTATCGGAGGCAGAGGCACACGAGATGAAGCCTGACTATTTCCTCGTTCTTCCGTGGCACTTTAAGGATGGGATTCTCCAGCGCGAGAAAGAGTTCCTCAATGCAGGTGGACACTTCATTTTCCCATTTCCGGAGATTGAAATCATATGACACAAAAGACCGCACTTATTACAGGGATTACCGGCCAGGATGGTGCTTATTTGGCGGAGCTTCTGCTTGGAAAGGGATACAAAGTTTATGGATCTTTCCGGCGTGTCAGTACCGTGGACTTTTGGAGAATTAAGGAACTCGGGATTCTTGACCACCCCAATTTGACGCTTGTGGAACTTGATATCACCGACCAGGGCAATTGCTTCAACCTTGTCAAGCAATGCGCCCCCGATGAAATCTATAATCTTGCGGCCCAGAGTTTTGTTAAGCTGAGTTTTGATCAGCCACATACGACGGCGCAGATTACCGCCTTGGGGCCGCTGAATTTGTTGGAAGCCATTCGTATTGTGAATCCCAAGGTTCGTTTCTATCAGGCGAGCACGTCCGAGATGTTCGGTAAGGTGCACGCGGTTCCGCAAGATGAAGAAACGATCTTCCATCCCCGTAGTCCCTACGGAGTTGCAAAGCTTTACGCGCATTGGCTCACGCTGAATTATCGCGAGAGCTACGATATCTTTGCGTGCAGTGGTATCTTGTTCAACCATGAAAGTCCGTTGCGTGGCGAAGAGTTCGTAACGCGCAAAATCACGTCTTCCGTTGCCAAAATCAAACTTGGTCTTCTGGATGTGCTCGAGCTTGGGAACCTGGACGCAAAACGTGACTGGGGATTTGCACGAGAATATGTGGAAGGCATGTGGCGCATGCTTCAGGCCGATCAGCCTGACACCTATGTTCTGGCAAGCGGGCGCACCGAAACTATACGCGACTTCCTGAAAATGGCCTTCAAGAGCGCAGGAATGGAAGTCGAGTTCTCTGGCTCCGACCTCGATGAAATTGCGACGGATACGAAAACCGGCAAGGTTGTTGTGCGCATTAACCCGAAGTTTTTCCGCCCGGCTGAGGTGGATTTGCTTATCGGAAATCCTGCAAAAGCTAGGGAGACCTTGGGCTGGGAAGCAAATTGCACTCTTGAGGAGCTGTGCCAGATGATGGTGGATTTCGATCTCAAGAAACTGCAGAGACAGTAATTAGGCCATGGGCACTTGTCTAATCTTTGGCATCAATAGTTTCACGGGAAGATATGTCAGCCGTGTCTTCCAAGAACACGGGCATGACGTGGTGGGCACGTCTTTCTCAGGGCTCGGTGACACAGATTATGCGGGTGCTAAAATCCATCGGGCAGATTTGCTGGACTACGAAGTCGTCAGCCGCATTATAAAAGAAACCCGGCCGGAATTTGTGGTTAATCTGGCCGGCATTTCATTCATCATCAATAGCGACGTATCCCAGTTTTATAATGTTCATATTTTGGGCACGCGCAACATCTTGGCTTCGCTTGTCGAACATAAGGTGCCAGTCTCCAAGGTGGTTCTAGCCTCGAGCGCGCAAGTCTATGGCAGCGCCAGAAACCCTGATGAAACAACGCCGGGAGCCCCGCTGAATGATTATGGAGTGAGCAAACTCGGCATGGAACATATGGCGAGGATTTGGTCGGACAAGCTACCTATTATTATTGCTCGCCCCTTCAATTGCATTGGCGTTGGACAGTCGAAAAATTTCCTGGTCTCAAAAATTCTCAATGCGTTCGTTGCCAAAGACTCAAATATCGAGCTGGGCGATACGAAGATCTCGAGAGATTTCATAGATATACGGCTTGCCGCGCAGTACTATTTTTTACTGGCAACAAAAGGTAGTAATGGCGAGACCTATAATATCGGATCGGGCAAATCCCATTCCATCGACTGCATTCTTGGCCAGCTCACCAAGATCAGCGGCCATCAAATGGCCGTGCATTTTAATCCCACGTTCGTAAGGCCGAACGATCCCTCGAGCATTACGGCGAATACGACAAAAATCATGAGTTTACCGAATTCCACCGGCCCGACTCCGCTTGAGGAAACTCTGATGTGGATGTATGAAAATGCGCGTCGGGATTGACGCGCGACCTTTGTCGAGACAACTTAGCGGTATAGGCTATTACACGCTTCATCTCGTCAAGGAATTGAGCAAAGCTGGCGTGGAAACCGTCCTTTTCAGCCCGTCGCCGCTGACGGTAGACCTCTCGGGACTCGATCGGTGCAGCATTGTTTGCAAATCGTTTAAACGCCTAGCAACGCGGCAAATCTGGTCAGAGTTCTTCCTCCCGTTCCTGCTTAAGAAGTTTGACCTGGATGTTTTTTGGGGGCCCGCACACCGTCTTCCTTTTTGGTTGCCGCATAACGTCGCGGGGGTGGTGACGATACACGACGTTATCTGGAAGAGGTATCCCGAAACCATGCGGAAGAGTACGCGCTTGTTGGAAACTGCGTTTATGCCTGGCAGTGTGCAACGCGCGGACTTAGTTATCGCAGACTCGAGATCTACTGCGGCTGATTTGCTGGAGTTCTTTGGCCTTGCAGATAGTAAGATACGCATAGTTCCGCTTGCGCCGAGGCTTTCGGAAACCGGCGGCCGCCAGTCAGGTCCACTCTTACCCGGACGAAAATACTTCCTGTTTGTAGGAACGCGCGAACCGAGAAAGAATCTCAGCAGTCTTATTGAGGCTTTCGGGACACTGTCAGAGGCGGCAAGAAGGGAATTCAGCTTGATAATTGCTGGTGGGGATGGTTGGGGAAATGTTAGCCCTGCGGAAAAAGTCGCCGAATTAGGACTGCAGGATTGCATAACTGTCAAACAGTTCCTCAGCGAGGCTGAGCTTGTGGAATACTACAAACAAGCGTACTGCCTGGTGATGCCGTCTCTTTATGAAGGATATGGGTTGCCAATATTGGAGGCGCAAAGTTTTGGTGTGCCCGTCATTACCTCTAATGTGTCCTCCATGCCGGAAGTGGCCGGCGAAGGTGCCGTGCTTGTTGACCCGCACTCGGTTGAAAGTATCCTTGTGGGTCTTGAAAAGCTCATTGTGGACGAAGCGCTTAGGGAGGACTTGTCTCTCAAGGCGAGAGAAAACGCAGGAAAATATAGCTGGGCAAAGACAGCAGAGCTCACCGCAAGTAGTTTTGAAGAGGCAATCAGCCTTAAAAATGGCAATGCCCATGACATAAACTATTAAGGTACTTCGTTTTCAGAGAGCTGAACAAGAAATATCCTTATGATGACGATCGCTTTGTTAAGAGCACGAACATGGAAGTTCGATATGATTGAGGCTGTTGCCGATCTGTTGTATTTTAGTTTGACCTTGCCCCCAAGTTTTATCCAGTTTTGAGTTCGCTCCAGCGGTTTTGGGTTGCTGTATTTGCGGCGGTAGCGGCGGGTTGCGGTGCGAAGCCATT
>NZ_JARFYM010000068.1 GCF_030272705.1 Rhizobium mayense | reverse complement strand
ATGACGCCGTCGTGCCTGATCATGATTTCGGTTTGGCCACGGAAAATATCCGTGCTCTCGACAATTCTAATTTGCGGTGCGGCCATCAGCGGCACCGGCTGCAATGGGGTTTTCTCAGCAATCATCCTGCTTGGTTTTGCCTGAAAATTCATAGGGAGCCAGGCAATGCCCGGCCAGATTTATCTTGACTCACATACTCAAGGTTTCCTAAAGAGGCAATAGAAGACTGTAATAGTCAAGTTTAAATTTTGGGCGGTGCGCAAGCTGGTATCTGGTGCTCGATCTGCGCTCGCCATGAGATATTCAGGAGAGATTGCCGATGCCGACGAAAACGATTTTGACGGTGGCCGCCGGTGGGCTTTTCGCCATTGCATCCTGCGTCCGGGCCTTCGCCCAGGATCCGACCACAGCTCCAGCGGCGAATGCCCGGAAGCTTAGTGTCGAGCTCAACGCGCTGGCGCCGTCCCAGAAAGGCTGCATGATGACCTTCGTCGCGGAAAATGATCTCACAACGCCCATCGGCAAGATCTCCTTCGAGCTCGCCTTCTTCAACGACAAGAATGCGGTCAACCGTGTCACCGTCCTCGATTTTCGTGACCTGCCGGTCGGCAAGAAGCGGGTGCGGCAATTCGATATGCCCGGCGTGAAGTGCGAGAGCGTGAGCCGGATCATTATCAATGATACGCCGGTGTGCGACGGCCCGGCGGCGGGGGAGTGCAAGGCGGCTCTCACGACACGTTCACAGCTTTCCGTTCCTTTCGAAGGCTGAGATCATGGCCTCCCGCTCGGTCAAGGTTTCCATCGAGCGTCGACGCGCTGGCGGTGGCATGAATGACAATTATCCGAGTGCCCTTCCGGGCCACGAACTGGCCGGCCTTGACGGCCTGCCGCGCCCACCGGCCGCCGAAGCGGTTGCGCATTATAGTCGTTTTGCGCAGATAGGTTCTTTTCCTGATCATCCGGCCGAGCCTGCGCCGGATGCGCCCGAGCCGCCCGTCATGGATTTGCTGGCGGAGAGGCCGAACCGCGCCCCGTCGACAGGCAAGAGAGGCGTCACCTTCGCTTGCCTCGGCTCCTTCCTCTTTCATGCCGCTGTTGTTGGGGTTTTGTTGGTGACGATGGCCGTGGCGCCCGAAGATGCTGAGGAGGAGGCAGGCGACACCGTCAGCGTCATTATGCTTGGCAGCTCCGATATGGACCAGATGTCAGCGGGCGAAGAAAGCGCGGAGCCGCAGCCCGAGCAGATAACTGCAGATGCCGTGCAGCCGGATACAGTGCAGCCAGCAGATGCTAAACCTGTGGAAGCGGAAGTCGTTCAGCCGCAACCGATGGCTGCTCGGTCAGTCGAGACAGCGGAAGCAGTTCAACCGACGCCCGAAACGGTGGAGTCAGCGCAACCGTCGCAGCCGCAGCAACAGGTGTCGCCGGAAACGATTGTCAGCCCGGAACCGGAAGTGCTAGCGACGCAGGCGCCGGCCGAGACGACCGTGGTTCAGCCGATGACAGAGTCGGCGCAGCCAACAAACGCTGAGCCTGACGAAGTCCGGCCCGTAGAGACGGAACCCGTTGAAGTGCAGCCGGCGGAAACAGCGCAAGCTGCTGTACCGCCTACCGAAGTGGTGACCCCGGTCGAAAAACCGGTTCAACAATCGAAGCCGGTTGAAAAGCCGAAGGATGTCGTCAAGAAACAGCCGCCCAAGGCCGTGAAGGTAAAGGCTGGCTCCGGCGGCGAAAGCGAGCAGAATTCGAAGAAGGGCTCCGCTGAGGGCACTGAAACCGCGCAATCGAATACAAATTCGCTCACCGACGGTCGGCGCACCGGCTCGGGCAGTGCGGCCGTCGCCAATTATCCGGGCAAAGTGCAGTCCCGCATTCGCCGCGCCGTCCGTCTGTCCTCAAAATACGAAAAGGGCATAACGGTTCGGGTGCGTCTGACGATTGGTGCGGGCGGTGAACTCAGTTCCCTCTCGATAGCGCGGAGTTCCGGCATTCCTGAGCTGGATGAAGCTGTCACCGATGGTGTTCGCCGCGCCGCGCCGTTTCCGCCGCTACCTCCGGAATGGGGCAAACCCAGCTGGTCCTTCACCCAAGAGGTTCAGGTGACCGGGCGATAGCGGATAAATATGATGGAAATAATCAACTTTATACTTTACTGCAAAAATCAACTTTAATATGGTCTCCCCGCGCTCGCTGGAATCGAGGGCACAAGAGCAACCAGCAAACGGGTGATGTATGGCGCGTAAGGGGAAAAAAGATTTTAGCCGCGAGGCGCAAACGCCGGCGTCGGCATCCGGAAAATCCGGGCTCGACGGACGCAGCTTCCTTTATGTCGGCGGTCGCGATTGCCAGGTGGCGCATCTGCGCCAGATCGCCAGCAGTTTTGGCGCTGAACTGATCCATCACGACGGCGGCTTGCGCGAGGCAGTGTCGCGCATCGACACCGTGCTGCCATCCGTCGACTGCGTCTTCTGCCCGATCGACTGTATCAGCCACGACGCTTGCCTGCGAGTGAAGACCGGCTGCAAGAAATTCGGCAAGGCCTTCATACCCTTGCGAAACGGCAGCAAGTCGAGCCTCGAGCGGGCGCTGCAGACAATGAACGAACGAGACAATTCCCGATGACTGACAAAGGCCCCGACGGGTTCATGATGATCGGCCTGCACAAGCTGGCCTCGCAAAAAGGCGACGGCTTGGTGCCGGAGCTCTATGAGTTATTGATGCGCCGCGCCGAGGAGCAAAGAGAGGCGTCCAACGTGACGGGCTTTCCGATTTGGAAGGCGCGCCCTCTCAGTGAAGAGCCCGATCCGCCGTTGGGTGTTTCTGCGCAAGACGGCACGAATGTCATTGCCTTTGCCCCGCGACCGGGCAAGACTGCCCAGCGACGCAAGAAGGTCTGACACCAGGAGAGCCAGCCATGTACATCGCGATGAACCGCTTCAAGGTCATCATCGGTTCGGAGAGCGCTTTTGAAGCCGTCTGGAAGGACCGCGATTCACGGCTGGACGAGGTCCCGGGTTTCATGGAATTCCGTCTGCTGCGTGGCGGCACAAACGTGGAGGAGGGCTACACGCTGTTTTCCTCGCACACGGTCTGGCGCAGCGAAGAGGATTTCCTCAACTGGACCAGATCCGAAAATTTCCGCGTGGCACACCGCAATGCCGGAGATAACAAAGCGCTTTACTGGGGACCGCCGCGGTTCGAGGGATTTAATGTGGTTGCCGGGGTTTGACGGCATCGTCTGATCTCAGCCGGCTGAGATAAGCGGCGGTTCTTCAAGTTTCAGCCACGGGCCCTTTAAAGAGCGCTCCCAGAGCCACCACGGCCCATCCCGCTATCATGCCGAGCCCTCCTGTGGGAGCGGCCAGCGGGAAAAGCGAGTTGCCGCCGAAATGGCGGATAACAAGATCGCCGGCAAAGATCAGTGTTCCCAGCCCGAGCAGCATTGCCGCCACCGGCGCGGTGCGAATGCGGTCATACCCGACGTAGAGGGCGAGCAGGGCAGGGGCATGTGCCAGGCACATGGTCGAGGCGGAACCGAGAAAATGCGCGTCGCCGCCATGGGACGCCGCTGCCGCGAGCGCGACACCGGCGCCACCAAGGAGGCCGGCGATGAACAGGGTGAGCGGACGGATTGCGGCGCTGAAGCTCATGTCTATTCCTGTTCCCGGTTCTGCATGTGAAAGGCGAGGCGCTCGATTGGCTCCCAGATGATGGCCCGAAGCTTCTCGTTCTCGATGGTTTCGTCCATGGCGCGGCGGAAACAGAGCAACCATTCGTCGCGTTCCCTGGGGCCGATAGCGGCGACGAAATGGCGGCTGCGCAGGCGCGGATGGCCGCGCTTTTCGATATAGAGCTGCGGTCCGCCGAGGTAGCCGGTCAAATATTCGTAGAGCTTTTCCCGGGAACCTTCGAGGCTTGGCGGATGTACGGCGCGGCAGTTTGCTGCTTCCGGCAGGGTATCCATCAGTTCGTAGAAACGTGCCGTCAGCGCCCGCACGGTCTGATCGCCGCCGATCGCTTGGTAAAGTGTGATGGTCTCTTCGCTCAAATGCCGGTCCCCGTTCGCTGCGGTCTAAATGGCAACTCGCAAGGCTGGCCGCAACTGCCGATATCGGCCATGCGGCGTTTCGGCGCTGGAGCGGCACGGCAAGTCTTCCACTCTTATGGTCGCGCTATTCCGCTGCCATCAGATGAAAACTGTCGCTCTCGCCGGGAATAAGCTTCAGCGGCCAGATCATGTTGCGCTCGCTGTCGGGATAGAAGTGGCTGTAGGCGGGCATGGTGGCAAGCAGGGTTTCGGCGAGCTCGACGCCGAGATCGTGCAGCGACATGCGGAAGCAGGTCAGCGCCGGCTGCAGGAATTTGGCGCGCGGCTCTTCGCGGAACCCGATGACGGCGAGGTCGTGGCCGGGAATGACGCCGGCCTCGGTCAGCCGGCGGTAAAGGCCGATCGCCATCAGTTCATAGATCAGGATCACCGCCGTCGGCCGGTTGTCAATTTGCAGCAGCTCGTGGCCTGCCTGATAACCGCCTTGTTCGCTGGTTTTGACACGGATGACCAGCGACGGGTCATAGGCTATCCCATGCCGCTCCAGTGCGCGGCGGTAGCCATCGAGAAAGATGTAGCCGAGGTTGATCTCGTTCGAGGGCGCGGCGATGGCGATGCGGCGATGCCCATGTGCCACCAGACGGTCGACGGCGCTATTGGCGACACCATCGAAATCGAGGTCGATCCATGAGGAATTGCCGCTCGACAGGCTGCGACCGAGCGATACGAAAGGGATCTTCGCCTTGGAGAGCAGATCGATACGCTTGTCGACGCGCTGTGTCGCCGAGATGATCATGGCGTCGACGACGCGTCTCGCGACCATGCGTTTCAGATATTCGTATGGGTCCTCGTCGGTCGGGCAGGGGAGCATGATCAAATCGAGCTTGTGGCGAGCGAGCACGCTTTGCAGGCCACTCGTCAGGCCGAGGAAGAAGTTGTCGCTGTCTTCTATCGTTTCCTTGCTGGATTCGATCATCAGGCCGATGACGTTGGTCGTGCCTTGCCGGAGGCTGCGCCCGGATTGGTTCGCGACATAGCCGAGTTCTTCGGCCGCGGCGAGCACGCGCTTGCGGGTTTCCTCGTTGACATCGGGCTTGCCATTCAGCGCCCGCGACACCGTGCCGATCGAGATATCGAGGTGTTCGGCAAGCTGGCGAATCCCCTTCATCGACTGCGATTTTCCTCCGCTCAACAATTTCCCAATATCTCCTCTATTGACACAGTAAAATCTTTTCGCATAGGATCGTAAACGTTTACGGGACGCGTGTCATGTGGAGTTTGACGCCGTTCGCAGGAGGAAATCGTGAAATTTAACGCCATTCTGTGCGGGTGCGGAGCTATGTCCAAAGGCTGGCTTCGGGCTATTGTCTCGACGCCATCACTTGCCGAAGCCATTACGATTGTCGGCCTGGTCGATCTGAACCGGGCGACCGCGGAAAACCTTGCAAAAGAGTTCGGTCTCCAAGACGCCGTCATCGGCGCGGACTTGGGCGAGGTCATCGCCACGACGAAGGCCGACCTCGTGTTCGACGTCGTCATTCCCGCGGCTCGCTTCGGCGTGGTGTCGACTGCGCTGAAGGCTGGTTGCCATGTGCTTAGCGAAAAGCCGATGGCGACCTCTCTGGCCGAAGGCGCCGCCCTAATCGATCTTGCCGCCGAGACGGGTAGGGTGCATGCCATCATCCAGAACCGCCGCTTCATCTCGGGCGTGCGCCGCATGCGCCGTTTCGTGGAGGAGGGCGCGATTGGCGAACTCACCGGCATTCATTGCGATTTCTTCCTCGGCCCGCATTTCGGCGGGTTTCGTGAAGAAATGGACAATGTGCTGTTGCTCGACATGGCGATTCACACCTTCGACGCCGCCCGCTTCGTTGCCGGCAAGACGCCGCTTTCGGTCTATTGCGTCGAGAAAAATCCTGTCGGTTCCTGGTACAAGCACGGCGCATCCGCGCATGCTCTGTTCGAATTTTCCGACGATGTCGTCTTCAGCTATCGCGGCTCCTGGTGTGCCGAAGGCAAGCGCACGAGCTGGGAGAGCCAGTGGCGGCTCACCGGCAGCAAGGGCATGCTGACGTGGGACGGCGAGGAGCATTTTGAAGCCTCCGTCGCCGGCGATGAGCCCGGCCTGCTGCACGGCTTTACGCCGATCGAAGTTCCCAGTCCCGAACACGATGAAGAGACGCATGGGCACGCCAGCGTCATCGCCTCGTTCATCGAGGCGGTGAAGACAGGCAAGCGGCCGGAAACCGAAAGCCGCGACAATATCCGCAGCCTCGCCATGGTCCTCGGGGCGATCGAAAGCGCCAAGTCGGGCCGACGTATCGAAATTTCAGCATAAGGACAGTGAGATCATGACAAATCCGGCAAAGGCCATCCGCATTGGCACGATGATCAAGGCGACCAACGAAGATGCCGCCAAGGGCATCGCCAAGATCGCCGATCTCGGCTTCGAAAGCTTCGAACCCTTTTTCTGGCAGACGACCAACGGCCAGAACCTTGCCGAGCTCGGCAAGCGCTGCCGCGAGGCCATCGGCGACCGTGACATTACCATTTCCACGATCGGCATGTTCGGCAATCCGCTCGAAGGCACCGACCTCGACCAGCAGACGCTGCAGGGTTGGAAGGATTGCATCGACAACGCCCACCATTTTGGCGCAACCTGCGTCGCCGGCTTTACCGGCCGCATCCGCAACAAGCCGCTCACCGACAGCCTGCCGCGCTACAAGCAGGTCTGGAGCGAGCTTGCCAAGCGCGCCGCCGACAAGGGCATCAAGATCGCCTTCGAGAACTGTGCGATGGACGGCAACTGGGCAACCGGCGATTGGAATATCGCGCATAATCCGGATGCCTGGGAGCTGATCTTCAACGAGACGCCCGATGATAATATCGGCCTCGAATGGGAGCCGTGCCACCAGATGGTCTATCTCATCGAGCCGCTGCCGCAGATCCGCAAATGGGCAAAGAAAATCTTCCATGTCCACGGCAAGGACGCGACGATCCGCTGGGATGTCATCAAGGAACACGGCATTTTCGGCAAGGAGAAGTTCGTGTTCATGCGCACGCCGGGCTTCGGCGACAGCAACTGGACCGACATCATCTCCGAACTGCGCCTTGCCGGCTGGTCGGGTTCGATCGACATCGAAGGCTGGCACGATCCGGTCTATCGCAATGAACTGGAAATGACTGGCCAGATCCACGGCCTGAACTATCTCAAGAAGAGCCGCGGCGGCGATTTCGTCGAATAACACGCAACCGTTTAAATCGGGATCGATTTAAGGAAAGAGTTGTGCGTTAATCCGGGAAGCTGGAGCGGCGCCTTGTAACACTCCAGTCGGCCCGGACGTCGAAACGGAGGAGCGTTAAGAGGTCCAGCGATCGCCCGTTGGACTCATGGAGTGAGCGGGCGAACGCAAGGCCAATAGGAAACGCCGACAGGCATCGCGAGCCATGCCGTCGGATCGATACTGTCACGGTTCGCAAAGTGGAGGAGAATGTATGAATATGTTTTCGAAGCTGGCGATCACCGCCGGCATGTCGCTTCTGTTGGCTGCCGGTGTAGCGCAAGCCCAGAACAAGACATTTAACGTCTGGTGGTACGAGCTGCCGGATACGCCTCAGGCCAAGGCTTGGACACAGGCGCTCGGCGAATTGAAAGCCAAGCATCCCGACATCACTATCAATTTCGAACAGAAGACCTTCGAGCAGTTGCAGAAGGCTGGCAGCCTCATCCTCAATTCGGACCAGGCGCCGGACGTGCTCGAATATAACAAGGGCAATGCAACGGCGGGTCTCGTCGCTTCGCAGGGCTTGCTGACGCCGCTTGACGATGAATTCAAGTCGCGCGGCTGGGACAAGATTCTCAGCGATACCAAAACCCCGCTCACCAAATACGACCAGAACGGCATTTATGGTTCCGGTCCGATGATCGGCATCCCCGCTTATGCCGAATTTGTCTCGGTTTTCTATAATGTCGACATGTTCCAAGCGAACAACGTCAAGGTGCCGACCACCATGGACGAGTTCGAGGCTGCTCTCGCTGCCTTCAAGCAGAAGGGCATTACGCCGCTTGCCTACGGCACGGTCGATTCCAACGCGCAGCATCTGCTTTATACGCTGGCGCTGACGCAGGCCGACGACACCTGGGTCAAGAATTACCAGGGCCTCAAGGCGCCGCTGGACACCAAGCCCTTCCTGTTTGCTGCCCAGAAGATCGTCGACTGGGTCAACAAGGGTTACATCTCCAAGGATTCGACCGGCCTTAAGGGCACGGGTGGTGCCGATAACCTGTTCTCTTCCGGCAAATCGCCGATGTTTGTCAGCGGCACCTGGAACAACGGCAATTTCGCTACCAATATCAAGAACTTCAAGTGGAGCCAGTTCGTCTTCCCGACGTCGAAGTACAGCACCGGCTCCACGGGCAGCATGTTCATGGTGCCGAAGAGCGCCAAGAACAAGGATCTTTCCTATGAGTTCATTGGCCTGGTGTTGAGCAAGGAAAACCAGAACGCGCAGGCAAATCTCGGCGGCGTCGCCATTGCTGCCGATCCGGCAGCCATCACCGATGAGGTCGGCAAGCGCAATGTGGAGCTCTTCAACCAGATCTCCGACAAGGGTGGCCTCGGCTTCTATCCGGATTGGCCGGTACCGGGCTACTACGAGCTTCTCATCCAGGCGACCACCGGCCTGGTGAATGGCTCGACGACGCCTGACCAGTTCGTCGCGCGCCTGAAGAAGGCCTACGACGACGTGCAGGCGGCTCAATAAAACCATCGGCAATAATTCATGGCGGCGGGACGGCTTCAATGCCGCCTCGCCGTATCGGACTGGAGGAATTCGATGGAGAAATCTCAGAACGCCGGGAGGGCGGGGTACTACCTTTATATGATCCCAGGCATGCTGGGGTTTATCCTGGTGGTGCTCGTTCCGCTGATCGCCAATTTCGCGATCAGCTTTACCACCTGGAAAGGTGGAAACATTGCACCGCGCTATGTCGGATTTGAGAACTACCAGAGGCTGCTTGCCGATACAGTGTTCTGGAGTTCGATCCAGCACACGATACTGTTCATCATTTCGATGACGATCGTGCCTATTCTCCTTGGACTGGTTCTGGCGGCGGTTCTGTTCGACTATATCAGCGCGCAGTTCAGCGAAACCTGGTCGAGTTTCTTTCGCGCCGGCTTCTATCTGCCTCAGATTTTGCCGCTGACGGCCGCGGGCGTTCTTTGGGCCTGGATCCTTAACCCGGTCGGGATCATCAATGCGGTGCTGAAAGGGATTGGCCTGGATTTTCTGGCGAAGAACTGGCTGGGGGACGCAAGCTTCGCGCTCTGGGCGGTTTCGGCGGTCATCGTCTGGGTTCAGGTCGGCTATTGCCTCGTCGTGTTCATGTCCGGATTGGCGCGCGTGGACCCTTCGCTCTATGAAGCCGCCGAACTCGACAATGCGAGCTGGTTCGGGCGTTTCCGCTACATCACTATCCCCATGCTCATGCCTGAGATTTTTGTTGTCGCCCTTACGACGCTGATCGCGGCCCTCAAGGTCTTTGCGCCGATCTACGTTCTGACATCGGGCGGCCCCGACAATGCGACAACGGTGCCTTCCTATCTGTCCTACTATCATTTCTTCACGACAAACCGCGTCGGCTATGCAGCGGCGATCGCGACCCTGCAGACCGCGATGACGATCGTGCTCGGCGTCGTCTTCCTGCGCATGCAGTCGAAACAAGAGGGAGGGCGTTGACATGACGACCACGGTTTCGATTTCGACTGAGGCCGCATCGGAAATGCACGTGCATCATGGCCAGAAGAAGGGCTTTGCCCGCTGGATTGTGCTGGCTATCCTGCTCGTCCTTCTTGCCGCTACGCTCTTTCCGTTCCTACTAGCGGCGTTGAATGCCATCAAGACGCCGGCGGACTATGCGGCCAATGGTCCGCTTGCTCTGCCGCGTAGTTTCGACCTGACGGCGCTTCAGAACTTCTGGACGACAGTCGATTTCACCCGCAAGCTCTTCAACAGTATTCTCATCAGCGGCTGTACGGCCATACTGGCCGTCGTCCTCAGCCTGCTCAATGCCTATGCCATCGGCATCGGGCGCGTGCGGGGCGGAAAAGGGTTGCTGGTGCTCTTGCTGATTTCCATCATGGCGCCGCAGGAAGCGCTGGTCTATCCCCTTTACTACATGGCCAAACAGATCGGCCTGTTCGACTCGATGCTCTCCGTGATCCTGATCTTCGGCGTCTTGCATACCGCATTCGGGACTTATCTTCTGTCATCGGTCTTGACGACGTTCCCACGTGAGATCATCGAGGCCGCGCAGATCGACAATGCGAGCCGGTGGCAGATCCTTTGGAAGGTGATCGTGCCGGTGCTGCGGCCGACACTCGCCGTGCTAGCAACCTTCTTCTTCATCTGGACCTGGAACGAATTCCTGATTCCCCTGGTTTTCCTGGTCTCCAACAACAATCAGACGGTCTCCGTCGCCATGGGCGTGCTGTCGGGCGCCAATACGCAGGATCCGACCGCGATTGCCGCGGCTTCCTTGCTCGGCGTCACGCCGACGGTGATCTTCTTCCTGATTTTCCAACGCACGCTCACGCGAGGTGTGGCGGTTGGTGCTGTCAAATAGACCGAGGGAAAAGGTAGGTCCGACGAAGTTCAATTCTCCTGGAGGAGGAAAAAGTGGCAGGAATCAATATCAAATCCCTCACCAAGCATTTCGGTGCTGTACAGGTTCTCAACGACATAGATCTCACGATCGAGCGTGGAGAGTTTGTCGTGTTTCTCGGCGGATCCGGCTGCGGAAAATCAACCCTGCTGCGGATGATTGCCGGGCTTGAATCGATCACCAGTGGCGAAATCTGGATCGGAGGCAAGCGCGTCGATCAGCTTCCGCCCGGCGAGCGCGGCGTGTCGATGGTGTTCCAGTCCTATGCGCTTTATCCGCATATGACGGTTCGGGATAACATGTCGTTCGGCCTCAGGAACATCAAGACGCCAAAGGCGGAGATCGCGAAGCGCATCGATGCCGCCGCCAAGATATTGGAGATGCCCCATCTGCTCGACCGCAAGCCGTCCGAGCTTTCGGGCGGTCAGCGCCAGCGTGTCGCCATCGGCCGCGCGATCGTGCGAGAGCCCGAGGTTTTCCTGTTCGACGAGCCGCTGTCCAACCTCGATGCCGGCCTGCGCACCCGCACTCGCGTCGAGCTCGCTCAGCTGCACGAGCGGCTGGGCGCGACGATGGTCTTCGTCACCCACGACCAGGTGGAGGCGATGACGCTTGCCGACCGGATCGTGTTGCTGAACAACAAGAAGATCGAACAGGTGGCGACACCGGTGGAGATCTATACGCGTCCGGCGACGCGCTATGTTGCTCAGTTCGTCGGCTCCCCAGGCATGAACTTCGTCAATGTGGCCGATGTCAGTGAAGCCGAAGGCTTTGCGACGGCGACCTTGCCCGATGGGTCTGTTATCAAGACGACGGTTCCACTGAACGGCATGGCGCGCTCCGAATTGACGCTCGGCATCCGGCCCGAATATCTGGTGGCGACAACGGCGGAGAAGGGGGACATATCTGGTACGGTCGAGACGGTGGAGAGATTGGGCGACCGTTCTCTTGTCCATGTCAGGCTGAAGGATGGTTCGAAGATCATCGGGACCGACCCCGGCATGACCAGCATCACCTCGGGAGCACCGATCGCGTTTGCCGTCAATGGTCCCAAGCTGACGATCTTCGACCAGAACGATGTCGCCCATCATTCTGCAGTTGAGGAAGCGCACTAACGGCCCAAACAACCGACGGCGGCGGGCTGCCTCAAACTTATCATTGACGAAACCGTCTATTTGGTATGTTATGTCGGTATGTCTACCGCGCACCACAGAAAGAAGCAGCCTTTGCTCGTCCGCCAGCAGTTGCTGGAGGTGGCGGCGCGGCTGGCGTCGGAGAAGGGGATGACGGCGGTGACGCTGGATGCCGTTTCGGGGGCGTCCGGTGTCAGCAAGGGCGGGCTGCTGCATCATTTTCCAAACAAGAATACCCTTTTGGAGGCATTGTTCGACAGCCTGCTCGAGCACCTGGATGGGGCAATCGAAGAGGCGATGCGGGCCGATCCGCTGCCGCATGGACGTTTTACCCGCGGCTATCTTCGCGCCTGCCTGGCACTCCGCGACCAGCCGCAGGAAGCGAGGGATTGGGCGCAGGTGACGATGGTGCTGCTCAGCGAACCGCAATTGCGGCAACGCTGGCGCGACTGGGTTCGCGAGCGCAGCGAGGAATATATCGGCACGGATTCTTCAGTGGACGCCGCTATCGTGCTGTTGGCAACCGATGGGCTGTGGCTGGCCGACCTGCTCGGCAGCCATGAGATGGATGAGAGCGCCCGTGAGAAGCTGGTCGACCGGCTCATCGAACTCACGCAGCTTTAGAAATCAAGGGAAGATCGGAATGGCGAATGCATCTGTCTATGCGATGCTGCTGGTGGCGATTGTGCTGGAAGTGATCGGCACGACGGCGCTGCAGATGTCGCAGCAGTTCACCCGCCTCGGTCCTTCGATCGTGCTCGTGCTGTGTTACGTCGCGGCCTTCTATTGCCTGTCGCTGACCTTGCGGGTGATCCCGGTCGGCATTGCCTATGCCATCTGGAGCGCGCTCGGCATCGTACTGATCTCGGCCGTCGGTCTGGTGTTTTTTCGCCAGAAGCTGGATCTGGCGGCGACCATCGGACTGGCATTGATCATCGCCGGGGTGCTCGTGGTCAATCTCTTTTCGAAATCCGTGTCGCACTAGAACGCCGCAGCGCAATTTGGATCACGGTTTATATCATATGACCGAAAACGTTTCCGAATGCGGCGATTTTGCCTTTGTCAAATCGCAGGTGACGGGCTATGTCTTGCTCAGGAGGCCAGATGGAGAGCTGGGAGCGGCTATTTCTCAAAGCGCTTTGGTTTCGGCTAACCTATTCAATTACATGTGTTTTAGAGGAGCACTGAGATGACCATTCGCACCGTCGTTTGGGGGGAGAATATTCATGAGCAGACCAACAAGGTCGTGGCTGGGATTTATCCCGAGGGCATGCATACGACGATCGCCAAGGCGCTCAACACCGATGCCGGCATAGAAGCGACGACGGCGACGCTGCAGGAGCCGGAGCATGGCCTGAGCGAGGCGCGGCTGAAGGACACCGATGTTCTCGTCTGGTGGGGCCACAAGGACCATGGCGCGGTGAAGGACGAAATCGTCGAGCGTGTCGCCAAGCGCGTCTGGGAAGGCATGGGCCTCCTCGTGCTGCATTCCGGCCATTTCTCGAAGATATTCAAGCGACTGATGGGCACGCCCTGCGCATTGAAGTGGCGCGAAGCCGGTGAACGCGAGCGCCTTTGGGTCATCAATCCGCGCCACCCGATCGCCGCCGGCCTCGGCGAACATTTCGAGCTGGAAAACGAGGAAATGTACGGCGAGCAGTTCTCCGTTCCCGAACCGCTGGAAACGGTGTTCATTTCCTGGTTCCAGGGCGGCGAGGTCTTCCGCTCCGGCATGACCTGGCGCCGCGGTGCAGGCAATATCTTCTATTTCCGCCCCGGCCACGAGACCTATCCGACCTATCACAATGAGACCGTGCAGAAGGTGCTGATCAACGCCGTCAAGTGGGCACACAATCCGCTTGGCACGCAGGCCAACATCCATGATGCGCCGAACGTCCCGGTCGAAAAAGCGCTGGAGCCGATCGTCGAGCGCGGCCCGAAACTGCACCAAGCCGGCGAAGCCGGTTATCGCTGAGGTATAATATGCGTCTCATAGTCGTTGGCACGGGCGGCATGGCGAAGAACCATGTGGAGCATTTCGCCCGTATTCCAGGCGTCGAAATCGTTGGCGCCGTGGATACGGATGCAACGAGGCTCACGGCCTTCTCCGATATGTTCGATATCAAGAAACGCTTCTCGTCGCTGGACGAAGCGCTCACCTGGGGTGAGTTCGACGCGGCGACCAACGTTACGCCGGATCGGGCTCACCACCCGACCACCTTGCCGCTGCTTGCCGCCGGCAAGCACGTTCTCTGCGAGAAGCCGCTTGCGGAGAATTACGAGAAAGCGCTGGAAATGACGGAGGCGGCCGAACGGGCCGGCGTCGTCAATATGGTCAACCTTACCTACCGCAACGTCGCGCCCCTGCAGAGGGCGCGCGAAATGGTGATATCGGGTGAGATCGGCACGGTGAAGCATGTGGAGGCGTCCTACCTGCAGAGCTGGCTCGTCTCCAGGGCCTGGGGCGATTGGCGAAGCGAATCCAAGTGGTTGTGGCGGTTGTCGACCGGTCACGGCTCGAATGGGGTGCTTGGCGACATCGGTATCCATATCCTCGACTTCGCCGCCTTTGGCGCGGCGACGGATATCGACCATGTTTTCGCTCGGCTCAAGACCTTCAACAAGGCGCCGGACGAGCGCATCGGCGAATATACGCTCGACGCAAACGACAGCTTCTCGATGTCGGTCGATTTCGCAAACGGCGCGCTTGGTGTCGTGCATGCGAGCCGCTGGGCGACGGGGCATCTCAACGAGCTGAAACTGCGTATCTACGGCGAGCGCGGCGGGCTGGAGATCTCCCATAGCCCCGCCGGTTCAGAATTGCGCGCTTGCCTCGGCGAGGATACGGAAACAGCGACATGGAGGGTTATCGAGGTTCCGCCGGTGCCGACCAATTATCAGCGTTTCGCCGACGCCGTCATGACCGGTAGCCATCAGGATCCGACCTTCCGCCATGCCGCCAATTTGCAGCGTGTGCTCGACCTTGCGATGGTCACGGAAAAGGAGCGACGTGAACTGAAGGTTTGACGACGCTTTGTTCTATGCGTGACGTTTAAAGCGGCCGCCTTCGGGCGGCCGTTTCTTTTGGAAAGTAGTAGAATTTCGAAGCATATTTTTATTGTTGCTGGTAATATAATGA
>NZ_JARFYM010000067.1 GCF_030272705.1 Rhizobium mayense | reverse complement strand
CGAGCGGGCTGTCGAGCGTATGATCCAGGCCGGTGCAGTTCCGACTACCGCCCAACACTTTGTCTATGAACTGCAGCAGGATTGGGCACGTCAGGAAACTTACCAGGGTGTGATGGACATCATGAAGGAGCATGCCGCCTTCGGCATCCAAATCGCCTACGCGAAGTGGGCACTCGGCCCGGAAATCAAGCACTCGTGAGCTGATCCTGATCGCTCGACGTGCCGGTTCCCGTGAGCCGGAAGCATAAGTCGGCGAACGCCGATAGCTATGACCAAAGTCACTCGGCCAGCCGAAAGAGCCAGCCGGGTGAGTTTGGTCTCATGATGCGATCGCCGCCAGAACGGTTTCCATGGCGAACTTCGCGCCCGGAACCAGTTTGCTCATGCAGAAGAACTCGTGGCCAAGACCTTCGATGTTGAGCGCATTCACAGGCACTCCGGCTCCCCGCAAACTCGCCGCAAGAGCCTGTCCCTCGCTGCGCAAGGGATCCAGATTGGCGGTGATAAGGAGAGTCGGCGGCAAACCGGCTAGATCATCTCGGTCAGCCAAGCTGATACGCGGATCATTGGTTGCTCCCGGACCGGCGAAAGCGTGCCGAAAGAACCAGGCCATTGCGCGCTTGCCTAAAGGCGCACTATCGGCATTTTCCCGATATGACAGGGTATCCATGTTGTGGCCTGCGACCGGATAGAGCAGGATCTGGCAAGCAGGGGGATCAACCCTTACGACCACAGCCCGGATCGCGACATTGGCGGCGAGATTGCCGCCGGCGCTCTCACCCATCACCACAATCCGAGTCTTGTCTCCGCCAAGGCTTTCGACTTGGTCAAGCAGCCAGAGATACGCTGCCCATGCATCATCATGAGCGGCGGGAATGGGATGCTCTGGCGCCTTGCGGTAGTCGACCGAGACAACGATTGCTTCGCCATTGAGTGCCAGTCTCCTCGTGGTCAGGTCGGAAGTCCGCACGCTACCAATGACGAAGCCACCGCTATGGAAATAGAGAATGATCGGTAGGGCGGTTCTAGCGAGTTTTGGCCTGTAGATGGTGATAGGGATCGATCCATTTGGCGAGGAAATCACGCCGTCTTGCGCATCGACCTCGAGCTCTGCGGTCCGGTCAAAGCCGCGCTTGAGTTCGAGCGCATTTGCCGCGTCGGCCGGTCCTGGCTGGGCGCGGGCCTCTTCCACAGTGAGTTCCGCAAGTGGGCGCGCGCCGAGCCGTTTGAGTTCGGCGAGCACCTCCCGCATGTCCGGATCAAGCCTAGCGCTCGGAGGGGTTGTCTCCTCATGAGAAATAGTCATCGCTCTTTCCTACGATCTTGCGGTTGCTCGCTATGCTTTCGCCTTTATCCGGCTGGATCATGGCACTAGCATCGCGGCACCTCCATGCCGCCCCGGCAGCATGGGCGTTCAGAATTAGTAATTTCAAACTGCATTTTTGCAGATGTTATTCCGCAGAAGTGCCGATGGAGCTGACTGTGCGGCTGGCGTATCGCTTATGAAGGCGGCCCATCCTCCAGTCCGGCCGTTGGAGATTTCCGCTACCGAACTGGGTCAGCCGACCATGCCAGAAAACGGATGAACCCATGAGCGATACACCCACCACTACTGATCCGATCCTCTCGGCAACCCCTGAGGTGCTGGTGCGAGCCGCGGCCGATGGATCGCTCGCGGTACACTGGTACGACCTGACCTGTCCGTTCTGCTATCTGGGCCAGGCGCGCACGCGTTTCCTGCAGGAGCGCGGCCTGAAGGTGGCGGAGCTTCCCTTTCAGGCCCATCCCGATATCCCTGCTGCGGGCATCCATATCGGCCCGCGCTCCGGCCCCATGTACGCGAAAATCGAGAGCGATGCTGCCGCAATCGGTCTGCCGCTGAACTGGCCGCCGCGCCTACCCAATTCTCGCATTGCGCTGGCCGCCGCCGAGTGGGTTCGCAGAAACAAGATACAGTCGTTCGAGCGCGTGCAGGCTAGGCTGTTCCGAGCGCATTTTGCCGATGGGTTGGACATTGGCAACCTTGAAGTCGTGCTGCGCTGCGTTGTAGATATCCTCGATGACACAGAGCCGCTGAGAAATAGTCTTGCAGGCGGCGAGGCGCTCGAATGGGTCAATGAAGGTGAGCATCTCGGACACCAGATGGGGGTTGCGGCAACACCCAGCTGGCTGATCGCCGGCAAAATGATCAGCGGCTTCGTGCCAGAGAACGAATTTGAACGCCTGATCCGTCTCACCGAGGGGATGAGGTGATCGCGACTATTTCAAACGGGTATTGAAGATAACTAGGAAACAATCATGACCGACAAGCAGATGGCGGCCCAGATGGCCGGAAAGCCGGGTTTCGTTGCAGCGCTGGACCAAAGTGGCGGATCGACGCCAGAAGCACTGCGCCTTTATGGCATCCCGGACACCGCCTACAACGGCGATGCCGAAATGTTCGACCTGATCCACGAGATGCGCGTGCGCATCATGACCGCTCCAGCCTTTTCCGGCGACAAGGTCATCGCCGCTATCCTGTTTGAACGGACCATGGATAGCGAGATCAGCGGCAAACCGATCCCATCCTATCTCTGGGAAGATCGCGGCATCATTCCGCTGCTCAAGGTCGACGCCGGTCGCGAATCGGAAAGCGATGGGGTTCAGCTCATGAAACCAATGCCCAAGCTCGATCCTCTGCTTGAGCGGGCGGTGAAGAAGGGCATTCATGGCACCAAGATGCGGTCGGTAGTCAGGCTGCCTTCGGCCAGCGGGATCGCCGCGATCGTGGCGCAGCAGTTTGAAGTCGCCAAGCATATCGCGGGATACGGCCTGACGCCGATCATCGAGCCGGAAGTGCTGATCAGCAGCCCTGACAAGGCCGGCGCGGAAGCAATTCTGCGCGATGAGATCAGCAAGGGGCTCGAGGCCCTGCCAGACGGCGTAAAGGTGATGCTGAAGCTTACCATTCCGACTGTCGCCGATCTCTACAAGCCGCTTGTCGAGCATCGGAATGTGGCACGCGTGCTTGCGCTTTCGGGGGGCTACACGCGCACTGACGCCTGCGAGCGGCTCAAACACAATAAGGGCGTGATCGCCAGCTTCTCGCGGGCGCTGATCGAGGAACTTCGCGTTTCCACGACTGACACCGAGCTAAATGAAGCCCTTTCCCGCGCCATCAATGAGAGCTACGAGGCAAGTGTCCACAAGGCCTGAAGATTGCGCTCTTTGACCAAGTTGGAAGGCGTGTCCCTGCGGCGCGCCTTTCGTTGCCCGGCAAGGCACTTATTTCTTCGCAGGATCGTCCGCCGCGCTGACATATTGGGTGTCGGTCGGACCCTGGCCGCTGATATAGACAACCGACGGCGCATCGCCGGTGAATGCAAAGTGGGCGATGCCGGCGGGTTCCGTGTAAAAGCCGCCAGGCCCAAGTGTGGCCGTCTTCTCCTCGGCAGCCTTTTCGCCATAACCAAAGTGCCACTCGCCGGAAACGACAAGTGCTGTACGATTGTCGCGGTGAGTATGCGCGGCGATGCGCGTATGTGCCGGGACGCGGATTTCAATCGTGTAGGGGCCTGGCGCATTGGGATCGCCGGAGAGAACCGTGGTCTGCACGCCATTTAGCCCCGATGTGCCGGCTCCACCCTGCTTCTTCGCCAGCGCGTCAACTTGCGCCACTGTCAGGCGTGTCTCCGGCAGCGCCTCGGAAGCCACCTTGTTCTGCAGGAATGTACGAATAGCCGCGATGGTCGGTGCCGGCTGCTCTTCTATGAGCCAGTGGCCCGAATTCGCAATCACAACCTGGTGCACATCGTCGGCGGCAAACCGCATGATGAATGCCATGGTGTCCCCGAACGAATGATCGCCGCCGATGGCCAGAACCGGCATCTGCAGGCGCCCTTTCGCAACGAACGCGCGGTTGTCGATCGCATCCTGATCAAAAGCGGCGAATTGCGAAAAGCCCGCATGCATGCGACCGGGCTTTGCGTAGAGCTCAGCGTAGTGATTGCGCGCTTCCTCCGAAAAGTGCGCAGGATCGGCTGAGAAATCGTTCCAGAAGCGGTCGAGATAGATGCGCTCGCGGCCGGCCACGAGACGCTCCATGTCAGGCCCACCGAAATGGAAATGCCAGAGTATCGGGGTCTTCAAGATTTCGTCCCATGGGCCGACCCCAGGTACCGGCGCATCCATCATGACCAGGCGCGTTGTGCGGTCGGGATGGGATTCGGCAAAGGCGAAGGCAACCATATTGCCGATGTCGTGGCCAACCACGTCCGCCTGCTCGACATGCAGCTTGTCCAAAACGCCGGCGACGTCCTCTGCCTCGTTCTTCTTGGTGAAACCTTCCGTTGCAACGGCGGACAGACCCATGCCTCGCAGATCAGGTGCGATGACGGTGTGATCTTTCATCAACTCGGCTGCCAGCGGTGCCCACATGTCACCCGTCTCGCCATATCCGTGCAAGAGGATAACCGCGGGGCCGGAGCCGCCGATACGGACGTGGATCGTTGTGCCGTTGGTGGCGACTTCCTCGGCGCGAAATGTGGTCGGGTAGATGAACTCCGATGTTTGCGCAGCCGCCGAAGTGGAAATCGCCGCAGCGGCGAACACTGCGATAAAAACTGCTCGTGAGCGCATTTTGCTCTCCTGTTTTAAGCAACCATTCGTCTTTTAAATTCGTCGCGCTAGGTTCGTGACGATACGAGAGGCACTCCTCACACAGACGCCCAGAATTTGCTGAGTTCATCGCGGATGAACTGCGGCTTCTCCTCAAAAACCCAGTGGCCGCAGTCCTCGATGACACCACCTCTGGCAGAGTTTGCGATTGCTTTTGCACTGTCGATGCAGTGGCTTCCGAAGGAGCTGCTGCCGCCCCAAGCCAACATCGGAACCCGTCAGTTTCTGCTTGGCCAGTTCGCCCGTCTGCGCGGCCATTTGGGGGATGTAGCCATAGTGGTTCAGGCTTGCGCGCAAATTGCCGGGCTGGCGCATCTGACGTACATATTGCTGCACTTCGGCCTCCGGTACGGCCGTGGGATTGTAGGCGAAATCGCGGAAGAAATGCCGGAGATATTGCTCTTCGCGTCCTTCGACCAGCATACGGGTCACGTCCATATTCATGTGCATGCTGAGGTGCCAATAGGGCACGCGGGGATCGACATAGCCGGGAAAACTCAAGCCGAAGAAGGGCGTTTCAATCGTCGAGAGCGACATCGCGCGGTCTGAGGCCAGATAGGCAAGGGCAACGGAGGGCGGACCTCCGAGATCGTGGCTCAATATGTGGAACTTCCGGACCCCTTCCGCATCCATCAGGGCGATCATATCCTGCGCGATCGTCTTGGGTTCGTAACCACTGAAAGGCTTGTCGCTATCGGCATAGCCGCGCAGGTCGGGCGCAATGAAGGAATACCGGTCGGAAAAGGGTTCCATGATCGGAAGGAACTCTCGATGGTTCTGAGGCCAGCCGTGCATGCACAGGACGACAGGGCCTTTTCCGACCGTCACATAGTGCAGTCTGACACCATTCACCGTTGCTCGCTTGTGGACGAGATCGACCTTGTCTGCTGGCATGGGGGCTTGCGGTGCTGCGGTATTTTCGGCGGTTTCAGCCGCATGTGCCGATGGCGCTTGCAGTCCCATCGCAGCCGCCATCGTGCCGGCGCCCAAAAGTACGTTCCTGCGCGTGGTGCCGTCCGTTGAGGTTTCGCTTCTCTGGTCGCTCATTGTCGTGTTCCCGGTTAAAAAGGCAGGCACTCCGCCTGCCGGTTGGCAGGATCTCCGATCGCGCTGTTGTCAATGATCGCGATCGGCCCGATACATGCTCGCATGCGGGAGCGATGCGATGCCGAGATCCCGACAATCGCTTGCACGTGTACAGACTTCGAAAACAGAGCCCCGCGCGCTCTTTCAAATTCATCGGCAGCGCTCATTTCAGAGATTTTCAGCTGCCTACCAAACCAAATCACGGCGACGACAGGTCACCGCCATGCGTGCACATCGTTCAACGCAAATGCACAATATTAGCCGGCAAAATGTAGCATATTAAAAAACTGTAGCGCCTAACAAAGGTTATGTCTCTAACGTAGAAGTAGAATTGACGCCCTAGCTCTAGTAAATATAGCGGGTAATCTGATGGATTGGACGCCCTACTTGGCGATGGCGCAGCGAACCTATCCGGCTCCGAACACAATAAGACCAACCCGACTACTCCGTTTTTTCCGTGTTAAACTCAGCTCTCTGAGCCCCAACAATCTGTCCGAAAGGAATAAGCGGCTTATTGGACGGAATTGCCCGGCCAAGTACAAAATTGCTCATTTCAAACTCGAGGCCTTAGTATGCCCTGTCAGATAATTCGGCGAACATCTTATCCCTTGAGATCAACCGGGTCCGGTAGGCAGCGCGTCAATTTGGATGGTGACGGCAGTATTTCAGGAGGATATAGCCTCATATGAAAGCTATCCGTCGCCAGAAGATTGCCTTTCGATGAGATGCTCAATTGGCATCCGGCACGCGCGGTAAAGCTGGCGACCGGACCGCTCCGTTCTTGATGGGGCCGGCAGCGATGGAATGCACGAGACAAGCGAGACAAGGGGGCCATTGTGAAAATTGATCGGACTGTCGTCAGGTCGCTGGCCTTGTTCGACAAGATGGCCGACGCTGATCTCGATCGGCTGTTGAGCCACGCAACGTCGCGACGTATCCCCCAGGGCGAAGCCGTGTTCGAACAGGGCCAGGAAGCCACGAGCTTTTTCCTGCTTCTGCACGGGCGGCTGAAGGTTACGCAGGTGACTGAGGACGGACAGCAGATCATCGTACGCATCGTGCATCCGGGCGATCTCTTCGGTTTTGCGAAAGCGCTCCGGCGCTCGGACTATCCTGGAACGGCCATCGCTGCCGCCGAAAGCGTCGCCTTGTCTTGGCCGACGGAGATCTGGCCGGATTTTGTCGAGCAGAATCCGCGTCTTGCGGTCACCACCATGCAGACGATCGGCCAGAGGCTCGAAGAGGCACACACGCGTATCCGGGAAATGTCGACGCAGGAAGTCGAACGCCGTGTCGCTCATGTTGTCTGGCGACTTTGCCAGCAGGCCGGCAAGCGCGAGCCAAACGGTATTCGTATCGATTTTCAGATTTCACGCCAGGATATCGCCGAGATGACCGGAACCACGCTCTTTACGGTCTCCCGGATATTAAGCGCCTGGGAAGCGAGGGGACTGGTGGAAGGCGGCCGGCAAAAGCTCCTTGTCCGTGATCCGGAGGGCCTTTCGCAACTTGCCGAAGGGGCCAAGGAGTAGGGCTGCAGCCGTCGAGCAGCGGTATCCATCGGATACTGGCGCAGACCATGGTGTCATCCGGTACCGACGCGGATCAATGCACCCGCTTCCACTTGGCGACATCATCCGACGTGATCCAGACGCGACCGTCCGATTTCACATCGCCGCGGTCGTATTTCTCGCTGGCGATGTTACTGAAGATCTGGATGTGTTGCTGCAATCGGCTTTCATCGCAGCGTGGCGGAGCCTCTATATCAAGAATAGCCTGTTTCGTTACGAGGACGAATTGGTTTACCATGCCGCTGTCCATGATGAGCATTGCATCGTTACCGGACGACCTCAGCATCCCGCTAATTAATCTCAAAGGCATTTGATCCTCCTGTCGGCCCTGAGAGCTCGCTTTATGCATCTCCGCGAGGAGCGAGATGACGGCTTGGCAGCTCTCGGGGATCATCATGCCGCTCGTGGGAGATGATGACTTTGAGCAATGTCAATCAAGCGCACGAAAAAGGGGCATGCGTGAGCCGGCGGTGAGCCGCGATGTCCGCCGCGACCCAAATGCCTATCTATCAACCGGTCGTCGCGGCAGGATGCTGTTATTCCGTCAGAGCCTTCATTGGGCGGAGCCCATCTCAGCGTTGCGTGTTCGGCCGATCCACGCGGCACCGGCTAGCTGGTGATGAAAGCCATTCGAAAGCGGGACAGCAGGGTAAATTCGACGCAACATCTCTGCGGCTTCGTCTGCTCCGATCTGTCCCGAGATCAGGTTCCGGAATAGGCGTGCAACCGAAACCATATCGCAGGTTTGCGGCGAAAGCCGCAGCGAGCTTACACCAAGCGTCGCGAGCTGGTTGCGATCCGGCAGGATTGCCTGACATGTGAATGACATCGTTTGAACGCCATTCAAGGCGAGAAAAGGCTTCTTGGATAATGTGCTGACCACCAGACCGTCAGGGTCCTGGCCGCAGACGAATTGGCAATTGTCCTTTATCTTTCCCTTTGATCTTGCATGTGCGCACCGGGCTGATATCGCGAGCGGCAGTCGACCGAAGGCGAACAGTTCGTATTGGATATCCCGGCATTCCCGTGTGATGACCTCAATGGAGGTCGCGGGCAGCTCCGGCGGCAGGCAGATCGTCGTCGCACCGTTTTGGGCAAGGAACTTGGCGGTCGACGCATTGTAGACGTTCACGAGTGGTCCGACAGCGTGGGGTCGGCCGCTCAGAAGATGAAGGGCCGACAGGTCATTCGCTTCGACGGTATAACTTGTGCTGCTCGCGACATCCTTTTGATACTGCAACTCCCGTTCCAAGGTCACCATTGCCAGGGTCGACAAGCGCACGAGCTTCCCTGACGCTTCGAGCCTTTCGATGACCTCTCCAATAACTGCCTCTGTAAAGTGCAACCTTTTGGAACAGACGGTTTCGCCCAGAACAACGATGTCCACGGGAGCTTCGTCGGCGATGCGGAAGTAAAAGTCTCGCCAGCGCTCCTCATCCCAAAGATAAAGCACGGGTCCGAGGGTCAGTCCTATTGCGGCGTTCGGCATCGTCTCATCTCCACCGCTTTTCGTAGGCACCATGGGTGGTTTGTTGACCCTCGCTGAGGACGCGTAATCGGGCGAGAAGACGCATGCGTTCGGGCGGAGTCGCATCCATGGCCGCTCTAAGCGTGGCCACCACCTCTGCGACATAGGCCTTTCCGCGCTGACGCCCCTCGATCTTCAAGGCTGAAACACCCGCCGCCTTCAGGACCTCCAGCTGATCCATAACATCGAGCGAGACGGGGTCCTCGAAGGCATATCCCTCGGCGTCGCCCACGGCGAAACGACCTTTGCAAAGTGTTGGATATCCAGCCGCCTCGCCGGCGCGGAAACGGTTGACCGTAAACCCGCCCAGTTCAGACAATAGGTTCGGCCCATCTTGCCGATAGGTCACATGGCTGGCGGGGGAGCATACTCCATTCATGTTTGGGGATTTGCCAGTCGCATAGGATGAAAGTGAGCATCGGCCTTCAGCCATGACACATAGTCCTCCGAACACGAAAATTTCGACCTCGCAATTGATGTTCGGAGTGAGCCTGGCGATATCCGCGATCGTCAGCGTTCGCGGGAGCACGACGCGAGCCGCGCGAAATGTCTCCACCAGAAATGAAATTGCATCCGCGTTGGAAGCGGATGCCTGCACCGAAACATGCAGTCGCTGCTGGGGATGCTTTTCGGCTGTATAAGCCATCAGACCGAAATCGGCGAGGATCAGCGCGTCGGCGCCAAGTCTTGCGGCATCGTCGGCGGCGGTATGCCACAAGTGCTCGCGACCGGCCGTCATGAAAGTATTCAGCGCGACGAATGTTCGGACGTTTTTGGAACGCGCGTACCGGATTGCCTGGCCCAATTCCTCGCGTGTGAAATTCAGACCCGGAAAGTTGCGGGCGTTGGTCTCGTCGCGGAACCCGCAATAGACGGCGTCGGCACCAGCGTCGACTGCTTCACGGAAAGCGGCAGGTGTGCCTGCGGGGCATATCAATTCCACGCTAAGCCCTCCGCCCTGAGAGCATGCTTGCGCAGAAACACAATCGCCACTTTTGCGGCAGATTGCAGTGGGCCGGCGGCGTTGGCGAAATCCTCCGCAAGATCGATATTGTTGTCGTCGAGCGCGTTTCGGAGAGCGAGCACCGCCTCCATGTTGCCGGTAACTGTCAGTCTTCGTGAGAAAAAGAGCGCGTCTCCATCCACACGACCTTCGGCAAGTGCGAGCAAGAGGAAGAACGGTCCCTCGATCGTGGCATCGGCAGTCAAGCGGGCGCCGCGCCTGTACGTTTGGATCGCCTTTTTTGCTGGGCAAATGAGAAATGCGAACGGCAGTTCGTTCGGTATGAAGGCAAAGCGGCTTGTTTCGAAGCAACCCAATCGATCGAAGAGAGCCGGGTGTTTTGTCAGAAATTGATCGAAAAGCAGCGTCGCCACCCGCTGAGCGATCGGCAGCGGAACAGCCCTTATGGCTCCGGAAAGTTTTGGTCGTATAAGCATCTGTGCCTCGTTCGTCGTGACGCGGCATCGTAGGATGCGTGGAGTTCCCGCTGTTTGCTTTGCAGCAAAGACAGACGCCTATTTTTTCCCGATTGCATCGCCTATGAAATCGGACAAACAGCGACAGACCACATTTGTTGATCTCCAGAGTTTTTTGCACGAACTCGAGCGTCGGCGGCTTCTCCTGCGGGTGAGAGAGCCCGTTTCACTCGTGCATGAAGTCTCGGCCCTGCATCAAAAAGCCATCAGAGAACAGGGGCCGGCATTGCTCTTCGAAGCGCCGGTGAATGCGGAAGGCAAAACCGTTGACATGCCGGTGCTCGTCAACCTTTTCGGGACACGGGAAAGGATTGAACTCGGCTTGGGTATCAATCCGGGCGAACTTCCTCTGCTTGCGCTGAAGCTGGCGGAACTCCATCGTCCAACCCCTCCGCGGTCGTTGCGCGAGGCTTGGAGCAAACTTCCTCTTATGAGGGCGGCCATGTCCGCACGTCCGAAACGATGCGCGAAATCCTCAGCGCAGGCTATCGTCTTTCGGGGACCTGACGTGGATCTCTCAAGACTCCCAATTCAATGGTGCTGGCCCGGAGAACCCGCTCCGCTGGTCACTTGGCCTCTGGTGATCACAAGGAGCCCGGACGATCCGTCGGACATTAACGTGGGGATCTACCGCATGCAGGTCCGCGACAATCAATCGCTCATCGTTCGCTGGCTTGCACATAGGGGAGGAGCAAAGCATCACCGTGAATGGCGCAGAAAGGGCCTGGACATGCCGATTGTGATCGCGATCGGCGCCGACCCTGCCACGTTGCTTGCCGGCGTGATGCCGCTGCCCGAGGGCGTGAGCGAACTCAATTTCGCCGGCTTGCTGCGATCGGCTAGGACGGAGGTAGCACCTGCGATGACACTTCCCATGCCAGTGCCGGCGAACGCGGAAATCATACTTGAGGGCATGGTCTCAGCCGAAACGACGGATCTCGAGGGACCTTACGGAGACCACACGGGCTACTATAATGCGGTCGAGCCGTTTCCCGTCGTCCATCTATCCGCCATCACGACCCGCCGTTCACCCGTCTATCTGTCGACTTACACGGGTCGCCCGCCGGACGAGCCTTCGCGCCTGGGCGATGCGATGGCGGAGCTTTTCGTGCCGATTGTGAAAAAGCAGTTTCCTGAAATATGTGATCTCTGGCTGCCGCCTGAGGCGTGTTCGTATCGAACGATCGTTGTCTCGATCGAAAAAAGATATCCCGGCCAAGCCAAGCGGGTAATGATTGGGCTTTGGTCGATGTTGCCCCAGTTCAACTACACCAAGCTGATCATTGTCGTAGATCCGGACATCGATGTGCGCAATTGGCAGGATATCGCCTGGGCCTTGTCGACCAGGTTCGATGCCGGCCGCGATCTCCTACTCATCGAGGACACCCCGATCGACTATTTGGACTTCGCTTCGCCGAAGTCGGGCCTCGGTGCCAAGATGGGATGCGATGCTACCAACAAGATCGGTTCCGAGACAGATCGTGAATGGGGAAAGCCCCTGTCGATGTCTGCGGCTGCTTCGGCTCGTGCGGACGAGATATGGGAAAGGATAAAGCATGACCTTCGCTGACAGGCCATTTCGTGTTGTCGTCGCAATCACCGGCGCGTCGGGTGCGGTCCTCGGAGAGACGATCGTGAAAAAGTTGATGATGGTTGGGGCCGAGGTGCATCTGGTGGTCTCCGAGGCCGGCCAACGCACTCTGGCTCATGAGATCGGTAGCGATGCCTATGGCAGGCTGCTGCTCGCCGCCACCAAGGCCTATGACCCGGACGATATAGGTTCCGCCATCGCCAGTGGCTCGTTCCGAGTGGACGGCATGATCATTGCCCCGTGTTCGATGAAGACATTGGCGGCAATCGCCTGTGGTGTGTCCGACAACCTCATCATTCGCGCCGCCGACGTGCAATTGAAAGAGCGTCGCAGGCTTATCCTGCTTGCGCGGGAAACCCCGCTGCATCTCGGACATCTGCGCAACATGACGAGCGTTACGGAAATGGGCGCCATCGTCATGCCACCGGTACCGGCCTTCTATCAAAGGCCTCTTTCGGTGGCGGATGTGGTCGACCACATCGCAAGCCGGGCGATCGACATGCTCGGTCTTCCCATGCCGGGGCTCGCGCGAAGCTGGGAGGGCGAACGCGGCTGGCTTGCTTTACATCCAGGTGGCGATGGGGTCGGCTCCGAATAGGAAGCTGTGTCCTCCTAGAAGTAGCCAGCCGGTGATGATGGCGGCCGCGAGGGCGCCGGCGAGGATGGGCACGTCTATTCCAAGCCCATGTCTGCGCAACACACCCGCAAAAGGAAAGATGGATGTGGAAGCGGCAACCTCAGCCCAAGACGTCCCCAGACGTTTTCGCGCTCGCTTTTCTGCCATCGGGATGCTGCCGAGCGAAAAAAGCGCAAACCCACCAAACAGGAGAAATGCGCGCAGGTCGCCATTCGCCACGAGATGACCGACGGCCCAAAAAGCAAAACCCCAGAGAACAGGATGGCGGGTGAGGAAAACGATGGCGCCTGGTCGGCCCGACGTCCGCAGCGACACCGACAATGGATTGCAGCTCAAGAGCCCGGCGACCACGAGGAATATTCCGATAGGAGCCAAGAGAATTGTTATTGCGGCGTGCCAGGGCTGGAAATCCCAGAGCGGGATATAGTCCAAAGCCAAGGCCGCACGAAATACCCAGATCAGGACCGCGGTCGACACCGTCGAATATAGAATGAAATAGGCAGGCCGCCCCGTCCGCGCAATGATCGCGGAGCGAATGGCCGGGATCGCCGGGACGGAGTGCAGCACCAGGAAAAGCGCGAACGCAAGCGCGAACTCGGTCAATTGAATTCTCCAAAATTGCGGGCTGGTTCTATACCGTTTGGCTGACGGAGGGGTTCACGCGAACCATTATACGGTAGACCGTTCCCGTGGAGTCGAAGTTGCCGACCCATTCATGGCCACGCGCCTTCACCTCGTTCAGGAGGAAAATTGGCTCGCCGCTCACGAGTGCAAATAGCACTTCGCCCGCTTTCATTGTCTCCAAGCGCGCTAGGATGCGTTCCATCGAGTCTGATGGTGCAAGATCGGTCAGGTCCATATTCCATATCGGTTCGGGCCATAGGTCCGTTTCGACAGTTGGCTGGCCTGTTTGCATTTCCGCTTCGGCTTCGGATTCCGGCGTGAAGATGATCTCCCAATCGTCCTCGGCGATTTGCCTGCTCACGTGGGAATAGCCACGCTGCCCGAGCTGATGAATGAGGGGTGTCGGTTCGAATATAGCGAGCAGCCGAAGGCCTTCCCTCGGTTTGAGCGATGTGACCGTTTCCATTATCAGGTTGAAGGGTGCGCCGCCGTCCCTCAGGAGCTCGCGGACGTCAAGTTCACGAAGCGGTATTATCATCGCTGCCTCTCCAAATTCGTCCTGGCGCTTTTTGTCGCCAGGAGCGATCATTATCGTTCATCCCGCGTGCTCAATGGCCGCCGCAGCTGCAATCGCAACCTGTCTCAAGACGTGAAATCTCGACCCTCCAGATCTGGGGACCCTGCTCTAGATAGTCCCAGGAGAATTTTCCGGGATAGCCTGCTTCCAATTGATAGTGCAGTGGGCGGGGATCGTGGTCGCTGGTGATGCGCAGGAGCCCGCCGGGGGCAAGGGCGTCGAGGGTGCTGAAGATATGATGGTGCCTTTCGGCGGGCGCGATCGTGCGCACGTCAATGAGAGGAATTTCCGCTTCGATGAGCGTTGCTTCAGTCATGGAATTTTGTCCTTCGGCCGCGCAATTCAAAGAACCTGGCGGCTGCGGCCGCGGCGCGCCAGATAAGCAACCATAGTCGTGAGGCGGCGGGGTGACTTTGATTGCCAGCAAATAACCTCCATGCTGGTGCCGGTTTCAGCCGGCCGTCATTGATTTAGCGCAAGGACAGATCTCGCTCCTGGCGCCAAATGCCCTTCAGCCCCTTTGAAGGAACCAATCATGTCCAATCATTTGGTCGCGAAATACGGTGAAGCACGGTTGCCGCGCTACACCAGTTACCCGACGGCACCTGCTTTCTCTTCCGCGATAGGGCCGGACGCATATGCGCAAGCACTGGCGAACCTCGAGCAGGATCAGCCTGTTTCGCTGTATCTCCACATTCCGTACTGTAGGTCCATGTGCTGGTATTGCGGTTGTCATACGAGCATCATGAGGCAGGATCGCCCGATCCTCGAATATCTCGATGTCTTGCACCAGGAGATCGAATTGGTCGCGTTTGCTGCGCACAAGCCGATCATGGTCAAGAATGTGCATTTCGGCGGCGGGACCCCGACAATCGTCAGACCGGACGAGTTTCGGGCCTTGATCAAGAAGCTCAGGAGCGCGTTTGATTTCCAATCCGATTGCAGCATTGCGATCGAGATCGATCCCCGCACGCTGTCGGCCGAAATGGTAGAGGCGCTCGGTGAAAGCGGCGTCGATCGGGCAAGCCTCGGCGTCCAGAGCTTCGATCCGGTGGTCCAGGCGGCAATCAACCGCAAGCAATCCGTCGAACAGACGAGTGCGGCCGTATCGCTGTTGCGAGCCTCAGGCGTTTCCAGCATCAATTTCGACCTGATCTACGGACTGCCGCATCAGACGGTTCAATCGTGCATCGATACCGTGAATGCTTCGATAGAAATGCGCCCCGAGCGATTTGCGGTGTTTGGTTATGCGCATATCCCGGCCTTCAAGAAGCATCAGCGGTTGATCGATGACGCGACGCTCCCTGGCGCCGAGGAGAGAAATGCGCAGGCGGAGGCCATCGCTTCGGCGCTGGTTGCGGCAGGCTATGTCCGGATAGGCCTCGACCATTTCGCTTTGCCCGACGACACGCTTTCGATCGCCGGTTCCAAGGGGGAGGTGCGGCGAAATTTCCAGGGATATACGACGGACACCTGCGAGACATTGATTGGGCTCGGAGCCTCCGCCATAGGCAAGTTACCCATGGGATATGTCCAGAACGAGGTCGCGCTCGGCACTTATGCCGATCGTGTGGCGTCCGGCGTACTTGCGACCGCGAAGGGGTATCGCCTCACCGACGAAGACCGGCTGCGTGCACGCATCATCGAGCGCCTCATGTGCGATTTCTCGGTCGACTTGAATGGTATCACCGACAATTCCGGCTTTGACGCCGACTATTTGCTGAGAGGCAATGAGAGGCTCAAGGATCTCGAAGCCGACGGTGTGATTGAGATTGGTGGCGGTAAGCTTGCCGTGCGCCAGGAATCGCGTTTCATGATCAGAGCCGTTGCCGCGGCCTTCGACGCTTATCTCGGCATGTCCGGACGAACACATAGCAAGGCGGCCTGAAAGGGCCCGACCGGGCCTTAATTCCGGGAGGTCCGCAACATAAAAAGGGTGACCGGGCCTTCGGCCAGGTCACCCCAGGTCACCATTGGTTGTTATCACATTATTGGGTGACCTGCATGAGATCTGTATCGAGGCGCTTTCGCGCCAGGTTTGGAATCTTGGCAGTCTTGATCGCTTCGAGATTTGCCGGATGGTCCCCGACCTGGATCAGCGCAACCATCCCCATACCCGCGTGAGGCGTGCATTTCACGACATAGGCGCCGGGTACATCGAACTTGACCTGATATTGCTCGCTTGCTTTGGACTTGAATTCCGGTGCTCCGGCAGGAATGAGTTCCTTGAACGTTTCGACGTTGTGGGTCTTGTCGGTCGGAATGAAGGTGATGGTATCGCCGAGTGCGATCTTGACGAATCCCGGTTCGAACACCATTGCGCCATCCGCACCCTTGTTGAGCATCTGGATCTGGTGATCTGCCGCCAAAAGTGGCATTGCCGAAGCCATCAAAGCTGCGGTCGCAGCGATCAGACCGGTTTTGAAACGCATTCTCTTGTCTCCTACTTGCGATGGCCTGATTGGCCGTCGGAGACGTGGTACGTCGAAGCCGAACATTCTTCTTTGACGTCCGTCAAATTGCCGGCAGGACGGAGCGAGTATCGCCGCTGCAGCTGGGGTCGCCGTTGCGAAGCGGCGGCACCGCCGTTTGGCGCAGAACGTCTCTGTTGTTGACATAGATCAAAGATTGGCGGTCGCGGCCATGACAACTGTCGTTCCATAGGCGGGAAAGGCGGTCACTGCGACATGGTCGTCTGCGCTGCGGGGACGACCACATGGATTATACCTTAGAAATCATGGTGCTGGCGGTTGGCGCGTTTTTCGCGCTTTTGGGGGCCGCTCTCGCCCACGACCAATTATTTGCCGCCCATATGTGGGTGCTGTTTTTCTGTCTGGTCGCGGGAACGATCCTGCTTTTGCGCAGGGTCGATTTCTCGCCGCGGCGCGCCGTCAGCGCCGCGAATACTTCGGCCTATTCCGACGGGGTTATCCGATATGGGCTGATTGCGACGGTCTTTTGGGGTGTCGTCGGCTTCCTCGTGGGCCTCGTGATCGCTCTCCAACTGGCCTTCCCGGATCTGAACATCGCGCCCTACCTGAACTTTGGTCGCCTTCGTCCTGTCCACACGTCCGCTGTCATCTTCGCGTTTGGCGGCAACGCGCTGATCATGACGTCCTTTTATGTGGTCCAGCGTACCTGCCGCGCTCGCCTGTTCGGCGGCAAGCTGGCCTGGTTCGTTTTCTGGGGATACCAGCTGTTCATCGTGATGGCGGCCACCGGCTACATACTTGGCATCACCCAGGCGCGCGAATATGCGGAGCCGGAATGGTATGTCGATGTGTGGCTGACACTCGTCTGGGTCGCATATCTTGCGGTGTTCCTCGGAACAATTCTGAAGCGCAAAGAGCCGCATATCTATGTGGCGAACTGGTTTTACCTTGGCTTCATCGTCACGATTGCGATGCTGCATGTCGTCAATAACCTGGCGGTGCCGGTCTCCTTCCTCGGCTCCAAGAGCTATTCGCTCTTCTCGGGCGTGCAGGATGCTCTCACCCAGTGGTGGTACGGTCACAACGCCGTCGGCTTTTTCCTCACCGCAGGCTTCCTGGGCATGATGTACTACTTCGTGCCGAAACAGGCCAACCGGCCGATTTATTCCTATCGGCTGTCTATCATTCACTTCTGGGCCCTGATCTTCATGTATATTTGGGCCGGTCCGCACCATCTGCATTATACGGCTCTGCCCGACTGGGCGCAGACGCTCGGAATGGTCTTCTCGATCATGCTCTGGATGCCCTCCTGGGGC
>NZ_JARFYM010000066.1 GCF_030272705.1 Rhizobium mayense | reverse complement strand
TGCGACCATCGATGCTGACCTCCTCTCAGCCAGCATCTTGAATCACATTCGACATCAAAAGGGAATCCGCGATTCAAACATAATCAGAAACGCTCTAGTCGAAGGTAACGCGGTCTGGATCACCAATATATTTTCGGGTAGCCGCGACTACGAAACGCTGCTGACCCGCCCTTAACCTTCTTCCATCTCCCGCGCCATCTCCACCAGCTTTCGCACGGTATTGAGGTTCCGCGACGTGCCGGCTTTCAGCGCCGGCAGCTTCAATTTGGAGCGTCCGGAGCCATCGGGGTAATGAACATAGATTTCTTTGCCCGCGACATGCACCTCTTCGCCGCCGGGCGCGACCAGCTTGTCCAGCGCATCCGCCGTTGGATGCTCCGGAAGAAAGTTGATGAGCAGGTAGTTCGGCTTGGCATGCGGGAAGGGCGAGCCTTCGGCGGCAGCCTGCAATTCCCGACGGCTGCGCAACAGCACGCCCGGCGATCTACCCATTTTGAGGGTCAGCGCCTCTTCCAGATTCTTCTGAACTGCCGCCTCGTCCTTATCGGAGCGGAAAAGCACATTGCCGCTTTGGATATAGGTCTTTACGTCGGTGAAGCCGATCTCCTCGCAGAGTGCTTTCAAACCCGCCATCGACAGCGTGCCGGTGCCGCCGACGTTCACGGCACGCAGCAGGGCGACGTAGACCGGCATGAGCTCCTCCCAAAGTATTGCTAGATCTTCCCACCGACCTTGATGGCGAAACTGTATTCGAAGGCAATTTCCTCGAGGCGCTGGAAGCGGCCCGAGGCGCCGCCGTGGCCAGCATCCATGTTGGTTTTCAGGAGGATAGGCGCGTCGCCGGTGGTCTTCTCACGCAGCTTGGCCACCCATTTCGCCGGTTCCCAATAGGTGACGCGCGGATCGGTCAGGCCACCAAGCGCCAGAATTGGCGGGTAGGGCTTTTCGCCGACATTGTCATAGGGGCTGTAGGCGGCAATCTGGTCGTATTCTTCCTTGCTGTCGATCGGATTGCCCCATTCCGGCCATTCCGGCGGCGTCAGCGGCAGGGTGTCGTCCAACATGGTGTTGAGGACGTCGACAAAGGGCACAGCGGCGATGATGCCGGCGAATTTCTCCGGCGCCATGTTGGCGACGGCGCCCATCAGCATTCCGCCAGCCGAGCCGCCCTCTGCGATGATCTTTGCGTAGGAGGTGAACTTCTCCTGATTCAAATAGTCGGCAGCGGCGATGAAGTCTTTGAAGGTATTGGTCTTCTTGTCCATTTTGCCGTCTTCGTACCAGGCAAAGCCCTTGTCCTTGCCGCCGCGGATATGGGCAATGGCATAGACGAAGCCGCGGTCGGCGAGCGACAAGCAATTGGTGTTGAACCCGGCGGGAATGGTGATGCCGTAAGCGCCGTAACCGTAGAGCAGGCAGGGCGCGGAGCCGTCGAGCGGCGTATCCTTGCGATAGAGCAGGGTCACCGGCACCTGTTCGCCGTCCCAGGCGGGGGCGAAGACACGGCGGGTGACATAGTCGTCCGGATTGTGGCCCGACGGAACTTCCTGCGTCTTCAGCAGAGTGCGCTCGCGCGTCACCATGTTGTAGTCGTAGAGCTGGCTCGGCGTCGTCATCGAGGAATAGGAAAAGCGGATCACGTCGGTGTCGTACTCGGCGGCACCCTGCAGGCCCAGCGAATAGGCCTCCTCGTCGAAGGCGATGGCATGTTCTTCGCCGGAGCGGCGATCGCGGATGATGATCCTCGGCAGGCCGTCCTTGCGTTCCAGCCAGATGAGATGACGGGCATAGGCCATGTGATTGAGGATCAGCGTGCCTGGTTTGTGTGCCACGACATCGCGCCAGTTTGCCTTGCCCGGTTTGTCGACCGGCGTTTCCATGATCTTGAAATCCTTGGCATCGCCGTCATTGGTGAGGATGTAGAAGACATCGCCACCTTCCGACATTTCATACTCGATGCCAGTACTGCGTGTTGCCACCAGCTTGGGCTCGGCCGTGAGATCCGAGGTCGGAATGATCCGGTATTCGCTGGTCTCGTGATCGTGGATGTCGATGAAGATGTAGTCATCCAGCAATGAACCGCCGACACCCATGAAGAAGCCGGAATCTTGCTCTTCATAGACCAGCCGGTCTTCCGACTGCGGCGTGCCGATGATGTGATGGAAGATCTTCGAAGGACGGTGATTCTCGTCCTGCAGCGTATAGAAGAAGCTCTTGCCGTCAGGCGCCCAGACACCGCCGCCGCCGGTATTCTCGATCACGTCGGCAAGGTCTTCGCCGGTCCCGAGGTTACGGACCTTCAGCGTGAAATATTCCGAGCCCTTGTCGTCGTAGCCCCAGATGCCGTGGCTATGGTCGGTGGAATGGTCGATGCCGGAAAGCCGGAAATACGACTTCCCCTCGTTTTCCTTGTCGCCGTTCAGAAGCAGCTTGCGCTCGCCGCCGTCGCGTGCTTCGCGGAAATAGTGCGGCTGCTCGCCGCCGGTAACGTAGAGCGTTCCGTAGGCATAGGGGCCATCCTTGACCGGTACCGAGCTGTCATCCTCCTTGATGCGGCCCTTCATCTCGGCGAACAGCACCTTCTGCAGCTCTTTCGTATCCGCCATGGCTGCGTTCATATAGGCGTTCTCGGCCTCCAGATGCACGCGGATTTCCGGATCGAGGATCGAAGTGTCCTTGAACATCGCCTGCCAATTGTCGGCCCGCAGCCAGGCATAATCGTCGCTGCGGCTGATGCCGTGGCGCGTGTCCGTGACCGGTTTTTTCGCAGCGGCGGGCGGGGTGGGGAGGTTCTTGAATGACGACACGAGAAGGCTTTCTCCGGGATGAAAGTCGGAAATGAGGTGAAGAAGAGATAGAGGGCGCTCGCGTGGGGTTCAAGCGGCAAGTGTCCACTCAAGTCTCATGCAGGCGGATAACGCCAAGTTCCAATCGAGCTGATAAAGGCATCAAAGCCGGCGTGGAGCGCTGTATGTCCGTTCGAACGCATAAAGGATGTTCCAGTTTTTTTGAATCGGAAGCATTCCTACTCGCTTTCATGTGATTCCATCTGAAAGTGAGCGCTCCCGAGCCGCCTTGATGTGACCACATTCTTTAACGAAGTCCGCTTAACATTGCGTCGAGAATAAGGGCGGCTTGGGCCGCTTTCCCTGGTGGAGCAGACGCCGCCTAAAGCATGTCGCAGCGGTTTCGCGAAGACGACATGCGCAAAATCAAGAGCCTAAAGCGCAGGCAGCGAATCTCAGAGATCGCGATGCGCTTTAGCCCGGAAATAACCAAGGGACCGGTCTTCATGCTGAAATTCATTGCCATTCTTGTACCGTTGGCTTCCATGGCGACTAGCGCGTTCGCTGTCGATCCGACCATGAAAAAGCAATTGCAAAAGCTCGACCCATCCGAGCGGATGGAGCAAAGCTGCGATGCTGAGGCCATGAAACGAATCAGCACAGAGAAGACCGGCTTCAAGCCCGATAAGGTCATTGCCTATACGTTCAGCGACCCTGACATGGCGCCGGATTCGATGAATGCTCCCGGCGCGGTCTTTCGCAGCAGGGGGGATTGGTATCATCTCTCCTATAAGTGCACCACCGGCCCGCAGCATATCCATGTGCGGGACCTGAGCTACGAGATCGGCGACAAAGTGCCGCGCGGCAGCTGGCAGAAATATTATCTCTACGACTGATGCCTTCAGCGCCGCCTCTGGCGCTCCAGCCGATAGAGTTCGGAGAGTACATGCTCCTGCACATCAGGGTTCTGGTGACAGACGGCATCCGTCAGGTCGCGTAGCGTAGCCCTGAGCCCATGGAGCTGATCCACCAGATCCATGACCAGATCGACGCCCGGCTCGTTGACGCCCATCGCGTTGACGAGGTCTAGGATCAACTGTCCGCGCGCCAGGTCCGCATCGCGAAAATGCCGGCCGCCGTCCGTGGTTTCTGGAACGAGCCAGCCCTGCTTGATCCAGATCTGGAGCACCGTGTCGTCGATCTCGAGGCGCAAACGAAATTCGCTCTCATTCATCGTTCAGCCACCCATGGTCTTTCGAGGATCATGCGTTTTGCCGGCCTGCCATTCGGAAACGAAGTTTGCAAGCTCGGCATCCGGCGCGTCCGGCAACACGATCTTCAACGAAACATAGGCGTCACCGCTTTCCTTGCCACGCTTCGGCACGCCCTTGCCCTTCAGCCGCAAGACCTTGCCGGTGTTGGAGTTCGGTTGAAGCGTGACGGTGACCGGGCCGGAAGGTGTGGGCACACGGATCTTGCCGCCAAGCACCGCCTCCGTAAGGGAAATCGGCAATTCCAGCCTGATGTCGTCGCCGTCGCGAACGAAGAAGCGGTGCGGGCGGACGTGTATCTCGATCAGGGCATCACCGTGCGCGCCGCCGCCAAAGCCCGGATCGCCCTTGCCGCGCAGCCGCAGCGTCTGCCCGTCACGCGTTCCTGGCGGTATCTGCACGTCGAGTGCCGGTCCGTCCGGCAGGCTTATCTGCTTTTTCGCGCCGTTGATGGCGTCGAGAAAGTCGACCTCCATGGAATAGTGGCGATCCTGACCCTGCATTCCGGACTGGCCTCGGCTGCGACGTGAGAAAAAGCTGGAAAGTATATCGTCGGTATCGCCGAAATCGGCGAAACCACCGGCGTTGCGGTAGGGGCCACGCTGGCCCTCCGTCGTCGCGTAGTCGCGATAATAGCTGCGTGGCGGCTGCTCCGCACCGCTGCTGTCGATTTCCCCACGGTCGAAGCGAGCACGCTTGTCCTCGTCGCCAAGGATGCCGTAGGCCGCGGAGACTTCCTTGAACTTGTCCTCGGCCTGCTTGTCGCCGGGGTTGAGATCGGGATGAAGTTTTTTCGCAAGCTTGCGATAGGCGCTTTGAATGTCTTTTTGCGGGGCGTCCCGTTTTACGCCCAGAATGTCATAGGGATCACGGCTCATAGATGTTTCCCTTTGGGAGCACAGAAAAATATGCAGATAGTGATCGGCTGGCTTCGTATCAATCGTAGCATAAATGATAGCACGCCATAGGCGCGACTGCCGCAGAGCAACCATTGGCGCAATTGTGATGGGCAGTGGGCGGCGTTAGGGGCCGATCGCCATATTTCCGTCGCCTTGCCGGACGATTGCGGGCGTGACGGCAAGGAGCCCATGGCAATTTTGCATTCTTTCCATCACACTTCATTTCATTCGATCCGACCGGTGGTTGCCTGATGAACCGTTTTCTACTGACGTCCGCACTCTTGCTCGCTGCCGTTCCGGCCGCTTTTGCCGCCGAATCCGTAGCGAAGCCCGTTGTCTGGCCGCAGCTTCCGCCGAAGGCACCAGCTTCAAGCGTCAAGCTGGTCGAGCCCCATCTGCATGTCAATCGCGCTGGCAAGGGCGCACCGCGCATCGCCTTGACCTTTGATGCCTGCATGGGCAAGACTGATCCGCGTATCCTCAGCACATTGGTCGATCAGCATATTCCGGCGACGATCTTCGTCACCGCCCGCTGGCTGCGGACCAACCCGGAAACGCTCGCCGTCTTCCTCGCTCATCCCGACATCTTCGAACTTGAGGATCATGGCCAGAACCATATTCCGGCGGTCGACATCCCGACCAAGGTCTATGGCATCCCCGCTGCAGGCTCGCCGCAGGCGGTGGCGCAGGAAGTCAAAGGCGGCTCCGATGCCATGATTGCCGCCGGCATTCCGCAGCCGCATTGGTTTCGCGGCGCAACGGCGAAATATAGCCTCTCGGCCATCGCTCAGATTCGCGGCATGGGCTACCGCATTGCCGGCTACTCGGTGAATGGTGACAGCGGCTCCCTGCTGCCGGCCAAGATGGTAGAAAAGCAATATGCTTCCGCCAAGGATGGCGACGTCATCATCTCTCACATCAATCAGCCGACCCACGCCGCAGGAGAAGGCGTGGCCGCAAGCATATTGGCGTTGAAGGCCAAGGGCGTTCAGTTCGTTCGCTTGCAGGATATCCCCGAGCAGGGCGACGACGATACGACGAACTGAGCCGGGCTGGATGCTCTGGTGGCGGCGGCATTCGTTTAGGCGACAACTGCCCTTTAACTGGCGTTCTCACTGCGGCAGTTGTGGCTGCACTTTTTCCTCGAAGAACAGCTCGTTGATCACGGTTATGACGATCAGCGATAGCGGCAGGGCGAGCATGGCCCCGACGGCGCCCCACATCCAGGTCCAGAAGATGATAGCAATGAAGACGACGAAGGGATTGAGTTCCCATTGCCGGCCCATGACCGCTGGGAAAACCAGGTTTTCCACGGCGAGATGGACGGAGAAGAAGGCGATTGCAGGGGCGAGACCGAAGACGATATCATCATGGGTGATGATACCGGCGATCGCCAGCGCCGCCGTTATCGTCGCGATGCCGACGAAGGGAACGAAGCTGGAGAGAAAGGCGAAGACGCCCCAAAGGATCGGCACGCTCATGCCGCTGACATAGACGATGGCCGTCATCACGACGCCGAGGCCAGCATAGATCAGCGCAGCCGTCGCAAAGTAGAAGCCGAGCACCTGCTCCACCGCATTGATGACGCGGATCGCCGTCAGCCGCGTTGTTCTGGTGGAAAAAGTCATGATGATCGTTTTGCGCAGGCTGATGCGGCCGGCAAGGAATAGCAGTAGTGCCGCAAAAAAGACCAGGCCTTGGGCGATGGCGGGTGTCAGGCCGCTGGCGAGAACATGCAGCACGTTGCCGGCATTTTCGAGCAGCACATTGATCGACATCGGCCCGCTTTCAAAGGTTTGCGGTGTGATGTGCAACCATTTGAACCCTTCGAGATAGGGCATCAGCCGATTGACGGTGCGTTGGAAAACGTCAGGCCCTTCATGCGCGAGCGTCGCCAGTGGTCCGGCGAGTGAATTGATGATCAGGAAGATGATCAACGCCACCGCTGATGACAACAGAACAGCGTTGAGGATGCGCGGCACGCCAAGCTTGCTGAGTTTTTCCGCAACCAGCCCGAGGATCATGCCGACGATGACGGCTAGCGTCAGTGGGATGAGGATGGTCGACATCATGTAGACGCCCGCCAGCGCGAGGACGAGGAAGATGCCGATGACGGCCCAGGCGGATGCGACATCGAGCCCGTCCTTTTCGGTGGGCGCTGAGGGAGTGGTACTGTTCATTTGTTCGGTATCGGCGCGCAATGCATCCACCCAGGCACTGGAACGCCCTGCGCGGGCTGTCGTCAGTCTGAGCGCCTGTTTGTGTAAGCCGTTGGCGATATCCATCCCGGACATGTCCCCGAAACCCCGATTGCCTCGCTATGCAAACGCGAAAGGCCCGTCCTGGTTCCGGAGCGAGCCTTTGACATCGTAAGGTAGGGGGTACGCGATCAGCCGATCAAATTCAGCCCGATGCCCCAGGGATCGCGCAGCGAGGCGCCGCCGTCACGCTTTTCCGTCTTGATCTCGTGGGCTTCGAGTGCGCCGATTGCCTTGTCGAGCGCGTCCCTGTCGTTGAAACGCAGCGTGTAGTCGGAAAGGCCGGTCATATGTTCGGAACGGACACCGGCGCCGCGGCTGTTCCAGGTGTTGGCGCCGAGATGATGATGGTAGCCGCCGGTTGCAAGGAAGGTCGCACCCGGATAACGCGCCGCCATCACTTTCATACCCAGCACGTCGCGATAGAAGGCATTCGCCTCCGCGACATCGCCGACCTGCAAGTGGATGTGGCCGATCGCCGAACCCTCGGCCATGCCGTCCCAGCGATCCTGCGGCGCGCTTTCGTAAAGCTTCTGCAAATCGAGCCTCAGCGTCGCCATCTCGACCGTACCGTCGCTATGGAATTTCCACTGTTCATGCGGCCGGTCTGCGTAGATCTCGATGCCATTGCCCTCGGGGTCGGAAAGATAGATCGCTTCGCTGACGATGTGGTCGGATGCGCCCTCGAGGGCGACGTTGTTATGCGCCGCGTGCCGCAGCCAACGGGCGAGCTCGACGCGATCGGGCATTAGAAAGGCGGTGTGGAACAGGCCGGCTGCCGTCTGCGGCGCGCGTACCGCGGCGCGGTCCGTTGTCAGCGTCAGCAGCGGCAAGCCGGCAACGCCCAGGACCTCGCCGCTCGCAGTCTTCTCGATGACCTTCAGGCCCAGCATGTCCTGATAAAAGCGCGACACCACACTCAGGTCGGTGACGACTAGATGCGACTGGCCGACATAGGCGGGGCGCGTCAGCGCGTAGGAGGGAGCGGTTTCGGTCATGGGAGTGTTCGAACCTCGATGTTGTGCAGAAAGAGCAACCGGCGTGGGCGGCGAAAACACCGCCGATAGCAGGGCCTGGAAACTTTTGCCGGTTGATGTGCCTCTTTGGATCCTCTGGCCTGCTGTACTTGTGTTAGATATGGCGGATTTTGATTGTTCACAGAAGACTAGAAATTGCGGATTGAGCGTTCGCCGTGCGTTGACAGCAGGCTTGTCGAGCGGCCTCACCATTTGCGAAGATTTACCTATATGCTCGTTTGGGGCGGTTGCCTCGGTCGCTGTGAGATGCGACCATTAATCCTTGTGTGTCGACCAATTGGAACACGTATGCATGGCCGAGTTCGGGGGCATCCGTTGGGCTTACGACCGATATGAAGTGATCGTTGACAGCATCGTCAACGGTGTCGGCGTGGTCTTTGCTCTCATCGGTGCGACCGTGCTGATCTTCTATGCGACGGTGTGGAGCTCCTATGGCGAGATTGCCGCGGCCTGGATCTATGGCATCGGCCTCGTCCTGACGCTGGCGATGTCCTTCGCCTACAATCTTTGGCCGGTGTCGCAGACAAAGTGGTTTCTGCGACGTTTCGATCATTCCGCCATCTTCGTGCTGATCGCCGCCACCTATACGCCGTTCCTGGAGCGCGGTGCCGATGATCCGCTGCTCTTTGCCATGCTGATCGCCATCTGGGTCTTCGCCGCCTTCGGCATCGCGCTGAAATGCGTTTTTCCGGGGCGGTACGACCGGCTGGCGATCCTGCTTTATCTCGCCATGGGCTGGAGCGGCGTGTTGGTGGCCAGGGACGTTTCCTCGCATATACCGTTCGCGTCGATGCTGCTGATCTTGATTGGCGGCATCATCTATTCGCTTGGCGTGATCTTCCACGTCTGGGAGAAACTGCGTTTCCAGAACGCCATCTGGCACGGCTTCGTCATTACCGCGGCCGCCGTGCATTATTCGGCGGTGCTGACCTGTTTCAGCCTGTCACCGGAAAACTTTTGACGATCTGGGTCGTCGACACACATTTCTTCGTCGGGCGCAGGCTGCGCACAAGCCGCATGACGACGGCGTCATAGCGCTGCATGGTCGTCTTCGGATAATCGATCTGGAAAAAGGCGGCGCCGCCATTGCAGAGCGCTACGCCGCGCACGTAGACGATACGGCCCTGTCTTGTGCCCGAGAAGCTGATGCCATGCGAGTTCGATTTCGAATAGGAGATCTGCCAGCCATCATCCTTGGCGAGCGCCATGCGGGTATTCGCTTCGGTCGAAAAGTCGCCATCGAGGATGTTGGTGCCGAAAACCAGCAGCCGTGCGGACTGATCGGCTGGCGTCAAGGTCAGTCCGTCGCCATTGTCGGGACGGGCCGAAAGGCGGAATTCCGACGGCAGTTCGATCGCATAGCCGAACCGCGCATTCTCATAGGACCACCAGTCGGCGGCCTGCGCCGGCGTGATAGAAATGAGCAGGAAGGCAGTCAGGCGGGCGAGCATTGCGGTTTCCGGGAGGCGGGATCTGCAAACCAGCTAGGAATAGCGCAGTTTCCAGCAAAAATTCCATAGTGATTCTGAGAATGATAATAAAATAGCTTCAATTCGTTACGGTTTGATTGCGAGCCATGCAGGAATGGCGGATTTACTTCACCCATATGGCGGAGTATGCCGCGATCACATCTTAAAATAATTGGACAACGGGATTATGGACCAAGCCGTACTGCTTCGCGATGCCACCGAGGTCGATCTGCCTGCGATTTGCGAGATCTATAACCATGCCGTCGTGCACACGACCGCGATTTGGAACGACACGCTCGTTGACGTCGACAACCGCGTGGAATGGCTCAAGGCGCGCAAGGCGAAAGGTTTTCCGGTCATCGTCGCGGATAAGGACGGCAAGGTCGCCGGCTATGCCTCCTACGGCGACTGGCGCGCTTTCGATGGCTACCGCCATACGGTGGAAAACTCCGTCTATGTCGACAAGGATCACCGCGGTCTCGGCATTGGCGAAGGTTTGCTGCGCGAACTCGTCGCCCGTGCTGCCGGAAACAATATCCATGTCATGATCGCCGCCATCGAGACCGGCAACGCTACCTCCATTCGGTTGCATGAAAAGCTCGGCTTCCGCATTGTCGGTCAGTTTTCGGAAGTTGGTACCAAGTTCGGTCGCTGGCTGGATCTGACCTGCATGGAGCTGCGCATAACAGCCTAGTTCGCAGTCATTCCCGCGTCATACCCTGACGCTATCCAAGCAACGGTAGATCTGAATCGTGATTTTCATCGCGGGTATCCTCCGTTGCATCCTCCGAAAATGCAGATAGCCGTCATCGGCGCAGGGATTGTCGGGGCATCGATTGCCTATCATCTGGCACGCCGCGGAGCGCGGGTGCATTTGTTCGATGAAGGTCCGGCGCCAGCTGCGGGCGTCACCGGCAAGGCATTCGGCTGGGTCAATCTCATCAACGGCGATCCCACGACGAATTATGGAAATTACCGCATTTGGCGCGAGGCGATCAGCGAATATCAACGTTTGAAGGTCGCCATTCCGGAGGCCTTGCAGCATGCGCGCTCCGGCTCGCTGGTCTGGTGTGCGACGGCCACCGAGACGGAGGCGTTGGTACAAGAGCATCAGGCTGCGGGCGCGACGGTTGAACTGGTCGACGCCAAGACGGTCGCTTGGTGGGAGCCGGAGCTTCGCGATGTGCCGGAATGCGCCGCCTTTTCTCCCGACGATCTGGCGTTGGATCCGACGCAGCTCACACAGACATTTGTGCGAGCGGCAATCGCTTTGGGAACCACGGCGCATTTCGATCAGAAGATTATCGCTCTCGAAACGTCCGACAGTCGGATCACCGGTGTTCGCACCGTTGAGCAAATCGTTTCGGCTGATGTCGTCGTCCTGGCCACCGGTACGTCGATCGATGCGCTCATCTCGCCGCTCGGATTGGCTGTCGGCGTCGAAAGCTCGCCCGCCGTGCTGCTGCAATTTTCTGCCGACCGGCCCTTCCTGAACCACATTCTCCGTGGGCCAGATTTGGAAGTTCGCCAGCGGCCCGACCATTCGCTGCTATCAGCTGCAAGCTACAGAGGCGATTCCGAAGAGATTAGACCGGTGGCTATCGGACATCGCATACTTGATGCGATGAGACAGAAGCTCGCTTTGCCTGATGGTGTCGAACTGCAGCAGGCAGTCATTGGCTATCGTCCGGTCTTTGCCGACGGGTTTCCGAGGCTTGGCTTTCTGCCGGGCGCCGACGGCATCTATGTCGCCGTTGCCCACCCAGGCATTATTCTCGCCCCCTTGCTCGGCCGGCTGGCGATGGAAGAGATCATCGATGGACAGCGATCGACGCTGGTTCCCGGATTTAACGTGGGCGCTTTTCCGGCCAGTTAGCCGGCTGCCTTACTTTTCCGCCTCGAACACTATGGCATGACCGTCGCTGCAATACCCGGCTCTGATGCCGGAAAGTGATTCCAGTGGTTTACCCTCCGGTTTTTCTCGCGCAGGGCTTGAGGCAATTCAGCCTTTGGCCTATCCCAATGACAGACTTTCGGCTTGGCCGGATTCCGTGCGATCGTTCAGCAGGGAGAAGACATGGCCAGCGTCACCGGCCTGACATTCCTGGCTTTGTGTCTGCCGTTTCTCGGTGCGATCGTCGCGCCCGCCGCCGTTCGCTATCTCGGCCACAACGCTGCCTGGCTCCTGGCGCTTTTTCCGGCACTCGCCTTTCTGCATTTCGCGGGCTTTCTTCCCGCCATTGCCGCGGGCCATATTGTCCGAGACGGCCTCGATTGGGTGCCGAGCCTGAGCTTGCGCTTTTCCTGGTTGCTCGATGGCTTGTCACTGACGTTCGCGCTGCTGATCACCGGCATTGGGTCGCTGATCGTTCTTTATGCCGGCGGTTACCTGAAGGGGCATGTGGACCAGGGCCGGTTCTTCTCCTTCATCTTCCTTTTCATGGGCTCGATGCTCGGCCTCGTTGTTTCGGATAGTTTCCTGACGCTGTTCGTTTTCTGGGAGCTGACCTCGATCACCTCTTTCCTGCTGATCGGTTTCGATCATCAGCGCGAGGCCGCTCGGCGCGCTGCCTTGCAGGCGCTGGTTGTCACCGGCGGGGGAGGGCTGCTTTTGCTCGCAGGCCTGTTGCTGATCTGGCAGATCACCGGTGCGGCGGACATGTCCAGCCTGTTGAGGACTGGCGGAGCGCTGCGCGAAAGCCCGCTCTATTTCGCCGCGCTGATCCTGATACTCGGCGGGGCCTTTACGAAATCCGCGCAGTTTCCATTCCATTTCTGGCTGCCGAACGCCATGGAGGCGCCGACGCCCGTGTCGGCCTATCTGCATTCGGCGACGATGGTGAAGGCCGGTGTCTACCTGTTGATGCGGCTCAACCCGGCGATGGGCGGTACATTGGCTTGGGAGACGATCCTGCCGGTTTTCGGTGGCATGACGCTGCTGATTGGGACGCTGCTCGCCATCCGCCAGACCGACCTGAAGCTGAAGCTCGCCTATACCACGGTCTCCTCTCTCGGCTTGCTGGTCTTGCTCACCGGCTTCGGCTCCGATTATGCGATCGAGGCGGCCGTGCTCTATCTGGTGGCGCATTCGCTATTCAAAGGCGCGCTGTTCATGGTCGCCGGCATCGTTGATCACGAGACAGGCACACGCGACATCACGCGTCTCGGCGGTTTGCGCACGGCCATGCCGTTGACGTTTGCGGCGGCACTGGCGGCGGCGATCTCCATGGCCGGTCTGCCGCCGGCCTTCGGTTTCCTGGCCAAGGAGGAGATTTATGCCGCGCTGGCCCAATCCTCTTCTTGGCCGATCCTCCTGACAGTCCTTGCCATTGTCAGTAACGCCCTGATGTTTGCCGTCGCTTTCGCTGTAGCGCTGAAGCCCTTCATCGGCGCGCGCGTTGAAACGCCGAAAGATCCGCACGAGGCGCCGCCGCTGCTCTGGCTAGGGCCGGTTGTCCTTGCCATTCTCGGTCTCGCCGCCGCCATTGTCTCGCGTTTTTGGCACGCCTACATATCCTCGCCGATGGGAAGTGCCGTCGGCGGCAAGGCAATGGAGATATCGGTCTCGCTCGCTCCGCACTTGAGTGTGCCTTTGGCGCTGTCCGGTCTGACCGTGCTGATCGGTGGCTTCGTCTATTGGAAGCTTGATCGCGCCCGCTTCCTGATGGCGGTAGTGCTGCGCAAACTCGGGCCGGGACCGGATCACGGCTTCGATGGCCTCATCTCAGGGCTGGTTCGCCTGTCGCACGCCGTTTCCGGCTTCCTACAGCCCGGCCGCCTAGAGGTCTACGTGACCGTCACTTTCCTTTCCCTTGCCGGCATGCTGTTAGTGCCGCCGGTGCTCCATGGCGAGTTACCGGCTATTCCCTCGTGGCCTGATATGCAGTGGCATGAGGCAGCGATTTTCCTCATCGCCATAATCGGCCTGGGTGCCGTCGTCACCGCTCGCGACCGACTGACGGCAATCGTTTCGCTCGGCATCCAAGGCTTTGCCGTGGCCGTTATCTTTCTGCTCTTTGGCGCGCCGGACCTGTCCTTCACGCAGTTCATGGTCGAGACGCTTTCCGTCGTCATCCTGGCGCTGGTCATGACGCGGCTGCGTTTATCGACCGCCGACCGCCGTTCGCGATTGCAGATGCTTTCGCATGCAGCGCTTGCCATCGCCTGCGGCGTCGGCTTCGGTTCGTTGCTCTTGAAGGCCACGCAGGCCCCCTTCGACCTTACGCTGACAGCGTTCTTCGACCATTATTCCAAGCTGATCGCCCACGGCGCGAATGTCGTAAACGTGATCATCGTCGACTTCCGTGGCACGGACACGCTCGGCGAAATTGCTGTCGTTACCATCACCGGCCTCGCCATCCTGGCGCTGATCCGCATCCGCGCCGGCGGTGAACGCAAGCTCGCGGCCAACGATCCCGATGTGGAAGAGACGATGGAGGCAAGGGGTTCGTGAACACTCTGATCTTCCGGACGGCCGCGCCTTTCCTGACGGCCTTGATGCTGCTCTTTTCGGTCTTCGTGCTGCTGCGCGGCCATAATGAACCTGGCGGCGGTTTCATCGGCGGATTGATCGCGGCTTCCGCGCTGGCGATCTATGGCATTGCCTGCGGTGTGACGGCGGTGCGCCGCGCCATCATCTTTCATCCGCTGGCGATTGCCGGTTTCGGCCTGCTGGCATCGACGGTTGCCGGGCTCTTGTCGGTCTTTTCCAGTGTACCCTTCATGACCGGGCTTTGGATCTATCCGCATCTCTTCGGCGTCGAGGTGCCACTCTCCAGCGTCATGCTGTTCGATGCCGGCGTCTATCTGGTTGTTGTCGGCGCCATCACATCGATCGCGCTGGCACTCGAAGAGCGGGAGGTGGAATGATGGAGGCCGTCTTCGCTACACTCGTCGGCCTTTTCTTCGCCGCCGCGATCTACCTGATGCTGTCGAAGTTTTCGATCCGCATCATGCTCGGCATCGCGATTCTCGGAAACGCCGTCAACCTGCTGCTTTTCACCGCCGGCCGGATGACGCGCGAAGTGCCGCCGATCATTCCGACCGGCGCCGATACGCTCAATGCGGATGCCGCCAATCCGCTGCCGCAGGCTCTGATCCTGACGGCGATCGTCATTTCCTTCTCCTTCTTAGCTTTCCTGCTGGTGCTGACCTATCGGGCCTATCAGGACCTGAAAACCGACGATACCGGCAAGATGCGGGTGGCGGAACCGGAACAGCGGCCGCTGCCGCCTTTAGGGTACTAGCAGCATGGCGGCGCCGACCAACACCGCTGTCGATCTCTCCGCCGCGCTGGTGACAGCGCGGGTGCCGGCCGATCATTGGCTGGTGGTCCTGCCGGTCGCCCTGTGCATCGGCCTTGGCGCGATCCTGATGATGTTGCGCGACCGCACGGCGTGGCATGGCTGGATCGCCATCCCCGGCCTAGCATTGCTCGTGCTGATCGATATGGCTCTGCTTTATAGGGTCACCAACGAGGGGCCGGTGACCATGGTCATGGGCCGCTGGCTGCCGCCTTTCGGCATCGCCTTCAGCGTCGATCTCTTCGGCGCGGTCATGGCGCTGGCGGCGGCGGCGGTGGCGCTGGCGGCGAGCCTCTACGCGCTCGGCGAGATCACGGCCAGCGGCCGGCGCTACGGCTTCTTTCCTTTTCTGATGCTGCTGCTAGCGGGAGTGAGCGGCGCATTTCTGACCGGCGACGTCTTCAATCTCTACGTCTGGTTCGAAGTGCTGTTGATCTCCTCCTTCGGCCTGCTGATCCTCGGCTCGGAGCGTGAGCAGATCGACGGCGCCTTGAAATATGCGGTGCTGAACCTCATCGCCACAACGCTGTTTCTGGTTTCCATCGGCTACGTCTATGCCGTCTTCGGCACGCTGAACATGGCCGATATCGCGATGAAGGTGAGGGCGCCTAGCAACGCGGCGCCGTTGATGACCCTTGCCGGCCTGTTCCTCCTCGCTTTCGGCATGAAGGCTGCGGCATTCCCGGTCAATTTCTGGCTGCCCGCCTCTTATCATACGCCGCGCATCACCGTTTCGGCGCTTTTCGCGGGCCTGCTCACCAAGGTCGGCATCTATGCCCTAATCCGGGTTCTGGTCATGCTGTTTCCGATCGAGCGCGCCGGGCTCGCCCCGATTACCACGATCGTCGCCATTGCGACCATGTTGGCCGGGGTACTCGGTGCGCTGGGCGAAAGCGATATCCGCCGTCTTCTCGGCTATGTCGTCATTTCCGGCATCGGTACCATGCTGGCAGGCGTGGCGCTTGGCAGCACCAGCGGCCTCAGCGGAGCGATCTTTTATGCGCTGCATTCGATGGTGCTGATGACGGCGCTCTATTTGCTGGCGGGCCAAGCGGCTCGGCTCGGCGGCAGCTTCTCGCTCGCCGCGCTCGGCGGGCTTTATCGGCAAAACGGCTGGTTCGCAGGCCTTTCGCTGGTGCTGTTTTTCGCCGCCTGCGGCCTGCCGCCATTTTCCGGCTTCTGGCCTAAGGTCATCCTGGTGAAGGCGGCTCTAGACGCCGGCGCTTGGTGGATTGCCGCTGCAATCCTGTTGACAGGCTTTCTGACCACCATCGTCTTTGGCCGTATCTTTCTCCTCTCCTATTGGCGTCCGAGATCCACGCAGGCCGCCATCATGCCGGAACCGATCGCCTGGCAGGCCGGTCTGCCGCTGGTTGCTCTTACAGCCTTGGTCATCGGGTTTGGTCTGTTTCCCGAACGGCTGTTGCATCTGACGCAACTTGCCGCCGGCGGTCTCGACGATCCCTCGGCCTATCTGCATTCGGTCTTTCCGGGAGGGACGGCGACACAATGATCCTGTTCGTCTTCAACCTGCTGCTCGCCATCGTCTGGGTCGCCGTCACCGGCAGCGCCTCCTTCCTCAATCTTGTCTTTGGTTTTGTCCTCTCGGCGCTCGCCTTGGCAACGGTGCGTGAGTCCCATGGCGGCGTATTGTATCTCGTGCGTGTCAGGCGGATTCTGGCGCTGCTGCTCCTGTTCCTGCGCGAGCTCGCAAAGTCTGCATGGGCCGTCGCCGTGACCGTCATGAGCCCGAACATGGATGTGAAGCCCGGCATCTTCGCCTTTCCGCTGACCGTCGATCGCGATTTCGAGATCACGCTGCTTGCCAATCTCATCACGCTGACGCCCGGCACGCTCTCCGTCGACGTTTCCGACGACCGCAAGACGCTCTACGTGCACGCGCTCGACTGCTCCGACCCGGAGGCGGTGAAGCGCGGCATCGCCGATGGTTTCGAGCGCCGGATCATGGAGGCGTTCCGATGACGGCCGCTTTCATCGTTTCTGCGGCTGCCATGGTGGCGCTCGCTATTCTCAGTCTGGCCTTCCTTCTCACCGTCTTCCGCGTCGTGGTCGGTCCGACCTTGCCCGACCGGGTGCTGGCGCTCGACATGCTGGTGGCGGTTGCTATTGGCTTCATCGCCGTCATTGCCATCAAGACCGGCTTCACACTCTATATCGACATCGCAATCTCGCTCGGTCTCGTCGGCTTCCTTGCCACCGTCGCCTTTGCCCGGTTCATCCTCACACGCGGCGCGTCGGGCAATGCCGAAAAGTCGCCTTCGCCGGTTAGCGAGGCGGGTGAGGGGAAAATGGCACGCAAAAGCGGTCGGCGTAAGAAAGGAGGGCAGTAATGGAACTGGTCGCCGCTATTATCGTCGCTTTCCTGCTCTTGGCGGGCGCCCTGTTTTCGCTGGTCGCGTCGATCGGCATCATTCGCCTACCGGACCTCTATAGCCGTATGCACGCAGCTTCCAAGGCCGGCACGGTCGGTTCCGGTCTATTGCTACTTGCAGTTGGTGTTCATTCACAAGATCTACCGATATTGGCCCGGGCGCTGGCTGGTTTTGTGTTCTTCGTTCTGACTGCGCCGATATCGGCCCATCTTTTGGCACGTGCCGCCCACGTCGCCGGCCAACGGCTGACTCCGCCGTCGGTGCGCGACGATCTCTTAAGGGACGAGATCAAGCGATGTTCTTTTAAAATGAAAAGCTAACAAACGTGTGGATTGCTAGAAAAGTGAATACAAATTCTGCCCGTTAGTTACCTATTTTTAATAGATGAGGTAACTAACGGGCAGAATTTGTATTCACTTTTCTAGCAATCCACACGTTTGTTAGCTTTTCATTTTAAAAGAA
>NZ_JARFYM010000065.1 GCF_030272705.1 Rhizobium mayense | reverse complement strand
CAGGATCTTCGCCACCGCCAGCGGTTCGACGGCATCGTCGGTCTCGACCAGGATCGCCCGGTCGGCGCCCATGGCGAGGGCGGTGCGCAGCGTCTCTTCCGCCTTGGCCGGGCCGATCGAGACGACGACCACTTCCTCGGCCTTGCCGGCTTCCTTCAGCCGCAGCGCTTCCTCAACCGATATCTCGTCGAACGGGTTCATCGACATCTTGACGTTTGCAAGCTCGACGCCCGAACCATCCGGCTTCACGCGTATCTTGACGTTGTAATCAACAACCCGCTTCACGGGGACGAGAATCTTCATGGAAACCTTCCTTCAACACTGCGCCCAAAGACCATGGCCTGTTCAGCGCCGCTCCGTTTGTCGAATGGCGACATGGATACGCGTTTTTTCCCCAATTACAACGCTTCCATGTCGCAGAGCGGCAAATTGCTTTAAGGACATAAATAACGCTTACGTTAACGTCAATATGATCGACTGCTGTTGGATCTGGTTTGCTTCGGCTATCGATTTTTCCCCGGAACCCACAGCACATCGGCGCGCCCCTGATCATTCGCATGGCGTGCGGCGACAAACAGGAAATCCGAGAGGCGATTGATGTATTTCATCGCTGCCGGGCTCACCTGCTCGCCCTCGCTGCGCGACAGGGCCACTATCAGCCGCTCGGCGCGCCGTGCGATGGTGCGGGCGAGATGGAGATGCGCCGAGGCGTGACTGCCGGCGGGCAGAATGAAGGATCGCAATGGTTCGAGATCGGCATTGAGCCTGTCGATATCCTGTTCGATGCGCCCCACCTGGCTGTCGATGATACGCAATGGCTCGTAGGAAAGTGGTTCGTCCGTTTGCGGCGTCGAGAGATCGGCGCCGAGATCGAAAAGATCGTTCTGGATGCGCATCAGCATGGCATCGAGTTCGGGCATGCCGGTGGTCTGCAGCCTTGCGACGCCGATGGCGGAGTTGGTTTCGTCGATCGTGCCGTAGGCTTCCACGCGCAGATCGTTCTTCAGCCGACGCGGGCCGGAGACGAGGCCTGTCGTGCCGTCATCGCCGGTCTTGGTGTAGATCTTGTTGAGCTTGACCATCTTGATCCTGCAATCAGCTCGGGCGGCCGCCGCCGGTCAGCCACAGCGTCAGCATGATCAGGATGACAGCAATTGCCTGCAGCAGCACGCGGAGCTGCATCAGCCGGTTCGAGAGGCTTGGATTGTCACCCTTCATCATGTTGAACAGGCCGCGGACGAGGACAATCACGACCAGGCCCATGACGATGATGGCGGCAATATAGGTAAAGGTAGACATTGCTTCGGGCCTTCGTATTTCAATCGAGCCGGCGCATCAGACGATAGAAAAGGTTAGCCGGCAACAGCCTTTTCAGAAGAACGCCCTGTTTTGCTGGCAGGGTCACAACATAATGCGGGCGCGGATTTTTCGCATTCAACGCCGACCTTAGCACGGCATAGACTGCTTCAGGCCCCATTTTATGCCTGTTGACCGGGCCTGTGCCGTTCAGCCGCGCCAATTGTCGCCGATATTCGGCGGCATGCGAGGAATGTTCGAGATCGACATGCTCGCCGATCTTGGCGAGCGCGTTCGAGGTGAAACGCGTATCGATCGGGCCTGGTTCAATCAGGCTGACATGGATGCCGCTGTCCTGCAGTTCCATCCGGAGCGTGATCGTCAGGCCCTCCAGCGCGAACTTGGAAGCCGTGTAGGCGCCGCGGAAGCGATAGGGGATCAGGCCGAGAATGGAGGACACATTGACGATGCGGCCCTGGCCCTGCTTGCGCATCAGTGGGATCACCTGCCGCGTCAGCTCGTGCCAGCCGAAGAAATTCGTCTCGAACTGTCCGCGCAGCACATCCGTGGAGAGGTCTTCGACTGCGCCGGGCTGGCCGTAGGCGCCGTTGTTGAACAGGGCATCGACGCGGTCGCCGGTCCGTTCGCGCACGGTTGCGACCAGGGCCGAAATCGTTTCCGGCTGGGCATAGTCCATCAGCAGCGTTTCGATCCCGTCGGCCTCAAGAGAGGCACGGTCCGCCTCCTTGCGCACGGTTGCGAAAACACGCCAGCCATCGGCCTTCAGTGCACGAGCGCAGAACGCGCCGATGCCGGAAGAGCAACCCGTCACGATGATTGTGCGTTTATCTGCCATGGAATGATTCCTGTACAATCCGGGAGTCGTTTCCCATATTCATAGGCCCGACACAATCGACAACCGGCGGACGAGAACCGGGCTCAAGCGGAGATGGAATGCCTTTATTCGTTCGTACGCTCTATAGGGTCGTCTACGACGCAGTTTTCCATTTCGTCGAGGACGATGGTTTCGCGATGGCAAGCCATGTGGCGCTGTCGACGCTGCTGGCTGTTTTTCCATTTCTGATCTTCGGCACGGCGCTTGCAAGCTTCCTCGGCGCTAGCCAGTTCTCTTCAACGGCGGTGCACCTGATTTTCGATACCTGGCCAGAGGCGATCGCCAAGCCGCTGGCGGACCAGGTGGTGCAGGTTCTGACCATTCCGCGCGGCGGGTTGCTGACCATCTCCGTGCTGGCCGCCGCCTATTTCGCCTCCAACGGCGTCGAGGCGCTGCGCATCTCGCTCAACCGTGCCTATCGCGTGCCGGAAAACCGGCCCTGGTATTTCAACCGTCTCGCGAGCCTCGGCTATGTGCTGATAGCGGTTTTGATCTTTGCCCTTCTCAGCATCATGCTGGTCGCGGTGCCGCTGGTGTTGGATTATACGCGAAAGTGGCTGCCCCGGCTTGCCGATATTCTCGACCTCATCTTCAGTTGGCGCATCTACGGCACCATCTTCCTGCTGCTCGCCGGGCTGCTGATTCTACATCTTTGGTTGGCAGCCGGTCGGCGGCGGCTGTTCGACGTCATCCCGGGCGTGTTGTTGACATTGCTCTTCTGGTCGCTCGGCGCGATCATTTTCGCCTACTACCTCGCGACCTTCGCCAATTACACAGCCACCTATGCCGGCCTGGCGTCGGTCATGATCGTGCTCGTCTTCCTCTACATGCTGGCGGTGATCTTCATCCTGGGCGCGGAAATCAATGCGGCGCTGATGAAGTTCAAGGTGAAACGCATGCTTTTCGGCAAGGCAGCAAGCGGTCCGAGAGCGGATAAGGAGGAAGAGGACAAACAATCAAAGGCCGATGCGGCCGCGAAGCTCCAAAGGTGACCAGCCCTGCCGGCGCCATTCGGCAATGCCCGTGTCGCCCTGGCTTTTCGACAGCTTCTTGCCGTCTTCGCCGAGAATCAGCCGATGATGGTGATAGAGCGGCTCCGGCAGGCCGAGCAAGGCCTGCAGCAGGCGGTGGATCGAGGTGGCGTGAAAGAGATCGAGACCACGAACGACATGGGTGATGCCCTGTGCCGCATCGTCGACGACCACGGACAGATGATAGCTTGACGGCGCATCGGAGCGCGACAGCACCACATCGCCCCAGGCTGCGGGATCGGCAATGATGTCGCCCCTCTCGCCATCCCCGCTTTCATGCCAATGGAGCGGTTCTCCGACTGCGGCGATGGCTTTGTCCACGTCCAGCCGCCAGGTATGCTTGAGGCTTGCGGCCAGCAATCGCTTCCTTTCCTCGTTGCTGCGCGCTCGGTCGTCGGGTGGATAGAGCGGCGTGCCGTCCGGATCGCGGGGCCAGGGAATTCCGTCAGCTTCGCCGACTGCGACCCGTGCCTTAACCTCGCCGCGCGTCAGAAAGGCGGGATAGACGAGGTCGCGCTCGATGAGCGACTGAAGGGCAGTTTGGTAGGCCGGGAAATGCAGGGATTGCCGACGCACCTCTTCTTCCCAGGTGAGGCCCAGCCAGGCGAGATCGGCAAAAATGCCCGCTTCGAAATCGGGTGTGCAGCGGGCCTGATCTATGTCTTCGATGCGCAGAAGGAAACGGCCGTCAGCCTGTTTCGCCATGTCGTGGTTGAGGATTGCCGACAGCGCATGACCGAGATGCAACGGCCCATTCGGGCTCGGCGCGAAACGGAATATCGGCTTTTGACGGGGAATCGCCTTCATGCTTTCTTCTGCCACGAATTTTAATCCCGGACTACGAGAAGCCATGCACATCATTCGCGGTGAAGACGATATCCAGGAAGGGCTGGCGGCGCTGGTCGAGCTCGACCCGCGCCTGCGGCAGATCGTCTCCGAGGCTGGCCCCGTGCCGCTGCGCCTGCGCGAACCGGGATTCGAGGGGCTTGCCCATATCATCGTGTCGCAGGTCGTGTCGCGGGCGAGCGCCGATGCGATCTGGGGGAAGATGATCGCCGGGATGGGTCAGGTGACCGCCGAGGGTTATGCGGGGCTAGAATCCGACGCCTGGCGCGCTTTCGGCCTCTCGCGAATCAAGCACGACACGCTGGCGCGTGTTGCCGACGCCGTCGTCAGCGGCGGCCTCGATCTGATGTCTCTGAGCGCCGAAAGCCCGGAGAAGGCGCTTTCCGAGCTCACCGCCATCAAGGGAATCGGTCCCTGGACGGCGGAGGTCTATTTGATGTTCTGCGGCGGTCACGCAGATGTGTTCCCGGTCGGCGACGTCGCCTTGCAGGCTGCCGTCGGCATGGCATTTGGGCATGATGTCAGGCCCTTGCCCAAGGCCTTGGCCAGGGAAGCTGCGGTCTGGATGCCCTGGCGCTCGGTCGCAGCCCGGCTTTTCTGGGCCTATTACGCCGTCAAAACCCGGCGTGAGGCGCTGCCTATCGATTGATCAGCTGCACTCATAGAATCGCCGCTATGCACTGAATTTATTGGACTTCACAATCCTGTAACAACCGGCCTAATATACAGGTACAGATGCCGAATCGATCAGGAGGGTTCCTTGACGATTGCAGTCTCGCCGCAGTCCCTGCCAGCGCTCGTGCTGAACGCTGACTATCGACCGCTGAGTTATTACCCCTTGTCGCTCTGGTCCTGGCAGGACGCGATCAAGGCGGTTTTCCTTGACCGTGTGAATATCATTGCGGAGTACGATCAATCCGTATCGTCGCCCAGCTTCTCGATGCGGCTGCCGAGCGTCGTCTGCCTCAAGACCTACGTCCAGCCCTCCCGCAATCCGGCCTTTACCCGTTTCAACGTCTTCTTGCGCGACCGGTTCGAATGTCAATATTGCGGCGCCCATGACGACCTGACCTTCGATCACGTCATCCCGCGCGCCCATGGCGGCGAGACCACCTGGGAAAACGTGGTCGCGGCCTGCTCGCCATGCAATCTGCGCAAGGGCAGCAAGCTGCCGAAGCAGGCGGGCATGTTCCCGGCGCAGAAGCCGTATCAGCCGACCGTGCAGGACCTGCACAACAACGGCCGCCTGTTCCCGCCGAACTATCTGCACGATAGCTGGCTCGACTATCTCTACTGGGATACGGAACTGCAGCCGTAAAATTGCTCGTCTCTTTGGCGATTGGTTCGCGGAGAGTACGGCACCCCTCTGTCGCTTTCGCGACATCTCCCCCACAAGGGGGGAGATAGTTGGGAGTTTGCCGCTTGCCATCACAAAAGCAAAGACCTTGGTCTCAGCGGATGCGAAGTCTGCTCAAGGCGAGAGCGTGCTACAAGTTACCAATCTCCCCCCTTGTGGGGGAGATGTCGCGATAGCGACAGAGGGGGTATCACAGGCACGGCAGATGAGAGATCGCGGTTGCTCGCCCGAAAAATCAACCCGCCTTCTTCACGCCGATAAACGCAATCGCCGCCAGAATCACGCTGGCGATCACATTCCAGCCGGCCATCGACAAGCCGAGGACGCGGAGCGCGGCTTCCGTGCAGGACGGACCCTTGATCGTGCTCAGTTCGTTCAACAGATCGCCGGCGTTCTGCGTCATGCTGCTGGCCGTTGTGGAGCAGGTCGTCGGACCCGCCCAGAAGTGCCACTCGACGCCGGCGTGATAGACGCCGATGCCGCCGCCGACCACCATCATGATGCCGGCGATGGCCAGCAGCGCGCGGGTGATCCAGGAGGGCACGCCAAAGGCTGCTGACAGAGCGGCAGCGATCGCGACGGGGATGCCGTAATAATAGGGTTGGCGCTGTTCAAGGCAGAGCGCGCAGGGAATATAGCCGCCGATATACTGGAAGCCGAGCGCCGAGCAGATGACGACAATCATGCCGATCGCAAGCAGCGCGGAATAGACTAGGCCGGTGCGAGAGGTCGAAGTCAGGGACATGCAAGGGCTCCGTGCTCAGTGCGCCAGGACATAATGGAAGAGGATATAGACGAGAATGAGCACGGCGGCGACCGCCATGGTGATCTGGCCAAGGCGCTTCTCGATGAAATGTCGGATCGATTCGCCATAACGGCGTAGCAGAAAGGCCAGGAAGAAGAAGCGGGCGCCGCGGGCGACGATGGCCGAGATGATGAACAGGCCGAGATCGACATGGGCAACGCCAGAAAGGATCGTCACCACCTTGATCGGCGGCAGATGCGCTAGGCCGGACGTGACCAGCAGCAACATGATGGTTTGATAGGTAACCCCGGCGCTCATCTGGTTGAAGGCGTCGAGCTTGCCGTAGAAGACCAGGATCGGCTTGGCGATGGCTTCGAAGGCGTAATAGCCGAGCGCCCAGCCCGCAATGCCGCCGAGCACGGAGGCGACCGTCGCCGTCAGCGCGTAGCGCCAAGCGCGTTCGGGCTTGGCAAGCGACATCGGCAGGAACAAGACGTCGGCGGGCACGAGGAAGATCGAGCTTTCAACGAAGGCGATAACGGCCAACCAAATTTCCGCTGATTTGCGGCCGGCCAGCGACATGGTCCAGTCGTAAAGTTTACGAAGCATTCTGCCCCCTTTTGCTGCGTCGCACACCTTTAGGGGGGAGGATTATGGCTGTAAATGGTCGGGGGATGACGGAAGCGGCACAAAATCAAAATTTTTCGTGAAAGTGTCGTGTTCGACGCCGCACTTCGCCTGGTCGTCACTGCCCGACAAGTTGGCTGACGAGCCGTATCAGCCAAAGGATTTCGGCGCTGAACGCCTCCCCGAGGCGATAGCCGTACCAGAGGAAAAAGACCGAGGAGAGCCTGATGAGGATCGGCGTCAGCGCAAGCGCGGCCCCTGCTGCCGGAAGAAGACCGAAATTGACGTTCAAAAACTGCTGAAAGCTTCTTGGGCGCAGCAAGGTCCACAGCCCGATCGAGAAGACGGCGATGGCGACGAAGAGCTGCAAGACAAGGACAAGAAGGCCGCGACTCATATTCTCCCTTGCCGGCTTGAGTGCTGCCCTGGAGGGAAGCGACGGATATCGCTGCTGAGGTAGCGGAAAGAGCATATGTTTTCGAGATGAGGCGGCGCGCGATTTCGTTAAAATCACATAGTCGCAACTCAGTCGGGAAGCCGACAACTGACTTTGCTGTGAGGGATGGTGGTGCCCCATGCCGAAATTCAATAAATGAGCATGATCAACACCTTGGCCAGTGGTGGGGCAAGCCATAGCCGTGGCAAATCACTATGCTTTTCGCTTCATATGTCCCGCAAAAGTAAGCGACATAGTTCGTTGGTAGCGCTGGACCGTCCCAACCAATCTCCCCCACATTTCGCTTGGTCGCGCGGCTTTCCGGACGTAGCCCTACTTCCGCTTTCGGCCCAAGCGGCCATTGAGGCTAACCACAACGCATGAAAGTAACAGCCGATCCGCAACCGGCTGCTGCCTGTCCTCGCCTTCGCGATGGACAATTTAGGCGTCATATCGTCACTAGGTATAACCGCTGCTCCTCCGGGGCTTTCCCGGTCGCGGGGTGCGGTAGCATAAAGGGTCCCCTTCCACGGGCGGTACGGGCATCAGGGGAGCGACCGGCCGATCCGACTTGTGGATCGGCCGGTCCGGGACACTTATCGAAGATGCAATGCACGGACCGTTGCTAACATTAGGGCGGCTTCAGTTAACACTTAGCCAATATGCATTTCGCGAAGCAAAGACCTTACATTAAGTCGTGATTTTGGTCACTCTATGAGGTTATCGGTGCTGTTTGCTTGAGTATCGGTTTGTTGCAGTCTTGGTATGATGTCCCATTGTTGGCCGCTACTCGGCAACCCTTTGTCGGTTATACGGAGCTTTCGAGAAGCGAGATGCCCGGCGACCGAACAAACACGCCACCTTTCTTAAGCAGTGCCCAAATTATTCTGGCTGTTTTGCTGGCCACAGCCACGGCCGCAACCATAAATGGGCGACGCCTCTTAAGGCGACTAATCCATGTTGTGTTGCCGTCAGCTTCGTTGACGTGACTAAGAACCGCCATCGCACCGATAACGAGTAATGAGCGGAGCTGGTTGTTCCCCATTCGTGAGACGGGGCCCAGCACACGGTTCTCGCCACTTGAGTACGATTTCGGTGTTAGGCCTATCCAAGCCGCAAAATGACGTGCGGATTTGAAGCCAGTCGGATCGGGAACAAGTGCTTTGATAGCGACCGCAGTTGTTGGTCCGACCCCGGGGATTGTCGTCAATCGGTCAATGTCTTGGTCACACTTTGCCTGAATTTTGATTTCTCGCTCGATCTGCTCGACCGCGTCTTGCAGCCGTTCGATCTGCGTCACAACGATCTCAAGGCCAAAAAACACCGGTGGAGGAAGCTGCGCCGGGCCATTCTCGCGAACAAACTTCAATAGGTACGGGACGCTTGATCTCCCGCTCTTTGCGACTATTCCCAACTCTGCGAGGTGCGAGCGTAGCGCATTGACCGATTGAGTTTTTTGACGCACCAGCAAGCTACGAGTGCGAAACAACATCGCGAATGCCTGCTGAGAGACCGATTTGATTGGCACAAAGCGCATCGTCTTCCGCGTCAGCGCTTCGTTGATAGCTTCTGCATCAGCGGCGTCGGTTTTACCCCGCTTTACAAACGGCTTCACGTACGGTGGATGAATGAGGCGAACTTCATGGCCGAAGCCCTGAATGCTCCGCGCCCAATGGTGCGCCGACGAGCATGCTTCAAGCGCAACAAGACACGGTGGCAATTCACGGAAAAAGCCTAGAACGTCTGACCGCTGTAGCTTTCGATTGAATACTGTCACCCCTGCCGCGTCGGCCGCGTGAACCTGAAAGACATTCTTCGCGATATCTAGTCCAATGGTCGCAACTTCCTTCATGACACAACTCCGGATGATGGATGAACAACCGGCACAGTATCGGCGCAAATCGCAAGTTCTGCGACTAGCATGCCATCTCTCGTATGCTCGAACGGGAGATGGAGGCGAAGTAGGCAGAGCGTGGCCACCAGCCCTGCTGGGGTCTTCGGTCGGCCGGGGTGGGCGGTCGAAAGGGTCTCCAGCAATCGACCTACTCAAAACCGTTGAATTGAGCACTCATTAACGTCTAAGCCCGCCCGCACATAAGGTGGGCCTTTTAGCAGCAGCTTGGGAAGCTCGATCTAATCCCGATTTTTCAACCGCATACTTGTATAACGGGCCAAATCTGCGCCGAAAACGCTAATAGGTTCAATGCGCCTGTAAAACAATTTCAGCGCGCTGGCTCATCTTGCAGCGGCACGTGCTCAAGCAAATTGGTGTCTAGGTTCAACTGCCGAGCGGTCATATTGGCGTCAAACCATAGAAGCTCAGCGAACGTGCTACCTTCCTGCACCAGGCGCAGGTTGATGACCAGCATGGAAGGTGATCGAATGCCCTTGGCGCGAACAGTGTCACCAATTCTAATTGTTTCGCTCATCAAATAGCTTTTTCTTAAAATGCGGCACCCGGCGCGCTTTTGCAGATGACTAGTTCTATAACCTAATTTCGTAAACGGCAGCGTTACCCTGCACCTCGCGCAATCCCCTACGCAACCGCGCGCGCCGGTACATTTCGAGCACTATTGCGAAGAGCCTGGATGCTCGAAATGGGGCGGCCTGGGCTATGATGTCGGCCGCAGCGAAACGCGCTAGTTTTGCTTCAAACACAGATGGCTCGAATATCCGGCTCCAAGGGGCGATTTGAATGGCGCGAGGAAGTCGAAGTAGCGTCCCGGTTTCCTTGTATCCAAGTCTGTCATGGGGCCGGCGGCCTGCCACTCTTAAACCGTCGCGTCATTTCGTCGAACATGATATCCGCAATCCACATGGCACAGACGCCCACCAGGAAGGCGGTGGAGTTCATGGCGCTTTGCTCGACGTCAGGGAGCGGCCAATTGATCGACCGCAGATAATACAGCACTGGTTCCGTGAGATAGGCCGCCGCAATTGCCCCGCAGATCGGCGACACGAATATTTCGCGCGCCGTATACCGCCGACGCGACAAACCGCGCAGAATGCCGCCCATAAGCCCCGCAACGGCAACACCGAGTTTGATGCCCATCGCGTCGAAAAAGTCATTGATGTTCATATGCCGCCCTTAGCCAAAATCGATTGCGAAACGGCCGGCGACCTTGCCGCCGGCCGGCGATCAAAAGCGAGTGAGATCAGGCAGAGGGTTTGGCAGCGATATCCTGCGCCTTGGCGGTGATGATGTCCTGCAGCTTGGTAGCATTGACGCCCAGCTTCGCCAACGCATCCGGGTTCTTGTCCTGCACATAGGTCGCCGCTAGCGAGATGACGTCGGAGGCGAGCGCCGAGGATGCCGGCATGCCCAGCTTGCCCAGGGCAAACTTCACTGCGTTTGCGGCAGACTGGTGAAGCGCGGTACTGAGCTGCGTCTCGAGCGCGGCCTGCTGATTGGCATCGGTGATCTTCAACAGCTTTACCAGGTAGCCGACGACGATCGCGAGGACCACAGGACCGAATAACGTCACCAGCAGCGTGACGATGGGCTGCAGGATCGTCCAGACGACATAGAGACAGGAGGACGGATCGATGATCGACGCAGCCGCCGCCGTCGCATCCTGTGCGAAGGCGACAGTGGGCATGAAACATGACGCGAAAAGGCAGGTCAGGTCGAGCACTAGGCACGCCAGCATACGGATGAATTTCATGGGAGTTCCTTTTGAGATCAGGGAAAGACAGGTGGGGGCGGGCGCTAGTTTGCCGCCTTCGCGGCATTGAGGGCGGTTGCAACGACTCCGTACGCCTGCGCGACCTTTACCAGGGCGTCGGCGACCGTGGTGTTTGCGGGATCTGTGCAGATGACCACCACGCCGTCATAGGCCGCCTGTTCCTTGGCAACCTTGTCGCGACTGACATTGCCCAGAGCTGCGATCGAAGCGAAGGCAACGTGCGCCGTCGCCAGCGCCGAACAAGCCTTCGGTAAGTTCTGCTGGATGACCGTATCAATCTTGGTGGTCTGGCATGCGATGCCATATTTCTCGTAGTTGTCGTGGCCGGTGATCTGCACTAGGCCGCGACCGCGATAGCGCCAGCCGTCGCCGCTGGCCTCGCTCCCATTGCCCATGCGGTTTGCGTAGGCTCGATTGGCGATACGGTCCGGCTCGCGGGCATAGGCGGCCGCTTGAGCCGCGGTGAAATATTTCGGGAATGTCGCCCGAAGGCCGACAGCCGAATAGTTCAGGTTTTCCGAGATAGCGCACATCGTATTGTCGCTCTCGTGAAACGTGGTCGCGAGCATGTAAGAGAGCCACCGGCTATCGAAAGGGCTCGCTTGCCATCGATCGAGTATTGCCTCGATCCCGTTCACCTGATTTTGCGATAGACGCCCGCCGAACAGTGACGAGCGCACCGCCGCGAAGAATTTCGCGCGATCCATAATATTCTTCCTTTTTCGGTTTTACTTAAGTGCTTGCCGCCCCATTGCGCGAGCCGAAATTGCCCGTAAAAAGTCGTCCGCACTCAACCGTGGGAAGACCTAATTCGTCATGGCCAGGACAAATCCAAACGATAAACGCCATCCCTTCATTAAGGGTCTGGAGCGCAAGAGAAACGTCATGACCGCGGTCATCCTACGCGACATGCGCACGCGGTTCTTCAACCACGGCTTAGGGTTTATCGTCGTTCCGCTTTGGCCGCTTGTGCATATGGGGGTGCTGATTCTTATGCACACGGTGTCAGGTGGCTTGCCACCTTATGGAGACAGCACTGCGGTTTTCTACGCGACCGGGCTCGTCCCCACGCTGACGTTTATGTATGTTTCCCGGTTCATGGGTTACTCGCTGGTCGTGAACAGGGCGATGCTTGCATTCCCTGAAGTCCAGGTTTTTGACGTGATGATTGGCCGAGCATTTCTCGAGATAATTGGAGCTTGCATCATGCTCTTTTTGATCGTGGCAATCCTGTGGGCTCTCAAGGAAAATCCGTTTCCATTCGATCTTGAGCGGGCAGTATGCTGCTATCTGGCCACCATTCTACTGGCGATCGGTTGCGGCACGGTAATTGGAATTGCGTCTATGTTCATGCCAGTGATTGTCACTGTATATGCGCTGGTTATCATTCTACTATACATCTCGTCAGGCACCATGTTCGTCGCCTCAAACCTTCCTGACCCGCTTGCCCATGCACTCGCGTACAACCCTCTTTTAGTCTGTGTCGAATGGATGCGGACAGCGTTTTATGAGACCTACAGCGATAAGCTCGTCAGCCCCGAATATGTACTTGCTTGGGGCATTGGAGCCCTTTTCCTCGGGTTGCTCGTGGAACGCGTCTTTAGGCGTCAGCTACTAGAGGCGTAGAACGGCTACTTGCGGGAGCGCATGCTATGCCGCTAGAACAACAACCATTAGTTTTGGAGAGGTCCTTTAGTGAGAGTCGGCTTTTTCACAGATACGTTCACTCAGTTCACAGCACTGAATGACAAGTACGATTCCATTGCCTGGAACACAGGCAACATACTTTTTCTAAATGCGATCAAGAAAACGATCGAATGCGACATCATCTCCTCGTGGGAAGAGGACAAGATGGAAGACTATGACGCATTCATCACGTCCGATTTGATTTGGCTCCTTGAGAGCACAAAGCCGACCGAACGGCTATTAAACCGTCTCAAGATGGCGAAGGACCGGCCGATCATACCCCTCAGCGTTGGCCTTCAATCGCACACCTTTAAGCCGGACTTCACCTTGCAGCCAGAAATGGTCTTGGCTTTGAAAGAGATAGAATCACGCTGCGTTATGGCGGTTCGAGGCGAATACACAGCAGACATACTCAGCCGCCACGGCGTCAAAAATATCGAGATTGTCGGCTGCCCATCTATGTACCAGCTGCCCCTGTACCTAGGGAATCTCAATTTCCTAGAGAAAGAGCCGACCGCATCTTTTGCAACAGCCAACTATCGTTCCTTCGATGGGACGTTCAGTTCGGCTGACCGTGATATGTTGCGCTACATACAGACATATAGCGGTGCCTTTGCCGAACAAACGCTCTTGCCGCTGACGCCTAAGATGATGCCCGACGCACGAGTCCGGCAATGGTTCAATCGATATACCTACATCTTCTTCGATCTCGACTCTTGGGTTCTCCATAACCAGCGGTATGACTTCAGCTTCGGATTGCGTTTTCACGGCAATGTTGCGGCGCTCTTGGCGAAAGTTCCAGCCTTGTTCATGAAGTTCGACAGCCGAACGCAGGAGATGACAGATTACTTCGGCCTCCCGACAGTTCGTGCTGACCAGTTCTCAATGGATGAGCCGATTTTTAGGCACGCGGAACGAACCGATTATTCGGCTTTCCTTCGCGGATACAGAAGCAAATTGGAGAATTACACGGACTTCCTGAAGCGCAACAATCTCGAAACGACCCAGAATTTCCGCAACAGACTAGATAACTTCCTTGTTGGACACCGCAGCCTGGAAACTCGAGTGCTTGAGGGAGTTTAGTCGCCGGCATCTACTCACCCATGGTGGCGGCAGCAAACATGCCGCCGCCCTAATTTTCTCAGCCTAACGCACTAGTATTACGAGTTTCGAATATTGTGTAGAATCGACGCCAAATAATCGCCGCTCCCGCCATTGTCAGAAAGTCGCTGCATCGCGATATCATGGTAACCCCAGCCATCAAGCGATAGATGCGTTACTTCAAAATTCTCCGACACCAGAAATTCGTTGACGGCTTGCAGAACGCCGTACGGGTCGCCCTCTAGCGGAGACCAAGCCGTATAGTCATTGCAGATAATATGGCCCCCGAGCTTCACCTTGGTTTTTGCCATCTCCAAATCCTGCCGGACATGATCGTACATGTGGCTGGCGTCGATGTATATCCAATCGAAGTGTTCATCTGGGAACTTCGAAAGCTCCTCCCACGAATAACCCTCGATTGGTGACAGGCGACCCGCTTCAATGTACGGGTTCAGCAAATCGTATCGGAACGGGCCGTAGTTCATGTCAACCACATGAAGCTTGATATTTGGATGCGTGGTAAGAATGAACTCGGCGAATAGGCCGGCTTGGGTGCCGACTTCGATAGCCACACCGTCACCTGGCATTTGCCGGATGATGTCTTTTCGGTCGCCCATTACCTTGCAGTCATCAAGCTTTGCTTGAGGGATAGATACCTTCTTGCCGGTATGCCCCATTATGAATTCAGGGAGTGCCCCTTTCACACGCGAGGCCACCACAGCCTTTCTCAATGCCGATCTGAATTCCAGGTATTTTTCGTGCGTGTCCTTAAGTAAGAACTCATAATCGTTTTCTTCCGACATCAAAAACTTCTCCAAAAGCGATAAAATTATTGCTTACCAGACTGAACCCAGCCAGGAAACTAGCGGAAAAACACATCAATCGCAGTATCCGCTGGCAAATAAATTTCAACCGTTCGTGGCAATACCCCTCCCTTTGGGGCAGAATATGTCTTTCTATTCGCCCCATAACTCAAACCAAAATCGAAAACGCCCGGCCCCCAATTGATAGCTGGCCGAACTCCGTCCTCAACTAGGATTTCGAGGCCACCAGACCAACCGCCGTCATCAGGCAGCGTCACTGATACCGAGGTGTAGCCAACTGCTTTGTCGACATGCCCTCTTAGTTTGCCGGACGCCTTTAGAAGGGCGACTTCTCCAATACCATCGATCCTTATTCTCTGTCGTGGCTTTGCCCTAAACGGGGAGCCTAGTCGACCTGAAGGCTCTTTTCGGACGAGGGCCCTAATGCCAATGCCAGTCGAGCTTGAGAGTTCCAATGCGCTCTGGACATCCGGACGGTCATAACGGTTCGCCGACAACAGCGTATACCGCTCTTTATCGATTAGGATCCCATCTGGCGCATCTGGCCGCCCTTCTTTGTCCACGAACCAGCCTTCAAGAAAGTATCCGCGAACGTCTACGCCTGAAGAAAGTCGTATCGACGCATGCTGCTGCAGGTTCGATCGGACATCTGCACCCAAAATTTTTGTCAACGCTAGCAACTTTTCGCGTTGTTCAAAAATGGGCAATGCTAGCTGGACAGCGTCCTTGATGCGTCCGATCTCAAGCGCAAGATCGGAAAGCTTCCCGCGTGCGTCCGAAGAATTCGGATCGAGCGCCATAAGCTCATGTTGAAGTGCGCCGCCGACTTCCTTCCCGAGCCGATACCAAGTCTGATCTAATATTCCTTGCGCCAGTTCATTGCGATTTGCATAGCGCAAGATGTCACCGACCAAAGCCGGCTGGGCATGGTCCACCGCCGTGAATATCCGCTCATGGTTATCCTGTATATGCCCCGTCGCCAACATCCCGTTGGTGCTGACGCGGTAATGGAACAGCGGCGCCGGGACAACACCTGTCTTAAAGCCCCGCATGTACGCCTTTAGGAACAGTTCCCAGTCTTCAACACCGACACCGCGTAGTTCCGAGAACCCTCCCAGTTTCTCGAAAACATCTTTCTTTATTAGAGCGTTTGCGTCTCCGAATCGGTTTTTAAAGAAAGAGAAGACGCCTCCGATGCCGATCGGGTAGTACTCGATTGACCGCCTTTTCTTCGCATCGGCAAACGGACCTCGCGCATCATTCGCGCGGAAGATGTAAGCTTGGCACGTCAGTATATCGGAGTCTGAATGGACGGCCGCCGAGACAAAAGTTTCAATCTCGTGCGGCTCGGCGACGTTGTCATCGTCATGGAACAGAATGTATTCCCCCCGCGCAACCCTGGCACCAGCATTTCTGGCCGCACCCAGGTAGTTATTTGACGTTCGGACAACTCGAATTGGGAAGCGGCTGGAAGTTTTTTCAATGCGCTCCAACTCTTTAGTCGCGGCCGCCGAGGTGCTCCCGTCATCCACCACAATGATTTCGATGTTCTCGTACGTTTGCCCGTTGAGATGCTTCAGCGCGAGTTCAAGGAACTTGGGCCGCTCATAGTGAGTGATGCAAACACTGACCAGCGGCATAAGCTTGATTTTGGTCTCGCCGGCACCAGGCGTGGCGAAAAGGATCGCGTGTAATTTCTCCCACTCTTCCATGATTTTGGTTGGCTTGAGGGAGGAGATTATCGGACCCATCCCATCATTGGCGATACGGAGGATCGCGGCGCTCAAATCTTTGCCGTCCGGATTAGCTAAACATTGGGGAGCCTTATCTTCAAATAGTTCCGGAATACCGCCGACCGCAGAAGCAACGAACGGAACGCCAACAGTAAAGCACTCGCCGATGACGCAAGGACTGTTTTCAATCAGAGAAGGCATGACGCAAAGGGCGCCTTTTCTTCTCTTTAAGAAGCCCATCGCCTCAGGTTGAGAAAAGTCATTTATGAAATGAATTTCCCCGCCATAGTTTCGCAATTTTCGGAGCGCCATCGAACCGGTGAATTCGCGGTCGATACGATCAAAGCGACCCATGAAAACGATGTTTGGATGGAAATCCTCGGGAAATCGGGCCACCGCATCTAGGAAAACCTCAAATCCCTTTCGTCTCTCGTGCCTACCAAAGAAGACCAAGGTATCGATGCCGCCGCCGACAACCTCTCTCGTTCTAAGCTGCACATTCGTCACAAGGGCCGCATCAAACCACTGAGGCAATAACCAATTGATCACCCTCGATTCCGGCAGCTTAATGTTGTGTTCGGCATACCAATCGAGCAAGTAGCGACTTGGCCCAACGACAAGATCAGAGTTTTCTATTTGGCTTTTCTCGATTCCCTCAACTTCAAAGTTTTCTAGAGAGGGTATGTGCCGATTGTAACGGCGAACCCACTCGGAACTGCCATGCAGATGGGTCACTACGCGGGATCTGAGAGAACCTTGCCGGCGCGCCATTGCGCAATAAAAGCCGCTACCAAGCCAATCGTTGAAATGGACAACGTCAGGGTCGAGCCGTTTGATAAACCGATAGACGCAATATGCTTTTGATATGCTGTCGACCGGGCTCGCAACTTCGTCATCTTCCGAAACCTCCGCGCTGAGCAAGGTTATTGTTAGATCAGGATGAGATTCCTGAAATCTCGATATATCCGCCGCTGAAACAACCATATCAGTTACTAGGACTTCAACCTGGTATCCAAGGGCGGTCAGATGGAGTGTCAGCCCTAAAGCGCACGCTCCGATCCCTCCCGACTTATTAAGACCAGAGATTTCCTCGGTGACTATGCAGGCTTTTCCAAATGACGATTCCACAACGAGCTCCAACATGCAGCGCAGACCAGCGCGGATGTCATAGGACGCTGAGATGCTAGGATCAACTCTCCTAAGTTGAAAAAATGAACCGCTCCGGGTTGTCGGATCCTTCTTTAAAACTGCCGCCGCTTGTATGAGGGCTTAAGACGATGTTACGGGATCAAATTCTACAACTCTCACACGAGAAAGCCGCCCAATGGCAAGCAAACCTACCGATCAGGACATAGCAACAATGATGGCAACTCAAACCGCCATCATGGTGACTCTATGCGACTTGCTTATCAGCAAGAAAACGATTGACGTTGCACTCTTCACATCAATACGCAATTCGAGCTACTCACAGCTTAGGCGCGCAATCGCATAGGATGGAAAATAGGACAATGAATAACGACAGACACAAACTGACCGATGAGCAGATTGCAAATCTGCTAACAACTCAGACGGCGATCATAGCCAGCCTATGCATAATGCTCATTCGCAAAGATGTCCTTTCACACTCGGAAATCGTAAATGATCTTCACGAGTTGTATTCAATGGGTATGAAGGCATCTCCGGCCGGTTTGGCACTGACCTTGCCCCCAAGTTTTATCCAGTTTTGAGTTCGCTCCAGCGGTTTTGGGTTGCTGTATTTGCGGCGGTAGCGGCGGGTTGCGGTGCGAAGCCAT
>NZ_JARFYM010000064.1 GCF_030272705.1 Rhizobium mayense | reverse complement strand
ATCAACAAGGACGAAGAGGCGCCGATCTTCCAGATCGCCGACTACGGCCTCGTCGCCGACCTCTTCGAGGCACTGCCGGAACTCGAAAAGGCGCTGTGAAGCCGGCGAAAGCAGGTGGTATGGCGCATGCCGAGGCTTCGAGGATAAAATGCGGTCGATGGTTCGAACCACCGACAGCTTTGCTACCCAGGTACGGAATTTTACGCCGCCTGCGACTGCGACAAGCCTTCGATCGCCATGGTGCGTGCCGTCACGAAATCGACTTTGCCGGAACCCAGGACCGGCACCTTGCCGACGGTCACTTCGGCCGGGACCATCATTTCCGTGGCGCCCTTTGATTTGGCGAATGTCAGGAAATCGCTTCGCGTCGCATCCGGCGCATCGGTCAGGAGCATGAGGCGCTCGCCTTTCTTCGGGTCCGGCACCGCCGAGACGACGCTGAGCGCGCCGGGCCAGAGCTGCGCGGCAAGGGTCTCGACCGCAGCAAGCGAAATCATCTCGCCGCCGATCTTGGCAAAGCGTTTGGCCCGGCCGCGGATCTTGACGAAACCGTCTTCATCGATGGTGACGATATCGCCGGTATCGTGCCAGCCTTCCGGCAGCGGCTCTATGTTGCCGGGATTGTCGGCACGCATATAGCCGGCCATCACGTTTGCGCCACGGATGACAAGGCGCCCGCCCTCGTCGATGCCGGGAACCGGCTCGAGCTTCCATTCCATGCCCGGCATGATCTTGCCGACCGTTCCCGTGCGGTTGTACATCGGCGTATTCAGCGAGATCACCGGGGCCGCCTCTGTCACGCCATAGCCTTCCAGGATGCGCAGGCCGAATTTTTCCATATAGACCTCGCGGGTCGATGCCTTCACCGGTTCGGCGCCCGAGAAGATATAGCGGATCGATCTGAAGTCGTAAGGATGGGCGGTGCGCGCATAGCCGTTCAGGAAGGTATCCGTGCCGAAGACGATCGTGGCGTTCGAAACATAGATCAGTTCCGGCACGATGCGATAGTGCAGCGGCGACGGATAGAAGAACACCGGCACACCCGAGACCAGCGGCAGGATCGTGCCCGCCGTCATGCCGAAGGAATGGAACATCGGCAGGATGTTGAACACCTTGTCGCCAGGATGGAAGTCGATGCGCGACGCCGCCTGGGCCGCGTTCGACAGGACATTGCGATGGCTCAGCACCACGCCCTTGGGCGCCCCTTCGGACCCGGAGGTAAAGAGGATGACAGCCGCGTCATCTGCGTTGCACTTCACCAGCGGCCGATATTTGCGCAGGAGGCCGACGATCTTGTCGAGGAAGGTGACCTGCGTGCGCAGCTCATCCAACCACACGAATGTCACGTGCTTTTCGAGCTCCTCGACCACCGGGGCAAGCTTGGCCTGCGTGATGAAGGTCCGCGAGCACAGTACATGCTTGACCTCCGCGGTCCGGCAGGCGGAAAGGATATTGGCAGCGCCGGCCGTGAAGTTCAGCATGGCAGGAACTTTGCCCGCCGACATGACGCCGAGGACGGTCGCGGCCGTGCCGTTGGCGTTCGGCAGCATGACGCCAAGCGTCTTTTCCTTGGGGAACATCTTCCGGAACTTCGCGCCGAGCACCGCGGCACCGGTCAGGAGCTTGGCATAGGACAGCTTGCCGGCAATCGGATCCTCGACGGCGAGCTTCTTTCCGCCGTGTTCGCGAGCTGTTTCGATGACGCGGCCAAGGATCGTGTTGTCGGTATCAGCGGTGCGGAACATCAGCGTCGACATGATCTGGTAGAGGGCGGCACCGGCCGCGATGCGCCGCTTCCTGCCCTTGAGCTCCGCCGGTACATCAAGCTTGACCGGTTCGAGGATCTTTACCTTGACCTTGGGGAAGAGACGGCGGCGAACATGGCTCGACGTCAGATAGGAGGCGTAGCTCTTTTCCAGACCGTCGATGCGAACGGGCACGATCATCGTGCCGGTCTTGTCGGCGACCATTGCGGCGCCGTCATAGACCTTCATCAGCGTGCCGGTGACGGTCAGGCGACCTTCGGGGAAGATGCCGACCGGGCTGCCGTCCTGGATCACCTTGATCAGCGAGCGCGTCGCCATCGGCTTCGTCGGGTCGAGCGGCAGGAACTTGCACTTCGTCAGAAGCGGCCGCACCCACCACTTCTTGGCGAAGGAATAATCTATCGCAAAGACGGGCTCTTCCTCGGTGATGGCAAGCGCCAGGGCGCCATCGAGCAGGCTCACATGGTTGAGCGCGATGATCGGTGCGGGGCCCGCCTTGCGGATGTTTTCCAAGCCTTCGACTTCCAGCCGCATGAAGGCACGGAAAATGATGGAGATGAGATCGCGAAAAGCGTTGGTCGGCAACGTCTTCAGCATGACCCAGGCGATCGCGATATTGAGCACGGATATGCTGAGAATAATCACGGGGATCGACAGGCCGATAGCTTGCAGGGCAGCAACAAGCGACAGGCCGACCGCGATGAAAAGAGCGGACAGAACATTGGACGCGCCGATGACGCGGGCGCGGCGATCCTCGTTCGCCCAGCTCTGCATCGCCGCGAAAGTCGGAACGGCGAGGAAGGCACCGCCAATTGCCATGCCGGAAAGATCGATGGCGACGCGGATGGTTTTCGGCTCGGCGAAGAAGGCGAGGATGGTTTCGGCGTGGGAAGTCGATTGAAGGCCCCACAGGTTCCAGGCGAGATCGAGGCCGAAGAGCGCAACGATCAGCATACCCACGGGCGCCGGCAGGAGCACGATGCGGCCGGCGGACATCCATCCGGCAATGGCCGAGCCGATGGCGACGGATATGGCAAAGATCGCCAGATAAGCGGGAACGACGATTTCCGAGCCGCCGAGAATATCGGTGACCATGATCGGCAGCATCGACATGATGAAGGCGCCGACGAACCAGAACCAGCAGTTCATCAGCGAGGCGCGCCAGATGCGGCTGTCGGCGTGAAGCTCGTTGACCAGCCTGTAGCTGGAGCGCACGACATTGAGGTCGACGACCAGATCCGGCGCCTTGGAACCGATCGAGGGGATCATGCGCGCGGCGAACCAGCAGAGAATGGAGAGTCCCATCATCATGGGACCGAAGATCCAGACATTCTCGCCCTGGCGGAAGGCGACCGCGGCGACCATGGTGCCGGTGAGAATGGCGATGAAGGTGCCGCCCTCGATCCAGGCATTCGCCTTGGGAAGATCCCGGCTTTCCAGGTGATCAGGCAGGATGCCGTATTTGATCGGCCCGAAGAGGGAGGACATGACGCCAAAGCCGAAAAGGGCGAGCATCAGGATCCAGATGGATGAGAAAGCAATGCCAACGACGGAAATCGCCGCCACTCCGAGCTCACAGCGCTTCAGAAGCTCGGCGAGATTGGCCTTGTCGTGCTTGTCGGCGAGTTCGCCGGCGACCGCCGACAGCAGCAGGAACGGCGCGATGAAAATGCCCCCGGCAAGGGTCACCAGCGCCGCGCCTTCCGTCGCCATCTGTGCGAGAATGACAAAAACCAGAGTCTGCTTGAGAAAATTATCATTGAAGGCGCTTAGGAACTGCGTCCAAAACAGCGGCGCGAACTTCCTCGATCTCATCAGATGATTTTGCATGGCGTACCCCTCGTTCAGCCAATAAGACGCCACAGAATTGTTACGCAAAGGTTGAGTGCGGATACAACCCTACGGCGTCGTTAACAAACATTAGTCCTGACCGTCACGATTGAACTTAACCAGAAGCTTCTCCGTCCGGGCATCCTCTACCTTGCGGATCAGTTTGTCAGCCTCGGTATTGTCGCGGATCGTCTTCGTGACGTTGACCGTCGTCTGCACCAGCATCAGGATGCCCATGGCGAGATAGCCTTTGCCCCAGAGATCAATCGGCATCATGTAGAGACCGACGAACAGCATAAAGGCTGCAGCGCCGAAGGAGATGTAGGAGAAGCTGACCCAAGCCTGCGAGTGTTTCTGAAAGCTGTCATTCATGATCCTATCCTCTTTTATATGTTTGGTGCGTTTGGTTTCAGGCTGCCGAATTTATGCGTTCGCGAAGGCGAGCGAGCACATCGTCGGCTGAAGGACCGAGCGGTCCGCCGAAGCCGGCGTTGGCAAGTTTTTCGATGACGATTTCGGGCCGGCTCGCGGCATCCATTTCCTTCATGGCGTTTGCAGTGATCTCGCAGCGGTCCTGATAAGCCTGCAGGCGGGCAAGCGTCTCCTCGGCCTCGTCCAGCGTTGCCAGGCTGGAGGCGTCGTCACAGGCGGCACTAAGCTTTTGTGTCTGGGCGGTGGCACGCGCCAGGCGCTCTCCGCGCTGCAATTCCTGGAGGCGCGCTTCGGATGCGCGAACGGTTGCCTTGAGCTTGCCGATCGTCCGGGTGAATTGCGCCTGCGCTTTCTCGGAGGCGTCGCGCTCGGCTTCAAGTTGGGCAATCGCCTCGGCAGCTTCCCGGGCGAGCTCGTCATTGCCCTTCTGCAGGGCGGCGATGGCCCGGGTTTCCAGATCCGCGATGCGAGCGATGATCGCCGCGTGCTGGCTCTTTTCCTGCTCATTCTGTGCAACGGCAATCGCCACTGCCCGCCGCGCAGACTGGATAGCGCCGGCCGCATCGCGGATCTGCTGCGCCAGTAGAGGCACGGCATTGCGATCGAAGAACGCCTGTTCCGCATCGTGGGCCCGACCGCGAATGAGGGTCAGAATTGAATTGAACATTTGTTGTCTCCCGTTTATGAACGATGTTCACGATATGAGATATGCCAGAATCATGAACGGCGTTCAAGAATAATTTTGAACGACGTTCACAAATCGAATTGGAATGGTTAATGGCGAGAAAAACCCTGGAAAAGCGCGAGGATCTGAAGCTGCGGCTGATCGAGGCGGCGCGCAATCGCATCGCCGCCGACGGCCTTTCCAACCTTCGGGCGCGTGACGTCACACAGGATGTCGGTTGCGCCCTTGGAGGCCTTTACACCGTCTTTGCCGATCTCGACGATCTCATCATTCACGTCAATTCGTCGACGTTGAAGGCGCTTGAAGCCTCACTGACGCTCGCGGAGGTCAGGGATCACACGCCGACGGACCGGCTGCGCAACCTCGCGCGCGGCTATTTGCGGTTTGCGCTCACGCACCGCAATCTATGGAAAGCGCTCTTCGACCATCGGCCGCTGGACGACCGTTCGAGTCCCGAATGGCATCTGGAAGAACATATGTTCCTCATGGGCATCATAGCCGAGCCGCTGGCGGAACTGCAGCCGACAATGTCGGAAACAGCACGCGCCATCCGCGCGAGAACCCTGTTCGGCGCCGTTCATGGCGTCGTCAGCATCAGCCTCGAGGGGCGATTCGTCGGCCTGCCAGTCGAAAGCCTGGAGCGGGAGCTCGACGACTTCATCCTGACGGTCGCGGCTGGAGGCGCCGCGAGGCAGGGTTAAAGCGTGCCGAGGGACCCGCAGGACCCTTTCTTGCGGGAGCAATCGTCGACTGATCGCCCCTCCGGCCGGGAGAGTTCACCTGTTGCGCCGCGCTCGTCACGGCAGCAATAATGCTTCGTCCGCTACTGCCGGATAGTTGCGATTTCCCTCCAGGCCCTTCCTTCGCGAAGAATATCTTTGGTAGTCCGCCGACGAGACGATTCTTAGACGAAAGTGCCAAGAGAACATTCAAGGCTGAGGCCCGCCTCCCCGTTGCCATTCGGTCGAGATATATCTCGCCGGAAAGCTGAAGCGTCGGATCGGAAGCTCACCATGGCGCTCCGCTCTCGATCGCGATTATGCATTTTTTAAATCGATCTTAAAAAGTCGAGGCGCGAAGCTAATCGATTTTAATTTGTTTATTTAAAAATTCTTGTTGCAGCGCGAAGAAAATCGCACCTAACTCCTTACGCTATTTTGTCCATCGTAGGAAACGCGCAATGACGATTTCATTTCCGCTTACAGACAAACGCACTGTCGATGAACTTTTGAAGCACCTTAACGCGCATAAGCTGTTTTATCCGGGAAATTGCGTCATTACGGTCAACCCCCTCGCCGCGCACGTTTCGTCGTGCATTTCATATGCACTCAGCACTGCTCGGACTGCTTGGTAGGCGCGGCGCTCTTTCGTTGAAGCCGTTTTCGGCCATGAGTTGGGCATCCGAGTGTTTGCATTCGAACGCGGACGAAGGCTTTGGGGCTCCGTTGACTTCTGGCCGCCCGGCCGTCGAGTAAATGAGACGAAAACCTATCAGTACTCACGCTAAAAATCCCGGAACGCGCTGAAAAAGCAGGAGGAGGCGTCTCGAGCCGGATCCAGACGATTCTTGTGGGTCAATGTCGACTGTCGCCGCAACCGCCTGAGATATTTCCGGGGCGCACTTTGTGTTTTCCGCTCGGTGGCTAGTCAAAGGCCAAAGGGTATCGGGATTGGCATCGCTTTCATCGGCGCCGCCCGGTCGCCGGCTCTCCGCTCGGACGCTGCCACCGGTTCCGAAGCAAGCTAGTCGCGACTGACCTCTTTCAGAAGATCTGCCGGAGACATTCCGCTCGCGCGAGGCTTCGGTGCTGACGGCGGACCTCAACCAGCTCATAGGCACTCTGCAGAGCCTCGACACGCAGATGGCGCAGAAGGACGCGACACGCCAGCGCCTAGAAATGAGCATCGGGTCCGATAACAATCTTATCCAAACGCTGACCCAGCTGGTCGACCTGCACCAGCAGGCGTTCAAGCTCGATGTCGGGACCAAGATCACGCTCTACACTTCGGAGGAGGAACTGCAGAAATCGCAATCCTCGCTCGCCTCCGACAAAGGCGAATTGATCGAGACCGATGCGGCGCTGCGCGAACTCGCAAGCGAGAAGATCAAGACGCTCTCGCAATTCGTCGCCGACTACGAGAACAAGACCGCCGAGGCCGAGCGCAAGGCGGACGAGGCCAAACAGGCACTTGTCAAAGCGGACGCGCGCCTCGCACGCACCAAGCTTTATTCGACGGTCGACGGCGTCGCGCAGCAGATCGCGGTGACCACGATTGGCCAGGTGGTGACCACGGGACAGCAACTGCTGATCGTGGCGCCGACGGAGGGGGTTCTGGAGATTGAGGCGCTGGTCGCTAATCTCGACATTGGTTTCGTCGAGCCCGGCCAAAGCGCGGTGATCAAGGTCGACGCCTTCCCCTTCACACAGTTCGGCGTGCTGCACGGCAAGGTCATCCATATCGCTTCCACGGCAGTCGATGAGCAGGAGGCCAAGCGCGCGCTCGCGAACGCTCCTGCTGCCGCCAATGCCCCCGGGCTCGCGTTAGACAGCCAGCCAGGTCAGCCAGCGACCTTTGTTTTCCCGGTCACCATCGCGCCCGATGAACAGGCGATGACCATCCATGGTGCAAAGATCCCCCTCACGCCGGGCATGACGGTGACGGTGGAGATCAAGACCGATAACTGGCGCGTCATCGACTACCTGCTTTCACCGCTCGCCAAGATCGCTTCCGAGGCGATGAGGGAGAGGTAATGAGATCCGAGCGCGAGAAAGCCTGAGCCAGCGACTTGTTCTGATTCGATGCTGGCACCGCTGTTCGGCAGTGCCCAAAAGACGACCGCCTCACCACAGAGCTTTCGATCTAGGGCACGGGAGGCTCCATCGATCGCGGTCTGTATCCGCGCGCACGCTTCCGGCGTGTTAGCTGGAGAAAGAGGTCGACCGCTTCCTTTTCACACTCGAAGAGATGGATCTTGCATTGGCCTCGCTGCCCGATCCGACCCCAGGTTCTGATCAGGCACGCGTCGCCGAACAGTGTAGCCGAAATCTCCATGGCATAGTAGCGAGCCATATTTTTCGTGGCATCCGTTCGCTCGACATATAATCGATAAGGCTGAGAGATCATGGGCGCAGAGTCCGGTATTTCCGCCTTCGCGTCCAATGAGACTTATGAATCGATCCAGCCGCACTGATTCATGCTGATGATGAATGCCGCCAACTTTCAGCGGCCGGGTGGGTTCATGTTAACGGACAGCACCTCGTCCGTCGCATTTCCCGCCGGCTGTACATCAGATTGGCCGAACCGTGTCTCCTTAAGGACTGGATGCCAAGTTTGTGTCGTCAGAGTTGAAGTACAGCGACGAACTTTGAGGATAATGGCGATACCGAGTCGGGTTCAGATTCGCCAGGAATCGCCTTCGGGGACGGTGGTTGCAGACTACGGCGGACCGGGAGCTGGGATGATTCACAAGAGTTACGAACTAGGCCTTCGGCGAATGTAATTCTCTAAACCATTGCATTTAAAGGTTAATCGGAAATGCGAGGGCAAAGTCTTTTGCCATTAGAATATCTGCTAAGATTTTGTTAACCCTATTCTTCTTGCCAATAAATGAGAATCGGGCCTTATTGTTTGGGTGCGGAGTTGAGCGAGTGGTTCGCGAAAAACCGCAGATAAGGCGAACAGGCAACATTATGGCAGAGAGCGCAGAAGCGAAAATCACGAAATATCCCGGACTGAGATCCGTGATTGCGCGTCACGCTTCAACGCTTTCCGCGCAGTTGCAGGCGCATCATGCCAATATCTTCCCGCCGCATTCGCGCAAGGGCATCCGTACCTTTTCGCCCTCCGAGACTGCCAAACTCCTGGGCGTGGCTGAAGGCTACCTGCGCACGGTGGCATCTGAAATGCCCGATTTCAATGTCGCGCAGGGTGCCGGCGGACGCCGGATGTATTCCGTCGACGACATGGCTGTGCTTCGGCGCCATCTGGAGCAAGGTTCACGGGCCAGTGGTCGCTATTTGCCACATCGCCGCGACGGCGAAGAGCTGCAGGTGATTGCGGTCATGAATTTCAAGGGCGGGTCGGGCAAGACGACGACATCCGCCCATCTCGCGCAATATCTTGCTCTGCGTGGCTTCCGCGTTCTTGCTATCGACCTGGATCCCCAAGCCAGTCTCTCGGCATTGTTCGGGAACCAGCCGGAAATTCATGTCGGACCTAACGAGACGCTCTATGGCGCCATTCGATACGACGAAGAGCGCCGTCACATGGGCGAAGTCGTCCGCGCTACCTATATTCCCGACCTTCATCTCGTTCCGGGCAATCTCGAACTAATGGAATTTGAGCACGACACCCCGCGTGCCCTGATGAAGCGGCAGGCCGGAGATACGCTTTTCTTCGCGCGTGTTCAGGCGGCGATCGCCGAGGTTGAAGAGAACTACGATATCGTAGTGATCGACTGCCCTCCCCAGCTAGGCTTTCTCACCCTGTCGGCCCTCACCGCCGCCACGTCCGTCTTGATCACGGTCCATCCGCAGATGCTTGACGTGATGTCGATGAACCAGTTTCTGTCGATGACGAGTGATCTTCTCGATGAAATATCGGCCTCGGGTGCCGAAGATCGCCACAAGTGGATGCGGTATTTGATCACTCGATTCGAGCCGACCGATGGTCCCCAGAACCAGATGGTCGCTTTTCTGCGGTCGATGTTTGCCGAAAACGTGATGATCAATCCAATGCTCAAGAGCACTGCGGTCTCGGATGCGGGCCTGACAAACCAAACACTTTTCGAGGTCGATCGCGGTCAATTCACCCGGGCGACCTATGACCGGGCGCTCGAATCGATGAACAATGTCAATGGCGAGCTCGAGGCATTGATCAAAAAGGCATGGGGCAGAGCAGCATGAGCCGGAAGGATATATTTGCGAATCTGAAACCCAACGCCAATCCTGTCGAGGCAGAGGCGCCCGTAGACTTCGAGCGTCCCCTGCTCGCCAGGACGAAGCCGATGTCGGCTGTCACGAAATCGCTTGGCGACCTCAACGACCGCAGTCGTCGGGCTGACGATATCGAAAAACGGCTGGCAGAAGGCCAGGCTGTTGTCGAAATGGATGTCTCCCAGATCGACCCATCCTTCGTGCGCGACCGCATGGCCGGCGACATCGATAGCCTCGTCGCCTCGATCCGGGAGCAAGGTCAACAGGTGCCGATCCTGGTGCGCCCTCACCCCGAGCGGGCTGGTCGATATCAGGTGGCGTTCGGTCATCGTCGTCTGCGCGCCGTCACCGAGCTTGGTCGGCCCGTCAAGGCTATTGTCCGCGAACTGTCGGACGAGCAACTGGTCATTGCGCAGGGACAAGAAAACAACGAACGCCAGGATCTCACCTACATCGAGAAGGCGCGCTTCGCAGATCAGCTCAAAGCCCGGTTCTCCCGCGACACCATCATGTCGGCTCTATCGGTGCAGAAGGGAGATTTATCTCTGATGCTGTCGGTTGTGGCTCGTGTTCCCGCTGAACTCATCGAAGCGATTGGGGCAGCACCCGGCATTGGGCGCCGGAGCTGGGTCGATTTTGCTGACTACCTTAATGTCGGAAGCAATTTGGATAAGGCAATCGAGATCAGCAGCTCGCCACAGATAGAGGCCCTCCCCTCGGATGAACGCTTCAAGGCGATCACGAAGGAGATTAAGCCTCGCAACTCGGTTCAGCCTGCGGACGACTGGGCGACGCCAAATGGCCTTCGTCTTGGACAGATCAAAGCGAGCAAGAGCAAGCTGGATATTTCCATCGATCGAAAAACATCGCCGGAGTTTGCGGCATTCGTACTCGAACGCCTTCCGACGCTGTTCGATGAATTTCGTTCGCAGCAATCGGATCAACCGAAAAACGGAGAGTAACCGCAAAAAGAAAAGGCCCCAAAACGTCGCCGTTCCGGAAGCCTCATCTCACTTGTAGCGAAGCAGAGAATCGCATTTCCGGGAATCATCGTCAAGAGTCTTTGGCACCGTTTTTGGTGAGCGCTTTTCGTTTGCCTTTTGAAAGGTGAAAGAAAATGCATTCCGGAAGTGTGACGACGCCATTTGGGCGGCGGCCGGTGACGCTTGCGCTCGTGCGCAGGCAACAGTCAGTGGCAGAAATTGAAGCCGGCAAGACCGTGCAGAAGTGGAAGGTCTTTCGAGACGCTTCTGAGGCAAGGGAGCGCCTGGGTCTTCAGGACCGCAGCCTTGCGGTTCTCGATGCCCTTCTCAGCTTCCACCCAGACAATGAGCTCCGCGAGGGTGCGCAGCTGATCGTTTTCCCATCAAATGCCCAACTTATGCTCCGGGCCCATGGCATGGCAGGAGCGACACTGCGGCGACACCTGGCGCTTCTTGTGGACGCCGGTCTGATTGTTCGCCGCGACAGCGCCAACGGCAAACGATACGCACGCAAGGACGGCGAGGGCGCCATCGAAACTGCTTATGGTTTCGATCTTTCTCCGCTTCTGGCCCGGTGCGATGAGCTGGCGATGATGGCCAATGAGGTTGTCGAGGCACGTGCGGCCTTCAGGAAAGCGAAGGAAGCGCTGACCATCTGCCGGCGCGATGTCCGTAAGCTGATATCGGCAGCATTGGAGGAGGGTGCCGATGGCGATTGGGAGGTCATGGAAGCGCTTTACGTAGCTTTAGTCGGGCGGATACCGCGGTCACCGACAGCGAGCGACGTGGCCGGCATTCTCGACGAGATGGCACTTCTGCGCGAAGAAGTGCTCAACCGATTGGAAATGCAAAATAAACTGCAGAATAACAGCACCAATGCTGCTCATAGTGAGCTACACATACAGAATTCAAACCCCGAATCTCCTCTTGCATTTGAACCTCGCGCCGAAAAGGAGCAGGAGGCGAAATCGAGCGAAAAAACGCGACCACAGACGGGGCCGCTGAAGGCCTTTCCGTTGGGGATCGTATTGAGAGCTTGCCCCCAGATTGCGGACTATGGCCCCGGTGGCGCGATCGCAAGTTGGCGCGATTTGATGTCGGCCGCGATCGTGGTTCGTTCGATGCTTGCGGTCAGCCCGTCGGCTTACCGAGATGCCTGTGAGGTGATGGGGCAGGAAAATGCTGCGGTGGCGATTGCGTGCATTCTGGAGAGGGCAAATTTCATCAACTCGGCCGGTGGCTATTTGCGTGACCTGACGAGGCGAGCCGAAATTGGCGAATTTTCGCTGGGGCCCATGATCATGGCTTTGTTGAGGGCCTATGGCGGTGAGGGCGTGCGTACGGGTTAAAAGTTTGCCGCGGCAAACTTTGGACTCCTCACTCCATACCGCTATAGGGCCGCTCGGTTGGAGTGAGGGGTCGACGTTCGCGATGGGCGGGAAAATCCTGTGGTGGTGATCGCCTCCATCCTGAAGGACAAGCGTCAACTCGGCCGGAGGTATTTGCGTGACGAGGCGAGCTGGTGTTCGCGAATTTTCGCTAGCCCCTTGTTCCCTGCTTCGTTGATGCCCCGGTGGCGATGAGGGCGTGCGTAACAAAATAGAGTTTGCCGCGGCAAACTTTGGTCTCAGTGCTCTATCGGATCTTAGGGTGGGCTGGATGGACGGAAGACGTGGGCGTTCGTGCTCAGGGTTTGGCCTCTCGAAATGCTGCCGGCGCAACCATGTCGCAAGCAATCGCATTTGGGAAATTATGAGGATCTTTCGGCGGAATCGGTCGAGCGATTTGGCCGAAGCAATCTGCCGCCGAGGAGCGACGCTCGGATTTGCTCACTCTTGGAAATCGCGGGTGCTGCCGGGACAGAATCCTCCGGCGGTGCCTCGCTCTTCTGGCGATTTTGTTTCAGTGCCAAGAACCTACTCTGCGCCGTCATTCGGTCCTCGACGCTTAACGGTTCCAGAACCGCGCCATCAATGCCATGGCGAAACGAGTCCGGCTGGGCGCTTGCAAGGTAGTAGCGCTTGGAATGAACGAAGGCACCAGCCGCGCGGCGGAGCGCCGTAGCGGGAACATCCGGTTTCAGAAGCGTGCGAATTTCCTCGAAGAGACCTATGGCAAACGGCAGGATTGGGTCGCCGACTTTAGCGGGAAGGATCTGGATTGGGCGGACAAGCAGAGCATTGATCGCTTCAGCCTTATGAACATCAATCTCTGCGGCCACAATTGGCCCGCGGCTGATGGTCCAGGGTTTATTCATTCCCTCGTGGCTCACTATCGAGATCTCCATTCCGGACAATATGCGTATGCAGCAGAGAAAGGAAAAGATCAACGACAGGATTAGCGGGGACGTGTCCGTGCGTTCTTCTTCTCTTGCTTCGGCACCAGCAGTTTCAATGTATAACGCCTGTGGCGCCGCTCGCCGCTTCGGCTCAACATTCCCGTCTTTACCATATCGTGAAGATCTCGTTGTCTCCATCGCTGGAGAAACCCTGGGAACCGCGATATAGTTTTCGCGGTCGGACCTCCTTTGAAGCCCTCAATGCCTTTGCGGGGTATGCGTAACTAACCGTGTCTTGGTACCCGTTGAACGCGCCGCGAAACCGGTCGTAGAATTTCCCCTTACGGATATAAAAACGCGGAACGAGCAGCACGGGTAGGGCGCGTGCTGGCCGTCCAATATGGTTTGCGAAAAGTAAACGAGAACATTTCCTGATGGTGCTGCGTTGCCGATACGTCAGGCACTTTGCCGTGCGCGAGGTAATCTCCAAAAGCGAAAGTTTGAAAAAAGGGCCGATTTTGCGATGGAGATTCCCTATAGCCACGTTATAAGCCCGCTCTATATTAGGGGATATGAGCCTCACACCGGTAACCGATGCCAAGTTCTTCCGATTCCTCAGCCCAGAGTGCCAGTGGCCCGAGCGCGGGTGCCAATCGCCCGGCAGATCTGGACTTGGCCGCCGGCCAAGTTGAAGCGCCGGCACCCGCCTCGGACTCTGCGTCCAGCTTATCCAGCCAATCTGACAACTCGCGGCCGCCTGAGGGACCCTTTGGCCAAAGCAGACGGGCAACGGGCAATCTACTACGTGCACTCGGTCATGATTTGCGGGAGAGTGCCGTCTCGGCAAGGGTGAGGGCCAAAACGGCCGCTGCCTATTTGAGGACGAAGCTCAAGGCATCAACTCCGTCAGAAAGCCCAGCACCATTCCGCAGTCTTGGCTCATGGTTCGCAACAGCGCTGGTTAAAACGGGGAGCAGCATTCGGGGTCTGCGTCCAAGGCAGTTCGACACTGAGCGGCATGCTTCGCGCCGAACGGGGTGGTGGAAAATCGCCATAGGATTGACCTTTGCCTACTTCATCCTTGTGGGATGCGTATTGGTGTGGGCACTCAGAGACGTGCCATGGGGCGAGATCCGGGACGGAACCTTGAAGCCCGTTGTCGTGCTTGAAACCGCTGACGGCGCACCGTTGGTAAGGCAGGGACCCTATCAGGGACCGTATGCTCGATATGACCAGTTCCCGCCGCGACTGATCGATGCGGTCCTTTCGATCGAGGATCGGCGGTTCATGGATCATTTCGGAATCGACCTCATCGGGATCGGAAGGGCGTTCCTCCGCAACCTCGAGGCTGGCTCTGTGGTAGAGGGCGGCAGCACGATCACCCAGCAGTTCATCAAGTTGCAGTATCTCGAGAGCGACCGAACAATAAAGCGAAAGATCCAGGAGGTCGTCATTGCACTGTGGCTGGAGTGGAAACTCGGCAAGCAGGAAATCCTCACGCGCTATCTCAACAGCGTCTATCTTGGCGCTGGCGCGACCGGCATGCCTGCGGCTGCGCGGATCTACTTCAACAAGGATATCGGCGCTCTTAACCTGCCGGAATCGGCGATGCTGGCGGGGTTACTGCGGGCGCCCAGCCAGTGGAATCCGATTGACAATTTCGAAGGTGCCCGACAACGCACCTCCGTCGTTCTTGACGCGATGGTGGCCAATGGCAAGATCGCCGCACCGGAGGCCGAGAAAGCGAAGGCGAGCTTCGCTACGCTGCATCCCACCGCGCCAACACCACGCTCCGGAAGCTGGTTCGCCGACTGGATTTCACCGCAGGCGAGCGAGATCGCCGCTTCCTCGCCAGGTTCGACGACCGTGCGCACGACGCTCTCACCGCAACTCCAGCAGATCGCCGAAAGGGTCATCAAAAGAGCACTGGACGGTGAAGGAAGGGCTGTCGGAGCCTCGCAGGCCGCGTTGGTCGCGATGACTCGAGACGGCGCGGTCGTCGCCATGGTCGGCGGACGAGATTACAAGGCGAGCCAGTTCAACCGCGCCGTCACCGCGATGCGGCAGCCGGGCTCCACCTTCAAGCTGTTTGTCTATTACGCGGCACTGAAGGCCGGGCTCACCTTGTCCGACCGCATTCTTGATGCGCCGATCGACGTCAACGGCTGGTCGCCGGAGAATTCTGGGGGGAACTATCACGGCTGGGTAACACTTGCCGAAGCCTTTGCCCGATCGCTGAATGCCGCCAGCGCGGCGCTTGCCCAAGAGGTCGGGATTGACAAAGTGATTGCCGCCGCGCGGGAGCTTGGCATCAAATCGCCGCTTGCCAATACCCCGTCTCTGGCGCTCGGTACATCCGAAGTAAACTTGCTCGAGCTCACAAGCGCATACGCGTCCGTGCAGCTTGGCAAGGCGCCCGTCGAGCCGTGGGGCATCATCGACTTTCAGGCGGCCGGGCAGGCGAAAAGTTTTCGGGTTGGCTTGCAGACAAAGGCGAACGTCGATCTTTCGACCTACCAGTCCGATCTGCTCGGCCTCCTGCAATTGGTGGTCGAACGCGGCACCGGACGTGGAGCGGATCCCGGGGCTTTCGCGGCCGGTAAGACCGGCACCAGCCAGAACAATCGCGATGCCTGGTTTGTCGGCTTCACGGAACCGCTCGTCGCAGGCGTTTGGGTGGGCAATGATGATGATACGCCGATGAACGGAGTCACCGGCGGAGCCTTGCCGGCGCATATTTGGCGCGACTTCATGCGGGAGGCGATGACCGAACGCGCGCCGAATGGAGCGAGTTCGACAGAAGCAGTGGTCGACGGTCAAAGTACGTCGCAGTCCTGTAACATCACCGCCTGCTCCCGCAGCTATCGCTCTTTTCGACCGTCGGACTGTACCTACCAGTCCTATTCCGGCGAGCGGCGGCTCTGCGAAAAATGACGATGGATATTTGGCGCTCTCCGCGGCCGTGAGGAACACTTAGCCAATTTTTCGCCGGCGTCAGTAGAGCAATCGGGCACGTATCGTTCCCGGAATCTTGCGAAGTGCATCAAGTACGTCATCGGCCGTCTGGCCGACGCCCTCCGCTTCAATGACCACGTAACCCAGATCGCCGTAGGTCTGCAGGAACTCACCGACGATATTCAGTCCACGGGACGAAAAAATCGCATTCAGACTGTTCAGGATGCCAGGCCGATTTTCGTGAACATGGATGAATCGTGTGCCGTTTGGACGCGGCGGCAGTTGAACTTGGGGAAAATTGACCGCGCCCAGCGTCGAGCCGACATCGGAATATTCGACAAGCTTTCTGGAGACTTCCGTTCCAATTCGCTCCTGGGCTTCCTCGGTCGACCCGCCAATATGCGGGGTGAGAATGACATTGTCCAAACCCTGCAGCGGCGTTTCGAAACGCTCCTTATTGGATGCCGGTTCTTTCGGGAACACGTCCACGGCCGCGCCTGCGAGATGTCCTTCTTTCAAAACCTTCGCGAGCGCTTCGATATCCACCACGGTCCCACGGGAATTATTGATGAAAATAGCTCCCTTTTTCATTCGGCGCAGTTCGGCCTCGGTAATCATGTTTCGCGTCGAGCTCGTTTCGGGAACATGCATTGTCACATAATCCGAGATTTCGAGAAGCTCGCCGAGCGTCGCCATCGACTCTGAATTGCCGTGGCGAAGCTTGTCCGAAGGATCAAAATAGCGAACGTTCATACCCATGCTTTCGGCAAGAACGCTAAGCTGCGAACCGATGTTGCCGTAGCCCACGATGCCCAGCGTCTTTCCGCGCACTTCACGACTGCCGACGGCGGACTTGTCCCATCCGCCTTTGTGCGCGGATGCTGAACGCGGGAAAATCTGCCTGGTCAGCATGATGATTTCACCGATGACAAGCTCTGCGACCGAGCGCGTATTCGAATATGGAGCGTTGAACACGGGGATCCCGCGTCGGCGGGCCGCATCCAGGTCGACCTGATTTGTCCCCACAGAAAAACAACCGACCGCGATCAGCTTCTTGGCGGAGCTGAAGATTTCCTCTGTCAGATGCGTGCGTGAACGAATTCCGACGATATGCGCATCGGCGATATGATCTTTGAGATCCTTGTCATCGAGAGCTTTCGGCGAATGGGTGAGATTGACATAGCCGGAGGACGAAAAGTAGTCGACAGCGCTCTGATTGATGCCTTCAAGCAGAAGTACGGAAATCCGATCGCGCGGAAGAGAAAGATGTCGGGTCATTGGTGCTTTCGATTCTCGAATTCGACTAAGCCGAGGCCGTATGCCGGCTACAAAGCTCACAGATACGGTAGCACGACGCTCCCTAGGGTGAAATGCTTTAACCTCTGTCACTATTTGGACCTGATCAGGCAGATCTATTCCAGCGGATCTATTTTGCGGCCATGCGGTCACGCGGGCAATTCAGGAAAATACGGCTATACCCACAGCCATCCAGATCAATGCCGTCCCCAGCGCCATTGCTCGCCGGGCGGCGACGACTTTTTCTGCCTCGTCCTCCGCTACAGGGGTGGTCACAATCCAAGGCACACAACCAAGTGCGGCAAATCCGACGAGAGCTAAAACCAGCACAAAATAATCGACCGGATGCCAGCTCCCCTGTTCATACACCCCCCAGTAACCCAGAAAGGCCATCCCCACTGCAAACATGGTGGCGGACGCAGAACAAAGCCCCGTAACGGACCCGGTAGGAGCGCGCATGTTGCTTTTTTCACGTGTTTGCAGGCTCATGAGGCGTTATCCACCATGGTTGTCCGTCGCTTGGCAAATATGTCAGGATTTGAGCACGGCGTGAAGTGTTGGTCAGCGCCGGAGAAGGTTAACCACATGCGCGGAATGGGACATTCCCTTGCTTGGATCGGAGGCGATCAACTCGTTCAGCGCAGAACCATCCTTCGATTTGCGGAGTGCAATTCCGCAAGTGCAAGGCAAGTTGCAGCGGCGCAAGATGGCCCGCGCGTCGCTTCTAAATAACCAGCCGCGCCGCGCGCCCATTCTTCCGCTCGACGTTGTTGTAATAGCTTGCGGCTTGCGTCACCGACTTGTGCAACGACTGCTGCATCGCCTCCGGCAAGGGGATGCCGCGGTTGGCAGCTTCCGTTAGATAGCCGGATCTTAGCCCGTGCGCAGAAAACGCTTTCGGATCCAGACCAGCCTGTTCGCATCTGCTTTTCAGGATCAGATTGACCGATTGCGGCGTCAGCGCCCGTCTGTCGACATTTCCCCATTGATCAATGCGCCGAAAGAGCGGTCCGCTCTCGATTCTGGCGTCTACAATCCACTGTTTCAGGGCAATGACCGGCCGGCCGATCAGAACAGCGTGAGCCTTGTCTTCGACTGTCGTCGTCTTGGTGCGGCCGAGATTGATGGTGAGGCAGGGCAGAAGAGGAGAGGCGGCATTGCCTGGAACGGCATGCACCGGCTCTTCGTCGACCAGGTCCTCGATGCATAGGCCGGCAACCTCCGAGCGCCGGCGGCCGCCGGAGGCGAAGGCGGTGAGCAGCAGGGCGCGATCGCGAAGATCAACCAGGCGACCGCCAGCACAGGTGGCGAGCAGCTTTGCGAGGACATCGCCGGTGACGGCTCGTTTGCTTTTACGCTGCCTTGGCCGTCCACTGGCCCGCACAGCGAGCCGCAATGCGGCTTTCAGCGAGGGAGCACTAAAATATCCCGTCAGACCACGCCAACGCGTCAGGATCGACCAGGAGGTCAGCCGCCGGCGCACCGTATCCGGCGCATGCGGACCGTCGCTGCGCAGCAGCCCCTGAAGACGCAGTCCCGCCTCGACATCATCAGGCATGCCGTGGCCGGGATCTGAGACGCGTTCGAGCGGATCCCAGAGATGATGGGCGACGAATTTCAACAACAGGCTCTCCGGCGCCGGCCAGGGCAGGGGCGTACTAGTCGAAAGCTCGCACCAGGCTTCGAGGTAGCCGAGATCGGAGGCAAGCGCGCGGAGCGTGTTGGCGCCCATGCCTTCCTTGGCCAGATGTTTCAGGGTGGCGACGTCGTCGTCGGTCAGCAATGTCGCGAGCTGATCGCGACGGGCAAACGGCAGGATGGCGTCGAGCGCATCGAGCTCCTCGGCGCGGCGCAGCACCGGATCAGCGGGGGAGGGGAGGGCTTTGGGCTCTAGCATGGCAGGCTCGGGCGCTGTGATTTGCCCCGACTATACGGGGCTCCGTGGGCATTTCTGCAATAATACCCGCTAAGGGAAAGCGAAGTTGTTTGGATTGAAACGGTTAGCGCGGATCGGCCTGAAGCGTTCGAGGG
>NZ_JARFYM010000063.1 GCF_030272705.1 Rhizobium mayense | reverse complement strand
TCAACCCGGCCCAGCCGGCCGGATCGGGGGCTGACCATCAGAGCCAGTGTCGCGTTTCTAACTGGCTGACGACGTCGCGCCTCTAGTCAGCTTTGACAAGCTTAAATGACGGGTCGCTGGTTCGAGTTGGTTCAAGAGTAGGTTCAAATCCCGCCCGCGCTCCAATTTCTGCTCGGGATATTAAATGATGAGCACCTCCTAAGCAGAGGCCGAGTCTGGCTCTAGCTCACCGACCGCGCCAACAAGCATTTGACTTGATGCTCCATTACGCTGTCAGGGCGGGAGGCTGAGCGGTCGGGCCGGCGCGCAGGACGTTTCCGCGGTCGAGAACAACGACCTGCTGGCAGGCCTGGATATGTTCGGTGCTGTGAGGCGCCCAGACGACGGTGGTGGCCCCCTGGATTGAATCAAAATAGCGCAGGATACGCGGCTCCCACTCAGGGGTGCCGGCTATACCATCGCCGTCGATGAGTAGAAGGGCCGGCTCGTTGATCGTCGCAGCAACGAAGGCAATCAGGTGGCGGAACTGCAGTTCGGCAATGTCCTCGGAGAACGGGTTGAGCTCGCGATTAAGCACCTCGTCGGCGCTGCGGCCGAAGGCGGAAAGCTCTCGCCAGTCCGGGCCGATGACACGCTCGAGAGCGGCGAACGCATCACGGTCGTCGAGTGTCGGCACGCGCAGGCGAAAATAGTCGCGCACGGTGATCGGCAACGCGGGGACAAATTGTGGCACATAGCCGATCCAGGCACGATATTCCGTCGTGTCGAACTGACGTATGTCGCGCCCGTCGAGCAAGACGCGCCCGGACTGCGGGCGGCGCAAGCCTGCCAGGCACTCCAGGAGCACGCTCTTGCCGCTGCCGCTGGGGCCGACGATGGCAGTTCTTTCGCCCGCTTTCACATTGAATGAGACGCCGTTCAGCGCGGCATCGTAGTCGGCATCGGGTCTGTAATAAATCCGTTCGGCAGTGAGCGTGACATTTGTCAGGCTGGCCGGGCTCGAAAATTCCGAGCCTGCGCTTTCGGCGGGAGTGGCCATTAGCTGGTCGAGCTGTCTGATGGAGCTCTTCACCTGACGCAGGCGAACCAGGGAGCCGAACGCCTGTTGCGCGGGCGTCGTGATGCGCCAGATCAGCATCATGGCGGCGACCAGCCCGCCCGCATGCATGAACCCGCCCAACACCAGAAAGATGCCGACACAGAGCGTGGCAAGCACGGTCAGCATGCTCAGCATCTGTCCGACCGCCTGAGCGCGCGCGACGGCAATCGCATAATCGCGGTTGCAGGCCGCCGATTCGCGCGCGAGCTTGGCAAAGTGTGCGAGCCAGGCGCTATCGGCGCCGGCCTGATGGAATGCGTTCATGCCGTAAAAGGCGGAAACCGCATTCTCTTCGAGACGGCCGGATGCCGCGCCGGCAGCCGTCGATTTGCTGGCCACGTAGTCTGCTGTCGGCAGGGCAAGCCCCGCATAGGCTACCAGCGCAACGATCGGCACGAAGACTAGCCAGCCGCCCATCAGCGCGATGACGAGCAAGAAAATTACGATGAACGGATAATCGATCAGATTGAGGCCGCCGGCTCCGCTCATGAACGTGCGGGCATTCTCGAAGCCGCGCAGGCGTATCAGATTGTTCTGCGCACCGAGTCTTGCTGTCATCTCTAGGGGAAGGGCCAGCAGCTTGCCCATCGTGGCGGTGCCAATACGGGTGCCGGCCCATGCCGCCATCGACGAACTCAGGAAGTGACGGCCGATGCTCAACGCCCAGCCGCCCACGACGACCACCACCGCCAGCAATGCCAGGCTCCAGATCGTCGCCAATGCGCCCGAAGGGATCACGATGCTGTAGACGGTCATTGTGTAGAGGGATACGGAAAGCGCTGCCAGATTGATGACCAGGCTCACGCCGAACAGGTTGAAAACCTGATTGCGCATCTGCTCGAAGAGGTCACGAAACCAGTTCGGCCGCGCCTCGTTGACCGCACGGAAGTTAATGTCCGGCTCGACTGCCAGGATCACAGTTCCCTTAAGAGGTGTAAGGTTGAGATAACTGCCGTCGACGAGCCAGAGATCCTTGCCCTCCGGCTGACCGAGATAGACGCCGAAATCTCCCGTTGGAAGCCGGGCAAGGCTGCCAGCCGGCAGGCGGCTCGTGTCAAAGGGGGTACCTTTGGCGACGATGCGATGCGTGCGGTATCCGAGGTTCGGAAGGACCAGTTCGAGGTGGTCAAGCGTCATCGGAGCGTCGGCAGGGGGCAACAGGGCCGCCAGGCTTCGTGCCGTGCCGAGCCATCCGAGCGCCACGAGCATCGCCGGCAAGACGGCGGCAATGGGCGAGGCTGCGCGCCGTTCCGGCCCTACGGCGGCTTCCAAACGCTCCAGCCACAATTCTTCGGACCAGGCAGGCGGCCTCGTCGGAGGTGACGACGGCGTGTTGGGGGAGGCGAGAGGAGCGGAGGTTGTGGTCATGTTTCCGTCCTTCTGCGATCGATGCGCACTTTCATGTCCGCAAGCTGCAAGAGAGATGGATTGCTCGACACCACGAGCATCGTCGTTTTACCCTTCAACTCCTTGAGAAGGTCTCGAAGTCTGGCCACTCCGTCGAGGTCGAGCGAGGCATCGGCATTATCGAGGCAGAGGACGAGGGGCTCACGGACAAGGGCGCGGATGAGGCCGATACGGGCTGCGATCCCCGGGCTGACGATCTCGCCGCCACCCTGACCGACGGGCGTCATGAAGCCCTGGCGCAAACCATCGACAAACGTATTCAGGCCGAGCTTTTCGGAAAGCTGGATCGCCGCCGCCTCGTAGTTAGGACTGAACAGCGTGAGATTGCTGAGGAGCGGCCCGCGGATCATCTGGGCGCGTGAGCTTGCTTCGGTCACACGCTCGCGAAAGCTCTGCGGATCGTATGCGCTGTCCGGCTGTCCGTCGAAGGTTATGGAAAGCCCCAGCGAGTTTTCGAGCCGTGCCATTGTCCGCAGCGTCATCGTGCCCACCGGCGAATTCGGCACGTCGATATGGACGAAAGCGCCCTGCGGGATCTCGACGGAACCGCCATGGCTGTGCAGCGCTGGGCCTGACATGACGATAGTCCCACCGGCGAACACGCGCTGCTCGTCGACGCCGGCTTCTTCCCATATGGGCGCCAGCGGAAGCGAAAGTACCTTGCTTATGCTGGCTTCGGCCTCACGCCTTTGATGGCGGCGGCTGAGATAGCCGAAAGCTCCCATCGTCGGTCCGACCGAACGCCCCGCAAGAAGCGTGCAAGCGGCAAGGCCGCCCGTCGTCAATTCTCCGGAGATCACCATGAAGGCGCCGGCGGTGACGATGCCGATCGTCGAAAGCTGGGACATCAGGCTGCCGTTCTCCCTGATGACCGCCATCCGGTTCGCAACGCGGGCCGTCGCATCCATGAGACGCGCGACGGCATCGCGATAACGTCGCGTCAGCAGGGTTTCGGCGGCCATCGCTTTTGCCTCGACGATACCGGCGAATATGCCCCAGCCGAGCTTTTGGCGTTCCAGCTGCGCGTCTCGGGCATCTCGCTGGGCCCTTGCCCCCGAGCGGACAACCGCGAGCGCCGCAAGCAGGGCCAACAGGGTGAAGGCAAGCGGGATCAATGCGAGCCATGAGCCTATATAGGCGATGAGGCCGATATAGATCACTGCGAACGGCAATTCGTGCAACGCGACCGCCGCGTTTCCAGACCAGAAGTCGCGCACCTCGCCGGCAGCGCGAACGGCCTCCGAAAGATCAGGGATGCTGAGTTGACGCAGGGCCTTGCTGTCGGCGCGCATCACATGGTCGAGCACGCGGACCGACATATCCGCCTCGAAGCCCGCTCCGACATAGGCAAACAGCACGGAGCGAACATATCGCACGATGGTTTCCAGTACGATCGCCACGGTTACGCCTGCGGCCAGCGCGAATGTCGTACCATAGGCTTGGTTCGGCAGAATCCTGTCGTAAGCCTGAAGCAGCGCGAGCGGGACGGCCAATGCCAGAATGTGGCTCACGATCGAAGCTGCAACACTGACGGCCGCTACTCCCGGAGGCTTGGCCACATTCAAGTTTGCCATGGCTCTCAATCCCGATCGCGTCGGACGATCACTGGTTGTCTGCTGACATGCCACGCTAGGATTGCCGACGCCGCTTGCACGCTTAGGCATTATCGATTGAAATGCGCCCCAATGTCGAGCAGAAATTGTATAATGGGTGCACGAAAGCGTGCGTGTGCAGGCGCCACAGCCGGTGACTCTCATGCTCGACTTCGACCGATGTATGCCTTTGCCAGGACCAGATCCGGACACGATCCCGACAATGTTCGTCCGAGAGGAGCTCGTCATGAATGACAGATATAGCCAACTCCAAGAATTCGTAGATGGAATTGAGGCAAGCGTTGCCATCGTTGGCTGCGGCGAGAGCGGTGAGCTGATGGTTTCCGCTTGCAATGGGGAATTCTTCGAGATGGCAGGCGGTCGGCGCGGTGGCGCTGGCGCGCGCAGTTTCCCGATAGTGCTCGATACTCTGCTGCCGAGCTACGCGCGGCACGATCTCCGCAAGAAGCTTCAAGAGTGTTTCGCGTCGGGTGTGCCGCAGGAGTTGGAACAGGCCTATGATTTGAGGGAGGGAACCCGGTGGTGGCGCCTCTCGCTCAAGCCGTTCAGATTTGCGATCGAGAGCTCGACGGTACTTGAGATCCTTGTCACCGGCCTCGATATCACGCCGAAAATGCTTCTCATGCGTGAGCTGGAAGTCAGCACTTCCCGCTTCCGATCGGTCGTTAATGCTGCGTATGATGCGATCATCACGATTGATCAGTTGCACAATATCACTTTGTTCAATCGTGCCGCGGAAGATCTTTTTGGCTACGACGCGTCCGAGGTCATTGGCAAACCCCTGCTGGACCTCCTTCCGGAGACTTATCGGCCGCATCACGACCAGCATATCAATCAGTTTGCCCGATCGCCGGTCAATTCGAGGCAAATGGACGAACGAAATCGCATCTATGGCCGTCATCGCGACGGTTCGCTGCTGCCCGTCGAAATCGCGATCTCCAAGATAAACGTCGACGGACTGCTCGAGTTCACCGCGGTCATCCGGGATATCTCCGACCGCGTTCGGCTGATGGACCTGCTTCAAAAGGAAGCCGGCACCGACGAGCTGACAGGTTTGCCGAATCGAAGAGAGTTTCTGGATGTCGTCGAGAACATCTTGCGCACGGATGATGCCCTCTCTGTTCTCATGATCGACATAGACTACTTCAAGAAAGTCAACGACACCTACGGCCATGACGCCGGCGACGAGGTTCTGCGCGCGCTCGCGAAAGTTGGCACGGCGGCCAGCCGCAGCATGGATATCTTTGCACGGTGGGGTGGTGAGGAATTTGTAGTCGCGATGCCGGCGACGGACCTTGAGCATGCTCGTGCGCGGGCGGAAATGCTGAGGTCAACGATCGAGGCCCAGGATTTTGTTTACAACTGGCGGACCAGCAAACCCATACCCTTTACGCTGAGCATCGGCGTGGCAACGCGTGCGCCCGGCGAGCACGACGTACAGGCAATTCTCAAGCGCGCGGATCAAGCTCTTTACAGAGCCAAGGAGGCGGGCCGGAACCGCGTCGAGCTAGAGTAGGGGCGATCATCGTCACGCGCCCGCAGGAGAGGCTTTGGCTTGCGGACTGACGAGCGGGCCTGATTGTTGCAGTCGCTCACCCTGGAACGGTTTAGCGCCTAACGGAATCGCGTTCTCCGCTCTACCTATTTGTTTTCTAAGTAATTTCGGGAAGATCGCTTCGCACTTTCCTGCAATTGCTTTAACTGCGCCGACAGTCGATGCGCCTATTCATGGTGGTGATGGTGCTGATCGTCGTCCATTGGCGAAGGCTCTGGCGCCGCAGGCGTATCGACGTGGCTCGTATCATGTTGGATATCGTGCCCCTCGGCTCCGGACTGAGAGCCATGTTCGATCTGCGTATCGGCAAAAAGGTGGTCGGGTGGCGGCGGCTCCTGACCCGCATGCTCGAAACCTCCCGCCATATGGACATAAGCGTCAGCGCCGGAGGTCGGGTGTTCGGCCGGTGGCAACGCCGTTGCATGATCATCTGGTTGCGCCACAACGAAACCGAGATAAGCGCTGGCCGCCGATGAGAAGGGCGCTGCATCCTGTTGATGGCCGTGCACGCCAAGATTGCCCGCACCTTCGTCGCCATGCCCCCACTCCCGAACGTCGTGACCGAACGCGTAGCCGTGTCCGCCATGCCCGTTATCTTCTCCTGCCGCCAGCGAGACGGGCATCGCGTCCGGGTGAGCGCGGGCAGCAAGATCGTCAGCCCCTCGGTCGGCGTGCTCCCCCTCGTGGATGTCATGGCCGAACGCGTGGCCATGTCCGGCATGTTCGCCATCCTGCCTTCCCACCGGCGGGAAGGACGCCGCGTCCGGCTGATGACCGTGGGCAGCAAGATCGTCGCTCCCTCGGTCGGCATGCTCTTCCCCGTGGATGCGGTGGCCGAAGGCATACCCGTGTCCGGTGTGTTCGCCGTGCTCTTCGGCCGCAGGCGAGGGGCGCGTTGCGTCCTGTCGAGCTTGTGCGTCATGATCGCCGGCCCCTCCGTTTGCGTGCTCTTGCTCCTGAATGCGGTCATCTTGTTTCTGGCCATCCGCACCTGGCCTGCCATCCCGTCCGGTGGTGGAACTTTGAGAGCCGAGCGCCGCGCTCACGGCGGTGGTGGCCGCATCCGGCCCCGACTGCGCGTGATCTGTGCCCGACGCGGCGGTCTTGCCGCCGTCTGTTGTACCGGCTTCGGTATGGTTAGCCGATTCCGCCCGGGTGGCGACTGCTGCTTGTGGCTGGGCGGTTGTTTGAGCATCGTCGGAAGCAGCGGCGGCTTGCGTCTGCAACGCGCTTGTTCCCAGCGCCGTCAGCGCCGCTGCCGCTGCAGCCGCGCCGGTATCCGTCGACATATCGCTACTCGCCTGCATTATCACTCCGTCTCCTCCGGAACTGGCTTCAATCGCTCCGTCGGGCACGGGATCGAGATCCTGGAAAGAGAAGGAGAAATCTCCCTGATTGAAGCCGGTATTCTGCACCTGGATGGAGAACTGGATGACGTCACCGGCGTGTAGTTCGGGCTGGTAATCCTGTCCCGTATTGGTGAAGACGCCTGTTGCAGGATCGAAGGAGACCGTGCCGTTGAAGCCGTCGAGCCAACCGGTCGAGACGGTTGCGTTCGGGTTGTCGAGCCCGATCTGCAGGCTCCATCCCTCGATGCTGCCGCCCTTCAGCATGTCGTCCGTCAGCGTCAGTTGGAAGGTCGCGTTATAGCCGCCACCCCAGCTCGGATTATACCAGTCGTTGACGCTGACGAACGAGATATGTCCGCTCGCGTCGACCGGCTCGCTGGGGTGCGGCTGGGCGACATCGCTGGCGGCGGTGGTACCGCTGCCCTGTCCAACGGCTTGCGGACCCGCAGGGGCACCATCGCTTGTTTGCTGTGGGCTCACCGAAACATTTCCGGACATGCCATCGCCCATGGAGACCGTCGATCCCCCGCTCGGTACCACGATCGCTCCCGTCTCGGCGGACCCTGCCTCGGCCGAACCGGTTGCGGTGGTGCCGTCGCCGTGCGGCTGCGCGACAGTCCCGCCGCCTGCCTCGTTGTCGGTGGGGCCGGTGGCCGTGCCGCTGTTATCCGGCTGCAAGACTGCCGCCCTCGTGTCGCCGTCGCCGCTTATGCCACTGCCGGCAGAGTCGGTGGTCGCGCCGCTGCTGGCCGCCTGTGATTCGGTAGTCCCTGTCGAGGCGCCTCCGCTTCCTTCGTTGGCAATAGCAGTCACGGATGGCTGAGAGTCCGTCGCCGACGCAGCGCCATCGCCGCCAGTGCTGACCGCAGCGGCACCCGCAACTGCGCTGGTCTCGTCCGGCTGCGTGCCAACCGTCGTCGGCTCGGTCGTCCCGGTCGCATCGCCGTCAGCGGCAAGAACTCCCGGTATCACGATCATATCCGCCGAGGTGTCCGCCGTCTGATCTGTGGCAGAGCCATCCGACGCGGTGCTGTTATCGGCACTCGCAAAATGCGCCGCATGGCTGTCATCGGCCGAACTTATGCTGTCGCCTGTGGAGCCGGATTTCGCCGCGTGCTGATCGTCCGAGGAGGAGGCCGTCTCACCGGTGGTATCCGTGAGCGTGGCGCTGGTCGCGACGACGGCGGCATCGGCCACGCCCAACTCTTCGCTGCTCGGCGCTGCGAACATGGCCATCGCGGTCGCGGCTTCTGCGGGTTGGGCAGGCGGGGGACCGGCGCCTTCCACGAGGAGCGTATGATACTCATCCAACGTAGCGCTGTTCGTCGCCATGACGGGATTTCCTTGCGCGTCGACCTCGCCGGTCGCATAAGGCTGCGTTGTGGTGGTCGTGGTGACCTTGAGATCCATGCTGGTGCGCACGCCATCCGGCAGATCTGCCGTCAGGTTGTCGTGCGACCAATTGGTGATGTCGATCTTCTGCGTCGTCCCGGTGACCGTGACGGTATGGACGCCGTCCGAGACCACGGTACCGGCCAGGAAGCCGGAGATCACGAGACCGGATAGGTGATCGTTCGGATCTTCCAATGTGGTGTTGACGTCGAGGTGGACGACGGAGCCGACGGGCGCCGAGCCCAGATCCGTATCGACTCTCAGCGCGTCGGTATCGATCCCGCCGGCGGTTTTGATCGCATTGTGCCCGGTCGTATCGACGATCTGGTCATTTTGAGCGCGCAGATCGATCAGCAGACTGTCCTTCATCTGCTCGGCGAGCGGCGCTTGGGCGACCTGGTCGGCGCTTTCCGCCTTATTGGACATTGAAACGTTGAAGATCGTGCCTTCGAAATGTTCGTTGGTGCGATAGTCGCTGCCCGCTGGCTTGCTGGTCGTTGGCGGCGTGTTCGCTTTTTCGGCGACCACCATGTAAAGCGTGCTCGGCAGCGGCTTCGGAAGCGTCGTCGTCAGGGCGAGATCGCCGTTGTCATAGACCTTCACTGTATTGGTGGCGCCATCGAAGGTCACCGTGACGCGATGGCTCTCGCCGTCGGTCAGATTGATGCCGGTCGCGATATTGACGTCGCCGCCGCCCGCCTTGCTCATGCCGACCTTCATGTTAGCCGGATCCCAAAGCGTCAGCGTGTTCTTGTCGCTCGGCGGAGAGCCGATGTTGACGATCACAGGCCCGGCACCCGTCGTGCTCTCGGGCACGGAATTGCCGACGACGGTGAACTCGAGCGTGAACTGGGAAAGTTGCTTCGTCGTAAGCTGCGGCGCGACGATGCGGCCGAGATCGGCGTCGTCACCGGTCTTGATGACCTCCTGCACGGCGCTGGAGATAAGAGACACATCGGCGGGATCGGCGACCGGCTGGATTGCCACGCTCGCGTGGGCGCTGACGTTCGTATGGCCATCGCTGACGGAAAAGACGATGTCGGCATTGGCGTTTGAAACGTTGTGGTTGGGCGTGAAGGTCCAGGTGCCGTTGCCGTTGTTGACCAGCGTGCCCGGCGCGCTCGAACCGCCGAGCCCGACGGTGGTGATGCTCAGATGGTCCTGATCGATATCCGTCACCTGGGCGCCGCGCAGCAGGTCATCGGCAGAGAAGGTAATCGATGTGTCTTCCTTCATGCTGCCCATATTGTTCAGGGCCTGGCCGACCTGCGGTCCGTCATTCGTGCCGGTGATGTCGACTGATACGAGATGCGTCCCGGACGCACCGGCGCTGTCGGTCGCGCGGACGGTGAAGGTCTCGTGGACGACCTCGCCCGCCTTCAACCCCTGTGCGATCGCGTTGTCGAGCGTGAAGGTCCAGTGGCCGCTGTTAGGGTCGATGGCAAAGACGCCGTGATCCGATACCGCCGAACCGTCGATCGACCAGCTCGCGGCGTCGCCGATGTCGACATCGCTGGCTGTCAGCGTGCCCGAGGCGGTAAGCGTCACATCTTCCTGAACCTGGCCCGTGGCTGTCCCGGAAATCACCGGCGCGTCATTGGTGCCGCCGATGGTGATGGTGACCGTCTGCTCCGCGTTCGCGCCCGCGGCATCGGTGACGCGGATGGTGAAAGTCTCCTGCGTCGTCTCGCCGGCCTTGAGCCCCTGTGCTTTGTCGTTGTCGAGCGCATAGGACCAATGGCCGTCCCCATCGATGGTGAGGCTGCCATAGTGGCCGGTATCTCCTCCGACGATCGACCAGGTCGCGGTATCGCCGGTATCGGCGTCGAACACGTCGAGCTTGCCGCCTGCTGTCAACGTCCCGTCTTCCTGAACCGATCCGGTTGCCGTGCCCGAAATGACCGGTACATCATTAGTACCGGTCACCGTGACCGTGACGGTCTGCGTGTCGGATGCGCCGGATGTGTCGGTCACCTTGACGGTGAAGATGTCCTGCGCCGTCTCGCCGGCCTTCAGACCCTGAGCGGCGTCATTGTTCAGGGCGTAGGTCCAAGCGCCGTTGTCGCCGAGCTCCAGGCTGCCATATCGCCCGTCGTCGGAGCCCACAATCGACCAGGCTGCAGTATCGCCTACATCGGCATCGGCGACCGTGAGCGAGCCGGAGGCCGTGAGTGAGGCATCTTCCTGCACAGAGCCGGTTTCGGTGCCGGAAATGGCGGGCGCATCGTTGGTGCCGGTCACCGTTACCGTGATCGTCTGCATGACATCCGCCCCGGCCGCGTCGGTCACCTTGACGGTGAAGATCTCCTGCGCCGTATCCCCGGCTTTCAAGCTCTGTGCCGCGTCATTGTCGAGCGCATAGGACCAGCTTCCGTCCTGGTTGAGTGTCAGACCGCCATAGGCGCCTTCGCCATCGCCGACCACCGACCAGGTAGCTGTGTCGCCGACATCGGCATCCGAGACATTGAGCCGTCCGGCGGCCGTCAGCGTACCGTCCTCAGCGACCGTGCCGGTCTCGGTGCCGGAGATCGTAGGTACGTCGTTGGTCCCGGCAACCGTCACGGTGATCGTCTGCGTGGTCTCTGCTCCGGCCGCATCCGTCACCTTAACGGTGAAGATATCCTGTGCCGTATCGCCAGCTTTCAGGCCCTGCGCCCTGTCATTGTTAAGGGCGTAGGTCCATTGCCCGTCTGTTCCGAGCTCGAGACTGCCGTAGGTTCCGGCACCATTTCCAACAACGGACCAGCTAGCCGTATCCCCGATATCGGCATCCGAGGCGATCAGCGATCCGCCTGCCGTCAACGCACCGTCCTCCTGGACGGAGCCCGTCATTGTACCCGAGATCGCCGGCACATCGTTGCTGCCGCTGATGGTAAGGGTGATCGTCTGCAGGTCCGAGGCGCCGGAGGCGTCGGTCACCTTGACGGTGAAGATGTCTTGCGCGGTTTCGCCGGCCTTCAGGCCCTGCGCAGCGTCGTTGTTGAGCGTGTAGGACCAGCGGCCGTCCTCGCCGATCGTCAGGCTACCATAGGTCCCGGTCTCCGCGCCGGCGATAGACCAGGTCGTTGTGTCGCCGATATCTGCATCGGCACTGGTCAGCACGCCGGAGGCCGTCTGGACGCCATCTTCAGCGACGCCGCCTGTCGTGCTGCCGGAAATGACCGGGGCATCGTTCGTGCCAGCCACCGAGACGGTGACCGTCTGCATCGACGTAGCGCCAGCGGAATCCGTCACCCTGACTGTGAAGATGTCCTGCGTGCTGTCGCCGGCTTTGAGACCTTGGGCCGCGGTGTTATCGAGTGTGTAGGTCCAGGCGCCATCGTCGCCGAGCGTTAGGTGGCCGTAATGGCCTTCGCCGGCACCGACGATGGACCAGGCTGCGGTATCGCCGATATCCGGATCGGTGACCGCGAGCGCGCCGGACGCGCTGAGCGTCCCGTCCTCTTGCACTGCGTCGGTCTCGGCGCCGGATATGACAGGAGCGTCGTTGGTGCCCGTTACCGTCACGGTAACGGTCTGCATGTCCGAGGCGCCGGAGGCGTCGGTCACCTTGACGGTAAAGATATCCTGGGCCGTCTCACCGGCCTTCAGGCCCTGAGCGGCGTCATTGTCGAGTGTATAGGACCAGGCACCGTCATCGCCGAGCGTTAGGCTGCCATAGTGTCCGTCGTCGGAACTCACGACAGACCAGGCAGCCGTATCGCCGATATCGGGGTCGGTGGAGGTGAGCGCGCCGGATGCGCTGAGCGTCCCATCCTCCTGCACGGAACCGGTTTCTGCCCCGGAAATGACGGGTGCGTCGTTGGTGCCGGTCACGGTGACGATAATCGTCTGCGTCGTCGACGCGCCGGCGGAATCGCTCGCCTGGACAGTGAATATCTCTTGGGCAGTTTCGCCGGCCTTCAAGCCCTGAGCGGCGCCGTTGTCGAGCGCGTAGGACCAGGCGCCATCGTCGCCAAGGGTGAGGCTGCCATAGTGTCCGTCGCTCGAGCCCAGGAGCGACCAAGCCGCCGTGTCGCCGACATCGGCATCGGCGACCGTGAGTGTGCCGGAAGCCGTGAGTGACGCGTCTTCCTGCACTGTGCCGGTCGCGGTGCCGGAAATCACAGGTGCGTCGTTTGTGCCCGTTACCGTTACCGCAATCGTCTGCGTGACATCCGCCCCGGCCGCGTCCGTCGCCTTGACGGTAAAGATCTCTTGGACCGTTTCGCCGGCCTTGAGTCCCTGGGCGGCGGTGTTGTCGAGCGCATAGGTCCAGGTGCCATCGTCGCCAAGAGTGAGGCTGCCATAGTGCCCGTCGCCGGAGCCCACGACCGACCAGGCAACCGTGTCACCGATATCGGGATCGGTGGTGGTGAGCGCGCCGGACGCGCTGAGCGTCCCATCCTCTTCGACGGAGCCGGTCTCGGTGCCGGAAATGACCGGTGCATCGTTGGTGCCAATGATTGTTACGGTGACGGTCTGCGAGTCTGATGCGCCGGCGGCATCGGTCACCTTGACGATGAAGATCTCCTGCGCACTCTCGCCAGCCTTCAGTCCCTGTGCGGCGTCATTGTCGAGTGTGTAGGTCCAGGCGCCGTCGTCGTCGAGTGTTAGGCTGCCGTAGTGGCCTTCGCTGTCGCCCACGATCGACCAGGCCGCGGTATCGCCGATGTCGGAATCGGTGGCCGTGAGCGTGCCGGATGCGCCGAGTGTCCGGTCTTCTTGCACGGCGCCGGTCTCGGTGCCGGAAATGGTAGGCGCATCGTTGGTGCCGGTCACCGTCACGGTGACGGTCTGCATGTCGGAAGCGCCGGATGCGTCGGTTACCTTGACGGTGAAGATCTCCTGAGCCGTCTCTCCGGCCCTGAGACCCTGCGCTGCATCGTTGTTCAGGGTGTAAGTCCAAGCGCCGTCGTCGCCCAGCGTCAGGCTGCCATATCGCCCGTCGCCGGTACCGATGACCGCCCAGGCAGCCGTATCGCCGATATCGGCGTCGCGGCTGGTGAGCGTGCCGGACACATCAAGGATTCCATCCTCCTGCACGGAGCCGATCTCGGTGCCGGAGATCACCGGTGCATCGTTGGTGCCAGTGACCGTGACAGTGATCGTCTGCACGTCGGACGTGCCAGATGCGTCGGTTACTTTGACAGTGAAGATATCCTGAGCCGTTTCGCCAGCCTTGAGACCCTGGGCGGCATCATTGTCGAGTGCGTAGGACCATTGTCCGTCGTCGCCGAGTATCAGGTTGCCATAATGGCCGTCGCCGTCGCCGACGACTGACCAGCCCGCGGTATCGCCGATATCGGCGTCTGTGGAGGTAAGCGCGCCGGAGACGTTGAGCGTCCCGTCCTCTTGCACGGCGCCGGTCTCGGTTCCGGAAATGACCGGTGCATCGTTTGTGCCCGTTATTATCACGGTAACGGTCTGTATGTCCGAGGCGCCCGAAGCATCGGTCACCTTCACGGTGAAAATCTCCTGGGCCGTGTCGCCGGCTCTCAGCCCCTGTGCCGCGTCATTGTTGAGGGTGTAAGTCCAGGAGCCATCATCTCCGAGGGAGAGGCCGCCATAGTGTCCGTCACCGGAACCTACGACGGTCCATGTGGCAGTGTCACCAATATCCGCGTCGGTCGATGTCAGCGTTCCTGAGGTGGCAAGTGTCACGTCCTCCTGGACGGCGCCCATTCCCGCACCGGAAATGACGGGCAGATCGTTCGTGCCGCTGACCGTGATGGTGATCGTCTGGTCGGTGCTTGCGCCGTCAGTATCGGTGGCGCGAACGGTGAAGGTCTCCTGAGCGGTTTCGCCAGCCTTGAGACCCTGTGCTGCATCATTGTTCAACACATAGGACCAGGAGCCATCGGCGTTGAGCGCGAGCGCGCCATATGAGCCGGTGGCATCGCCGACCACCGACCAGCTGGCGCTGTCTCCGACATCCGGGTCGAGAGCAGTCAACCGGCCCGCTGCCGTCAGTGTTTCGTCTTCCTGCACTGCGCCGGTCTCAGTGCCGGAGATCACCGGTGCATCATTGGTGCCGGTGACAGTAACAGTGATCGTCTGCGTGTCGGATGCGCCTTCGGCGTCCGTGACTTTGACGGTGAATATCTCCTGGGCTGTCTCTCCGGCCTTCAGACCCTGCGCCGTGTCGTTGTCGAGCGTGTATGTCCAGGCGCCATCCTCGCCGAGTATTAGACTGCCATAGTGGCCGTCGCCGGCACCCACGATCGACCAGGCTGCGGTATCGCCGATATCGGGATCGGTGACGGTAAGCGCGCCGGACGCGCTGAGTGTCCCGTCTTCCTGGACCGATCCGGTCTCCGTACCGGAAATGACGGGTGCATCGTTGGTGCCGGTGATCGTCACGGTGACGATCTGCGTATCGAATGCGCCGGAAGCATCGGTCACCTCGACGGTGAAAATGTCCTGCGCCGTTTCGCCGGCCCTGAGCCCCTGCGCCGCATCATTGTCGAGCGCATAGGACCAGGAACCGTCACCATCGAGCGTCAGCGAACCGTGGCTGCCGTTCGAGGAGCCGACGACCGACCAGCTCGCCGTATCGCCGATGTCGGCGTCGGCGGAGGTGAGAGTACCGGAGGCGGCAAGGGCCGTGTCCTCCTGCACGGAGCCGGTTTCGGCGCCAGAAATGACAGGCGTGTCGTTCGTTCCAGACACCGTGACAATGACCGTCTGTGTCATCGACGCTCCGGCAGAATCGGTCACCTGGATGGTGAATATCTCCTGGGCCGTGTCGCCCGCTTTCAGCTCCTGGGTGGCGGCGTTGTCGAGCGTGTATGTCCAGGCGCCGTCATCGCCGAGTACGAGGCTGCCATACTGTCCTTCGCTGGAGCCGACGATCGACCAGCTCGCCGTGTCGCCGATGTCCGCATCGGTCGACGCCAGTGTGCCGGAAGCTGTGAGCGTCCCGTCCTCCTCGACCGAACCGGTCTCGGTGCCGGAGATCACTGGGACGTCATTGGCGCCGGACACCGTGACGGTGACGGTCTGAGTGTCGGACGCGCCGGAGGCATCGATCACCTTAACGGTGAAGATTTCCTGCGCCGTCTCTCCTGCCTTCAGTCCCTGTGCCGCGTCGTTGTCGAGTGCATAGGACCATTGTCCGTCTTCCCCAAGCGTCAGCGTGCCATAGCTGCCGTCGCCGTTGCCGACGATCGACCATGTTGCGGCATCGCCGATGTCGGCGTCCGTGCTGCTCAGCTGGCCTGAAGCCGTGAGCATCCCGTCCTCGTCGACCGCGCCTGTCTCCGCGCTTGAGATCACCGGTGCATCGTTGGTGCCCGCAACCGTGACCGTGATGACCTGCGTGACGGAGGCGCCCGCGGTGTCGGTTACGGTCACGGTGAAGAAGTCCTGCGCCGTCTCTCCAGCCTTTAGCCCTTGCACTGAGCTGTTGTCGAGCTCGTATGACCAATGGCCGTCGTCCCCAAGCGTCAGCGTGCCGTGCCCGCCTTCGCCCGTACCGGTCAGCGACCAGGCCGCGTTGTCGCCGATATCGGCGTCCGAGGCGGTGAGCACACCCGAAACGCTCGGGATTTGATCTTCCTCGACCAAGCCGGTGGCGGTGCCCGAAATGACAGGGACGTCATTGGTGCCCGTGATGGTGACGGCGACAACCTGTGTGACGGAGGCGCCGTTGGCATCGGTCACCTTGACCGTGAAAAATTCCTGGGCGGTATCGCCAGCCTTCAGACCCTGCGCCTTGTCGTTGTCAAGCGCATAGGACCATTGTCCGTTCGGACCGAGGGTAAAGCTGCCGTAGGGGGCGACGCCGTTACCGACGAGAGACCATGTCAATCCGCCCGATCCGGAAGCGGTGAGTTGGCCCGAGGCGGCAACAACCGTATCCTCCTGGACGTCCCCCGCCGCCGTCCCCGAAATTTCCGGTGGCGTGGGGGTGGTTCCTTCGCCGGAACCGCCGCCTCCGCCGGGAAAGTCCGGCCCTCCGCCGACTTCACCGGGTATGTAGGCTCCGCCCCCCGGGGACTGTGGCGTGATGACGCCCGGACCTGGAGCGCCGATGGAGCCGTCTCCGTCATCGGGCCGGCCTATGTCTGGCGTATCCGGCCCGACCACGGAGCCGACGGTACGCCCGCCTGGAGTGCCTGGGATGGATGATGTCTGAAGGTCTGCCGGGTCATCGGCACTTCCCGCCGCACCGCCTTCGGGGGCTCTGCCGGAGGACGCCGGTCCGGGTGCGGCGTCCTCCGCCGCCTTTTCGCTGTCGATGCGCTGATCGCTGGTCCCCACGACGACGGTATCGGACGGAAGATTGTCGTCGAGACCGGGCACAACGCCGGGCGGCAGGCCGTCTGGGCCGAAATCCCAGCCGACAGGCGCTTCCTCCCGCGCGTCGTCGGGTTGGCCGATCGGCTTGTCGATAGCTTTCCTAAGCCTGCCATCAGCGCGGTCTTTGCTCTCGGGGCCGCTGCCGGTCTTCTTGGATTGCCGCGTTTCCTTCGCCATGGGTAGACCCCCCTAGAGCAATTCCAGGAAAGTGCGAAGCGGCTTTCCGTCCGGAATTGCGTAAAAACAAAGGGTTAGAGTGGAAAAGCGAATCCGGGAAACGCTGAGCCGCTCTAACGTTCGCTCATCGCTGATTGTAGCGTCACGTAGATGGGTTTGAGCAGGTATTGGAAGATGGTCTTTTCGCCGGTGAGGATGCTCGCCTCGCCGGTCATTCCCGGCGTGACCACGTGGCTCTTGTCGGCGCCGACATAGGCCTGTTGGAGTACGACCTCGACCGGGAAAAATGGCTCCTGTCCAGACTGCGCCGTCGTACTCGACGGTGCGATACGCACGACGTCGCCCTGGATCGCCCCGAAGCGGCCGTACTCGAAGGCGTCCGCCTTCACCAGGGCCTTCTGGCCGATATGCACAAAGCCGATGTCGCGCGGGGCAACACGCACCTGCATCAGCACACCGCCGTCGGTCGGCACGACTTCGCAAACCGTGCCGCCTGCCGGAATGACCGTTCCGATCGGCGTTTCCGATACCTTGTGCACGATGCCATTGACCGGTGCTCTCACCTCAATGCCTTCGGCACGATTGCGCAAAGCTCCAAGCGTCACATTGGCTTCGTTCAACTGCTCGAGACGATCGCCGCGCTCATTGCGTGCGTCGCCAGTCGTTTTGGCGATCAGCGACGTTCTCTCTGCCTGTAGGCTACGGATGCGCGCTTTGAGTTCATCGAGCGATGTGACCAGCTGAATGTAAGTTCGCTCAGACTGTGCCGTCTGCTCCTCGACTTGCGCCACTCGACTGCGGGTGATCACTTCGTTTTGAGCGCCGGCGCGCGTGCGGTCCAGGAGTTCTTGCGTCGCTCGCAGGCTGCTCTGCGCAGAGGGGATCTGCCGTTCGGCCGCATCAAGCGACACCCTGACCTCGTCGATCGCGTGATCCCTCTGATTGAGATCGGCTTGAAGACGTTCGGTCGTCTGCTTGTGAAGCGCCAGCGCCTCATTGACCAGTTCCGGATATTTGTCCCGAAATTGATCGAGATTCGGCTGGCGACCTTCGGCAAGCGCGCCGAGGCGCTCGATCTCGATCTGCAGGCGGGCGATGCGCACCTCGCTCAGCTGAATATCCCTGAGCAGGTCCGTGGCACGGAACCTCGCGATGACCTGGCCCTTCGTGACCCGGTCATCATTGCGTACGAGGATGTCCTCGAGAAGACCGCCTTCGGCGGTCTGTATGACCTGCAGACGTCGGACCGGCACGAATTCACCACGTGCCCGGGCCACTTCTTCGACCTTTACGAATATCGACAGGACGATCAAGACGGACACCAGCGCAACGATCGCTATGAGAAGGTTTCGTCCCGCGCGGATCATCCGCTCATAGTCGACATCGCTGCCGATTTGAGTCGTCGGACGGCGATCGCGCGCAATCTGCGCGGCAATCTTCCTGTCAACTTTGTTGTCCTGACCTTCGAGAGCGAGGTTGTCCACGTTCGTCTCCCGTCACACCTGTGACTGTCTACGGCGTTAATTCGGGACGCTGACCTGCTGCTGCGAGAGCCAATCCCAATGCCTGGCTCCTGCGCGCGCAGTATCGCGCGAGTAGAACGCAAAATCAACAATCAAGCCGAGAATTGTATGCCTGGAGGCTGCCGGCCGTTCGCTCTTTGCAATCCGCGCAGGTTGCCGGTCCGGAAACACGCTCCTCCAGTCGCAATTGGCCCCTTCCCGTGAGCCGGCTCACATCAGAAATTGATCCTGCAGCCACCGCATTCCGTCGGCCTTCTCCAGGGTGACGATCGGGCCGTCGGTGACGATGTTTGCAGGAACGCGGCTACCTCCGGTTTCGTTTGCGGTTGCAGCCGCGACGCCGGCAATGATCGCCCCGCCATGGATCAAGCATGACGGATTGCGCACCGTGGCAAACATGCGCCCGTCGAAGACGGCGTCGATGGCTGGGGGCATGGCGTCGATGCCGCCGATCAGGATGCTGGTTCGGCCATGCGCCTTCATGACGTTATAGGCGGCAAGCGCCATGTCGTCGCTGTGAAAGAAGGCCGCGTCGATCTCGGGATATTCCGCAAGGTAGTCTTCCCATAGCCGTGCCACCTTCACGACGTCCCAATCGCCCGGTTGCGTCTCCAGCACCTCGATGCCGGGATAAGCCTGGATCACAGATGTGAAACCTTTCGTGCGATCCTGGGCGCCGGTATGTTCGATCGGACCCGGTGTCATGATGATCTTGCCCTTGCCGCCGAGCTTGGTGATCAGAGCCTGCGTTATCGCCGCTCCCATGGCTCGGTTGTCGGCGCCCAGGTGACTAAAGACGTGGATCTCGTCGTCCAGCGCGATCAGCGTGTCCATGGTAATGACGGGGATGCCGGCATCGATCATTTTCTGCACCGGCTCAGTTAGGCTGCCCGTTGCCTGAGCCTGAATGGCCACGAAATCCCATTGTTGCGACGCCATCTTGTCGATAGCCACACGCTGCTTGTCGGCATCGAGTCCGCCGTCGAACCAGGTGACCTCGACGTTGAACAGCTTGCCCCAATGTTCGGCGGCCGCCTTGCCCTGAGCGCACCAGCTCGATTGCAGTCCGCCATTGGAGAAGGCTGCCTTCAGCGGCTTCTCCGAACGGCCGCTGGCGGCGTTCGCGCCAGCAAGGCCCAGCGGGTTCAACGTTGCGAGCATGCTCCCGGCCGAGGCAACGGTCAGGAAGTTACGCCTTCTCAACCCATCGATCATCTCCGCCTCCTTAAGAAAAGTCTTCGGGCGATACCGTTGCGCTCAAGTCTGGCAGAACGCTCCATCTGAAGCTCGTGTGCAGACGTGTCGACGCCTATATGGCAAGTCCGGTTGATTCATACGTTGATTGCCTATGTTTACCGCCATCAATAGCACGTAAGGGAAGCAATTTCATCTGGCTCAACATTAAATTGTCAGGTCGCCGCGATCGGAAGAAGATTCGGGGTTTCGGAAAAGTTGGCATTGGTCGATGCGCGGCCGTTCTGAAGAATGCAGCCGAGATAACGGGCCACATTCCCTACATCGCTATCCTACGCTTTTATTTATGGCCTACGGTTCGCTTCCTATCAAGGCGATGGTTCACGACAGCAAGCATCTAAATTTAATTTGCTGCTTGTTTCGTGTAGTCGGCCATTTCGCGATAGGCCGTGAAATGGCTTGGCTAAGCTGCTTGGGCGTTTCCGCCGGCGATGCTTGTTGAATGCGGCTGCCGCATCGCCCTTAACTAGCATTTTA
>NZ_JARFYM010000062.1 GCF_030272705.1 Rhizobium mayense | reverse complement strand
GATGCGGCTTGCCCATGGTCGATCTCCTTCCATGCACAAGTGAATCACAAAGCAAGCTTCAACGGAATCCTGAATCACGTAAGCTGCGACACGCTCTAGCCCAGACACTAACGCGCATCGCAAATCGATGGCCGCTCAAGATATCGAGTTGCTGCTCATGCGCTGGAACTTCAGGTCAGACGCTGTCAGCAAACCGCTTACAAGACGAGGCCACATCATCTACAATCGCTCGCAGCTGGCACTGGCCAAGCACTTTGGCTTCCAGCCCAGAGCCTGCCGGCCGTATCATGCATGCGCGCGCTGAAGATGGCTTCGCCAGGGAGTTCGTCAAAGCTTTATCTCAATAGATGACATGTCCGACGAAGTGGAGAGTCCACACAGTAGCTAACAACAAACGTTTCATTAAGGTCAAAAGAGACGGTGAAGTCTCTATGCTCGCAAAGCAAATCCGACATTGAGGAAGTGAGTCGGCCGTCACTACCAACTGCATCAGTTAGCCTCAGGCCACGAAGTTTTAACAATGCCTCTAGCTTTGTCCACTCCACTAGGCATTCCCTGTGGTCCCTGAAATTCGTTCTGAGAAGAAAGGATAATGAATCGATGCTGAGGGATCGATTCCATCTTTCGCAGTCACAACCGACCTCGTATTCTGATGAGGCGACGCAGCACGCCAGCCCCGCTGTGTGTGCAATGCTGAAGTTGCAACACTCTTGGCTCGCATCAAGGGATGGCTTTCCGGATCTTGGGTCGGATTCCACGTTGCATGTGGAAATATCTATTCCGAGCGCCAATGCTGCATGATAGAGCGCAGCTCTCCCTGCTACAAATTCCGCTTGGGCAAGAGAGTTTTTCAGTTTTGCCAGTCGTACCTTATCAGCCGGACCCAAATGACTGCTATGAAGTGGTCCCTTTGGCGACCACTCTTGAAGTGTGACTACGACTCTATCCATCCTCACGAGAGTGGGCAACTGGAAATTGAAAGCGGGCAAGGATACGGGATTACTGTCGTTTAACCGCATATTGTATCTCGCTATACGCATTGGATCTTCGAACGCGCCCATCACCTGATCGCAGCCCCAACGAGACCTTTACTCGCTCGGCTACCTAGTTTTACTACCTACCTTCAGGGCATAGACTCATAACGACCTGATCCAGATGCGTGGCGCGGCCAGCTTGATGGCCGCGAGAAAGTTGCGCGGGTCCTTGTCATATCTGGTCGCGATGCCCCGGAACAGTTTGAGTTTGTTAAGAAGTTAAGAACCGTTCGATTGCGTTGGTGATAGACCCATGCGCTGAAGGGGAAGCTGGCCTTGCGGTTCCCTTTTGCCGGAATGTTAGTGCCCAGGCCTGTCTTTCGTAAGCGGCAGGCTGAGACCGTTCAGCCGACGTGGTTCCACGGCATGACCGCGTCGATTTCGCTGCTCGGCCAGCAATTGGCGATGCGCTCAAGGGTCTGGCTGAGCCAGGCAAGCGGATCGATATTGTTCATCTTCGCCGTCTGCAGCAGCGTCGCGATGGTAGCCCATTGCTCGGCTCCGCCGTCCGAGCCGGGTTCATGATGCCGGGTTTCTGACGTTCGAAGCAAAGGTCACCTATCCCTTCCATCCACTGGTTGACCAAACGTCTTGGTAACCGGCAGCCATGAGCACGAAGGCGTTCACTATCTGCTCGTTCGACTGGCACATGGTGGTTCATTGTGAGCGCGACGAACGCGCCACCTTGTGGACGGCGGAAGTTTGTATCGATTGCTATCGGCGAGCGGCGCGGGTCACAGCGTAAAGCTGGGTGACTGCTGCTCGAATATGGAGATGAGCCGTTGCTCGGACTTTTCGCCTCTCTTGTAGTGACAGGCGAAACAGCATCTTTGCAAGCTGCGGGTTGACGGCCATGATCGGGGTAATGATGGGCTTTGGTGTTGCCAATAAGATCGGTGCCCATGCCTCTTGCATCGGCTAAAGTGGCCTCTCCGATCATTTCGTGCCAGGCCGCCACGGGAAGCTGAGCCGTGATCAGGGTCGATTTCCGCCGATATCGCTCCTCGAAGATTTCCAGGAGGTCGAGGCGCTGCCTGTCGCTCAAGGTATGAGTTCCCCAGTCATCGAGTACAAGCAACTGAACGCGTGCCAGTTTGTCTATGAGGCGCGGAAAGCGGCCATCGAGCCGAGCAAGTGCAAGATCCTCAAACAGTCGTGGCATGCGAACGTAGAGCACGGAATAGTCGAGGCGAGCTGTCTGTCGTGCGAAGGCGCAGGCGATCCAAGTCTTTCCGGTGCTCGTTTGGCCGGTCAGAATCAAATTCTCATTTGCCTTCAGCCAGGCGCCTTGTGCCAAGGCGAGAACGTTCCGGCGATCCAGGCCACGGTGAGATCCAAAATCGATGTCTTCGATAGAGGCATTGGCAAAACGCAGCTTTGCTGCTGCCAATCGATTGGCCAGCCGTTTGTCTGTTCTCATGGCAATCTCGCGATCGAGCATCAGACCAAGCCGTTCGTCGAAGCTAAGATCATTTCCATGAACCTGTTCGCTAAGCTCGCGATAGGCAGGTCATCGCCATTCCGGCATCGCCATTCCGGCAAGGCCAAGCGCATTCATCTGATCGAGAGTTGGGTTTGTCAGCATCTGGGTTCCTTTCTCATTGGTAGTAGGTTTTTGCCGCGGATACCGTAGCTGCCGGGATGCAGTCATATAGCTACCAACGTTGGTGGCTTATACTGAGCGAACGTTCGTGCTTTAAATCAGCAAGCCAAAGCCTTTGCAGGAGAACGGTATGATCGTTCGTAAGCTTGAAGATCTCATAGGAACCGACCGTGATGTCGCCTGGGGCAACGGTAGGAGTCGCCGCTTTTTAATCGAAGCCGACCGAGTTCCCTACTCTCTAACGGATACCATAGTGAGCTCCGGGAGCACGTCTCTACTGGAATACCGCAATCATATCGAGACTTGCTATTGTATATCCGGCAAAGGGCGCGTCCGCAACGCATCCACTGACGAGGAGCATGCCATCGTCCCCGGCACTATGTATACTTTGGATCGAAACGACCCCCACTACCTGATTGCGGATGAAGAAGACCTTCGCCTTGTATGCATATTCTTGCCCGCGCTCAGGGGCAATGAGGTCCACGACGTCTCCTCGAGAGAACATTCGTCCGCCTACTGACAGTTAAAGGAAATGGAGACATTACCATGATGCGGCATTCACCCGAAGAGCATCACGTCGCATGCGGTAGCACCGTTTCGGCGATGTTCGAGGATTGTGCCCGAAGATTTCAGAGCACATTAGCTGTGCGATGCGCCGATGAGCAGATGACTTACCGTGAGTTATTTCGTCATGCATCATGGGCATCTGATTTACTCAGAGCGTATGGCGTCAAAGCGGGAGACACGATCTTAATGGACTCCTCCCGACATGTGGACGCGGTGGTGGCAATTCTTGCTATAATGTTTTGCGGCGCAACCGTGTGTCCACTCGATCCGTCTGCGACTGACCGTAGGCTCGCTGACACTTTAAGCCTCGCAAACGCAAAATTTATTGTTACTTCGGAGCGAACACCCCTCGACCCACGGGTTTCGCAGTTGCTCTCGTCATTTTCCATTCGAACGATTGAAGTGCAACGTCCAGGTACGGATGTTCCTCTCACCGAAAATCAGGCGGTTCCCGAGGCCGGTGGCTATCTCCTTTTCACTTCCGGGTCTACGGGAGCACCAAAGGGAGTGATCATGGGCAACCGAGGCCTCGCAAACCTTGTCCACTGGGATATGCTCCATCGAGGATGTGAACCGGGCAAAAGGCATTTACAATATGCGTCCTTCAACTTCGACGTTGCCTTTCACGAGCTGTTCTCTGCCATCAGTTCGGGAGGAACCGCAATAATGGCTACGCAAGAGCAGCGACAAGATCCAGGTCGCCTTCTTAAGCTTTTGTCGGCGGCCAGGATCCAAAAAGCTTATCTTCCGTATAGCGTGCTCAATCAAGTGGCGATCGCCGCTATCGCGCACCCAGAAACACTTTGGCTTACGGATGTAACTACAGCAGGAGAACCGCTGAAGATCACCCGCCACATCAGGACACTTTTTCTACGGACTGGCGCAGCTCTCTACAATAATTATGGATCGACAGAGGTTCAAGATGTGACTTCTCTGAAACTCAGCGGCGATCCTGAACAATGGCCGGATCTACCCTCAATTGGAACGCCAATTGCGGGAATGGAGGTCGGCGTCCTTACATCAGTAGGGGTGTCGTCTGCTCCAGGCTCGGAAGGGCCCATCGTCGTCAAGGGATGCCAAGTTGCGATGGGATATGTCCAGGCCGGCTCAAATGAACTGGTGACTTTGCCTAAAACGTCAAATGGGGCTGCGGATGAGTACCTCAGTGACGATATAGCCATCATCCGATCTGACCACTCCCTTGCAATTAAGGGTCGAATAGACCGCCAGGTAAAAATCCGCGGCAAACGTGTTGATCTATTAGCCGTAGAAACTGCTATCGAGCGATACAAGCACGTCAGGCAGGCAGCCGCTGTTCCAATTGAAGTCGCCGGTCGAACAGTGCTCGTAGCTTTCGCCGTTACGACAGATAGCACGGCATGTGACTCGTTTGAAGACGATATCCGAAAGCTCGTCACAGTTGAGATTGACGCTGCGGCGGCCCCTTACCGGACTATTGTCCTTTCGAAGTTTCCTGAAACATCAACGGGGAAAGTTGATCGCACGCGTCTTCAAGCGATTGCATCGGAAGCGATCCAGGTGCCGGAGCTCACTTCAAAGGTTCCGAGCCTGGCAAAACCCAGAGACCTCAAGCAGCGGGTACTCGACGTGTGGAATGATATCCTTCCTGGAGGACATCGACTTAGCTTCAAAGCTGCGGGTGGTGATTCTCTAAGTGCAATGCAACTGGTGACTCGCCTGAGGCAAGAACTGGGAATAGTAATATCTATAAATAACATCACGGATACGACCACGGCCGATGATATATCTAATGCGTGTCCGTCTATAGCGGTATCTGGAAGCATCCCGAAACCGACTGTTGCTACACCCACTGTTCGAACGGCAGTCGCCATTATTGGCATGGCTGGCCGATTTCCGGGTGCGAATTCTGTGGATGCCCTCTGGGAAGGTTTGATCACCAATAAAACATTCCTGTCAAATTCTCAATGCGACCCGTCAGCATACTCGGTTTGTGAGAACTTCATTAACGTCGGCGGCTTCCTTGAGGAACACGACTATTTCGATTCAGAGTTTTTCAACATAAGTGAACGCGAAGCTCTACTTATGGATCCGCAGCATAGGGTATTTTTGGAATGCTCTTGGCACGCGTTGGAAAACGCCGGTTATGCCCCTGATGCAGTGCCTTACCGTACCGGAGTCTTTTCGGCCAGCGGAGCTAATACTTATTTACTCAACAACATTCTTCCATCGGTTCAGTATGACCCTAAAGGCCCCTTCTTAAGCCACCGGCTTATAAGAGACATCGGCGAGATATTGATAGAGCAAGGGAACGCCCCCGAGCACATTTCGATGAGGGTGTCCAACAAATTGAATCTGACCGGCCCTAGTTTGGCGGTCGGTTCCGCTTGCTCGGGAGGGTTGGTCGCAATTCACTACGCAACCAGGACGATTCGCTGCGGAGAGGCAGATATGGCGGTTGCAGGGGCTGTTTCCATCCCCAGCCCACAGCATGTAGGCTACTTTGCCCATCAGGGTCTCATTTTGTCACCAAGTGGTTGCTGCAGACCTTTCGATGCTGACGCCGACGGAACCGTATTTGGCAGCGGGTGTGTTGTTTTTGTCCTCAAAGACCACGAACTTGCGATGCGCGACGGCGATCGTATTATCGCTTCCATCATCGGTTCAGCAGTGAACAATGACGGTGCTCGTAAAGTGAGCTATACTGGACCTAGTATAGAGGGGCAGGTCGAGGTCATAAACGCGGCACTGGCAGATGCAAACGTAGCTGCTTCGGAGATAGATTACGTCGAGGCACATGGAACGGGTACTTCTGTTGGGGATCCGATTGAGTTGTCCGCACTGGTCGCGACTTACGGGAAAGCTGCAGCGGTTGAAAATTGCTTAGTCGGCTCTCTCAAGGCGAACATCGGTCACTTGGATGAAGCAGCAGGTGCAGCTAGTCTGCTAAAGGCAGCATTGTGTATTCAAAGAGACAAGATACCGTCTATCCCAACGTTCCGAAAGGCAAACGAGCGCATGCCGCTCGATGGAACTCGCCTTAACATTGCCAGTGGCCAAACGCGGGATTGGCATCGAAGGCCTGAGCGGCGCAGGCGAGCGGCAATCACTTCGCTTGGTATAGGTGGGACCAACTGTCATATGATCATAGAAGAGGCGGACTCGCAGCCTTATTGTGCAGAGAGATCTGCCAGTTCCGCACGGCATGAACTCTTTGTACTTTCGGCGGGCAGCGCTGAACAATTAATAAGCCTTTGCCAAGGGCTCAAGGATTTTCTTGCCGCTTGCGAAAGCGTTAGCTTGCGAGATATCTGCATGACTTCCTGCATGGGCCGTCGACCGGAAAGGTTTCGAGTGGCTTGGGCGGTATCCAGCAAGGCAGAGCTGTCTCAGCTTCTTGATGAGATCATAGACGGGGCCGCGCTCCCTTATGACAGTCTGACCGCCAGGAAGATTGTTGGGCTCTTCAGTGGCCAAGGGTCCCAGAGGACGGGAATGGGGCAAGAGCTTTCAGCTGTATTCCCGGTCTTCAGGGCGGCGATCGAGGATTGCTTCCGTCGAATGAAGAATAGCCATGGACTAGATCTTAGGGAGGCTATTCAAGATCCTAGGCAGAGAACCAAACTGAACCACACAGCGTTCACCCAACCCACTATTTTTGCGTTCGAGTACGCCATGACATGCCTTCTTCGCTCCTTCGGAGTGCTCTTCGATGAAGTTTCTGGTCATAGCGTTGGTGAGATAGCGGCGTTGGTCGCCGCGGGTGTAATGACCGTGGAAGATGCCTGCTTCCTCGTTTCGGAGAGGGGACGAATGTGCGGAAGTCTTCCATCCGGACTGGGGGCGATGGCGGAGGCCAGGGGAGAACCGGAAGAAGTTGCAAGGCTGGTCTCAAGCCTAGACGATGGTATCGCTGTTGCGGCATTCAATTCCCCAACCGCAGTGACAATAGCCGGACCTTCTGAGCGCTTGGCACAGTTCATCGAACCTGGAGAAGTTGCGGGTTGCACAATTACGCCGCTGTCCGTCTCGCATGCATTTCACACGGAGCAGATGATCGACCTTGTCGATCAGTGCGGATCCATGGTGAGCAAGCTGGAATTCTCGGAGCCAACCATTCCCATCATCTCATCCGTTACAGGTCAGCCTCTTCGAAGCAACTGTGACTGGGTTGATTATTTCCGCGCGCATCTCGTCAGACCGGTTAAATTTGATGCTTCGATCCACTACATGCTCGAGGACAAGTCCAAGATCTTCGTCGAGGTAGGTCCAAAACCGGTGTTGGTCCGCTTTGGAATGGACAATGAACTGGGCCATGAGCGATGCTGGATTCCGACTTCCCGCAGTTCCAACGAACTGGGAACGTTTTTAGGGGCTTTAGCTAAATTGTTCAAACTCGGCGTTGATCTCAATTTTGTTCACCTTGCCTCCGTCGCCGATTGGCGACGCGTCCCCCTGCCAACCTACCCATTTAAGAGAAAGCGCTTTTGCGAGGGTTTGCCGAACCTCAATGAGACTCATCCTAATCCTTACTCCATCGAGAAAGCCGCCGCACCTAACAGCTCATCCCGAGCGGCAGCATTGCAGGGAGCTTTCGCGACTGCCGGGGCCGTCCGGACGAGCCATGCCTCGCAGGGATTGGACTTCTCGGCACTACGCCAACCGGTAGATGAAAGTGAAGTTCTGCAAATTGTGAATGAGCTGGCCGCAAAACTTTTAGGAGCTGCGCATAATACCGCGATCGAGCCGGATCTTGAATGGCGTGAATTAGGGTTCGATTCGTTGCTTCTTATCGAGATGCGTAGTGAGCTACGAAAACGTTTCGGCGCAATCGTTTCCTCCACAGCAGTCATGAACAGCGGTACGCTGCGGCGCCTTGCACGTGACATCTTCCGATCTATTTCGCTTTGCCGTTCTCGACCCGCTGCCCGTGCTCTAGAAGATATTCAACTTCTACTTGTACCGGGCATTATAGGGGAGGCGATGGATTTTGCGAGCCTTGTGGCGAACCTTCCCGGAAATTCTTATGCAATCCTCGAGTATCCAGATAACATTGATCCTTGGCGAACCTCACCTGAGCCCGATGATATCATTATTCCCATGACAGCTCGTGCCCAGAAATTGGCGGAAGGGAAGCGGCTTGTGATTCTTGGTTATTCGTTTGGTGGCAAGATAGCCAACGAAGTTGCCTTGGCACTCCAGAAAGCAGGCGTGGAAGTTATTCGAGTCATTATTCTCGACATACCCGCCGATCCATGCCCGCTTCCACCGGCAGAAGTCTCGCCGGATGGCTTGTTAGACCAAGAGACTTTTTACGCAATACTCGCCGAGAACCCTGCTAAAGCCTTTAACATGTTGGACAAGGCATGCCACTTTCAAAAGCTACACGACAACTTAAGGCAAGCGGCTTCTGTTTACTGGACTAATTCGATCGTGGCTTCCAAGTTAGAGGCGAGTAGGACCGTTATCCCTCTAACGCTCGTTAGGGCACGTACGGGCGGCGCACTCGGCAGTCTGTTGCCGGGGGCCGACGAATCGTCCATTGATCCCGCGTGGGGCTGGAGTAAAGTGGGACATGAGGTGAAAGTTCATTTCGTTGAGGGTGATCATTTTAGCATGATTAGCTATGCGAAAGTCTCCCAATTAGCCGACTTGGTTCAGACCGAGATAACCGCCTATCTGAGCTGTTGAGTCGTCAACAGGTCCATCCTGTGGCTGTGAGCTTTGGAAGCTCTGACATGGAAGGTTCCAGTTCATCTGTAGAGTAACCGCGAAAGGCCTTGCCCCGTCTCGGAGATTGGATTGGGAAGAGCGGTGGCGCAGCCATCTGGTCAAACGGATCTGTTGCAACCTTTTGATTACCAGCGCTGTGGCAAGGAGCCCTCGATCATTTTCGGAGGTTGCAATGTTTAAGGGCCGTCAGTTCGACCAGTCCGCCTATAAATTGAGCCTGCATGATCTTGAGGAGATGATGGCTGAGCGCGGCATCAAGGTCGATCACACGACGATCCACCGCTGGACCGTTCGTTTTTCGCCCTTGTTGCTCGAGCGCTTCAACCAGCGCAAGCGTACCCTGACCGGCAAATGGCATGTCGATGAAACCTACATCAAGGTGCGCGGCCAGTGGATGTATTTCTATCGCGCGATCTACAATGTCGGTGACACAGTCGAGTTTTGGTTCAGCGAGCAGCGCGACTTGCCGGCGACCAAGCGCTTCTTCAGAAAGGCGCTGGAGCGTCATGGCCGACCGGATCGCGTCGTCATCGACGGGAGCCAGACCAACCACGAGGCTATCGCTTCCTGTGACACCACAAATCGCTCGCAGGATCGCGCCCGGCGCCGGTTGAAGCCGATCCTCATCCGCTGGCGCCAGTATTTGAACCATCGGATCGAGCAGGACCATCGGCGCATCAAGCGCCGAGTCCGGCTGATGCTCGGCTTCAAATCGACGGCCACCGCCACCACCATCCTTTCCGTCATCGAAATGATTCACATGATGCGCAAGCGACAGGCGAGCTATGCCTTCAATCCGAATCCGTCCCTGGCCGAGCAGTTCGAAATCCTCGCCGCCTGATTGACCTCGCATCAGGCCTCTCTGCGCCTCTATTCACCCGTTACAACAAAACCTAGAAGAGAGGACATGGACAATTGGTTGATCCTGCCGACCTCAGAATGTTGCGAGACCGGGTCTATGAGCAGCTTGGCGAATTGATCCGGAGCGGCCAATTCGCCCCGGGCGAAAAGCTCACGATCAGGAATTTGGCCAAGGACTTTGAGATGAGCCCGACGCCAGTTCGCGAGGCGCTTTATCGACTTATATCTGAGGGAGTGCTGCTGAGTGAGGCAAACCGATCCGCGCTGATTCCGCTGCTGACCCGTGAGCAAATCTGCGAATTGCGCGACATCCGGTTGCACGTCGAATGCTTCGCCGCGGAGCGGGCGGCGCAAAGAGGCACACCCGAGTTCGCCGGCAAACTGCGCGCGATATCCGATCAGCTGAAGAAGGCGAGTGCCGAACGTGATCGGCGGGCCTACTTGGTCCTTGTGTACAGATTTCAGTTCGAACTCTATGGCGAGTGCCGAATGTCGAACCTGCTCAAGATCATCAATTCCCTATGGCTCAAGTCTGGACCGTACCTGAACCTCTTGTTCCCTCACTATGTCTCCTCGATATCAACGGCCCGAGGAGACTGGAGGCAGAGGATCGCCGTCGGAGTGGAGACCCAGGATTCTGCAGTGGTTGCAGAGGAGATAAAACGGGACATCGGCCAGTCGCTGACTCACATCGCCAATATTGTTGACGCTGCAGCCATCTTGAGCCCAATTCGGGGATGAGTCCCACGACGAGTGGCATGCTCGCGGGCTCAAGTGAATTGTAAGCGGTGCATAGACCCCGTCTGACGATAGCAAGGCATCGAGCTTAGGCCAAGTGCGGGTGATGGGGTTCTTCGACTTCAGCTTTGAGAGCGGTTCTTGAAGCGCCAAGACCCGTTGCCGATCTCGCAGCGATGGGTCAGACGGTCAAGGAGCGCGGTCGTCATCTTGGCATCACCAATGACTTCATGATGCCTGTTTCCTCGATCGTCTATTACGTTGAGCGCGAGCGCGCAGAATGTCGATCTGGTCCTCCGCATGGTTGTCCTTTCACCAACTGCCGGCCGTGAATCGTAAGCGCCGTCTCCGCCCCATTTGATTGGGTGTATTTTGAGGCTTGCCGCGTGTGCGAGAAGGTTTCCAGGACTATCTGGAGATTTGCATGGCAGACGATGGATTTGTTGGTCGCTATGAAGTTGTCGAGCCACGCCGCGGAAACCGTCGCTGGCCGGCTGATGTGAAGGCGCGGATCGTGGCGGAAAGCCTTGAGCCTGGTGTTCGTGTTGTTGACGTCGCGCGCCGTCATGACGTTGTTCCGTAAGCGCAAAATTCCCCGCACCTGTTCATTGACGAACGCATGAAAGATTGTGTGTCCACGATGGAGACTGTGGACATAATGACATTGGATATGCGTTCGGGCGAACCGGCAGCAGTCACCATCGAGGCCGGCCGCAAACGGATCTTGCGCGGGATCAGGCGTGACCGCGCCGACTGGGAGGTCTTGCTCATTGACCATCATGAGAGTTACCTGAGCTGGCACGATTTTGAGAGGAATCAGCGCCTGATCACGGACAATGCCACAAGCAAAGGCCTGGTGCCGCGTGGTGCTCTACGCCGGGGCGAGCTGTTGCTCGGCGGTCTCTTGCGCTGCGGCCATTGCGGCCGCAAGCTGCATGTCGCCTATTCCGGCAGCAACGGTAATGCGGGGCGCTATCATTGCCGCGGAGCCCAGGTCAACCACGGAACCGACCCGTGCATTGGCTTCGGATCGTTGCGGGTCGATCAGGCGGTCAGCGCGGAGGTTCTTCAACGCCTTCAACCGCTCGGTATCGAAGCGGCGATCAAGGCCATCGAGACGTCCAACGTGCAGGCCGGGGAGAAGCGTCGCCACGTGGAGCTCGCACTCGAGCAGGCACGTTATGAGGCCGCCCATCCACGCCGCCAGTACGATGCCGTCGATCCGGACAACCGGCTTGTGGCGGGCGAATTGGAGCGACGCTGGAACACCGCGCTCGTCGCCGTGCGCGAACGCCAGGACGAGCTTGACGCACTCGACCGCCACAAGCCCGAGATTCTGGGAGAAGAAGAGCGACAGAGCCTGCTACGCATGGGGGCCGATCTCGAACTGGCATGGCATCATGCTAACGCCACCGCCGCCACACGGAAGCGGATCATCCGAGCCGTAATCCGCGAGATTGTTGTCGCCGTTGAAGATGATCAGATCAAAATGCTGGTGCATTGGCAGGGCGGCGACCATACCGAGCTTTCAGTCAGGAGGAATAAGGCGGGCCATCACCGCCGGGGCGCTCCGCCGGACATCAAGGAACTGATCGGCGCCCTGGTGCGCCAATTGCCGGACAAGGCGATCGCCTCGCTTCTCAATCGGCTCGGCAAAACCACGGGTCGTCAGAACGGATGGACGCAGTCCCGTGTCTGCACTTTCCGTAACCAGCACGCCATTGCCGTTTACAGAAAGGACGAACGGTCAGAGCGTGGCGAATATACGCTGCAGGAAACGGCTGATAAGCTCGGGCTGCGGCCGACGACCGTGCTGCGCATGATCCGCGCTGGCGATTTGAAGGCGGAGCAGTATTGCAAGGGCACACCGTGGATCATCCGCCACGAAGATATCGAGCAACTCGATATCCGGCGTCATTCCGGCAAGGGAGAACAATGTCCGCTATCAAAACTAGAAGATCACCAGATTAAGCTTTTTCAATAACATAGCGAGGTGTGCATTATGTCGTGGGATCGGTACCGCCGACGAGAGCGACATTGCGTTGATCGGCGACGAATGTGCCGGTCGACAGCTCCCGCACCAGGGATTCATTGACAGGTGTATCGGCGAAGTCGAAGTCGTCGATGTCCTTGGCGAGCGGCAGCTTGGCGATGCTGAGCTGGTAGCGGATCGAGCGTGCCTGTTTCTCGGCGATTTCCGACTGCAAGAGATCACCGACGATGCGTGGCGGTTCGTGCTGCCGTTTGATGCCGTTGCCCATGACCTCGTCATAAGCACTGCGCATTCGATAGAGCTTCAACGTACCCATCAGTTCGAGAACCTGTGTGCGTTCCATCAGCTTACCCTCCTGAGGCTGTCACAGCGTGCGTAATCGGCGACCGGCTCATGGGTTATCGTAACAATTTGCAGCGGGAACGGCTCCTCTGAGTTGCACAATCAACGACGGTGAGTTTAGCACTGCCGGTGCGGGAGCAGAGGCCGTCCATCCCTTGTACGGGCGCGGGAAACTCGGTTTGCTTGAGGCACGTATTGTTGGAGCGCCCTGATGCCATCGAGATTGCGTCAGACCCAATATTCCACGCCGAAACACACTCATTGCTGACGGGGATCATTAAGCCTTTGCAAAGGCTGCTGCAGGCCGCCCTCCAAGAGCCAATCCAAGATGATGTGCGACAGTTCAAGTCGAGCAGTGCGACGACGCTCTGGGACGACAAGCTCACCAAACCTTTCGACGAAAATTCGGCGGCAGCACAATGCCATGTCACAGACAAACCGCCGTGCGGACAAACGCAGTTGGACCTTGGTGCTGGCACAGGGCAAATCGACAATTATCCGAACGTAACGGCCATGAATACGATCTGACATGCGGTTACATAATGGGCAGGACCGTCGATCGGCAGCAGCCCGCGCTGAAATAATGATAACCCCATCGCTCTCGTCGGAACGCTCAACAATCAATCCGGCCGGGATCAGGGACGACAGACGAAATATGTTCGCCATGGTCCTGATTCCTCTTTGATAATCGCACCAGTCTCGACCGCGAAATCATCAAATGTGAGTCAGACCCAACATTCCATGCCTAATCACAGTCAACTACCAAGTTCCATAGTATCTGTGCCTGCACAGAAGAGTAAAATAAGGTGTCTATGGCCCGGATAACACGGATAAGAGGTGTTAGGCATGCAGAATAAAGTGATGACGCTTGAGGTTTCTAAGTACATCTGCGCAGCAGACGAACTTGGGCGTAGATCTGGTGTCCATTTTACGATGGGCGACGACTTTGAGGAGTATGTCAGGATCACCAGTAGACTTCCCGGAAAGTCGCCGACCTTTCCAAATTTCAATCCGGAGTGTTCTGATCTTTCACCGGAAAAGGCTTTTTGGATCATCGGTCGGGACGGGGAAGGAAGAGCAGCACACGTCCAAGCCATGCGTTTAGACGACCTATCAGACACAAGCGTCGCTGAGCACCTTAGTTCGCTTAGAGCCTGCTTTGCAGATCCCAGTATAAAGGCCGGGCTTGGTTCGTCGTGTATTTGCGATGCCCCGAGCGCTCGCAGCATGACCGGCCTAGTAGCGTATCGCGGTGATATGTGGTTGCGGGAGGACTTTAGAGGCCGCGGCCTCATGGCCTTCCTTGGTCGCCTCGCATTTGGACTCGCCTGGGCTAGATGGTCGCCGGACTTTATTTACGCGCTGGTTGCCGGCTGGTACATCGAAAAAGGCATAGCCGATCGTTGTGGCTATAGACATCGAGAGCCGCACGGATCAGTGCTACGTTTGCCTTCGCACGGAATAGACGACGACGATTGGTTAGTTTGGCTGACTCGAGACGACTTGTTGCAGATGCTTTCTCGTACTTCGGAAATCGACGCTGCATGGCGAGGCACTCAAGCCGCAGCCGGCTCTGGCGTGATGGACAGCAGTGCAGGACGCTGATCGCTCGTTGGGTCTGATGCGGCCTGAGATCGCCTATTGGTAGTGAACGCAGGCCACCACTATCCTCAGTGGAGATCTGTCCATGCGTGATCCTCAGCAATGGACGGAATAATCGCCCCTTCGGCGATGTCCTTGACGGCAAAGCCGAAGCTGCCAAACGGGATCAGTGGCACCCTTCGCTCAAGGGGATGGATTCGGTAGCACTTACTTGCGTCAATTGCGTCCTAGGTGTGCGGTCCCGGAATGAGATGGTGCGGATTAATTTTGAAGATTGACGGGTCTTTTGTCCAGGCGTCACAAATCGCCTGGAGTGGTGTTCGCCATCGCTATGCCTTGAGGTGCTTGGCGAAGTTATAGGCTGTGACGAAGGCCAGGACATGGGCTTTCAGGCTTTGCAGATCGTCGCGGTGGTAGACCTTGACGGTGGATTCCTTGATTGTTCGGTTCATCCGTTCGGCCTTCCCATTATCCGGTATGTGATCTTTGGTGCCTACTCGTTCTGCTGTTCTTCTTTCGAAACGGCCTTATGGTGAGCCCATCCGGGACGTGGGGCACCGGGAGCACGAAGGTGCGGGCAGGCCGTCTTAGACCCTGGGCTGCGAGCCCGAGCTCGTTACATGGCCGCCCCTCGCGACTTTCCCGGATGCGCTACGAGCGCGGATCAGTAGGTGTGGTGTGACCCGCACGCTCCGGTCTTTGGTCGAGCAAAGAAGGAGGAAGGGCATGCGCATCATCGGACTGGACATCCATCGCACCTCTGCCAAGAGATTTCGCCGATCGGCATAAATGCCGGTCAAAACAGAACGGAAGCCTCGGCTTTGACGAAGCGATCGAGGCTCCCAAGATGATCCTCTACAAAAACAACAGGGCGCTCTACAAGCTAAACTGACGCAGCGCGAGATCAAAGCGGAAGTAGATCCGCCGGTGCGCGTATTCTCCTGGCGCCGGCGGAGGTGTTACCTGAGAGTGCCTTGCGCTTCTCAACGTGCCAATCGGCTCAAATACAGGTAATCGCACGAATCGTTTCGAAAGGCGCACACTGGAAGTGGTGCCGTGATAGGATTTCGCGCTTCTGATGAAATTTGGTGCTAGTTTGCCATAAATAAAGGATATTGACTTCCGCCGTCACATTTTTGCAGGATTGCTGCAAAAAGTCTCGCAAGATTGCAGGAAATCGTTATGGAACTCGACCGTGCAGATGCGGCACTTCTCGATGCAGTGCAGAAAAATAACCGTCTGACGTCGGAGGAACTTGCGGACAAAGTCGGTCTGTCGCCGACGGCATGCCAAAGAAGACTTAAGAGAGACTTCGAAGCGAAGGTGTCATCGAAGCGGACGTATCAATAATCTCCCCAAAGGCTATCGGGCGACCTGTCACAATGATTGTCTTGGTCTCATTGGAGCGCGAGCGTGCCGACATCGTCGACCGCTTCAAGACGTCCATCCGGAACACGCGTGAGGTGATGATCGGTTATTACGTCACCGGGGATGCAGATTTTACCCGAAGCTGGTGAGGCGGAAACTTCGCTCTGCAAGAGCCATCGTGGAGCCAGATGGCGTTGAACATTCAGCTTCCGACCAGGAGTACGAGCGGGGATGCCCGCCAAGCCAAGCTTGTTTGAGAGTGATGATGTCCCCGTCTCGCGGTAAGGGTTGGCGCAACCGACCCGACACGTGGACAATCGAGTTTGAGCGAACACTGCAGGATAGCGAGCTTTGAAGCTGCGCCCCAACCGTGTGCCTTTTCATCCCCGGGCCGCGATTGTTTCGAACATGGCGGCGCGCCGGATTCCACCATCGGGTGGAAAACTTTGCTGAATTCCGGCGACCTTCCGGCCCAACAAGCTGTCGGATGAAGTCTAGCTATCGATATAATTCGAGGATCAACAAAAGGGGATAAATCAAATGACTTGGGGACCTGGAAAAGTTTTTGCGAGTGCCGTGTGGATTTGCGCTGCTTTCTCTCTGTCGCCTTCCGCCTCTTTGGCGGACGAGGGCAAACTTGTCATTAGCTCTTGGGGCGGGAACTGGGGGAAATCTATTCAATTGGGATTGGTAGACGCTTTCGAAAAAAAGACTGGCATCAAGGTGCAACTCCTTAGCACGCAGGATGCAGCCAAGAGTAAGGCAGCCATTCTCAGCGGAAATCAGCCTCCTGAGGACATCCTCGACACCACGTATACCACAGGCTACACGCTCTCTCGGGACGGCCTCTTGGCAGACATTGATTATTCCAAGTTCGATCAGAAGAGCCTTGCTGCGCTGCCCGACTACGTTAAGCAGAAGTTTGGCTTCGGTTACGGCCAATTCGCGATCGGGATCTGCTATGACAAGAAGAAGTTTCCGGCAGGCAAGGAGCCTAAGACCTGGGCAGACTTTTGGAACGTGAAGGATTTTCCTGGCAAGCGAGGAATGCTCGCGTGGCCTGAGGAGCGAACTCCGGAAATGGGCTTGCTCGCAGACGGGGTCGCGGTCAAGGATCTCTATCCGCTCGATACGAAAGCTGCGTTCAAAAAACTTGAAGCTCTGAAGGGGGACATCCCCACCTTTCCGACGAGCCCGTCTGTCCTGAGCCAGATGCTCGTCGATCGTCAGGTGGCGATGGAGGCCTGCTACACGCACCGTGTGCAGGCACTGATCGATGGTGGTGTTTCCCGGATTGGCATCGTCTTTGACGGCGCTCGGCTTCAAACCCAGTATTTTACGGTCTGGAAAAACGCTCCGAACAAAGAGAACGCGATGAAATTCCTTGCGTTTGTCGCAGACGCGGCGCCCCAAGCTGCTTGGGCTCAGATCGGAAACACCGGGCCAGTCAATCCGCAGGCCTTCGATTTGATCCCCAAGGACATAGCCGCGAAACTTCCGACGTCGCCCGCCTACCACACGTGGCCGAAGGACGACCAATGGTATGTGGGTGATGCCGGCAACGGCAAAACAAACGAGGAGTCGCTCGAAGAGCAGTGGTCGGCTTGGTCCGCGGGCAATCAGTGACAGAGAAATGGCCATCATTGACAATACGAGCCGGGTGGCGCGCCCGGCTCGCGCAGTAAGGCATATTTGGCTCAGCGCCAAAGTCGCCGTTTGCGCAGGCGTCGCGCCTTTCGTACTGTTGCAGGCATTCGCCTTCTGGATTCCGCTGGTCTTATTCTTCAGCTTCGCATTTGCTGGGGCCAAGAATTCGTGGGTGGATCTCTTCTCTAGCTCGGCAAAGATTGAGTCGATTTGGCGAACCTTATCCATTGCAGCGGAAGTCACGATTATTTGTGCGATCTTGTCCTACGTCTATGTCGGTGCCTTGCTTTCAAGCGGACGGTTCTGGCGCAAGATTCTTTTGATTGTCGTGATCGTACCGGTCTTCACGTCAACGGTAGTGCGTACATATGGCTGGATCATCCTACTTGGACCGGCTGGACCGATTAATACGGCCCTGCGCAGCGTGTTCGGTGAGGATGCAGGAATCGACTTCATCTACAACCGTTCTGGCGTCTTGATCGGTATGGTCCATGTTTTATTGCCGGTGTTTGTGCTGCCGCTTTATGCTGTTGCTTCACAGATTCCGGGCAATCTTAATCGGGCTGCTCGAGCTATGGGCGCAAACAAGGTCGCTGCATGGGTCGCGGTCGATTGGCGGCTTTCTGCGCCAGGTGCGGCAGCGGGCGCTGCTTTGGTGTTCATTCAGGCACTTGGTTTCTTTGTCACGTCAGCTATTCTTGGCGGCGTTGGTGACACCATGATTGCCCAGTTCATCGATCGCGATATGCGCAGCACAGTTGATTTGGGTGGAGCGGCGGCTCTTTCCCTCACGCTTGTCGCAGCCGTTGCAGTCTGTGTGATTGTGTTTCGAATTTTTTATCCCCTTGAGGCGCTTTTCATTCGCGCCTCACAAGACAGCGGGACGCCTCCTGCTGCGTCGAGACGTCCAGGTGTCATTCCGCCGGCCATCTCGGATGCTATCGAGCGATCGTGGCTCGCGACAACCTCGGCTTTGGCCTGGCTGCCGTGGAAGTTCTTTGGGCGTGGTAGCGCTTTTGCAATCGGTACTTATTTTCTCATGCCGCTTCTGGTCGTAATCCCTGTTTCACTGACAGGTGACGAGTTCTTGCAGTTTCCGCCGCAAAGCTATGATGGGCATTGGTTTTCAAGTGTACTGACAGATACCGGTTGGCGTTTGGCAATTGTCAACTCACTCCTCGTGGGTGCCCTGTCGGTGGCGATCACGCTCGGTGTAGCAGGACCGCTCGCCTTCATTTTGGTGAGGGCGAAATTGCCGCAGAGTGTGCGCGGTATGATGATAGGAGTTGTCCTATTGCCAGCTATTGTCCCGACGATTGTGCTTTCGGTCGGGGTGTATGTCTGGTTCCTGGACGTGAAGGCGGTTTCGAGTCTGCCTGCACTAGCCCTGCCGCATTCGGCATTGGGACTTCCTTTCGCCGTTCTGGTACTCACCTCGGCGCTGAGGGATCTGGATCCCCGTCTGGAGCAGGCCGGCAGAAATCTGGGTGCCGGGCCGTTGCAGACTTTGATGTTGATTACATTGCCATTGCTCCTGGGCTCTCTGGTCGCGGGTGGGTTGCTTTCATTTCTCACCTCCTGGGACGAATTGTTGATCGCTCGAGCCGTGACGAACTTCGATACGGTCACCATGCCGGTCAAGCTTTGGACCGGAGCGAATGAAGAGATTAGTCCGGCTTTGGCCGTTGTCTCAGTGATTTCAATGACTGTCACGTTGATCGCAACAGGCATCCTTTCGGGACTGGCGCGCCGTGACAAGCAAAAGGACGACATGTAATGACCAGCCATGAAACGCAGCCCATCCTAAGCATTCGTGGATTGTCTAAGCGTTACGGAGATTTCGAAGCCCTTTCGGGGATTGACCTCGACGTAGCACGCGGGGAGTTTGTCGCGCTGCTCGGGCCGTCTGGCTGTGGAAAGTCAACTACGCTTATGGCTGTGGCGGGCTTCGTCGAACCGGACGCGGGAAGTATCGTGCTCGCGGGAAATGACATTACTGCTCTCGCCCCGGACAAGAGACATATGGGAATGGTCTTTCAGGACTACGCCCTGTTTCCGCATATGAGCGTGCTGGAGAACGTTGCTTTCCCTTTGCGCATGCGCAAGGTCTCCCGACGAGAGCGTGAGGAAAAGGCGCTGGCGGCTCTTGAGACCGTTCAACTGCCAAGAAAAAGCATATATGCGCGCCCAAGTGAACTCTCGGGCGGCCAGAGACAGCGTGTTGCGGTCGCTCGTGCGCTCGTGTTTGATCCGGTCATGCTTTTAATGGACGAGCCGCTTGCAGCACTCGACCGAAGATTACGTCAGCACCTCCAGTATGAGTTGCGGCACCTTCAAGCTCGCATCGACACGACTGTTATCTATGTGACGCACGATCAGGAGGAAGCGTTAGTTTTGGCGGATCGCATCGTCGTGATGCGCAATGGTCAATTTGAGCAGGTCGGCAAACCCCGTGACATTTATGACAGCCCCGCAAATGCTTTCGTCGCTGGGTTCCTCGGTGAATCGAACAGCGCGCCTGCTCATGTCGTTCAGCGCGATTCCGGAGCCGTACGGGCTGTCATTAACGGCACTGAGGATCCGATCGAAGTGCCCGGAGACTTCGCGCCCGCCGAGGGCCTTTTCGTAGTTAGACCCGAGCGGTTGCGTGTTCACGCTGCAGGTGAGAACAGCGGCGCTAGCCTGCGCGCTCAAATAATTGACATCGCATTCCTTGGCGACCGTCTGAGAGCAGAGCTACAATTATCTGATGAGTTGGCGTGGACTGCCAATATTCCAATCCGGGACGTAATGGGGACAGAACACCTATTGGCACGGGGCAATGAAGTCCGTGTCAGCTGGGCACCTGCCGACGGGAGATTGCTGCCAGATAATAGAGGCACATGATTTCATTCCTTCACGATCATGTGCCGCTAGGCTGTCGCTTGTGCGCGCGGTTGCATCGGAATGCTGTGCCGGCTCGCATTCAAGCGACCGGGGCCAAAGAGGATCGCCCACGATGGGCGAGTCCAGGTGGAGAAACCGCTAGTGGTCTTCAGAGGCCTCAAAACTGCAAGAAACTGCGAATATTGCAGTTTTTCTTTCTGTGTATCTAATAATCGCAGCCAGTCGTCAAACGGAGGGGTGTAATTTCATTGGGTCCACTTAATAACCTCCCAGGGACTCGGCCATCGATCGAACAAGCTTCGACGATGGCCATCTTTTCCATGATTCCGAATTTAGGGGCGACACTCAGTTAGTTCCATAATCTATCTTATCTGATGTTTGCTTGTAGCGGCTATTTAGTAATGCGACAGTTGGGCCAGTTAGAGATGCGACGGTCTCGCCTCTCGACGCACTGGTCAAAGCCAACGTTGGGAGCAAGGAT
>NZ_JARFYM010000061.1 GCF_030272705.1 Rhizobium mayense | reverse complement strand
CTGATCGTTCCGATCGCGATGGAAGAAAAGCTGCGCTTCGCTATCCGCGAAGGCGGCCGCACCGTCGGCGCCGGCATCGTCGCCAGCATCGTCGAGTAATCTCTGGATTATTCGTGGTTACGAAGGCCCCGCTGGAAACAGCGGGGCCTTTCGCATTTCGGGGGAGGCCGATGGGATTGATCGTTCTGACAGGCGCATCCGGTTCCGGAAAGACGGCAATTGCCGAGGCGATTGCCGAGAGCTATCCGGACGATTTTGCGGTCTATCGGTTCGACAGCATCGGGGTGCCACCGGTGGATAGGATGATCAGGGATCACGGTTCGCCGGAGGCCTGGCGGCGTGACAAGACGATCGAATGGATGGCGCACTTAGCGAAAGTCGCGCACCAGGGAAAGCCGGTCCTGTTCGAAGGGCAGATGCGGATTTCCTTCATTGCGGAAGCGGCCGCGGCGGCAGGTATCGACGGCTACAGGCTGCTATTGGTCGATTGCGACGACGTAACGAGGGCGCAACGGCTCACGGCCGGGAGAGGCCAACCCGAGCTGGCGGATCAAAACATGATGAACTGGGCGGCCTATCTGCGCAGGGAGGCTGACCTGCACGGCTGCGAGATCTTCGATACCAGCAAGCTTTCGCTAGATCATTGCGTTACGCATGTACTGGAGCATCTGCGGAAGTAGCCGCCATAAACAAAATTGCCAGACGTCTCCGGTCGGTGACGTAGGTGGGCTATTTCAGCTCGGCCAGAGCTCTGCGGAGAATATCGGCGACAAAATCGCTCTTGCCGCCGGTGTAGTGATCCCAATCGCCCTCGGCCTCGAAAGCCAGCCGCCGCTTCAATTCAGCATAGTTCGCGGCGGCTGCGGGATGAGACCGCAGGTAGTCGCGAAAGAGGATACGGTCACGATGGGCGGGGTTGTCCGGTATGCAAAGATAGAGGCGCGTACCGCAAGGCATTTCGTCCTTGGTGAAAGCCCATCTGCCGGCCCCGTTCAGATCGCCGTGAAAGGCATAGCCATCTTTCTTCAGGCGCTCGGTGGCGCTGACCCTTGCTTCATCCGATAAGAGCACAGCATCGATATCGAGCTTGGGCTTGGCGCAAAGTCCGGGGACGGATGTGCTGCCAATATGGTGCATATCAGCCGGTTCGCCGAGCAGGGCGGCGATCGCCGCGCGCCGGCTCTCGAAGAGGGCGGGCCATGCGGGGTCATAGTCGACAAGCCTGATCGGGCGCATTTGCTCTTTGGCTCCTTTTCGCTACGGCATCACAAAATTGTGGTTGGGAAGCCCGTCACGCGCCGGCGGCTGAGGCAATCTAACCGCTTCGCCCGCCTTGCGAAATACGGGAAAGGGGCTATCTATCGCTCGATTTCACCAGGAGGATTTTTCATGAAAAAGCGTCTTTTGTTTACCGGCGGCAGCGGCAAGGCCGGGCGTCATACCGTTCCCTGGCTGGTCAGTGCCGGATACGAGGTCCACAATGTCGATCTCGTGCCGCTGGACAGCCCCGGCGTTACCAATCTGAATGCCGATATCACCGACGCGGGACAAATCTACAACGTACTCACGATGCATCGGGATTTCCCCGATCTCGATCAGGGCAAGGGTGTGCAGGCTTTCGACGCTGTTGTGCATTTTGCTGCCATACCGCGCATTTTGATCAAGCCTGACAACGAGACTTTCCGCATCAACACGATGGGTACTTACAACGTCATCGAAGCTGCGGCAAAGCTCGGCGTCAAGAAGATCATCGTCGCCTCCAGCGAGACGACCTATGGTGTCTGCTTTGCGGAAGGCCATCGCGATTTCCACCAGTTCCCGCTGGAAGAGGACTATGATGTCAATCCGATGGATTCCTACGGCCTGTCGAAGGTCTTGAACGAAAAGACGGCGCGCGCCTTCGCCGAGCGTTTCGGTATCGACATCTACGCGCTGCGCATCGGCAACGTCATCGAGCCTCATGAATATGAGCACTTCCCGGAGTATTTCGCCGACACCAGTATCCGCAAGCGCATCGCCTGGAGCTATATCGACGCCCGCGATCTCGGCCAGATCGTGCATCTCTGCATCGAAAAGAGTGGCCTCGGCTTTCAGGTATTCAACGCCGCCAACGACACGGTGTCGGCCAACACGCCGTCGCGCGAGCTTGCGGCTCAGTATTTTCCGAACGTGCCCTTCACCCGCGAAATCGGCGAGTATGAAGGCCTGCTCTCCAACCGCAAGATTCGCGAGGTTCTGGGCTTCAAGGAAGAGCATAACTGGCGCCGTTACGTGAAGGTATGAGGCCGCACTGACGGCCACAATGAAGCCGGGCGCCGTCGGGGCCCGGCTGAAAACTCCCGCCAAGGGGGAGGGATGCCTCTCCATTTGTTACGGAAGAACACTAAAAATGCTTCCGCAAACACTCGACAAATATCCCGGTTGAAGTAAGTAGGTTTGCGTTCGCGAGAAGTGTCCTGGAAATTGCAGTCGCATTCGCGATTCGTGTACTGAATGAACATCATGTGGCTTGCAGGCCCGCGGTGATGTCAGGGCGGCGCGATTTGCGTTGCGGTGAAAGGCTATTCAGCCGGCTGATCTCTTTGGCGGTCAGCCGTTTCGGAGGGACTATGAACGACGGTATTGCACGTATTTTTGTTGGCTTCGATTCCAAGGAGGTCGTTGCCTATCACGTCCTCGCGCAAAGCATAATCGAGCGCTCTTCGATCCCGGTGGTGTTTTCGCCGATCGTGCTCAGCAATCTCGATGGCATTTTCACGCGCGAGCGCAATCCGTTGCAGTCGACCGAGTTTTCCTTCTCACGCTTCCTGGTTCCCTATCTCAGCAATTACGAGGGCTGGAGCATCTTCATGGATTGCGACATGCTCGCCCGCGCCGATATTGCCGAACTCTGGAAGCTGCGCGACGATCGCTACTCCGCAATGTGCGTCAAGCACGACTATCAGCCGAAGATCGAAACGAAGTTCCTTGGCCAGACCCAGACGAAATACGAAAAGAAGAACTGGTCGAGCATGATCCTCTTCAACAATGCCAAGTGCCACGCATTGACGAAGGATTACGTCAACACCGCAACGGGGCTGCAGCTTCATCAATTCAAGTGGCTGGAAAGCGACGATCAGATCGGCGAGGTACCAGTGACCTGGAATTATCTCGTCAACGAATACGATTACCGGTCGGATGCGCAACTGGTGCACTTCACCGATGGCGGTCCGTATTTCGACGAGTATCGCAACGATGATTATTCTGACGAGTGGTTCGCCATGCGTGATCGCATGTTGTACGTCCAGCAGAAATGACGGAGTTGGATCAGGACGTTACCTCCGAAACAGGAACCGGCAAGATTGGCTTTCCGGTTGCGGGAGCCGCCGCGGGTTTGACGACCACCGACGATTGGCGGTGCGTACTTGCGGCTTTCTCCCATATCGTTCTTGTCGCAAACAGCGATGCGGTCGATATTGATAGCCTTCAGGCACAATTTCCGCCGACCGCGCTCTTCGTCTTCTTCAATAAGGTCTACAAGGTCCTGGATCGCCCGTTCCACCGGCATTCGCTGTTGATCTCGCGCGGACAGCCGCGCGGCGCCAATATCGTTTATCGGGGTGAGGTCGGCGATGTCGTCAAATTCTTCCCGAAGGAGTATTTCCTCGGGATCATGAACATCCGCCTCGGGCTCGAGGAAAAACTGAATCCCGCCGCCGATTTCCAGGGCGCCCCGACGGGCCATCTCGACCTCGTCGGCTTTTGCAATGATTTCTACACAGAGGGTAAGACGCCGACCAGCGGCTTTGCCATGGCGCTCTGGTTGAGCGATCTGAAATTGCCCGGCGCCATCGTGCTTGCCGGGTTTTCGGCGAAGCGCAGCGAGAAATGGAGGGTGGTGTCGGTTCACGACTGGACCTTCGAGCAGACCTTTCTGCGTCTCTTCGCCCGATTGGGGAAGATCGCCATTCATGGCGGCGTATCGGCCAACGCCTATGCCAAGCTGGCCGAACGCTTTTGCGAAATTCCACCTGCCGAGATTTCGCTGGCGGTCGCGGAAGTATTGTCCGAGCGGCTCAGCAATACCGACGCGGAAGTCGACAAGCTGATCTCGTTGACCAATGTGATTCGCTCCACGGACAATTTTCTGCGCCGTCTGAAGCCGAAATTCCTCAAGCGGAAGCCCAGCGGAGCGCCGGGAGGACAAAAGGAAGGCTGAGAGCTGTCTCCACCAGGTCATTGGGAGGCGCTGCACGCGCTGCAATGTCAGCCGCCGGCCGCGCGACGATCGCTTGCCTCCCTTGATACTGCACAGCCTCTTGGGAAAAAACGAAAAACGGGCTTGCCAATCGTTTCGTCCCGTCTTAAAGGAGCGCCATGTCTTCGGACGGCACCCTGGCAGACAACTGGTCGGTGCGAATGTTCAAAGCATGAAGGGGTATAGCTCAGTTGGTAGAGCGGCGGTCTCCAAAACCGCAGGTCGTAGGTTCGAGCCCTGCTGCCCCTGCCACGTTCCTTGAATCGACTAGCGCGTCGTGTTTTGCAGCTTATTGGGTCAGGGATTATGCCGGATTGGCGGCAAATTTTCGAAAGCACCGAATTCCCTCTTGTTAAATTGGGAATCGGTGTTTATGTAGGGTTCAACAGACACGCGGTGCGTGGGGCTGATATGTTCAGCTTTACGCGCCGTAATTGCGTGGGCAGTCAATGGCATCCAAAACGAATCCACTAGCGTTTCTGCAGCAGGTCCGCTCCGAGACGGCGAAAATCACTTGGCCGTCCCGCCGCGAGACGATGATCTCGACGGTGATGGTGCTTGTCATGGTCATTTTCGCCTCGTTGTTTTTCTTTGCTGCTGACCAGCTCATCGGCTGGGTTCTCGGCTATGTGCTGAATACCGGCAATTGATATCGGGTGGAGATGAACATGGCGGCACGTTGGTACATCGTCCACGCTTATTCTAATTTCGAAAAGAAGGTGGCTGAATCCATCGAGGAGAAGGCCAAGCAGAAGGGGCTCGAGCATCTGTTTGAAAAGATTCTCGTGCCGACCGAAAAGGTGGTTGAAGTGCGCCGCGGCCGCAAGGTTGATAGCGAGCGCAAGTTCTTCCCGGGTTATGTGCTGGTGCGCGCCAACCTGACGGATGAAGCCTACCATCTGATCAAGAATACGCCGAAGGTCACAGGCTTTCTCGGCTCCGACAATAAGCCCGTTCCGATACCGGATTATGAAGCCGAGCGCATTCTCGGTCAGGTTCAGGAAGGTGTCGAACGGCCGAAGGCTTCCGTATCCTTCGAGATCGGCGAGCAGGTCCGCGTTTCCGACGGCCCGTTCGCTTCGTTCAACGGCACGGTTCAGGATGTGGACGAAGAGCGTTCGCGCCTGAAGGTGGAAGTGTCGATTTTCGGCCGCGCTACGCCGGTCGAGCTGGAATACAGTCAGGTCGAAAAGGTCTGATCTTTCGGTTGAATTCGGATGTAAGTAAGAGTTTACTTACATCCTGCGGCAGTGCCGCAATCCGCGTGGAAGGGCGGGGGTCTTAGCCGGGCCTTTTGATCCGCACCACGCAACCGCAGCCGCCGGAGTGATCCGGCATTAGTCGGCCGGGTGACCGGTCATGTAGAAAGGCAGAGAGAAATGGCTAAGAAAGTTGCAGGCCAGCTCAAGCTGCAGGTTAAGGCCGGCTCGGCGAATCCGTCGCCGCCGATCGGTCCTGCGCTTGGTCAGCGTGGCATTAACATCATGGAATTCTGCAAGGCGTTCAATGCCGCCACGCAGGAAATGGAAAAGGGTATGCCGATCCCGGTCGTCATCACCTACTACCAGGACAAGTCCTTTACCTTCGCAATGAAGCAGCCGCCGGTCAGCTACTTCCTGAAGAAGGAAGCGAAGATCCAGTCCGGCTCGAAGACCCCCGGCAAGGGTGCCAAGGCTGGCACGCTCACCAAGGCTCAGGTCAAGTCGATTGCCGAAGCCAAGATGAAGGATCTGAACGCCGCCGATATAGAAGGCGCAATGGCCATGATCGAGGGCTCTGCCCGCGCCATGGGCCTGGAAGTGGTAGGTTAAGATCATGGTAGCAAAGCGTATTCAGAAGATCCGCGAAGGCGTTGATCCCACCAAGCTCTATGCTCTGACCCAGGCTATCGGCATGGTCAAGGAACGGGCTGTCGCCAAGTTCGACGAAACCATCGAAGTCGCCATGAACCTCGGTGTCGACCCGCGTCACGCCGACCAGATGGTCCGTGGCGTCGTCAACCTGCCGAACGGCACCGGCCGCTCGGTTCGCGTTGCCGTCTTCGCTCGTGGCGCCAAGGCTGACGAAGCCAAGGCTGCTGGCGCAGACATCGTCGGCGCTGAAGACCTGGTTGAAATCGTCCAGGGCGGCAAGATCGACTTCGATCGTTGCATCGCGACCCCGGACATGATGCCGCTCGTCGGCCGTCTCGGTAAGGTCCTCGGCCCGCGCGGCATGATGCCGAACCCGAAGGTCGGCACCGTCACCATGGACGTCAAGGGTGCTGTCGAAGCCTCCAAGGGCGGCGCTGTCGAGTTCCGCGTCGAGAAGGCTGGTATCGTGCATGCCGGTATCGGCAAGGCCTCCTTCGATGCCAAGGCTCTGGAAGAAAACATCCGTGCCTTCGCAGACGCCGTCATCAAGGCGAAGCCGGCTGGTGCAAAGGGCAACTACGTCAAGCGCGTAGCCATCTCTTCGACCATGGGCCCGGGTGTCAAGATCGAGCCGTCGACGGTTACGGCGCCGAGCGCCTAATCGTTCTGCTGGGCCCGCTGCCCGGCATTTAAGAATTCCTGGCCCTTCGGGGCCGGGATATCCGGAGAAATCCGGAATTCCTGTCCGAGATTGCAGGTGGTTGAGACCTTAATCACTTTGCCTGCATGAGACGGGTAAGACCCGAATTTTGAAGAAGTTCTGCTTCGATGAACTCGGTTCGAGCCTTGGATGCCTTGTGCCTTGGAGCCTTAGGGCTCGAGCGCGAGGGGACAGGATCCTCAAGCGTCGCTTGGGATCTCCTCTGATCCCAGGAGGCAAAAGGCAACCCGGCAGGTCCGTTAACCCGGTCCTGTCAACTGGAGAAAAGCAGTGGAAAGAGCGGAAAAACGCGAATTCGTCACGGAACTGAACGAAGTCTTCAAGGCTTCGGGCTCGGTTGTCGTGGCCCACTATGCTGGTGCCACAGTCGCACAGATGAACGACTTTCGTTCCAAGATGCGCGCAGCTGGCGGTACCGTCAAAGTCGCGAAGAACCGCCTGGCCAAGATTGCTCTTCAGGGCACGGATGCGGAAGGGATTTCCAATCTCTTCACGGGTCAGACGCTGATCGCATACAGCACCGATCCGATTACCGCTCCGAAGGTCGTCGTGGATTTCGCCAAGAGCAATGACAAGATCGTTGTTCTGGGCGGCGCCATGGGAACAACCACACTCAACCCCGAAGGTGTTAAGTCGCTCGCGACCCTGCCTTCGCTGGACGAGCTGCGCGCGAAGCTGCTGGGCATGATCCAGACGCCGGCTACCCGCATCGCAGGTGTGGTTGCAGCACCGGCAAGCCAGCTTGCTCGTGTGTTCTCGGCCTACGCCAAGAAGGACGAAGCCGCGTAAGGCGGTTTTTCGCTGTTCATAATCAACCAGTTCGAACCGAACAAAAGGAACTACAAAAATGGCTGATCTCGCAAAGATCGTTGAAGACCTCTCCTCGCTGACCGTTCTCGAAGCCGCAGAACTGTCCAAGCTTCTCGAAGAAAAGTGGGGCGTTTCCGCCGCTGCTCCGGTAGCTGTTGCTGCCGTTGCTGGTGGTGCTGGCGGCGCTGCTGCTGCTGTTGAAGAAGAAAAGACCGAGTTCGACGTCATCCTCGCTGATGCCGGCGCGAACAAGATCAACGTCATCAAGGAAGTCCGCGCCATCACCGGTCTCGGCCTCAAGGAAGCCAAGGACCTCGTCGAGGCTGCTCCGAAGGCTGTCAAGGAAGGCGTTTCCAAGGCTGAAGCTGCTGACATCAAGAAGAAGCTCGAAGACGCTGGCGCAAAGGCCGACGTCAAGTAAGCTTGAAACTGCTTTGGGAGGTGGCGTTTTGCCGCCTCCCATTTGCCGTTTTTCTGAACAAATTACCCAAAAGCCGCGGGCAAAACGGCTTTTGGGTAATGGGTTCTTCAAGAGGATGGTCTCAGACCGAACCGCGACGCAATCCGTGCCGAGCGGTTTTCGGTCAGTTAGACGAGATTGAACTACTCATTGATTGATGGGATCGCCTGGCCAGCGGTTCCCATCCGTTGCAGGCCCGGGTGCAGGATTTTAAAGGAGCGACGATGGCTCAGACCCTTTCGTTCAATGGTCGCAGGCGCGTACGCAAGTTTTTTGGTAAGATTCCCGAAGTCGCAGAGATGCCGAACCTCATCGAGGTTCAGAAGGCATCCTACGATCAGTTCCTAATGGTCGAAGAGCCCAAGGGCGGCCGCCCTGACGAGGGTCTCCAGGCCGTCTTCAAGTCGGTTTTCCCGATCACCGATTTCTCCGGCGCCTCTATGCTGGAGTTCGTGTCCTATGAATTCGAACCGCCGAAGTTCGACGTCGACGAGTGCCGCCAGCGCGACCTGACCTACGCTGCGCCGCTGAAGGTCACTCTCCGTCTGATCGTGTTCGATATCGATGAGGACACGGGTGCGAAGTCCATCAAGGACATCAAGGAACAGAGCGTTTACATGGGCGACATGCCGCTCATGACGAACAACGGTACGTTCATCGTGAACGGCACCGAACGCGTTATCGTGTCCCAGATGCACCGTTCGCCGGGCGTCTTCTTCGATCACGACAAGGGCAAGAGCCACTCTTCCGGCAAGCTGCTCTTTGCTGCTCGCGTCATCCCGTATCGTGGCTCCTGGCTCGATATCGAGTTCGACGCCAAGGACATCGTCTACGCCCGTATCGACCGCCGCCGCAAGATTCCGGTGACGTCGCTCTTGATGGCGCTCGGCATGGACGGCGAAGAAATCCTGTCGACCTTCTATACGAAGTCGCTCTACCAGCGCGACGGCCAAGGCTGGCGCATTCCTTTCAAGGCGGAAACGCTGAAGGGCGCAAAGACTGTTGCCGACATGATCGACGCCGACACCGGCGAAGTCGTGGTCGAAGGTGGCAAGAAGCTGACCCCGCGCCTGCTGCGTCAGTTGCAGGAAAAGGGCCTCAAGGCCCTCAAGGCTACCGACGAAGAGTTGTACGGGCTGTTCCTGGCGGAAGACATCGTCAACTTCCAGACCGGTGAGATCTATCTCGAAGCCGGCGACGAAATTGACGAAAAGACCCTGCCGATCATCCTCAAGGCTGGTTTCGACGAAATCCCGGTTCTCGGCATCGACCATATCAATGTCGGCGCCTACATCCGCAACACGCTGTCTGCTGATAAGAACGAGAACCGTCAGGACGCTCTGTTCGACATCTACCGCGTTATGCGTCCGGGTGAACCGCCGACCATGGAATCGGCCGAAGCCATGTTCAACTCGCTGTTCTTCGATGCGGAGCGCTATGACCTCTCCGCCGTCGGCCGCGTGAAGATGAACATGCGTCTCGACCTCGACGTCGAAGACACCGTCCGCATTCTGCGCAAGGACGACATCCTGGCCGTGGTCAAGATGCTGGTTGAACTGCGCGACGGCAAGGGCGAAATCGACGACATCGACAACCTCGGCAACCGTCGCGTTCGCTCGGTCGGCGAGCTGATGGAAAACCAGTATCGTCTCGGCCTGCTGCGCATGGAGCGCGCGATCAAGGAACGCATGTCCTCGATCGAAATCGACACGGTCATGCCGCAGGATCTGATCAACGCGAAGCCGGCCGCTGCCGCCGTTCGCGAATTCTTCGGCTCCTCGCAGCTGTCGCAGTTCATGGACCAGGTGAACCCGCTTTCGGAAATCACCCACAAGCGCCGTCTCTCGGCTCTTGGTCCGGGCGGTCTGACCCGCGAACGCGCCGGCTTCGAAGTCCGCGACGTGCATCCCACGCACTACGGTCGTATTTGCCCGATCGAAACGCCGGAAGGTCCGAACATCGGTCTCATCAACTCGCTGGCGACCTTTGCCCGCGTCAACAAGTACGGCTTCATCGAAAGCCCTTATCGCCGCATCATCGACGGTAAGGTGACCAACGATGTGCTCTACCTCTCCGCCATGGAAGAGGCGAAGTACTACGTTGCCCAGGCCAACGCCGAGCTCGACGCCGACGGCTCCTTCATCGAGGAATTCGTCGTCTGCCGTCATGCCGGCGAAGTCATGCTCGCTCCGCGCGACAACATCAACCTGATGGACGTCTCGCCGAAGCAGCTGGTTTCGGTCGCAGCCGCTCTGATCCCGTTCCTGGAAAACGACGACGCCAACCGTGCTCTCATGGGCTCGAACATGCAGCGTCAGGCCGTGCCGTTGCTGCGCGCCGAAGCTCCGTTCGTTGGCACCGGCATGGAGCCAGTCGTTGCTCGTGACTCCGGTGCTGCTATCGGCGCCCGTCGCGGCGGCGTGGTCGACCAGGTCGACGCAACGCGTATCGTTATTCGCGCCACCGAAGACCTCGATCCGTCGAAGTCCGGCGTCGATATCTACCGCCTGATGAAGTTCCAGCGTTCGAACCAGAACACCTGCGTCAACCAGCGTCCGCTGGTCACCGTCGGTGACGTGGTCAACAAGGGCGACATCCTGGCAGACGGTCCGTCGACCGATCTGGGCGATCTCGCACTCGGCCGCAACGTGCTCGTCGCGTTCATGCCGTGGAACGGCTACAACTACGAAGACTCGATCCTGCTCTCCGAGCGTATCGTTGCCGACGACGTGTTCACCTCCATTCACATCGAAGAATTCGAAGTGATGGCGCGCGACACCAAGCTCGGTCCGGAAGAAATCACCCGCGACATTCCGAACGTTTCGGAAGAAGCGCTGAAGAACCTGGACGAAGCCGGCATCGTTTACATCGGTGCTGAAGTTCAGCCGGGCGATATCCTCGTCGGCAAGATCACGCCGAAGGGCGAAAGCCCGATGACGCCGGAAGAAAAGCTTCTGCGCGCCATCTTCGGTGAAAAGGCGTCCGACGTTCGCGACACCTCCATGCGCATGCCGCCCGGCACCTACGGTACGGTCGTCGAAGTTCGCGTCTTCAACCGCCACGGCGTCGAGAAGGACGAACGCGCCATGGCGATCGAGCGCGAAGAGATCGAACGCCTCGCCAAGGACCGCGACGACGAGCAGGCGATCCTCGACCGTAACGTCTACGGCCGTCTGATCGAGATGCTCCGCGGCCAGGTAGCACTTGCCGGTCCGAAGAGCTTCAAGAAGGGCACGGAGCTGTCCAACGCCGTCGTCTCCGAATATCCGCGCTCGCAGTGGTGGATGTTCGCCGTCGAGGACGAAAAGGTTCAGGGCGAGCTCGAAGCTCTGCGCGGCCAGTACGACGAGTCCAAGTCGCGCCTCGAACAGCGCTTCATGGACAAGGTCGAGAAGGTCCAGCGCGGTGACGAAATGCCTCCGGGCGTCATGAAGATGGTCAAGGTCTTCGTCGCTGTGAAGCGCAAGATCCAGCCGGGCGACAAGATGGCCGGCCGTCATGGCAACAAGGGCGTCGTATCGCGCATCGTGCCGGTCGAAGACATGCCGTTCCTCGAAGACGGCACGCATGTCGACATCGTGCTCAACCCGCTCGGCGTGCCGTCGCGCATGAACGTCGGTCAGATCCTCGAGACGCACCTCGGCTGGGCTTGCGCCGGCATGGGTCGTCAGATCGGCGAGCTGATCGAAGCCTATAAGGCAAGCGGCAACATCGAGCCCCTGCGCCAGACGATCGATATGGTCGTCGGCGACGGTCCGAAGAGCGACGAGGTTCGCGAGTATGACAACGACTCGGTTCTGCGCCTTGCAGACCAGTGGAAGCGTGGCGTGTCTATCGCGACCCCGGTCTTCGACGGCGCCGGCGAAGTCGACGTTAACGAGATGCTCGCGATGGCAGGTTTGAAGCAGACCGGTCAGTCGACGCTCTATGACGGTCGTACCGGCGAGCAGTTCGACCGCCAGGTCACGGTTGGCTACATCTACATGCTGAAGCTCAACCACTTGGTCGACGACAAGATCCACGCTCGCTCGATCGGCCCGTACTCGCTCGTCACCCAGCAGCCGCTGGGCGGCAAGGCGCAGTTCGGCGGTCAGCGCTTCGGCGAAATGGAAGTCTGGGCGCTCGAAGCTTACGGCGCAGCCTACACGCTGCAGGAAATGCTCACGGTCAAGTCGGACGACGTGGCCGGCCGCACCAAGGTCTACGAAGCGATCGTCCGTGGCGACGACACCTTCGAAGCGGGCATTCCGGAGAGCTTCAACGTTCTCGTCAAGGAAATGCGGTCGCTGGGCCTCAGCGTCGAATTGGAAAACTCCAAGGTCGACGATCTGCAGGCAGCGGGCCAGCTTCCGGACGCAGCCGAGTAATAGCCGATAGGGTGCGCGCTGTCCGTCAGCGCGCACCGTTCCCGCCGGCGCCCGAATTCGTGTGGCGCGAGGCAGGGACGATTTCGCCGCATTCTGCGGTTATTGTCGTTTTAAGGCGTCAGTCCGGTTCCCGGGAATTTGCCGGCACTGATTGCAATTCGAGGGCGTTTCGCCCCTAAAGGAGACAGGCATGAACCAAGAGGTCATGAATCTTTTCAATCCGCAGGTGCCTGCACAGAATTTCGATTCCATCCGGATTTCGATCGCATCGCCGGAGAAGATTCTTTCCTGGTCTTATGGTGAGATCAAGAAGCCGGAGACGATCAACTATCGTACGTTCAAGCCGGAACGCGATGGTCTCTTCTGCGCGCGAATCTTCGGGCCGATCAAGGATTACGAGTGCCTGTGCGGCAAGTACAAGCGCATGAAGTACAAGGGCATCATCTGCGAAAAGTGCGGCGTCGAAGTCACGCTGTCGCGCGTTCGCCGTGAGCGCATGGGCCATATCGAGCTCGCCGCTCCCGTTGCCCACATCTGGTTCCTGAAGTCGCTGCCGAGCCGCATTTCCACGCTGCTCGACATGACGCTGAAGGATGTCGAGCGCGTTCTCTACTTCGAAAACTACATCGTCACCGAGCCGGGCCTCACCGCGCTCAAGGAGCACCAGCTCCTGACGGAAGAAGAGTACATGCTCGCCGTCGACGAATATGGCGAAGACCAGTTCACCGCCATGATCGGCGCTGAAGCGATCTACGAGATGCTCGCCAGCATGAACCTCGAGAAGATCGCCGGCGATCTGCGCTCCGAGCTTGCCGATACCACGTCGGATCTCAAGCAGAAGAAGCTGATGAAGCGCCTGAAGATCGTCGAGAACTTCATGGAATCCGGCAACCGTCCGGAATGGATGATCATGAAGGTCGTTCCGGTCATCCCGCCGGACCTGCGCCCGCTGGTGCCGCTCGACGGTGGCCGTTTCGCGACGTCGGACCTGAACGATCTGTACCGCCGCGTCATCAACCGTAACAATCGTCTGAAGCGCCTGATCGAACTGCGCGCTCCGGGCATCATCATCCGCAACGAAAAGCGCATGCTGCAGGAATCTGTCGATGCGCTGTTCGACAACGGCCGTCGCGGCCGCGTCATCACCGGCGCCAACAAGCGCCCGCTGAAGTCGCTGTCCGACATGCTCAAGGGCAAGCAGGGCCGCTTCCGTCAGAACCTGCTCGGCAAGCGCGTCGACTATTCCGGCCGTTCGGTCATCGTGACCGGTCCGGAACTGAAGCTGCATCAGTGCGGCCTGCCGAAGAAGATGGCGCTCGAGCTGTTCAAGCCGTTCATCTACGCCCGCCTCGACGCCAAGGGTTACTCCTCGACCGTCAAGCAGGCCAAGAAGCTGGTTGAAAAGGAAAAGCCGGAAGTTTGGGATATCCTAGACGAGGTCATCCGCGAGCATCCGGTTCTCTTGAACCGCGCACCGACGCTGCACCGCCTGGGTATCCAGGCCTTCGAACCCATGCTGGTCGAAGGCAAGGCGATCCAGTTGCACCCGCTCGTCTGCACGGCCTTCAACGCCGACTTCGACGGTGACCAGATGGCCGTTCACGTGCCGCTGTCTCTCGAAGCCCAGCTCGAAGCCCGCGTGCTGATGATGTCGACCAACAACATTCTGCATCCGGCAAACGGCGCACCGATCATCGTTCCGTCGCAGGACATGGTTCTCGGTCTCTACTACCTCTCGATCCTGAATCAGAACGAGCCAGGCGAAGGCATGGCCTTCTCCGATCTCGGCGAGCTGCATCACGCTTTGGAAAACAAGGTCGTGACGCTGCACTCGAAGATCCGCGGCCGCTTCAAGTCGATCGACGAAGAGGGCAAGCCCTATTCGAAGATCTATGAAACGACCCCTGGCCGTCTGCTGATCGGCGAACTGCTGCCGAAGCACGGCAAGGTGACCTTCGACATCTGCAACCAGGAAATGACCAAGAAGAACATCTCAAAGATGATCGACACGGTCTACCGTCATTGCGGCCAGAAGGACACGGTCATTTTCTGCGACCGCATCATGCAGCTCGGCTTCGCCCATGCCTGCCGTGCCGGCATTTCGTTCGGCAAGGACGACATGGTCATCCCGAGCACCAAGGCGAAGATCGTCGGCGATACCGAAGCGCTCGTGAAGGAATACGAGCAGCAGTACAATGACGGCCTGATCACCCAGGGCGAAAAGTACAACAAGGTTGTCGACGCTTGGGGCAAGGCCACGGAAAAGGTCGCCGAAGAAATGATGGCCCGCATTAAGGCCGTCGAATTCGACGAGAAGACCGGTCGCCAGAAGCCGATGAACTCGATCTACATGATGAGCCATTCGGGCGCTCGTGGTTCTCCGAACCAGATGCGTCAGTTGGGCGGCATGCGCGGCCTCATGGCCAAGCCGTCGGGCGAAATCATCGAGACGCCGATCATCTCGAACTTCAAGGAAGGCCTGACCGTGAACGAGTACTTCAACTCGACGCACGGCGCCCGTAAGGGTCTGGCAGACACCGCCTTGAAGACCGCGAACTCCGGCTACCTGACCCGCCGTCTCGTCGACGTCGCGCAGGATTGCATCGTCACGCACGTCGATTGCGGCACCGAAACTGGCCTCACGATGACCGCCATCGTCGATGCCGGTCAGGTCGTCGCCTCGCTCGGCGCCCGCATCCTCGGCCGCACGGCACTGGACGATATCGACCATCCGGTCACGGGCGAGCGCATCGTTGACGCCGGCAAGATGATCCTGGAGCCGGATGTCGTCGAGATCGAGAAAGCTGGTATCCAGTCGATCCGCATCCGTTCGGCCCTGACCTGCGAAATCCAGACGGGCGTCTGCTCGGTCTGCTACGGCCGCGACCTTGCTCGCGGTACGCCGGTCAACATCGGTGAAGCTGTCGGCGTCATCGCCGCTCAGTCGATCGGTGAGCCGGGCACGCAGCTGACCATGCGTACCTTCCACTTGGGCGGCACGGCGACCGTGGTCGACCAGTCGTTCCTGGAAGCTTCGTATGAAGGCACTGTGCAGATCAGGAACCGCAACATGCTGCGCAACTCCGAAGGCAACCTGGTTGCCATGGGCCGCAACATGACGGTGCAGATCTTGGACGAACGCGGCGTCGAACGCTCTTCGCAGCGCGTCGCCTACGGCTCCAAGATATATGTCGACGATGGCGACAAGGTGAAGCGCGGCCAGCGTCTCGCAGAATGGGATCCGTATACCCGTCCGATGATGACGGAAGTGGCCGGTACGGTGCACTTCGAAGACGTCGTCGACGGTCTCTCGGTTCTCGAAGCGACCGACGAGTCGACCGGCATCACCAAGCGCCAGGTTATTGACTGGCGTTCGACACCGCGCGGTTCGGATCTGAAGCCGGCAATCGTCGTCAAGGACGCCAGCGGCAATGTCGCCAAGCTGTCGCGTGGCGGTGAAGCCCGCTTCCTGCTCTCAGTCGACGCGATCCTGTCCGTCGAGCCGGGCACAAAGGTGTCGCAGGGCGACGTTCTTGCCCGTTCGCCGCTGGAAAGCGCCAAGACCAAGGACATCACCGGTGGTCTGCCGCGCGTTGCCGAACTGTTCGAAGCCCGCCGTCCGAAGGACCACGCCATCATCGCAGAGATCGATGGTACGATCCGCCTCGGCCGCGACTACAAGAACAAGCGCCGTGTCATCATCGAGCCGGCGGAAGACGGTGTCGAGCCGGTCGAATACCTGATCCCGAAGGGCAAGCCCTTCCACCTTCAGGAAGGCGACTATATCGAAAAGGGTGACTACATCCTCGACGGTAACCCGGCTCCGCATGACATCCTGGCGATCAAGGGCGTGGAGGCTCTGGCTTCCTACCTCGTCAACGAAATCCAGGAAGTCTACCGCTTGCAGGGCGTGGTCATCAACGACAAGCACATCGAAGTGATTGTCCGTCAGATGCTGCAGAAGGTGGAAATCACCGATGCAGGCGACAGCCAGTATATCGTCGGCGACAATGTCGACCGTATCGAACTGGAAGACGCCAACGACCGCCTGATCGAGGAAGGCAAGAAGCCCGCCTACGGCGATCCGGTTCTGCTCGGCATCACAAAGGCGTCGCTGCAGACCCCGTCCTTCATCTCCGCCGCGTCCTTCCAGGAAACGACGAAAGTGCTGACGGAAGCTGCGATCGCCGGCAAGACCGACGGTCTGCAGGGTCTGAAGGAAAACGTCATCGTCGGCCGTCTCATCCCGGCCGGTACCGGTGGCACCATGACGCAGATCCGCCGTATCGCGACGGCCCGCGACGAGCTGATCCTGGAAGAGCGCCGCAAGGGCACGGGTGCCGCCGTCGCCACGCCGATGCTGCAGGACATGGCCGACGAGAACGCCCCGGCCGCTGAATAAGCGGCTGGACGCCAAGCTAAAAATCAAAACCGCCCGGAGTGATCCGGGCGGTTTCTGTTTGCATCTGTATTGTGAAGAGCAGGCGAGGGTGAGGCAGCAGACGTCCCGTCTAGCGGAAGCGGATGATTGCCACTTCGCCTTCTAGTGCGCCCTGATAGGCAGAGGCGTGCGGTTCCTCGTCCGGTACGTCGGTCAGCATGCCGATCTGATCGAGATCGGCCTCGATGAAGCCTTCCTCCGCAAGGGCGTTCAGCGCTTCGCGCACGGCAGTGTCGTCGTCCGGCGCCTTCAGCATGACATGTAGGTCGATGCCTTCGCCGCCGTCGGACTCATATCCCTTGCCGATGATGATGAAGACCATGGGGCCGTCGAAATTATTGTCGTTGTCTGGCGCAGTGATCATAAGTCTTCCTTCGGTGCTATCGATTCGGCCGGGTGATTCCTTGGGGTGCCCTTGCCGTCCGATGAAAATGGCTTTCTGTGATTCCTTATAGGGATTTTAACGAAATACCCAACTCTATCTTGCCGGAGCGGTGGCATTTCCTTGCTTCGGGCGCCAAACGGCTGGTTTGCCCGGCCTTTTCGGGCTTTATGACAAAGATAATTTCTTAACCGGCCTTGACGAACCGGCGGGAAACCAGTAGTACCGCCGCCATCAGGACCCATGTGAGGCATGGCTGTTCGGAGCGACGCGCTCTGGAGTTCACCTCAAACAAGGTTCTAAACGCACGTTGAAGACACGAATGCTGCACGCAAGACGCGTTTAACCGCGTCCTCTGCTTTTTTGTGGTCCATCTGCGAAAGCGGATCGGGCCACGTTTTGCGCATTGAGACGAACGTGTGTCGTTGCCGGAGACGGCGAGAGTTAAGCCCGCAAGGGTGTCGAGATAGATTTACAAGGGATGGTTGAATGCCTACCGTAAACCAGCTGATCCGCAAGCCTCGCCAGGCGCAGGTAAAGCGTAACAAGGTTCCCGCTCTCCAGGAGAACCCGCAGAAGCGCGGTGTTTGCACCCGCGTCTACACGACGACGCCGAAGAAGCCGAACTCGGCTCTGCGTAAGGTCGCAAAGATCCGCCTGACCAACGGCTTCGAAGTCATTGGTTACATCCCGGGTGAAGGCCATAACCTTCAGGAACACTCTGTCGTCATGATCCGTGGCGGCCGCGTTAAGGACCTTCCGGGTGTTCGCTATCACATCATCCGCGGCGTTCTCGATACCCAGGGTGTCAAGAACCGCAAGCAGCGCCGTTCCAAGTACGGTGCAAAGCGTCCGAAGTAATTCGGTTTCAGATAATCCGGCGCTGCGCGAGGTTCTCCGCGTTGTAAAGCGTCGCTAACAGTTGAGAGACGAGAAGTATGTCCCGACGTCACAGAGCAGAAAAGCGCGAGATCAATCCGGACCCGAAGTTCGGCGATCTGGTCGTCACGAAGTTCATGAATGCCATCATGCTGGACGGCAAGAAGTCCGTAGCTGAAAACATCGTATACGGCGCATTCGACGCCGTGCAGGGCAAGGCAAAGCAGGAGCCGCTCGGTGTGTTCCATCAGGCTTTGGATAACATCGCTCCGCACGTTGAAGTCCGTTCGCGCCGCGTTGGTGGTGCTACGTATCAGGTTCCGGTCGATGTTCGTCCCGAGCGTCGTCAGGCTCTTGCCATTCGCTGGCTGATCGCTGCTGCCCGTAAGCGCAACGAAACCACCATGGTCGACCGTCTCTGCGGCGAACTTCTTGATGCCTCCAATAACCGCGGCTCTGCCGTCAAGAAGCGCGAAGATACGCACAAGATGGCAGACGCCAACCGTGCGTTCTCGCATTATCGCTGGTAATCCCGAACGGTTTCCCCGAAAGGCAGTCCACTATGGCTCGCGAATATAAAATCGAAGACTACCGCAATTTCGGTATCATGGCGCACATCGACGCCGGCAAGACCACGACCACCGAGCGTATCCTTTACTACACCGGCAAGTCGCACAAGATCGGCGAAGTCCACGACGGCGCAGCCACCATGGACTGGATGGAGCAGGAGCAGGAGCGTGGCATCACGATCACCTCCGCTGCCACCACGACCTTCTGGAAGGGCCGTGACGGCAAGATGCGCCGCTTCAACATCATCGACACCCCCGGCCACGTCGACTTCACCATCGAAGTCGAGCGTTCGCTGCGCGTTCTCGACGGCGCCATCGCGCTGCTCGACGCCAACGCAGGTGTTGAGCCGCAGACGGAAACCGTCTGGCGTCAGGCTGAGAAGTATCATGTTCCGCGCATGATCTTCTGCAACAAGATGGACAAGACCGGCGCCGACTTCTATCGCTCGGTCGAGATGATCAAGTCCCGCCTCGGCGCCACCGCCGTCGTCATGCAGCTGCCGATCGGCGCTGAAAGCGATTTCAAGGGCGTCGTCGACCTGATCGAGATGAACGCTCTCATCTGGCGCGACGAGTCGCTCGGCGCTCAGTGGGACGTTGTCGAAATCCCGGAAGACATGAAGGCCAAGGCTGAAGAATATCGCGAAAAGCTGATCGAGACGGTTGTCGAGATCGACGAAGCTGCGACCGAAGCCTACCTCGAAGGCAACCTGCCGGACAACGATCAGATCCGCGCGCTCGTCCGCCGCGGTACGATCGACGTCAAGTTCCACCCGATGTTCTGCGGCACCGCCTTCAAGAACAAGGGCGTTCAGCCGCTGCTCGACGCCGTCGTCGATTACCTGCCGTCTCCGGTCGACATTCCGGCGATCAAGGGCATTGACGTCAAGACGGAAGCCGAAATCCATCGTCATGCTGACGATGCCGAGCCGCTGTCCATGTTGGCGTTCAAGATCATGAACGACCCCTTCGTTGGTTCGCTGACCTTCGCCCGTATCTATTCCGGCAAGCTCGAAAAGGGCGCGTCGGTCATGAACACGGTCAAGGACAAGCGCGAGCGCGTCGGCCGCATGCTGCAGATGCACTCCAACTCGCGTGAAGACATCGAAGAAGCCTTCGCTGGCGACATCGTTGCTCTGGCCGGCCTCAAGGAAACCACCACTGGCGATACGCTCTGCGATCCGCTGAAGCCGGTTATCCTCGAGCGCATGGAATTCCCCGAGCCGGTCATCCAGATCGCGATCGAGCCGAAGACCAAGGGCGACCAGGAAAAGATGGGCCTCGCGCTCAACCGCCTGGCTGCCGAAGATCCGTCCTTCCGCGTGAAGACGGACCAGGAATCGGGTCAGACGATCATTGCCGGCATGGGTGAACTTCACCTCGACATCATCGTCGACCGCATGCGTCGTGAGTTCAAGGTCGAAGCTACCGTCGGCGCGCCGCAGGTTGCTTACCGCGAAACCATCACGCGTCAGACCGAGAAGGACTACACCCACAAGAAGCAGTCGGGTGGTACCGGTCAGTTCGCTCGCGTCAAGATCGTGTTCGAACCGAACCCGGAAGGCGACGATTTCAAGTTCGAGTCCAAGATCGTCGGCGGTGCTGTTCCGAAGGAATACATCCCGGGTGTTCAGAAGGGCATCGAAAGCGTCCTGTCTTCGGGCCCGCTGGCAGGCTTCCCGATGCTCGGCGTCAAGGCGACGCTCATCGACGGTGCCTTCCACGACGTCGACTCGTCGGTCCTGGCCTTCGAAATCGCCGCACGTGCATGCTTCCGTGAAGCAGCTCGCGAAGCTGGCGCCCAGCTCCTCGAGCCGATGATGAAGGTCGAAGTCGTGACGCCGGAAGACTATGTCGGCGACGTCATCGGCGACCTGAACTCGCGTCGTGGCCAGATCCAGGGGCAGGAGAGCCGCGGTATCGCCGTTGTCATCAACGCGAACGTCCCGCTGGCAAACATGTTCAAATACGTCGACAACCTGCGCTCCATGTCTCAGGGCCGCGCGCAGTACACCATGACCTTCGATCATTATTCGCCGGTCCCGTCGAACGTCGCACAGGAAATCCAGGCAAAGTATTCCGGTCAGAAGTGACCGGAATACCAATTGACCGATAACAAGAATTGATCCCTTCGGGGACAGGAAAAACGGAGAGCCGAAAATGGCAAAGAGTAAGTTTGAGCGCAATAAGCCGCACGTTAACATCGGGACGATCGGCCACGTTGACCACGGCAAGACGTCTCTGACGGCAGCGATCA
>NZ_JARFYM010000007.1 GCF_030272705.1 Rhizobium mayense | reverse complement strand
AAGTAAAGCTTACTTCCATGGTTAATAGTCGTTTAAAATTTTAATATAATTTTAGTTTCTATATTAATTCTTGTAGGTGATCCACTAATGACACATTCAATTTTTGACAATTATTCATTCATCTCTAATAATTAGTCTTGGAATTTCTATTCAATTCCAAGATTGTTACAGAAGATCATCTTGACGTATCGAGTTTATTGCTCACGATTTTGTGTTCGAGCAACAATCCAGAGCTGAGTACAACAAGACGCGCGAAGGCATTCACCGACGGTGCGGTGATCTTCAATTCGGTGGATGTGCATCCGATGAAACGTTGCCAGACCAACGACGAAATCCGCGGTTCCATCGGCCGCGGCAATCAATTCTCGCTGGCGCTCGAACGTAAGGAGCGGATCGCCCGCCGAGGGCTAGTGCCTCATTCACTCAGTCTCAATGCCATCTCCCTTACCTCCCGCAAATACACTTTCCGCGCATAGGGCGGCGTCAGGTTGTGGTCGGCGTCAGGGATGATCGTGAGGCGGACGTCGGGGAAATTCTTCAGACCAGCGCCTTCCTCGCCGAAATGCTCGCGAAAGTGATCCAAACCGATGTCGTGAGCACTGTAGATCAGCGAAATATCGACCTTGCGTTTGGCGAGCGAGCGGAAGCCGTTGATGACGGTTTCGTGCTCACCCGCGAAAAAGGGGAGAACGCCGAGCAGGGGGCGACCGAGCCGGACCGCGCGACGCGCGAGCGCCACGACAATGTTGCGCGCCGCACTCTTGGCGTCGATCTGGCCGCCGTAGAGCCGCTTCAGTGTCTCAAACTGCAGGAATTTCTGGCCATATGTCTCGAGCGAACGCGGCACGAAACGCAAGGCTTCGTCGACCGGTTGCGTTTCGTCCCAGAAGAAGGCGTAGGGATTGACGGTGATCAGTCCGCTGCACCTGCTATCCCGGATAGCGCTCTGAAAGGCGAGATAACCACCGCTGCAGCGGCCGACGGAAAAGGCGGGCAGCAGCTTCTCGGTCTCCAGAAGGTCTAACGCGGCGCTGACATCCTGATGCTGATCGGGGGAATAGAGTACCTGCTCCTGGGCGTCGGGGAGCGGCGGGCTGTCGGCGACGTTGGCGGTGTCGAAACGCAGTGAAGGGATGCCGTCGCGGGCGAGCGACCGGGCCATGGTCACCGACATCCGACCCCAACCGGCATGGCGGTCATAGGCCGTGGTCAACAGCAACGCCGTCGCGCCCGCGCGAGCGCCCGAGGGTTCGCAGAGAATGCCGAACAGACGGCCACCTTCACCGAAACGCAGTGGTGTTTCGCGAAAACCGTCGCCATCAAGCGCTTCGGCGCGCGGCGCGCGGAGAATCTTGCGCGGTGCCGTCGCGGGCTCCGTCGCGATCGACAATACCCAATCCAGAATTTTTCGGCCGGCCTCCAGCGGCATGGTGGCGATGGTCGGGTTCGATACCAGCTCGTCATAGCCATCATAGGCCGCGCGTTCGACGCGCGGGCCGAGGGTTTCGACATGCGCAGCGAAATCGGCATCACCGGGGCGGCCCGGTCGCGTCAGGACAAGGCAGTCCGGCGCGTTGACATGGGCGAGCGTCATCAGGTTGAGTTTTTTTACCGCAGCGGCGGTGGTGTCAGGCATGCGCAGGCTTGCGATGGTGACGCCCTCGGTTCGGCGTTGTGCTTCGGTCAGCCCCATGCCTTCGTCTATCATCTTCGACCATACGGTCAATTCCCGCAGATAGACGCGGCCGGAGATGGCCGGGGCCAGCAGGGCGATACCGTCGACGGCGGCGAGCCGCTCGGCAATATCGAGGGCCACGACGCTTCCGAGGCCCTGGCTCACCAGAATCAGCCGCTCACATCCGGAGAGCGATCGCAGCATGGCGGCGGCGTCGAGTGCCGTACCTTCCCAGAGCGCCAGTCCTTCGCCCGGATCGACAACATCAAGCGCATCGCCGGTGCCGGCATAGTCGAAACGCAGGCTGGCGATGCCCGCCTTGGCAAAATCCTCAGCGAGAATGCGCCAGAACTTGCGGGTGCACATTTCCTCGAAACCCCAGGGGCTGAGGAACAATACGGCCGTCTGGCGCGACGGCGTAGCGGCGGGCATGAACAGACCGACAGTTCCGGAGAAGGTCACCGGCGTGGCGGCGGGGGTGGCATCCTTAAGCGGGCCCTGGTTTTCGGCGGCTCCCAACGCAGCCATGGCATACTCCTCAAATTCGGCGTGGCGCCAGCCATGCCAGCGCGTGAACGGCAATCGGATGGGCGCGCCGGGGCAGGCGCGCAGCGATTTGTTGCAGGACGGCGATATCCTCCGGCGGCACTGCATTCAGCAGCCGGAGCGCCAACCCATAAACCAGGACGCCGGCAATGACGGCGCTGGCGAGGCCCGGAATACCGGGCAGGGCGTGAACAAAGCCATAAGCGGCCGCCGCGCAAAGGACGGCAGCGGCGGTCACTTTGGCGAGGCTGACGAACATGCTGCCCATCGAGCCTTCGAATTCCATGCGGCGTACCATCAGCACGCACATGGCGGTGAAGGCCAGCAACCGCACCAGGGCGGCGCCTTCGCCGCCATAAGAAGGCACGGCGATCAGGCACCCCACGACCATGATGGCGCTGGCGACGCCACCGATGATGGTGCGCTCGCGCATGCGGTCGATCGAATAGAGATATTGCGTGCAGATCTGCATGAAGACGTAAGGAGCCGCCGTCAGCGACAGCAGCGCCACCATGCTGCCGCTTGGGCCAAAGGGCTTACCGAAGATCGTCACCACCAGTTCCGGGGCGATGGCCGCAAGGCCGAAGCTCATCGGCAGGGTGATATAGGAAATGCTGCGCGCGACACCTTCGAATACGTGGACCGGGAGTTTGCCCGACGCATGCGAATGCATCTGCTCGGAATAATAGGGCAGTAGGCTACCGCTCAACTGCACGGGAAGCTGAAGCGCGAGATTGGCAAGCGACAGGCCGACGGCATAGAAGCCAACTGCCTGGATGCCCAAATAGTGCTGCAGGAAGACCAGCTCGATGCGGTTGAGGAAGATCGAGCTGTTGATGAATTCGGCTGAGAGAATGAGCGAGGAACTGACGAGATAGCCAAGGCCGACGCCGCAGCTGTTGCGGCGAGCGACCGCGATCCTCAGGCTCGAGACGAACATCGGGAGCTGGCCGATGGCATAGCCGGCGAGTGCGCCGCTGACGCCGAAAAAGACCGCGCCGAGCAGCACGGTGACGAGCTGCAGTATGGAGCTCGTCAAGGTCATGCGGAGGAAGGCGCCGAGCTGCTGTTCGCCGATCAGATAGTTCTTGCTATAGGCGCCGAGCGACTGAAGGACGAAAAACGCGCCGGTGATGACGATGATGGACGACGAGTCGTTGGCCCAATGCATCCGCTCCGCCTCCCAATAGTAGGCGGTATAACCGGCAAGCAGGATCAGCGTCGACAGGATCGTCGGATGCAGCATATAGGCGGCAAAACCGCGCCGTTCCTCAGTCGAATAGCCTTGCACCTTCAACTGCGGCAGGATGCGCAGCAGCGTCACCCCTGTTCCGAGTTCGGCGACGAGTGCTCCCGTCGTCGTCAGCCAAAAGGAGAAGGCGATGATGCCGTTGGCCTCCGGCCCGAGCAGACGGGCGGCGATGATCGAACAGGCAAAGCCGGTCGCCAACAGGGTCAGTCCCGCCGCTGCGTTCAACGCCGAATTGGCCATGATGCTCTTCGTCATGAAGACTACCGTTTCCCCAGGTCGCAAAAAGTGGCCGCAAAATATCCGGCTTATCATGGAGATAGCGCGTGCTCTATTTCATATGCCTTAATATTTGGCGTTTATTCCTAATGTAAATTTCGTTTTTACTTCAGCTAATATTCAATCCTGCTGATGTTGGCTGTTTTGCCGTTTGTTCGGAGGGTCTTCTTTGTTCAGCCTCATCGTCTGTACGATCGACCGCTTCGATCAGTTGGAGCGGTTGTTCCAATCGCTGATGAATCAACGTCACAGGGATTTCGAGGTGATCCTCGTCGATCAGAATCCGGACGACCGACTGTTGGGATTGATCGGAAGCTTTTCGCCCTTCTTCATGATCCGCCATATCCGCTCGGCCAAGGGTCTTTCGCGGGCACGCAACAATGGAATGGCGGCGGCGATCGGCGACTATGTCTGTTTTCCCGACGATGACTGCTGGTATGAGCCCGATACGCTGGAGACGGCGGAGCGGCTGTTTGTCGATCATCCGGAGCTTGCTATCGTCACCGGCCGCACGCTGGATGCCGGCGGCGTCGCCTCGGTCAGCCCGACAGGCGACACGCCGCTTGCGGTTACGCGCTGGAACTATCTGAAGTGCGGCAATTCCAACAGTATTTTCGTCCGCCGCACCGTGTTGCCCGGCATTGGCGGCTTCGACGAGAATCTCGGCGTCGGTTCGGACTCGCCGTTCCAAAGCGGTGAGGAGGCGGATTTTCTGCTGCGTGCCCTTGCTGCGGGCAACCGGCTGATGTTCTTTCCCGAATTGATCGTCCATCACGATCAGGTCACCAGCGAATACGGTCCGCGGCAGATCGAACGGGCGCGCAAATATGGTCGCGGTTTCGGTGCCTTGATGCGCAAGCAGCGCTTTCCGCTTGCCTATGTCGCCTACCGCCTGTGCAGGCCTATCGCCAGTTGGCTGGTGGCGGTGCTGCGATTCAAGGCTGATACGGCGCACTACAAGCGCGCCTGGCTCATGGGCATTCTGGAAGGTTACGCCACCTGGCCGCGTTCGCGCAGGGGATGACGCCGCTGGCCTTTGGGCGTCATGGCTTCGGCATAGACATCGATATAGCGTTGCGCGACTTCATCCCAGGCATAGGCGCGGGCATCATGAATGAGCTCTACTCTTAGAGTGAGGCCCTTGGCCTCCAGCCGCAGGAAGGCCGAGGTCAGGGCGTTGGCGGCGGCTTCCGGATTGGAAAAGTCGGCAAGCATCAGCGTCGGATGGGTCTCGGCGAGCGCCTTGTAGGCGTCATTCGTGTGCAGCACCGGCAGGAGACCTGCGCTCATCGCCTCGATCGCCACCAGTCCGAAACCCTCATATTCGGAGGCCGAAGCGAAAATCGAGGCGCGGGCGATGACGTTGCGAATGGCGCAATTGTCGATCGATAGATGAAGCGACACATGGCGGCCAAGATCGCGGGCGGCGATCTCCTTTTCCAGCGTCGGTTGGTCGAGGTCGGAAACAGCGCCGATGATATCGAGATGCCAATCCGGATGGCGGGCGGCGAGCACCTTCATGACGTCAAGCATGCGGTCGAGCCGCTTGTTGACGGAGAAGCGGCCGATGGTGACGATGCGGCGGCGAGCCTCGAGCGCAGCGCAATTGGCGAATTTGGCGACATCGGCGCCGTTCTCGATCAGTCGGGTTCGCCGGGCGGCGATGCCTGAAAACAATCGTTCGTCCGACTGGCTGCAGCAGATCAGCTCGGCGTAGGCGAGGGCGGAAAGCCGTGTCGCCGTCTTGAACCAGATGTTTTTGATGGCGGCATATTTCGGCGTGTGGAAGAAGCCGCCATGGGTGGTGGCGACCATCGGGCGGCCGTGAAGCAGCTTACCCCAGGCAAGTGCGTCGAAGAAGAAATCGACGGCATGGACATGGATGAGGTCGGCGTCGGCGATGTGCTTGAATACCTGCGGCGCCACTGGATAGCGGCTGGAGCCGGACCAGGGGATGCGGACGATCTCGATGTCGTCGATCGTTTCGGTCGGCGCTAGTTCGCGGGTCGGATCGGAGAACAGGCTGTTGCAGGTGACGACACGGACGCGATAGCCGCGGCTGATCAATTGCCGACAGAGATTGGCAACCACATCCTCCAGACCGCCCTTGTTGGGCAGGAACTGGCGCACGACATGAACAATCAGCGGTCCCGCCGGGTTCTGTGCCTGAATATCTGAAATAGCCGATGTCATCGATCCGCCCTCGATCCTTGGACCGTGCAAAGCCGCAGCGATCAGGCGCGCGAAGGCGCCGTCCGTTGATCAGCGCGCAAACCAGATCATTTTGCCGGTTAAAATGAGCTTAATTGCGGGCGAGAGGCCAAGCGGATTCGTGCAAGAGGGTTAATTTCGGAGCGTTCCGTTAGGGAAGGTGGGGCTTGGCAGGCGAGTGTTTTGACGCCTCGGGTTTGTGCCTGGCTCCTCACCCTAACCTCTCCTCGCAGGCGGGGAGAAGGGACTGCCTCGGCGTTCGCGGCGCTAGTCGTGCTCCGGTCAAAAAACTCAGTGTGCCCCTCTTCCCGGAATGCGGAGAGAGGGTTGAGGTGAGGGGCCCTCTCGGAAAGTGCGGCATCAAAACCGATGCCTGTCCATCAATCGGAACCTCTCAAAACGCTCGAAATGTCAGCGTGGTCAAAGAGCGGACGATGCCCGGGATGTTGGCGATGTTGTCGTTGATGAACTTGCCGATGTCCTGCTCGTCCTTGATGTAGACCTTCAGCAGCAGGTCGTAGTCGCCGCTGGTGGAATAGAGTTCCGAGACCAGCTCCGTCTGATAGATGGCGTCGGCGACCTCATACGTCTTGCCGGGAGCGCATTGGAGCTGAACGAAAATGGGCTTCATGAGATTGTCCTGACTCTGTCATGGCCGCGACGGCGGCCGGCGTTTCGCTCTATAATGGTCGAAAGCGACATCCCCATGCAAGTTTTTCTCTGTCTACTGGATGTCGCTCTTGCCGCTTCCGTAAGTCAGTCGGTAGCGCTAGATTGACCGGATTCTTTTACGCGATTGGATGGGCTCTATGCTGAACGACCCTCGTTCTCACGGGTTGTGGGAGAAAACTGCACCGCCGCCGCCCGCGACGGGGCCGCTAGCTGGTGACGTTTCGGCTGATGTGGTGGTGGTCGGCGGCGGCTATACGGGGCTGTCCTCGGCGCTGCATCTGGCCGAAGCCGGAACCAGGGTCGTGCTGCTGGAAGCCAATGAAATCGGCTTTGGCGGCGCGGGGCGAAATGTCGGCTTGATCAATGCCGGCATGTGGGTCATGCCTGACGACCTGCCCGGCGTGCTCGGTCCGGTCCATGGCGAACGGCTGCTGGAAGTCCTGGGCAATGCGCCGAAACTGGTGATGGCGCTGATCGAGAAGCACAGCATCGCCTGCGAACTCGAGCGCGACGGCACGCTCCATTGCGCCGTTGGACCTGAGGGGCTGAAAGAGATTGAGGAGCGCGTCCGCCAATGGGGCAAGCGCGGTGCCCCGGTCACTGTCCTCGACGCCGGCGAAACAGCGCGGCGGGTGGGGAGTTCTGCCTATGCGGGGGCGCTGCTCGATATGCGCGCCGGTACGCTGCAGCCGCTCGCCTATGCCCGCGGTTTGGCGCACGCGGCAGCCAAGGCCGGCGTCCTGATACATACCGGCAGCAGCGTGATTGCGGCCGAGAAAAATGCTGGGCGATGGATCGTCAGGACGGCCGGCGGCAGTGTCGGCGCGGATTGGATCATCGTCGCGACGGATGCTTACAGCACCGGCCCCTGGGAGCAGGTGCGCAATGAGCAGGTGCATCTGCCCTATTTCAATTTTGCCACCGTGCCGCTTGGCGACAACCTGCGCAAATCGATCCTGCCCGGCCGCGAGGGCGTGTGGGATACGAAGGAGATCCTGTCGTCCTTCCGCATGGATCAGGCCGGCCGCCTTGTCTTCGGCAGCGTCGGGGCGTTGCGCAATACCGGGCTTACCGTCCACAAGAGCTGGGCGCGGCGTTCACTGAAGCAGCTGTTTCCGCAGCTCGGAGACATCGCCTTTGAGAGCGAGTGGTACGGCAAGATCGGCATGACCGACAATGCATTGCCGCGGTTCCACAGGTTCGCGCCGAATGTCGTCGGCTTTTCCGGCTATAACGGACGCGGCATCGCGCCGGGGACGGTGTTCGGGAAGATATTGTCGGACCATGTTCTCGGCCAAGTCTCCGAAGCCGACTTGCCGCTGCCCTTGACCGACCCACGTGAGGCCAGCTTTCGTGCGCTGAAGGAAATGTGGTACGAAGCCGGCGCCCAGGCAGCGCATTTTGTTGGTGCAAGGGTCTAGCGCATCTTATCCGCTTGGTGATTTCACCTGAAAGCGGGATGCTCTGGGGACGGGGAACTGAACGATCATAACAAGAAGAGGAAGATGACATGACCACCGCACTCGATCTCGCCACCGAGACCAAGGCAATTCTGACCGAGCTCGGCGTTGCCGCCGATCGCTATACGGGTGGAACACTTGCCGTCACCTCACCCGTAACCGGTGCTGAAATCGGCAGGCTAAGAGAGCATTCTGCTGCCGAAGCGAAAGCCGCGATCGACAAGGCGCATGAGGCGTTTCTTTCCTGGCGCGCCGTGCCCGCGCCGAAGCGCGGCGAGCTGATCCGCCTACTCGGCGAAGAGTTGCGCGCCGGCAAGGCAGCGCTTGGCCGTCTCGTCTCCATCGAAGTCGGCAAGATCACTTCCGAAGGTCTTGGCGAAGTGCAGGAGATGATCGACATCTGCGATTTCGCCGTCGGCCTGTCGCGCCAGCTCTACGGACTGACCATTGCCACCGAGCGCGCCGAACATCGGATGATGGAAAGCTGGCATCCGCTGGGGCCGATCGGCATCATCTCCGCCTTCAATTTCCCGGTCGCCGTCTGGTCGTGGAACGCGGCGCTCGCCATCGTTTGCGGCAACTCCACCGTCTGGAAGCCATCGGAAAAGACGCCGCTGACGGCGCTTGCCGTACAGGCACTGTTCGAAAAGGCGCTGAAGCGTTACGTCGCTGAAGGCGGCGAAGCGCCGGCCGACCTCTCGACCCTGATCATCGGCGGCCGCGATGTCGGCGAGGTGCTGGTGGATCATCCAAAGATTCCGTTGGTTTCGGCAACCGGCTCGACGGCCATGGGCCGTGCAGTCGGACCGCGTCTTGCCGGTCGCTTCGCCCGGGCAATCCTCGAACTCGGCGGCAACAATGCCGCGATCGTTTGCCCAACGGCCGATCTCGATCTGACGCTGCGCGGCGTCGCTTTTTCCGCCATGGGCACGGCCGGCCAGCGCTGCACGACGCTGCGTCGCCTCTTCGTGCATGAAAGCGTCTATGATCAGCTCGTGCCGCGCCTGCAGAAGGCCTACGGCTCCGTCGCCATCGGCAATCCGCTGGAAACGGGCACCCTCGTCGGCCCGCTGATCGATAAGCAGGCCTTCGACAAGATGCAGGTAGCACTCGGCCAGGCGCAGTCGGCCGGAGGCAAGGTTACCGGTGGCGAGCGGGTCGAAAACGGCGCGGCCGATGCCTTCTACGTTCGTCCCGCTTTGGTCGAGATGCCCGCGCAGACCGGTCCGGTCGAGCACGAAACCTTCGCGCCGATCCTCTATGTGATGAAATACAGCGATTTCGACGAGGTATTGGCGCTGCATAACGCCGTGCCCCAAGGCCTTTCGTCGTCGATTTTCACCAACGATATGCGCGAGGCGGAAGCCTTCGTCTCGGCGCGCGGTTCGGACTGCGGCATCGCCAATGTCAATCTCGGGCCTTCCGGCGCTGAAATCGGCGGCGCCTTCGGTGGCGAGAAGGAGACCGGCGGCGGCCGCGAGTCGGGCTCTGACGCCTGGAAGGCCTATATGCGGCGGGCGACCAACACCATCAACTACGGCAGGACGCTGCCGCTGGCGCAGGGTGTCAAGTTCGACGTCGCCTAAGGCAGGCGGAACAATTGTTGCATAGCTAAGAGGAGAGCGAGGGCATAGGAACTCTTCGCTCTCCTTGTCCACTCCAAGGTCTTTCACCATGCATCTGTCGCTCGCCGAAGCTGAAACGCTGATCGTGGATGCGTTGATGCGAAATCGGGTCAGTGCGGAAAATGCCCGTTCGGTGGCCGTTGCCCTGGTCGCAGCCGAAGCTGCCGGGCAGGGTGGCCATGGTCTGCGCCGCGTGCCTGCCTATGCCGGGCAGGCGAAGATCGGCAAGACCGACGGTTTCGCCAAGCCGCAGCTCACCCGGCCCTATCCTGCCGTGCTGCGCATCGATGCCGGCAACGGCTACGCCTATCCGGCTCTCGATCTTGCCGTTGCCGAGCTTCCCACTGTTGCCCGCGAGCAGGGGATCGCGCTTGCTGCCATCAGCCGTTCGCATCATGCCGGCATGATGGGCTTGACTGTGGAGCGCTTTGCCGACCAGGGGCTGGTGGCGCTGATGGTCGCCAATGCGCCGGCCGCGATAGCGCCCTGGGGCGGCAAGAGGCCGGTCTTCGGCACCAATCCTATAGCCTTCGCCGCGCCGCTGCCGGATGCCGATCCCATCGTCATCGATCTGGCGCTGTCGAAAGTGGCGCGCGGCAAGGTCATGGCCGCCCGGCAGAAGGGTACGCCGATACCGGCCGATTGGGCCTACGACCGCCACGGCAAGCCGACGACCGATGCGGAGGAGGCGCTGGCCGGCACGATGATCCCCGCCGGTGAATCGAAGGGGGCAGCACTGGCGATGATGGTGGAGATCCTGTCCGCCGGCCTGACGGGCGCCAACTATTCTTTCGAATCTTCGTCGCTGTTCGACGACCAAGGTTCGCCACCCGCGCTTGGCCACACGATCATCGCCATCAATCCGGCAGCGACGAGTGCCGCCGACACCGCAAAGCGGCTGGCTCTGCTGGCGAGCGAAATCACGAGCGATCCCAACGTCCGTCTACCCGGCCGGCGCGGTCAGACCTCACGGCGTCTTACGCTGAGTGAGGGCATCATCGTCGAGGACGAGGTGATCGAGGCGATCAGGGGGCTTTGAGGCGTAGAAGATGATGGTTGGGTGAATGTGTTTTGACGCGCTCTCGCGCATGGCCCCTCGCCCCAACCCTCTCCGCGCAATGCGGGGCGAGGCACGTCGTTCCTGTAACAGTGAACATGCCTGACGGCTGTCAGCGATACAAAAATCAAGCGATCGCCGGTGCAGCCTGCTTTTCGTCCAGCCAGCCGCCGGTGAAGCCGGCGCGTTCCAGGCCGCGGCGCAGGATCGGTGACTGCCGCATCAGGTCCCAGATCAGGCCGGTACGCTCATTTTCGATCATCATGACGAGCAGGCCCTGGTCGATGGCGACGGAGCGATCGTCGACCCAGCCCTCCGGGCCGGGACCTTTGACGCTGGGGTTGAAGCCGCCGGGAAAGCGGCCGTCCAGCAACAGGTTCGGATAGGCGGCCAGCAGGGCCTTGGTGCCGTCGAGCGCGGCCTGGCGGTCGAACGGCAAGCAGGAGAGCGGACCCCAGGGCGCGATGGTGCCGTCATCGGGACCGAGGGGCGCGCCGCGCGCGGCATAGCCGAGAACTTTCGGGCTGTAACGCCGGCTGTGTTTGGTGCCGGTCGGATTCGGGCCGTCACAGGCCGACAGGCCCCAGATGTCCTTGGCATATCCGACGAAGTGGCCGGGATTGCGGTCGGTGTAATCGCGCTGAACGGCAATCGCCGTCTGGGTGTTGCGGAAGTAGTCAGTTTCCTTGTCGGCCACATGCCGGTCGCGGATGTCGCGAAAATCGATCCAGGCGTGCGAGAAGAGATGGATGAACAGCGGCCCGGCATAGAGATAGGGCCTGTCCTTGAACATCATCCAGGTATAGGTCGAGGCGAAGGCCTCGTAGCTCGACGACGGTACGGGATGGGTCGGTGAAGCGAGCGCCAGCACATAAAGGAAGATCGCCTCGTCGTAGCCCTGATAACGCCAGCGCAGGAAACCGCTGCTCGGCTTCCAGCCCATGCTGATCGTCTGGCCCTTGTTTAGCGCCCAGTGCCAATCGCAACGCTCATAGAGAAACTGCGCCTGCTTGCGGATGTCCTTTTCGTCCCGGCTGGGCCCCTTGAAATAGGCGGCCGCCGTCAAGACGCCGATCAGGAACAGGCCGGTATCGATGGTCGAGAGTTCGCTGTTCCAGGCGCGGTTGCCGGTCGCCATGTAGAGGAAGTGGTAGTAGAAGCCGCGATGGCCGGTCGCGCCACGCTCTTCGCCCTGTTGGCTTTCGGCAAAGAAATTGAGCGCGGTCAACACGCGCAGTGCCGCGTCGGCGCGGCTAATCCAGCCGCGTTCGACGGCGACCGGATAGCTCGACAGCGCAAAACCGACGGCGGCGATACTGCAATGGCTCGTCTTGATCGAGGTGTCCGCCACTAGCCCGTTTTCCGGGTTGGTGTGCAGCATGAAATAGTCGAAAGCGGAACGTTGCAGTCGATCGATCAACGCATCGTCGGTTTCGTTGTTCTGTTGCAGCATGGTCTACCCATCTCCTCGACGCTCCCGTTTCTGCTGGAGCACAGGAGCTTGGACAGTAGCGAATCAAAGATGATTGATACTGCCACGTTTTTGTGGACGATTGTTTAAGATGGGGGCGTTGGCCGGATTTGCCAGCCGCCTTTTCAAGGAAGACGGTGGTCCCGCCGATTTCCATCGGCTCGGTTTTTATCACAATCACGTTGCCGGGATGAAACGTCACACTAGTTTCAACAGGCACCTGTTCAGTGCCGTCTCCGCTTTGTTTCAGGAAAAACAAGATGATCACACCAAGCTTTCAGCATGTATCCTATCCGCCGACCTATCTCTTTCTGGGAGTCCAGATGAAAGTGCTGCTGTCTTCTGCCCAGACCGGCGGCCAGTTCACGCTGATCGAGGGCATCATGCCGCCGGGCGGCGATGGCGGGCTACATGTTCATGCCAATGACGACGAATCGATGCACATGCTCGAGGGAGAGCTGGACGTTACAATCGGCGAAAACAGTTTTGTCCTGAAGCCTGGCGAGACGTATCTGGCACCGCGAGGTGTGCCGCACCGGCTGCGCAATCTTGGCAGCGTGCCGGCTCGCAGCCTGTTGATCACCACGCCTGGCGGCTTCGACGAGATGATCTCGCAAGCTGGTTTTGCCCTGGACGAAGGCGCCGTTCCAGGTCCGGCCGTGCCGCCGACGCCGGAACAGATCGGCCATTTGCTCGAAGTCGCCGCCAGGTTCGGCATCAGCGTGCTCGCTCCGCCGGAGCCGCTGCCCTAAGCGGCGGCGGCCTCGAAAAGCTCAATCGCCGACGCGGATGGTTGCCAGCACCGCATCGAGCAAACTATCCGCTGTTTCGTTGCCGGGAAGCGATCCGATCATGACGTCCAGGCGTCCCTCTAGCCGCAGCGTGGCGAAGCCGTGCGCCAGCGACCAAAACGCCGCCGCCTGTGCCGCCATCTGCAGTGGCGGTGCCGAGGGGTCGGGCGCGCGGGCTCGAACGGCGGCGACAAGTGCCTGGCGGGCGGCGACCGTGGCATCGCGCAGTGCCGGTCGGTCATAGTCGAGCACTTCACTGCGGAACATCAGGGCGAAGAGGCCAGGATGGGCGGCGGCGAAGCCGACATAGCCACGGCCCATCGCCTTGATTCGCTGGCGCGGATCGTCACCGGCCTCAGTCATCGCGTCGGCAAGCGCTGCGCTGAAGCGAACGAAACCCAACGCCGCCAGCTCGCTCAACAGGCCGGTCAGATCGTCGAAATGGTTCTTGGGCGCGGCATGCGACACACCGGCGGCTCGCGCCGCTGCGCGCAGTGTCAGGGCCTGAATACCTTCCTTCTCCAGAATTGTTTCCGCCTTGGCGAGCAGGGCAGCTTTCAGGTCACCATGGTGATAGGGGCGGCGGGGGGTGGCGTCGGGTGCTTCATGATTCATTTCAAATGTTTACAATGGAAACATTTTCGTTGACAAGTGAGCAATGCCCAATATTGTCACTGTCAATATTGGCGCGAACGAGGTTTTCGTTGCGCTCCACCCATTCAGCGAACGGATAAACCAATGAGCCTTCTCCTTGCGTTTCTGCCTTTCATCGTGTTTGCGGTCGCGGACCGATTCGTTGGCCCAACCGAGGCGCTGCTGCTGGCCGCGCTCGTCTCGTTCGTTCTCTTGCTGCGCGATTGGTTCATTCTCGGCAAGGCGGCGAAGATTCTGGACATCGGTACGACAATTCTCTTCACTGGCCTCGCCCTTTACGCTCTGCTGGGCGGCGGTCTCATGGGATCGATTTTCGCTGTTCGTCTGGCAGTCGATGCGGGGCTGTTTGTAATCGTCCTGATATCCATCCTGATTCGGCGCCCGTTCACGCTGCAATATGCCCGCGAACAGGTGGCGCGCGAATTATGGGACAGCTCTGTCTTCATCAGGACGAACTATGTGATCACCTCGGTCTGGGCAGTCGCCTTCGCAGTGATGGCAGCCGCGGATGCGGTCTTGCTCTATGCGCCTGAGGTACCGGTCCAGGTGGGAATAGTCGCAACTATCGTTGCGCTTGTCGCCGCGATCCGGTTTACGGGGTGGTATCCGGAAAAAATACGTCAGCGGTCGGCAGAACGATAAGCGACATCGGCTTACTGCAGCCTGGTTTCTACCCGCTTCCTCAACCTTTGAAGCATCCGCCCAAAAATCTCATCATCCTGGAGCGCTCTGGTCAGCGTCAGTGCGCCCTGAATGCCGACAACAGCTTCTTCGGCGAGCTCATGCGCCTCTGACGCTTCGACGCCGGCCCTCATCATTGCGCCGGCAAGCGCTTCGATCCAACGTTTGAAATAGCCCTCGATCGCGCTTGGGAAACGGTCCCGCGTTTCGTCCAGCGCAAAGGCGCCGATGAGGCAGACACGGCGGCCGGAGCGGAAATAGGCGTCTGTCCTATCCCACATACGGGCAACGGCGGCGCGCGGTTCGTCCTCTTCGAGCGGCTTGAATATTTCGTTGACGAACCAGGCGTCGATATTGGCCATAATCTCTGCGGCCATCTCTTCCTTTCCGCCGGGGAAGAAATGATAGAGGCTGCCTTTCGACAGTTTGGTGCGCGCCGTGATGTTGCTCATCGACGCGCCCTCGTAGCCGAGTTCGCGAAAGACCTCGGCGACGAGGGTTATGGCGTCCGATTTTTCGAAGATGGTGCGTGTCATGGTCTCGTGTCTTAGAGCGGTTCAACTTTTCACGGAAAGGCAGTACCGCTCTATCTCTTGGTTTTTACAATCCCGGACGGAAAACCGCTTCGCAGTATTCCTCGAATTGTTCTAGAGGCCGAGTTCGGAAAGCCCCGGATGATCGTCCGGACGGCGGCCGAGCGGCCAATGGAATTTGCGGTCCTCTTCCTTGATCGGCATGTCGTTGATCGAGGCGAAGCGGCGCTGCATCAGCCCTTCGGCATCGAATTCCCAGTTCTCATTGCCATAGGAGCGGTACCACTGGCCGCTGTCGTCGTGCCATTCATAGGCGAAACGCACGGCGATGTGGTTGCCGTCGAAAGCCCATAGCTCCTTGATCAACCGATATTCCAGCTCTCTGGCCCATTTGCGAGTGAGGAGTTCGACGATTTCCTTGCGGCCGCGCGGGAATTCGGCGCGATTACGCCACTGGCTGTCTACGGTGTAGGCCTTCGAGACACGCTCGGGATCGCGGCTATTCCAGCCGTCTTCGGCCAGACGAGCTTTGGCGATAGCGGTTTCGCGGGTGAACGGCGGTACGAGTGGGGTGGTCATGATTTGCTCCTTTGTGAACTGATAAGTTAAGACTAGACCGATTGGTTTAGAAGCGCAAGAGCCTTGCGCTTTTTTTGAGCGGCTATCGCGCGAATTTTTTTGCACCCACCACGCAGGCAATAACGCCAATGGTCACCAAAAACATGGACCAGCTGACGCTCTCTTTCAGCAGCGTGGCGGCGAGCGCGAGGCCAAAGAAGGGTTGCAGCAACTGCAACTGCCCGACCGCGGCAATGCCGCCCTGCGCCAGTCCGCGGTACCAGAAGATGAAGCCGATCAGCATGCTGAAGAGCGAGACATAGATCAGGCCGATCCAGGCCGGCTCTCCGATGCCGCCAATCGCCTGCGGCATGGTGTAGAGGCAAAGCGCGATCATAACCGGCAGCGACAGCACCAGCGCCCAAGAAATAACCTGCCAGCCGCCGAGCCGGCGCGACAGCACCGCCCCCTCGGCATAGCCAAGGCCGCAGACGAGAATTGCTGCCAGCATCAGCAGATCGCCGACCGGCGAGGCTGAAATGCCCTGTGCAAGGGCATAACCGCAGACGATGGCACTACCGATGGCAGAAAATATCCAGAAGGCCGGCCGCGGCCGTTCGCCGCCGCGGAGTACGCCGAATATGGCGGTAGCAAGCGGCAGCAATCCAATGAAGACGATCGAATGGGCCGAAGTGACATGCTTGAGTGCCAGAGCCGTCAGCAGCGGAAAGCCGACGACGCAGCCGAGCGCCACAATGGCAAGCGGGATGATATCGCCGCGACCGGGTCGCTTCTCCTGAAAGGCAAGCAGCAGGCACAGCGCCAGGATGCCGGCGATCGCGGCACGGGCGACCGTCAGGAAGACGGGATCGAAATCCATCACCGCCACCCGCGTTGCCGGCAACGAGCCGCTGAAAATCAGCACGCCCATCAGTCCGTAGATCCACCCGCCCGTCGTCTTATCCATGTACATGCTCCAAGTTTGTTAGCCGGTATCGGCGAAGCCGGCTGGTCATTCCAGAGACGGTGCAGTACAATTTCTGCAAACTGTTATGGTATGGGGTGCAGTACGGATGGACGATGTGATCGCAACGCGCGGGATCAGCGGCACGCTCATCGAAAGCGTGATGGCGGCGATTGCTGATCGCATTGCGGCGCGCAGCTTAGCACCGGGGGCACGGCTTCCGTCGGTGCGCAGCTTCGCCGGGACGATGCGGGTCTCGGTGTCCACCGTGGTCGAAGCCTATGAGCGGCTGGCGGCCGAGGGCGTGATCCGCTCGCGGCCCGGTTCCGGTTTTTATGTCTGCGGGCCGCTCGCACCGCTTTCCCTGTCGGAGATCGGCCCCAAGCTGGAGCGCGATGTCGATCCGCTTTGGATTTCACGGCAATCTCTGGAGGTGGGAGACGACGCGCTGATGCCCGGTTGCGGCTGGCTTCCGCCCTCCTGGATGCCGGAAGCGGCGTTGCGTCGTGCGATGCGAACCCTGGCGCGGGCAGGCGAGAGCAGCATTCTCACCAATTATGGGACGCCGCTCGGTCTGCCGCCGTTGCGGCAGCTTCTGGCAAGGCGCATGGGCGAGCACGGTATTGCCGCATCGCCCGATCACATCATGTTGACGGAATCCGGTACGCAGGCGATCGATCTTCTCTGCCGGTTCCTGCTCGAACCCGGCGATACCGTACTGGTGGACGATCCCTGTTATTTCAATTTCCATGCCCTCTTGCGGGCGCACCGGGCCAATATTGTCGGCGTGCCTTTCACGCCGACGGGACCGGATGTCGAGCTGTTCGGCCAGGCGCTCGAAAGGCACGCTCCGCGCCTCTACATCACCAATTCCGGCGTTCACAACCCGACGGGTGGCGTGTTATCGCCCGTGACAGCGCATCGCCTGCTGAAGCTGGCGGACGCCTCCAACTTGATCATTATCGAAGACGACATTTTTGCCGATTTCGAGTACACGCCGGCGCCGCGGCTCGCCGCTTATGACGGCCTCGACCGCGTGATCCATATCGGCAGCTTCTCGAAGACATTGTCGGCCTCGGTGCGCTGCGGCTTCATCGCCGCGCGGCGGGACTGGATCGACGGCCTTGTCGATTTGAAGACCGCCACCAGCTTCAGCGGCGGCCAACTGACGGCTGAGCTATTGTTTTCGGCGCTGAAGGATGGCAGCTATCGCAAGCATATCGATGCGCTGCAGGTTCGGCTTGCCAAGGCCATGAGCGAAACTATTTCTCGATTGGAGACAATCGGCATAACGCCGTGGCTCAGGCCGCAGGCCGGCATGTTCCTCTGGTGCCGGCTGCCGGAAGGTCTCGACGCCGCCGAAGTCGCCCGCACTTGTCTAGCCAAGGGCGTCATCCTCGCTCCCGGCAACGCCTTCAGCCAAAACGAAACGGCCGGCGGCTTCATGCGCTTCAATGTCGCGCAATCGACGGATGTCCGCATTTTCGACGTGCTGGCGGCGTCGATGCGGGCATTGGGCGCGAGGATCTAACTCCCTAGCTCGGAGGCAAGGCGTGACGCGGAGAAGATGCGATAAACACTCCCCGTCGCCGGTGGTCGCGATCACATCACTCCTTTGTTTCGGTCTATATGGGCATTCAGTTTCTTGTTGAGATCGTATTTGTCAGGACCGAGATTGTCCCGACGTGCGGCGGCAGCAATTCCGGCGTGCGGCGTAAAAGGCCCGCTTTTTTTGTTAATGACCACGCACAAGTAGTCTTGAGGCTTACAATCTGCTGGCTTTGGCTTTGGTGAATCTGGCTGTTTTTCTGGTGCCGGCACCTGCGTCTGCGGCTGCAGCTGCGTCTGAGCCATCACCATTGTGGATCCGCTCAGCATTAGAAACGTCATCAAATGAAGACGGGTAACCATGGCATCTCTCCTCAAGGATTGGGGTCGATTGCGAAAGATACGGATCGGAAACCGAAGGCGAGGGGTTTCGCGAATGTCTGCCTGTTTGCGATTGTGGCGCCATTTTGCGCCGCGTAGCGCATAAACTCAGAGGAAAGGGGGACCGGCGGCGGATCCTTGTCGACATCGGCGGCGGCATCCGACTTGGCGGTGGTATCCTTCCCTGGGCTCTGATCCTCCCCATTGTTCTTGGCGGCCCCTTTGTGCGGGGATGACTTTGAAACCGAGTAGCGCACGCCGTCGGCTGCTCCCGTCGCAACATCAATCTGTCGCGTCAGATAAACCTGGCTGACGAGCTTGATGGTCAGGTTGAAGATGAATTTTCCCTGATATTTGGCATCGATGTCGCGGCCGAACACGAATTCGAATATTTTCCGAGCATAGTGGTCGCCGCACAATTTTTCGGTCGCCTCGTCGGCGCAATATTGCCCTAGGGCGGATAAGGCGTCGAGAACCGGAACCGAATAGGTCTCGGCCTTTGAGATCGTGATGTCCTCGACCGTGGAGGTATCGCGCCCGAGCGCAAAGAGATTATAGCGCGTACCGCTGTTCAGCTTGCGTCGGATCGAAACGCCGGGAAACGAGATTTCCGACAGAGAAACGAGGTTGGCATCGGACGTGTTTGAGAGTTCGACGTTCGATTGATCGCTGTCGGCGTTACCTGTCGCCACCAGCTTGGTCACGGCGAAACGAGGGGTCTGGTCGCGGCCATTGATTTTCGCGCGAAGATCGACATGGCCGATCTTGAAGCCTTTGCCTTCGAAAACCTCGGACGGATAATCAGGAACGGGCGCTTCTTTGGATCGTGTCGCTACGATGTAGATGTCGCCGACGAAGAAATCTTCCTGAGGAGGATAAAGCGGCTCCATGCCGAGCCGATCGATGGCCTTGTTCCAGGCCAAGGCGACGTTGCTCTCAATGTCGGATGTGTCATCTTCCCACGGGCGAACGACAATAAGAATAAATAGCGCGATAACACAGATCGCGAGCAGGCTGCGCCAGACGATCCGGCTTGCTATGAATTGCTTGATCCTCTCCGAAACCTTCGTCATCGGAACCACCAATCCGTGGTAGCGCGTAATCCCTCATTTGCCGCCTCGCGCCGGTTGCGTTCTCGCTTAACGATCGCCTCCACTCAGGATTCCCTCTCAGCATGAACAGAGACAATTTATTTGTGCTGCATCATGTTAAGATGGCTCAATAATGAAGGAATTAATACATAATGATTACAAGCTTATCGTCTAACTAGACGTTTTTGATAATTAAGATCGTGCGTAGATTGCATTGATATACTTATGTGTCGGCCCACATCTGTCAAGTGAAAAGCTTTTTACACAATTCATCCAGGAGTTACTTGTGCAGCATCTTCAAGGCCTCGATGAAATAGCTGTCGGCTCCGGAAAAGTCGTTGGCCTTGCAACGCTTAAGAGCTTCAGCCACCAGCGCCTGCGCCCGCTTTCTGTCGGCGGCGCTGATCGCCGATGACTTCAACCCATTATTGATGCTGTCCACCATTTTCGCGCATGGCCCGGAATTGCTGTTTCCGGTGGTTGCGGTATTCGCGGCTAAGGCGGTGAACGAAAGGGCGAAAGTGATTGAGATAAGCGATGGAGCGACAAGAGCGAGCGTTTTCATGTCCCTGCATCCCTCAGCCCCGTTCGCAGTCTACGGATAAAACATGTAAGCCAAACGTCTCAGGATACCGTCGAATGCGGGGAGAGAGATGAGAAAGACAATCGGACACTGTGAAGCAGCTCGGATACGCTCTTGCAGGTCTTGTTGGACCGAAACATTTCATTATACCTCTGCCACAAGGCCGCTTCAATTACGGTTCACATCGGCTCCACAATCCCCATTGACGAATGAGATCGACCGTGCGTGTTCTGCTTGTTGAAGACGACAATATTCTTGGATCATCCCTCAAGAAGGCGTTGGAGAAGCACGCTTACGGCGTCGATTGGATGCGGGACGGCGAGTCCGGCCTGGAAGCTGCGCAGCATTCGCATTTCGCGGCTGTCATCCTCGATATCAACCTCCCGCAGCTCAACGGCATGGAGGTGTTGAGGCATATTCGGCAGAGGGGCAATTCCGTGCCTGTCCTGTTGCTGACCGCGCTCGATGCCGTGCGCCAGAAAGTCGAGGGGCTCGACGAGGGCGCAGACGACTATCTGGTCAAGCCGTTCGATCTCGATGAGCTGCTGGCCCGCCTGCGCGCGCTAATCCGCCGTCGCGACGGGCGAACCGAAAGCCTCATCCGATGCGGCGATGTCGAGATCGATCCGTCGGCGATGGTTGCCCGCAAGGGGAGTGCGCAGGTTCATACCACCGCCAAGGAATTCCATTTGCTGAAACTGCTGATGGAGCGCAGCGGTCGATACGTGACCAAGAACGATATCGAATATGCGCTTTACGATGCCGACAACACGATCGAGAGCAACGCGATCGAAGTGACGATCTACAATCTGCGCAAGAAGCTCGGCACAGATTTCATAAAATCGATCCGTGGCGTTGGATACATGGTCGAGCGATGAACAACTCCACGCTAACCCGCAAACTCTTCTTCAGGATCGCGCCGGTCGTGGTGGTGACGATCGTGGTGATCGGTGCCTTCGCGTTCAACAGCGCAACGCGCGAGATCAACAATATTTACGATGCCCAGCTCATCGACGATGCCAACGTCATCTGGAGTCTGCTGCGCCGCCCGCTGGAAAGAACGCCGGATCACTCTCCGAAACAGATCGAAGACATCGACTTCAATATGGACAACCAGCTAGCCTTCAACGAGGACGCTGACGACTATGCCGACGCCCACATGTTTCGCGCCTGGGTGGACGGCCGCATTCGCTTCTACAGCAGCACGGCGTTCCAGTCCGACGTGCCGCAGCAGAAGGTCGGCTTCACCACGCTCAATTATAAGGGCGAGGAATGGCGGGTCTATTCGCTGCCGATTCCGAATACGACCATCGTCATGGAGATCGGCGAGAAGATCGCTCTTCGGGAAACGCTGGTTTCCAACATCCTGCTCAATCTCTTCTTTCCACTGCTCGTGCTGGTGCCGGTCATCGGCTTTCTCATCTGGCTCGGCATCAACAGCGGGTTGCGGACGATCCACGGGCTGGTGCGCCAGATCCGCACCCGCTCGCCCGACGATCTCTCCGCCATCCCCGTCGAAGGTCTGCCGCGGGACCTGTTGCCCCTCGGCCGCTCTATCAACCAGCTTCTCGACAAACTAGGTCATTCATTGACGCTTGAGCGGCGCTTCTCCGATCTTGCGGCGCATCAGTTGCGTACCCCGCAGGCCAGCGTGAAGCTGTTGCTGCAGATGCTGGGCAATAGCGACAGCGAGCAGGAACGACAGACGATCATCGCCGATCTCGTGGCCAGCAACAATCGCGCCATACATCTGATTGAGCAGCTGTTGCGACTGGCCAGAGTAAGCCATCATCCTCTTAATCCCATCCCCGTCCAGCTCTACCATTTGGTGGCATCGGTGCTGGCGGAATTCGGCAACATCATCACCAGCCGGCAGCTTGACGTCTCGCTCGACGGGGGTGAGACGGCGCAGGTCAAAACGGATGAATCACTGCTGCGCATGATGATCAGCAATCTTTTGGACAACGCCATCAAATACACGCCCGTCGGTGGCAGGATCGAAGTGGTGATCGCGTCCGAAAACGACCTGTGGCGAATCTCGATCAGCGACAGCGGGCCTGGTATTCCACCCGATGAACGCGCGGCGGTCTTTCAGCGGTTCTATCGGCTCGATACACTTCATACCGACGGCGCGGGCCTTGGTCTTGCGATTGTCGCCGATACTGCGGATCGTCTCGCCGCAACGATCGAGCTCTCGACGCCGCGCTGGGGAACGGGCCTGCGGGTCGATTTAAGGCTGTCGAAAAGCAGATAACCAACTTAGCCGCGTTTTTCATTTTCGCATCATCCTCCCCTCATGCCCGGCTCATCCGAAGTTGTTAGATGCAACTTAGGGATAAGGCGAAAGGGCATTTTCATGCAGGTGTTTTGCGATTTTGATGGAACCATATCCATCGAAGACGCGACGGATATGGTGTTGTCCCGTTTCGCCGGTTCCGAATGGGAAGACATAGAACAGCAGTGGAAACAGGGGCTGATCGGGTCGGCAGAATGTATGCGCCGGCAGATCGCCCTCGTCCAGGCGAGCCGGGCGGATCTCGACGCGCTCCTGAACACCGTGTCCATCGACCCCGGCTTCCAGGATTTCCTGTCCTATTGCAATCACAGTGATCTGCCCGTGACGATCGTCAGCGATGGTGTCGATTACTTCATTCGTTACATCCTGGCGCGCCACGGCATCGAAGACCTGCCGATTATCGCCAACATCCTCACCCATCGCTTCGTCCATGGCCGAGAGTCGTATTCTCTTTCCCCGTCGTCCACGACAGCCGGCTGCATGTCCGGTTCAGGCGTCTGCAAGTGCCTGGTTGTCAAAAGCGCCGAACTGCAGATCTACATTGGTGATGGACGAAGCGATTTCTGCGTTGCCGACAAGGTCGACCTCGTCTTCGCAAAAGACAAGCTCGCCGATTATTGCGTCGACCGCGGCATTCCTTTTGTCGGGTTCGAAGATTTCACCGACCTGCTTCCAAAGATGAAAGCAATCCTCCCCAGCGCCGCACGGGGACACCGCGCGCTGCTGCATTCCAAGATCGCATGAACAGACCGAGAGGCATTTAATGAAAACCAATGTAGCCGAAGCCTTCAGTGGCGAGATGCAATCGCCCGTCAGATCTGAGGCAGAGTTGCGTATCCTCGAGGAAGCCTATTGCTCCCATGGCGATACGGTCCACTACACGGCAAAACCGAAATTCTTCGAGGAATGCGACGGTTCCTACGTTTACGACCGGGCAGGAACACCGTTCCTCGATCTGCAGATGTGGTATTCGGCCGTCAATTTCGGCTATCGCAACGAACGCCTGAATGCCGCCGCGCACCGTCAGCTCGACCGGCTGCCGCAGGTCGCATCGCAATATCTGCATCGCGAAAAGGTGGAACTGGCAGCGATGATCGCCCAGGACGCCGAACGCAAGTTCGGGCGCAAGGGTCGGGTTCATTTCAATGTCGGCGGCTCGCAGGCCGTCGAGGATTCCTTGAAGCTGGTGCGTAACTTTACCGGCGGCAAGAGCCTGATGTTCGCCTTCGAGGGCGGTTATCATGGCCGCACGCTCGGTGCCTCGGCGATCACGTCGAGCTACCGCTATCGCCGCCGTTACGGCCACTTCGGGGATCGGGCGCAGTTCGTCGAGTTCCCCTATCATTTCCGCGGTCCGAAGGGCATGTCGAAGGAGGAATACGGACACTATTGCGTCCAGAAGTTCGCCCGCCTGTTCGAGAGCGAATATAACGGCGTCTGGGACCCGAAGGCCGAGAAGTCCGAATATGCCGCCTTTTACATCGAGCCGATCCAAGGCACCGGCGGCTACGTCATTCCGCCGATGAATTTCTTCATCGAACTCAAGAAGGTGCTGGACGATCACGGCATCCTGCTCGTCGTCGACGAAATCCAGATGGGCGTCTACCGCACCGGCAAGCTCTGGTCGATCGAGCATTTCGGCGTTTCACCCGATGCTCTCGTCTTCGGCAAGGCGATCACCAATGGGCTCAATCCGCTTTCAGGCGTCTGGGCGAAAGAAGAGATGATCAATCCGACGATCTTCCCGCCTGGCTCGACACATTCCACCTTCGCCAGCAACCCGATGGGGACCGCCGTGGCTCTCGAAACCATGAAGATGTTGGAAGAGGAGGATTTCGGCGCGGCCATCATGGCCAAGGGCGCCTATTTCCTCGATGGGTTGAAACAATTGCAAAAGCGCCATGCCATCGTCGGCGAAGTCGACGGTCTGGGCCTAGCCCTACGGATGGAGATCTGCAAGGACGACAGCTACACGCCGGACAAGGCCACGATGGATTGGCTTTGCGACGAAGGCATGAAGGGCGATCTGCAGGTCGGCGCCAAAATGTACGGCCTCGTGCTCGATGTCGGCGGCTACCACAAGAACGTCATTACCTTTGCGCCCAACCTGCTGATCACCCGCGAGGAAATCGATCTGGCGATTGCCCTGCTCGATCAGCTTCTCACGCGCGCGGCTCGGAGATAAGGCGGTGCAACTCCTTCTTCTTCATCTCGATGATGCGTTGGAGTTGCAGCCGGATTTCGTGCGCGCCTGCAAACTTGCGGGCGCGTGCCAGCATGTCGACAAGGGAACCGGCACCGCGGTCCGGCTCTGGAGCAACCAGAAGGCACTTGCCGAACTCGGCCGCAATATCGTCAGAAGCACTCCCGCAGCCGGCAAGGATCCGCAGCTCTGTTTCATGGGCTCGGGCGACTTTCATCATGTGACGGCACTGCTTCTTGACGGGGCTCTGGAGCGGCAATCCGCTTCCGCAACGCTTATTCATTTCGACAATCATCCGGACTGGGTCACCTTCAAGGGTGGCATGCATTGCGGATCCTGGGTCAACAGCGCACTCGCTCATCCGAATATCCAGAAGGTCATCACCATCGGTGTTTGCAGCCGGGACCTTCGCAGCCCGGAGCGCAAGGGAGCCAATCTGCATTGGCTCGGCGACGGCAAGCTCGAACTCTACCCCTATCAACACGCTCCGAGCCGTGTGCTGGCCGATTATGGCAGCGGCGCCAGCTACCGGCAGGAGAAGGGGGCATTGCACTGGAAATCCATTGCCGAGATCGGCGAGGAAAATTTCATCGACCAGATGCTGAGTCGAATTCGCACCGAGGCGGTCTACGTGACGATCGACAAGGACGTCTTGGCCGCAGACGACGCCGTGACGAACTGGGACCAAGGTCAGATGCGGCTACCCTATCTGCTGGCGTTGATCAGCGAGATCGGCAGCCGCCATCGCATCATTGGCGCCGATGTCATCGGTGACTACTCCGCCCCGATCTATGCCGGCGATTTGAGGACCCGGCTTTTGAAAAAGGCGGAGATTTTTATCGATCAGCCACATGTCCGGCCGAAGCCCGAAACAACCAGGAACATCAACAGTGCCGCAAATCACGCGTTGTTGGAGGTCCTGGCGGAGTACATGGCATGAGCGGCAGTCTGACCCTTCCGATGCTTGCACTGATCCTTTTCTGCGTGCTGGCAGAAACGGCACGCGAGGTCTGTTTCAAGCAGGCGGCAAACGAAAACGCATTGCTCTCGGCGCTGGCCAAGCCTGTCATCTGGCTAGGCATCGTCTTCTGGGCCGTGGAACTGCTGGCCTGGACCGCCGTGCTTGAGCACGTGCCCCTATCCATTGCCTTTCCGCTCATGGCGCTGAGCTATGTCGTCATCGTCTTGGCCGGAGCCCTGATCTTCAAGGAAAACATTAACCTCCGCCACGCAACGGGCGTCTTTCTCGTGACCGCCGGCGTGGCCTGTGTGGGAGTAACCGGACTATGAAAATTTTTGCGCACACCAGATGGGATGCCGCACCGGTTCTGGCCGCTGTGGCGCATCTCGCTTTCGACGTTTATCTGATCGTAGGTTTCGCGAGCCGACCCCTGTGGCTTTCCGCTGTCCTCGGCTGCCTGTACGCCGTATCGATCTCGTGGAACATCAACAGCATATCCCATAATTTCATCCACACGCCCTATTTCAAGCCGCGTTGGATGAACTACGCGTTCAGCCTGCTGGAATCGGCCGCAATCGGCTTTTCGCAGACCTACTATCATTGGGTGCATATGCGCCATCACTCCGGCAACAGCGACCGGCCGGACGAAAAGGGCGATACGATCGATCTCCTGTCGATCTACCGCCACGGCCGCAACGGCGAACCGGAAAATGTGTGGTCCTACACGCTTCTGAGCTTCTTTCGCGACAGCCTCGGCGACATTCACAAGGCCATTGCCCGTAATCGCCCTTTCGACGCGAAATGGGGCCGGTTCGAACTCTTCTTCTTCCTGGGGCTTGCCGCGATTGCGCTGATCTATGACTGGAAGGCCGTGCTGTTCTTCGTGCCCTTCTATTATTTCGGCAACTGCCTGTCGTCGCTCAACGGCTACTACGAGCATCTGCACGGCGACCCGGACGAGCCGATCGCCTGGGGCGTCAGCAGCTACAAAGCATTCTATAACTGGCTGTGGTTCGGCAACGGCTATCATGCCGAGCACCATTATCGGCCGCGGACCCACTGGACGAAACTGCACACGCTGCACGAACAGATCAGGGAAGAGCAGGAAAAGGGCGGCACGCACGTCATCAGTACCTGCCATGCGCTTGGTTTCATGGCCAAGGAAAACCGGCAGGCGGAGCTGTCTCATGAAGTTAGATGATGGGTTGAGCTTCTTTTGGGAAGGCTCAAACGGAAAAGGCGTCCTGCTGATTCATGGGCTGACCGGGGCCCCGGCTGAAATGAAGCTGGTCGCCCGCCATCTCCATCGCAGGGGCTACAGTGTCTATGCACCGCTTCTAGCCGGCCATGGGGTCGACGCCCGTACCCTTCGGCGGTCGCGGTGGGAGGACTGGCTGGAAAGCGTCGAGCGGGCTTCGGATTTCCTTGCGAAGCGAACGCAGCAGGTCTTTGCGGCCGGTATCTGCGTCGGCGGCAAGCTTTCCATACTGGCGGCAGAAAGACGTCCGGAGACGATCAGTGCCGTCGCCATCTATTCCCCCTGCTTTCATTATGACGGCTGGGATGTCCCGTTCTATTATCCGTTGCTGTCGTCGCAAATCGGCTGGCTTTGCCGCATTCCTTTAATCGACCGTCTCAATTTTCGCGAAACCGCATCCCTCGGGATCAAGGACGATCGGCTGCGCCGGCTGGTCGAGGCCATGGGAGGGGAGGGCGTTCTCGAGAAATTCCCCGGAAGGGGGCTCGTCGAGATGCATCGGCTGGGCAAGACTCTCAGAGATAAGTTGCCGCAGATCAGAACGCCCACGCTGATTCTGCACGCCGAGGACGACGACCTCAGCAATCCCAGGCATGCACGCTATATTTCCGACCATATAGGCGGCCCGCACGAGCTCATATGGATCAAGGACAGTTACCACATGATCCATGTCGACCGTCAGCATCGGCAGGTGGCGAATTTCACCGCGGATTTCTTCGAGGCGACGAGCCATGTTGCAGCTGTCGCCTAATCCTTCGCTGGCGCCAGCGCGCGATCCGGTTGCCGAGGTGCATTTCAGCATCCGCGCCATCGGACGCGATGCCTGGAACGCGTGCTTTCACGATCAGGTCGAGGACTATGATTGCCTGCTGGCCATCGAGGAGGCCGGCATCGCCGGTTTCGAATGGCGCTACATTACCGTCGTGGAAGACGGACGGGTCAGCGCCGCGATGCCGGCTTTCCTCTGCCCCTATGCCTTGGACACGACACTGGAAGACGGTTTTCTGCGAAAGGTGGTGCGTCGCATACGGCAGCGCTTCCCGGGTTTCCTGACGCTGCGCCTCGCCTGTCTCGGTTCACCCTGCACGGAAACCGGCACGGTCGGCTTTCACCCCGATGTGCCGCTGGAACGCCGCGAGGCGCTGTTTGCGACCCTGTTGTCATTCTTCGAACAGCTTGCGGCGACGGAAGACTGCGCGCTGATGGGCCTCAAGGATATTCCTCAGCCGATTGCAGCCGAACTCGACGGCCCGCTCTCGGCCCGTCGCTACGCGATGATCGGCGGCCTGCCGACCGCCTGGCTCGACATCGATTTCAAGTCGATCGACGAATATCTCGCCCGGCTTTCCTCGGGGACGCGCAAGGACATGCGCCGCAAGATGAAGTCCTTCCAGCAGGTCAGGGTCGAGATTCGAACGGATTTCGGCGATTTCCTGCCGGAGGTCGTGGCGCTCTACCATGACACCCGCAATCGCAGCGAATGGCAGTTCGAGGAGCTTACGGCCGAGTACTTCGAGGGAATCCTTTCCAGCATGCGCGGTCGCTCTTTCTGCGCCTTCTACTTCGTCGAGGACAGGTTGCTTGCCGCCAATTTGATCGTCCATGACGAACGCGTCGCCATCGACAAATTCTTCTGCATGGATGGCGAAGCGGGACGGCCGTACAATCTGTATTTCCTGAGTTGGTTCACCAATCTGCGCTATTGCCTGGAACACGGCATAGGCCGTTATCAGAGCGGCCAGGCCTATTATGAAAACAAGATACGGCTTGGCAGCAAGCTGACCGCCAACGCGATGTTCTTCCGCCATCGCAATCCCTTTCTTCAGAAAATACTGCGGCTGGCTTCCCCGCTGTTTTCAACAGACGAGGCAGGCCAATGATGTCGATGCGCTTATCCTGGTTGGCCGTCCCGGTGTTGAACACGCTGTACCAATTCTTCATCAAGCACGGGGCCGCGCAATTGGACGGCGCCGCCGGCGCGGACTGGCTATGGCAGGCGCTCGCATCGCACTGGATTCTGGCGGCGATCGCTGCCGAAATCCTCTGCTTCTTCATATGGATGAACGTGCTTTCCGAACTTGACCTGAGCCGGGCCTTTCCCCTTTCCGGCATCAGCTACGTGCTGATCATCGCGACCGGCTGGTTCGTCTTCGGCGAGCCGATCGTCGGCCTGCAGGTGGTCGGCAGCGGATTGATCCTGACGGGTGTCTGGCTGATCGCGGGCGCTGCCGGTGAAGGGGCACGCCAGGATGACTGGGACACGAAGCACAATTCTCTTCGCGTCGACACAGGTAAGGATAGGTAATGTCCCGATTGCAAGCTGAAGATCGTCGCCAAAACAAAGGCGCTGCTGTCGCGTCCAGCCTTTCGGACTGGAGCCTGAAACGCGCGCTTTCGCATATCGTGACGCGAGGATCGCTGACGGTGACGACGGCAGCCGGCCGCGTTCTGACATTCGGCGATGGCAGTGGTCAGCCGGTTCATGTCCGCTTTACCGATACGCGCGCGCAATGGGCCTTTCTGATCGACGCTGATCTCAGGCTCGGCGAGCTCTATATGGATGACCGTTTCCTTGTCGAACAAGGCTCGCTCTACGATTTTGTCGCGATGATGTTGCGGGAGGCGCAAAACAGCACGCATCCGTTCATTGCCCGCGTGATCGACCACATCCGGACGCGGCTGCGCATTTTCCGCCACCGCAATCTGCCGGGGCGCTCGAAGACCAACGTCGCGCATCACTACGATCTCGATGGCCGGCTCTACGAACTTTTTCTGGATGCGGACCGGCAATATTCCTGCGCCTATTTCGAGCATCCCGACCAGTCCCTCGAAGAGGCGCAGCTGGCCAAGAAAAGGCACCTGGCGGCCAAGCTGCTGATCGAGCCGGATCACAGCATTCTCGACATCGGTTGCGGCTGGGGTGGCCTTGCCCTGCATCTGGCCGAGCAGGCACCGGGCGGCTACGTGCTCGGCGTCACCCTGTCCGAAGAGCAGCACGAGTATGCGTCGAAACGGGTGCCCGCCAGCATCGATCGATCGAAGGGGGAAGTTCAGTTTGCGCTCAGGGACTACCGCAGCCTGACGGGCCATTTCGACAGGATCGTCTCGGTCGGCATGTTCGAGCATGTCGGCCTTGCATCCTATCGGACCTTCTTCCGCAAATGCGCCGAGTTGCTGGAAGATGACGGCATCATGGTGCTGCACACCATTGGCTGTGCGGCGACACCGGGCTTTACTACGCCCTGGCTCGACAAATACATCTTCCCCGGTGGCTATATTCCCGCGCTTTCGGAGATCGTTCCGGAAATAGAGGCCGCGGGATTGTCGGTTACCGATGTCGAGGTGTTGCGGCTGCACTACGCCTGGACCCTCGCCAACTGGCGCGAGCGTTTCATGGCGCGCTGGGCTGAGGTGGCGGAGCTCTATGACGAACGCTTCTGCCGCATGTGGGAATATTATCTTTCGACCGCGGAAGCTGCGTTCCGGTACGAAGACCTCGTTGTCTTCCAGATTCAGATGAGCAAGCGCAATGACGTCGTCCCGGTCACGCGGGATTACATCGCCCGGAACGAAGCACGCCGATCTCTAAAACCGGATGTCGAACGTTCTGTTGAGGGTAAAGCCGATAACGTTCTGGTTGGGTGAGCCGATTTGTGAGGTGATCGGGCTGTCGGCGGCGTCGCTTACCAGACGGCTGTACTTGTCGTAGAGCTGCACGCTCCAGGCGGGCGAGATCGTATAGGTCGCGGCCACCGTGAAGCCGACGGATTTGATGCCGCCGCTGGCGTCAAAGGCGCTGAGATGGCCATTCTTCGCCGACTCGCTCGCGGAAATTCCGAAATTATTGCGCATGTAGGCGGAGTTTGCCAGCGACAGGCGCGGCCCGGCGGACAGAAGCCATCTGTCTCCAACCGGCTGGAACCAATCGAGTGACAGATCGGCAAGAAGGCCATCGCCACCCCACAGCGCCTGGCGCACCTCCGCCCGCACCCGCAACTGATTTTCTATCGGCCAATATTGCGCGAATGCGCCCGCATCGAAATTCCAACGAACCCTGTGCAGGCCGTTGAGGTTAGAATCCTCAAATGCCGAGCGCCCACCCCTGAGACCGACGACGGGGCCGATTTCGATGCCGCCGAGGTCGAACAGGCCATAGTCGATGTTGTCGTCCGGGGCGCTGTAATCCTGAGTTTCGCCGAGGCGATGGACGTCAAAAGATGGCAGGCCGCTAAAGGAGAGATGCTTCGATCCCTCGTAGGAAGGCCCGTATTCGACCGTACCGCCAAGCGTCACGACCCAGGTGGTCGAGCCAGATTTCGCCGCCTCCTCCGCGAAGGCCGGAACCGCGGTGATCGCGGATGTTGCTGGCAGAACCATTCCCGTAAACGCCAAAAACCTGGCGAAGAAAGATGTCTTCACGCTGAACATTAAGCCAACACCCATCCCCGATCGCTGACACCGATTCACGGGCAGATCGCCCCCCGCGGCATTACTAACACGTCCTGCGGTTTTAAAAACAGAAAAAACTTGAGATGCAATCGCTGTACTCGGCCGGTGTTTCGCGGAAGACACGGTGCAGAACCTTTGAGGCTTCATTGAACGAACCTCGGAAAGATGACCTTTATCCGCAAGCCAGGTCGTGAGTTTTCCACGAGTATCCCAGCGCCATGGAGGTCGGCGATAGCCTTTACCAGGCTGAGTCCTAGCCCACTGCCCGGCGATGTGCGGCTTTTTTCCAGCCTGTAGAGGCGGCGGAAAATGTTGCCGTGTTCCTGCTCGGGAATGCCGAGGCCGTTGTCTTCGACACTCGTCGCTATCGTTTCGGCATCTGCTTCACACCGGACCACTATGTCGGTTCCGGACGGACAATGGCGAATGGCGTTCTCGATGAGGTTGGCATACATCTGCGTCAGCAGTTCCCGATCACCCAAAATGACCTCGTTGGGCTTACCAATGCTGGTTTTAAGCCGTTGGCCATTGTCCTCGGCGACATTGGAATAGATGTCATCAAGGGACTGCAGCATATCGCTGAGGTCGACCTTGCCGAATCTGGATTTGCGGGCTCCTGCTTCGATCTGAGCAATCCGCAGCAATGCCTCAAAGGTTTCATTGATGCGGTCGGCTTCCGAACTCGCGGCCTCGAGTTCCTGAATGACCGTTAGTCCCGTTTCCTGTTTCGCGAGTGCTTCGTCGACCGTCATCTTGAGGCGGTTGAGTGGGGATTTCAGGTCATGGGCTATATCGGTGCTGACTTGCCGCATTCCATCGACGGTCGCCGCCAGGCGGGCAAGGGCGTCGTTGATGTCATAGGACAGCAAATCGACGTCATCGCCGCCTCCGACGATTGGGACGCGCGCGTCGAGGTTTCCGCGCGCTATATGTTCCATCGTGCTTCGAACGGCGCCAAAACGCCTTTGCAATCGCAGGGCAATCAACCCACCGCCGCAAATTGCGAGCAGCAGGACAATGATGGAGGCCCAGCTGAAGCTTTGCAGCATGATCGCTTCAATGTTTTTGGTTTCCCTCTGACTGAGGCCGACGGTCAGGCGGTTACCGTCGACGGTGCCCGAGAAAATCCGGTATTGCTGATCCCCTGGCAATCGTATCTTGTCGCCGTCAACGTCGCTCCAGCCCTCCGGAAATTTGAGGTCGGGAATATTGCCGGCAAGGACCTTGCCGGAGGGATCGACGAGCGAAAATACGCGCTGGCGGTCGCCGCTTGCTCTGCTGTAGGTCTCAACCGTATCCAGCAGGTCCTGGATGTCCTGATCGCCGTAGGCTGCGGCAATTACGGCAAAGGTCTCCTGGATCGTCTGGTCCTGTCGCTGCTGAAATTCCCATTTCACAAGCTGAAAGACGATCAGGCCCGTCACTATGAACGCGCTGATAAACATCAGCGAAAAGATCAACGCCAGACGAAACGATGAGCTGCGCAGAATGTTATCGCGGCGCATGCAACGAATAACCGGTGTTTCTGATCGTGTGCAGGAGCGGCACGTCGAAGGGCTTGTCGATCTTGCCGCGCAATCTGCTGATATGCGTTTCGACCACGCTGGTCTTCGGATCGAAATGGAAATCCCATACGCGTTCGAGAAGCATGGTCCTGGTGAGAACCCGGCCTTCGTTGCGGGCGAGTACCTCCAGAAGCGTGAATTCCCGCGGCTGCAGCTCGATCTCGACCCCGGCTCTGGTGACGCGGCGCTTCATCACGTCCATCGTCAGGTCGGCGACCTGCAGCATGGTCTTTTCGGACACAGCGGGCGGACGGCGGGCGAGTGCGTTGACCCGCGCCAGGAGTTCGGAGAAGGCGAATGGTTTGACGAGGTAGTCGTCGGCGCCTGCCTCGAGACCCTCCACCCGGTCATCGATACCTGCGATCGCGGTTAGAAAGAGCGCCGGCGTTTTGACGCCGGCGGCGCGCATCGAGCGCATGATCGACAGGCCGTCGAGACCGGGTAACATCCGGTCGATGATAAAGATGTCATAGGTCTCACGGATGGCATGGAAAAGTCCGTCCTGTCCATCCGAAAGCATGTCGCATACGTGCCCTGCTTCCCGCAGGCCGCGCGAGACGAATTCTCCAATTTTGATGTCGTCTTCTATGAGCAGTATGCGCATGAAACGATCTGTTCCTATTCCGGCCATGATGCCGTTTTGAGGCGAGTTCATCCGCGGTGTGCCGACTCTCATTGCGACCGGCGAGTGCGAACATATCGATTACTGCAAACTCATTTCACCAACCTGAAGAGCAGGTTATTGTTCCCCGGAACCCTCGAATTCCGCCTTCACAGGTTCCTGAACCGTGGGTCCTTGAGCAAGCGTCATATAGATCACCAGGCAAACGATCACGGCGAGGAAGAGCAGGCTGGTGACGGTCGTGCCGAAACCCAGGCCGCCATATTCCTGCGGCTGCGATAGCAGATCGCCGAACGAGGCGCCGAGCGGCCGCGTCAGGATATAGGCGAACCAGAAGGCCAGAATGGCGTTCAGTTTGAAGACGTAATAGGCAATCGCAATCACCGCGATGATGCCCCCAAAGAGGATGCCGGTGGTGAGATAGCCGAGCGCGAAGACTTCCGCCACCAGATCGCCCACCGCCGTTCCGAGAGCGAAGGTGAACAGGATGGCCAGCCAATAGAAGGTCTCACGGCGCGTCGTGAAGATGGTATGGATCGATAATGTCCTCTCGGCCGCGTACCAGACCGCAAAGGTCACGGCGAGCGTGATCATGAAGGCGATGGCCGTGGTCTGAAGTGCAACCCCGAAATTGTCGACGAGATTGTCGGAGACCAATGTGCCGACGATGCTGATGAGAACGACGGCTGCCCAGTAGAAGGGTGGAACATAGCGCTTTTGCGCAAACTGGAGCACCAGGGTCACAATCAGCACTGCGGTCATCAGCAGGGAGGTGACGGTCAGGCCGAGACCGAGATTGACGGCAAGATAGTCGGCAGCCGTCTCGCCCATGGTCACGGCCATCAGCTTGATCAGCCAGAAATCGATCGTGACCTCGGGAACGCGGTTCTGCTGAACCGGCGCCGTGTGAGCATGTGTCATCGGATTTCTCCAATTATTTGCGGTTTATTTGCCCATGATCTTCATGGCGTCGGCCAGAAACTTGTCCGAGCGAGTGTCGTCATCGGCATTGCAGCGCTCGATGGCCTTGGCTTCGAGGTCTTTGACCTTTGCCATGTCGGCGTCGCTGAGCTTGGCCGCTGCCTTGGCTGCGCGCATATCCTTCAACATCTGTTCGCAGGGTGCGGCAGCGGCGTGTGCTTGGGATGCGACGAATCCGAGGCTTGCGGTGGCGGCGAGAATGGTCGCGGCGATAATCTTTTTCATGGAAGATTCCTTTGTTTTCGCAGGGTGTTCATGCGGGCAGGCCCGCCCAAATTGATCGACCGGCGTTATCGTTTATCGCCGGTGGGCAAGCGATCTAGCGCAGCGCCTCTACAGCGGCCTTGCCGCAAGGATACGGTTTCGTAAGGTTGGGGTGGCCGGCAAGCGTTCGGCGTCCTCGAACGGCCTCAGCCCCGGCGAGGTTACGTATCCGTATATTCCGGGCAATCTCGCTGAAAAACTGCGTGTCTAAGTTGGATTTGTCGCCTCATAAGGTGCGAACGCGCATTCAACGCAGGGAAGTTTCGGCTCTGCTGTCCTGGCGCCGGCGAGGTGTTGGTGAAACCATCGAATCGAACGGATCAAGAAGATGAAAAGATCAGTCATCATCGCAGCGGCAATATTTGCGATCGCTTCCTCTACTGGCGCCTTTGCAAAGGCAATTACCGATACGATCAAGAGCGTCGACAAGAAAGGCGACTCGATTACGCTGATGAGCGGAAAGGTCTTCAAGCTGCCGGAGAAGATTGAAGCGGAACGCTTCAAGGTCGGTGAGAAGGTCAGAGTCAATTATTCGACGACGAAAGCAGGCAGAACGACGGTATCAAGTATCCATCCCGTTATGTAGGGACATACGGCGTGGGGTTGCGCATGAACCCTTGACTCAAAACAGGGTCAAGGGATTGCGTTTTACGGCGCGCATTCCAACGCGACAATGGTTCCCCGGGCCGACGGCGAGCTCAGCACTGGACTTCCAGCCTTGTCGCTACGAGCTGCGAATAATTCGTTCCCATCGGGTCGTTGAAGAACATGCTGGTGAGCGTCGCCTGATTCTGCGCGATGATTTCATTGGGATTGGGCCGCACCACCTTGCGCTTGCAGCGCGCAAATGCCTCGCCGGAGGTGGCCATGTCGCTGTCGGCGGCGAAATCGACCGCGGTATAAAGCGTCTTGTCGTAAATTCCGAAAATCGTCGTTCCCTTGAGGAAAGTCTTCTGCAGCGGCTTCAGCGAGAAGGTCAGTATCAGGGCGTCGTCCTTGTAGTCCGCCCGTATTTCCTCCGGCTTCGCCATCGCAATCGCTTTGCCGTTGCTGGTGGCGTTCGTATAGTAATCGTACTGCGCCAGCGAATTCTTGACCGTCTTGCCCACCGCCTTGAGCTCGCCCGGGTCGAGCGTCATGTTGCCGTTCTTGTCGAAATCCAATAGCACTGACGAGGAGAAGACCTCATCGAAGCGCCAGACGTTGCGAAGCTCGTTGATCGAGCCATCGGGCGACGCAATCACGTCGAATTTCGCGTCGATGAATATATGCGGGTGGGCAACGGCGGGGACAGGCAGGAGCGACAGCATCGCGATCAGCAAAATCGTATGTCGTTTCATTCAGCCTCTACCCGTGATGCCCCTGCGGCTCGAATGCCAAGGCCTGAACGTCAATTGAGACTGATTTTAGACCTCGGAAGGTTGCAAATGCCGCCACGTTCCGTTGCGAGATCGACAATGTCGATGCAGCAACTGACTCACCAGAAATCGATTCGCAAATGCGCTTCAGCGGCTTTCTAACGGACTGAAATTCCTGAGAGAAACTGGAGTGGCGAAGGGATTCGAGCCTCGCCAGGTTGGCATTGCGCGGTTTCAGCTCATCTCTGAGCAGAACTCATTTGTCGATAAGCAATTGTTTTTATTGAATTTAGCGTCGTGGTGGCCGCTGCGCGCTGTGGCGCCATCGCAACAGTTATTAAAAACAGAATTGCAATTCTAGAATTCTAATGCAGTGAAAAATTGTGCTTTATCGAAGTTCATGACTAATAATTGAATTGCATTATGCTGATATACGCGCCTGGCTAGCAAATAATATTCGCGTGCGGCGAAGCGCATCCACTATTTTGCGACTTGCTCCGGAGGGCGGCGAGCATGCGTGGATTTTGGTTAGGGACATGTCGTCTCAGTGGTGAATGCTTTGCCAACGGGAGTCGGCTGGTCGGGGGAGTGCCGTCACGACGCTCGCAGCCATTCTTCATGGCTTTGCCGTTGCTCGCATCGCTCGGGCTCTCAGTACCCGCCTTGGCGCAGACGGTACCGGTGGTACCGTTCGGGACCACAGTGCAACCGCAGGAATGGCTCGGCGGCACGGGGACAAGCCAGTGGAACAATCAAAACAATTGGGCGCGGCCAGGCAGTAACGGCAGTATTCATGATGGGGTCCCGCTCGTGACCGCATATTTCACCGGCCTCACGACCAACACGACGGTCCGCGACCAGAACAGCCAATCGATTGGTCAGCTCATCTTTACGGCGCCAGGTTATCTTTTGAGCTTGGAGAACGGCACCACCACGACCGTTTACGGCACCGGCTTCGTGATCGACGATCCGAACAACAGACCAATCGTAAACGTTGGCGTTGTCGGCGGCGGCACGTTCAAATTTACGAATGCCGCCACGGGTAGCCTGGCGAAATTCGTGATTGCGTCGAATGGTACGCTCGACATGTCCGGTCGCACGGTACTGAACGGCATGACGAGCGGCGAGATCGACAATGCCGGCAAAATTATCATCGCCAACAGCGATGCCAACAGCGTTGGCAACACACTCACCGTTTTCGGACCTTATACTGGTAACAGCGGCTCGATCTACCTGAGAACGGTTCTCCAAGGCGACAGCTCCCCATCCGACAAGCTCGTCATCGATGGCGGCACGCCCACTATCGATGACATCGCGGGCGCCATTCAGGCCACGGGCAACACGCTTCTTTACTTCACCCCCGGCCCGAACAGCACTGGCGACTACACCACCAACGGCATCCTGGTGGTTGACGCCGCCAACGGCGGCACGACGGCAGAGGGGGCCTTCTCGCTCGGAAATGCGGAGCTGCGCGCCGGAGCTTTCGACTACCGTCTGTTTCGCGGTGGTATCGACGGCAGCAATCCGGACGACTGGTTCCTTCGCTCAACCTTTACAGGGGGGCAGGTCACGCCGCCAACCGTGCTGCCGGAGCCGATCGAGCCGCCGGTCACGCCGCCAAGCGTGCTGCCGCAGCCGATCACGCCGCCAGACGAGTTGCCACCAGATGCGTTGCCGGAAGATTTGCCGCCCGTGCTGCCCCCGGGCCTGTATCCGATCATCGGGCCGGAGATTGCGACTTACGGTGCGGTCCAGCCGACTGCCCGCCAGCTCGGGCTCGCGACACTCGGCACCTTGCACGAGCGCATCGGCGATACGCTTGTGATCGGAAATGGTGAAGGCGATGGGACGAACCGGACCAGTTCCGTCTGGGGGCGTCTTTTCGGTGAGCAGATCAATAACCACTATCGCGCTTTCGCCGACCCGCGCACAGACGGTAACCTGGGCGGCTTTCAGACCGGCGTCGATCTCCTGCACGGCGAATGGCTACCGGGCCACAGTGACGTCGCGGGCATCTATTTCGCCTATGGCCATGCCGATGTTGATGTGACCGGCCTCGTCACCAACGATGCCGCCACGAATTACGAGTTGCGCAAGACGGGCAGCCTCAATCTTAACGGATGGTCTGGCGGCGCCTATTGGACGCACTACGGTCCGACCGGCTGGTATCTCGACGCAGTTCTGCAGGGGACGGCTTACGAGGGCTCGGCATCAACGGACTACACCAAACTTTCGACCGATGGCGCCGGCTTCGCCGCCTCGCTGGAAGCTGGCTATCCGATTTCCATTCCGGCGCTTGGTTCGGGTTTCGTGTTGGAGCCGCAGGCCCAAATCGTCTGGCAACATGTCTCGTTCGACGACGACAACGATGATTTCGGCAAGGTCGCGCTCGGCTCCACGTCTGGAGCGAGCGGACGGATCGGACTGCGCGGCCGCTGGACCGTCGTGAGCGATGGCGGCCAGGTTTGGCAGCCTTACCTGCGAGCGAACCTGTGGCAGGACTGGGGTGCACAGGCGACCACGACCTATTCCGGCGCTACTCGTGTCCCGTTGCTGGAAGAGGCAACGCGCGTCGATCTGAGCGCAGGGTTGACGACCAAGATCAACGCCGGACTTAGCCTTTACGCCCAGGCTGGCTACCAGTTCGCGGTCGGCGACACCGACGGCCACCAACGTGACGGCGCCCGAGCAGATTTCGGTCTCCGCTACAGATGGTAGGTGGCGGACAGCGGCGCTGAGAAATTCGCGAAGATATCCTGCCGATGTGGCCGCAGAGGTTTACACTGAAAGCCGCTGGCGAAGGCTGAACAAGGGGCAACCATCACCGTTCGCGGCGGCATGTGCGAAGGCACGGCGGTCAGCGGGGTGCTCGACCGACCGGAAGAGCACGAGGAGGAAGCGGTATGAGCGAGGACGAGAGGTATGAGGCCGGTTTCGATGCGGGCCTGAAGTTTGTCCTGGACCTTCTGGACAAGCAAGGCGGGCCGCGCGACGGCATCGAGGAAGCGGTGCTCGGGGTGAAGGACAATTTTGACAAATGCAGCCATGGCCGCTTTCGCTACGAGCCCTGCTTCGATTGCCTCAGGATCGCCATCATCGCGGTACTCAAGCGCGAGCACGATCCGGACTAGCAAGACGACCAGCGGTTAGCAAGACGACCAGCGGTCGCCTTCTCGCAAGTCGTTAGCTCGTGGACCTCTTGCCCGCATTTCCTCTATCGACGGGTCGCTGCGTCTTTCAATGCGGGCGTGGAGCGAATGACGAGCTTTTCGATCTCCACGACGAGGAAAAAGGCGAGCCCGCCTACGATGAGCCAGAGCCAGACCGAAGGAGACAAGGCCTCGGTGTTGAAGACGGCCTGGAGCGGCGGTGCATAGGTGAAGAGGAGTTGCAGCACCACGACCCCGCCTATGCCGTACCAGAGATAGGCATTGCCCAAATGGGCGCGCACGGACAGGGACGAATCGAGCAGGTAGCGGCTGTTTAGAAGGTAGTAGACCTGCCCAAGCGTGATGGCGTTGACGGCCGCGGTGCGCGCCATCTGGTCCGAAGCGCCTTGCCCCTTCATCCAGAAGAAGGCCGCCAGCGTATATAGCACAAGCGCCGCACCCACGAAGAGAATGCGCCAGATACCGAAGCCGGTGACGATCGGTCGGTCGACCGAGCGGGGCGGGCGCCGCATCACGTCAGCCTCGTGCGGCTCGAACGAAATGACAAGGCCGAGCGCGACCGAGGTGACCATGTTCACCCACAGCACCTGCGGCGCCGTAATCGGCAGCGTGAAGGCGAACAGGATCGCAATCGCGATCACCGCGCCCTGAGCGACATTGGTGGGTAGCAGGAAAAGCATCGCCTTTTCGATGTTGTTGTAGACGGTGCGGCCCTCCTTCACGGCCGCTGAGATCGAGGCGAAATTGTCGTCGGCGAGAATCATTCCCGCTGCCTCTTTCGTCACCTCGGTGCCCTTGATACCCATTGCGACGCCAATATCGGCCTTCTTGAGCGCCGGCGCATCGTTTACGCCGTCTCCGGTCATGGCCACAATTTGACGATTGGCTTGGATCGCCTTCACCAGCCTGAGTTTGTGCTCGGGGCTGGCGCGGGCGAAGACGTCGACGTCGCGCACGCATTCCTGCAATGCCGCGTCGTTCATCGCCTCGATCTCGGTGCCCGCCACGGCGGTCTTGCCATCGCCGATACCGAGCATCTTCGCGATCGCTGCCGCCGTGATCTTGTGGTCGCCCGTGATCATCGTCACGCGGATACCGCCGCCATGGCATTCCTGCACGGCGTCGATCGCCTCCTTGCGCGGAGGGTCCATGAGGCCCACGAAACCGATCAATACCAGGGTCTTCGGCAAGTCCGCCGGCCCGAGGCTGCCGGCCCGGAGGTCCGGGTTCGGCAGCCATGCCAAGCCCAGCACACGCTCCCCTTGCGCGGCTAGCCGGTCACCCTCTCGAACAAAGCGGTCACGATCGAGCGGCGCCGGACCATTTGCTGCCTGCTGCCGGTCGCAGTGATCGAGGATCACTTCCGGCGCACCCTTGACCAGCAGCATTTCGCCGTCCGCTGAACGGTTGAGCGTTGCCATGAACTTGTGCTCGGACTCGAAGGGGATCGCGTCGATGCGGGGCGCGGCTGCCGCCTCCGCGGCACGATCAATGCCAAGCTTAGTGGCGAAGGGATAAAGGGCGCCCTCGGTCGGATCTCCTTCCACTTTCCACTTTCCCTCCTCGTTGAAGAGCTCGGCGTCGTTACACAGAGCCGACACACGGCCCATCAGCGCGAGCGCTTCCGGCACGGCGTCAACGGGCTTGCCTGCGGCCTTGACTTCGCCGTCGGGCGCATAGCCGTTGCCGCTGACCTCATAGGTCGCATCCGCAGTCACGACGGAGGCGACCATCATTTCCATGAGGGTCAGCGTTCCGGTCTTGTCCGAGCAGATGCGCGAGACGGATCCGAGCGTCTCGACCGCTGGCAGGCGGCGGATGATCGCATTGCGCTGGGCCATGCGTTGCACGCCGATGGCGAGCGTTATGGTGATCAGAGCTGGCAGGCCTTCAGGGATCAGCGACACCGCAATGCCGACAACGGCCTGGAACAGCTCGACGAAGGTCATGTGTCCGAGCCAGTGACCCCAGGAGAAGAGCAACACGCTGATGACGCCGATGGCTGCCGTGATGACGTAGCCGAACTTCTTGATCTGGCGCAGCAGCGGCGTCTCGAGCGCACTGACGTCCGCCAGCATCTGGTTGATGCGGCCAAGTTCCGTCTGGCTACCGGTCGCCACAACGATGCCGGTCGCCCGGCCCGACACCACCATGGTGCCGGAAAACGCCATGTTCTCCCGGTCGCCGATCGTAGCCTTGGCTGATACTGGAGCCGTGGTCTTCTCGGCCGGAACGGATTCGCCCGTAAGCGCAGCCTCCTCCGTGCGCAGGTTCTTGGCATCGATCAGGCGCAGATCTGCCGGAATTTTGTCGCCCGATTCCAGGAGGACGATGTCGCCCGGGACAAGTTCCTCGGCCGAAATGAGGCGCGTCGCCCCACCACGCAAAACGCGCGCCTCCGCCGACAGCATGCTGCGGATCGAATCGAGTGCCCTTTCCGCTCGTCCCTCCTGTAGAAAGCCCAGGAGCGAGTTGAGAATGACGACGGCAAAGATGATCGAGGCGTCGAGCCATAGGCTCAGCATCAGTTTGACGAAGCCAGCCGCCAGCAGGACATAGATAAGAATATTGTTGAACTGGGCGAGAAACCGCATCAGCGGCCCCTTCTTCCTGCCCTGCGGCAGGCGGTTCGGCCCGTGGGTCTTTAGCCGTTCGGCGGCCCCCGCCGCATCGAGGCCGCTCCCGGGATCCACGCGAAGCTGGCTTTCCACCTGGTCGGCCGGCATCGCATGCCACGACACCGAATCCGTACCCAAACCTGAGGTCTCATCCGATCTCATTTTTGTTCCTCCCGGCGCTTTCTCGTGTCTGTCCCTTCCGCCTCGAGTTCCTGGCGCGCCGCCGCGAGATTCTTCATCTTCTCCGGCGTGATTTTGGGATATGTGAGGTCAAGCTTCTCCACCGCCTCCACGATCGCCGCCGCGACGACGAGGCGCGTGAACCATTTGTTGTCGGCGGGTACGACGAACCACGGCGCTTCCACGGAGGCCGTGGCGCGGATCGCGTCATCATAGGCCTGCATGTAGTCTTTCCAGTATCGCCGCTCGCGAACGTCGGACGCGGAGAACTTCCAGTTCTTCTCCGGCTTGTCGAGGCGGCGCATGAACCGCTTTTTCTGCTCCTCGTACGAGAGGTTCAAATAGAACTTGAGGACGACCACGCCCTGGCGCATCAGGTAGTTCTCAAAACGTGCGATGTCGGCAAGCCGCTCTTCCCAGACATTCTTGCCGACAAAGCGCGGCGGGATCTTTTGCGCGTCAAGCAACTCCGGGTGCACGCGCACCACGAGCACTTCCTCGTAATAGGAGCGGTTGAAGATGCCTATTCGCCCGCGCTCGGGAATGTTCTTGGCATAGCGCCAGAGGAAATCGTGCGAGATCTCCTTGTTCGAAGGCTGCTTGAACGAGACGACATCGCACCCCTGCGGATTGACCCGCGACATGACATGCTTGATCGTACCGTCCTTTCCAGCCGCATCCAGCGCCTGGAACACCAGCAGCAGGGCCCAGGAATCCTGCGCATAGAGAATATCTTGCTCCATCGCGAGCCATTCCGAACCGCGATCGAGAAGTTGCGCCGCTTCCTGCTTGCCCATTTTGAGCCCCAGCGTATCGCCTGGATCGAAATCCCGCAGGCGAAAATCACTGCCGTTGGTCACACGGAACGGATCCGTGTATTTCTTCATGGCGTCTATTATTTCCTGCCGAGCCATAGACCGCTTCTCCCAGACGATCGTCCCACGAGAAGAAGGCTCGCGCTTGCAACCAATGTCAATCCGGCACCTGCAGCCAAACGCCGTCGCGGGACAAACAGGGTCGGAGCAGGAACAGTCCAAAACCCTGCACTGAGGCCGAAACCTGCAGGTCATTGGACCGAGAAACGCGGGCGTTGTGATTGTCTGTTTGCTTGAAAGGGCAGGGCACACCAACCCACATCGGCGTTAAAGTCTGCCTCCGCGGCCTTATCGTCGGCTGGCTCCAGGTGATCGAACAGAAACGCAAGCCCAGGCAGTCCCGCAGTGTTTCAGCCGCTCTTTGGGGGTGGCGGCATACAGTTCAAACAACAAAGCCGCCTGTGCGGCGGCTTTTGTTATTCGTCTGATTTCCTTGAAGAAAACTGGAGCGGGCGAAGGGATTCGAACCCTCGACCCCAACCTTGGCAAGGTTGTGCTCTACCCCTGAGCTACACCCGCTCATATCCGCAGCCGTCCGGGGTAGTGTGTTGGACCGCTGGGCGTCGTCTTGCGGCGACGGGCGCTATATGGCCTAACCATTTTTCAAATGCAACAGGGAAATGACGAGGTCGCGAAGAAAAATCTGCATTTTTTTGATCATCCACCGGAAAGCCCGGGAACGCCTAGCTCTGTCGTCTGGAAGATTGCAAAGGATTTGTGAGCGACGTATCAGGGGCGGATCGTTTTTTATCGCGAGACCGCCATGACAGAGAACAGCCCGAAAAACCGCGACGATCTTTTCCGTTTTCTGGATGGGCTCGGCATTTCCCATAGCACCAAAGATCATGCGCCGGTGTTCACCGTCGCCGAATCGGTGTCGCTGCGCGACGAGATCCCCGGCGGGCATACGAAGAACCTGTTCGTGAAGGACAAGAAGGATAATTTCTTCCTGTTGACGGTCGAGGAGAATGCCACCGTCGATTTGAAGACGGTGCACATGCTGATCGGCGCGGCCAGCAAAGTCTCCTTTGGCAAGCCCGAAAAACTGCTAGAATATCTGGGCGTCATTCCGGGCTCGGTGACGGCTTTCGGCGCCATCAACGATACCGGCAAGAACGTGACCTTCATCCTCGATGCCGAATTGATGGAACACGACATCGTCAATTGCCACCCGTTGTCGAACGATGCGACGACCTCGATTGCCAGCAGCGATCTCCTGCGCTTCATGGAAGCGACGGGTCATACGCCGCTAGTCTTGAAAGTGACGGCGTGACATACGATTTTAACGCTGCGATTAGAGCGAGATGACCTGTCTTCGAACTGTCCTGTCGCTCAGGCAATTTCATTGAGCGTGATTTTATCCAAAATTCGCTTCGTTCTTTTTGGAATCATGCTTTAAAGGTCCAGAATGCCGGTAAGCGGGAGATACTCATGAGTGGTTCAAACAATCCCTATAACGCTTCTTTCGGCGGCCAGATGTCTGCCTCGGCATCCTATGGTGCTGCGCCTGTGTCATCCGGCGGCGCTTCACCCATCAAGGACACCACGACGGCGAATTTCGCCCGGGACGTCATCGAGGAATCGCGCAACCAGCCGGTGCTGGTGGATTTCTGGGCGCCCTGGTGCGGCCCGTGCAAGCAGCTGACGCCGGTTCTGGAAAAGGTCGTCAATGAGGGCAAGGGCCGCGTCAAGCTGGTCAAGATGAACATCGACGATCATCCGGCCATCCCCGGTCAGCTCGGTATCCAATCCATTCCGGCCGTCATCGCCTTCGTCAACGGCCGTCCAGCCGACGGTTTCATGGGCGCTATTCCGGAAAGCCAGGTTCGTCAGTTCGTCGATCGCCTCGGCGGTCCGGCTGACGGAGCCGGCGATCAGGCGGCGGAGATCGAAGCGATTTTGGAAGAGGCAGCCGGTCTTCTGGCAGGCGGCGATATCAATGGCGCCGCCGAGCTGTTCGGCGCGGTGCTGCAGGCCGACCCGGAAAACGCCAAGGCGCTTGCCGGTATGGCCGAATGCATGATCGCCGCCGGCCAGAGCCAACGGGCGCGCGAGGCGCTGACGGATCTGCCGGAAACGCTTGCCAACGATGCCGGCATCCAGGCTGTGGTGAAGAAGCTCGATCAGATCGAAGAAGCCCGCAAGCTCGGCGATCCGGTGGCGCTCGAGCATGAGCTGGCGATCAATCCCGACAATCATGAGCAGCGCGTCAAACTCGCAAAGATCCGCAATGTCGAAGGCAAGCGCGACGAGGCCGCCGAGCATCTGCTGACGATCATGCACCGCGACCGCGGCTTCGACGACGACGGTGCGCGCCGTCAGTTGCTGCAATTCTTCGAGGTTTGGGGTCCGAAGGATCCCGCAACCATTGCCGCGCGGCGCAAGCTTTCGTCAATCCTCTTTTCTTGAGGCATTGCGCATTCGAGGGGCGCGATCGTTCCATCCGGAGCATCGTGCCTGCCTCGAACGCAGTTGAAGACAAAATGCTTCGAAGTTTCGCCCGGAAATGCTCTTGTGTTTTCGGGAGAGGGGCCCACATTGTCCTTTGGCGCGGAGTGTGACGGGATAATCGCCGCTGAGGTATCGTTCCTGCGTGTCTTATCGAGACGCACGACGCAGTGATGTAGCGGGACGGGAATCATGCAAGTCGGCAATGCCAGATATCTGAAGCCAAGCGACCTGCCGGAATCGGTGGTTGTGTTCCCCCTGTCCGGCGCTCTGCTTTTGCCAACCGGGCAATTGCCGCTCAACATCTTCGAGCCGCGCTATCTCTCCATGTTCGATGCGGCGATCGCCGGCAACCGGCTGGTTGGCATCGTGCAGCCGGCGCTCAGCGAGACGCCGGAAACGGCGCATCTTTCGCATGTCGGCTGCCTTGGGCGGATCACGTCTTTCGCCGAGACCGGGGACGGCCGCTATATCACCTCCCTGACAGGCATTTGCCGCTTCCGGCTGATGGACGAGATCATCACCCATCAACCCTACCGCACCTTCCGGATCACGCCTTTCATTTCCGACCTCAAGTCGCGCGACGAGGAAGACAGCGTCGATCGCTCGGCTCTCCTGTCCGCCTTCCGGGCCTATCTCGACGCCAACAAGCTGGAGGCGGATTGGGAGAGTGTGGAGCGCGCCAGCAACATGACGCTGGTGAATTCACTGGCGATGATGGCGCCCTTCGACCCTGCCGAGAAACAGGCGCTTCTGGAGGCGCCCGACCTGAAGACAAGGGCGGAAACTTTCATCGCCATCATCGAGATCGTGCTCGCCCGCTTCGGCGACACCGATTCCGTACTGCAATAGGGGTTTGCAATGGACATCACGGTCAGCAAAGTGGACCCGAAGCTGCTCGACCTGCTCGTCTGCCCTCTTACCAAGGGGCGCCTGAGTTACGATCGCGAGAGGAACGAGCTGGTGTCGGAAAAGGCACGGCTCGCCTATCCTATCCGAGACGGCATTCCGATCATGCTGATCTCGGAAGCGCGGCGTATAGAGGACTGAGGCTGGTTTTCTTCCCGATAGTGCTTATTCAGATCGCCTCTCCGGCGAGAAGCCGTGGATTGTCCCTGGCGGCCGTGCCCGCAGCCTGGCCGATGAAGTAGGATTTGAGTTTCGGCAGCCGGTCGACGAGGCCGAGGCCGAAATCGCGGGCGATTCGCACTGGCGTGATATCATTGGAAAACAGCCGGTTCAGCACGTCGGTGGTCACCCCCATGCGGAAGGTGTCGAAACGCCGCCAGGTCTGGTAGCGTTCGAGGATGTTGATCGAGCCGATATCGAGGCCAAGGCGGTCGGCTTCGACGACGGTTTCGGCCAGCGCCGCAACATCCTTGAAACCGAGATTGAGCCCCTGGCCGGAGATGGGGTGGATGCCGTGGGCCGCGTCGCCGGCGAGCGCAAAGCGCGGTGCCACGAAGGCGCGGGCAAGCGTCAGGCCGAGCGGGAAGGCGCGGCGGTCGCCGACCGTGTGAAGCGCGCCGAGCTTATGGCCGAAGCGGCGCTCCAGTTCCTCTTCGAACACCAGATCGTCGGAGGCGACGAGCCGGTCGGCGTCCGGTGTGCGCTCGGTCCAGACGAGCGAGGCGCGATTGTTCTTCAGCGGCAGGATGGCGAAAGGTCCGGAAGGCAGGAAATGTTCCTCGGCGCAGCCATTGTGCGGCCGTTCGTGCTCGACGGTCACGACGATGCCGGACTGGCCATAATCCCAGCTTACGGTCTTGATGCCCGCCATGTCGCGGAGCTTGGAGCGCACACCATCGCAGGCGACCAGCAGCCGCGCTTCCTGCGTGCTGCCGTCCGAGAGCGTCAGCGTGACGTTGGCGTCCCCCGTCTTGAAGTCTGTCGCGCTGACACGGTGGCGAATCGCGATGCCGAGGCGTTCGCAGGCGCCGCGCAGAGCGCCGACCATGGCGAGGTTCGGGACCATATGGGCGAAGGGCTGACCCTCCTCCACTTCGCCGTCGAAAGTCAGAAATACCGGCCGCACGGGATCGCCCGTGCGTGAATCGGTGACGATCATTCTGGTGATCGGCTCCGCTTCCGGCTTGATCTCGTCCCAGACGCCGAAGACTTCCAGCATCTTCGTGGCGGCGGCGATGATCGCCGAAGCACGCATATCTTTTTTCCATGCGGTTTCCGGGGCTGCCTCTATGACCATGACGTCAAGATGGGGTGCTGCCTGCTTGACGGCGACCGCAGCGGCAAGACCCACATAACCGCCACCCACTACCAGCATGTCCAACATAACGCTTCCCCGTGTCCGACTGTCGTTTCCTGTTCTATATAGAGCATCCCATTCGTGGTTCCTACCTTCGGAGTTTATTCAAAATGTCGCGCGAGAACGAGAAACTGACCGCCATGCAAGTCACGCTCGCGACATTGGATCTGGAAACGATCGAGATGAACCTGTTTCGCGGCAACAGCCCGCAGGTCGGCTGGCAGCGCGTCTTCGGCGGGCAGGTCATCGGCCAGGCGCTGATGGCGGCGCAGCGAACCGTGGCGGACGATCGTTTCGTGCATTCGCTGCACGCTTATTTCATGCTCCCCGGCGATCCCGCCGTCCCCATCCTCTATCAGGTCGACCGGCTTCGGGACGGCTCGAGTTTCAATACGCGCCGCGTTCTGGCGATTCAGCACGGCAAGGCGATCTTTGCGATGACGGCTTCCTTCCAGATCGATGAGCCGGGCTTCGAGCATCAAGGCGAGATGCCGAAGGTGCCAGCTCCGGAAGAACTGATGGACGAACAGCAGATCAAGGAACGCTATCTTGCTCGTGCGCCGGAAAATGTACGCCGCTATTGGGAGCGAAAGCGCGCCATCGAAATCCGGCCGGTGTCTCTCGATCGCTATTTCTCCCGTTCGCAGCCCAGCGAGCGTCAGGATATCTGGGTTCGCCTGACGGGACCGGCGCCGGACGACCGGCTCTATCAGAATGCCGTGCTCGCCTATCTTTCGGATATGACGCTCATCGATGCGGCGCTGCATGCGCATGGCACGTCGGTCTTCGACTCGAGGCTGCAGGTCGCGAGCCTCGACCATGCCATGTGGTTCCACCGGCCGTTCAAGCTCGACGACTGGCTGCTTTACACCCAGGACAGTCCGAGTGCTTCGGGTGCGCGCGGGCTGGCCCGTGGTAGCCTTTTTACGAGATCCGGTGTCCTGATTGCGTCGGTTGCGCAGGAAGGGTTGATTCGTAAAAAGGCAAATGATTAAATTTTGCGCAAATTTATAAAATTGCTATAAATTTAAGCGCGTGAAGCGCATCGGGGTGCCGTTTTATTAGCGGCCCAAAGTAAATCCGTTAAAATTCAACTGGTTATGGACGCGTCATGAATCTGGCACGGCCCTTGAATGTGTATGGCCAGTCGCTGCTGAAGCATTCGTCAGCGGCAAGGAGAGTCGGCTCGGCGCCGAGGGTAAAAAGGATGGGAAACCAGATGAAAATTGTGATGGCCATTATCAAGCCGTTCAAGCTCGATGAGGTCCGTGAGGCCCTCACGGCTGTCGGCATCCAGGGCCTGACTGTGACCGAAGTGAAGGGCTACGGACGCCAGAAGGGGCATACCGAAATCTATCGCGGCACCGAATATGCGGTCAGCTTCCTGCCGAAATTGAAGATCGAAGTCGCGGTCGCATCCGAAATCGTCGACATGGCAGTGGAAGCCATCGCGTCGTCTGCCAAGACCGGCCAGATCGGCGACGGCAAGATTTTCGTCTACTCGATTGACCATGCCGTGCGCATCCGTACGGGCGAAACCGATTCAGAAGCGCTGTAAGAGCGGCCGATCAGGGAGTTATTTGCAATGACATCTACTAAGCTTTCCTCCACTCTTGCACGGGTAGGCGCGCTTTCTGCGGCCTTGCTCGCGCCGGCAATCGCCTTTGCGCAGCAAGCCGCGCCGGCCGCAGCCCCGGCAGCCGCTGCCGCAGCACCGGCAATCACCATGGACAAGGGTGACAATACCTGGATGCTGGTTTCCACGGTTCTCGTCCTCCTCATGACCATTCCGGGCCTGGCGCTGTTCTACGGCGGTCTCGTCCGCGCCAAGAACATGCTGTCTGTCCTCATGCAGGTCTTCATGATCACCGCGATGGTCATGATCATCTGGTGCGTCTACGGTTACTCGCTCGCCTTCACAGATGGCGGCGCGCTGAACAGTTTTGTCGGCGGCTTCTCCAAGGCTTTCCTTGCCGGCGTCAGCACCGATTCGAAGGATCTCGTCGAAACCTTCACCAAGGGCGTCGGCATTCCTGAGCTCACCTATGTCTGCTTCCAGATGACCTTCGCCTGCATAACGCCGGCCCTGATCGTCGGCGCCTTCGCCGAGCGCATCAAGTTCTCGGCCGTCATGCTTTTCGTCTTCCTGTGGGTCACCTTCGTGTACTTCCCGATCGCCCACATGGTTTGGTACTGGGGTGGTCCGAGCTCTTATTCGGCTCCGTCGGGCATGGTCTTCGGCTTCGGCGCGCTCGACTTCGCCGGCGGCACGGTCGTCCATATCAATGCCGGCATTGCCGGTCTGGTCGGCGCGATCATGCTCGGCAAGCGTACCGGTTACAAGAAGGAGATCATGGCGCCGCATTCGATGACGCTCACCATGGTCGGCGCATCGCTGCTGTGGGTCGGCTGGTTCGGCTTCAACGCCGGTTCCAACCTTGAAGCAAATGCTTACGCTTCGCTTGCGATGATCAACACCTTCGTCGCCACCGCTGCTGCAGCCCTTTCGTGGTGCCTCGTTGAAACCTTCACCCGTGGCAAAGCATCGATGCTCGGTGCAGCTTCGGGTGCCGTCGCCGGTCTCGTTGCCGTCACGCCGGCTGCCGGCTTTGCCGGCCCGATGGGCTCGATCGTCCTCGGTATCCTGGTTTCGCCGATCTGCTACTTCTTCGTCGACGTCGTGAAGAACAAGTTCAACTACGACGACAGCCTCGACGTCTTCGGCGTCCATTGCGTCGGTGGTATTTTCGGCGCCCTGATGACCGGTATCCTGGTCAATCCGGCCCTTGGCGGCGCTGGCATCGTCGACTACTCGACGGCTGACTTCGCAGCCTCCTATCCGGGCACGGCAACGCAGCTGCTCAGCCAGCTGAAGGCAGTTCTCACCACGCTGCTGTGGTCCGGCATCGGTTCGGCGATCCTCTACAAGATCGTCGACATCATTATCGGCCTGCGCGTAACGCCGGAAGCCGAGCGCGAAGGTCTCGACCTCGCTTCTCACGGCGAAGCTGCTTACCACGCTTCTTAAATCCGGAGATTGCGGCGCCGGGACAATGCTCCGGCGCTGCTGAACATCCCGTCGCGGCCTATTTCATTGAGATAAGCCGCTCTTGGCCCGGACTTTCGTTCGGGCCTTTTTTATGCGCGGCCGCTTTTGCCCATGGCCATAATTTCACTGATTCGGCCGCCGCGCCCGCATGGTTAACATGCCATTAACCCTCCTCTGATTAGGTAGAGCTGACGTACTGGGTGAGTGGCATGACGCCGATTCGCTTGTGCTTTCGATAACGAACGGGCTGGATATTATGGGCAGAAGCAATTCGGCAGCGTTGGGCGGTCGTCCCGACCGCTTCTCGCTTTCGGTAGTCGTTTGGCGGCAGGTGAGGGGCCTTAGCGGCTTCGCGCTGCTGTTCCTGCTGGCGCTCGCCGTTGCGGCACTGGCGACCTGGAACGTCATGGACCCCAGCTATTCCTACGCCACCAGCAATGCGCCGACCAATATACTCGGCTTTCCGGGTGCTGCCTTTGCAGACATCATGATGCAGGCGCTGGGACTTGCCTCGGTCGTCGCACTGCTGCCGGTCGTCGCCTGGGCTTTCGCGCTGATTTCCAATCGCAGGATTCATCGTGTGCCGGCTCGTCTCGGCGCCTGGGTCGGCGGGGCCATTGTCGCTGCCGGTTCCATTGCCTGTTTCCCCGCACCTCCGACCTGGCCGATCCCGAACGGTATCGGCGGCGTCATCGGCGACATCGTCCTGCGCTTTCCCGCCCTTTTCATCGGCACCTATCCGCGCGGCGTCTTCGCTACCGTGTTCGGCTCTGTTCTCGCGATCCCGGCCGCCTGGCTCATGCTGTTCGCAGCCGGCGTTGTCGGCCGCAGCCTGGTGGAAGACGAGGAGGACGAGGACGAAGAGGACTATCAAAACACGCAGAGCCGCGCCCGCAATGTCGGAGATGACGAAGAGGATGACGATCGCGGCGGCTTCCTGGCCTTCGGCGCCCTCATGCATGCCTGGTACAATTGGCAGGCGCGGCTTCGCCGCCTGTTCGGCATGGGTCCGCGCAAGCGTCGCGATCAAGCCTTCGATGCGCCCTACGATTTCAATGATGATGAGTTCGGTACGCTGAACGAGCCGGTGCGTGCCAAGGCGCAGGTTGTCCGCGGCGAGCGTCTCGAACCGTCGATGGACGGCCCGGCGCCACGCCGCGTCGTTTCTCCGCCGTCGATGAATATCGACGATGATGAGGATGAGGACGACGATCCGTCCTATGAACGCGAGCTGCCGCGTCCGGCGGGCATCCTCCCGGATGACGAAGACGACGAATGGGCGCTGCGTCCTGCTTCACCAAAGGTTCCCGGTCACCGTGTCGTTCCCGCCGCCGCCCGGCCGAAGCCTGGCGTCCGCGCCGAGCGCGAGGCGCAGACCTCCTTCATTCGCCCCTATGGCTTCCAGCTTCCGGCCGTGCACCTGCTCGCCGAGCCGAAGACGATCGTGCGGGACGCGACGCTGTCTTCCGATGCGTTGGAGCAGAATGCCCGTATGCTCGAGGGTGTGCTCGAGGACTTCGGCGTCAAGGGAGAGATCATCCACGTCCGTCCGGGCCCGGTCGTGACGCTGTATGAATTGGAGCCGGCGCCGGGCATTAAATCGTCCCGCGTCATCGGCCTTGCCGACGATATCGCCCGCTCGATGAGCGCGATCGCCGCCCGCGTCGCCGTCGTCCCCGGCCGCAATGCTATCGGCATCGAATTGCCGAATTCCACCCGTGAGACGGTCTATCTGCGCGAGCTCATCGCCAGCCGTGATTTCGAAAGCTCCAAGGCCAAGCTCGCCATGTCGCTCGGCAAGACGATCGGCGGCGAACCTGTTATCGCCGATCTCGCCAAGATGCCGCATCTGCTCGTCGCCGGCACCACCGGCTCGGGTAAATCCGTCGCCATCAACACGATGATCCTGTCGCTGCTGTACCGCATGACGCCGGAGCAATGCCGCCTGATCATGATCGATCCGAAAATGCTGGAACTCTCCGTCTATGACGGCATTCCGCACCTGCTCTCGCCTGTGGTCACCGATCCCAAGAAGGCTGTCGTCGCGCTGAAATGGACCGTCCGCGAAATGGAAGAGCGCTACAAGAAGATGTCGAAGATCGGCGTGCGCAACATCGACGGCTTCAATACCCGCGTCGAGCAGGCGGTCGCCAAGGGCGAGGCGATCAGCCGTACCGTTCAGACCGGCTTCGATCGCCAAACAGGCGAGGCGATCTACGAGACCGAGGAATTCGATCTGAAGCCGATGCCCTACATCGTCGTCATCATCGACGAAATGGCCGACCTGATGATGGTCGCCGGCAAAGATATCGAAGGTGCGGTGCAGCGCCTGGCGCAGATGGCGCGTGCCGCGGGCATCCATGTCATCATGGCGACGCAGCGCCCATCGGTCGACGTCATCACCGGCACGATCAAGGCGAACTTCCCGACGCGCATCTCCTTCCAGGTGACGTCGAAGATCGACAGCCGCACGATCCTCGGCGAGCAGGGTGCCGAACAGCTCCTCGGTATGGGCGATATGCTGTACATGGCCGGTGGCGGACGCATCCAGCGCGTGCACGGGCCCTTCGTCTCCGACGGCGAAGTGGAAGACATCGTCTCCTACTTGAAAACGCAGGGCTCACCCCAATATCTCGATGCAATCACCGCCGACGAGGACGGCGACGACGATGGTCACGGTCCAGCGGGTACGGCCAACCTCTCCGATTCGGAGGATCCATACGATCAGGCGGTGGCGATCGTGCTGCGTGACGGCAAGGCATCGACTTCCTATATCCAGCGCCGGCTCGGCATCGGCTATAACCGCGCCGCCTCGCTGATCGAGCGCATGGAACAGGAAGGTCTGATCGGGCCGGCCAACCATGCGGGCAAGCGCGAGATTCTCGTGCCGACAGAAGCGGACGTTCTCGATCGCTGACGGGTCATGAGCCCGTGACACATATCCAGAATATGGTGTCGGAGATTTGATCGCGGCTCGTGACCGAGCAGGGGCCGCCGCGCCATGAAGACGCCGATTTTGCGCGCCATGGACAAAGCATGAAGGAGAATTCGATGAAAAAGTTTGATGCGCAGCCCTCGATCCACCTGAACCTCACTCGCCGTCATTTCCTCGGCGCTATGGTGGCTGTGGGCGCGGCAAGCGTGGCACCCGCGGCGGGAGCCTTCGGGCAGCAATCGGTAACGCTCAATCCCGATATTGCTCAGGCGATCGCCGACCATTTCTCGTCCATCAAGACCATGAAGGGTGGCTTCCTGCAGATCGGACCGCGTGGCGATCAGCTGAGCGGCAGTTTTTTCATTCAGCGTCCCGGCAAGCTGCGCTTCAACTATGATCCGCCGTCGCGTATGCGTGTCATCTGCGACGGCAACAACGTCCAGGTCATCAATGACCAGACGCACACGAACAACATGTATCAGCTTTCGAAGACGCCGCTGAGCCTGTTGCTCGCCAACAAGATCGACCTCTCCGCCGACATGGTTCGCAATGTCGAAGCGCAGCCCGATCTTACCAAGATCACGCTCGGCAACCGCACCGTCTTCGGCGATGCGACCATCGCCATGATCTTCGATTCCAAGACCTACGACCTGCGCCAATGGACGGTCATCGACCCTCAGGGCAAGACCACCGATGTCATCGTCAACAATGTGAAGACTAACGTTTCCTTCGACGACAGCGTCTTCCGCATCGATTATTCGGGCACGAACCGGTAGTTCTCTTCCCTGCTTCAACATCGAGCGAAGACGTTGAATGATCTTCCTTTTTCTTTCCTGTCGGGCTAAACCCCTAGGGCGTCGTGCGTTCGCCTGAACGCACAAAGGTCGCTCTAATCATTTGAATCTAGAGCATCTTATCCGCTTGCAGGTGATTCCACCTGAAGGCGGGATGCTCTAGCGGGATTGAAGGCAGGGGTCTGTGCATGGGATTTTCGATTGCGACTTGGAACATCAATTCGGTGCGGCTGCGCATGCCGATCATCGAGCAATTCGTGATGCAGCACCGGCCCGATATTCTCTGTCTGCAGGAGACCAAGGTCCCGAACGAGCTCTTCCCGCTGTCGCCGCTGAGGGCACTGGGCTACGAGCACATCATCGTCCATGGCCAGAAGGGCTATCATGGTGTCGCCATCGCTTCGCGCATTCCGTTGACCGAGGACCATCGGCAGGATTATTGCAACGTCGGCGATGCCCGCCACATCTCGGCGATCTTCCATCGCGGCAGCCGACGCATCCGGCTGCATAATTTCTACGTCCCGGCCGGCGGCGACGAGCCGGATCGGACGATCAATCCCAAGTTCGGCCATAAGCTCGACTTCATCGAGGAGATGAAGCGACTGCATGCCAATGCCGAGCCGAACACCTCGGCGATCCTCGTTGGCGATCTCAACATCGCGCCGCTCGAGCATGACGTCTGGTCGCACAAGCAATTGCTGAAGATCGTCAGCCATACGCCGATCGAAACCGACGGGTTGATCGAGGTGATGAAGCGCGGCGCCTGGCTAGATCTGATGCGCCAGCAGGTGCCGGAAAGCGAGAAGCTTTATACCTGGTGGAGCTATCGCGCCAAGGATTGGGAAGCGGCTGATCGCGGTCGTCGTCTCGACCATATCTGGTCATCATCCGATCTCGGCCCGCTTCTGCAGCGCATCGACATCCTGAAGGCGGCACGCGGTTGGGATCGCCCGTCCGACCATGTGCCGGTGACCGCGCATTTCAATCTCTGAGATATTAGGGTGAGTTCAAGAGTTCCGCTGGCCATGGGGCCTACCGCGATCCTTCGAGGCCTCGCCGCTTCCACTGACGCTCCAGCGTCAAGGTGCCTCAGGATGAGGTGGTGCGAATCTCGGGGCTGGTCGAGACGATCAGCCGTGATGGTGAGGAAGAAGCTCGCCCCGCCCTCATGGTGAGGTGCGCAGGCCAAAGGCCGGAGCCTCGAACCAGGAGGGTCGGCCTCATGGCTCAGCAACCGCCAAGGCTGGAATCTCAGGAAAACCGATGCAGCAAGGCCGCAGCCTGCTTGGCGAGGATGGAGAAATTTTCGCGGACGCGGTTTTGGATGAGGAGGCCGGCGTCGGGATATTCCTCTATCAGCCGGAGAAACAGGGCGCGTGTGATGCGGATGACATCGGAGTCCTCCAGCGCCACCGCGGTATATTTGCGCTCCACCAGCGTCACCAGCGCCAGTTCCGAGAGCATGGTGCCGGCTTGCACGGTCGCTTCGACATGCGGCTGCCCGGCGGCATCGACGGTGCTCAGCTCGAAACTGCCGCGAGTGACGACATAGGCGCATTCGGCGGGCGATTTTTCCCGGAAGAGTGTCAGGCCGGCCGCGACATGGCGGCGGTCGGCGCCGAAGGCGATCAGCCGCAACGGCTCGTCGCCCATGCCGTGGAACAGCGGCAGTTGCGACAGCAGACGGATATCGTCATTGAGCGCCATCTCTTGTTGCCTATGGAATGATCTTGTAGCCGCCGTTTTCCGTGACCAGGATTTCGGCGTTGGAGGGATCGCGCTCGATTTTCTGGCGCAGCCGGTAGACATGGGTTTCCAGCGTGTGGGTGGTGACGCCGGAATTGTAGCCCCAGACTTCTTCGAGAAGGATGTCGCGCGTGACGACCTTCTGGTCGGCGCGGTAGAGATAGCGGATGATCGCCGCTTCCTTCTCCGTCAGACGGATCTTCTGGCCATCTTCCGTGGTCAGCAGCTTCTGGCTCGGCTTGAAGAGATAGCGACCAACAGTGAAGGTCGCGTCTTCGCTCTGCTCGTGTTGGCGCAACTGCGCGCGGATGCGGGCAAGCAGCACGGCAAAGCGGAAGGGCTTGGTGACATAGTCGTTGGCGCCGGCTTCGAGGCCGAGGATGGTGTCGGAATCTGTATCGTGACCCGTCAGCATGATGATCGGGGCCTTGAAGCCGTTCTTGCGCAGCAGCTTCACCGCTTCGCGGCCGTCCATATCGGGCAGGCCGACATCCATGATCAGGAGATCGACGGGGGTGGCGCGAGCGGCCTGCACGCCTTTGCCGGCGGTCGCCTCCTGCAGAACCGTAAATTCCTCATAAAGCGATAATTGCTCGACCAGCATTTCGCGCAGGTCGTTGTCATCGTCCACCAGCAGAATGGTGCGTGCGGTCATGCCGTTGCGATCCTCGTGTTCTCTAGCTCTAAGTCCTACGCCAAATTGCATTTTTAGCAAGTCATGAGGCTGCTCAGGCTTGGTCGTCCAATTGAAACTGCTATGATTTCAAACGAAATCACGCGCAAAGCAAAAACATGTGAGGAAAATGGAAAAGGCAAGGGCAGGCGGCAGGCGGGCCGTTTCGACCATCGTCGTTCGTCCCGCGCCGGGAAAATCGACGCGCGCACTGATACAGATTGGTGCCTTGACGATGCCGGCTGCGATCGGCCGATCGGGACGCAGGGCGGTAAAGCGGGAAGGGGATGGCGCGACGCCGATCGCTGCAATGAAGCTGCTTTATGGTTTTATCCGCGGCGATCATGTCCCCTTTCTGGAGACGCCTTTGCAGATGCGGCGGATTCGTAAGGACATGCTCTGGTGTGACGAGCCCAACAATCCCAATTACAACAGGCTTGTCAAAGCGCCGTTCAAGCCAAGCCATGAGGAGATGCTGCGACGCGACGGGCTCTATGACATCTGTCTGGTACTCGACTGGAATATCAGTTCGCGCCGTCGCCATCGCGGCTCGGCGATCTTCTTCCATCTAATCAAACCCGGATACGAGCCGACCGCCGGCTGCGTCGCCGTCAGCCTCAAGGACATGCAGCGGCTCATCCGCTTTTTCCGCCGGGGAACAACTGTTCGTGTGATCTGATATGTGCGCTCTGGGGTGATAATCCTGTAATCCTATATTATATAGGCTTCCGACCGGCGCGAGCGGCTGCGATGCGCGCAGGGAAATCCGGGGCCTCCGCCCGGGTTCAATTCACGCCTTCACTCCATCCACTCCCAAGTCCTTTGGAGACATATTGTGACCACTCAACCGACAATCACTTTCAACGACGGCAATTCCATCCCACAGATCGGCCTCGGCGTCTGGCAAACGCCGGAAAACGTGGCGCCCTTGGCCGTCAGCACGGCATTGAAGGCTGGCTATCGTCATGTCGACACGGCTGCCATTTATGCCAATGAAGATGGCGTGGGCGAAGGCATGCGCCAGTCCGGCGTCGCCCGCAAGGACATTTTCCTGACCACAAAGCTCTGGAATGAAGCCCAGGGTTTCGACTCGACCCTGAAGGCGTTCGATGAAAGCCTGAAGCGGCTCGGCACCGATTATGTCGACCTCTACCTGATCCACTGGCCTTCGGCTCATCGCGGCCGTTATCTCGATACCTGGAAGGCATTCCTTCGCATCAAGGAAGAGGGGCGTGCTCGCTCGATCGGCGTCTCCAATTTCGCCAAGGAGCATCTGGACCGCATCATCGGCGAAACCGGCGTTACCCCGGTGCTCAACCAGATCGAATTGCACCCGACCTTCCAGCAGAAGGCCTTGCGTGAGGTCCACGACAAGCTCGGCATCAAGACGCAATCCTGGAGCCCGCTCGGCCAGGGCAAGCTTCTCGGCAATGCTGTGATCGGCGAGGTTGCCGCCAAGCACGGCCGCACGCCGGCTCAGATCGTCATCCGCTGGCACATGGACAACGGCCTGATCGTCATCCCGAAGTCGGTGACGCCGAGCCGCATCGAAGAGAACTTCAAGGTGTTCGACTTCAAACTCGACGCCGAGGATCTCGCCGAAATTGCGAAACTCGATTCTGCCGGCGGACGCATCGGCCCGGACCCGGTAAAAGCAAGCTTCTGATGGATGGAATTGCGGAGGGGACACTTTCCGCGCAGTATTCAGGGGCTCGGAGTTAACACTCCGAGCCCTTTTCGCTTCATAACAGCGTCAAAATTGAAGTCTCTTCAAACACGGTGGCGAAGGGCATTTACGACCAGAGCGAAGGCCGGTGAGGCCTGCCGCCGGCTCGGATAGTAGAGATGATATCCCGCAAATGGCGGGCACCAATCCTCGAGTACCCTGACCAGCCTCCCGTCGTGAAGATAGGGCCGCACCACGTCTTCCGGAAGGTAAGCCAGGCCCAAACCAGCCAAGGCGGCGTTCAGCCTGAGCGCGATGTTGTTGAACACTAGCTGGCCCTCGACTCGCACCTTCAGTTCCCGCCCGTCCTTCTCGAACTCCCAGGCGTAGATGCCGCCGTAGGTCGGCAGACGCAGGTTGATGCAAATGTGATCGGTCAGGTCCTGCGGTGTCCGCGGTTTCGGCCGATTCTCAAAGTACGTGGGAGCGCCGACGACAGCCATGCGCATATCCGGGCCGATGCGAACCGCGATCATGTCTCTTGCCACCTGTTCGCCCAGTCGCACGCCCGCGTCGTACCGTTCGGCGACGATATCGGTCAGTCCGTAATCGACGATAATCTCGACATTGACGTCCGGATATTGCGGTAGCAACGTCTCCAGGGCCGGCCAGAGGATGGTTTCGGCCGAGTGCTCACCGGCTGTGATGCGAATGGTTCCCGCCGGCTTTTCGCGGAATTCGCTAAGCGCGGCCAATTCATTTTCGATCTCGTCAAAGCGGGGACCTATGGTCACCAGCAGCCGCTCTCCGGCTTCGGTCGGCGAGACGCTGCGCGTGGTGCGCATCAGCAGCCTAAGCCCCAGACGAGCCTCAAGTCCCCGGATGGTATGGCTTAGCGCCGATTGCGAAACCCCGAGTTTTGCGGCCGCTTTAGTGAAGCTCTGTTCCCGCGCGACGGCGAGGAAAGCAATTAGATCATTCACGGGCTGACGCGGCATTCATGAATCTTTCTCATAGGCCTTTGCCAATTTTACCATCTAATCGCTATCAATCACACGCGCTAAATCTCGCCCATCAGCGGCCGAATTCATTGTGCTGCCTTTCGGGTAGAGGACGAAGATGATGGAAATCAAACGAAACGGTTCGCAGCCATCGGGCAAAGGACCGGCAGACTGGTTCACCGGAACGGTCCGTGTGGACCCACTGTTTCAAGCAGATGGGCCGGTCCGCGCGGCTGGTGCCAGCGTCACATTCGAGCCGGGCGCCCGCACGGCGTGGCACACGCACCCTGTCGGCCAGACGCTCGTGATAACCGCAGGTCTCGGTCGCGCGCAGCGTGAGGGCGGCCCGATCGAGGAAATACGGCCGGGAGACGTTGTCCGGTTCGCTCCCGGTGAGAAACATTGGCATGGCGCTTCGCCCACCACGGCCATGACCCATGTCGCCATCCAGGAACATCTCGATGGGAAGGTCGTCGACTGGATGGAGCATGTCAGCGACGAACAATATCAGCCCTGAGGGAGAAGAAGCCATGCAGACGCGTAAACTTGGAAACAGCGGTCTCGAAGTCTCAGCTCTCGGTCTCGGATGCATGGGCCTAAGCTACGGCTACGGGCCTGCAACGGACACGCAAGAGGCGATCAAGCTGATCCGTTCAGCTTTCGAGCGCGGCGTTACCTTCTTCGACACCGCCGAGGCCTACGGCCCCTATAAGAATGAGGAGCTTTTAGGTGAAGCTCTGGCGCCCATTCGGGACAAGGTCGCGATCGCAACGAAGTTCGGCTTCGAATTCGATGCGAACGGCGGCCAGAGCGGCATGAACAGCCGACCGGAACAGATTCGCAGGGTTGCCGAAGCCGCCTTGAAACGTCTGAAGACCGACATCATCGACCTGTTCTATCAGCATCGCGTCGATCCGGACGTCCCAATCGAGGATGTTGCCGGCGCGGTGAAGGGCCTGATCAAAGAAGGCAAGGTCAGGCATTTCGGATTGTCGGAGGCTGGCGCACAGACGATCCGTCGTGCCCATGCAGTCCAACCGGTCGCAGCCCTTCAGAGCGAATATTCACTCTGGTGGAGGGAGCCTGAGCAGGAGGTCCTGCCGACGCTCGAAGAACTCGGCATCGGTTTCGTTCCTTTCAGCCCCTTGGGGAAGGGCTTTCTCACCGGCGCGATCAGTGAAAACACCAGATTCGACAGCAAGGACTTCCGCAACATCGTCCCGCGCTTTACGCCGGAGGCCAGAAAAGCCAACCAGGGTCTTGTCGATCTGCTTGGCGCCATCGCGGCGCAAAAGCAGGCGACGCCAGCTCAGGTCGCCCTTGCCTGGCTGCTCGCTCGAAAGCCCTGGATCGTCCCGATCCCCGGCACCACAAAGATGCACCGGCTTGAAGAGAACATCGGAGCGGCTAACGTCGCGCTTACCGCCGACGATCTTCGCAATATCGAGGATGCAGTCTCGCAGATCGCTGTCCAGGGAGACCGTTATCCTCCGCATCTGCAGGCAAGGGTCAACCGGTAAGCGGCATACAAGCCGGAAAGGAAGAGGACATGACTCACGGTATCAGGGACAAAGTTGTTGTCATAACCGGAGCAAGCAGCGGCCTCGGCGAGGCTGCTGCCCGTCGCTTGGCGAAGCACGGGGCCAAATTGGTGGTCGGTGCGCGTCGCCTTGATCGCCTGCAGGCTCTCGCCGAGGAGCTTTCCTTGGATCCGCAAGCAGTCCTGCAGACCGATGTGACACGGTTCGAGCAGGTCAAGCGCCTCGTGGACCAGGCGGTAAAACTCCACGGCCGCATCGATGTCATCATCAACAATGCCGGGCTGATGCCGCATTCTCCTTTGGAGCGCTGCAAGGTGGAGGATTGGGATCGCACGATCGATGTGAACCTGAAGGGCGTGCTCTACGGCATCGGCGCCGCGCTGCCCCACATGAAGGAGCAGAAGAGCGGCCACATCATCAACGTCTCCTCGGTAGCTGGCCACAAGGTCAATCCGGGAGGAGCGGTTTACGCCGCGACGAAGCATGGCGTGCGTGTGATCTCCGAGGGACTGCGGCAGGAGATCAAACCTTATAACATCCGAACCACCATCATTTCACCCGGTGCGGTCGCAACCGAACTTCCCGACAGCATCACCGAACCCGATGTCGCCGAGCGTGTCCGGAAGGTCTACGAGCTTGCCATTCCCGCCGATTCCTTCGCGAACATGGTTGCATTTGCCATGAGCCAGCCTGAAGACGTGGACATCAACGAAATCCTGTTCAGGCCAACCCGTCAGGAATACTGAGCCCGAGGGCGGTCCCGTAGGCCGCTTTCGATGTCGAGGCGTGGCGCTCGCCCCGCTTCTACCGGAGGTCCAACCTACGACGTTTTGTCCAGCATCGAGGCCTCGAAGCCGGCTAAATATTTACCAAGCAGCGCGTTCAACGCCGCTTTCTCTTCTTCCGATAGGCCTGAGACGAGGCGGGCCTGCGTCTCGACATGCGCGGCCACCGCGCTATCGATCAGCGCAAAGCCCTTTTCGGTCAACGACACCAGAAGGCTGCGGCCGTCCTCAGGATTGGTGCTGCGGGCGACGAGACCGGCCTTTTCCAGCTGATCGATGCGATTGGTCATGGTGCCCGAGGCAACCATCATTGCGGCCATCAGATCGCTGGGGGAGAGGGCATAGGGCGCTCCCGAGCGGCGCAGGGTGGCCAGTACGTCGAAGGTTGCACCGTTCAATCCGAATTGCGCGAAAGTCCTGTCCATTTCTCGGCTGAGATGGTGGGCTAGGTTCCTGATGCGGCCGATCAACCCCATCGGGCCGGTGTTGAGATCGGGCCGTTCGCGGCGCCATTGGGCGAGAATTTTGTCGATGCGATCCATGGCAAGAACTCGCCACGAATTTATCTTGACGTCAAGACATTTCGGATTATCTTGAGGTCGAGATAAATTTGGGAGGTTTGACGTGAGGCGCAATTTTGATCTGTTGCTGACGGCAATCGCGCCGACCATTTGGGGCAGCACCTATCTGGTGACGACCGAGCTTCTGCCGGCCGGCTATCCTCTGACGGTCGCCATGTTGCGCGCATTGCCCGCCGGGCTGCTTCTGCTCGCGGTCGTCCGGCGATTGCCGCACGGCATATGGTGGGCGAGATCGCTCGTCCTCGGCGCGCTGAATTTCTCGATTTTCTGGTGGATGTTGTTCATATCCGCATACCGGCTGCCGGGCGGCGTGGCGGCCACTGTCGGCGCGATTCAGCCGCTCATCGTCCTCGTGCTGGCCCGGTTCCTGCTCGGTTCGCCGATTCGCGGCCTTTCCATCGTCGCGGCGATGGCCGGTATCGTCGGCGTCGCGCTCCTCATTCTCACGCCGAAGGCGACGCTTGATCCGGTCGGCATCGCGGCTGGTATCGGCGGTGCCGTCTCCATGGCGGCCGGCACCGTACTCAGCCGCCGCTGGCGGCCCGATGTATCGCCGCTCACGTTCACCGCCTGGCAATTGACGGCCGGAGGCTTCTTGTTGTTGCCCTTTACCCTGGCGATGGAGCCTCCGCTTCCCTTTCCGACCGCCGCCAATCTTTTGGGTTTTGCCTATCTCGGCCTGATTGGAGCAGCGCTCACCTATATGCTCTGGTTTCGCGGCCTGTCGCGCCTGGAGCCGTCCGTCGTCTCGCCGCTCGGCTTTCTCAGCCCGACGACCGCCGTGATCCTCGGCTGGTGGGTGCTGGACCAGCGATTGAGCCCGATACAGTTCCTGGGCATCGCCACCGTGCTTGGCAGCGTCTGGCTCAGCCAGCGTGCACAGCAGGTTCCTTCCCGCGGCAAATCAGCGCCCACCGAACGCCCGGCAGTCGTGTCGAGAGGATAGAAGGCTATTGGGCAGAGATTTTTGGTAGCAGACAAAAAAGGCGGCCCAGAAGCCGCCTTTTGCATTCAATCAATCGAAGCCGATCAGTTCCATTCGCGAATATCGACGAAGTGCCCCGCGATTGCAGCTGCTGCGGCCATGGCGGGCGATACCAGATGCGTGCGGCCCTTGAAGCCCTGGCGGCCTTCGAAGTTGCGGTTCGAGGTCGAAGCGCAGCGTTCGCCGGGCTTTAGGCGGTCGTCGTTCATGGCCAGGCACATGGAACAGCCGGGCTCGCGCCAGTCGAAGCCGGCCGCCTTGAAGATCTTGTCGAGGCCTTCGGCTTCCGCCTGTTCCTTTACAAGACCGGAGCCCGGAACGATCATGGCGTCGACCGTCGCAGCCACCGTCTTGCCTTCGACGACCTTCGCGACTGCGCGCAGATCCTCGATTCGGCCGTTGGTGCAGGAACCGATAAAGACGCGATCCACATTGATCTCGGTCATCGGCGTGCCCGGCTTCAGGCCCATGTAGTCGAGCGCACGCCACTTGGAGGCGCGCTTGGTCTCGTCCTGGATTTCATCCGGGTTCGGCACGATGCCCTGAACGGACACGACGTCTTCCGGCGAGGAACCCCAGGAGACGATCGGCGGCAGGTTGGCGGCGTCGAGCTTGACGATACGATCGTAGTGAGCGCCTTCGTCCGACTTCAGCGTCTTCCAGTAGCTGATCGCCTGCTCCAGCGCCTCGCCCTTCGGTGCGCGCGGCTTGCCCTTGATGTATTCGAAGGTGATTTCATCGGGCGCGATCAGGCCGGCGCGGGCACCGCCTTCGATCGACATGTTGCAGATGGTCATGCGGCCTTCCATCGACAACGAGCGGATGGTTTCTCCTGCATATTCAATGACATAGCCGGTGCCGCCGGCAGTGCCGATCTCGCCGATGATGGCGAGGATGATGTCCTTGGCGGTGACGCCGGGCGGCAGCTGCCCGTCGACCTGCACCAGCATGTTCTTCGCCTTTTTCTGGATCAGCGTCTGGGTTGCCAGAACGTGTTCTACTTCGGACGTGCCGATGCCATGCGCCAGCGAGCCGAAGGCGCCGTGGGTCGAGGTGTGGCTGTCACCGCAGACAATGGTCATGCCGGGCAGGGTGAAGCCCTGCTCGGGGCCGATGATGTGGACGATGCCCTGGCGCTTGTCGTTTTCGGAGTAGTATTCGACACCGAATTCCGCGGCGTTCTTGGCAAGCGCCTCCACCTGGATACGGCTTTCCTCGTTCTTGATGCCGAGATGGCGATCAGGAGAGGTCGGGACGTTATGGTCGACGACGGCCAGGGTCTTTTCCGGCGCGCGGACCTTGCGGCCGCTCATGCGCAGGCCTTCGAAGGCCTGCGGCGACGTCACTTCGTGAACGAGGTGACGGTCGATATAGATAAGACAGGTACCATCGTCCTGGGCGTCGACGAGATGATCATCCCAGATTTTGTCGTAAAGGGTGCGGGGAGCGCTCATGGCTACAGATCCATATTGGCATTGTCGAAAATGGGGGGTGACGGATCAGGACCGCCGGCCTCGGGAGTGATCAGCGAAGTCGGCTGTTGAGCGCGCCCGAAATCATTGCAAAGAAACGGGCCGGCAGGCGCTTATGGTCCTGCAGCACGAACGCCGTGACGAATTGCCCGTCTTTGCTCATGATCCTAGTCATGCCGATGCTCATACCAATTTTCAAAACCTTCGGCAATGGTGGCCATGGGCCAACATTTTGCCGCAGGTCATTCTCTCAGCGCTCGTGGGCCTTGCGCATCCGCTTTTCAATCCGGCGCAGCAATAGCGACAGGCCTACCGTGAGAATGAGGTAGATGTAGGTGACGATCGAGTAGGTTTCAAAGAAGCGGAATGAGCCGGAGGCATAGACCTTGCCCATCTGCGTGATGTCGGCGACGCCGAGGACGGAAACCAGCGAACTGTCCTTCACCATCGAGACGAAATCGTTGGAGAGCGGCGGGAAAATGACGCGGATCGCCTGAGGCGCGATAACGTGGCGGAAGCGGCGGTAGCGCGACAGACCGAGCGCCTTCGCCGCTTCGATCTGGCCCTGGTCGACTGCCTGAATGCCGGCGCGAAAAATCTCGGCGATGAAGGAGGCATAGCCGATCATCAGCGCGATGATGGCGCGCCACATCAGGGAGAGGTCGCGCACCAGCATCGGCTTTGCCCAGCCAGCATTGGCCAGCGGCGCCGTCACGGTGTTATAGAGCGCGACGATCGCCGGGGCTCCCACGAAGGCAACGTAGAAGAGCAGCACCAGCATCGGGATGCCGCGAATGACTTCGATATAGAAGCGTGCCGTCTGGCGCAGGACGATATGGTCGGAGAGGCCGAGCAGCGCAATGCAAAGGCCGAGTATGACAGCCAATGCGAAGGCGACCAGCGTCACGAAGACGGTGACGTAGACGCCCTGCGCGACGGTGAAGAAGACCTGGGTATAAAGATCGCTGACGATAATGGCGGCAGCGATCGCGATCCCTAACAAAATGAAAACGACTAGCCACCAGGGATAGTCGTCCTTGATATGGCGTCCGCTCTGAGCCATCAGAGCGGGATTCCCGGCTGCAGAGGCATAAGGCTCATTGGCCCATCTTGTAGTCGAGGAACCACTTCTTGTTCAGCGCGTCGAACGTGCCGTCGGCCTTGAGGCTGGCGATGGCGGCGTTGATCGGGGCGACGAGATCGGAGCCCTTCTGGAAGATGAAGCCGAAATCTTCCGTGCCGAGCGGATCGCCGATCAGCTTCAGTGCGCCGTTCGAGGCGTCGACATAGCCTTTGCCGGCCGTGCCATCGGTCAGAACCACGTCGACGTCGCCGGTCTTCAACGCCTGTACGGTGGCGCCGAAGGTTTCGAAGAGCTTGATGCGCGGATTCTGCTCGTTGCCGTCAAGGATTTCGTAGACGGCGGTGTAGAAGGGAGTCGTGCCCGGCTGCGCGCCGACCAAACCATCCTTGAAGGCAGCAAAGCTCTTGGCATCGGTGAAACGCTTTTCATCGCCGCGCACCAACATGAATTGTTGCGAACGCATGTAGGGATCGGAGAAATCGACCTTCTGCTTGCGGTCTTCCTTGATGGTGATACCGGTCATGCCGATGTTGTACTGGCCATCCGAGACAGCCTGGATCATCGCATCCCAGCTCGTATTCTGATACTCGACCTTGAAGTTCAACCGCTTAGCGATCTCATTCATCGCGTCATATTCCCAACCGATTGCCTTGCCGGTTTTGGGATCGATGAATTGCAGCGGCGGATAGGCATTCTCGGTGACGACGACGACGGTCTTGCCGTTGAGATTCGGCAGGTCGGCGGCAAAGGAAGCAAAGGGTGCAAGCACGAGGGCGGTGAGGCCCAGAAGGAACGAACGACGGAATGCCATGGAAATCTCCCCGAATAGCGCAACGGAAAATTGTCATAATTGGAAAGCGGATTGCAAGGCCATTGCATAGCCATGACGATAAATACAGAAAAGCCGCACCAAACTGATGGCCTGCGGAGAATTTTCCGCAATTACATAGCTACTGCACTAGACTGGACTCTATGCCGAGCTCCCAGGGGCGCATGTTGGCGACGGCGGTGGCGCGCTGACGTTCATCATCATTGCTGCAATGATGATCGTTGCGTTTTGCCGCATCGTGATGCGGTGACGTGTGCTAGCTACGGCGGCAGTGGACCTCAGCCAAGCGGATGCCATTCATGGGCGACTCTGGCGTAAGCCACACCCAGTACCGCACCGTAGACTAGGTGAAGAACAAGCGTTGCGACCGCCGCCTGCCCCCCGAGCGACAGCGCGAACAGGCCATGGCCGGCCAGGGGCATGAAGATGATCATCATGGCGAGCCAGGCTAAAGCTCCGAAAATGAGGCCCCTGACGACCGGGGTGCCTGGAAGGCTTGCCTGTATCGCCGCATAGATGATGCCCCATACGATTGTCCCGAGGACGAAGTGGCCGATCCATCCAAACAATAGGGATAGGATGGTGCCTGCCGGCTGACCCGCTACATGGGCGATATCTTCGATTGGATTGAGCTGCGGCAGCAAGCCTGCCGAACTCTGGGCAATCATCAGGATGGAAAGAACGACGGTAGCTGTGAAGCCGGCGATAAGCCCTGCCCGGACATCTAGGGTCATTGGCGTTGGATGGAAGAATTGTCTGACGTTCATGGCGTTGCCTCACCAGCTTAAGCTCCTTCCACGAATGCGGAAGGATATCGAACCAAGTCGATTTCAGATTCGCTCGCCTGCTGGAGGCATTACCGCTGCCATCGATTTCACGGAAACTCGGCGTGTACCGCTAGCAGGCTGTGACTATTTTACACCTATTGCGTTGCGGAGTTTAGAGGTGTGATGCCGCTTTTTTGGGCGCTGCATCAAAAAAGGCGACCCGAGGGCCGCCTTGATTGTAACAATCCGATGGGATCGAAAGCTTATTCGCTTGCCGGTTCCGCGGCGGCTGCAGCGGCTTCAGCTGCTGCCTTTGCTTCGGCGGCTTCGGCTGCTGCCTTTTCGGCTGCGAGAGCCTGAGCTGCGGCAACCTTTTCAGCCTCGATACGAGCCTTTTCATCGGCAACGGCCTGGCGCTCGGAATCGTTGAGCTTGCGGGCGCGGGTGCCGGTGTTCTCGACGATACGGGCAGCCTTGCCGCGCAGGTCGCGCAGGTAGTAGAGCTTGGCGCGACGGACCTTACCGCGGCGAACGACTTCGACGCTTTCGATCATCGGCGAGTAAACCGGGAATACGCGCTCGACGCCCTCGCCATAGGAGATCTTGCGAACGGTGAAGTTTTCCTGCAAACCACCGCCGGAGCGAGCGATGCAGACGCCTTCATAGGCCTGAACGCGGGTACGGTTGCCTTCCGTGACCTTCACGTTGACGCGGACGGTGTCGCCGGCGGAGAATTCGGGAAGGGTACGCTTGGCTTCGATCTTGGCGGCCTGTTCGGCTTCCAGCTGCTGAATGATGTTCATGTTATCAACCTCGTTGTTGGTTCAACAGCCAGAGCGCTCTGAACAATCTATCTTTGGTCCGATCTTGCGATCTCGCCTCGGATATATGCCCGTGAAGGCAGGAGCGAATACGTCTGCTATTCTTTGGTGGTTGATGGGAAATTTCCCATGCCGGGCGCGCACATACCCTATTGTCGCGGCTTTGTCACCCCTTGTCGGGGAATTTCATGAGCGAGATGTCACTTTTGAACGTTCATACCGCTTCGGCCGGACGAAAGCTCGATCCGTTCCTTCTCCAGCAAATCCGGCCGGCGGTCCCTGGTCAGTCTTTCGGCCTCTTGCCTCTGCCATTTGGCGATGGCGCCGTGGTTGCCTGACGTCAGCACCGCTGGAATCTCGTGGCCTTCCCAGACCTGTGGTCGTGTGTATTGCGGATGTTCGAGCAGGCCTCCTTCGAAGCTCTCGTGCAGGCCGGAAAGATCGTTGCCCATGACGCCGGGCAGGATGCGGACGATAGCATCAAGCAGGATCAGCGCGGCCGGCTCGCCGCCGGAAAGGATATAGTCACCGATCGAGACTTCCTCGAGGTCGCGCCCGTCGATCACCCGCTGGTCAACGCCTTCGAAGCGGCCGCAGACGATGATAACGCCGTCGCCGTCAGCGAGTTCTCGAACACGCTTCTGCGTGAGCGGCTTGCCGCGCGGGCTCATCAGGAGGCGAGGGCGGTGGTCGTTTTCTGAGGCATGGTCTATGGCGCGGGCAAGCACGTCCGGCTTCAGCACCATGCCGGCGCCGCCGCCGGCCGGCGTGTCGTCGACCGTGCGGTGCTTATCGATGGCGAAATCGCGGATCTGCACGGTGTCCAGCGACCATTGCCCGCGCTCCATCGCCTTGCCGGCGAGCGACGTGCCGAGATGGCCGGGAAACATCTCGGGGTACAGCGTCAGGATGGTTGCCCGGAAACTCATGGCCGGATCACTTCTTCGCTTTGCCCGGACGCTTCGGTGGCTTGCCGGCGAAGTCCTCCGGGCTGTCGATCAGGCCTGCGGCCATCGGGTCGATCAGGATCTTGCCGCCTTCAAGGTCGATTTCCAGCACTGCAGCTTCGGAAAAGGGGATGAGCACCGGGCGCTTGCCCGGCCCCTTCAGCTCCAGAAGGTCGCCGGCGCCGAAATCATAGATGCCGCTGACCGTACCGTAACCGGTGCCCTTGTCGTCGACCGCTTCCAGGCCTTCGAGATCGGCATAGAAGAACTCGTCGTCCTCCAGCTCGTCATCGGGCAGGTTGTCGCGCTCGATATAGAGTTCCAGCCCGTTCAGCGCCTCGGCGGCATTGCGGTCGTTGACGCCGCGAAAGCGGACGATCACCACGTTCTTGGCCTCGCGGATTTCCAGAACCTCGAAGCTGCGGCCGTCGAGGCTGTGCAGATGGCCGTAATCGCCGAGTGCCGTGGGGTCCGAGGTAAATGCGCGGGCCCGCACTTCGCCTCTCAGGCCCTGTGCGGCGCCGATGGTGGCCATCAATACCGGGTTTTCAAGTTTCGTCATGGTCCTGTGCCGACTGCCGGAGGATCGATTGCGTTCTCTCATAAGGTGAACGCTCGCCTATGGGAACAAAAAACGGGCGGCATGTCGCCATGCCACCCGTTTAAATAGCCGTTAAGGCCAATTATTCAGCAGAAGCGGCGGCGGCGTCAGCGGCCTTCTGTGCCTTTTCAGCGGCGCGTTCCTGGGCGCGCTTGCCCGGCTTTGCCTTTTCCGGGTTGTTCTTGGCTTCGCGCGTAGCAATGCCGGCTTCGGCGAGGAAGCGCAGAACGCGGTCGGTCGGCTGGGCGCCGTTGTCGAGCCAATGCTTGATGCGGTCGGCGTTCAGTTCAACGCGCTTGGCGTCGTCCTTGGCGAGCATCGGGTTCCAGGAACCGAGGGTCTCCAGGAAACGGCCGTCGCGGGGCGAACGGGCGTCGGCGAGGACGACGTGGTAATACGGGCGCTTCTTGGAGCCACCGCGGGCGAGACGAATTTTCAGTGCCATGTTAATTCTCCTTAGGCTTTTCTTGACCGCTTCGTTTTGGCGGTATGTTCATTTGCCGTTGCTGTTCTTGTGTGTCGCATGATCTCTTGCGAAAACCGCTTCACACTTTTCGCGATCATGCTTTGAGATCAGCAGCGATCTGTTCATGATGCCGGATGACTTCCTTGATGACGAAGTTCAGGAACTTCTCGGCGAAATCCGGGTCCAGATTTGCGTCCTTTGCCAGGTGGCGCAGGCGTTCGATCTGGTATTCCTCGCGCGCCGGATCGGCCGGCGGCAGATTGTACTTGGCCTTCAGCACACCGACTTCCTTCGTGCAGCGGAAGCGTTCGGCCAGCATGTGCACCAGTGCGGCATCGATATTGTCGATCGACTGGCGGTAGTTGCCCAGTTGGGCCTTGACGTCTGGATCAATCATTGGGGTCAACGATCCTTCTCACTTCTTCTTCGGCAAACCGGGCAGGCCCGGGAAACCACCGCCGAGGCCTGGCAGCTTGGCGCCGCCGAGACCGGGCAATCCGCCACCACCGCCGAGGCCCGGCAGGCCGCCGGGACGGCCGAGGCCGGCGGCTTCGGCCTGCTTCTGCAGGGCTTCAAGCTGCTTGGGGTCGATGTTCGACAGGTCAGGCATGCCGCCCATTCCACCCATGCCGCCGCCGAGGCCCATCTTGCCGGCAAGGCCGCCCATGAGCTGCTTCATCATGCCGCCTTTGCCCTTGCCGCCCATCATCTTCATCATGTCCGCCATCTGGCGGTGCATCTTCAGAAGCTTGTTGATGTCGGAGGCGTCGGTGCCGGAGCCGCTCGCGATGCGCTTCTTGCGGGAGTGTTTCAGGAGATCCGGGTTGGAGCGCTCGGCCTTGGTCATCGAGGAGATGATGGCGAGCTGGCGCTTGAACAGGCGGTCGTCGAGGCCGGCGGCGGCCATCTTGTCCTTCATGCCGGCCATGCCGGGCATCAGGCCCATGATGCCGCCCATGCCGCCCATCTTCTGCATCTGCCCGAGCTGGTCGGCGAGATCGTTCAGATCGAATTTGCCCTTGGCCATCTTGGCGGCCATGGCGGCTGCCTTTTCGGCGTCGATGTTCTCGGCGGCCCGCTCGACCAGCGAAACGATGTCGCCCATGCCGAGGATACGGTCGGCGATGCGGCGGGGATGGAATTCCTCCAGCTCGCCCATCTTTTCGCCGACACCGATCAGCTTGATCGGCTTGCCGGTGACGGCACGCATCGAAAGGGCGGCACCGCCGCGGCCGTCGCCATCCATGCGGGTCAGCACGAGGCCGGTGATGCCGACGCGCTCATCGAAATTACGGGCGAGATTGACAGCGTCCTGACCGGTCAAGCTATCCGCGACCAGCAGGATTTCATGCGGATTGGACTTCTTCTTGATGTCCGCCATCTCGACCATGAGCGGCTCGTCGATATGCGTACGGCCGGCGGTGTCGAGGATGACGACGTCATGGCCGCCGAGCTTGGCGGCCTGCACGGCGCGGGCGGCGATATCGGTCGGCGACTGGCCGGCGATGACCGGAAGCGTGTCGACGCCGGTCTGGACGCCGAGCTGGCGCAACTGCTCCTGCGCGGCCGGGCGGCGGGTGTCGAGCGAGGCCATCAGGACCTTCTTGCGGTCGCGGCTCGTCAGGCGGCTGGCGATCTTGGCGGTCGTGGTCGTCTTACCGGAGCCCTGCAGACCGACCATCATGACGACGACGGGGGCCGGCGCGTTCAGGTCGATGCCGACGCCTTCGCCGCCGAGCATCTCGATCAACTCGTCATGGACGATCTTGACGACCATCTGGCCGGGCTTGATCGACTTCAGGATCTCGGCGCCGACGGCCTTTTCACGGATGCGATCGGTAAAGGATCGCACGACATCCAGCGCCACGTCGGCTTCCAACAGCGCGCGGCGAACCTCGCGCAGCGCTGCGGAAACATCGGCTTCCGAAAGCGCGCCGCGGCCTGTCAGTCCATTCAGAATGGATCCAAGACGGTCCTGGAGGTTTTCAAACATCGGTTCTTCCTTATCGATCGCTTGGGATTTGGATTTGCGCCCCTGCGCGGTTCCTCGCCCGAAAACGTCGTGCTTTTCCATGACGAAAACAAGACGCAAAGCCAAAAAGCACCCGAGGGCGCATCGCGCTGTCGGGTGTTGACCTCCGGGATCTCTTTATACCTTAACGGGTCCCGGCCGGTGGCTCGGAGGCTTGTGCTCGTCGCAGATTGCGGGCGATAAACAGGAAACGGGTGGGAAAGTCAAGCCAAGAGGGCGGAAAGGCTTTCAAAAGCGCTATGTTTGCCCCACATCTCAGCCAAGAGAAAAATCCATCGGCGCATTCATGACAGACAAACGCGGCTCCCGGAAGGCATCGAACCCTTATTACCAAGGTCCAATCTCCGATCATTTCGACGGGCTACGCTTCTTCAATCCGGACGGCGTAGAGCCGGGCGGGCTCAGTGACCTGCTGAAATGGAAACTCGGCGGCGGGCGGGCGCGTTGGCCGAATCCGGTCGTCAGCCTGTTTCCGCAAGCCAGGCCCGACAAGCATGTTTTCGGCGACGCGTTGCGGGTAACCATGATCGGCCATGCCTCGATGCTGATCCAGGCGGCTGGTCTCAATATATTGACGGATCCGGTGTGGTCGGAACGCGTGAGCCCCTTCACCTTTATCGGGCCAAAGCGGGCGGTTCCGCCCGGCATCCGCTTCGAAGACCTGCCGCCGATCGATCTCGTGCTCGTCTCGCACAATCATTATGACCATCTCGATCTCGCAACGCTGAAGCGGCTGCACGAGACGCATGCGCCGAAAATCCTGACGCCGCTCGGCAATGACGCCATTATCCGGCGTGGGGTGCCCGATGCGCGGATGATGACGATGGATTGGGGTGACCGCGTCGCGATCACTAACGCGGTGACCGTGGATGCCGAGCCCTGCCATCACTGGTCGGCGCGCGGTGCGGGCGACCGCCGCATGGCGCTTTGGGCGGCTTTCGTCATCACGACTTCCGCCGGCAAGATCTACCATGTCGGCGACACCGGCTTTCATCGCGGCGTCAACTATGAGGCGGCGCGGCAAAAACATGGCGGCTTCCGCCTCGCCATCCTACCTTTCGGCGCCTACGAACCGCGTTGGTTCATGAAGGGCCAGCATCAGAACCCGGCGGAAGCGGTTCAAGGCATGAAGCTCTGCAACGCGGCTCACGTCGCCGGCCACCATTTCGCGACCTTCCAGCTCACCGACGAGGCAATCGATGCGCCGGTCAAGGCGCTGGACGCGGCGCTTCGGGAGCACGGCGTGGAACCGGATCGCTTCAGGCCGCTCAGGGCAGGGGAAGTGTTTGATGTGCCGGTTGTTTGAAGAGCAATCGAGCCGCCCCGCGAACAGGACGGCCGGTGCAGGAATGCAAGGTTGAGCGCGCCTCTATGGTCGCGCGCTGGATCGCGAAAATAATCTACGCGATCCGATCATAAGAGCTCTTGTCGCTCTCAACGCCTTATTGGTTGATTTCAGGCTCGACGAGCTTTGCCAGATTGTACAGCGATTCCTGCCAGCCGAGATAGCAGGCTTCCGGCGGAATGACATCCGGCACGCCTGCCTGGGTTATATTCACCTCGGTCCCGACCAGGACCTTCTTCAACGTCACGGTCACTTCCATTTCACCCGGCAGGTTGGGATCGTCGAACTTGTCGGTGTAGCGCACCAGCTCGCCAGGGATGAGTTCGCGAAATTCACCGCCGAACGCATGGCTATGGCTCGTCGTGAAATTGCGGAAGGACATTCTGAACGTGCCGCCGACACTCGGCTCCAGGTGATGCACGGTGCAGGCAAAGCCGTTCGGCGGAAGCCATTTGGCGAGCGCGTCCGCCTCGATGAATGCGCGATAGACCTTCTCCGGGCTCGTTGCCAGGACGCGGTGCAGGCGGATGGTATTCGGCATGGTCATGATCCTTCTGATTTGACGGAGTGGACGAGCCTAGGACGGGTGAGGTTTCCGTGATCCGACATTGGGCGGATCTTTTATTGGAATAATTTGCATCAAGCGCTCATGCGGCAGGATTTTCGCGGAGAGGCGATGGACGCAATTATCCGTTGATAGTCGAACAGCGTGTTCGCAGTTATAGTAAATCATGACCGTACGTGCGCCCACCGAACAAGATGCGGATTGGATTGCGAAGCTCCTTAAAGAGCGATGGGGTAGCACCACGGTTGTCGCTCACGGCGGGGTCTTTGATTTGCTGAAGCTTCCGGCGCTGGTGGCCGAACCCGATCGGGGATTGGCGACCTATCGGGCGGGAGACGACGAGGCCGAGCTGATGTCGCTTGATGCCGTTTATCCCGGTCAGGGCGTCGGAACTTTATTGATTGAAGCTTTGGCTGATCTTTTGCGGAAGCGAGGAATTTCTTGCCTTTGGGTCACCACGACAAATGACAATCTCACCGCATTGCGCTTCTATCAAAGACGGGGCTTCGAACTGCGGCGAGTTCGACCTGGAGCGGTGGATGCGGCTCGCTTGCTGAAACCCGCAATTCCACAGATCGGCAATCATGGGATTCCTATCAGGGACGAAATTGATCTGTGCCGTCGGCTTCTCTAAGGACTTGCGCAAGCGCGATGCGCCGAAACGATCGACGCTCAGCCTCTGCCCGGTCTGATGTCACAGGCCATGAACCAACCATGCCACTGGTAATTCCCCCGCAATTCCGCCATATACAGCTCGAAATACACTGACGGACATACCACCATGAGCAATACGGTCGAATTTGCGCGGATGAACGGGCTTGGCAACAAGATCCTGGTTGTCGATATGCGCGGCCGGAAAGATGTGGTGACGGCGGCGGCGGCGATTGCGCTGAATGCCGATCCGGCCACCGAGTTCGACCAGATCATGGCGATCCACGATCCGAAGGCTCAAGGCACCGACGCCTGGATCGATATCCTCAATTCCGACGGCACCAAGGCGCAGGCTTGCGGCAACGGCACGCGCTGCGTCGTGCAGGCGCTTGCCGCCGAGACCGGCAAGAAGATGTTCACCTTCCAGACCGTCGCCGGCATTCTGAATGCCGTCGAGCATGAGGACGGCACGATTTCGGTCGACATGGGCAAGCCGGTCTTTGCGTGGGACAAGATTCCGCTCGCGGAGGAATTCGCCGATACGCGCCGCATCGAGCTGCAGATCGGGCCGATCGATAATCCGGTCCTGCATTCGCCTTCGGTCATGTCGATGGGCAATCCGCATGCGATCTTCTGGGTCGACAAGGACCCGATGTCCTTCGATCTCGCCCGCTTCGGGCCGTTGCTCGAAAATCATCCGATGTTTCCCGAACGCGCCAATATCACCCTGGCGCAAGTGCTTTCGCCGACCACGCTGCGCACGCGCACCTGGGAGCGCGGCGCGGGGCTCACGCTTGCCTGCGGCTCGGCCGCCTGTTCGGCCGCCGTCAGCGCGGCGCGTACGGGCCGAACCGGCCGCAAGGTGACGATCGATGTCGCCTCTGCCCCGGCGCCGAGCCAACTCACCATAGAATGGCGGGAAAGCGACGATCACGTCGTCATGACCGGCCCGGCGGAATGGGAATGGTCTGGCTCCGTCGATCCGACGACGGGTCAATGGAGGCGCGATCAGGAGCAGGGGGCTCAGGCGCGGTGAGTGGGGTCGAGGTCATCACCTTCGGCTGTCGTCTCAACACCTATGAATCCGAAGTGATGCGGGCCAAGGCGGAAAAAGCCGGGCTCAACAACGCCATCCTGGTCAATACCTGCGCCGTCACCGGCGAGGCCGTGCGCCAGGCACGCCAGGCGATCCGCCGTGCGCGGCGCGACAATCCGCATGCCCGCATCATCGTCACCGGCTGCGCCGCCCAGACGGAAAAGCAGACCTTTGCCGATATGGCGGAAGTGGATGCCGTGCTCGGCAATGAGGAGAAACTGACGAGCGCTTCCTATCGCGCGCTGCCGGATTTCGGCGTCTCGGCCGAGGAGAAGCTGCGCGTCAACGACATCATGAGCGTGCGGGCGACCGCGCCGCAGATGATCCGGCATATCGATGGACATGTGCGCGCCTTCATTCAGGTACAGAACGGTTGCGACCATCGCTGCACCTTCTGCATCATCCCCTACGGCCGCGGCAATTCGCGATCCGTGCCGATGGGCGCGGTGGTGAGCCAGGCGCGCAATCTCGTCGAAAGCGGTTACCACGAGATCGTCCTGACCGGCGTCGATGCCACCAGTTACGGCGCCGACCTGCCCGGGCAACCGACGCTCGGGCTTCTGGCGAAGACGCTGCTGAAGCAGATCCCCGAGATCCGCCGCCTGCGGCTCTCCTCGATCGACAGCATCGAGGCCGATCGGCATCTGATGGATCTGATCGCCGACGAGCCGCGTTTCATGCCGCATCTGCATCTGTCGCTGCAGCACGGCGACGACATGATCCTGAAGCGGATGAAGCGGCGGCATTCCCGCACCGATGCTATCAGTTTCGTCGAGGATGTCCGCCGTCTTCGGCCGGAGATGAGCTTTGGCGCCGATATGATCGCCGGCTTTCCGACCGAAACGGAAGCGATGTTCGAAAACGCCGCCAATCTTGCGGAAGAGGTTGGCATTGCGCATCTGCACGTCTTTCCCTATAGCCCACGTCCTGGAACGCCGGCCGCGCGGATGCCGCAGCTCGACCGGGCGCTGATCAAGGAACGCGCTGCACGGCTGCGCCTGGCTGGACAAAAACTGCATCAGTCCCATCTGGATACGATGGTCGGCACACGGCAGTGGCTGCTCGTGGAGAATAATGGGCTGGCGCATACGGAAAACTTCACGCTTGTCGCAGCGCCGGGCCTCAGGCCGCGCGACCTTGTGCAGGTCGTCATCACCGGCCACAATGGCAGGCATCTCGACATGCAACTTGCGGCCGCCGACGCGGCCTGATCCTACTCGCTCACGGAATTTTCATGGCGCTCAGTTTCATCAAAAAAGTCTTCACCTTCGGCCGCGAAAAGCCGGCGGAAGAGCAGGCGCCGGAAGAGGCTTTGCTCGTTGAGGAATCCGCTGCCGCGCAAGAGGCGCCTGTTGCGGACGTTTCGCCGGCTTCCGAGCCTGCCGAACCTGCGTCGCCCCCCCCTGTCCCTTCGGGACATCGCCCCCACGAGGGGGGAGATCGCTTGGAGGTTGCCCCGCCCTCGGAACAAGAAAAACCGGTTGACGAACAAGCAGAGGGCGATTTTCGCGCTGAGTTGAATGCTCAGGAGATCGAGGCCGGGGAGGCTTCGTCGGCAGAGCATCCTGTAGCGACCGAAGCTAATGATGAGCCGCATGCGGCCGCTTCCGAACCGATCTCTCCCCTTGTGAGGGGGATGTCCGACAGGACAGAGGGGGGTGAGGAAGCCCCGGCAAATGCGGAACCTTCGTCGGAAAGCACCGAAACTCCGGCCGCCGCTCCCATCCTCCCCAAGGGCTTTTCCACCGCCGCTTCCGCTCCAGCCCCCATTCCCGACGCCCCAAAGCCAAGACAGACCTGGTTCCAGCGCCTGCGCGCCGGTCTTGCGCGCACGTCGTCGCAGCTCACCGGCCAGATCGCTGCGCTCTTCACAAAGCGCAAGCTGGACGATCAGACCCTGCAGGATCTGGAAGACCTGCTGATCCAGGCCGATCTTGGCGTCGAAACCGCGATGCGGGTCACCGATACGTTGGCCTCGGAACGCTACGGCAAGGATGTGACCGGCGAGGATGTCAGCCGGATCATGGCGCAGGAAATCGCCAAGGTGCTGAAGCCGGTCGCCAAGCCGTTGCAGCTCGATCTCAGCCACAAGCCGCATGTCATCCTCATCGTCGGCGTCAACGGCACCGGCAAGACCACGACGATCGGCAAGCTGGCGGCGAAATTGTCCGGGGCCGGGCTGAAGGTCATGGTCGCTGCCGGCGATACCTTCCGTGCGGCGGCCATCGAACAGTTGAAGATCTGGGCCGACCGCACCAAGTCGGAATTCATCGGAACCAAGCTCGGCGCCGATGCCGCCGGCCTTGCCTTCGACGCCTTCCAGCAGGCCAAGGCCAGCAAGAGCGATGTGTTGATCATCGACACCGCCGGCCGCCTGCAGAACAAGGCCGAGCTGATGGCGGAGCTGGAAAAGATCGTTCGCGTGCTCGGCAAGCTCGATCCGGACGCGCCGCATACCGTCCTGCAGACGCTGGATGCAACGACCGGCCAGAATGCGCTGAACCAGGTGGAAATCTTCCGCAACGTCGCCGGGGTCAACGGGCTGATCATGACGAAGCTCGACGGCACGGCGCGGGGCGGCATTCTGGTGGCCATCTCGGCCAAGCACAAGCTGCCGGTCTATTTCATCGGCGTCGGCGAAGGTGTAGACGATCTCGAGCCGTTCGAGGCCGAGGATTTTGCCCAGGCGATCGCCGGGATCGGCCAATGAACGACAAAACCAAATTCGATGACAATGCCAAATCCGATGACAACGAAAGTGCCGCGATGACGACCAGCGACAGTGATCTGACCCCAAGTGCTGCCGACAAGCATCATCCGCTATTGAAACTGGTGCTGGAACTCGGGCCGCTGCTGGTCTTCTTTTTCGGCAATCTGCGTGGCGACTGGCTGGTGCAGCATTTTCCGGCGCTGTCGGCACTCGGCGGCCCGCTTTTCGTCGCAACGGCTTTGTTCATGGCAGCGACGGTGATCTCGCTTGTCGTCTCGAAGATCATGCTCGGCCATCTGCCGCTGATGCCTTTCGTCTCCGGCATCGTCGTTGTCACCTTTGGGGCTCTTGGCATCTATCTGCAGAACGAGACCTTCATCAAGATGAAGCCGACCATCATCAACGCCCTGTTCGGCTTGGTGCTGCTCGGCGGGCTCGCCTTCGGCAGATCGCTGCTCGGCTATGTCTTCAACGCTGCCTTCCAGCTGGATAGCGAGGGCTGGCGCAAGCTTACGCTGCGCTGGGGTATCTTTTTCTTCTTTCTCGCCGTGCTCAACGAGGTCGTCTGGCGCGGATCGAATTGGTATTACCTGCCCGACGTCAAAGCCGCGGATAATCTCTGGGTGCTTTTCAAGGTCTGGGGCACGATGCCAATCACCATCCTCTTCACCTTGTCGCAGATGCCGTTGATCATGAGACACACGGTCAATCCGCCGGCGGACATTGAATAGTGACGGCCTATTCGGACGCGGAATTCGTTATCGACAGCAGAATGGTCGTTGGTTTCCTGTTTGCGTCGCGCGCGCCGGTGCTGGCCATTGCAATCTTCTTCGAGCTGCTCACCGGCTGGTTGATCCGCGACAATCTCGCGCTCAATGTGCTGATGCTGATTTGGCCGGTCGAGGCGATCAAGACGTGGCGGGGTGGGCTTTAATAGAACTTTGAAGCTGGCCCCGTGGCCACCTCGTGGTTCGAGGCCCCATTGCCTGCGCCAAGGCTTCGGCAACAGAGCACCTCACCATGAGGTGGAGTGGCTTTTGCGGTCGAGCAAAGAAGACCAGCCCTCATGGTGAGGTGCGGAAGCCCATAGGGCTGGAGCCTCGAACCACGAGGGCGGGTTGGCCGCACCTTCTCCCCGAGGGGAGAAGCGATTCAGGATGACGGCTTTCCCAGCGCCTTTTCGATCGCCGGATATAGCCCCTCTTTGAGGCTGGTCGACGTGAAGGGGCCGACCTGCTTGTAGAGAATCGTGCCATCCGGGGAAACGAGGTAGGATTCGGGGATGCCGTAGACGCCCCAGTCGATCGCGGCCGTGCCATTTGGATCGATGCCGATGGCGCTATAGGGATTGCCGAGTTCGCCGAGGAAACGGAGCGCGTTTTCGCTCGTATCCTTGTAGTTGATGGCGACGATGTTCAGTCGTCCGTCCTTGGCGAGGTCCTTCAAGAGAGGATGTTCTTCGCGACAGGGGAGGCACCAGGAGGCGAAGACGTTGACGAGCGTCAGCTTGCCCCGGATGGCATCGTCGGTCAGTGTCGGCAGATTGGAGCCTTCGAGCCGTGCCAGGGCCAGCGCCGGGGCTTTCGTGCCGATCAGGGCGGAGGGGATGGCGGAAATATCGGTGCCGTGAACTTCCTGGTCGTACATCACCTTGCCGACGGCCAGCGCGATGCAGGCAAAGACGATCAGCGGAATGAGCGCGAGCAAATAGCGACCGGTGCCAGCCGATTTCGGTTTGTCACCCTCTTTGGTTTCCAAGGTCATTTCGCCTTGCCTTCCGGCGCGCGCTGCGACCGGCGACGGATGCCGGAGGCTTCGAGCGCGGCGATCTCCTTGCGGCGCAGATGCCCGTCGATCCATGTCCAGGCGATGACGGCGATGATCATGGCGGCGGTAAAGCCATAGGAGCCGTAGACGTAGAAGGGATGCGTCATGCTATTCCTCTCGGGCGGCCATGCGTGCGGCGAGACGGCGCTGCGCAGCGATGCGGCGACGCCAGATCTCGTTGCGGATCGCCATCAGATGCAGCGTGAAGAACAGCAGCGTGAAGGCAAGCGCCATGGTGAAGAGCGGCCAGAGGAACTGCGCATCGATGGTCGGGCCGTCCAGGCGCATGATGCTTTCCGATTGGTGCAGCGTGTTCCACCAGTCGACCGAGAACTTGATGATCGGAATGTTGATGAAGCCGACGAGGATCAGCACGGCGCTCACGCGCGCTGCCCTGGATGGATCGTCCATGGCGCGGTTCAGCGCGATCAGCCCGAGATACATCAGGAAGAGAATGAAGACGGAGGTGAGCCTCGCATCCCAGACCCAATAGGTGCCCCACATCGGTTTGCCCCAGAGCGAGCCGGTGACGAGGGCGACAAGCGTGAAGGCGGCGCCCAGCGGTGCGGCAGCCTTGGCGGAGACATCGGCCAGCGGATGGCGCCAGACCAATGTACCAACCGCCGACATGCTCATGATCGTGTAGCACATCATCGACAGCCAGGCCGCCGGCACATGGATATACATGATGCGGACGGTGTCGCCTTGCTGATAGTCGCCCTCGGTCGAGAAAGCGAGATAAAGGCCGATCGCGAAGAACACGGCTGATATCGCCGCCAGCCAGGGAATGAGACGCGCCGAAAGCGCCAGGAACCGTGTCGGGTTGGCGAGGTCGGAAAATCGGCTGATCGCGGGGCTGATATCGCTCATGCGGCTTCTTTACCCTTATATCCCTTTTACGGCAATCGATCGCATTGTCTCAGGCCGATCAATCCGTCGTGTTGCGCAAGGCGAGCGCCGCAGCCGCCGGGCCGAGCACGGCAAAGAACAAGGTGAGTGCCATCAGGATCAGGAACGGCGGAAGGAAAGGCTGCGGACCTTCGACCGCGGCGTAGGTGGCACTGACGCCAAAGATCAGGACCGGAATGGTCAGCGGCAGCACCAGGATCGACACCAGCAGCCCGCCGCGCGGCAAGGCAACGGCGACGGCGGCGCCAACCGCGCCGATGAAGGTGATCGCCGGCGAGCCGACGAGCAGGGTCAGGGCCGTAGCGCCGATTGCCATCTCGTTCATGTTCATGAAGAGGCCGAGCAACGGCGAAGCGATGACCAGCGGCAGGCCTGTCGCCGTCCAGTGGGCGGCGCATTTGGTGAGCACGGTCAGCACAAGGGGCGTTTCCTGCATGACCAGCAGATCAAGCGATCCGTCATCGCGTTCGGCCTGGAACAGGCGGTCGAGGCCGAGCAGGGCCGACAGCAGCGCGCCGATCCAGACGATGGCGGGGCCGATGCGCGACAAAAGCTTGAGGTCGGGGCCGACACCGAACGGGATGACGGCGACGACAGTGAGAAAGAAGAGAATGCCGATAAGGGCGCCACCGCCGGCGCGGACCGAGAGTTTTAAGTCGCGGAGGAAGAGAGCGGTCATACGGCGTACACTCTGATTGCGTTGTCTATGGAGACGGCAGTGTTGCCCCTCACCCTAGCCTTCTCCCCGCAGGCGGGGAGAAGGGACGATGGAGCCCGCCGAGACCCTTCGCCCCGTAAAACGGGGAGAAGGTGGACTTGAGCAGTTACGCATCGCGAAACCGCGAAAGGACGGATGAGGGGCCATGAGGGGCGCAAAATCATCCCCAGACCCCCTCGCCAACCCCAGCAAACCCAGTCATCCGCATTTCCCGCACATTCGTAAGTCCCAGAGCCTGATGCGTTGCGGCAAGGACAATGCCGCCGCTCTTCTGATGCGACGAGATCAGATCCACAAACAGCCGGTCCGCCGCCGCATCCAAGGCCGCCGTGGGTTCATCGAGGATCCAGATCGGGCGATAGGCGACCAGCAGTTTTGCGAAGGCGAATCGGCGTTGCTGGCCAGCGGACAGGTAGCCGAAGGGCAGATGGGTGATGCCGGCAAGGCCGACGGCTTCGGCGGCTTCATCGATATTCAAACCAGAGCCGCCTGCCATGTCTCCGAGGAAGGTTTTCCAGAAGGCGAGATTTTCGGCCACGGTGAGCTCGGATTTCATCGCATTGCGATGGCCGAGATAGTGGCTGGCCTCACCCGCTGGGCGGTCCGATTCGCCCTTGGAATCTGTGAAAACGACGCGGCCTTTTTCCTGTCTCAGGAGGCCCGCGACAACACGCAAAAGTGTTGATTTTCCCGAGCCGTTGCGGCCGGTCAGGATCAGGGCGTCGCCACTGCTCAAGTCAAAGGAAACATTCGTGAAAATCAGGTCCTCGCCTCGCCTTGCCGCCAGGTTTTCAGCGCTTAGATGCATGAAGTCAGGCTTTCTCTATTTCCGGTCCCGTTTTCGTTGTCGCAGGCTCAAAAAATTGTCCAAATTTGCGCTTGGCCACTCTGGCAAGTCTTTACGAAATTATCTATAAGACCCGCAACCACGCCAGCGGTCGGCGTGAATTTCATCCTTGCGCCGAACTTAAGGTTTTCTTCCTTACGTGCGGACAGCGGAAATGGCCGTACCCGCATCCTGATGTGCATAAAGTGCATAGGCGTTCGCACGACTGTGTTGGCTATCAGAAACGGGGTCTCTCGTGTCTAAATCTCTTGACAGTTTCAATTGTCGTTCCACGCTGACCGTGGGCGGGAAAGACTATGTGTATTTCAGCCTGCCCAAGGCTGAGGCCAATGGTCTGCCCGGTGTTTCCAAGCTTCCCTATTCGATGAAGGTGCTGCTTGAGAACCTGCTGCGCTTCGAAGACGGGCAGTCGGTCACCAAGGAACATATCGTTGCGGTCGCCGAATGGCTGACCAACAAGGGTACCGTCGAGAACGAAATTGCCTATCGCCCGGCGCGCGTGCTTATGCAGGACTTCACCGGCGTTCCGGCCGTCGTCGACCTTGCTGCCATGCGTGACGCGATGGTGTCGCTCGGCGGCGATCCGGAAAAGATCAATCCGCTCGTTCCCGTCGATCTCGTCATCGACCACTCCGTCATCGTCGATGAATTCGGCACGCCGCAGGCCTTCGCCCGCAACGTCGAGCTGGAATATCAGCGCAACGGCGAGCGCTATCGCTTCCTGAAGTGGGGCCAGCAGGCATTCAAGAACTTCCGCGTCGTGCCTCCCGGCACCGGCATCTGTCACCAGGTGAACCTCGAATATCTCGGCCAGACCGTCTGGACGAAGGAAGAGGACGGCGAAACGATCGCCTATCCGGACACCTGCGTCGGTACCGATTCGCACACGACCATGATCAACGGCCTCGGCGTTCTTGGCTGGGGTGTCGGCGGTATCGAAGCTGAAGCTGCGATGCTCGGCCAGCCGGTCTCCATGCTGCTGCCTGAGGTCATCGGCTTCAAGCTCACCGGCAAGCTCAAGGAAGGCGTCACGGCGACAGACCTGGTGCTGACCGTCGTGCAGATGCTGCGCAAGAAGGGCGTCGTTTCCAAGTTTGTCGAATTCTTCGGCCCCGGCCTCGACAACATGCCGCTCGCCGACCGCGCCACCATCGGCAACATGGGTCCGGAATATGGCGCGACCTGCGGCTTCTTCCCGGTCGACAAGGAAACGCTCAACTATCTCAACATGTCCGGCCGTGAGAAGGACCGCATCGCGCTGGTCGAAGCCTATTCGAAGGCGCAGGGCATGTGGCGCGACAGCGACGGCTCCGATCTCGTCTTCACCGACACGCTGGAACTCGACCTCGGCGACGTCGTGCCGTCGATGGCCGGCCCGAAGCGCCCGGAAGGCCGCATCGCGCTGGAAAACATCGCTTCCGGTTTTGCCACGTCGATGGACAGCGAATACAAGAAGCCGGGCCAGCTTTCGAACCGCTATGCGGTCGAGGGCACGGATTTCGATATCGGCCATGGTGACGTCGCCATCGCTGCCATCACGTCCTGCACCAACACCTCGAACCCGTCGGTGCTCATCGCCGCCGGCCTTCTCGCCCGCAACGCTGTTGCCAAAGGCTTGAAGACCAAGCCATGGGTCAAGACCTCGCTGGCGCCGGGATCGCAGGTCGTCGCTGAATATCTCGCCAAGTCCGGCCTGCAGTCCGATCTCGACAAACTCGGCTTCAACCTGGTCGGTTTCGGCTGCACCACCTGCATCGGCAATTCTGGCCCGCTGCCGGCGCCGATCTCGAAGACGATCAACGACAAGGGCCTGATCGTTTCCGGTGTTCTCTCCGGCAACCGCAACTTCGAAGGCCGCATCTCGCCGGACGTCCAGGCGAATTATCTCGCCTCGCCGCCGCTCGTCGTCGCCTATGCGCTCGCCGGCACGGTGCAGATGGACCTGACCAAGGAGCCGATCGGCGAAGACCAGAACGGCAAGCCGGTCTTCCTCAAGGACATCTGGCCGACCTCGCAGGAAGTGCAGGAATTCATCCTGAAATACGTCACCCGCGAACTCTACGAGACCAAATACGCCGACGTCTTCAAGGGCGATGCCAACTGGCAGGCCGTGCAGGTGCCTCCGGGCCAGACTTACGCCTGGGACGACAACTCGACCTATGTGCAGAACCCGCCTTACTTCGTGGGCATGGGCAAGACCGGCGCCGGCGTTTCCGACATCAAGGGCGCCCGCGTCCTCGGTCTCTTCGGCGACAAGATCACCACCGACCACATTTCCCCGGCCGGTTCGATCAAGGCTGCATCGCCGGCCGGTGCCTACCTCATCGGTCATGGCGTCGGCGTTGCCGACTTCAACCAGTACGGCACGCGCCGCGGCAATCATGAGGTCATGATGCGCGGCACCTTTGCCAATATCCGCATCCGCAACCACATGCTCGGCCCGAACGGCAAGGAAGGTGGCTACACCATCCATTATCCGTCCAAGGAAGAGACGTCGATCTACGATGCGGCCATGCAGTACAGGGCCGAGGGCGTTCCGCTCGTCATCTTCGCCGGTGTCGAATACGGCAACGGTTCGTCGCGCGACTGGGCTGCCAAGGGCACGAACCTGCTCGGCGTGCGCGCCGTCATCGCCCAGTCCTTCGAGCGCATCCACCGCTCGAACCTGGTCGGCATGGGCGTCATCCCCTTCGTCTTCGAGGACGGCACCACCTGGGCCAGCCTGGGCCTCAAGGGCGACGAGACAGTGACGATCGAGGGCCTGGAAAACATCAAGCCGCGCGAGCGCAAAATCGCCAAGGTCACCTATGGCGACGGCACGGTGAAGGACATTCCGATCATCTGCCGCATCGACACGCTGGATGAGGTCACCTACGTCAACAATGGCGGCATCCTGCAGACGGTTCTGCGCGATCTCGCGGCCTAATTGACGTTAAAACCGCTTATGCACGCCGCCGGAGCATACTCTCCGGCGGCGTCTTGTTTTTCACGCCGATGTGTACGACGCTGTCCTCTCCGGGCCTTCGTCTCACCCCTTCGTGACTTTGCGTCATCGTGCTTAGCGATTATCTCTTGTTTTAGATTTATCAGGCTTGATGAGGGCCTTACGGACATCCTGAGAAGCGCGAGCGGTTTCGGGAGTCGCGCCATTATATGGCTTTCAAGGTCTGAGAAAGAGGTATAAGAGCATGCGCCTACGGTTTTTGGTTCCACTTCTAGCAGGCATCGCGCTGGCAAGTTCGCTGCATGCGCAGGAGCCTGCCAAGATCAAGGGCGTCGTGGAGCTTTTCACGTCTCAGGGCTGCGCTTCCTGTCCGCCGGCCGATGCTGCGTTTCAGAAGCTGATCGGCCAGGGCGATGTCGTCGCGCTCGCCTATCATGTCGATTATTGGAACTATCTCGGCTGGAACGACACGATGGCATCGAAAGAGAATACGGCTCGGCAGTATGCCTATGCCCGTACGCTCGGCCGCAGCGGGGTCTATACGCCGCAGGCGATCATCAACGGCCGCGATCATATGAACGGCGCTGATCTCGGCGCCATCAATACCAAGCTCGAAGACTTCCAGCACCACGGCAAGGGCCTGACGGTTCCGGTGAGTGCCGCCATGAAGGGTGACGAGCTGGAGATCAAGATCGGCGCCGGCCAAGGTAAAGCCAATGTGGTCGTTGCCTATTTCGACAAGGAACAGCAGGTTTCTCCGAAGGCTGGCGAAAACAATGGCCAGCAGATCACTTATTTGCATGCGGTTTCGGACGTCGAAACCGTCGGCATGTGGGACGGCAAGGAAATGAATGTCGTGCTGCCTGCCAATGTCATGGACAAGGCTGGCCGGCGCGGCCTGGCGGTTTTGCTACAGTCCTCGACGCCGTCGGGCGACCCAGCGGCGATCATCGGCGCGACCGTACTGACGATTGGCACGGACGGCTGATCAAGCACTATTTCGGCCGGCGCCAAAAAGTTCTCTATTTTGGCTGACACCAAAGAGCTCTCTATTTCGACTAGCGTCGAAAAGAGGGGGTGCCCGGCGAGGGCGCATTCGGGGCTGGGGTTCGGTCGATACGCCCCGGCCGGGCCGTTTGGCGCGGCGGCGCCAAACGGCTGCCTATAGTTCTGGAAAATTGGGCGTCGTTTTGACTGAAATGCGGCGGCGCCAAGACGCTTTCCTTCGAGCGCAAGAAATTGTGAGCAGCCCCCGGTCTTGCAATTTGCCGTGGCTGAGGCAAACTGTCACTTTCTTGTCATGACACAACCCTTGGGGGATTGATGACTGATCAGCCGGAATTGCGACACGGCGAAAGCCGTTCCGTCGACACCACTTCTTCCGTCGTCGTTGATCTCAGAGAATATAAACAGAGCAAGGACCCGCTGCCTGTAACCTTCCATCGCAGGGAACTGGACGCGATCCTGTGGATCTACGGCCGCATGGTCGGCGAGGGCGAGTGGCGTGACTACGCCATCGACCATCTCAGGGAAAAGGCGGTTTTCTCGGTTTTCAAACGTTCCGGTGAACTGCCGCTCTTCCGCATCGAGAAAAACCCAAAGCTCGCCGCCAAGCAGGGCGCCTTTTCCGTGATCAATACCAACGGCATGATCCTGAAGCGCGGCCACGACTTGAGCCAAGTGCTGAAGGTCTTCGATAAGCAGCTGAAGTTGGTGAAGAAGTGATCTTCTCCTGCCGCGTTATTCGCTGAACAACGTCCCCGGATAGATCGACGGATCGGGGTCGGTTTGCACGCCCTCGCCGAGTGCCTTCTGCATCAGCATCGTGTCCAGCCAGCGGCCGTGCTTGTAGCCGGTGCCTTTCAACAGGCCAGTCTCGATAAAGCCAGCGGCGCGGTGGAGGGCAACGGAAGCCGGGTGGGCGCCCCCGATGACGGCGATCATCTGGCGGAAGCCGAGGGTCTGGCAGGTTTCCACCAGAGCTGCCAGCAGCGCTTTGCCGATGCCTCGGCCGCGGGCCTCGGGCGCGAGATAGATCGAATCCTCCACCATCCAGCGATAGGCCGGCCGCGTGCGGAATGCCGAGGCATAGGCATAGCCCAGAAAGGCGCCGTCTTCGCCCTCCGCGGCTATATAGGGATAGCCCTTGTCGCGGATCGCCTGGAAGCGACCTGCCATCTCCTCTTCGTTCGGCGGGATGATCTCATAGCTGGCCGTACCGTTCAGTACGGAGTCGCGATAGATCGAGGTGATGGAGGGAAGGTCGGTCGGGGCGGCGTTGCGAAGGCTGAAGGACATCTGCTTTTTATTGCCTGATCTGCAATTTCAAGAAGCAGATATAAAGCCGCGTGCGAGGCATCAAGGCAAATAGAAAAGGCGGCCGAAGCCGCCTTTTCGAACGATCATTCATGCCGCGGCAGTTATTTGCGGTCGCCCATGAACTGCAGCAGGAACATGAACAGGTTGATGAAGTCCAGGTAGAGCGTCAGCGCGCCCATGATCGCCTTGCGGCCAGCAACTGCAACATCGTCGGCTTCATAGTACATTTCCTTGATCCGCTGCGTATCCCAGGCGGTGAGGCCTGCGAAGATCACAACGCCAAGAACGTTGATGGCGAAGTGCACCGCAGAAGACTGCAGGAAGATGTTGACGAGCATGGCGATGATCAGACCGAAGAGACCCATCATCATGAACGAGCCCATAGCCGAAAGGCTACGCTTGGTCGTGTAACCGTAAAGCGACAGCGCGCCGAAGGACGCGGCGGTCACGAAGAAGGCCTGCACGATACTCTGGCCCGTGTAAATGATGAAGATCGACGACAGCGACAGGCCAACCAGCGCGGCGTAGACCCAGAAGGTCGTCGTCGCGGCGGCCACGCTCATGCGATTGATCCTGAAGCTCAGGAAGAACACCATTGCCAGCGGCGCGAAGATAATGACCCACTTCAGCGGGCTCAGGTAGATTGCCTGGCCGAAAGCCGTAAGCTGTCCGTCAGCGAATGCGAGCGAGAAGGCGCCGTAAGCAGCAAAACCTGTGATCGCCAGACCCAGCGCCATCAGGTTATAGACCTTGAGCATATAGGCTCGAAGGCCCTCATCGATCATCGCGCCGGTCTGCGCGCCTGTTTGCGGCGTCCGGTTTGGGTAGTTGCGAAAGTCAGCCATGTTTTCCTCTTTTAAGCTCCGATGTGAGTACGGTGTCGGGCGTTTGGTCCCGGGCGCCGCTGCGGAGCTCCAGCATGCCTGCACAGAATATGAGGCTTTCAGGCCGGGTGCACAAGGCCTAAGCGGCGGCGGCAGGGTTAAATCGGTGTAATATCGGGTAATTTCCGGGCGCTTCGTTAATGGTTGAAGCGTCTTGGTTGCGCACAAGCCTTTCCGGAAAGCGATGCCGATTTTCGGCGTTCCGCTCTCAGAGTTCGCGCAGGACGGGTGCTGCCTTCTGGCCAAGCACACGCCAGGTGCCGACCAGTCCGATCCCGACCGTCAGCAGCAGTGCGATGATGAGGGTCGAAAAGGCAACGTCTGGAAGGAAGGTCGAGGGCAGGTGCATGATGCGACTGACGATATACCAGGCGGACACCGACCCGGCGAGCAGTGCGAAGACAGCCGTTGCAGCCCCCAGGATCAGATATTCGTAACTGAAGGCGCGGATCAGCATCGCGCGCGTCGCGCCGAGTGTCTTCAGCACGACCGCGTCATGCGTGCGTGCGCGATTTCCGGCGGCAAGCGCGCCTGCAAGCACCAGCACGGATGCGATGAGCGCGACGGAGGCCGCGGCCCGGATAGCGGCGGCAAGCTGTCCGACCAGTGTGTTGACGATATCGAGCGCATCCTTGACTCGGACGCTCGTGATCGTCGGGTAGGTGTTGGTGACGTTCTTCAGGATCGCGGCTTCCTGTGTCGATGTAGCGGCGGGATCGGTGAGCGTCGCGAGCCACGCATGCGGCGCACCCTTGAAGGTGTTGGGCGAAAAGATCATGACGAAATTGATCGACAGCGACTGCCATTGGACCTTGCGGAAACTGGCGATCTTGGCCGTCACGTTGCGGCCGAGCACGTTGACGGTCACGGTATCGCCGAGCTTCAGGCCGAGCGCCTTGCCTTCTTCGTCGGAGAAGGAGACCAGAGGCTCGCCGCTGTAATCCATGCCCCACCATTGTCCTTCCGTCAGGGCCGCGTTCTCCGGTATGGTTTCGGCATAGGTGATGCCGCGGTCGCCGCGCAACACCCATTGCCCTGCCGGCGCCACCTTCATCCTGGTTACGTCCTGGCCGTTAAAGGCGACGATGCGGCCACGCAGCATCGGCACTTCGACGAGCTTGCCCTCGGGCGCTTGCGCCTCCACGACTTTGCGGAAGCCGTCGAGCTCCGAGCCCTGGATATCGACGAAATAGAAGTTCGGCGCCTGCTCGCTCATGCGCCCGGTCAGCTCGTTGCGCATATTGCCGTCGATCAAGGTCAAGGTCACCAGGAGCGCCAGGCCGAGACCGAGCGAGAGGACGACGGAGGCGGTGAGCGCACCCGGCCGATGGATGTTGCCGATCGCCAATCTCAGGGCGGGCGAGTGAACGCGCGGGCTGCGGCGGGCAAGCCATGCCAGCAAGGCGGCGACGGCGCGCAGCACCACGAAGGCGGCGGCGATGGAGACGACAAAGACGACGGCGATGTAGCGGTCATAGGCGGTGAAGATCGCGAGCACCGCAAGGGCGGCCATCAGCAGGCCGGCGGTGAGCAGGTATGGCCAGCTCGGCAAGCGGCGGGTCTCGAAACCCTGTTCTCGGAAGAGCGCCGTTGCCGGCACTTCGCGGGCATGGCCGAGCGGCAGGATGGCGAAAGCAAGCGTCGTCAGCAGGCCGAAGAGCGCTGCGAGCGTCAGCGGGCCAGGGTAAAGTTGCGGCGCGGTCGAGATCGGCAGAAATTCGACCATGAACTGTGAAGCGAGCAATGGCGCAATGGCACCGAGGACGAGACCGACGGCGATGCCGGCCAGCGCAATCAAGGCGATCTGGATCAGGTAAATCATCACCACGACCAAGGCCGGTGCGCCCAGGCATTTGAAGGTGGCGATAGTTGTGCGCTTGGAATCGAGGAAGGCGCGCACGGCATTGGCGACGCCGACGCCGCCGACGATCAGCGCCGTCAGCCCGACCAATGTCAGGAATTGCGAGAAGCGGGTGATATTGTCGGCGAGGGCAGGGGCCGCCCGGTCGCTGGTCCGGATCGACCAACCGGCCTGAGGGAAAGCCGTGTTGGCGCGAGCGGCGATGTTGCTGAGGTCGACTGCCGGGTCGTTCATGCGGATCTTGTAAACCTGCTCGACGAGACTTCCGGTCGTGATCAGGCTCGAGGCGACCAAAGCGTCACGGCTGGTGAGCAATCGTGGGGCGAAGCCGAAACCTTCCGACACCGAATCCGGCTCGGTCTTCACCGTGCCGGTGATTCTGAGCTTGGTGTTGCCGAGCAGCAGCTCGCTGCCGATCTTGAGGTTCAGCCGCTCGAGCAGCAGGGGAGCCACGACCGCGCCCCAGGTGCCGTCCTTGGCAGCGAGCAGCGTTGATAGCGGCTGATCCGGATCAGCTTCGAAGGTGCCATAGAGCGGGTAGGCGCCGTCGACCGCCTTGACCTCGACCAGCGCTTGGTCGGAGCCATCAGGCAGGCGGGCCATGGAGCGCAGGCCGGTGGATTGGGAGAGCTGGCCGAGGCTGTTTAGATAGCTCAGTTCGTCCGGCGTTGCCTCGCGATTGTTGAGCTCGAAGCGGACGTCGCCTGCGAGCAGCGACTGGCCCTGTGTCGAGATGGCGTCGGTAATCGAGCGCGAGACGGAGTTGACGGCGGCGATCGCGCCGGTGCCGAGAGCAATGCAGGCGAGAAAGATGTAGAAGCCGCTGAGACCGCCGCGCAATTCACGCAGCGCCAGGCGAAAGGCAAGCGTGAGACGCGCTCCGGCCGCGGTCATGCCATCGCCGCCTGATTGGTGCGCGCGCGGGCGCTGTCGCCCTCAATTTCGCCGGAGCGAACGTGGATCTGGCGCGAGCAACGGGCGGCGAGCGCCGGATCATGGGTGACGAGCAGCAGCGTGGTGCCACGTTCGGCCTGCTGGGCGAAAAGCAAATCAGCGATCTGCCTGCCGGTGTCGGTATCGAGATTGCCGGTCGGCTCGTCGGCGATCAAAAGGGCGGGTGACGGGGCGAGTGCGCGGGCGATCGCCACGCGCTGTTGCTCGCCGCCCGAAAGCTGACCGGGATAGTGGCTCAGCCGCTCGCCGAGGCCGACAGCCTCCAATTCGCGCCGGGCGATGTCGAATGCATCGCGGACATTGGCCAGCTCCAGCGGAACGGCGACATTTTCCAGCGCTGTCATATTGGCAATGAGATGGAAAGACTGGAAGACAATGCCGATATTGCGGCCGCGGAAATCCGCAACACGGTCCTCGCTCAGGCTATGCAGCGGCGTGTCACGGATCAGCAGTTCACCGCTGTCGAGCTTTTCGAGGCCGGCAAGCACCATCAGCAGCGTCGACTTGCCGGAGCCAGAGGGGCCGACAATACCGACTGATTCGCCCTCGCTAACGGTGAGGTCGATACCTTTCAGCACGTGAACGGAGGCGGCGGCGTTGCCGAGCGTTAAATCCGCCTTCTTTAGCTCGATGATGGTTTTTGCCAATGCGAACGCCCTATATACATCAGAGACCATGGCGGGCTCGAGTTGGCCCTCACGGCGAATTTAGGGAATAGATCATGAGTTTTAAAGTTGCCGCGTTTCACTTCGCTGTCATTGCTTTCGGTCTTTTCTTTGGCGCGGCCGGTGCCGCCGATGCTCGGACGATCCAATTGGTCGGCCTCGGCGACAGCCTGATGGCCGGTTTCCAGCTGCCGCCGGGCGACGGATTTCCCGCCAAGCTGGAGGCAGCGCTGAAGGCCAAGGGGCTGGATGTGGCAATCGCCGATGCCGGCGTGTCAGGGGACACCAGCTCTGGCGGCCTGTCGCGCATCGACTGGTCGGTGCCGGATGGAACCGACGGCGTTATTCTCGAGCTCGGCGCCAATGATGCATTGCGCGGCATTCCGCCCGAACAGACGGAAAAGAACCTCGACACCATCATCAGTCGGCTGAAGGAGCGCAACATTCCCGTCCTGCTCGCCGGCATGCTGGCGCCGCCGAACATGGGCCCGGATTATGCAGCCAGGTTCAACTCGATGTACAAGCGGTTAGCCGACAAATATCGACTCACGCTCTATCCATTTTTTCTCGATGGCGTTGCCATGCATGCGGATCTACAGTTAAAGGATGGCATGCATCCGAACCCGCAGGGCGTCGACATCATGGTGCAGCGCTTCCAGCCCGTAGCGACCAGTTTCATTGGGACGATTGCCGCAGGCGCGAAATAGGAGCTTGCACCGGCTGCAATTGCATGATTCCCTGCTGATATCTGCAAGAGATTCGGGGAGTGCTCGTTATGCCGAGACTTTTTACCGCCCTCGAAATTCCGCGCAACGCGGCCATGAGCCTTTCGTTGTTGCGCGGCGGTCTTCCCGGAGCCCGGTGGATCGACGTTGAAAATTACCACATCACTCTTCGTTTCATCGGCGACGTCGATGGTCGCACTGCGGATGAAATCGTCGAGCGGCTGGATCGCATCGATCGGCCCGAGTTCCAGCTTCGGCTGGAAGGCATCGGCTCCTTTGGCTCGAAGAAACCGCATTCGGTCTGGGCCGGCGTTACGCAGACGCCCGATATGTATGCGCTGCAGGGCGAGATCGAACGGATCTGCCAGCGCATCGGCTTGCCGCCGGACCCGCGGAAGTTCACGCCGCATGTCACGCTGGCGCGGCTGAAGTCTTCGCGTGTCGACGATGTCGTGCACTATCTCTCCGGCCGCGGCAACTTTCACACCGCTCCGTTCACGGTAGGGCGCTTCGTGCTGTTGTCATCGCGCGAATCGGTCGGCGGTGGTCCCTATCTCACCGAAGAGGTTTTTCCCCTTCACGAGGCCCGCAGTGCTTTTCCCACCATGGGCAACAGCGCAATGCAGCCAGCCAAGAGCTTGGTGTAGACCGCTTCGAAATCCTCATGGCCTCCGTAGTAGGGGTCAGGAATGTCTTTGTTGCTGCCAAGCGTGAAGGCGTTGAAGAGGTGGAGCTTGCCGAGTGCATCGGCAGGCGCGATTTTGCGTAAATTCTTCAAATTGTCTTGATCCATTGCCAGGATCAGGTCGAAACGATCGAAGTCGGCAACTTCGATGCGGCGGGCGCGTTGACCGGAAATGTCGACGCCGTGGTCTGCGGCCGCGGCTATTGAGCGGCGGTCCGGCCTCTCGCCCTGATGCCAGCCGCCGGTGCCGGCCGAATCGATCTCGAACTCGGAGGCACGGCCAGCTTCTGTCGCAAGATGGCGGAAGATGCCTTCGGCGAGCGGTGAACGGCAGATATTGCCAGCGCAAACAAAAAGAATCTTGTGACGGTCCATGGTATCGTTCAACCGATTGAGAGGAGTGATCTTGTCATGAAATACGAAAAGCTGGAACCGGCGGCAATTGATGAAAACGTCGCTGAGCTCAGCGGCTGGGCCTTGGCGGCCGACCGCCTGTCGATTTCAAAGAGCTTCAAATTCCGCAATTTCGTCGAAGCCTTCGGCTTCATGACCGAGGCGGCCCTGGCGGCGGAGAAGTTCAATCACCATCCTGAATGGTTCAACGTTTATTCCCGCGTCGACGTGAAACTGACGACGCATGATGCCAATGGCCTGACGGAGCAGGACATCAAGCTCGCCAAAGCTATGGAAAAGGCCGCAACGCGGCGAGCTGATTGAATCGCAGGTACCCATCACCATATGTTTGATGCGGCCCAGGAAGGGCTTCCTATAGGGATGAGTGGAATGGATGACATCAAGTACGGGGAAATCCTGATGCCTGGTGACGAAGAGACGCAGGAACGGCAGGAGAAGACGGTGCGCAGCAAGTTCTGGCCGACCCTGCGCAGGGCTGCGCGCTATATCCCGTTTTCCCGCGATGTCGTCGCAGCCTTCTATTGCGCGCTCGATCCGCAGACGCCAACGCGTGTTCGCGGCATTCTGCTGGCAGCGCTCGGCTATTTCGTCATGCCGGTCGATATCATCCCGGATTTTTTTGCCGTCATCGGCTTTTCGGATGATGTCGCGGTGCTGACGATTGCCTTTGGCATGATCAAGGGCCACATTCGCCAGGAGCATTATGACGCCGCGGATCGGGCCTTGGCCGACGAGCTCGAGGCAGCGAAGACGGCTTAATTCCCGTGCGATCGGCCGTTACGGATTCCTGCCGGGTTTCCAGACTTTTATGAGGCGTTCCTGATTTTAGAGAGGTCAAACTCTTGCCTGAATCTTTTTGTCTTAAATCGATTCCGTAGGGTGGTGTTTCACCATCCGGGTTTTCCAATTCTTCCTGATGTATTTCGGGCCTGGCGCGGCACCTTGAATCGAAATGACACAGACCAGGGGCGGTCACCGCCCCGTTGACGGTTTGGTAACCTAAATAAAGTCAAAATAGGGCAGCTCATGAGCATAGGTGTGCGTTACTCAAATCGCCTCGAGCTCTGGACCGCAAGAAATCGGCAGGAAACCATGTTTGTAAAAAGCTTCGCAATCGCCCTCTCGCTCGTTCTGGCCGGCACCGGCATCGCATCCGCGCAGACCAAGGCCAAGAAGCAGACGGCGCCCGCACAGGCGCAGGCAGCGGCACCGGCGGCTCCGACTCGCATCCAGCAGTTCGACGCCTGGGGTGCCTATTCCTACCAGTCCGGGGCCGGCAAGGTCTGCTACGTTCTCTCCGTGCCGACGGCCAAGCTTCCGGCCTCCGGTATCGACCATGGCGACAACTTCTTCATCGTTTCCCAGCGTCCGGGCCAGAACATCTCCTACGAACCGCAGGCGATGATGGGCTATCCGCTCAAGGAGAATTCGAAGGTCGACGTGGTCATCGACAACAAGACCTTCGTGATGTTCACCAAGGACAAGGCCGCGTGGGTCGAGAATGCCGCCCAGGAGCCGGCGCTGGTCGCAGCGCTGAAGTCGGGCCATTCGCTGAAGGTCACCGCGACCTCGAAGAAGGGCACCGGCACCTCCTACACCTACTCGCTGAAGGGCGTCAGCGCCGCGCTGAAGCAGATCGAAAGCTGTAAATAAGATCGATACAGCCTGATCACGGCAAAGTGATCGCAGGCTTTGTGGAGACCGAAACGATGAGGCCGGCCCGCGTGGCTGGCCTTCTGCTTTTCCAGGAGGGATGACGCGGGCTGAAATTAATGCTAAAGGCCCGCCGATGAGCGGTGTATTCGCAATTTCTTTGCTCCGCACCAAATGAACCTTCTGATCTCAGTGCCTTGCCCGCGCCCACAGCTTTCAAGCTTTTGGGGGCATCGCCGATATGAACCATGGAATGATCCTATGTCCGCGATCGATGTCATGACCCCACCCAAGCTGAAGCCGATGCCGGTCTCGCATCCGGTCGAGCTCTCGCCGAAGCCGTCGTTAATCGGCATGACGCGCGAGGAAATGGGTGCGGCGCTCAAGGAAAAGGGCGTCGCCGTCAAGCAGATCAAGATGCGCGTCAGCCAGCTCTGGAACTGGATCTATGTGCGCGGCGTCTCCGATTTCGATGCCATGGCGAATGTCTCCAAGGACATGCGCGAGATGCTGAAGACGCATTTCACCATCGCCCGGCCGGAGATCGTCGAGGAGCAGGTTTCGAACGACGGTACCCGCAAATGGCTGCTGCGTTTCCCGCCACGCGGAGCAGGCCGGCCGGTCGAAGTGGAAACCGTCTACATTCCGGAAGAGGGCCGCGGCACACTTTGCATTTCCAGCCAGGTCGGCTGTTCGCTCACCTGTTCGTTCTGTCACACCGGTACGCAGCGCCTCGTCCGCAACCTGACGGCCGAGGAGATCCTGTCGCAATTGCTTCTCGCGCGTGACCGGCTCGGTGATTTTCCGGACCGTGAGGCGCCGCAAGGGACAGTTATGCCAGCCGAAGGCCGCAAGGTCAGCAACATCGTTATGATGGGCATGGGCGAACCGCTCTACAATTTCGAGAGCGTCAAGACGGCGCTGCTGATCGCCTCCGATGGCGATGGTCTGTCGCTCTCCAAGCGCCGCATCACGCTTTCCACCTCCGGCGTCGTGCCGGAAATCTACCGCACCGGCGACGAGATCGGTGTCATGCTGGCAATCTCGCTGCACGCCGTACGGGATGACCTGCGCGACATGCTGGTCCCGATCAATAAGAAATATCCGTTGAAGGAGTTGATGGACGCCTGCCGCGCCTATCCCGGCCTTTCGAACGCCAGGCGCATCACTTTCGAATATGTGATGCTGAAGGGCGTCAACGACAGCCTCGAAGACGCAAAAGGCCTGGTCCAGCTTCTGAAAGGCATTCCGGCAAAGATCAATCTCATCCCGTTCAATCCCTGGCCGGGCACGAATTACCAGTGTTCCGAGTGGGAGCAGATCGAGAAGTTTGCCGATTTCATCAACGCGGCCGGCTACGCCTCGCCGATCCGCACACCGCGCGGCCGCGATATCCTTGCCGCCTGCGGCCAGCTGAAGTCGGAATCGGAGCGCATGCGCAAGACCGAACGACTGGCTTTCGAAGCCATGATGATCGCCAACCACGGCGAGGATTGAGACTGATGCTGCTCGGTTTGCGCAGGCCGATGCGGCTTCTGTGGGGCTATCTCGGAGCCTGTGTTCTGATGGGCTTCGTGCTGGCTTGCGTTGCGGCCTGGACGATGCCGGGGATGGCCGCACCGGAATTGTTCGCACTGACCATCGCGATGACCAAGCTGGCGATGATAGTCAGCGTCGTGCCATCGCTTGTCGTCATTGCGATTTTCGAATGGCGCGGCATGCGCCGCTGGTACGGTTATGCTATCTATGGCGCCTTGCTGTCGGCAGCGGCCTCAGTCCTCATCTCGGGCAACCTGGAGAGGCCGCAGACCCTGAACCTGATCACCGTCGTCGTTTGCTTTGCATTTCTCGGCGCCACCAGCGCCACACTCTATTGGTGGATCGCTGGCCGGTTTGCGGGACGCGTCGCTGTTTTCACCGGGAATGGGTGAGGAAGATCTTCACCGCGAAGACCGAAAAGACGCTGGCAAAGGTGTAGTCGAGGCCGCGCATGACGCCGCGGTTCTTCTGCAGCCAGGACGCCAGACCATCGGCGGCAAGGACGACGATGGTGTTTACCGGCATGCCGATCAGGATGAAGAAGAAGCCCAGGAACAGGAGCTTGTGCGTGACGGCCGGATCGCCCGCGGTGACGAACTGCGGCAGGAAGGTCATGAAAAAGATGATGACCTTCGGATTCAGCAGATTGACCCAGAAGCCCGTTGAAACGTTGGTGAGTGGCGTGCCCCTGGCCTCATCGACCTTCTTGACCGACAGGCTGGAGCCGAAACGGATCGCCTGGATCGCCAGCCACAGCAGGTAGGCGGCGCCGCCGGTTTTCAGAATGGTGAAGGCAAGCGGCGATGCGGTAATCAAGGCTGAAACGCCGAAAGCCACCAGGCATGTATGGACGACAATGCCGAGACTGGTGCCAAGGACCACGAAAAGTGCCGCCTTCTTGCCCTGCGCCAAGGCGCGGCTGATCGACAGGGTCATATCGGGCCCTGGGGTTGCCGCCAGCAGCAAGCTCGCGGCAGAAAAAGCCAGAAGGGTCGGCAGGCTGGGTATGAAGTCCATGACATGCTCCGAAAGCCGGATAAAAGGATCAATGTTTTTATCCGGCTTTCAGCGCTTTGCAAATCAATCCTTCTTTTCAAGGAATGCCTTGAACTTGTCGGCATAGTCGGGATGCCAGCGCGACAGCGGCGGGCGGTTTTCGATGATGTCGCCGGCCGCCCAGAGCATGCGGCGCTCGTCGGTCGGCCGCTGCACGTCGTTGTCGGGGCAGAGGATGTAGAAGTCGCCGCGCTTGATGCTCTCCACCATGAAATCGACCGTCTGTTCCGGTGTCCAGGCGCCTGCCGGTTTTTCCTGGCGGTCACCCTTGGTGAGGCCGGTGAAGACAAAGCCGGGGATCAGGAGATGCGCGGCGATCTTGGCGCCTGCGGTATTGCGCAGCTCGTGCTGCAGGGCCTCTGTGAAGACCTTCACGCCGGCCTTGGAGACGTTATAGGCCGGATTGCCGGGCGGCGTGGTGATGCCCTGCTTCGATCCGGTGTTGATAATCAGGCCGGGTTTGCCATGGGCGAGCATGCCGGGTCCGAAAACGCGCGTACCGTTGATGACCCCCATTAGATTGACACCAAGGATGTTGTCCCAGCCGGCCTGCGGGCTGAAAATCGAGGTTTCCGGCCCGATGCCGGCATTGTTCATCAGCACGTGCACCCGGCCGAAATGCTGCAGGACAGCGCGTTCGAGAGCCTCCAGCTGTTCCTTATGAGCAACGTCGGTCTCGACGGCCATGATCTGATCCACGCCGGCGATCGCTTCGAGCTCGGCGCGCGCGGCGGCCAGCCGGTCGCGGCCGAGATCGGCGATCGCAACGCTCATGCCGAGCTTTGCGAAATATTTCGCCGCCGCAAGTCCGATGCCGGAGGCGCCGCCGGTGATGACGGCGACATTGGCCTTCTTGAAAATCTCTTGAATATCAGTCACGAGCGTCGCCTTCCCCAAAATGTTGTCTGCATACTGGAGATATGATCCCTCGATTTGATGTGTCAAATCGAAATCAGGCATCGCAGAGGCAGATACCGCGCTTGCCTTGTCACGAACGCGACATGAACTGACTGCCCTTCCCCTTGCGCCTCGCGATAATCTCGCTAAAAGTGCCGCGATACAGGGTTGGCGGGCCTCTCCGCGGGCTCGCATTGAAACGGACCTCATCATCATGGCATCACATAAAGACGTGAAGAAAGTCGTTCTCGCCTATTCCGGCGGTCTCGACACCTCGATTATCCTGAAGTGGCTGCAGACGGAACTCGGCGCCGAAGTCGTCACCTTCACCGCCGATCTCGGTCAGGGCGAAGAGCTCGAGCCGGCGCGCAAGAAGGCCGAGATGCTCGGCATCAAGGAAATCTATATCGAGGACGTGCGCGAAGAGTTCGTGCGCGATTTCGTCTTCCCGATGTTCCGTGCCAATGCGGTTTATGAAGGCGTCTATCTGCTCGGCACGTCCATCGCGCGCCCGCTGATCTCCAAGCACCTGATCGATATTGCCCGCAAGACCGGTGCCGATGCGATCGCCCATGGCGCGACCGGCAAGGGCAACGACCAGGTCCGCTTCGAACTGTCGGCCTATGCGCTGAACCCCGACATCAAGATCATCGCCCCGTGGCGCGACTGGTCGTTCAAGAGCCGCACCGACCTGCTCGAATTCGCCGAAAAGCATCAGATTCCGGTTGCCAAGGACAAGAAGGGCGAAGCGCCGTTCTCGGTCGATGCCAACCTGCTGCACTCCTCTTCCGAAGGCAAGGTTCTGGAAGATCCGTCGCAGGAAGCGCCGGAATATGTGCACATGCGCACGATTTCGCCGGAAGCCGCTCCCGACAAGGCGACCGTCATCAAGGTCGGCTTCGAAAAGGGTGATGCCGTTTCGATCAACGGGCAGCGCATGAGCCCGGCGACGTTGCTTGCAACGCTCAACAACTACGGCCGTGACAACGGCATCGGTCGCCTCGATCTCGTCGAGAACCGCTATGTCGGCATGAAGTCGCGCGGCGTCTACGAGACCCCCGGCGGCACGATCCTGCTTGCTGCCCACCGCGCCATCGAATCCATCACGCTCGATCGCGGCGCAGCTCACCTCAAGGATGAGCTGATGCCGCGTTACGCGGAGCTTATCTACTACGGCTTCTGGTTCTCGCCGGAACGCGAAATGCTGCAGGCGCTGATCGACAAGAGCCAGGAGCATGTCGAAGGTGAGGTGACGCTGAAGCTTTACAAGGGCAACGTCATGGTCATCGGCCGTGAAAGCCCGAAGTCGCTTTATTCCGACAAGCTGGTGACCTTCGAAGACGACCAGGGTGCCTACGACCAGAAGGATGCGGCTGGCTTCATCAAGCTCAATGCGCTGCGTCTGCGCACGCTCGGCAAACGCAATCTGTCGAAGTAATCAGATTTCCAACAAAAAGACCCGCTTCCGATTGCCGGAGGCGGGTTTTTTATGCGGAGGGCGTGAATTTACTCTACAGCCCTCAATTCGCGTTCCATCTCTGCCGGCTGCTCCGCGTTCTGCAGATTGGTGCGGAAAGTGCGGAGTGCATGCTGAAGGTCATCCTGCAAACCGTGATCGAAGCCTTGCATCGCGTCCTTCTCCACCGCGCAAATCTCGCAGCCGATCTGTTTCAGCTTGGCGCCTGCCTCCTCCGACAGGACGATGCGCTTGGCGCGACGGTCGAGCGGATCGGGCTGACGCTCGATCAAGCCGCGCGCCTGCAATTTGTCGAGAAAGGCGCTGACCGTCATCGGCTCCAGCCCCATGCGAGTGGCGATATCGAGCTGACGGCTGCCGTTAACGGCCGCGACCTGGATCAGCGTGCGCGCTTCACCTGCCGTCAAACCGAGTCCCGCTGCCATGATGCGCCGTTCAAATGCTGCTCGCATTAGTCTGGCGCAATCCGCCACAAGAAAGGCAAGTGAATCCGTATCTATCCTGCTACTCATAAGCGCTTCCCTACCTACGCTTGTTTTTAGGCCCCGATAAATCTTTATTGATTTCACCCCTCGAATACAATGGATTCTTCATTCCTCAAGCAACTTGTTTAGCTTGACCGGATCTGGCGCCTTGTTAATCTGCCGCCATCACCATCGGGAACTTCCAATATGACGCAATCACTTATCGTCGGCGCCTTCCTGGCGGCGCTGTTCTATGTGCTTATTCCCGGCCCCGCTTTCCTGGCGCTGCTTGGCATCGGTGCGGGGCAGGGGCGCAAGGCCGGTGCTTTCTTCATGAGCGGCCATCTCGTCGGAGATCTCGTATGGTCGTCGCTCGCTCTGGTTGCAATCGTTGGTGCGAAAACTATCGGCACCTTTGTCTTCGATCTGCTGGGATTGCTCTGCGGCTTCTATCTTGCTTGGATCGGCTGGAGTGCCGTCACCGCCAAGCCGAAGAAGGATGGCAAGGCGTTGCTCAATGTCGACCGCCCGTTCCGCCGCGGCCTGATCTTCGGCGTCACCAACCCCAAAGGATATCCTGTCGCACTGGCAACCTTTACCGCACTGGTGGCGGGCTCGGCGGGAGCATTGACGTTCAACGCGCTGCCGCTGCTGCTCACCGTTTCCTTCGCCGGCTTCGTCACGGCCGACATTATCCTGATCGGCATTATCGGTGCGGGCACGGTCCGGCGTTTCTATCGTGCTCACGAGCGGCTGATCGTGCGCTGCTCCGGAGTGTTGTTCATGGGCTTTGCGGCACAGGCGCTGTGGCACGCGACACCCGGCTTGCTCGGCTGGCGTAAAGCCTGAACATTCCTCTTTATTTGTTCCGCCCTCGCCATACTAATTTGGCGGATGGGGCCTTATATCGTGTTTCGATCAGATGCCTGCCGAAAGGACCGCTTGCATGTCTTCCCAAACCGCCGTCAACCCAGCGCTCGTCGAATGGACAGGACATCAGGGCCTGCCGCGTTTCGACGCCGTGAAAGACGCCGATTTTGCGCCTGCCTTTGAAGCAGCTCTTACGTCGCACAATGCGGAGATCGATGCGATCGCCGACAATGGCGAGGCGCCGACATTTGCCAACACTGTTACCGCGCTCGAAAGCGCCGGTGACGAGTTGTCACGGGTGTCCTCTCTGTTCTGGAACCGGGCTGGGGCGCATACCAACGAAGTGATCCAGGCCCTGGAGCGTGAGATCGCTCCGAAGATGTCGCGGCATTATTCGAAGATCGGTATGAATGCCGCGCTTTTCGCCCGCATCGACGCGCTTTGGGAAGCGCGCGAAGACCTCGGCCTGACGGTGGAAGAGACCCGCGTGCTGGAGCGGCATTGGAAGGGTTTCGTGAAGTCGGGCGCCAAGCTGCCGAAGGCGGAACAGGAGCGGCTTGCCGAGATCAACGAGAAGCTGGCGGGCCTCGGCGCGCAGTTCGGCCAGAATGTGCTTGCCGATGAAAAGGGCTGGGCGCTGATCCTCTCCGAAGAGGCGGATCTTGCCGGTCTTCCCGATTTTCTGAGGGATGCGATGGCGGCGGCAGCGCGCGAGCGCGGCGAAGAGGGCAAATATGCCGTCACGCTTTCGCGTTCGATCATCGAGCCCTTCCTTACGTCGTCGGAGCGTCGCGATTTGCGCGAACAGGCCTTCAAAGCCTGGGTAGCGCGCGGTGCAAACGGCAGCGGGACCGACAATCGCAACATCATCAAGGAAACCCTGGCGCTGAGGGCCGAGAAGGCCAAGCTGCTCGGCTATGGCAATTATGCCGAACTCAAGCTCGACAACACCATGGCCAAGACGCCGGAGGCCGTAAACGAGCTCCTGAAGGCCGTTTGGGCAAAGGCGGCGGAACGCGCGCGCGAGGAAGAGGGCGATATCGCCGCACTGATCGCGGAGGAAGGCCGCAATCACGAGGTCATGCCCTGGGATTGGCGGCACTATGCCGAGAAGATCCGGACGCGGAAGTTCGATTTTTCGGAAACGGAACTGAAGCCCTATCTGCAGCTCGAAAAGATCATCGCCGCCTGCTTTGATGTCGCCGGCCGTCTTTTCGGCATCCGCGCCGTCGAGCAGAAGGGCGTTCCCGCCTATCATCCAGATGTTCGCGTTTTCGAGATCCGGGATCGCTCCGACAAGCTGGTGGCGCTGTTCCTCGGTGACTATTTCGCCCGCAGCTCGAAGCGCTCCGGCGCCTGGATGAGCTCGTTTCAGTCGCAGCACAAATTGCCGCTGAAGAACGGTCACATCGGCGAACTGCCGATCATCTATAACGTCTGCAATTTCGCCAAGCCCGCCGAAGGCAAGCCGGCGCTGCTGTCGATCGACGACGCGCGCACACTGTTCCACGAATTCGGCCATGCGCTGCACGGCATGCTCTCGAACGTCACCTATCCCTCAGTTTCGGGCACCGGTGTTTCCCGCGATTTCGTCGAACTGCCGTCGCAGCTTTATGAACACTGGCTGACCGTCCCGGCGATCCTGAAGGAATATGCTGTCCACTACGAAACCGGTGCACCGATGCCGCAGGCGCTGCTCGACAAGGTTCTCGCCGCCCGCACCTTCAATGCCGGTTTCAACACTGTGGAATTCACCTCGTCGGCGCTCGTCGACATGGCGTTCCATACCCGCGGCGCCGTCGAGGATCCGATGGCGGTTCAGGCCGAGGTGCTGTCGGAGATCGGCATGCCGAAATCGATCGTCATGCGCCACGCCACACCGCACTTCCAGCACGTCTTCGCCGGCGATGGTTATTCGGCCGGCTATTATTCCTACATGTGGTCGGAAGTGCTGGATGCCGATGCCTTCGCCGCCTTCGAGGAAACCGGCGACGCTTTCGATCCGGATATGGCCGAGAAATTGAAGGCCAATATCTATTCCGTCGGTGGCTCGATCGACCCCGAAGATGCCTACAAGGCCTTCCGCGGCAAGCTGCCGAGCCCCGATGCGATGCTAAAGAAGAAGGGTCTGGCGGCTTGATTCTTGCTTTCGGCATGCAGCAAAAGTCAGTCGCGAAAGGTCAACTTTTGCGACCGGCTCATGTGGCCGCATTTGGTTTGGATTGATTTTGCCTGGCCAATCAGGATTTGCGCGAAAGCACAGCCAACAGTTCGGCCAGTTGGTCGGCTTGGGCGTTGTCTAGCTTGTCGCCCAGGTGGCGTTGAAGCGCCGAAGCATAGACGGTCCACATGCGGTTGCGCATGGCACTCCCTGCCTCGGTGATAACCACCCAGCGGCCCCGGCCGTCCTCGGAAAATACCTCGCGGTGAACAAGACCAGCCTTTTCCATCCGGTCGAGGAGGCGAGACAGGTTATGCTGCGCGAGCAGCGTGCGCTCCTCGATCTCATAGGGCCGCAACCTGCCGTCCGTGGCCCGCGCCAGCTCCAGCAGCACGTCATACCAGCCGAGTGGCGGCAGGTCGGCCGCCTTCAGATCCTGCTCGATCGCCGCAAGGACGATTTGCTGCGTGCGCATGAGGCGTACCCATGCTCGCGTGATGGCGGGCGAGGGCTGTGGGGTTTTGACATCTGAACAATCGGACATGGATGCAATTACATCTATATTGACTGGCTTGGCAAGCCTGGATATAGATGCAATTACATCTATCCTGAACGGAGATGCTTCCATGCCCCATTCGCTGGGTCAGACAATAGGAGATTTGATCATGTTCGACGCAAAGTTGACCCTCGTCAGCCACCATCTTTGCCCCTACGTTCAGCGGGCCGTCATCATGCTTACTGAAAAGGCCGTGCCATTCGAGCTCCGTTATGTCGATCTGTCGGCAAAGCCCGATTGGTTTCTTGCCATTTCTCCGCTCGGCAAGGTGCCCCTCCTGATCGTGCAGCAGCGCGACGGGGCGGAAATGGTGTTGTTCGAAAGCGCAGTGATCTGCGAATATCTTGAGGAAACTCAATCAGGCCCCAGGCTCCACCCGGCCGATCCGCTGGCGCGTGCTCGGCATCGCGGCTGGATCGAGTTCGGCTCTTCCATCCTTTCGGATTTGTGGGGGTTCGAGACCGCCAAAGATGAAGAGATCTATGAGGTCAAGCGCAACGCGTTGATCGACAAGTTTGGTCGTGTCGAGGCTGAATTGAAGGATGGACCGTTTTTCGCCGGCGGAACGTTCAGCCTGGTCGATGTGGTCTTCGCACCGATCTTCCGTTACTTTGGCGTGTTCGATACCATCACACCGGCCGGCATATTCGATGCGTTGCCGCGTGTCGCGGCATGGCGTGCAGAATTGGCTTCACGGCGAAGTGTGCGAGATGCTGTGACGCATGACTATCCCGATCGCCTCAAGGTCTTCTTGAGGGATCATGATGCGTGGCTGCTGAAGCGCGCTACCTAGCCGGGATACGATGCTACGCAAGAAGGGTCTGGCGGCCTGAATGTCCGACCGGCGAAATTGCGTCGTTCGGTGGTAAATCTGTCTGCGGGATCTGGGCGACAGCTATGCTTGGGCCTTGCTCCGATGCGGCAATTTAATCAGGGTGCGTTATGAGCGGATTCGATAGCCCTTTCGAGTACTACATGCGGCCCGGCCCGATGACCGCCGGTGGGCCGCATGCTGAGGCTCTTGCCGCGCTCGATGGAGTCGAGGGCGTTGCTGCGTCGGTGCATGGCGTGCTGCTGCATGATGCCTGGGCGCCGTGGTATCATCAGGAGCTCACGCCGGCGCGGAGGGCGCAATCTCACACGCGGCCCGTGCGGGAGATGCTCGATACTATCATGGAGATCGATCCCGCGCCGTTTGGCGTCCCGCGCCCGCCTGCCAAACGGAGCATCGGCGTTTGCCGCCATTTCGCGGCGCTTGCGTGCGCAGCGCTACGGGCTCAAGGCGTGCCAGCGCGCGCCCGCTGCGGCTTCGGCATGTATTTCGAGGCCGGCAAGGGCATCGATCACTGGATCACAGAATATTGGGATGGGCGGCGCTGGGTGTCTGCGGATTTCCAGATCGACGATCTCCAGCGTGCTGCCTTGAAGCTCGATTTCGAACCGCTTGACCTGCCGCCGGGCAAATTCCTCAGAGCTGGCGAAGCCTGGCAACGCTGCCGCGCCGGCAATGCGGATCCTGGCACCTTTGGCATCTTCGACGAGTCGGGCTTCTGGTTCATTGCGATGAATCTTGTCCGAGACTTCGCCGCCCTCAACAAAGTGGAGATGCTTCCCTGGGACAACTGGGGGCCGATGCCACAGCCTGGCGAAGAGATATCTCCGGTTCGCCTGGCAATGTTCGATCGTCTCGCCGCGCTGGCGATCGAGGTGGACGAACGTCTCGACGAGGTGAGGGCACTCTATCAGGAAGATGTCAGTTTGCGCGTGCCGGCGCAGGTGTTTAACGGTGTGCGCAAGCAGATGGAGAATGTTGCAGCGGCGTGACCGTCACAGCGCGCATGCGGTAGCTGCTGTGTTTCCTATTGATGACACTTGCTGTTGAACAACGCGAAATTGAGGCGTCGGCAGAGGTTGTAGGCGAGCTTACTGCCGCTTTCGCGCCTCCCCCCTTTCGCAAACGCGAAAAAAAGGGTATGAGCGCGCCAAATGTAATTGGCCTGTTTGCTTTATACAGCGCCCCAGCCTCAGAGATTAAGACATATGGCACTTCGCAACATCGCGATCATCGCGCACGTTGACCATGGGAAAACCACCCTTGTCGACGAGCTTCTGAAGCAGTCCGGCTCCTTCCGCGAGAACCAGCGCGTTGCCGAACGCGTCATGGACTCGAACGATCTGGAAAAGGAACGCGGCATCACCATTCTCGCCAAGGCGACCTCTGTCGTCTGGAAGGATACCCGCATCAACATTGTCGACACCCCCGGCCACGCCGACTTCGGCGGTGAGGTCGAGCGCATTCTGTCGATGGTGGACGGCGCGATCGTTCTCGTCGATGCCGCCGAAGGCCCGATGCCGCAGACCAAGTTCGTCGTCGGCAAGGCGCTGAAGGTTGGTCTTCGCCCGATCGTCGCGATCAACAAGATCGACCGTCCGGACGCCCGTGCCGACGAAGTCATCAACGAGGTCTTCGATCTCTTCGCCAATCTCGACGCCACCGACGAGCAGCTCGACTTCCCGATCCTCTACGGTTCCGGCCGTAACGGCTGGATGAACTATTCGCCCGAGGGTCCGAAGGACGAAGGTCTGGGGCCGCTGCTCGATCTCGTCGTCAAGCACGTTCCGGAGCCGACCGTCGGCGAAGGTCCGTTCCGCATGATCGGCACAATCTTGGAAGCCAACCCCTTCCTTGGCCGCATCATCACCGGCCGCATCCATTCCGGCTCCATCAAGCCGAACCAGGCCGTCAAGGTCCTGCACGCCGATGGCAACACGATCGAAACCGGCCGTATTTCCAAGATCCTCGCCTTCCGCGGCATCGAACGCCAGCCGATCGAAGAAGCGCAGGCGGGTGACATCGTCGCGATTGCCGGCCTCTCCAAGGGTACGGTCGCCGACACTTTCTGCGACCCGCAGGTCAGCGAGCCGCTGATCGCACAGCCGATCGACCCGCCGACCGTCACCATGTCCTTCATCGTCAACGACAGCCCCTACGCGGGCACCGAAGGCGACAAGGTCACCTCGCGCGTCATCCGTGACCGCCTCTTCAAGGAAGCCGAAGGCAATGTCGCGCTGAAGATCGAAGAAGCCGAAGGGAAGGACTCGTTCTATGTTTCCGGCCGCGGTGAATTGCAGCTTGCGGTTCTGATCGAAACCATGCGCCGCGAAGGCTTCGAACTCGCCGTGTCGCGTCCGCGCGTCGTCATGCACAAGGACGAGGACGGCCAGCTTCTCGAGCCGATCGAAGAAGTCGTTATCGACGTGGACGAAGAGCACTCCGGCATCGTCGTGCAGAAGATGTCCGAGCGGAAGGCCGAAATGGCCGAGCTGCGTCCTTCAGGCGGCAACCGCGTGCGTCTCGTCTTCTGGGCGCCGACCCGCGGCCTGATCGGCTATCAGTCGGAACTTTTAACAGACACCCGCGGCACGGCCGTCATGAACCGTCTGTTCCATGACTATCAGCCCTACAAGGGCGAAATCGGCGGCCGCGTCAACGGCGTGCTGCTCGCCAACGAAGCCGGCGAAGCCGTGGCCTACGCCCTGTTCAACCTGGAAGACCGCGGCCCGATGATCATCGACGCCGGCGAGAAGGTCTATGCCGGCATGATTATTGGCATCCACTCGCGCGACAACGACCTCGAAGTCAACGTGCTGAAGGGCAAGAAGCTCACCAACATCCGCGCCGCGGGCAAGGATGAAGCCGTGAAGCTCACCCCGCCGATCCGCATGACGCTCGACCGTGCGCTCTCCTGGATCCAGGACGACGAGTTGGTCGAAGTCACGCCGAAGTCGATCCGCCTGCGCAAAATGTACCTCGATCCAAACGAGCGTAAGCGTTTCGAGAAGGCTCGCTACGCATAATAGAGCGACTCGTACCGCTTCGGACGAATTGACCCCGGCCACTGTGCCGGGGTTTTATTTTGTGTGTTCGATTTTTGAGCCCTTGTGGCAAAGGTTAAAAATGCGTTAATTTTCAGCAGCCGTCCACGGATAAAGACTGTGGGCAAGTTGCTGATCCGCATGATTTGTGGATGGTTAATTTTCGCTGGCGGGACCAGAGTAGCCGTTATGAAGACGTTGTCGATCGATGTTCGGCGGGCTGAACCGCATGATGCCCGGGCCATTTCCGAGGTGCATCGCCTGTCGTGGCAGTACACCTATACCGGCATCATTCCGCATCGCGCGCTCAGCCATATGATCGAGCGCCGTGGCGAAGCCTGGTGGCGCAAGGCGACCAGCGGCCCGGCGACGCTTCTGGTTCTCGATGTTGCCGGTGAGATCGCCGGCTACGCCACGCTCGGTCTCAACCGCGCCCGCGCACTGCCGCAGGAAGGCGAGATCTACGAACTTTATCTTCGCCCCGAATATCAAGGCATCGGTCTTGGCCGGCTTCTCTTCGGCGAAGCGCGCCGGCTCTTGAAGTCCCTCGGCTGCAAGGGACTGGTGGTCTGGTGCCTTGAGGAAAACGAGAATGCCGATCGCTTCTATCGCGGTCAGGGCGGCGCAGATTTCTGCGAGGGCATCGAGACCTTCGATCGCAAGCAGCTCAAGAAGATCGGCTTCGTCTGGCCTTAAAGCGTGTCGCGGTCTTTCGGACTGGCTCCTTGCGCTCTAAGGTTCTTGATTTTGCGCATGTCGTTCTCGCAAAACCGCTGCGCACTTCTGCGCGACATGCGTTAAGGCCACCTGCTGCGACGTTCGCCGTAACGGCTTTAAAATCCCGCGCCGCGCCAATGCCTTGTTGCGTTGCGTCATGAATCCGATTATCTGGGCGCAGCAACCATCCTTATTAGGGGAGACGCATGCGCATCGACGCGATTTCCATTGGCAAGAATCCGCCCGAAGACGTCAACGTCATCGTTGAAGTTCCGGTCGGCGGTCATCCGATCAAGTATGAGATGGACAAGGAGGCCGGTACGCTGGTCGTCGACCGTTTCCTCTACACACCGATGACCTATCCGGGCAATTACGGCTTCGTCCCGCACACGCTTTCCGAAGACGGCGACCCGATCGACGTCCTCATCGCAAGCACCCGCCCGCTCGTTCCGGGCTGCGTCATCAATGTGCGCCCGATCGGCGTGCTAATGATGGAAGACAATTCCGGCAAGGATGAAAAGATCATCGCCGTTCCCTCGCCGAAGCTGACGCTGCGCTACGAGAAGGTCAAGGAACACACCGACCTGCCGGAAATTACGCTGAAGCAGATCGAGCATTTCTTCGAGCACTACAAGGATCTGGAGCCCGGCAAGTGGGTGAAGATCTATGGCTGGAAGGGTTCGAAGGAAGCCGGCGAGCTCATTCTCGAAGCTATCGAGCGCGCCAAGAAGGCAAAGGCCTGATCAGTCCTTCGGCAGAGCATTCAGCTTGCCTATCAAATCCTCCGGATCGCCATCGACCCGGAGGATTTTTTTACGCGCCGTATCGCCGGAGATCAGGCTGACTGCGGATTTGGCAACGCCGAGGTTCTTGGCAAGCAGTACGATCAGCGCCTTGTTGGCCTTGCCCTTTTCCGGCACTGCGGAAACACGTGCCTTCAGATAGGACTCGCCGTCGCCGCCGGTCTCGACACCGTCGATCGCGTCACGCCCACCATTCGGCGTGAGCCGGACAGATAGCCGCACATGGTCGGCAAAAGCCTGCCAGGCCCCGCTCACCGGCCAAAAATCGGGTAAAGCGTGTTCCACATCAGCGAACGGAAGAAGAAGATGATCAGCAGCAGGATGATGGGCGAAATGTCGATGCCGCCGAGATCGGGCAGCACGCGCCGGATCGGGCGGAGCGCAGGCTCAGTGACTGCATAGAGGAAACTTCCAACCGAGTTGACGAACTGATTGCTCGAATTGATGACATTGAAAGCATAGAGCCAAGAGAAGATCGCACTGGCGATCAGCACCCAGGTATAAAGATTCAAAGCCAGATCAATGGTTTGAAATAAGGCAAGCATATCCGTCTCCATTTCGCGGTTGACAGAGATGTAGACATTGGCGACTTAACGGGCAAGTCCCATGCTTTGAAGCACGCTGAATCATGTTTAACAGGCCGGGCGAGCGCGCTCTGTGCATTTGCCCTGGTCGGAGAGTCTCGTTTCATGTCGTTGGTCGCCAGCGGAGACCGGTTAGCCGCATTCCGGCACATTGCCTACACCTATTTCTTCTTTGCCCGTTTTCTAACGGCTTTCGCCACGCAGGTCGTCAGCGTCTCCGTCGGGTGGCAAATGTATGACCATACCGGCAATCCGATCTATCTCGGCCTGATTGGTCTCGTACAGTTCCTTCCGTCCCTGCTGTTGATCCTGGTGACCGGCACGGTCGCCGACCGCTACAACAGGCGCATGGTGGCTGCCGTTTGCATCCTCGTCGGCACGATTTGTGCGGCGGCATTGCTGTTCCTAACCGTTTCCGGCACCTTCGCGCCCCTCCCGGTTTTCCTGATCCTGGCCGTCTTCGGCATCGAGCGCGCCTTCATGACGCCGGCGACGCAATCGCTGGCGCCGAATCTCATTCCGCCTGAGGATCTGGCGAACGCGGTGACCTGGAATTCCATGTCCTGGGATGCGGCTGCCATTCTCGGCCCAGTGGCCGGCGGCCTGCTCTATGGCGTCGGCCCCAGCGTTTCCTACACCGTCGCCGTCCTGTTCTTCGCCGCCGGTTCGCTGCTGACCTTCCTCATTCCGAAACCACAGCAGCGCGTTGCGCACGAAGCGAGGAGCTTGAATGAGATCCTCGCCGGCTTCCGTTTCATCTGGTCGGAAAAGGTCGTGCTCGGCGCCGTCTCTCTCGATCTCTTTGCCGTGCTCCTCGGCGGTGCGGTGGCGCTGATGCCAATCTATGCACGCGATATTCTGACGCTCGGTCCTTGGGGCCTCGGCCTGCTGCGGGCTGCTCCGAGCTTCGGCGCCATTGCCATGGGCCTGCTTCTGGCGACCTATCCCATCCGGCACCGGGCGGGGATTTGCATGTTCATTGGCGTCGGAATGTTTGGGCTCGGAACATTGATTTTCGGTATCTCGCATACGCCGTGGCTGTCGATTGCCGCGCTCGCCATCATGGGCGCGTCGGATCTGATCTCGGTCTATGTCCGCGAAACGCTGATCACGCTCTGGACGCCGGATCATGTGCGCGGCCGTGTCAACGCCGTGAATATGGTCTTCGTCGGCGCGTCGAACGAACTCGGCGAGTTTCGTGCCGGCACGATGGCGCACTATTTCGGCGCCGTCCCTGCCGTCGTCATCGGCGGCATCGGCACGTTGGCTGTGGCGATCATCTGGGCGAGCGGTTTCCCGCAATTGCGCCAGATCGACAGTCTGAACGCGCCGGACCGCGAGGGTGAGCCGCAATTGGCGTGAGCCACAATTTTCTTGTCATGACGGCAAGAGCGCGTGCATCTTGTCGCCATGAGCAACACGACGAGCAGCGACCCGATCGAGCCAGATCCATCTGCTCCGCCGCCGGCAGCATCTACGGAGCGCCGGCGTGCGCTCCGGCTTGTCGCGGGTATAGCAAGCCTGCTGGCGCTATGGGCGGTTTGGCAGGTCTTGACGTCGTTCGTCGCCTATACCGACGATGCCTATGTCACCACGAACTTCGTCGCGGTTGTGCCGCAGGTTACCGGCGTGATCGTGAGCGTCAATGTCGCCAACGATCGGGAGGCGCGGCGCGGCGATCTTCTGGCTGTCATCGACAAGGCGCCGTTCCAACTCGTCGTTGATCAACGCAAAGCGGCGTTGCAGGAGGCGGCTGCGAACCACAAGTTCGTCAGCGACGATCTGGCCGCCGCCCAAAATCGGCTGGCGGCTGCGACGGCCGCACTTCAGCAGGCCGGCGATGATCAAAAACAACTGAGTTTAACTGCTGCCGATGTTGTTTCCGCCGAACAGCAGGCAACCATGGAGTTGGCAGCGGCGCGTGAGGCGGTCGACAAGGCATCCCAGTCGGTCGCCCGCCAGGAGGCGATCGTCGCGCAGGCCGAGGCGGCGCTGGCCTTGGCCGAATGGCAGTTCGGCCAGACCGAGATCCGCGCGCCCGTCGACGGCACGGTCAACAATCTCTCCGTAAGCGTCGGCGATACGGCCTCGGCCGGAAAGGCGCTCGTCGGCATCGTCGACGCGGCAGGCTGGCGCATCGTCGCAAACTATAAGGAGAACTACGTCAGGAAGCTTGAGCCCGGCAAAGCAGCCTGGGTATGGCTTGACACGCATCCCTGGCGTCTCTATCGCGCTCGCATCGAAGGCGTGTCGCGGGGCATCAGCAGGGGTCCCGATCAGGACGGAATTCTGCCCTATGTCGCCCCCACCACCGATTGGATCAGGCTGAGGCGCCGCTTTCCGATCACGCTAAAGCTGGTCGATCCTCCATCCGACCTCACCCTTTATATGGGGTCGGACGCCAGCACGCTGATCTTCCCATGAGGCAGGCTCTTGCAGAACTCGTCGGTGCGATCCGCGGCGAGCTGGCGGAGTTGACCCTTTCAGGTCCACGCGTGCGGCAAGCCAATATTGCGGCGCTGGCGGTCGGGCTCGCGCTCGTCCTCGCTTTGATCCTGAGGCTCAGCAATCCCTGGTGGGCCGCGATCAGCGCTTTCCTATGCGTGCAGGCGAGCCATCCGCAATCCTGGCAAAAGGGCGGGATGAGGATAGTCGGTACGCTTATCGGCGCCGTGGTGAGCTTTGCCCTTGTGCCGTGGGCCGTCTACGATCCCCTGGCGACGCTGCTGCTTCTTTTCGCTGCCGGCACGCTCGCTATCCTCGGTGCGTTGCTGAGCCCACATGGCTATGCCTGGCAGCTCGGCGGGATCACGGCCATGATGATCACCCTCGGGGCGCTGGACGATCCGACATTAGCGCTTTCCATTGCCTTTTACCGCACCGTCGAAATCATACTCGGCACCGCCACCGCCTTGCTGGCGACACGGCTGCTGGCGCCTGCAGAAGCCGGCGTGACGGTGCCGCCGCCGGGCTGGCATAGTTTGCTGGGACCAAACTGGCATGTCCTGTCTCATGCCATGCGAACCGGAATGGCGGTTGCTGCCGTGCCCGTGGTCTGGCGGCAACTGGAGCTGCCTAACCTCAGCCAGATGGCGATCTCGATCGGCGCGGTCATGGCCGTCCCCACCCTTACAGGGATCTCGGACAAGGACCAATCGGCGATAACCCAACGCATGCTGCAGCGGGTAGCCGGGTGCCTACTGGGCGGCGTGTTCGGTGCGATGGTGCTGTTAATGCCGATCAGCCAATTCTTCGCGCCATGGCTCTTGTTGCTGATGGCGGGAACATGGCTTGCCATGCAGATCCAGAACGGGAGGCACGGAATCGCCAACATCGGCGCGCAGGCTGCCATCGCGCTGATCCTGACGCTTGTGCAGGATACGGGGCCTGCCGCTAGTCTCGGACCGGCCATCAACCGCATCGCCGGGATGATCGGGGCGATAGGGCTTTTGCTGCTTGTCAACCTGCTGCTCGGCCCGCCGATCGCGGCTCAATCAGCGGGTGATGGAAAACGAGGCTGATGCACAGGCGATCCTGGATGTCGGGCCTCTCAAGCCGCCATCGCCTGCTTGCCCTCGAAAACAAGATCGAGGAATTCGGAAAGCCAGACTTTGAGCGCAGGGTCGAAGATCATGCGGCCCTCCAGATGCTCGCGGCCCTTCTGGGCGTTCGGCATGCAGAAGCGGTGTTCGCCGTGCACCACCCAGCGCTGCATCATGGCGCGGGTGAGTTCGGCGTGGAACTGCAGGCCCCAGGCATTGGCGCCATAGCGATAGGCCTGGTTGGGATAGGTCTCGCCGGTTGCGAGCAATTCGGCGCCGTGCGGCAGGTCGAAGCCTTCACGATGAAAATGGTAGACCATTTGTGGCCAGTGGCGCATCAAAAGCCGTCCCCTTTCCGTCGACTGCAGCGGATACCAGCCGATTTCGGTCTTGCCGTCGTCCCGCGCCTTTACCTTGGCGCCGAGGTGGCGGGCGAGCATCTGGGCGCCGAGGCATATGCCGAGATAGGGACGGTTTTCCTTTAGCGGCACGTCGAGCCAGTCGATCTCGGCCTTGACGAAATCGTCGGGATCATTGGCGCTCATTGGCCCGCCGAAGATCACCGCGCCGGCATGGCCCTCCAGCGTCGTCGGCAGCTTGTCGCCGAGCACCGGCCGACGGATGTCGAGATCGTAACCCTTGTCCAGGAGCATCTGGCCGACACGGCCGGCGCTGGAGCGCTCCTGGTGCAAGACGATCAATACCGGGCGATGCCTGCTCCCCTTAGGGCGCGCCTCAATCATCATCCCCGGTCTCCACGTTGCGACCCGGGGCGCGGGCGGCTGCCTCCTGACGCTTCATGACGCGCTCGCGATCGGAAATGCCCATGAGATCGGCAATGCGCCAGATGGCATGGTCCTCCATTTCGCTGCGTTCGCCATCGGCATAGACGATGTCCCACAGGATGCCGAGAAGCTCGAGGCGCTGTTCGCTGTTGAGGTGACGCTTCAGGTCGGAGGTGAAGCGATAATAGTCGACCGCCTCGCTCTCGGCTTGCTGGCCTGCGGCGATCAGCGCATCCAGCTGGCGGCCGTCGAGACCATATTGGCTCTTCAGCAGCTTGCGTAGCCGCTTTTTCTCACTCTCCTCGATCTTGCCGTCCGCCTCCATCACCTGGAAACAGAGCGCCGCAACCGCGATGCGCGGATCGTCTGGAGCAAAACCGGATTTTGGGTGGTCCTTGGTCAGATTCTGAAAGAATTCCTGAAAGCGTTCGAACATTCGGTTCCATTCTTAGAAGAGCTTGAGCCGTGTCTTGGGTTCCGGTTCAAACTTGGGATCTTTCACGCCCGGATCATCCGGCGCACCGCCGAAGAAGGGTCGTGGTTCCGGCTCCTTCGCCGGCTCGAATTTGGCGGCGGATGCGGCTGGCGCCGGCTTCGTCGCGATCGGTTCCAATTCCATAACAGATGTGCCGGCAGCCGGCGACGCAACTGTTGGTGAGGCGGATTTTACTGCCGCGGTTGCGGAGGCTGCCTCGCGCACGGGGGGCAGCGTTCTCAGCGCAGCGTCAACCGAGACGGCAGTGCCCTCTTCCACCGGCCCCTCGAGCTGGCCGAAGGGCGCCTTCCATTCGAAGGCGTCGAGCCTGCCGGTGATGGGTGACAGCGGCAGCCATTTGTCGGAGATGAAGCCTTCGGCGACCCAGGCCGGATCGCGCGGCGCGCGCAGCGCCTGCGCCATCCAATGACGGATGCGGCCCTGGTCTCCAGTCTCGGCCTCTTCGATATCGGCCAGCAGCAGGAAAGCGCCTTCACGGGTATCGATACGGGCCGCGGCCTCGGCCTTGGCGCGGGCCTTGGCAAAGTCGCGAGCGTCGAGCGCCGCCTTTGCCGTGATCAGCAGCGCTTCGACATTATTGGGGCGGATGGCTTCCAGCCGCTCGGCACGCTTCAGGCGATCGGCGACGGAATCGCCGCTGCGGGCGCGGACATAGGCCTTGCCGATCTCCGGATTTGCCCCTGTCTTCCAGACTTGTTCGAGAATGGATGCGGCCTTGCGGCTTTTGTCCTCGCGGAACAATGCCTTGGCGGCTGTAAGCGCGGCCGGCACGAAATCGGAGACCAGCTTCAGCGCGGCCAGCGCGTCGTCACGGGCGCCGGCCGGATCGCTTTCGAGCTTGTCGTTGGCGCGCGCGGTCAGCAGCACGGCGCGCTGGCGGTTGGCGGTATCCTTATCGATGACACGCGCAATCTTCTGCTGGTCGAGAAGCTTGATGGCTTCGTCCCAATCACCTGCCTGACTGCGGTATTCCATCGTCGCCTGCGCTGCCCAGGGCAGATAGGGGGCTTGGTCGGCGGCCCTTTCGGCATATTGGCGCGCGGCCTCGTGCGCGCCGAGCCGCTTGGCTTCGAGATAGAGGCCGCGCAGACCGAGTTCCCGGGTTTCCGGGTCGTTGGCCATCAGCTCGAATTTTTGGCGGGCCTCGTCGTGCTTACCCTCGATCAGCGCGGCCTGGGCTTCGAGCAGGTTGATCAGCGGCTCCTGGTCGGCGCGGATGAGGCCTCGCGAGCGCGCCGCCATCTTGCGAGCCAGCAGCGCATTGCCGGCCCCGGCGGCGATCAGTCCGGTCGACAGCGCCTGATAGCCGCGGTCGCGCTTACGGGCGCGGAAATAGCGGGTGACTGAATGCGGCGAGGTCCAGATCAACCGGATGAACCACCAGACCAGCATGGCGGCGGCGATGAGCGCGATCAGGATGGCGGCCGCGACGATGAGCTTGGTCTGGTAGAGTTCGCCGCCCCAGACCAGCGAAAGATCACCCGGACGATCCGCCAGCCAGGAAAAGCCATAGCCGAGTGCCAGCACGAGGACGGCGAAAATAAGCAGTCTGATCATTCTCTCACCCCGTCCTCAGCTCTGTTTTCCGGTGTTGGCGATTGCCTTAGACAGTGCTTCGCCGACCAGATCTTCGACGCGGATACGAGCTTCCAACGATTGCTTGAAGGCGGCCGAGGCCGATTTGGCGGCGTCCGGCAGGCTGTTCCATTCGGTGACGGCACCGGGCAGATCGCCGTTCCTGACCTTGTCCTCGAAGCGAGCGGCGATGGCCGCGACGCTGTCGCCGGAGACATTGCCGACCGGGCGCACCTGTACCAGGGATTTGGCGCTGGTGAGCAGGCGGTCGCTCCAGCTCTGGTTCGGATCGTCCTGCTGCGTCGAACCGACGATCGCCGTTGCGACCTCGGATACGCGGCGAATGAGATCGGCGCGCGAGGGAATGCCGGTCTGCGCGAAGGTCTTCAGATCGGCGACGGCCGGGTCGTCAGGCGCGACATTGGCGAAGGTGTCGAGTTCGGGCTGAAAGGGGCCTCCGCGATCGATCGCCGCCTTCAAGGCAGCAGCCGCGATGGCACGGGCGACCGCAGTTTGCTGGCTCGGCGCGTTCAGCCTCCTCTCGGCATCGTCAAGGCGCTTGCTGACGTCGGCGTCGGACGAAGCCTGGTTTTGTGCCGCCTGAGCGAGGCTCGCCTTCAATTGATCCACTTGCGCGCTGAGCGCGGCGATCTTCTCGTCGGCATCGCTGCTTGCGCCGGACGATCCGCCTGCAGTGTTGTTGGCGGCTGCCGCTTCGAGTGCCGCAACGCGGGCGGTAAGCGCCGCGTCAGGCGTTGCCGCGGGAGCGGCTGCGAGATTGGACACCGTTTGCTTCAGCCCGTCGATTTCGGCCGTGAGCGCGGCGATATTGGCGGATTCGTCCTTGGCAGCCCTGCCACCGGGCAGAAGGCCCGCATACTGGATGGCGCCTGCGCAGATGAGAGAGATCAGGCCGCCGACAATGCCTGCGGCAATCAGGCCTGATGTTGCACCCTGCTGTCGCGGGGAAGCAGGGGTTTGCGCAGCGCGCGAAGGCTCGGGTTCCTGCGCGGTCGCGGCTTTGGGCTCATCCGCCGCAGCGTCTGCGACGGGTTCGTCGATGTCTTCCCGCAGCGGCTCCTTCTCGGTTTCCAGCGGCATTTCCGCCTCATTGGCGGACGAGCTGCCGGGCTCGCTGTGATTGCGCTCCGTCATCTCCTTGGCGGCCGCGGCTTGAGTGGTTTCCTCGGCTTCCAGGTCGATCGTGATCGGCTCGTCGTTGGGCTTCGAATGGCTTGGCGGGTTTCCCGATACCATGAGGTCCTCTTTTCATGCGCTGCAGCGAAAGTAGACAGACAAGTCGATTATGGAAAGAGCTTAGATCAAAATTGCGATCTCACTTCGCGGCCAGAAGCGCCAGAAGGCTGTCTTCGTCCGGCACGGCGGCGATTTCCACAAGGGATCGCAGGGCCGCCGGCACCCCTTCGGCAATCGCCTCGCTGAGGCAGAGCATTCGCGTTTGAACCAAGGTATCGGCGTGCTGGTGCAGAAAGGGTAGGGCGAAAAAGCGGCGGGCGGTTTCGCGGGAGTAGAAGAGGATCGCGTCCGCGGGGATATCAGCAAGGACGCGGATGAGGATCCCGCCATCGGGTATGATTTCTTTCATCCGGTAGCATTCGACCGTTCGGAATGCGATCCGGAGTTCGCTCAGTTGCGCCTCGAAGCCAGGCGCACGCGGGGAGCCCGCAAGATAGAGCAGTGGTGACTCTCTGAATTCGCGGGGATGTCCGATGATCAGATCCGCTAGCTGTGCACCGTTGCCGCCGCCAACTCCCACCACGATCTCGAAGCCGATCTCCCGGGCGGCCTGTGCCGTCGTAGCACCGACCGCAAAAACCCGCCGGTGGAAAAAAGGCTTCAACGACGGGTGCACGTGTTTCAGGACGCGCATGACTTCGGCGCTGGTGATGGCGATAGAGCCGCTTGTTTCTTCCAACGCTTTGAGAGCTGCCTCGGCATCGTGCACCGGTTCTGCCAGCGGCAGAAGCAGCGGCTCATGGCCCATCTCCGCAAGCCGCCGGGCGGTGCGTTCACCCGAATATGCGGGACGGGTGACGACGACGCGCATTGGATATCAGGTCCAATCTTCGAAGAAAGTACTTCCTGCTTCCGCACGGATCGCCTGGCCGGCGTTCGTGCCAAGCGCCTCGGCGTCCCGGCGGTGGCCTTCGATGGTGGTGGTGTGCACCTGCCGGCCGTCGGGCGTCAAGATCATGCCGAAGAACCTGATATGGTCACCCTCGCAGACGGCATAACCGGCGATCGGCGTGCGGCAGGAGCCATCGAGTGCCGCCAGGAAACCGCGTTCGCAGGAGACGGTGTCGAAGGTCGGGCCATCATTGACGGCGAAAAGCAGATCGTTGATCGGGCCGTCACCGATACGGCTTTCGATGCAGATCGCACCCTGGGCCGGCGCCGGCGGGAATTCGTCGGGATTGAGTATGTCGGTAATCACATCCACCTTGCCGAGCCGTTTCAGGCCGGCAAGCGCCAACAGCGTGGCGTCGGCCTGGCCTTCTTCGAGCTTGCGCAGGCGGGTTTCGACCGATCCGCGAAAGGTGATGACGTTGAGATCGGGACGCAGCCGGCGGATCAGCGCCTGGCGGCGCAGCGATGCGGAACCGACGGTCGCGCCGTGCGGCAGGTCGATCAACCTCGGCGCCGTACGGCCGATCACGGTGTCGCGGATATCCTCGCGAGGCAGATAGGCTGACAGCGCCAGTCCTTCCGGCAGCTTCGTCGCCATGTCCTTCGCGGAGTGTACGGCGAAATCGAGTTCGCCGGAGGTCAGCTTCTGCTCCAGCTCCTCGGTGAACAGGCCCTTGCCGCCGATCGCCGCCAGGGAACGATCGATGATGCGGTCGCCCTTGGTGGTCAGGACGACGATCTCGAACATTTCCTCGGGCAGGCCATGCGCCGCCATCAGGCGGTCGCGGACCTCGTGCACTTGGGCCAATGCAAGTGGGCTGCCGCGCGTGCCGATCCGGAAAGGTTTTGTTTGCATCCGCTTTGATCCGTTGTTACCGACAGTTCCCGTAACCATATTTCCGCTTCATCGCAATCGACCAACAGGCAACGAACAGCTTCCATGGCGCCCATTCTTCGCATTCTCGGCATCGAAACAAGCTGCGACGAAACCGCCGCGGCCATTGTCGAGCGCCGGGACGACGGCACCGCCGCGGTCGCCTCAGACGTGGTTTTGAGCCAGTTGGACGAGCATAGCGCCTATGGCGGCGTCGTGCCGGAAATTGCTGCGCGGGCCCATGTCGAGGCGCTGGATACATTGATCGACGAGGCCCTGAAGCGCGCCAATGTGTCGCTGTCCGATGTCGACGCCATCGCGGCCACTTCCGGTCCCGGTCTCATCGGCGGCCTGCTCGTCGGCTTGATGACCGGAAAGGCGATATCGAGGGCGACCGGCAAGCCGTTATACGCAATCAACCATTTAGAGGGCCATGCACTGACGGCAAGGCTGACGGATGGCCTTAGCTTCCCCTATCTCATGCTGCTCGTATCCGGCGGCCACACGCAACTGATTTTGGTGCGCGGCATCGGCGAATATGAGCGCTGGGGTACGACCATCGATGATGCGCTGGGCGAAGCCTTCGACAAGACGGCGAAGCTGCTCGGTCTGCCTTATCCGGGCGGCCCGGCGGTCGAAGCGGCGGCGAAGAACGGTGATCCGGATCGATTCGATTTCCCCCGGCCGCTGGTTGGCGAGAGCCGCCTCGATTTTTCCTTTTCTGGCCTGAAGACCGCGGTGCGGCAGGCCGCAACGGCGATCGCGCCGGTGACCGAGCAGGATATCGCCGACATCTGCGCCTCCTTCCAAAAGGCGATCTCGCGCACGTTGAAGGATCGGATCGGGCGCGGATTGCAGCGCTTCAAAAAGGAATATCCGAAGACGGTGGACAAGCCGGCGCTGGTGGTTGCCGGCGGTGTCGCCGCTAATCTCGAGCTGCGCCGCACACTGCAGGACCTGTGCGATCTCAATGGTTTCCGCTTCATCGCGCCGCCGCTGAGGCTCTGCACCGACAACGCAGTGATGATCGCCTGGGCAGGGCTGGAGCGCATGGCGACAGGTGCAGCGCCCGACGGTCTCGATGTGCAGCCGCGCTCGCGCTGGCCGCTCGATCAGAAGGCCGAAACTCTTTTAGGGCACGGGAAACGAGGAGCGAAGGCATGAGCGATAGTGAACGGATCGCAGTGATCGGCGCCGGCGCCTTCGGCACGGCGCTTGCCGCCGTCATCGCCTTGACCGGCAAGAGCCAGGTGACGCTGGTCGGGCGCAATGCCGCGCTGATGGCCGATCTCAGGGCTGATCGGATGCACGACACGGCGTTGCCGGGCATCGATTTGCCGGATGCGCTGCAATTTTCCGCCGAGCCTGACGCGATTTCGGACGCCGGCATCGCGCTTTTTGCTATGCCGTCGCAGGCCCAGGCGGATGCGGCACGTCATTACGGGCCTTATCTCGCTGAGGATGCCGTGGTCGTCACATGCGCCAAGGGCATCGACAAGGTTTCCGGTGACCTCTTGACCGACATGTTGGAGCGGGAATTGCCGCACCACGCCATCGCCGTTCTCTCCGGACCGGGCTTTGCCAGCGATATTGCCAAGGGCTTGCCGACGGCAATGGCAATCGCGGCTGCGGATATGGCGGTGGCGGAACGGCTGGCACAGGCGATTTCAGGGCCGACATTCCGTCTCTATGCTTCTTCCGATCGGGTTGGCGTGCAGCTCGGCGGTGCGCTGAAGAACGTGCTCGCCATCGCCTGCGGTATCGTCGAAGGATGCGGCATCGGCGATTCGGCGCGTGCGGCGCTGATCAGTCGCGGCCTGGCGGAAATGTCGCGATTCGTGTCCGCCAAGGGTGGCAAGGCGGAGACCGTGCGCGGGCTCTCCGGCCTCGGCGATCTCGTATTAACCGCGACCAGCCACCAGTCCCGCAACCTGCGCTTCGGTATCGCACTCGGCCACGGCGAAACGGCCGATCCATCGCATGGCGAGCTGGTCGAGGGCGCCTATGCCGCCTCCATTGCGGCGCGCATGGCGCGGGGGCTTGGCGTCGATATGCCGATTACCGAAGCGGTCTCGGCCATCATCGACGGCAAGCTGGATATCCCGACGGCTATCGAGCAATTGATGACCCGTCCGATTACGACGGAATAGAAAGCTTGAATATCGGCAGCGCGCTGGATATATTACTGGATATAACCGGAGGCGATGATGGGCAGCTCACAAAAGCGCGCGATTCAGAATTACCGCTCTCGTCTTGAAGAGCGCGGCCTGGCTCGCTTCGAGGTGCTTGGCCTTGATGGTGATCGTGCCTTGATTCGTTCGTTGGCGCGACGTCTGGCGGAAGACGGGGCTGAATCTGCCCGTATCCGCAATATCCTGAACCAGGTGATCTCCGGGGAGCCGCCGAAGAAGGGCGGCGTTTATGCCTGGCTGCGCAGTTCGCCCCTTGTTGGCTCGGATCTTGATCTCGAGAGAGTTCGCGGCAAAGTGCGCGAGATCGATCTTTGACCCGCTATTTGCTCGATACCAATATCATCAGCAATACGATCAAACCTGAGCCGGCGCCCAATCTCGCCAATTGGTTTCAAACACAGATAGATGGCGATCTTTTCATCGCGGCGTCCACGATTGCCGAGATTCAGCGCGGAATTTTGATCAAGCCGGCGGGACGCAAACGGGACGAACTCGAAACTTGGTTTCTCGGCCCGCAAGGACCGCTGGCATATTTCGCCGGACGCATTCTTCCCTTCGACGAAAGTGCTGCCTTAATTTGGGCACAGCTTATGGCGGAGGGTCGAGCAGCCGGGCGACAGCGCGACCCCATGGACATGTTGATCGCTGCCGTCGCAATCGCGAATGAATGCGTTATCGCAACGGACAATGAGGCGGACTTTTGGGGCCTCGACATTATCAATCCGCTTCGCGCAGAAACAAGATGACCTTCGCTGGATGAGGCTTTATCCATCATCCTCAATAGCCTGCTGATTTCCATAGGAGAATAAAATCATGCTGTTTGCCTTTGTCTGCAAGGACAAGCCCGGTCATCTGAATGTCCGGATGGAGACCCGCCCTGCCCATGTCGAGTATTTGAACAAGCTCAATGCCGAGGGTACGTTGAAGATGGCGGGTCCTTTCCTCGACGCGGAAGGCAAGCCGAATGGCACGCTTGCCATCGTCAGCGCAGAAACGATCGAAGCAGCAAAAGCGATTGCCGATGCCGATCCCTATACCAAGGCCGGCTTGTTCGAGAACGTCGAGATCAAGCCCTACAACTGGGTCTTCAACAATCCGGAGGCATGAAACATGGCGCATTGGCTGTATAAATCCGAACCGGCGTCGTGGTCCTGGGAAGCGCAGAAGAGAGCCGGCGAAAAGGGCACCGAATGGACGGGCGTGCGCAACTACCTCGCCCGCAACAACATGCGGGCGATGCAGATCGGAGACAAAGGCTTCTTCTACCATTCCAATGAGGGGCTGGAGATTGTCGGCATTGTCGAGGTTTGTGCGCTGTCACATCCCGATTCGACTGCCAAGGACGATCCGCGCTGGGACTGCGTGGACATCCGTGCCGTTCGCGACATGCCGAAGCCGGTGACGTTGAAGGATATCAAGGCCAATCCGAAGCTTTCGCAGATGGCGCTCGTCACCTCGATGCGGCTTTCCGTGCAGCCGGTGACATCAGAGGAATATCTCGAAGTCTGCCGCATGGGCGAACTCGACAATCCGCCTGTCTGACACCTCTGACTCGAGGGCGATTTGAAGACCGATCCTGAGAGCTTCATTCTTGCAAACACCAGTCTCATGGCGCCGCCGCATGTGCCGGAAATCCGGCTGCATCTGGCGAGCGAAGTCCATGATCTCTGGTTGAAGACGGAGGAGGAACTCGAAGAGATCGGCTTGCCACCGCCTTTTTGGGCTTTTGCCTGGGCGGGTGGACAGGGGCTTTCGCGCTATGTGCTCGATCATCCCGATGAGGTCGCCGGAAAACGGGTTCTGGATTTCGCCAGCGGCTCCGGCCTCGTCGCGATTGCGGCGAAGCTTGCGGGTGCCAGCCATGTGTTCGCCGCCGATATCGATCCCTGGGCGGAGACGGCGATACGGTTGAACGCAGCGGAGAACGCGATCACGCTTGAATTTACCGGTGACGATCTCGTTGGCCAGGCGACGAATGCCGAGGTCATTCTTGCTGGTGATGTCTTTTACGATCGCGATTTCGCCGATCGTCTGATTCCCTGGTTCCGGCAGCTGGCGAACGAGGGCCATCTCGTTCTGGTGGGCGATCCCGGAAGAGCCTATCTCCCGAAGGATCATTTGGAGGCCCGTGCCACTTATCAGGTGCCGGTAACGCGGGCTTTGGAAGACAGCGAAGTGAAGAAGACGACGGTCTGGCGATTTCTTGCCGGCTAAGGACCGTCAGGGGCGAATCACGCAGACGCCGGCTTCATAGGAGCAGGCGCTGCGGGCGAGTTTGACGTTGATGACCTTGGCCCGCGGCTTCAACGGCGTAACAGCTCCGTTCTGGTGTCCGCCATAGCCGCCATTTCCGCCGTAGCCTAGGACATAGGTCCCGCCGTCGGCCTGATAGACATCGGTCGTCCCGGCATAGGTGCCCGCACTTGCCGCATATTGCGGATCCATCAGAATGATTCTGGCAGGCTGCGTCCGCCCGTAGCCCTGCGGCCAGGAGATTTGTCGCAACCGAACAAAGCGCGAATGGCCGAACGGAGCAAAGCGAGAATGGTGGAATGGAACTAGGCCAGAATTGTGGAACGGAACAAAGCTGGAATGGTGGAACGATACAAAGCGGGACTGGTGGAACTGGCTCTGTCCGCGGCGAAAGTCGCCCGCTGAGGCCGATACGCACGAAAGAGCGGCGGCTGCCGCCAAAACGAGCATTGCTGCCTTGAAAAGATGCCGTCCCATTGGTTCGTCTCGCCTTCCAAATCCTTAACGAATTATGAAGAGCAGAGTGCAGCAAGAGAAGCGTTAAGTCCACTCGGTTGACGGGAAAATCGTATCGATCGGCCAATCGGAGAATGTCGTTTCTGCGCACTCGCTAAAGGTGTCTGATGATCCGAATCGATTAAATTCGAGGCAGACAGCAATTGTGCTTGTCGACATGGCTTTCCGTGATTAATGGTCACAATTGATGCAACGCACACAGGATTTCTCCAGGTGCGTAGCCCCGGAGACATCCGGGATCGAAGCGTATCGTAACGCCGCGAGGTTCTGATGGCGAACGTCACACAAAACCGGCCCCTGTCGCCGCATCTGCAAGTCTACAAGCTTATTCCCACCATGGTTATGTCGATCGTTCACCGCATCACCGGCGGCGCGCTTTATTTCGGCACGCTGCTGGTCGCCTGGTGGCTGATCGCGGCGGCGACCGGTCAGGGTTATTTCGACCTGGTCAACTGGATCATGGGTTCGATCATCGGCCGGCTCGTCCTGCTCGGCTATACTTGGGCGCTGCTGCACCATATGCTCGGCGGCTTCCGCCATTTCATTTGGGACCTCGGATACGGCTTCGACCCCGCCGTCTCGACCAAGATGGCCAAAGCGACGCTTGTTGGTTCGCTCTGTCTTACCGCGCTGGTCTGGATCATCGGCATCGTCATCCGGCTGATTTGATTGGTATGGTCTTGTCCGAAAACGGCGTCACACTATTCGCTTCGCGGTCCTTCGGTTTGAGATCATTGCTTTAAAGGATATTTCTCATGGATATGCGCACCCCCTTGGGCAAAGTCCGCGGCCTCGGCTCCGCCAAGGAAGGCACCGAGCATTTCTGGCGCCAGCGTCTGACCGCCGTTGCCAATGTTCCGCTCATCATCTTCTTCGTCATTTTCCTGATGATCTATGCTGGCGCTCCCTATGCGGATGTCGTGCACGCGCTGTCGAATCCGCTCGTCGCGGTCATCATGGGCCTAATGGTGATCTCCGGCGTCATTCATATGAGGCTCGGCATGCAGGTCATCATCGAGGACTATGTCCACAGCGAGATAGGCAAAATCGTCCTTCTCATGCTCAACACATTCTTCGCGATTTTCGTGGCTGGGCTCTGTCTCTTCGCCATTCTGAAGATCGCGTTCGTAGGATAATTGTAAGATGGCACCGAATTCATCCGCTCAGAATGGGCCTGCTCAGAACGGGAAAGCCTACAAATATGTCGATCACTCCTATGACGTGATCGTCGTCGGCGCCGGCGGCGCGGGCCTGCGCGCCACGCTCGGCATGGCCGAGCAGGGTTTCCGTACCGCCTGTATCACCAAAGTATTCCCAACCCGCTCGCATACGGTCGCAGCCCAGGGCGGCATTGCCGCCTCGCTGCAGAACATGACACCGGACAGCTGGCAATGGCATCTCTACGACACCGTCAAGGGTTCCGACTGGCTCGGCGACGTCGATGCCATGCAGTATCTCACGATGGAAGCGCCAAAGGCGGTCTATGAGCTCGAGCATTACGGCGTGCCGTTCTCGCGCAACGAAGAAGGCAAGATCTACCAGCGTCCGTTCGGCGGCCATATGCAGAATTACGGCGAAGGCCCACCGGTGCAGCGCACCTGCGCCGCCGCCGACCGTACCGGCCACGCCATCCTGCACACGCTTTACGGCCAGTCGCTGCGCAACAATGCCGAATTCTTCATCGAATATTTCGCGCTCGACCTGATCATGTCCGATGACGGCAGCCGCTGCACCGGTGTTGTCGCCTGGTGCCTGGACGACGGCACGATCCATCGCTTCGCCGCCAAGATGGTGGTGCTGGCGACCGGCGGCTACGGCCGCGCCTATTTCTCGGCGACCTCGGCCCATACCTGCACCGGCGACGGCGGCGGCATGGTTGCCCGCGCCGGGCTGCCGCTGCAGGACATGGAATTCGTACAGTTCCATCCGACCGGCATCTATGGTTCCGGCTGTCTGATCACCGAAGGCGCGCGCGGCGAAGGCGGCTATCTCGTCAATTCCGAAGGCGAGCGCTTCATGGAGCGCTATGCGCCCTCGGCCAAGGACCTTGCCTCGCGCGACGTCGTTTCGCGCTGCATGACGCTGGAAATCCGCGAAGGCCGCGGCGTCGGCAAGAGCAAGGACCACATCTTCCTGCACCTCGACCATCTCGACCCGGCCGTGCTGCACGAGCGCCTGCCGGGCATTTCCGAGAGCGCGCGCATCTTCGCCGGCGTCGACGTGACCCGCGAGCCGATCCCGGTTCTGCCGACCGTCCACTACAATATGGGCGGCATTCCGACGAACTATTGGGGCGAGGTATTGAATGCCGACGGCAATAATCCTGAGCGAATTCTGCCGGGCCTGATGGCCGTCGGCGAAGCCGGTTGCGCTTCGGTGCACGGCGCCAATCGCCTCGGTTCCAACTCGCTGATCGACCTCGTGGTCTTCGGTCGTGCCGCCGCCATCCGCGCCGGTCAGGTTATCGACCGGGCGAGCCCGGTGCCGCCGGTCAATGTTGCCGCCTGCGACAAGATCATGGACCGTTTCGACGGCTTGCGCCACGCCAGTGGCTCGACGCCGACCGCGGTGCTGCGCGAAAAGATGCAGCGCGCCATGCAGGAAGACGCTGCCGTGTTCCGCACGCAGGAATCGCTGGAATCCGGTTGCCGCCGTATCTCGGCAATCTGGAAGGAGCTGCCTGACGTCAAGGTCACCGACCGTTCGCTGATCTGGAACTCCGATCTTGTCGAAACGCTGGAACTGCACAACCTGATGGCCAACGCCATCACGACGATCTACGGCGCCGAAGCCCGCAAGGAAAGCCGCGGCTCGCATGCCCGCGAAGATTACACCGAAGGCAAGTTCGGCGGCCGCGACGATGAAAACTGGCGCAAGCACACGCTCGCCTGGGTTAACGAAGCCGGCGACGTCAAGCTGGATTATCGCCCTGTTCATACCGAACTGATCGCCGAAGGCATCGATCCGCACAAGATCGAGCCTAAGGCGCGCGTGTATTGATCTGAGAGGAACTGACTATGGTTGAACTCGCTCTACCCAAGAACTCTCAGATGCGTGAAGGCAAGGTCTGGCCGAAGCCGGCAGGCGCGAAGAATACACGCGAATTCCGTGTCTACCGCTGGAGCCCGGATGACGGCCAAAACCCGAGCATCGACACGTATTACATCGACGTCGACGATTGCGGCCCGATGGTGCTCGACGGCCTGCTCTACATCAAGAACAAGATCGATCCGACGCTGACGCTGCGCCGTTCCTGCCGCGAAGGCATTTGTGGCTCCTGCGCGATGAACATCGACGGCACGAACACGCTCGCCTGCACCAAGGGCATGGACGAGATCAACGGTACGGTGAAGATCTATCCGCTGCCGCATATGCCTGTCGTCAAGGACCTCGTGCCGGATCTGACGAATTTCTATGCTCAGCACCGCTCGATCGAGCCCTGGCTTAAGACGGTGTCGCCGCCGCCGGCGAAGGAGTGGAAGCAGAGCCATGAGGATCGTCTGAAGCTCGACGGCCTCTACGAATGCATTCTCTGCGCTTGCTGCTCGACCTCCTGTCCGAGCTATTGGTGGAACGGCGATCGCTATCTTGGCCCGGCCGTTCTTCTGCAGGCTTACCGCTGGCTGATCGACAGCCGCGACGAGGCAAAGGGCGAGCGCCTCGACAATCTCGAGGACCCGTTCCGCCTCTACCGCTGCCACACGATCATGAACTGCGCCCAGACCTGCCCCAAGGGTCTGAACCCGGCCAAGGCGATCGCCGAAATCAAGAAGATGATGGTCGAACGGCGGGTCTGACCCGCCGGTGATCGTGCGTCTGTGCCGCGGGTAATATGAACCTAACCACTGTGATCGCCGCTTCGTTCATGTCGGACCGGAGCGGGATCATTCCGCAAATTGCTCTCGGTTGAGAAGCAGTTGCGCGAGGCGGGCAAGCGCTCGCTGGTGTGGCCGCTCACGGAATTTTTATCAGCCTCGCTCGCACGCCATTCCGATCTTTCGGGCAATCTCCGCCATGACATGGAACGCGATAAAAACATGCGGAGGCTGGCCGATCATTTCTATCTGGATGAGGTTCGCCGGATGGTGCCTTGAAACCACCCGATTCTTGTCGAGCTATGGTCTAGGGCAATTTGTGGCGGTATCGACTTGATTAACCAAAGTGAAATACGCTAATTCCCACATCATTGAGCATCACTTTGCAAATGTCAGCGGTGGACAAATAATTAGGAGTGTGATGATGCAGTTCAGATATGCAGTGACGGCTGCGGCGATAGGTCTGTCGCTTGCCGGTTGCCAGCGCACAGCATACAACGACGATTATTCTCCCCCGCCACTGCAGGCTCAGCCCGTTCCCTCCGTCCAATCCAGCCAGCTTCCGCCCACCGCCGGCGCTTCGCAGTTTCCGGCGGCGCCGACGAATACGCCGAATGCAGCCAATCCGCAGCAACAACAGGCGATGGCCGCTTCGGCGCAGGACGTGACCAAGGAATCCATGGTCGGTAGCTGGAAGGTCAGCAATGGCGGATCGAGCTGTGACATGTTCCTGACGCTCACCAATCTCGGCAGCGGCTCGCGCGGCGGCACGCGCGGTTGCGCGGGTGAACTGACGACCATGGGCTCGTGGGAAGTTTCGGGCAAGCAGGTCATCCTCAAGAACCGTGATGGCAGCCAGATCGGCTCGCTCTACAAGACGGCGGATTCGCGTTTCGATGGCTCCACGGCGTCCGGACAGCCGCTCAGCCTCAGCCGATAAAGCCTCTTTTGAAGCGGTTGGGCCATCCGGCCGCTTCCCTCATGCACAGGCGGGTATCTCCCCATGCAGCCCATGCCAGACTATTCCATCAGCGTCGTCGAACATTTAAAGGCGCTGACGGCTTCCGGATCGCTCCAGGTGGATTCGGCGCAGATGGATGTGGCGAAATCCCTCGATCACGTGCTCGCCGCTCTTAAGCGGAAGCGGCCGGCGACCAAATCGAGCGCGCTCGGCTGGATGTTTGCCGCGCGCAAGAAGCCGGCCGAGATCGTCCGCGGCCTCTATATCCATGGCAGTGTCGGGCGTGGCAAGACGATGCTGATGGACATGTTCTACGGAATGGCGCCCTGCAACAGGAAGCGTCGGGCGCATTTCCATGAATTCATGGCCGATGTGCACAACCGCATCGCCGCCCATCGGCTGAAGTTCAAGAACGGCGAGACCAAGCAGGCCGATCCGGTGCCGCCTGTCGCGGCCGACCTTTTTAGCCAGGCAGAGCTGCTCTGCTTCGACGAATTCTCGGTGACCGATATCGCCGATGCGATGATCCTGTCGCGGCTGTTTTCCGAGCTGTTTTCGCTGGGCTGCGTGTTGGTCGCCACATCGAATGTCGAGCCCGACAATCTCTATCGCGACGGCCTCAATCGCGGTCTGTTCCTGCCCTTCATCGATCTTTTGAAGCGCTACGTCGATATCGTCTCGCTGGATTCGCCGACGGACTACCGCCTGGAAAAGTTGAACAGCCAGCCGGTCTATCTGATACCGCTCAACGATCGCACCGATATGGCGATGGATGCATCCTGGACGCAGGTACTGCACGGGCGCAAGGCGCTACCGCAGGACATTCCGATGAAGGGGCGTTCCGTCCATGTGCCGCTCGCGGTCGATCGCATGGCGCGGTTTTCCTTTGCCGACCTTTGCGAGGCGCCGTTGGGTGCCGCCGATTTCCTGGCCATCGCCAACCGCTTCGACACGATCTTTATTGATCGCGTTCCGAGGCTCGGGCCGGAAAAGCGCAACCAGACCAAGCGCTTCATCATCCTTATCGACACGCTTTACGATCATGCCGTCCGGCTTTATGTTTCTGCAGAGGCGATGCCGGAGGATTTACTGGTCGAACGGCGCGGTACGGAGGGCTTTGAGTTCGACCGTACGGCATCGCGGCTTTTCGAAATGCGCAGCGCGGAATATCTCGCCCAGACTCACGGAAAGCGTGCCGCCGAGTAACAATTTGGTGACAGAATGTCTTACGTTTACGTAAGACATTATTGATCTAACCGATTGAAATTCCTGATCTCAAAATAATCAATTGCCAATTTCGGCCTTTGGGTCTATGCGATTGGCGGCAATGGTGGATGCCTTGCAAGGTGTCCCGCCACAGATTTTGATCGCAAAGGATACACCGAAATGGCGCGCAACAAGATCGCACTTATTGGTTCTGGCATGATTGGTGGCACGCTGGCGCATCTCGCCGGCCTGAAAGAATTGGGCGACATCGTCCTGTTCGACATCGCGGACGGCATCCCCCAGGGCAAGGGTCTCGACATCGCCCAGTCTTCGCCGGTCGAAGGTTTCGACGCCAATCTCACTGGCGCCAGCGACTATTCCGCGATCGAAGGCGCCGATGTCTGCATTGTCACGGCCGGCGTTCCCCGCAAGCCCGGCATGAGCCGCGACGATCTGCTCGGCATCAACCTCAAGGTCATGGAACAGGTCGGCGCCGGCATCAAGAAATATGCCCCCGACGCTTTCGTGATCTGCATCACCAATCCGCTCGACGCCATGGTCTGGGCGCTGCAGAAGTTTTCGGGCCTGCCGACCAACAAGGTTGTCGGCATGGCCGGCGTGCTCGACTCCTCGCGCTTCCGCCTCTTCCTCGCCAAGGAATTCAACGTCTCCATCGAAGACGTCACGGCTTTCGTCCTCGGCGGCCATGGCGACTCGATGGTGCCGCTCGCTCGCTACTCCACCGTTGCCGGCATTCCGCTGACCGACCTCGTCACCATGGGCTGGGTCACCAAGGAGCGCCTCGAAGAAATCATCCAGCGCACCCGTGACGGCGGCGCCGAAATCGTCGGTCTCCTGAAGACCGGTTCGGCCTATTACGCCCCGGCCGCTTCCGCCATCGCGATGGCTGAATCCTACCTCAAGGACAAGAAGCGCGTCCTGCCTTGCGCCGCCTACCTCTCCGGTCAGTACGGCGTGAAGGACATGTATGTCGGCGTTCCCACTGTTATCGGCGCCGGCGGCATCGAGCGCGTTATCGAGATCGACCTGAACAAGGCCGAGAAGGAAGCGTTCGACAAGTCAGTCGCAGCCGTTGCCGGCCTCTGCGAAGCCTGCGCGACCATCGCGCCGTCGCTGAAGTAATTTCCGCGTTCCAATAGGGATAAATCCATGAACATTCATGAATATCAGGCCAAGGCGCTGCTGAAGACCTATGGCGCACCCGTCGCGGACGGCGTTGCCATCTTCTCCGCCGATGAAGCCGAAGCCGCTGCAAAACAGCTTCCGGGCCCGCTTTACGTCGTCAAGAGCCAGATCCATGCTGGCGGTCGTGGCAAGGGCAAGTTCAAGGAACTCGGCCCCGACGCCAAGGGCGGTGTTCGCCTCGCCAAGTCGATCGAGGACGTTGTTGCCAACGCCAAGGAAATGCTCGGCCACACGCTGGTGACCAAGCAGACCGGCCCCGCAGGCAAGCAGGTCAATCGCCTCTACATCGAAGACGGCGCCGATATCGACCGCGAACTCTATCTCTCGATCCTGGTCGACCGCTCGGTCGGCAAGGTTGCCTTCGTCGTTTCGACGGAAGGCGGCATGGACATCGAGACCGTTGCGCATGACACGCCGGAAAAGATTATCACCGTCGACATCGACCCGTCGGCCGGTGTTACGGCTGCCAACTCGGCTGCCCTTTCCGACGCGCTGAAGCTCGAAGGGGCTGCCCGCGAAGACGCCGCCAAGCTCTTCCCGATTCTCTATAAGGCCTTCGTCGAAAAGGACATGGCCCTGCTCGAAGTCAACCCGCTGATCGTCATGACCAATGGCCATCTGCGCGTGCTCGACGCCAAGGTCTCCTTCGACGGCAATGCGCTGTTCCGCCACGAGGACATCGTTGCGCTGCGCGACACGACCGAAGAAGACGCCAAGGAAATCGAAGCGCACAAGTATGACCTCGCCTATGTCGCCCTCGACGGCAACATTGGCTGCATGGTCAACGGCGCCGGCCTTGCCATGGCAACCATGGACATCATCAAGCTCTACGGCGCCGAGCCTGCGAACTTCCTCGATGTCGGCGGCGGCGCGTCCAAGGAAAAGGTTACCGCGGCCTTCAAGATCATCACCGCAGACCCGGCTGTCGAAGGCATCCTGGTCAACATCTTCGGTGGCATCATGAAGTGCGACGTCATCGCCGAAGGCGTGCTCGCAGCCGTCAAGGAAGTCGGTCTGAAGGTTCCGCTCGTCGTGCGCCTCGAAGGCACCAACGTCGAGCTCGGCAAGAAGATCATCAACGAATCCGGTCTCAATGTCATCTCGGCCGATGACCTGGACGATGCCGCCCAGAAGATCGTCAAGGCAGTCAAGGGAGCCTGAGGCAAGATGTCGATCCTCATCAACAAAGACACTAAGGTTCTCGTTCAGGGCCTGACCGGCAAGACCGGTACCTTCCATACCGAACAGGCGCTCGCCTATCACGGCACGAAGATGGTCGGCGGTATCCATCCCTCCAAGGGCGGCGAAACCTGGACCGGCAAGGACGGCGAAAAGCTGCCGATCTTCAAGTCTGTCGCTGAAGGCAAGGATGCGACCGGCGCCAACGCCTCGGTCATCTATGTGCCGCCGGCAGGTGCTGCGGCTGCGATCCTCGAAGCGATCGAAGCCGAGATCCCGCTGATCGTCTGCATCACGGAAGGCATTCCGGTTGCCGACATGGTCAAGGTCAAGGATCGCCTGCAGAAGTCGAAGTCCCGCCTGATCGGACCGAACTGCCCCGGCGTCTTGACGCCGAACGAATGCAAGATCGGCATCATGCCGGGCTCCATCTTCAAGAAGGGCTCTGTCGGCGTTCTCTCGCGTTCGGGCACGCTGACCTACGAAGCCGTGTTCCAGACCACCAATGAAGGCCTCGGTCAGACGACGGCGGTCGGCATCGGCGGCGACCCGGTCAAGGGCACGGAATTCATCGACATCCTGGAAATGTTCCTCGCCGACGACGAAACCAAGTCGATCATCATGATCGGCGAAATCGGCGGATCGGCGGAAGAAGACGCCGCACAGTTCCTCAAGGACGAAGCCAAGAAGGGCCGCAAGAAGCCGATGGTCGGCTTCATCGCCGGCCGCACGGCACCTCCCGGCCGCACTATGGGCCATGCCGGTGCGGTAATCTCCGGCGGCAAGGGCGGCGCTGAAGACAAAATCGCTGCTATGGAATCGGCGGGCATCCGCGTGTCGCCTTCGCCGGCGCGTCTCGGCAAGACTCTGGTGGAAGTCCTGAAGGGCTGATCCTACCTGTAGCAAGATCCGGACGGGGCAGCGACATCCGCAATCCCGTCCGGCTTTCGAGTTTTTGAAAGCCGATGTGCGGTCCAAGGATCGCGAACGAAATAGGGTCGCCGGATTTCCATAAGCCGGCAAAGTAAACAAGTCGGGAGGCGGACGAGAGCGTCCGCATATCACCATGGCAAGGCAAGAAGCCAACGAGCAGTTTCAGATTACCTCGTTCCTGGACGGCGCCAACGCTGCCTATATCGAGCAGCTTTATGCGCGCTACGAGGAAGATCCGTCGTCGGTCTCCGACGAGTGGCGGTCATTCTTCAAGGCATTGGAAGACAATCCGGATGACGTGAAGAAGGCGGCCAAGGGCGCCTCCTGGCAGCGCAAGAACTGGCCGATCCAGGCGAACGGCGAACTCGTCTCAGCGCTCGACGGCAACTGGGGCATCGTCGAGAAGGCTATCGAGACCAAGGTGAAGGCCAAGGCCGAAGCCGCCGGCAAGCCGACCGACACTGCAGACGTCCTGCAGGCGACACGCGATTCCGTTCGCGCTATCATGATGATCCGCGCCTATCGCATGCGCGGCCACCTGCACGCCAAGCTCGACCCGCTCGGCATCGCCGCCGCGGTCGAGGACTATAAGGAACTGTCGCCGGAAGCCTATGGCTTCACCGAGGCCGACCTCGACCGCAAGATCTTCATCGATAACGTGCTCGGCCTCGAATATGCGAGCGTGCGCGAGATGATGGAAATCCTCGAGCGCACTTATTGCTCGACGCTCGGCGTCGAATTCATGCACATCTCCAATCCGGAAGAGAAGGCATGGATCCAGGAGCGCATCGAAGGCGTCAACAAGGGCATTAACTTTAGCGCCGACCGCAAAAAGGCGATCCTGCAGAAGGTCGTTGAATCCGAAGGCTATGAGCAGTTCCTCGACGTCAAGTTCAAGGGCACCAAGCGTTTCGGCCTCGACGGCGGCGAATCGCTTATCCCGGCGCTGGAGCAGATTCTGAAGAGCGGTAGCCAGCTCGGCCTCAAGGAAGCCGTGTTCGGCATGGCCCATCGCGGTCGCCTCAACGTGCTGTCCCAGGTCATGGGCAAGCCGCATCGCGCCATCTTCCACGAGTTCAAGGGCGGTTCCTACGCACCGGACGAAGTCGAGGGCTCGGGCGACGTCAAGTACCATCTCGGCGCCTCTTCGGATCGCGATTTCGACGGCCTCAAGGTGCACGTTTCGTTGACGGCCAATCCGTCGCATCTGGAAATCGTCAACCCGGTCGTCATGGGCAAGGCTCGCGCCAAGCAGGACATGAGCGCCACCGTCTGGGACGGCGACATCATTCCGCTTTCCGAGCGTGCCAAGGTCGTGCCGCTGTTGATCCACGGCGACGCCGCTTTCGCCGGCCAGGGCGTGGTTGCTGAAATCCTCGGCCTGTCGGGCCTGCGCGGCCACCGCGTCGCCGGCACGATGCACGTCATCATCAACAACCAGATCGGCTTCACCACCAATCCGGCCTTCTCGCGTTCGTCGCCCTATCCGTCCGACGTCGCCAAGATGATCGAAGCGCCGATCTTCCACGTCAACGGCGATGATCCGGAAGCTGTGGTCTATGCGGCCAAGATCGCGACCGAATTCCGCATGAAATTCCACAAACCTGTCGTCCTCGACTTGTTCTGCTACCGCCGCTACGGCCACAATGAAGGCGACGAGCCGTCCTTCACGCAGCCGAAGATGTACAAGGTCATTCGCGCCCACAAGACCGTGCTGCAGCTCTACTCCGAGCGACTGGTCGGCGAAGGCGTGCTGACCGAAGGCGAAGTCGAAAAGATGAAGGCCGACTGGCGCGCCCATCTCGAACAGGAGTTCGATGCCGGCCAGTCCTACAAGCCGAACAAGGCCGACTGGCTGGACGGCGAATGGTCGGGCCTGCATACGGCCGACAATGCCGATGAGCAGCGTCGCGGCAAAACCGCCGTGCCGATGAAGTCGCTGAAGGACATCGGCCGGAAGCTGTCGGAAATTCCGGCTGGTTTCCACGCGCATCGCACCATCCAGCGCTTCATGGAAAACCGCGCCAGCATGGTTCAGACAGGCGAAGGCATCGACTGGGCGATGGCGGAAGCGCTCGCTTTCGGATCGCTCGTGGTCGAAGGCCACAAGATCCGCCTGTCCGGCCAGGATTGCGAACGCGGCACCTTCTCTCAGCGTCATTCGGTTCTCTACGATCAGGAAACCGAGGATCGTTACATCCCGCTCGCTAACCTGTCGCCGACCCAGGCCCGCTACGAAGTCATCAACTCGATGCTTTCGGAAGAGGCGGTTCTCGGCTTCGAATATGGCTATTCGCTCGCACGTCCGAATGCGCTGACCCTGTGGGAAGCTCAGTTCGGCGACTTTGCCAATGGTGCGCAGGTCGTCTTCGACCAGTTCATCTCCTCAGGCGAACGCAAGTGGCTGCGCATGTCCGGCCTCGTCTGCCTGCTGCCGCATGGCTATGAAGGTCAGGGTCCGGAACACTCCTCGGCCCGCTTGGAACGCTATCTGCAGCTCTGCGCCGAAGACAACATGCAGGTCGCCAACGTCACGACGCCGGCGAACTACTTCCACATCCTGCGCCGTCAGCTGAAGCGCGACTTCCGCAAGCCGCTGATCCTGATGACGCCGAAGTCGCTGCTGCGCCACAAGCGCGCCGTATCGACGCTCACGGAGATGGCGGGGGAAACCTCCTTCCATCGCCTGCTGTGGGACGATGCGGAAGTGATCAAGGACGGCCCGATCAAGCTGCAGAAGGACGCCAAGATCCGTCGCGTCGTCATCTGCTCGGGCAAGGTCTATTACGACCTGCTGGAAGAGCGCGAGAAGCGCGGCATCGACGATATCTACCTGCTGCGTATCGAACAGCTCTACCCGTTCCCGGCCAAGGCGCTCATCAACGAGCTCAGCCGCTTCCGCAATGCGGAGATGGTCTGGTGCCAGGAAGAGCCGAAGAACATGGGCGCATGGTCCTTCATCGATCCCTATCTGGAATGGGTGCTTGCCCATATCGATGCCAAGTACCAGCGGGTTCGCTACACCGGCCGTCCGGCCGCCGCCTCTCCGGCGACGGGCCTGATGTCCAAGCATCTGGCGCAGCTTGCTGCATTCCTTGAGGATGCGCTCGGCGGTTAAGGTGTGATTCGGAAAGGGGTGCGCGATGGCTTATTTTCATCTGAAACTTGTGCCGCCGCGCCCCAGCTTCCCGCATGACGCCACAGGGGAGGAGATGGCCGCCATGCAGCAACACGCCGCCTATTGGCGCGAACAGGCGAGCGCCGGGACGGCAATTGTCGTCGGTCCGGTCTTCGCGGCCGATGGCGCTTTCGGCATGGCCGTCCTCGACGTGGAAGACGCCAATGCCGCCAAGGCGCTTGGTGATGCCGATCCCGTCCTTCTCGCCGGGCTCGGTTTCCGTATTGAAATCTCGCCGATGCCCTCGATCATTCTCCGGCCGTCCGCCGCCGGAAACTCTACCGCGCCGCACGTCCGCGAGGACGTGCAAAGGTCGCAGTAGCACTTAAAAATGGCGCATAAGCCTTTCCGAAAATCGATTCCGATTTTCGGGGTTATGCGCAAACTTATAACGACGAAAAATCAGGATTTGAACAATGGCCACAGAAATCCGCGTTCCTACCCTCGGCGAATCCGTCAGCGAGGCGACCGTCGGCACCTGGTTCAAGAAGGTCGGCGATGTCATCAAGGTCGATGAGCCGATTCTCGAGCTGGAAACCGACAAGGTCACGATCGAAGTACCCGCGCCCGCAGCCGGCACCTTGTCCGAAATCGTTGCCCAAGCCGGTGAAACTGTCGGCCTCGGCGCGTTGCTCGGTCAGATCTCCGCCGGCAACGGTGCTGCGGCTGCTCCGGCTCAGGCTGCCGCGCCGGCCGCTGTTGCTGCCGCTCCGGCAGCGACTGCCCCGGTCGCCGCTCCAGCCGTTGCTGCTCCGGCTTCCGCCATGCCGCCGGCACCCGCCGCCGCCAAGCTGCTCGCCGAAAACAATCTCTCCGCCGATCAGGTCGATGGCAGCGGCAAGCGCGGCCAGGTCCTGAAGGGTGATGTCATTGCTGCTGTCGCCAGGGCCGCTTCGGCTCCGGCCGCGGTCCCGGCCGCTCCGATCAGCGCCCGTGCGCCGACGCCGGTCGAAGACGCCGGCCGCGAAGAGCGCGTCAAGATGACCCGCCTGCGCCAGACGATCGCCAAGCGCCTCAAGGATGCGCAGAACACCGCCGCCATGCTGACCACCTATAACGAGGTGGACATGAAGGCCGTCATGGACCTGCGCAACAAGTACAAGGACATCTTCGAGAAGAAGCATGGCGTGAAGCTCGGCTTCATGGGCTTCTTCACCAAGGCCGTCACGCATGCGCTTAAGGAACTGCCAGCCGTCAATGCCGAAATCGACGGTACCGACATCGTATACAAGAACTACTGCCACATCGGCATGGCTGTCGGCACCGACAAGGGCCTCGTTGTTCCCGTCATTCGTGATGCCGACCAGATGTCGATCGCGGAAGTCGAAAAGGAGCTTGGTCGTCTGGCAAAGGCTGCCCGCGACGGAACGCTGTCGATGGCTGACATGCAGGGCGGCACCTTCACCATCACCAATGGCGGTGTCTACGGCTCTCTGATGTCCTCGCCGATTCTCAATGCGCCGCAGTCGGGCATCCTCGGCATGCACAAGATCCAGGAGCGCCCGGTCGCAATCGGCGGCCAGGTTGTCATCCGCCCGATGATGTATCTGGCGCTTTCCTACGATCACCGCATGGTCGACGGCAAGGAAGCCGTGACCTTCCTCGTGCGCGTCAAGGAAAGCCTGGAAGATCCGGAACGTCTGGTTCTCGATCTCTAAGGGAGCGTTGGCTCATGTCGAAATGGCCCATGCGGACGATGCGCGGACTTTTGTGCGCCGTCGCCGCATGGATTCCGTCGTCCGCCGCCGCGGAAGATTTCGACGTAGCAAAGCTCAGCAGCAATCTCGATCTGGCGTCGCTGAGCGACGCCGATCTCTCTGCCCGGTCGATCACCGTCTTTCATATGGGCGATGTCGAACTGACGTCTGGCCGCATCGTCGCCAGTGATCCGCTGGTCGGGCCGGATCGCTTGGCCTTCGTCAGGACCGTTCCGCCCGGCAACTATCCCGTGACGCTCTATGAAGCCTTCGGCCGCATCGCCGCCGCCAGCCTGCGCTTTGCCGACGGCAAGCCCGCACGCTGGGAGTTGGCGCTTATTCCCGGCCAGGATGTCAGGTCGCTGAAGAGCGACCAGTTCTTCGGCTATCCGGTCGATGCTGGCCTCGGTTGCTACATGGATGCGGATACCTACGCGCTGATCCAGGAGCGGGAACAACAGGTTCGTATCCAGAGGTCCTCTTCGGACATCAACTATTACGACGATGTGCTGGCTGCCGAGATCAAGATAAACGACGACAAATATGTCATGCATCGGCCAATTGTCGGCAAACGCGGCAATGTCGCGGTGTTCTGGAGCGGCTGGGGAGACGGCTTCTATCCGGTGTTCTGGGGCCTCGATGCAAATGATCGCCCGCTTGTCCTGTTCACGGATTTCGGGGTGACGGAAAATGCGGACGGTCGGCACGAACCGAGGGAAGGGTGATCATGCCGACAAACCGCGCGATGGCACGATTTACCCCGGTGCACTGGGCGATGATGGCGTTTACAGCCATCCCCGCACCGGCGCTGGCGGACGAATGCGTGCAGGAAAAGGCGATCTATGGCGACATGGACGACGCTTATGAGCTGCGCTTCGAGCCAGTCGGTGCCGAGATGGCCGTCAGCAACAAGTTCAAATTCGCCGTGCGCAACACCCCGGTCGTGGCCGATGGCGTTGTGATGCGCTCGGACGATCTTCTGCATGCCAACGGCATGATCATGTTCAACTGCCCGGAAGGCGATGTGACCGGCGCCGATCTTCGCGCCTGCACCGTCTGGCAGGGGATGATCTATGCCTCAGACCTGACGGGCAATATCAGTGCCCTGCCGGCGGAGGGTGCCGGAGCTGCGGAACGCTTGTTCCTGCCGGCGCTCGGGCCTTCGATCCGTGAATCCTCCATGTGGGGTGCGGGCAAAGCGACCATCGCGCTTTGGGATGTCTTGACCTTGAAAGGATGTAGCGAATGACCGGCAAATCTCCTGTTCTTCTCGTCACCGGCGGCAGCCGCGGTATCGGGGCGGCGATTTCGATCGCCGCTGCGCGGCAGGGCTGGGCCGTGGCGGTCAACTATGCTTCGAACAAAGCGGCTGCGGAAACCGTCGTCTCTGCGATCCGCGACGCCGGCGGCGAGGCGATTGCTATCGAGGGCGATGTCGGCTCAGCCGACGATATCCGATCCATCTTTTCCGCCGTCGACCAGCATTTCGGCCGGCTGAATGGTCTCGTCAACAATGCCGGCATCGTCGATCGCGTGCAGCGGCTTGACGAAATGACGCCGGAGCGGCTCGACCGCATGTTTCGCATCAACATCACCGGCTCGATGCTGGCAGCCGCTGAAGCTGTCCGCCGTATGTCCACTCGCCATGGCGGCAAGGGCGGCGCGATCGTCAATGTCTCCTCCGTGGCTGCCACCCTCGGCGGCGGCGGCCAATATGTGGACTACGCGGCGTCCAAGGGGGCGATCGATACGTTCACCCTCGGCTTGGCGCGGGAGGTGGCGGCCGAAGGCATCAGGGTCAATGCGGTCCGGCCCGGTATTATCGATACGGATATCCACGCCGCCGCCGGCCTGCCTGAACGGGCGCGCGAGATCGCTCCGCAACTGCCGATGAAGCGAGCCGGGACGGCGGACGAAGTGGCCGACGCCATCCTCTACCTGTTGGGGGACCAGGCTTCCTATATAACGGGCGCCATCCTCGATGTGAGCGGCGGTCGCTGATCGGAAAGGGCTGTGACCATGCAATATGTTTTGGAATTCCTCGGGTTGATGGCGGTGTTTTCGATTTTCATCGTCGCACCGGGCGCTGATTTCGCCGTCATCCTGCGCCAGAGCATTGTGCATGGCCGCCGCGCGGCCGTCATGACCGGCCTTGGCATGGGCTTCTCGCTGCTCTTCCATGTGAGCTATACCATTCTCGGCCTCGGCCTGATCGTGTCGAAATCGCTGATGCTTTTCAGCCTGATCAAGTGGGCTGGTGTCCTCTATCTCGTCTATCTAGGCATCAAGTCCTTCCGGGAGCCGGGCTTCAAGGTGAAGGAGATCGAGATCAGCGATGAGGACCGCACGCCGGTTTCCGTCTGGCGCTGCCTGGCGACGGGTTTCATCACCAATGCGCTCAATCCGAAGCCGGTGCTGTTTTTCCTGTCGCTGTTTTCGACGCTGGTACATCACGACACGCCGGCACTGATCCAGTTCAGCTACGGCGTCGGCATGGCGATGGCGCTCGTCGCCTGGTTCGCCGGCGTTTCCATCTTCTTCACCGTCAAGCCGGTCCGCGATCGCTTCATCGCCAGCGGCAAATGGTTCAACCGCATCACCGGAACGGCACTCGTCGGCTTCGGCATCCGCCTCGCACTGGCGCGGGCGACTGACTAACAAAGATAGAAAACAAGGAAATTAAAACCATGTCCTACGATGTGATCATTATCGGAACCGGCCCCGGCGGCTATGTCTGCGCCATCAAGGCGGCGCAGCTCGGCCTCAAGGTGGCCGTCGTCGAAAAGCGTTCCACCTTTGGCGGCACCTGCCTCAACATCGGCTGCATCCCGTCCAAGGCGCTGCTGCACGCCTCCGAAATGTTCCATCATGCCGGCCATGGCATGGATGCGCTCGGCATCGAAGTCGCGGCACCCACGCTCAACCTTTCGAAGATGATGGCGCACAAGGATGCGACCGTGAAGGCGAATGTCGACGGCGTCGCCTTCCTTTTCAAGAAGAACAAGATCGATTCCTTCCAGGGCACCGGCAAGATCGTCGCTGCCGGCAAGGTTTCGGTTACCGCCGAAGACGGCAAAGTGACCGAGATCGAAGGCAAGAACATCGTCATCGCCACCGGCTCCGACGTTGCCGGCATTCCGGGCGTGTCCCTCGAAATCGATGAGAAGGTGATCATTTCGTCCACCGGCGGCATCGCGCTCGACAAGGTGCCGGCGAAGATGATCGTCGTCGGCGGCGGCGTCATCGGCCTCGAGCTCGGGTCGGTCTGGTCGCGCCTCGGCGCCAAGGTCACCGTCGTCGAATATCTCGACACCATTCTCGGCGGCATGGACGGCGAAGTCTCCAAGCAGTTCCAGCGCATGCTGGCCAAGCAGGGCGTCGACTTTCACCTCAGTGCCAAGGTCACCGGCGTCGAGAAGGTCGGCAATGGCGCCAAGGTCACCTTCGAGCCGGTCAAGGGCGGCGACAAGGTAGTGCTCGATGCCGATGTCGTGCTGGTATCGACCGGCCGCAAGCCCTACACTGCAGGTCTGGGCCTGGAAGAGGCAGGCGTTGTCCTCGATGTCAGGGGCCGCGTCCAAATCGACGGCCATTTCAAGACCAATGTCGCAGGCATCTATGCCATCGGCGACGTGGTGAAGGGCCCGATGCTGGCGCACAAGGCCGAAGACGAGGGCGTGGCGCTCGCCGAAATCCTCGCCGGCCAGGCTGGCCATGTGAACTACGACGTCATTCCGAGCGTCGTCTACACGCAGCCGGAAGTCGCTTCCGTCGGCAAGACCGAGGAAGAGCTGAAGGCCGCGGGTATCGCCTACAAGGTCGGCAAGTTCCCCTTCACCGCCAACGGCCGTGCCCGCGCCATGCTGGCGACGGATGGCTTCGTCAAGATCCTCGCGGACAAGGAGACTGACCGCGTTCTCGGCGGCCACATCGTCGGCTTCGGCGCCGGCGAAATGATCCACGAGATTGCCGTGCTGATGGAATTCGGCGGCTCGTCGGAAGATCTCGGCCGCACCTGCCATGCACATCCGACCATGTCGGAAGCCGTGAAGGAAGCTGCACTCGCGACCTTCTTCAAGCCGATCCATATGTGAGGATTGGGGCAGGTCAGGCGGGTGCATCTTTGCCGCGCCGATGTGCCTGGCCCCTCACCCTGGCCCTCTCTCCGCCATTGCGGGGAGAGGGAACTGGTTCGGCGTTTGCCGTTCTCTCAGAGCGTTGATCTTACACGGTAAATCCCCTCTCCCCGTTTTACAGGGAGAGGGTTAGGGTGAGGGGCAGGGCACAGTCTTTCCCCCCAAACAGCTCTATTCGGCGTCGCCAAACTCGCTCAATTCGCCGCCGTTACCGTGAAACCCTGCTTGCGCAGCAGCTCCACCAGACCCTGATCGCCTACCAGATGCAGAGCGCCGACGGCGATGAAGACGTTGCCCCTGGCGAGGATCGGTGCGGCGCGCTCGGCCATCACCTTGTTGCGGTCAAGAATGATTCGTTGTTCGAAGGTGGCGGTGTCTTCGTCCGACAGCGTCTCGTCGGGTTCGATCGTTTTCAGCATCGGAACGATCGCTCCAACATTTCCGGCAAGATAGAGATCGGTCATCGTTTCGTTGACGTCATTGATCTTGTCGCCAAGTTCCAGCGTCTGGATCAGCGATTTCAAATGCAGTTCGATCGGCAGATCGCTCATGGCCTTGGCCTGCTCCGCCAGTGTTTCCAGGCCCTTGACCTGTTTGCCGGTGGCCGCGGCATCGGTGGCGAGTTTCTGATCGAGGAATTTCATGCCGGCCGCTTTGCGGCGGACTTCGCAAGCGGTCAGTTCGAAGGAACTCGAGATCAACCAAGGCTGCATATGGGAGACGGCGGCGAGCGGCACGCCGCGCTGTTTCAGGCCCGCTTCCAGCTTGGCATTGTCTTCGGGCGACAGATGCTGGCTGATGGTCGACCCGTCGGTCAGCATGGTCAACGACGGATTGACGAAGAGAGCCGCCGCCGCTTTCTTGTCGTCCAGGATTTCATCGGATTCGACGACGATCGTGTCGGCGGCAGCGCTCGCTTCGGCTGCCCCCTTCGGCATGGTCACCACGCGCGCGTCGCTGACGTGCATGGTGCCGAGCAGCCAGGAGGGTTTCAGGCCGGGCTTTTCGATCTTCCAGAAGATGCCCTTTCCGTTTTCCACCTTGTCGCCGGCTGCGATGATGGAGGCATATTTGGCGGGATCGCTTTTCTGCAGTTCAGCCATCAGATCCTTGCCGCCGCAGCTCTCGGGTACTGTCTCGTCGGCATGCGCCAGCTGCGAGCTGAGTATGGCTGCGATCAACAGGACCGCCAGCATTAACGGAAGAGCTGTGGCGAGCCAAAGGAGGAGGTCGCCGATTACCGGTTTCATCGACCGCATCGTCTTGGGTTCGAGGGCAGAAATCATCTAAACCTTCCGCTGGCAGAGGGCATGACTTCTAGAGCGCGAACGTGGCTTTCGCGAGACATGCCAATACATGCATCAGCTCTACCCTTCGGACACGCATATTCCCTTAACACGAGGGGTTAATGCTTTCTTACGCCCGCGGATGAGCCCGATCATAAACCTCCAGCAGCCGCGATGAATCGACGCCGGTATAGACCTGCGTCGTCGAAAGCGAAGCATGACCGAGCAATTCCTGGATCGTGCGCAGGTCACCGCCACCTGCGAGCAGGTGCGTGGCGAAAGAATGGCGCAGTGCGTGCGGCGTGGCGGTGTCCGGCAGGCCGAAGGCGCTGCGCAGCTTCTGCATGCCGCGCTGGATGATGCCGGGTTGCAGCTTGCCGCCGCGCGCGCCGCGAAAGAGCGGCGTGCCTGGGTCGAGATGATAGGGGCAGAGGGCGCGATATTTCTCAACCGCTTCGAGGACGATGGGGAGCAGCGGCACCAGCCGGGTCTTGTTGCCCTTGCCGGTGATTCGCAGCGCCGTCGCGCCGGGGCGCACATCTTCCGGCATCAAATTGAGCGCCTCGGAGATGCGCAGGCCGCAGCCATAGAGCAGCGTCAGCACGGCAGTGTCGCGCGCGGCGATCCATGGTTCGTCATGCATCTGCGCCTCATCGCTGACGACAGTGATCGCCTGTGTGTCCGACAGTGGCTTCGGCAGCGATTTGGGCTGTTTCGGCGATCGCACGGCCCCGGCGCCGGCCGCATTCACCAGCCCCTTCTTTTCGAGATAGCGCAGTAGCGAACGAAGGCCAGCGAGATTGCGCCCGAGCGAACGCGCACCCACGCCATCCTTGCGGCGCGCGGCGAGAAAGGCACGAAAGTCGGCGGGGCGCAATGCGTGAATATCCCCAATGGTTGCCGGACCGCCGAGATGGCCGGTCAGAAACGTCAGAAACTGTCGCGTGTCGCGTTCATAAGCATCCAGCGTGTGGGCGGAGAGCCGCCGTTCTTGGCCGAGTGCGTCCAACCAACGGCCGCGCTCGGCCATCAGCTTGGGATCAGCGATAATCAGCAACTCGTTCAGTGGAAAACCCCTTGAAATCCAAATTCCTTCTGCCACTTTGAAGGAGGGAAGGTTATGGAATCGCTAACATTCCTACTGCGCCGTGCCTCGTTTGCGGGCGGAAACACCGCGGTAGTACTTTTCAACTGCGTATAAGTCATTACTTAAATCAAATTCGATTTAAGCGGGTTATACGCGAGGCGCTTGTCATGCTTCGATCATATTCGATTGCGATAGAGTATAACCCAACCACCCAGGGCATTTCATGGCACGTCGCGGTTCGATAACTGCATTGGGACAACTTGCAGAAGCGATCGCTTTGGTGTCCCAGGGCCAGCCCGGGCATATCGTCGATACGCTGATTGCCGAACGCGGCCAGAAGATCGTTCGCAACCCGCTTTGGCCGTTGATGCGGCCCTTTCTCTACACGCTGCTGCGCTACAGCAAGGCGATCGAATTTGCCAACGATGTCGCCAAGCTCTCGGGTTTTCAGTGCTTCGAATATATGAGCGATCTGCTGAAGCTCGATATCGGGGTAACCAACGCCGAGCGCATACCTGCTTCCGGCGGCTTCATTCTGGTCAGCAACCATCCCACCGGCATTGCTGACGGCGTCGCTGTTTTTGATCTCTTGAGGACACGCCGGCCCGATATGATGGTTTTCGCCAATCGCGACGCCGTCCGCGTCAATCCGCGATTCGCAGAGATGATCATCCCGGTGGAATGGCGCGAGGAGCATAAGAGCAAGCTGAAGACGCGCGAAACGCTGCAGCTCACCAATCGTGCCGTTGCCGACGGCAAGGTCACCGTGCTCTTCCCGTCCGGCCGCATCGCCTTTTGGGCAAACGGCAAGCTGAACGAGCGGCCCTGGAAGACGTCGGCCGTTGGCCTTGCGCGCAAATACAATCTGCCGATCCTGCCGGTGCATCTGACGGCGCGCAATTCCGGGCTGTTTTATTGGTTCGCCAAATGGTCGACGGAACTGCGGGACATGACGGTGTTCCACGAGCTTCTCAACAAGCGCGGCGACCGCTTCGATTTCCTGGTCGGCAATCTCATTCCGGTCGAGCATCTGGACGGCGACGTCAACGAGGTGACGAAGGCGCTGGAAAAGCACACGGTGTTCGATCTGGCGGCGGACGGGAATGCGACTTTTGTGCCGGTCAGTGCGCCGGCTACCGGTCAGGATATGGCCTCTGCCGTCGCGGTACAATCCGCTTGACGGCTGTTGGCGGCCAGTCCCGCCGCACCCATATCTCCCGCGCAAAAAGACGATATCGGTGAAAAGTGTGAAGTGGCTTTCGGACGAGACCATGCCGAACCCAAGCCGGGTTTCTTTTTATGACTGCTCGGGGCATGGTCTGGCGCGATGAATAAAGATTCCTCCGATCTGTTCGGCGAGTTGTTCGCGCCCGCAAAACCGACCATGAGCCGCACGGTCCCGGTTCTGGTGCCCATGCCGGCGCCGAAGCCCTATTCCTATGCGGTGCCGGAAGGCATGGCGGTCGAGCCCGGCTCGGTCGTGCAAGTGCCGCTCGGGCCGAGGCAGGTGATCGGCGTCGTCTGGGACGGTGGCGACGAAGGTGGCGTCGATCCGAAGAAGCTGCGGCCGATCAGCCATGTCTTCGACTGCCCGCCGCTCACCAAAGAGATGCGCGATTTCATCGACTGGGTGGCCGCTTATACGCTGTCGCCGCCGGGGCTGGTGGCGCGCATGGCGCTGCGCGCGCCCGCAGCCTTCGATCCTGAACCGATGGTCGAGGGCCTTCGTTTCGTGGGTGGCGCGCCGGAACGGCTGACACCGGCTCGCGTGCGGGTGATGGAGACGGCAAAGGATGGGCTCTCGTGGACGCGTAGCGGGCTGGCGCATGCAGCCGGCGTCTCGCTGAGTGTCGTCGACGGACTGATTTCGCAAGGCATTTTCGAAACCGTATTCCTGCCGCCGCCGCCCGTCGTTGCCAGACCCGACCCGGATTACGTCGCCTCGCGGCTCGAAGGCCCGCAGCGCGAAGCGGCCGATGAAATCCTTACCGAGGTGCACAAGGGCCAGTTTTCCGTCTCGCTGATCGACGGCGTCACCGGTTCGGGCAAGACCGAGGTCTATTTCGAGGCGATCGCGGAGACGCTGAAGCGCGGCAAGCAGGTGTTGATCCTGCTGCCGGAAATCGCGCTGACGGCCAGTTTCCTCGAGCGCTTCCAGGATCGTTTTGGCGCCAAGCCGGCCGAGTGGCACTCGGATCTTGCGCCGCGCATGCGCGAAAAGGTCTGGCGGCAGGCGGTGACCGGCGAGGTCCGGGTTGTCGCAGGCGCACGTTCGGCGCTGTTTTTGCCCTTCGAAGACCTAGGCCTGATCATCGTCGACGAAGAACACGATCCCGCCTACAAGCAGGAGGATCGGGTTTATTACAATGCCCGCGACATGGCGGTCGTGCGCGGCCGCATCGGCGATTTTCCCGTGGTGCTGGTCTCGGCCACCCCTTCGGTCGAGAGCCAGGTCAACGGCCAGAGCGGACGCTACAGCACCATCCATCTGCCGACCCGCTATGGTGATGCGGCTCTTCCGGACTTGCATCTCATCGACATGCGCCGGCATGCGCCGGAGCGCGGCGGCTTTCTGTCGCCGCTGCTGATCCGGGCTATCGGCAAGACGGTGGAGAAGGGCGAGCAATCACTCCTCTTCCTCAACAGGCGCGGCTATGCACCGCTGACGCTTTGCCGGGTCTGCGGGCACCGTTTCCAATGCCCGCAATGTTCGAGCTGGCTGGTGGAGCATCGCTTTCGCGGTCAGATCCAGTGCCATCAATGCGGCTATGCCGAACGGACGCCGGAAGCCTGCCCGGAATGCGGCACGCTCGACCATCTCGTGGCCTGTGGGCCGGGCGTCGAACGAATCGCCGAGGAAGTGGAGCGGCATTTCCCGGACGCACGGACGATCGTGCTCTCCTCCGACATCATGGGCGGCGTCAAGCGGCTGCGGCTGGAGCTCGATGCCATCGCCAAGGGCGAAGCGGATATTGTCATTGGCACGCAGCTCGTCGCCAAGGGCCATAATTTCCCGCTGATGACGCTGGTCGGCATCGTCGACGCAGACCTCGGCCTTGCCAATGGCGATCCGCGCGCCGCCGAGCGGACGTTCCAGTTGTTGTCGCAGGTGACAGGCCGCGCCGGGCGAACCGGCCTGAAGAGCCACGGCCTGTTGCAGACCTATCAGCCGCAACATCCGGTCATGCAGGCGATCGTCTCCGGCGACGCCGGCGCCTTTTACGAGCGCGAGATTTCCGAGCGCGAAAGGGCCGTGTTGCCGCCTTTTGGGCGCCTCGCCTCGATCATCGTCTCCGCTGAAACGCGCCAGGATGCCGAGACCCATGCCCGTGGCATGCGTAGCGCCGCACCGCAGGTGCAGGGCATTGCCGTTCTTGGGCCGGCCGAGGCGCCGCTCGCCCTGGTGCGCGGCCGCCACCGCTTCCGCCTGCTGGTGCACGGCAAACGCAACTCGGACATGCAGGGGTTTCTGAGGGCCATGCTGGCGCAGGCGCCGAAGGAGCGCGGCTCCGTGCATGTGCAACTGGACATTGATCCGCAGAGTTTCTTGTAGTTTCGCGAGACCGACGACTTCTCGGCGTCTTCCCCTATTCGGCCGCTTCATGTCATAAGACGCCGACAATATTAAAAGTGATTTGGGGACGTCCGATGGAGCTTTATTTTCCGACTGACCTCGGCGAGCGGTTTGCCTATTGCTCGGCCGCATTCACGGCGCTCATCGGCCTCATCGCAATGTTCGCGCCGGGCTATACCTATCGTTTCCTCAAGCTGCAGGTGCGTGAAGGGCGACCGGAAGCCTATGCCGAGGGCCGTTCGGCCGGCGGTTTCTATCTTGGTTTCGGATTAGTTGCGATTCTGCTGGCCCAGCCGATGATCTATCTGGCGCTCGGAGCATCCTTTGCGGTTGCCGCCTTTGGCCGCATCCTCTCGATGATGTCGGATCGGGGAAGCGTGATCGTGAACACGTTACTTCTGGTCGTGCAAGCGGTTCTGGCGGCTCTACCGCTTCTCTACGGATTGGGCTATATTTGACCGAAAATGGCTGCTCCTCTGCTGCTATTGGCCGCACTATCCCCATGGTTTTGAATTTTTGCCATCATAAATTCACCCGAATAGCGTATTCGGCCATTACGCGTGTTGCGAGTCTCAATATCCTATGTTAGACGAACCCCGAATTTCGGATGAGGTAGGGGGAAGCTCCTGCTGATTTCTGGGGGAAATCAAAACGAATTCAAGAGCATGTGACTTCCGTCTCGCGGAAGCCGAATTCTTGGGTTGAAATCAGGGAATCTTGTGCCCGTGGCAGACACATCCCAGCATATTTCTGGTGTTGCCGAGCGCTATGCTTCGTCATTGTTCGAGCTGGCTCTGGAGGAGAGCGCTGTCCCGGCAGTGACCGCAGATCTCGACCGGTTCCAAACCATGCTGGATGACAGCGATGATTTGAAGCGCTTGGTCATGAGCCCGGTCTTTTCGGCCGAAGAGCAGGTCGGTGCCGTCCAGGCGCTGGCGACGAAGGCAGGCTTCGGCGTTTACGTCACCAATTTCCTCAAGGTCGTGGCAGGCAACCGGCGCCTTTTTGCGCTGCCGGGCATGATCAGGGCTTTCCGCATCATTGCTGCGCAGCATCGCGGCGAAGTTTCTGCCGAGATCACCTCGGCTCATGCGCTGACTCCGGCGCAGGAAGACGAATTGAAGGCGGCGCTGAAGGGCGTCACCGGCAAGGACGTGGCGATCGCCGTTACGGTTGATCCGTCGATTCTTGGTGGTCTGATCGTGAAGGTCGGGTCCCGTCAGATTGATACGTCTCTTCGTACCAAACTCTCTACCCTTAAGCTTGCATTGAAAGAGGTCGGCTGATGGATATCCGCGCCGCGGAAATTTCCGCAATTCTGAAAGATCAGATTAAAAATTTCGGCAAGGAAGCCGAAGTCTCCGAAGTCGGCCAGGTTCTTTCCGTCGGTGACGGTATCGCCCGTGTCTACGGTCTGGACAATGTTCAGGCCGGCGAAATGGTCGAATTCCCCGGCGGCATCCGTGGTATGGCGCTGAACCTCGAATCCGATAATGTCGGCGTGGTTATCTTCGGCTCCGACCGCGACATCAAGGAAGGCGACACCGTCAAGCGCACCGGCGCGATCGTTGACGTGCCGGTTGGTCCGGAACTGCTCGGCCGCGTTGTCGACGCGCTCGGCAACCCGATCGACGGCAAGGGCCCGATCAATGCGACCCGCCGTTCGCGCGTCGACATCAAGGCTCCGGGCATCATCCCGCGCAAGTCGGTTCATGAGCCGATGTCTACCGGCCTCAAGGCTATCGACGCTTTGATCCCGGTTGGCCGCGGCCAGCGTGAGCTGGTCATCGGCGACCGCCAGACCGGCAAGACCGCTATCATCCTCGACACGATCCTGAACCAGAAGCCCATCCACGATGCAGGCCCGGAAAGCGAAAAGCTGTTTTGCGTTTACGTCGCTGTCGGCCAGAAGCGTTCGACCGTTGCTCAGTTCGTCAAGGTGCTCGAAGAGCGCGGTGCGCTGAAGTACTCGATCATCGTCGCCGCAACGGCTTCGGATCCGGCCCCGATGCAGTACCTGGCACCGTTCGCCGGTTGCGCCATGGGCGAATATTTCCGTGACAACGGCATGCACGCCCTGATCGGCTATGACGACCTGTCGAAGCAGGCTGTGTCCTACCGTCAGATGTCGCTGCTGCTGCGCCGCCCGCCGGGCCGCGAAGCCTATCCGGGCGACGTTTTCTACCTGCACTCGCGCCTCCTCGAGCGCGCCGCCAAGATGAACGATGAACAGGGCGCTGGTTCGCTGACCGCTCTGCCGGTCATCGAAACGCAGGGCAACGACGTTTCGGCCTTCATCCCGACCAACGTGATCTCGATCACCGACGGCCAGATCTTCCTTGAAACCGACCTGTTCTATCAGGGCATCCGTCCGGCCGTTAACGTCGGCCTCTCGGTTTCGCGCGTCGGTTCGTCCGCTCAGATCAAGGCAATGAAGCAGGTTGCCGGTTCGATCAAGGGCGAGCTCGCCCAGTATCGCGAAATGGCCGCCTTCGCTCAGTTCGGTTCGGACCTCGATGCGGCAACGCAGCGCCTGCTGAACCGCGGCGCCCGCCTGACCGAGCTCCTGAAGCAGCCGCAGTTCTCGCCGCTGAAGACGGAAGAGCAGGTTGCGGTGATCTTCGCCGGTGTCAACGGCTACCTCGACAAGATCGCGGTTCCGCAGATCGGCAAGTTCGAGCAGGGCCTGCTTTCCTACCTCCGGTCGGAAGGCAAGGACATCCTCGACGCGATCCGCACCGAAAAGGCCATCAGCGACGCGACCAAGAGCAAGCTCATCGCTGCTCTCGACAGCTACGCCAAGTCTTTCGCCTGATCGGGCCTCACTTCTAGGACGGATACCGGATGCCTTCACTTAAGGATCTGAAAAACCGGATCGCCTCCGTCAAGGCGACGCAGAAGATCACCAAGGCGATGAAAATGGTCGCCGCGGCGAAGCTTCGGCGCGCCCAGGAGGCGGCTGAGGCCGCACGGCCTTATTCGCAGCGCATGGGTGCCGTTCTTGCCAACATCACGGCTGCCGTCAGCGACGCGGACGCCGCGCCGCCGCTGATGACCGGGACCGGCAAGAGCGATGTACACCTGCTGATCGTCTGCACGGCTGAACGCGGCCTTTGCGGTGGTTTCAACTCGCAGATCGCGCGTTTTGCCCGCGATCACGTTCGCAAGCTGACCGCCGAAGGCAAGACCGTGAAGATCTTCACGGTGGGCAAGAAGGGCTACGACATTCTGCGTCGCGAGTTCGCCTCGCTGATCGTCGAGCGCAAGGAATTGCGCGACGTCAAGCGCATCGGCTTCGATAATGCCGATGCCATCGGCACGCGCGTCATCGAAATGTTCGAAAACGGCGAGTTCGACGTCTGCACGCTGTTTTATTCCGAATTCAAGTCGGTCATCAGCCAGGTGCCGACGGCGCAGCAGCTCATTCCGGCGTCTGCTCCGGAAGTAGTCGAAGAAGATGCCGCTCATAAGGGCGCTATTTACGAATACGAGCCGGATGCGGCTTCGATCCTCGCGGACCTGATCCCGCGCAATATCTCCGTTCAGATCTTCCGCGCGCTCCTTGAGAACGTTGCCGGCGAGATGGGCGCGAAGATGAGCGCGATGGACAATGCGACGCGAAATGCTGGTGAGATGATCAACAAGCTGACGCTGAACTACAACCGTCAGCGCCAGGCGCAGATCACCAAGGAACTGATTGAAATCATTTCGGGCGCGGAAGCGCTCTGAGGTTAGGGAAAGAGGGTAAGATTATGGCTGACGCAGCTATGGCCGCAGTTTCGGTCGGCAAGGTTACGCAGGTTATCGGCGCCGTCGTGGACGTTTCTTTCGATGGCGATCTGCCGAAGATCCTGAATGCTCTCGAAACCGACAACAATGGCCACCGCCTTGTTCTGGAAGTCGCACAGCACCTTGGCGAAAATTCGGTCCGCACGATCGCCATGGACTCCACCGAAGGTCTGGTCCGCGGCCAGTCGGTTTCCGACACCGGCGCGCCGATCTCGGTCCCGGTTGGTCCCGAAACACTCGGCCGTATCATGAACGTCATCGGCGAGCCGGTCGACGAAGCCGGTCCGCTGGTGACCGCCCATAAGCGCGCCATCCACCAGGACGCTCCGGCTTACGTCGAGCAGTCGACGGAAGGCCAGATCCTGGTTACCGGCATCAAGGTCGTCGACCTCCTGGCACCTTACGCCAAGGGCGGCAAGATCGGCCTGTTCGGCGGCGCAGGCGTCGGCAAGACCGTTCTGATCATGGAACTGATCAACAACGTCGCCAAGGCGCACGGTGGTTACTCGGTGTTCGCAGGCGTCGGTGAACGTACCCGCGAAGGCAACGACCTCTATCACGAAATGATCGAATCCGGCGTCAACAAGCACGGCGGCGGCGAAGGCTCCAAGGCTGCGCTCGTTTACGGCCAGATGAACGAACCGCCGGGCGCACGTGCACGCGTTGCTCTGACCGGTTTGACGGTTGCTGAAAACTTCCGCAACGAAGGCCAGGACGTTCTGTTCTTCGTCGACAACATCTTCCGCTTCACCCAGGCAGGTTCGGAAGTGTCGGCTCTGCTCGGCCGTATTCCTTCGGCCGTGGGCTATCAGCCGACGCTCGCCACCGACATGGGTCAGATGCAGGAACGCATTACCACGACGACGACGGGCTCGATCACCTCGGTTCAGGCCATTTACGTTCCGGCCGACGACTTGACCGACCCGGCACCGGCAACCTCGTTCGCCCACCTGGACGCAACGACGGTTCTTTCGCGCTCGATCGCTGAAAAGGGCATCTACCCGGCCGTTGACCCGCTTGACTCCACCTCGCGCATGCTCGACCCGATGGTCGTCGGCGAAGAGCACTATGACGTGGCTCGTAAGGTTCAGTCGACCCTGCAGCGCTACAAGGCCCTGCAGGACATCATCGCCATCCTGGGCATGGACGAACTGTCCGAAGACGACAAGCTGGCTGTTGCCCGCGCCCGCAAGATCGAGCGCTTCCTGTCGCAGCCGTTCTTCGTCGCCGAAGTCTTCACCGGTTCGCCGGGCAAGCTCGTCGCGCTCGAAGACACGATCAAGGGCTTCAAGGGTCTGGTCAATGGCGACTACGACCACCTGCCGGAAGCTGCCTTCTACATGGTCGGTTCGATCGAAGAAGCGGTCGAAAAGGCCAAGAAGCTGGCTGCCTGATAGGGCCAATCGAACGGCGCGCGAGGCTTCGTGCGCCGTTGCGTTGAAATAAAGACAATCGAGAAGTGACCGGTCATGGCTGACAATTTCATTTTCGACCTCGTGTCTCCGGAGCGTCTGCTTCTGTCGGAACCCGTCATCGATGTCGTCATCCCCGCCAGCGAAGGCGAGATGACCGTTATGGCCAATCATGCGCCGACGATGACCGCTATCAAGCCGGGCGTCGTCAAGGTGCATTCGGCGACGGGTAAGAAGCAGGATTACGTCGTGTTCGGCGGTTTCGCCGATATCCTGCCGACCGGCTGCACGCTGCTTGCCGAATCCGCAATTCCGGTCCAAGACCTTAGACAGGATGAGCTGACGCGTCGTATCGATATCGCCAAGGCAGAACTTGAAAATGTCGAACATCATGAGCGCAAGTCGCAACTCGAGCATTTCATCATGGAAATGACGCGTCTTCGCGGCGCCATCGGGCAAGATTGATCCGAAAACCCGTTTCGGAACTCCAGACGAGCGGCCCTTCGGGGCCGTTTTTGTCTTTGGGGGTGCCGCGAGAGATGTGGCTCACTATCGTAGCAAATTTGAGGCCCATCCGGCTCGCCAGCGAGATGGACTGACGGCTGTACCCGCCATTTAGACCTGCTGCCCAAGTAGCAGATGGCGGTGTAATTGGCCCGCTTCCGGCGAGAGCGCGCGGAAGCGTGGGGTGCCGAGATAGTAGCCGAATCCGCTTTCGACCCGATCATTTCCGAGCGTGATCAGGGCACCGGAGCGCAAGTGTTCCTCAATGAGCCCGAGACTGCCAAGCGCGATTCCTTCGCCGCGCAAGGCGGCCTCGACTGCCATGATATAGGTAGAGAAGGAAAGCCGCGGCCGCGGCAGCTTGCCCTTCAGCGGGTTGCCGATGCGGCCGAACCACTGGCGGAAGCTGATCCAGTGGGCGTTGAAGCGCTCGTAATCGATCAGATCCAGACTAGCGATATCAGCCGATGTCAACGCCTGTGGTTCCAGGTTGCGGCTGGCCAGATAATCCGGCGACGCGATCGGCACCAGCACCTCCTTCATCAGCAGCGTCAGGTTCCAGCGCGGGTGTTCGCCGGTGGAATAGAGAATGACGAGGTCGTTGGTTTCCGACGCGAGTTCTGATGGCGAGTCCGTCGTCAGCAGGCGAACGGAGATGCCGGGGCTCTCCTTGCCGAAATCCTTGAGCCGCTGCCCGAGCCAGAGATGCGAGACGGAGCCGCTGGCGGCGATCGAAATGATCTCGCCCGTGCCAGCGCGGAAAGGCTCCAGGCTCTCCTCGAGATATTCGAGCGTGGCGCGGACGCGCTGGAACAGCCGCTCGCCATCTGCCGTCAGGGCCAGGTTCCGGCCGCGCCGGGCAAAGAGCGCGGCGCCCAGATGATCCTCCAGCCCCTTGATGCGCCGGCTGACAGCCGCCTGGGTGATATTCAGCTCACGGCCGGCGCGGGAAAAGTTCATCGCGCGGGCTGCGGCATCGAACACGCGGAAGGCTTCCAGTGGAATCTTTTCGAGCATTGGCTCTCCATAACTTCAAATCATCAATATTCCCGATAAATGGCCAGATTTGAAGAGTTGAAATTGTGATGCAGGATTGAGGAACAGAATCTACGGCGTTTTTCCAAGGTGATCCTCGTGTCCTTTTCTATTTCCGCCATTCCAGACATCCGCTTCGGCAGCGGCGCGCTGGCCGGCCTCGCTGCAGCCGCCAAATCCTTCGACGACGTTTCCGCCGCTCTCTTGGTGATCGATACGTTTCTGGCCCGGTCGGGTCTTGCGGACAAGATCAGGGGCGATCTGACGGAAGCGGGTATCGCCGTGCAGGTCTTCTCGGATTTCTCCGGCGAGCCAAAGGTCGCGCACGTCCGCGCGGCGATAGAGGCGGCGAAGGGCGCGGATATGGTGATCGGCGTTGGCGGCGGCTCGGCGCTGGATATAGCCAAGATCGTCGCCTGTTGCGCGGCGTCGGGCGAAGACCCGATGTTCTATGCGCTCGCCGCCAATCCCCTGCCGAAGAACCCGCTGAAGAAGATCATGGTGCCGACGACGGCCGGCACGGGTTCGGAAACCTCGGCCACCAATATATTCGCCGGCCCCGAGGGCAAGAAACTCTGGATTTGGGGGGCCGAAACCAAGGCCGACCTCGTCATCCTCGATCCGGCTCTGACGACCACGCTGCCGGCCGATCTGACCGCCTGGTGCGGCTTCGACGCCTTCATCCATGCCTTCGAGGCGGCGACCAATCGCAATACGCACCGCGGTGGGCAGCTCTATGCGCATCAGGCGCTACGGCTGATCACAGGCGCATTGGAAGTGGCGGTGAAAGAGCCTGGCAATATCGAAGCGCGGGGCGATGTATTATTCGGTTCCTGCCTCGCCGGCATCGCTATCGACAATTGCGGCACGGCGATTGCCCATAATGTCAGCCATGCGCTGGCGGGTCTTGCACCAGTCCACCATGGCCTCGCAACCGTTCTCGGTTTTGAAGCGACATTGCCGTGGCTGGTCGAGGCGAATACGGATGACCTTGCTGCTGCGGCCAAAGCTTGCGGTCTCGAAAACGCGGCAGCGCTGCCTGCCTTCCTCTCCGATTGGATGGACCGCTGCGGTATCGTCCGCGCCCTGCCGGCAGCGTTCATGCCGTTTGCCGCGACCGATCTCGCGCGAGAAATGCGCGCTCCGGAAAACCAGCCGATGCGACGCTCGACCGTCCGCGATGTTACGGATGCCGATATCGACCGCTTCGCCGCTGCCGTCATGGCACTGCCGAAAGGAATATGAGATGACCAAGACTTACACACGCGACTATTGGGAAGGCGTTCTGTCCAGCCTCAAGCTCGAAGGGCGACATTTCATCGATGGTGCCCATCGCGCCTCTTCGTCCGGCGCGACCTTCACTCGCATCCGTCCAATGGATGGCAAACCCGGTGCGGAATTGGCCCGTGGCAATGCCGCTGACGTCGATGCGGCCGTGGCTGCCGCTCGCGCCGCATTTAAGAGCGGTGCGTGGTGCAGGAAGGAGCCTTTGGAAAAGAAAAGGATCATGCTGAAGTGGGCCGAGCTCATCCGTGCCCATGGCGAAGAGCTCGCCATGCTGGAAACGCTTGATGTCGGCAAGCCGGTCATGGCCTCGCTCACTGTCGATGTGCGCCTTTGCGCCGATGGTATCCAGTTCTACGGCGAGATGATCGACAAGATGTATGACGAGATCGCGCCGACGGGGCCGAATGCCCGCGCTTTGGTGCGGAAGGTGCCGCTCGGCGTCGTCGGGGCGATCACGCCGTGGAACTATCCGATGATCATTGACGCCTGGAAGCTGGGTCCGGCGATTGCGGCCGGCAATTCCGTGGTACTGAAGCCGGCGGAACAATCCTCGCTCTCGGCCATCCGCCTGGCCGAACTTGCCCTCGAAGCGGGCGTGCCCGCCGGCGTCTTCAACGTCGTCACCGGCTATGGCGAAGAGACCGGCAAGCCGCTGGCGCTGCATATGGATGTCGACATGATCGCCTTCACCGGCTCGACCGAGGTCGGCAAGCTGATCATGGGTTATGCGGCCCAGTCGAACGTCAAGCGTGTGGCGCTGGAACTCGGCGGCAAGTCGCCGCTGGTCGTCTTCGAAGACGCGGATCTCGATGCGGCGGCGAGTGCTTCCGCCTGGGGCTGCTTCTACAATTCCGGCGAGACCTGCCATGCCTCGACGCGGTTGATCGTGCAACGCTCGGTGCAGGAGAAGCTGATTGCAAAGATCGAGGCGGTCACCCGCTCCGATATCGCGCTCAAGCATCCACTCGACCCTTCCGCCCAGATCGGTGCGCTGATCGAGGAAGAGCATATGAACAAGGTGCTCGGCATGATCGCTGCAGGAGAGAAGGAGGGAGCTCGCCGCGCCTTCGGTGCCGAGCGGGTGCTCAGCGAGACCGGCGGTTACTATGTCTCGCCCGGCGTCTTCGTCGATATGACCAACGATATGAGCCTGGCGCGGCAGGAAATCTTTGGCCCTGTGCTTGCCGCTATTCCCTTCGATACCGAGGAGGAGGCGCTTAAGATCGCCAATGACACGATCTATGGGCTGGCCGGCGCCGTCTTCACCAAGGACATGGATCGCGCTCACCGCTTTTCCGAATCGATCCATGCGGGCACTGTGTGGATCAATACCTACGATATGTCGAATTTTGCCACGCCCTTCGGCGGCTTCAAGCAGTCCGGCTTCGGTCGCGATCGCTCGGTGCATGCGATCGACAAATATTGTGACTACAAGACCATCTGGCAGCAGTTCGGCTGAGGTTTGCGGGGAGGCATGACCATGAGCAAGATCGTTTCCATCGAAATCACCCATCACCGGCTGCCGCTCGATCCGCCATTCAAGGCGAGTTGGGATGGCCGGCCTCGCCGGCATTTCGATGCGACGATCGTTCGTGTCAGGGACGACGAGGGCCGCGAAGGCATCGGTTCCGGCGACCTCATGAAGGGGTTCGAAGGCCACGAGGATCTGTTCATCGGCCAAGACCCCCGGCATCTGGAGCGTCACTACGAGGTCCTGTCGCATATCAACTTCCACTATGGCCGCTGCTGGCCGATGGACCTGGCGCTGTGGGACTTGTCCGGCAGGATCACTGGCGAGCCGGTCTGGCGGATGCTCGGCGGCCGCGCCAGCCGTGTGCGGCTCTATGCTTCCTCCGGCGTGTTGCGCGAGCCGGCCGCGATGGCGGAGCAGGCAGAGCGTTATCTCGAAGAGGGCTTTCCGGCGATGAAGGTGCGCTTCTCTTCATCTGCGGGCGGGCGCAGCAGTTGGCGGGATGATTTGAAGGCCCTGGAGGCGATCCGCGCCCGGGTTGGCACGAAGCTGGAGCTGATGGTTGACTGCAACCAGGGTTGGCGCATGCCCTGGGACACGACATTGCCCTGGACCTTCAAGGACGCCCTGACGGTTGCGAAAGAACTGGAGGAGCTTGGCATCTATTGGATGGAGGAGCCGCTGCACCGCTCGGACCGCAAGGGCATGAAGGAGCTGAAGCAGGCGACTTCCGTGCGCATCGCAGGCGGCGAGATGACGCGTGAGCTCTATGAGTTCCGAGATATCATCGAGGAGCGTGCCTTCGATGTCGTCCAGCCGGACGTGGCGCTGGTCGGCGGCATCACCGGTTGCCGGCGGCTCGCCTACCAGGCGCGCGAGGCGGGTGTCCAATTTACGCCGCACTCATGGACGAATGGTATAGGTGTGCTGGCGAACGCGCATTTGACCGCGGGTGTCGGCGATGCGCCCTGGCTCGAATATCCGTATGATAATCCGGAATGGAGCGAGGCCCGTCGTGACTATCCGATGGCGATGCCGCTCAGGCACGATCAGGGGTGGCTGGATTTGGGCCTATCTCCCGGCCTCGGCGTTGTTCTCGACGAAGAGCGTCTGAAAGCCACCCGCATCTGACCTGATGCTCGGCCATCGTGGTCGAGTTTCGTTTCCCACCTTATCTGCCGCCCAATGGTTTTCCTTGGGCGGCTTTTTTGTCGGATGTGGGCGTCCGGGCTGCCTGCTCGCGCGTGCGAGCCCAGCGAATGACCGGGCGTTCCAGGAAAATGTAGCTGATTGTGCCGATCGCAAAGATGATGACGATCGCGGCGAGGCTCGATGTGATCCACCCGCCAAGTACATCGCTGGAGCCGGTGCCGAAGGTCCGGGGGAAGAGCTGCTTCATCAGCGTCAGCACAATATCCTGCCAGATATAGACGCCGAAGGAGACGGCGGCGACATAGCGGATAAGACTGTTGTCGAGCACTCTTCCCAGAAAGACCGACTGCGGCAGAACGCAGAGGGCGATAGCTGCGGCCAGGGGAAACAGCGGGAATTGATAGGGAATGCCAAGCCAGGCATAGCCTTCCGCTGCGCCACCGATGGACTGCGGCAACTGCCATGCGCCCATGACGATCGCGAGTGCGCCGATGACATCGTAGATTGCCGAGCGGCGGGCCGGGATAATGGTCTGGATTCCCGCTGCCAGCGCTCCGATCGCGAATATCGCGAAGAAGCCGATGGGGTTATAGCGCGGCATCCACTCCTTGGCGCCACCCTGGAAGCCGAATTGCCATCCTCGCCCGACGCTGTCTGTCGGGAGATAGGTAACCACCAGCCAATGGGCGACCAGCGCAGCCGCGATAATGCCGATCCAGAGCAAGCGGCTAACGAGAGCGGAGCGTGATCTCAGCGTCGCATGGAAAAGCAGCAGGAAGCCGATCGGTAGAAGAATATAGCAGGTCGTCTCGAAGGGGATCGACCATAGAGGCCCGTCACCCTGCACCGGAAAAAAGGTGCGCCAGTGCCATTGGCTCATCAGGAAGAAGCCGGCGATGTAGCGGCCGAACAGCTCTCCATCGAGCGGAAATCCATAGACGGTGAAACTCAGCAGGAAGCCGACCGTCAGGGCGACCCAGAAGCCCGGCAGGATGCGGGCAGCGCGGCGCATGGTGTAGATCTTCAGCGAAGGTAACGGCTGGGCTCTGTCCAGCGCCAGCCAGAAGGGGCGCGAGAGAAGAAAGCCGCTAAGAACGAAGAAGACCGAGACGCCGTGATTGCCGAAGCGCGCCAATATGAAGGTCAGGTCCAGCGTCGGGGGGATCTTGTTGAAATCCATCCGGAGCGCCAGATGATGAACGAGCACCATCAGGCACGCGACGGCGCGCATGAAATCTGCTCCTCCCAGACGCGTCTCTTTCTCGATCCTCATCCCGCAGACACCTTCCTCGACACTTGGTTAGGGCATCGCGAAGGTGTCGGCAAGTATGGGTGAGTTTAGCCGAACAGCGTGTTGGTGTAATAGGTGCCGAAATCCGGCTTATCCTTGAGAACCGCACCCTGGCCGTCGAGCAGGATGCCGTGGGCGAAGAGGAAGTCTCCGAGCGCCAGCGTCTTGGCCGGATCGATGAGACCGCTTTTGCCGTCGGCGGTCTTGAGGTAATGGCCGGCGATCAGCTCCTTGAGGGATGCCTTGACCAGATCCGCGTTGGTGAGCGCGCCATTGGCGCCCGCTATCAACAGATCCGCGGATTCGTCGGGATGGTCGACAGAGTAATCGTAGCCGCGCTTGGTCGCCTGGATGAAAGCCTTGGCCGCCTCGGGATTCTTGGCGATATAGGCGTCGCTGGATCCGATCAGGGTCGTCTGTTCATCCGGAACGCCATAGTCGGAATAGCGGAAGCGGCGCACCGCCTTCTTCTCGAGCTGAGCCTCTATGCCCTCCCACGTATAGACCTCAAGCGTGAAATCGACCGAGCCGCTGGCAAGCGCCTCATAGGCCGAGGTGCCGAGCGTCACCGTATTGATTTTGCCCTCTCCGCCGTCATTGCGGATGATGGCGGAGATCAGGGCATTTTCCCAAGCGCTGCCGAAACCGCCATAGGTCTTGCCGTCGAGATCTTTCGGGCGCTGGATGTCCTTGCGGCTGTCGTTGAAGATGACGCGGCCGGTCTCGGTCTGCACTATGGCATAGACGCTCTTGATGTCGGCACCCGCGGCGCGTTGGGTAAAGACTCCGATCGGCCCGGTGATGCCGAAATCGGCGACGCCATTGGCAACCAGCGTGCCGGCATCGGTGTCGGTATAGGGCAGGATCTGCACGTCGAGCCCGGCATCCTTGTAGAAATTCTTCGCCTGGGCGACATAGAGGCCGATGTGGTTGGTGTTCGGCGTCCAGTCGAGGGCTATCTTCACCTGGGCCGGCTCGGCGGCCGCAAAGGCGGTGCGGGCGAGCGGCAGGGTGGCGGAGGCAAGCGTCAGGGCAAGAGCCTGGCGGCGCGTGAGAAGCGGCATGGCGGTCTCCTTCAAGAGGGTCGATGAAGCAAGGTTTCGAGAATGTCGGCCTCGATATCGCGGACGGAGGCGTCGGCAAGATCGGCGAGCTTGCGCGGGCGCGGTAGCGGCACGCGAATTTCGCGGATGATCCGCGCCGGGCGCGGCGAAAGCACATAGATGCGGTCTGAGAGGAACACGGCCTCTCGGACGTCATGGGTGATCAAGAGCGCCGTCCAGCGATGATCAGCCCACATGGTCTGCAGCCATTCCTGCATCTGTGTGCGCGTCAGCGCATCGAGTGCGCCAAAGGGCTCGTCGAGGAGCAGCATGTCATGCTTCTGCACAACGGTGCGCAGCAAAGCGACGCGCTGGCGCATGCCGCCGGAAAGCTGAGACGGATAGTGGTTTTCGAACCCGGCAAGGCCGAAGGGCTCGAAGAGCGGTTCGACCATCGCCCGCGCCGTCCTCCGGTCCATGCCCTGGACGCGAAGGCCGAGCGTGGCATTGTCGATGATCCGGCTCCAGGGCATCAGCGCGTCGCGCTGCGGCATGAAAGCGAAAGTGGCTGCACTTTCCGAGAGCGGCTGGCGATCGAAGACTATCTCGCCACCGCTCGCCTTTTCGGTGCCGGTCAAGAGCCGCAGGATGGTGGATTTGCCGGCGCCGGAGGGACCGACGATGGTGACGAATTCGCCGTCGTTTACGGTGAGCGAGATGTCGTCCAACACGGTCATGGCGCCGAAGGATTTGGAAATCCCGCGGAATTCCAACCTATGCGTAATCATTGGCTGTAAGGCCATTGCTTGTAGGGTCATGACGATGTCGGCCTTTCGCTATGGCGCCAGGGCATCGTCAGGTGGCCGAGCAGAACGGTGATCGCAAAAAGTGCGAGCGTCAGGCCAGCGCTGACGAAGACGGCGGCGAGCACGAGATCGGGGCGAAAATTGTTCTTGGCGTTGAGGATGTAGATGCCCAGCCCTTTGGCGGCGCCGGCATATTCTGCGAAGATCGCGCCGACGACGGCATAGGTGATCGCGATCCTCAGGCCTGCGAAGAAATATGGCAGAGCCGAAGGCAGGCGGGCCAGGAAGAAGATCCGCCAACGCGAGGCCTTCATCGAGATCAGCAGCTCGTGGATATCCTTATCCGTCGCCTCATAGCCCTGCAGCAGCGCCACCAGCATCGGGAAGAAGGTGACGAGGGCGACGAGCAGGATCTTCGGCACTAGGCCGAAGCCGAACCAGAGCACGACCAGCGGCGCAATCGCCACCAGTGGCAAGGTCTGGCTGATGACGAAAAGCGGAAACAGCGCACGGCGCACCGGCCGGGCAAAATCCATCAGCACCGAGAAGATGAAGGCGACGGCAAGCGAGCAGCCAAAGCCTGCGAGTGTGGCGCTGAGCGTCGGCCATGTATTGTCGATGAGCGCCTGCCGGTTAATCCAGCCTTGCATCAGGACGCGCGAGGGCGACGGCAGGATGGACGGGCGGATGCCGGAGAAATCGGCGTAGAATTCCCAGAGGGCGAGGAAACCCACAGCAGCGGCAATCGCGGGCAAGGCGCCGATAATGGCAGCGGGAAGCGCAGATGGCGCAAAAGCGGACAGACGTCGTGACATGGCCGATAAGCTCTGATCAGGCTTTGGTCGGGCTGTTTGCGGATACCGTGATGTCCAGGGTGACGTGGCCTTCGGGCGGACCGAAATTGACGAAGGCCTGCTGCAGAGTGGCGAAGATAGCGCCAGCGTCGCCCCGCAGCTTGGTGGAGAAGTTCTTGGCCTTATCGAAGGTGCCCGACCGTTTCAGGAAGTCGATGCAGCCATAGATCTCGTCCATATGGTCGCCGGTGCCCATGACATAGAGCGAGAATTGGGCAGCCGACGGTTGATTGGTAACCGGCGTTTCGGCAACGGCGGTGAGCGCCGCATCGATACGCTCGGCAAGCGGCGCCTTGACGCCGTCCCCGAGGTTGACGCCGCAGATCGGATCGTCCGGTTCGCCGGGGCAGCCACGCGAGACGGCCGCCGAGAGCACGCAATGTTCGCCGGATCGTGCGGCAAAGACGAAGAGATCGCGCATGGCCGCGAAGAGCACATCAGGCGGGCCAACCAGAAGGGTGGAAATATCGTCGGTTTCGATGCGAAGCGCATCACGATAGGGGTCGAGGCCCTTGATGGCTTCGAGGATGATGCCGGCGAAATTGCCGGACATGGGATACAGGGATACTTGCGCGCCTGAGAACATTTTAACCTCGCTCCGCTGGCATTACCCAGATCAGCTTTGAAGGGTCCGGAGGCATGGCGCCTCACATCTCAGCCCCGGCTTTACGGAGCTCCCCTGTGAACGGCGCGGAAGCTAGCACCGGTTTTATGACAACGCAACGGCAAATGTTCAGGTACCGGCGAATGCAAAAGGCGCCCGAGCCAAACCCGTTGCGGTCAGTCTTCCACCACCTCAATCTCCGGACGGCCGGCAAGGGTGAGCCGCAGACGGCCGCGGTCGGCGCGCTCGAGCATGATCGGGCCTGCCTTTTCCTCCAGCCGCCGGCGCAGCAAGATCAGCCGGGTCTCCAGATTGTCCTTGAAGTCCGGCAATTGCAGGCGCCGGTCTCGGCGGATCTCACGGTTCAGAAAGTCCTGCTTGCCGGTGCGCGCATAGTCTTCGAGAAAGTGCAGAAGCAGCCGCCCCGGGACGCCGCGGATGAGATAGTCATCGTCGACGAACAGCGAGCCGTCGCGCGGATAGAAACGCACGGCGATGCGCCGACCGGCGGGCACGCTTCCGGCCTCGTCGGCCGACCTCTCCGCCTTCTCGCGCCGGCCCGTCTCCGTCCGCTCGCGTTCCTCGGAAAGAAATGAGAGCGCGGTGGCCAGATGTGCTGCGATCACTGTCAGCGCCTCCTCGTCGCGATGGCGAAAGGTGAACCGCTCCGTCGATTCCGAGAACAGTACGCCGACGAGCCTTCCGCGCGAGACAAGCGGCAGCGCGGTCTGACTGAGCGGCTTGTCGAGCGCCGGAAGCGGGATCGGCGTCGCATCCTCGACGCCCGCCATGGCCCGCACCGCCTGGATGTAGCGCTGGCCGCGACTCAAGTCGGTGATCCGCACATTGCGCCGCCGCTCGGCCGCAACGCCGATAATGCCGCGCCCGGGCGGAACCTCCGCGCCGAAGCCGAACTGGTCGTAGCCGCGGCTGGCGATCGTCGTCAGCCCGCCGCGTTCGCCGTCCGGCACCAGCACCATGGAATGGTGGTAGCCAAAGCACTCGCCGAGGCCCTCAAGCGTCACATCGAGCAGCGCTTCCGGATCGCTGCAGTCCGACATCCGCGCCGTCAGCCTTGCCACCTTGCCCATCAGCTCGGGCAGCACGAGCGGCTCCGGCTCGACCAGCGGATTGGCGGCCGGCACGGCCTGGCAATCCTCCACCCGGTAGATGTCGACGGCGCGCAGCTTCATGATCCCGGTCATGCGGCTTTCCAGGATCGCCAGATGAATCGCCACCCGCTCGAAGATCTCGCCTTCCATCTCGGAGCGCTCGAACACCAGGTCGAGCACGTGCTGCTGGCCGCTATAGCCGTCGACCACCATTACCGTCGCCAGCCCGTTGCGTGCCACATTGGTGGCGGTCTTGGAGAAAAACTGGTTGGAGAGCGCAACATGCGTCTCGTCGACGTAATGCACGTGCGAGAGATAGGAGATATTGGGCATTCCGTCCGCATCGGTCGTCGCGATGATGGAGGGAATGACGCCCTCGAAGCTGTCACGCAGCCTTTCGAGCGGGATCATGCTACGGTTTCCGGTATCAGCCTGCGTCCGGCACCCGGCCCGGGCGTCTGCTCGAAGACCTCCTGCGGCTCGATCGTCAGGCAGACGAGTTCCTGGTCCGAGAGCGTGCTGGAGAGTTGCATTCGGGTGACCCCGAGCGCCAGCATCCGCGCGAGCTGTTCTGCGACATAGGCCTGGCCCAGTGCCCGGCAAGCGGCATCCGCCGGCCCCGCCTCGAGGACCCGGCCTTTGATCTGGCAGGCCTTGTAGTCGGCGGCCCGTACATAGGTCGTGGCAATCGGCCGGCCGGCCCGCGCCTCGCCCACAGCCTTCGGCCATTGGCAGCGGGAGGCGAGAAAGTGCAGATGCCCGCTCTGCCGGCCGAAGCGCACGCCGGAACCGCGGCCAATCATCGGTCGGCCGGCCTCGTCGCGCGTCGCGAACAGCATCATGACGGGACTTTCTATGAATTCCGCGAGTTCCGGCCCCAGCAATACTTTTCCCCCTGAAATGCGGCGATGATAATTAGTTAGGATATTCTTAGCAATCGTCGCCATCGCTTAGGATGATTTTAGGAAGCGCCTCGGAAAGACCTTGGCTATCTCTCGGCTATCAGCCCGGCGCACAGGAATAGGCGCCGGCCAACGAGAGGAAAACCATTATGAGCCACGAATTCTCGCTTACCAGCATTCCCGATCTCAACGGTCGTTACGACATCTACGGCGCGATACACAAAGGCCTGCGCAAGGCCGGCTGCGACCTGCTCGGACGTCTCGGCACAGCCGATTTCCAGAACGCCGAGGAGACAGTCTTCCTGATCGACGACCTGCGCAATTACCTGATGCTCGCCGCATCCCACGTCAATCATGAGGATGACCACATCCACGTGGCGCTCGCCGCCAAGGGCGTCTCGACCGTCACGCTGGACGACCAGCACGACGACCACCGCACCGCCTTCCGCGAGCTGGAAGAACTGATTGCGGCCTGGGAAAAGGCCTGGCCGCTGCACAAGCCCGCCTGTGGCCGCAAGCTCTATCTGGCTTTCGCCGCCTATATCGCCGACGACTTCGCGCATATGCACGAGGAGGAGACGGTGACCGGTCCGCTGCTGTGGCGCAGTTTCACCGACAATGAAATTCTCGGCATCGAGATGGACATCATCGCCTCCTTGCCGCCGGAAAAGAGCATGGCCTTCATGCGTGTCATGATCCCGGCGATCAATCCGGCGGAGCGTGCGGCGCTCCTGGGTGCCATGAAGAAGGACGCGCCGCCGGAAATCTTCCAGGCGGTCATCGATTTCGCCGTCCGTCCGGGCCTTTCGGCCATCGACTTCGCCCAGCTTGCCGGCGCGCTGAAGCTGGCGGCCTGAGAAGGTCACCGCGGGCGAAGGATCGAGGCTCCGCCCGCGGCAGCGCCCAGAATTTCCGGAGAAGAACCATGTGCAAACCGAACGGCGGGGCCGGCATGCCGGACGAGTGTCCGCGCCGCGGCAATTGTCGCGGCTGCTCGGTGCCGCTTTCCGTCATGGCGGGGGAGGGGATCGTAGCGCGTCTCGACACGCTCCTCATGGAAGAACGCTCACTGCCCGTGCCCATCTTCTCGGAGACGCGCCTCGGATCTAGGTATCCTATGCCGATTCCGAAAAGAGAAGAACCATTCTAGCCGCCGGACCTGACAGCACTACGCCGTTCGGTACCAACTCTCCCACCATTTGAGCACCCGCATCGCTCGCAGGGTGATCCATTGCGAAGGCCTACCTTGTCCGTCGTCGATCTCAAACCACACTCGCCCCGTCGGGCTCCAGTCGAGCGGCCAGGTGCCGTCTTCGAGGCGTCTCAAACGAACATGTTCGATCGCCTCGCCAAGGCGCGGATCCGGGGCGGCGCCAGTCAGTAGCGCGGCGGAGCGGAAATAATCGAGGGCGCGCAGCATGTCGTAGCGCCAGCGGTTTGGGTGCACGAAGCGCAGAAAGCGCTCGTCTGCGGGCTCGCCGGTGCCGAGACGGCGAAAGAGGTTCCGTTCCAGGATATATTCTTCGCCCGACCTGCGCGCCTCTCGAGATTGAGGTGTGCCCCCGGTCGCCCTCTCAAATTCCAGCAGTCCTTCCAGTACATTGATCGTGCTCGCGAAGGACGAGCGGACCGAGCCGTTGATCCTCTCGCAATTCCACCCGCCGTCTTCGAGACGCTCGCCGACGAGCCTGTTAACAATGGATGAGACGTCGACCCCGAAATAGGCACCGTCGGCAACGGTCCGGCCGTTGATGCACTCCTCGACTTCGCCCTGCCAGTAGGGCTGACCGCCTTCATCCCATCTTGAGCTTGCGCCGATCAATTCGACAGTTCGTCTTGCCCGCTCCGACGATGGATCGAGGCCAAACTCCCGCAACTGCGACAGGGAAAAGCTGGTGGCCGTCCACGGCTGACCGTGTTCATGCCATTCTCGAGAATTGAAATTGCGTGGCAGGAAGGCGCCGCCTGCCCACTGACCGTCTTCGTCCTGATAGGAAAGAAGTCTGGCGCCCCAGCCCTCGGTCTCCACTTTGGCTCGCTCCGCCATCCATTCCGCTTCCGAGGCGTCGAGCAGGTCGCGCATCACCTGCCATCGGATCGATGGGTCGGAGCCGAGAAGCCAGTCGATTACCGCGCCAGAGTCGGTCATGCAGGCGAACCTATCAGTAAATCGGGGCGACGGCCTCTTTTAATGACTTCCGTTGGTCCGCGCCAGCCGCGCTCGCGAGGAACCCGGCTGGACCTCGCGCATCTGCTCAAGCATGAACGCGGGTGCCGGCCATATAGTCATCCAGCGCGGCAGCTTCGTCCTTCGAGAGATAGAGGCCCTTTTTCGAACGGCGCCAAAGGACGTCGGCCGCGGTATAGGCCCATTCATGTGTCATGAGATACTGGACTTCCGCTTCGTAGAGATCACTGCCAAAGCTGCGGCCGAGATCGGCCGTGGACTTCGCCTCTCCAAGGATCATGGCGGCGCGAGTGCCATAGCGGCGCACGAGTCTGCGTGCGTGCGGGTCGGCGAGGAAAGGATAGCGCCCCTTCAGCTTGGCAACCTGGGACTCATATCCGCGAACCGGGAAATCGCCGCCGGGAAGGGAGCTCTTGGCCGTCCACGGCGTGCCCTTGAGGCCGATGACCTCGCCGATCTTTTCTAGCGCATGTTCGCTTAGGCGACGATAGGTGGTGAGTTTGCCGCCGAAGACGTTGAGTAACGGCGCCTGCCCCTCCGCGCCCTCGACTTTCAGCACATAATCGCGCGTTGCTTCCTGCGCCTTTGAGGCGCCATCGTCATAGAGCGGACGTACGGCGGAATAGGTCCAGACGATGTCCTCGCGCCGGACGGGTTCCTTGAAATATTCGCTGGCGGCATTGCAGAGATAGGTGGTTTCCTCGTCGGAAATCTTCACATCCTTCGGGTCATCTTTGTAGTCGCGGTCCGTCGTGCCGATCAGGGTGAAATCCTGTTCGTAGGGGATGGCGAAGATGATGCGATTATCCGGATTCTGGAAGAAATAGGCGCGTGGATCATCGAATTTCTTGCGGACGACAATGTGGCTGCCCTGCACCAGGCGAACATTGTGCACCTGGTTCTTGCCGAACGCGTCGGACAGAACATGGTCGACCCAGGGGCCGGCGGCGTTGACCAGCATGCGCGAACGGAACGCGCGCTTCCCGCCGGTGATGGTGTCCTGTGTTTCGATCGTCCAGGTGTCGCCTTCGCGACGGGCGGAAATCACCTTGGTTCGCGGCATGATGGTGGCGCCGCGATCGGCAGCGTCCCGGGCGTTGAGCACGACCATGCGCGCGTCGTCCACCCAGCCGTCGGAATATTCGAAGGCCTTGCTGAACAGCGACTTCAACGGTCGTCCCGCCGGATCCGTCTTCATGTTCAGCATCGCGGTCGGCGGCAGCAGCTTGCGGCCGCCGAGGTGATCGTAGAGGAAGAGGCCGAGGCGGATGAGCCAGGCCGGGCGGATGCCGCCTCTGTGGTAAGGCAGGACGAAACGCAGCGGCCAGATGATGTGCGGCGCCATCGCCCACAGCACTTCGCGCTCCATCAGCGACTCGCGCACAAGGCGGAATTCGTAATGTTCGAGGTAGCGCAGGCCGCCATGGATGAGCTTGGTGGCGCCGGAAGAGGTGCCGGAAGCAAAATCATTCATTTCGGCAAGCGCGACCTTGTAGCCGCGTCCGGCGGCGTCACGGGCTATGCCACAGCCGTTGATGCCGCCACCGATAACGAAGATATCGTAGATCTGCTCGCTCACGCACGCCCCTCCGAAAAGGACTGCTATCGTTTAAAAATGGAAAAATTCGAAAATCAATTCATCTAAAGTGAAATCAATACGAATGTCAAACGAACGTTTCGTGACGAAAGCTATGAGATGATCAATTCTGCCGACGCGAGGTTTCCACCAAACGAACGCCGTGCTCCGCTGCCGTGGCGCGAACGGACTCGACGCGGCATTCGTCGGTGACGAAGGTATGGACTTGCGAGAGATGGCCGATGCGCACCGGCGCTGTGCGTTCGAACTTGGTGCTGTCGGCCACAAGGATGACATGGCGAGCATTGGCAATGATCGCCTGCGCCACTTTCACTTCGCGGAAATCGAAATCCAGAAGCGCGCCGTCGGCATCGACGGCCGAGGTGCCGATCACGGCGTAGTCCACCTTGAATTGCTTGATGAAGTCGACCGCCGCCTCCCCGACGATGCCGCCGTCCGAGCCGCGCACGACACCGCCGGCGATGACGACCTCGATCGACGGGAAGATGCGCAACTTATTGGCGACGTTGATATTATTGGTAATGACCATCAATTCGTGGTGGCCGAGAAGGGCCTCGCCGACCGCTTCGGTCGTCGTGCCGATGTTGATGAAGAGGGAGGTATTGTTGGGGATCAGGCCGGCAGCGGCGCGGCCGATCGCCTGTTTCTCGGGGGCTGCGATGGAGCGGCGCGCTTCGTATTTGACGTTTTCGGTACCGCCCGGAAAGATCGCGCCGCCGTGCACACGCGATAAAACGCGGCCGTCGCAGAGGTCGTTCAGATCCTTGCGGATGGTTTGCGGCGTGACGGAAAAGCGGAGCGCCAGTTCCTCCACCAGCACACGGCCCTCAGCCTTGGCGATTTCCAGAATCTCGGTCTGGCGCCCGGATAGGAACATTGTCGACGCTCCCTTTCTTTCGTTTTTCTCTCATCATATGATAAAGTGAAAATTCCGCAATTGCCGGTGCGCGGAATCTGCGACTTGGGGAGGTCATCGTGTTTCATCCGAAGCTATTCGAAAATCGCAATGTCGTGATCACCGGCGCCGGCCGCGGCATCGGGCTGGAGGTGGCGCGGCAGTTTCTTGATTGCAGCGCGCGTGTTCTTGTCCACGTCGGCCGCGATGCCGGCCGCGAGTTGCCCGATTTTCTGATGGAGGCCGAGCTCGATCGCCGCGCCTTTCTCGTTCCCGCTGATTTTACGAGCGAGAACGGCACGAGGGACTTTGCTCTCGCCGCTGCCGATGCGTTCGATCGCATCGATGTGCTGGTGAACAATGCCGGTACCATGGTCGGCCGCTTTCCGGCCGGCGAACTGACCGACGAATGGTATGACCGGATCGTTCAGCTCAACCAGACCTCGGTGGTCGAGGTGACAAGGGCGCTGTTGCCGATGCTTCGGGCGGCGGGCCAGGCGGCGATCGTCAACACGGTCTCGATTTCGGCTCTGACCGGCGGCAGCCCGGGATCGGCGATCTATTCCGCCTCGAAGGCCTTTGTCGCCACCTATTCGAAGGCTCTGGCGCGCGAGCTGGCGCCTGAGGGTATCCGGGTGAATTGCGTGTCGCCGGGAACTATCGCCACGGACTTCCACGAGCGTTATTCGTCGAGGGAAAAGCTTGAACAGACGCGCCGTTCTATCCCGCTGCAGCGTCTGGGCACGCCGGAGGATTGCGCGCCCGCCTATCTCTTCCTCGCCGCGCCCACGCTCTCCGGCTACATCACCGGACAGGTGATCGAAATCAATGGCGGACAGCTTATCTGCTGATAATTTGGACCTTTTTTGGTGTTCTGCGATTTTTTGAACCAGCTTCTGGACCCATAATATTATAGGCATATCTCTATGTGAGTTATCGCCAGAGGCTGTCATATGTCGCTGTGTTCACCGCTTGACGGTGCTGCCGAGCATAATGTTGAGGAACTGAGTGCGAAGGCTCAAAGGGCTAGTATCCTGTTGAAGGCTCTGTCGCATGAGACACGCCTGGCCATTCTCTTCATGCTGGCCAAGCGCGAAAAGACCGTGACGGAGATCGAGGAGCTTCTCGGTCTGCAGCAAGCAGTGGTTTCGCAGCATCTGGCGCGGTTGCGGCTGGAGAAGCTGGTCGATACGCGCCGTGAGGGCCGGCTCGTCTATTATGCCGTCGCCAGTACCGAAATCTGTACCGTGGTCAATTCGTTGCAGGAAGTCTTCTGCAAGGCCAATTGCTGATCGTCACAGGTCAGGCTGGTCGAGTGGCTGACGTCCGTCATAAACGGGACATGAATTTTGCCGGCCTTCTGCCAATCACGGCTATCCTCTCGACCTTGCAGATCAAGACGAGGGCCCCTGCGAGGCTGGCGAGACCGGTATCTGCGGGCTGTGACCGACTTTCCATTTATTCTGAAATGCGAACAGTCATTTCACCAAATGCGGACAGTAAAGTTAGCTTATTGTCACAAAGACTATGTCACAGAAGGCTTAATTATGGGGTTCCTCCGATAGCGATGTCGGAGGATTGAATAAAGGAAACCCCATGAAGAAGATCATTTTACTCGCGGCAATTGGATTGTTTTCCACAAACGCCGTAGCGATGTCCAGGCACGACTCCCAATCGCTCACCTGTTCAGCCGTTCATGACGAGATGGCCAAAGATGGCATGGTGGTGTTGCGACATCCCTCGCACGCGCACCCGGACATGATGATGTACGATCGGTATGTCACGAATTCGACGGCATGCATCGGGCAAGGCGCGATGGGAACTGTCAGCGTTCCGACCAAAGACGACCCGAACTGCAAGGTGAAGACCTGCGTCTTCGCAACAGGAAAAGGGCCGAATAAAAACCACTAAGGCGACTGACTGAGTACGCGCTTTTTGCGTGGACAGCTGAAGTCGCCTCTATGCTGACGGAATGCCGGGATTCCGATCCCGTCGTTCCAAAAGGTCCAGTCCCAGGATCGTTGAAAAGGCCCGGTACTCCCAGCCGGGCCTTTTTGGTCTGACGGAGGTCCGGAAATTTCTGAAGCCTCGTTTTGGCCTTCAATTCATCATCGTATCGTCAATTGCTTGACACGACAGTGTTATGCAATGGCGCTAATACTCCTAGCATAAGATAATAAGGAGGATAGGCTCGTGTATCACAGGGAAATGACGATGTCGGAAGTTTTGCGAGATCCGATGATCCGGCAGATGCTTCGTGCCGATCGGGTTTCGTTGAGCGAATTTGCGAAGCTTCTGGAAAAAGCCGCCCGCGCAAGTAATGCAATCTCTTTCGAAGAGAGTGCGATACCGTTTATCCCTCGCGTTTTCGTCGAGCACCCTTCTGTTTGCGGTGAAGCGGGTCACTAAGTTTTTCTGGGGCGCTAGGCGGACAGCCTTGAAACAATCCTATCGCCACAACGGGGCTGCCCTCAGCGCAGCTCCGCTCGAAGATCGCGCACTCCCCGTCCCAAGCGCTGGCGCAAGAGCGTTCTTAATGTTGCTCCGTCGGCGTAGCCGACCTCGGCCGCAATAGCGTCGAGGTCAAGGCCGCTGCCGTGGAGAAGGGATTGCGCGTGTTCAACACGCAAATCCTGGAAATAGGAAAGCGGCGATTTGCCGAGCACTGCTTCGCAACGACGTTGCAACGTGCGTGCGCTCGTTGCCAGCGCGCTCGCGGCTTCCTGCAGAGAGAACCCGGCCTTGAGATGATCCCGCGCCCAGCGTTCGAAGCGCAGGACGAGGGGATCTGCCTGCGCCAGATGGTTGGGGATGATGTAGGGCGCTTGCAAGGTGCGGATATCGGCGAGCAAATAGCGTGAGACGACGGTCGCCAGTTCCGGGCTCGCCTTGCGTATCAGCCAGAGAGCAAGGTCGAGATGCCCCATCGCTGCGCCGGCTGTGACGCCTATGTCGGTCGGCACGAGCATACGTGACTCGTCCAGCCGGACATTCGGGTAGCGTTGCCGGAACAGCGGCGCGAGCCACCAGGTCGTCGTCGCCTCGCGATGATCGAGAAGTCCGGCTTCCGCCAGAAAGAACGTCCCAATGCAGGACGCGGCGATCTGCGCGCCGTCCGCATTCCATTTCAGCAACTGCGCCCTGAGCTGCTTCATATCCGGCCGTTCCAGAGCCGGGACCAATTGTTCCGGCGTGCCGGTACTCAGTGCCGGAACGATCACCCAGTCCGGCTTCAGCTCAGGCGTCACGGCCTGCACGGGGATCGCCAGCCCTTGGCCGGACCGGACCTTCCGGCGCACGCCGACGATCGAAACGTCGAAATGAGGGGTTCCGCCGGTCAATCGACCGGAAAGGTTATTTGCAATCCTGAATGCGTCGAGCGTCACGGTGAGCCCCGTGTCGAAGACGCCTTCCAGAGCGAGCACTGAAATATGCATGGCGTAAATGACCTCAAAGTTGGCATTTACGACGATACCAAGTTTAGGAGGCGCCCGCTAGATTCACCCTCGTCGGAAATCACAGCATCCAAAAGGAAACCACCATGAAAGTATTCGCAATCGGATCGATCACCAATCCGCCCACGCCGGAACAGCAGCAGCAGATCATGCCGAAGGAGGTTCCGGATACCCTCCGACTCTATCTGGACGGCAAGATCGAGCAGTTCTGGTTTCGCCAGGACCGGGTCGGAGTGATCTTTCTCATGAGCGTCGAATCGGTCGAAGATGCCAGGTCGGCGGTGGACAAGCTTCCGCTGACCGAGGGCGGCTTCATGACGTTCGACCTGATACCCGTCGGCCCGCTCGCCCCGCTGGCACGGCTGATCCAGAGCAAATAAGCGTAGGAGGCGCCGTCGATATGACTTACACCCCATCCTTATCGGTGGCACCGCCGGTGCCACGGGTAGCGTTACCGCGAAAACTGTCATGCAAATAGGCCCTCCTGTCCGCGCCCTGGTCCGCAACGAAGACGACCGATCCCGCCACCTCCAATCGCTAGGCGCCGAAGTCTTTGTCGGCGACCTGCTCGACTTCCGGTCGGTCCAGAGCGCGTTCCATGGGATCAAGCAGGCTTATTTCGTCTACCCGATACGGCCTGGTCTGGTGCAGGCGACCCACGAATTTCGCCCAGGCAGCGTTCGAAGCCAAGACCGAGTTCATCGTCAACATGTCGCAGAAGACCGCCCGCCCAGGCGCAAAGAGCAACTCGGCGCTTCAGCACTGGCTGGCCGAACAAGTCTTCGACAGGGCAGGGACGCCGGTCGGAAGCAGGGACTTTCGCGGGTGCGCGACGACCGCTGTTGGCGCGAAGCGGAAGGGTAGGAGCTTTCGCAGTCGGCCTAAGCGGCTTTCGCGGCAATAACCTCGATTTCCACCAGTAGATTGGGCCAGACCAATTGGGGGATGACTAACAGCATGGAGGCAGGGCGCGCGTCGCCCAAGTATTTCCTGCGGACGTCAGCATATGCCTTTATGTCTTCAGCACGCGTCAAATATTGTGTGACTTTGACGATATCAGCGACATCCATGCCAGCGTTTGCCAACATCGTTAAGATGTGACGCCACGCCAAGTCAGCCTGTGCCTCAGTTGTGCTCGGCAACGTGGATCCGTCGATAGGAAGGCCGGGCGTGCCGGAGGTGATAAGCCACCGCATACCGGCATCGACTATAGTCGCATCGCTATAATTCCCAATCTGCTTGGCAACGCCGATATCTTGAAAACTGTGAGCCATCGTTTGCTTCCTTTCCGTGGTGTGATCGTAGGCCACGCGTGCGAAGGGCTGCCTAGAGGTTCTCGCAGAGAAATGCGCCGGCACATCCAGCCGTCTCATCTTGGTGGCGCGATGCGGACCTTGGCATCCAACGGTACTTGAAAGTATCTGCGATTAGAGTCCTTTCAAGGCGAACGCCATGACTGCTACTGGCGCAAAGTTGCCATCCAAATTGCTTTGGCGGCGATTTGCGATGGATGGATGTTGCGGCTTTTCCAATGTTGCGCTCCTGCTCCTGCCGATTTAACTGTCTCATTTAGGAGAGTTAAATGATCGACAAGCTGGAATTCTTCATCGCGCTTGCCAACCAGAAGCATTTCGGCCGTGCCGCCGAAGAATGCGGGGTGACGCAGCCGACTTTGTCGGCGGCGATCAGGCAGCTGGAGGATCAGCTCGGCGTCATGCTCGTCAGCCGCGGCTCGCGCTTTCAGGGGCTGACGCCGGAGGGTCAGCGTGTGCTGGAATGGGCGCGGCGCATCGTCGGCGATACCAGGACCATGCGCGAGGAAATGCGGGCGGCGCGCAAGGGGCTTGCCGGCCATATCCGGATTGCCGCCATTCCGACGGCGCTCGCCATGGTGCCGAAGATCACCGCGCCGTTTCAGGAGCGGCATCCCGACGTCACCTTCTCCATCACCTCGCGCAATTCGCTGCAGGTGCTCAGCCTGCTTGAAAATCTCGAGATCGACGCCGGCATCACCTATCTGGAGAACGAGCCGCTAGGCCGCGTCACCAGCGTCCCGCTTTATGCCGAGCGCTATCATCTGATCACGGCGGCCGGCAGCCCGCTGTCGGAGCGCGCAAGCGTGACCTGGAAGGAAGTGGGTAATCTTCGGCTTTGCCTATTGACGGCCGACATGCAGAACCGCCGGATCATCAACCGGCATCTCTCCGAAGCCGGCGCGACGGTGGAGCCGACGCTGGAATCCAACTCGATGATCGTGTTGTTCTCCCATGTCCTGACCGGGCGCTGGGCGAGCATCATGCCGAAGAATGTCGCCGATTCCTTCGGCTTTCCCGCCGATATTCACAAGATTCCGATCACCGAGCCGGTTGCCGAGCATCTCGTCGGCCTAGTGGCCACGCACCGCGAACCCTTTACGCCGCTTGTATCGGCATTGTTGCATGAAGCGAGATTACTCGCAGAAGGCGATAAAGATCGATAGAAATTTTCTATCGGGCGACGGGACTGCATTATTGATCCCCCGGTTCTTCCCTGCGATTTTTGCCGGGTGAACATGCATTGACGCGTGTTTGCGGAGGAGAAGCCTGGGAGGCTGCTTATGAGTTTGCATCTTGGCTCGGGCGAGATCGCAGCCCGCGCCGGCGTCATCATCGACAGCATGAAGTCGATGGAAGGTCCGCTCCTGCCGATCCTGCATGGGATCCAGGCGGAATTCGGTTATGTGCCGCAGGATACGCTGCCACTGATCGCCAAGGCCCTGAACCTGTCGCGCGCCGAAGTGCACGGCGTCATGACCTTCTACCATGATTATCGCGATCATCCCGCAGGCCGCCACGTCCTGAAGCTCTGTCGCGCCGAAGCCTGTCAGTCGATGGGCGGCGATGCAGTGGCAGAGCGTATCAAACGGCTGCTCGGCATCGATTTCCACCAGACGACACCGGATGGCAGCGTGACGCTGGAGCCGGTCTATTGCCTCGGCCTCTGCGCCTGCGCTCCGTCGGCGATGCTGGACGCAGAGCTCCATGGCCGGCTGGATGATGAGACCGCCGAAGAGCTGGTGATGGAGGCGCGCCGATGACGGTGAAGATTTACATTCCCCGCGATGCTGCCGCTCTTTCCCTCGGCGCCGAGAAAGTGGCGAAGGCCGTCGCGCAGGAGATCGCGAACCGCGGCCTTGATGCGCAGATTGTGCGCAACGGCTCGCGCGGCATGTTCTGGCTGGAGCCTTTGGTCGAGGTCGAAGTCGATGGCAGGCGTATCGGTTACGGGCCGGTGAAGGCCAACGACGCTGCCGCGCTGTTCGATGCTGGGCTGATCACCGGCGGTGATCACGCGCTCTGTCTCGGGGAGGTCGGAGACCTCCCATTCCTCAAGGAACAGACCCGCCTTACCTTCGCCCGTTGCGGCATCATCGATCCTCTTTCACTCGAGGACTATGAGGCCCATGGTGGCCTCAAGGGGCTGCGTCGTGCCGCCGGCATGGCGGCGGCAGACATCGCGAAAGAAGTGAGCGACTCCGGCCTGCGCGGTCGCGGCGGCGCGGGCTTTCCGACGGGCATCAAATGGAAGACGGTGCTGGATGCGCCGGGTGACCGCAAATACATCGTCTGCAATGCCGACGAGGGCGATAGCGGCACCTTTGCCGACCGCATGATCATGGAGGGCGATCCCTTCGTGCTGATCGAGGGCATGGCGATTGCCGGCCTCGCGACTGGCGCGACCAAGGGCTTCGTCTATACGCGCTCGGAATATCCGCATGCGATTGCCGCGATGACGGAAGCGGTCGAGATCGCCAGAGCCGCCGGCATTCTCGGCGCCTCTGTGCTTGGCTCCGGCAAGGCTTTCGACATGGAAATCCGCAGCGGTGCCGGCGCCTATGTTTGTGGCGAGGAGACGTCGCTGCTCAACAGCCTGGAAGGCAAGCGCGGTGTTGTGCGCGCCAAGCCGCCGCTGCCGGCGCATAAGGGCCTGTTCGACTGTCCGACCGTCATCAACAACGTCATTTCGCTCGCCTCCGTCCCCGTGATCATGGACAAGGGCGCGGCCTTCTACCGCGATTTCGGCATGGGCCGTTCGCGCGGCACCATTCCCCTCCAGATCGCGGGCAACGTCAAACATGGCGGCCTCTATGAGACCGCCTTCGGCCTGTCGCTTGGCGATATCGTCGACAGGATCGGCGGCGGCACGAGGACTGGCAGGCCGGTGAAGGCGGTGCAGGTCGGCGGGCCGCTTGGGGCTTATTTCCCACGCAAGCTCTTCGATACGCCTTTCGACTATGAAGCCTTTGCGGCGAAGGACGGGCTGATCGGCCATGCCGGCATTGTGGTCTTCGACGATACCGCGGACATGTTGAAGCAGGCGCGTTTCGCCATGGAATTCTGCGCGGTGGAAAGCTGCGGGAAGTGCACGCCCTGCCGTATCGGCTCGATCCGTGGTGTCGAGACGGCAGACAAGATCGCACGCGGCATCGAGCCGGAAAAGAACCGGGCGCTGCTTGCCGATCTCTGCAACACGATGAAATTCGGCTCGCTTTGCGCTCTCGGCGGGTTCACGCCCTATCCGGTCATGAGTGCGATGACGCATTTCCCGGAGGATTTTTCTCCGGTTCCCCTGATTGAAGCGGCGGAGTAAAGACCAGATGTCTCTTGTTTCCGAAATCGATTACGGCACGCCCGCCTCCCGCTCGGAAAGCACGGTGACCTTGACCATCGACGGGCAGCAGATCACCGTGCCGGAAGGCACCTCGGTCATGCGCGCGTCGAGAGAAGCCGGGATCATGGTGCCGAAGCTTTGCGCCACCGATATGATCGATGCCTTCGGCTCCTGCCGCCTCTGTCTGGTCGAGATCGAGGGAAGGGCAGGCACGCCGGCTTCATGCACGACGCCGGTAGCGCCGGGCATGGTGGTGCATACACAGACCGGCCGGTTGAAGGATATCCGCCGCGGCGTGATGGAGCTTTATATCTCGGATCATCCGCTCGACTGCCTGACCTGTGCCGCCAATGGCGACTGCGAATTGCAGGACATGGCGGGCGCTGTCGGTCTGCGCGACGTCCGCTACGGCTATGACGGCGACAATCACGTTACGGCGCGCAACAATGGCGAGATCAATCTGAAATGGATGCCGAAGGACGAGTCCAATCCCTATTTCACCTATGATCCGTCCAAATGCATCGTCTGTTCCCGTTGCGTGAATGCCTGTGAGGAGGTGCAGGGCACCTTCGCGCTGACCATCGAGGGCCGCGGTTTTGGCTCGCGCGTCTCCGCGGGCATGCACGAGAATTTCATAGACAGCGAATGCGTTTCCTGCGGCGCCTGCGTGCAGGCTTGCCCGACGGCGACGTTGACCGAAAAATCGGTGATATCGATCGGCCAGCCGGAGCATTCGGTCGTCACCACCTGCGCCTATTGCGGTGTCGGCTGCTCCTTCAAGGCAGAGATGCGCGGCGAGGAACTGGTGCGTATGGTGCCGTGGAAGGATGGCCAGGCCAATCGCGGCCATTCCTGCGTCAAGGGCCGCTTTGCCTATGGCTATTCGACCCATAAGGACCGCATCCTCAATCCGATGGTCCGCGAGAAGATCACCGACCCCTGGCGCGAAGTCACGTGGGAGGAGGCGTTTGCCCATGTCGCCAGCGAATTCAAGCGCCTCCAATATCAATATGGCCGCGATTCCGTCGGCGGTATCACCTCGTCGCGCTGCACCAATGAGGAGACATTCCTGGTGCAAAAGCTGGTGCGCGCCGGCTTCGGCAACAACAATGTCGATACTTGCGCTCGCGTCTGCCATTCGCCGACCGGCTATGGCCTCGGCCAGGCGTTCGGGACCTCGGCCGGCACGCAGAATTTCGACAGCGTCGAACAGTCCGATGTGGTCGTGATCATCGGCGCCAATCCGACCGACGGCCATCCGGTCTTCGCGTCACGGCTGAAGAAGCGTCTGCGGCAGGGTGCCAAGCTGATTGTCATTGATCCGCGCCGCATCGATCTGGTGCGCACGCCGCATGTGGAGGCGAGCTATCACTTGCCGCTTAAGCCGGGCACCAACGTCGCCATGCTGACGGCACTCGCCCATGTGATCGTCACCGAAGGTCTGTTCGATGAGAAGTTCATCCGCGAGCGCTGTGACTGGTCGGAATTCGAGGATTGGGCTGCCTTCGTCGCCGAGCCACAGCATAGCCCGGAGGAAACCGAAAAGTTCACCGGCGTTCCCGCCGATCTCGTCCGCGGTGCTGCCCGCCTCTATGCCAAGGGCGGCAATGGCGCGATCTATTACGGCCTCGGTGTCACCGAGCATAGCCAGGGCTCGACCACCGTTATGGCAATCGCCAACCTCGCCATGGCGACGGGCAATATCGGTCGTCCGGGCGTCGGCGTGAATCCGCTGCGCGGCCAGAACAATGTGCAGGGCTCTTGCGATATGGGCTCCTTCCCGCATGAACTGACGGGCTATCGCCACATCTCCGACGACGCCACGCGCGACATCTTCGAAAAGCTCTGGGGTGTCAAGCTCGACAAGGAGCCGGGCCTGCGCATACCGAACATGCTCGACGCCGCCGTCGACGGCACCTTCAAGGGCCTCTACATCCAGGGCGAGGATATTCTGCAGTCCGATCCGGACACCAAACATGTCGCAGCCGGCCTTGCCGCCATGGAATGCGTCGTCGTCCACGATCTCTTCCTGAACGAGACGGCCAATTACGCGCACGTCTTCCTGCCGGGTTCGACCTTCCTGGAAAAGGACGGCACCTTCACCAATGCCGAGCGACGCATCAACCGCGTGCGCAAGGTGATGAGCCCGCGCAACGGCTATGCCGATTGGGAAGTGACGCAGAAGATGGCGCAGGCCATGGGTCTTGCCTGGAACTACATGCATCCGGCCGAAATCATGGACGAGATTGCCGCAACGACGCCGACCTTCGCTCTCGTCTCCTACAACTATCTGGAAAAGATGGGCTCCGTGCAGTGGCCCTGCAATGAGAAGACGCCGCTTGGCTCGCCAATCATGCATGTCGATGGTTTCGTCCGCGGCAAGGGCAAGTTCATCCGCACCGAATATGTTGCGACCGATGAGCGCACCGGCCCGCGCTTCCCGCTGCTGCTCACCACCGGGCGTATCCTCAGCCAGTACAATGTCGGCGCTCAGACACGCCGCACGGAAAATGTCGTCTGGCATGACGAGGATAGGCTGGAGATCCATCCTCACGATGCCGAACAGCGCGGCATCCGCGATGGAGATTGGATCAAGCTCGCCAGCCGCTCCGGCGATACGACGCTGCGTGCGCTGATCACCGACCGCGTTGCCCCTGGCGTCGTCTATACGACCTTCCATCATCCCGACACGCAAGCGAATGTCATCACGACGGACTATTCCGACTGGGCAACCAATTGCCCGGAATACAAGGTGACGGCCGTCCAGGTCTCGCCGTCCAACGGCCCGTCGCAATGGCAGATCGATTATGACGAACAGTCACGGCAGTCTCGGCGGATTGCCGGGAAAATGGAGGCTGCGGAGTGAGGCCGAGCTCGGGGAAAGATACCCCCCTCTGTCGCTTTCGCGACATCTCTCCCACAAGGGGGGAGATCGTTAACATGTGGCGCTCTCCTCGCAACACGATGAACATTATCCTCGCAGAAACGTTGTCTGTGGGTGTCGCAGCGGAGAGCGATTTTCTCCCACCGATCTCCCCCCTTGTGGGGGAGATGTCGCGAAGTGACAGAGGGGGGCATGCACTCTCCACCAACGCCAAAGTCTATGGTGGTGCTCAAAAAATTGCCGGTATCGCAGCCACATGACCCGCTTCAGCCCCACCATCACCGTTTCCGAAACTGCCCGCCGCAGCGGCCTGGTACGCTCGGGCACGCGCATCGTGCCGGAAGAAGTGCCGATCGCTTTTTCTTATGGCGGCACGTCGCATGCGGTCATGATGGGGACGCCCGCCGACATTGAAGACTTTGCGGTTGGGTTCAGTCTGACCGAGGGCATCATCACCGATATCGATCAGATCGTGGCGATCGAGCCTGTCGAGGACGAGCGGGGGATCGACGTGCAGATCGCCCTGATCGACGACGCGGCCGACGCGTTGCGTGTCCGGCGGCGGCATATGGCCGGGCCTGTCGGCTGCGGTCTCTGCGGCATCGAATCGATCGAGCAAGCGGTGCGCAAGGTGCCGGATGTTTCAGGCGTTTCGCTGACGGTTGCGCATGAGGATATCGTCAAAGCCGTGGCTCTATTGACTGATGCCCAGCTGTTGAACCGCGAGACGCGGGCCGTGCATGGCGCCGGCTTTTATATTCCGGGCAAAGGTTTGCTGGCCGTGCGCGAGGATGTCGGGCGGCACAATGCGCTGGACAAGCTCTGTGGCGCCGTCATCCGCGCCGGTCGCGGGGGCGCGGAGGGCGTCGTAGCGGTTACCAGCCGCTTGTCCGTCGAGATGGTGCAGAAGGCGGCGATATTGGGCAGCTGCGTCCTCATCGCCATTTCCGCGCCGACGGCACTCGCCATCCGCACGGCCGAGGAGGCAGGCATGACGCTGGTAGCGCTGGTACGTGGCGACGATTTCGAGATTTTCACCCATCCGCAGCGCATTACACCAGGGAGCATCGCCGATGTCGCCTGACGACACATCTCATGGCAAGACCGCAACCAAGCTCGTCTATATGGCGAACCAGATCGCCACCTTTTTCAAGACTCAGCCAGCCAGTGAAGCGGTGCAGGGTGTAGCGACGCATATCAATAAATTCTGGGAGCCGCGCATGCGGCGGCAGTTTTTCGAAATCATTGATAATGGAAACAGTGGATTGGATCCGCTGGTGCTGGAGGCAGCCTCGTTGATCCATAGGCCGGAGCCGGTCAAGCAGGACTGATCCGGCTTAATATCGGATAGTTATAATGAGACAGGTATGGACAGGTGGAATCTGTCCATTAATGCTATTAAAGATAGAATAGTTGGAGATTCCATTCCAAAATTTAATCTTTGGTTGTCTTGGGCGCTGCGAAAACGGCTGTCGGCTCCATTCATGGCATGCTGCTTGCATGAATAAAACCGCCCGGAAAACCGGGCGGTTTTATTCATGGAGAGTGGAATGAAAAACAGGCGCTTAAGCGGCGAGTTCTTCCGCTTCGTTTTCCTTGAACATCTTGGCGAGGTTCAGGAAGCAGATCATGCCGCTTTCGGTGGCGATGATGCCTTCGCAATAGGCGCGATCGAAGGAAGCGGTGACTTCGGGGACCGGCTGGACCTGGCTCGAGGAAATCGTCAGAATGTCGGAGACGCGGTCGACCAGCATGCCGATGACCATGCTATGAACTTCAGCGACGACGATGGCGCTGCGTTCATTGGCGACCGTGCTCTTCATGCCAAGCTTGTAAGCGAGATCGATGATTGGGATGACTGAGCCGCGGAGGTTCATGACGCCGATGACATCGGCCGGTGCATGCGGGATCGGCGTTGACGGCGCCCAGCCGCGAATTTCGCGGATCGTGGTGGTCTTGACGCAGAACTCCTGATCATGAAGCCGGAAGGCAATGATCTCCAAAGTATCGCCGCTGAAGCTGGTGGAATTGATCGTGGCCATGAACATTCTTCCCATTGTCGCATGCCGCCAAAACTGGCGCGCTGTCGTGACGATAGCGCAAGAATGTTGCTCAAACCTAAACCCGTGGAAGAGATTTCGGCAGGTTCTAACCACTTCGAGGGTTCTGGCCTATTTGGCCAGAACCTTGTCGATCTGTTCCAGCGCCCAGTCGACCTGATTGTGGGTGATGACGAGCGGCGGGGCGAGGCGGATCGTGTGGTCGTGCGTATCCTTGGCGAGCAGGCCTAGATCCTTGAGCTGGTAGCAATATTGCCGCGCGCCGCCGGCTTCCGGTACCAGCTCGACGGCCATCATCAGGCCACGGCCGCGAACCTCCTTGACGATATTTGAGCGGATTGAGCGCAGGCCCTGGAGGAAATAATCGCCCATGACGGCGGCGTTCTCGATCATGCCTTCCTCGGTCAGCACGCGAAGCGCGGCGCGAGCGACGGCGCAGGCAAGCGGATTGCCGCCAAAGGTGGAGCCATGCTGGCCGGGCTTCAGGACGCCGAGCACTTCAGAATTGGAGAGCACGGCGGAGACCGGATAGAAGCCGCCCGACAGAGCCTTGCCGATCAGCGTCACGTCGGCCTCGATGCCCTCATGCTCTTCGGCGAGCAGCTTGCCGGTGCGGCCGAGGCCGGTCTGGATCTCATCGAGGATAAGGGTGACGTTGTTGGCCGTGCAGAGCTCACGCACGCGGGTGAAATAGCCGGGGGCGGGGATGATGACGCCGGCCTCGCCCTGGATCGGCTCAATCAGCGCGGCGACGGTATTTCCATTGATTGCGGCGGCAAAAGCATCGGCATCGCCGAAGGGGACGATGCGGAAACCCGGGGTATAGGGGCCGAAGCCGGTGCGGGCATCCGGATCGGTGGAGAAGCTGATGATGCTGAGCGTCCTGCCATGGAAATTGTTGGAGCAGACGATGATCTCCGCCTGGTTTTCGGGAACGCCCTTCACCTCATAGCCCCATTTGCGCACGGCTTTGATCGCCGTTTCGACAGCCTCGGCGCCGGAGTTCATCGGTAGGATCTTGTGCGAACCGGTCAGCGCCGCCAGCTCTTCGTAGAGATAGGCGAGCTGGTCGTTGCGGAAGGCGCGTGAGGTCAGCGTCAGCTTGCCGGCTTGCTCGATCATCGCTTCGCGGATCTTCGGGTGGCAATGGCCCTGGTTGACCGCCGAATAGGCCGACAGGCAATCGAGGTAGCGCTTGCCGTCGGTGTCCCAGACATAGACGCCTTCGCCGCGGGTCAGCACGACGTCGAGCGGTTTGTAATTGTGGGCGCCGAGGCGCTGCTCGGTCGCAATGAGATCGTTTGGTTCACTCATGATCATTTCCCCCCAGAATTATGCGGCCCTTGTCGGGCGATCGAAAATGCGCCGCCCGAACAGGCTCGCCGCCATCTCGACCAGGACGCGGGCGCTCTTGCCGCGGTCATCGAGGAACGGATTGAGCTCGACCAGATCGAGCGACGAGACGAGGCCGCTGTCAGACAGCATTTCCATGATGAGATGCGCTTCGCGGAAGGTCGCGCCGCCCGGTACGGTCGTTCCGACACCCGGCGCGATATCCGGATCGAGAAAATCGACATCGAAGCTGACGTGCAGTAGGCCGTTGGCGGCGCTGATCGTGTCGAGCACTTGGCGCATGATGGCCGCCACGCCCTGTTCGTCGAGGGAGCGCATATCGAAGACGTTGACGCCGTGCTCGCGGATTTCCTGGCGTTCATGCGGATCGACGGAGCGGATGCCGACCTGGAAAACCTTTTTCGGATCGACCAGCGGCCGGTCGGCCGGCAGGATGTCCGCAATCTCCGCTTCGCCGCAGAAGAAGGCGACGGGCATGCCGTGAATATTGCCCGAGGGCGATGTCGTCGGAGAATTGAAGTCCGAATGCGCGTCCAGCCAGAGTACGAATAGCGGCCGGCCGACCTCAGCCGCATGGCGCGCCATGCCGGAGACGCTACCCATGGAGAGGCTGTGATCGCCGCCGAGGATCAGCGGGAAGCCGCCTGAGGAGGCGACTTCATAGACCTTGGCCTCGAGAGCGCGGGTGAACGCGCCGACGATTTTCAGGTTATGCGCCTTCGGATGGTCCGGCAGATCGGCGGCGGCGGCCGGATGCAGGTCGCCGCTGTCCGTGACGCGGTGGTCGAGCTCGGTCAGCATCGTCTCGATGCCGGCGATGCGCAAGGCTGTCGGGCCCATGCCGGCGCCGCGGCGGCCGGAACCTTCCTCAAGCGGTACGCCGATCAGCGTAATGGATGTGGATTCTACGTTCATCAGCGGCGCTCCCATCAGTGCATGACCCTGAAAAATGCGAAAGGATTTTCGGAAAGACTCAAGACATAAATCGGCTGTCGATCTCGATTATCAGCTGCGGAGATGACAGCAAAAAGATGGAAAATTGTCGAAAATCGACTAGTCTTCGACAGATTGAATAGTGCCATTTAGCAGAATGATAAGTCCATGGACGATCTCGATCGTGACCTCCTAAGCGCATTGCGCCACAATGCCCGCACGTCCGTCTCGTCGCTTGCGGCGGCGACCGGCGCCTCACGCGCCACGGTGACCGCCCGCATCGAACGGCTGGTCGACAACGGCACCATCACCGCCTTCACCATCCGAACCGGCCATGAAGCCCGTTCCGCCGGCGTGCGCGCCATCGTCATGATCGAGGTGCTCGGCAAGATGGCGGACAAGGTCGCCGATCAGCTTCGCGGCCTGCCTCAGGTGAGGGCGCTGCACAGCACCAACGGCAAATGGGATTTCATCGCTGAGCTGGAAGACCGCGACCTCGCCTCCTTTGACGAAACGTTGCGCCGTATCCGGTTGATCAACGGCATCAACACGACTGAATCTAATATCTTGCTGAAGACGAGCAAGATGGGATTTTAGTCATCTTTTCCAGGGGAGACACCACCCGCCCTCGCCCTTCGAGGGCCCTGCGGGCCACCTCAGGGTGAGGGCTGATCTTTTGCAGGCGCCCGAAACTCTTTCCACCTCACTCTGAGGTGCTTTGACGCTTGAGCCCAAGCGAAAGCGGCGACGTATCGAGGGGCGAGCTGGCCGCGTATTGGCTTGAGCGAAAGTCGCGTGATCGCCTCAATACTCATGCTCGTAGACAATGCCGGCTTCGCCCGCGCCGTTCGAACCGGCTGCTCCCCTGAGCTTGACGCCGCGCCCGACGTCGAAATTGATGATTGCCTTGGTGTTGTTGGCAGCGCCCTGCTGCAGCTCGATATAGGTGCGCTTGTTCAGATATTTTCCGGCGCCCACCTGCGCCTGGCCCCGTGCGTCGGTCGTGATGTCGAGATCGTCGACGCCGAGATGGCTGCGCAGGCCTTCGAACAACGAGGTCGAGCGGCCGCCGGCGAGCTGGCTTGCGGCATCGGCGAGCTGGGCGATCTGCAGGGCTGAGAGCCTCGACATCGATTGTCCGAAGATCAATTGCGCCAGCACCTCGTCCTGCGGCAGGGCAGGGGAAGAGGAGAAACTGATCCTCGGATCAGTGGCCAAACCGGTGACATCGACGGTGATGGTGGTGGAGTTCACGCTAGATGTGGCTTCCATGTCGAGGGCAGGCGTCAAGTCGCCACCAAAGGTGATCTTGCTGGTATTGGTGAAATCCAGGCGGCGGCTGAGGATAGTGAGCCGCCCACGCCTCATGGTGAAACCGCCGGAGACGATAGGATCGGCCGCGGTGCCGCGAACGGTGATGCTGCCGCCGAGTTCCGCATCGATGCCACGGCCACGAACGAATATCTGCGAAGGTGCGTCGAGTTGCAGGTCGATGCCGAGGGTGGTGGATTTATTGCGTGGACCTTGCGGCTGTCGGCCCTTGAACTGGGCGGTGACGGCCGCCGGCGCGTTCCTGTGTCTGATGTTGATCTGGGAGAGCGAGGCCGGCAACTTTTCGGGCACGGTAATGGACGCCTTCGCGAGCCTCAGATTGCCCGTAAGCACTGGGGCGGTCAGAAGAGGTCCCCTGATGCCGAGCGTGCCGTTGATGGTCGCGGTCACCAGCGTGCCGTCGACATAGGTGGCGTTGTTGAACCTCAACTGGATATCGGCGGGAAAGCCGCTGTTCGGGGCGATGCCGACCGTGCCGCTTGCAGATATGCTGCCGCCGCTGGCGAGATTGCCATTAAACCGCGAGATCACCGCCTGCCTGCCGTCGAGCGTGACTGTGATGGCGAGACCGTTGAGAGTGAGGTTGCGACGGACATCGACGAGCCTCGCGCCGTCGGTGGAGACCGAGCCTGTGATGATGGGCGCCGCGGTCGTGCCGGCGATCTGCAGATCGAGCCTTGCTGCGCCCGTCATGTTCAGGCCCTGGGCGGCAAGTTGCGCGGCCATCGCATCGAAAGGCAGCGTGCCGGAAAACCTCATCCCCAAGGCCTTGTTGCCGGCGATGGCAACCGTGCCGCCGCCATTGAGCGCCAGGCCGTTCTGACCGGTCAGATTGGTGTCGATAGTGACGGTATTGTTGGCGAACTGGCCGTTCGCCCGGATGCCGAGAGGGCCGAGGCCAGCCGATCTCGTCTGGCTGGTCGCAGCCCCCGACCAATTGGCCTGAAAGCCGACGACGGGTGAGGCAGGCCTGCCGGTCACTGTCACCCTGCCGGAGATCGTGCCTTCGGCGGCAAGCGTCGGTGCGAAGACATTGGCGAGGCTGGCGGGTAGGTTGGCGATCTCAGCGGTGATGTTCAGCGCTTGTCCAGCAGTGCCGTTGACCGTCACCGAACCGCCGCCAGTCTGGATGGTGAGGCCGTTCAGCGATGCGGTGCCGTCCTTGATAGTGATTTTGGTCGGCGACGCCAGTCTGACCGGGATAGTACGCGGCGCGCCGGCGAAATTGTCGAGGCTGACGATCGTCTGGCCGCCTCCGGTCTCGACATTGCCACTGGCGGTCAGCGGAGCGTTGTCATAGTTGGACTTGAGATCGAAAACCGTGCGATTGCCCTGTTGCGTGAAGGTCAGCGCAAGATTGGTGATACGGTTGGCGCCCGACGCGATGGCATCTGCGCGGATGCTGCCGTTGGCGGAAAAGGCCTTGAGATCGTCGACTGTCAGAGCGATGGCAGGCTTGTCGATCGAAAGATCGTCGCGGCGGATACCGCTGCCGTTAGCGTCGACCTTGAGGCCGATCTTGCCGTTGGCGCTGGAGAGATCGACCGCGCCTTTGAGATCGCCTTCAGCTTTCTGCCCGGCCAGGGCGGCGAGCAGGCTGACGTCGGGCAGATCGAAATTCAACGTGCCAGACGGTTCGAAACTCGGTGACAAATCCAGCTTGCCCTGCAGCTTGTTTGGGCCGACTTCGACGGCAAGCGTCGGGATGCTTGTGCGGCCGTCCTGAGAGGCGGCGTTGGCGGTGATGCTGATCGGTTTGCCCTCGATGGCGCCGTTTGCTTGTATGCTTGCCTGGGGCGCGTTCGGATCGGCTGTTCCGGTCAGGGCGACATCGAGCGTGTCCAGCAGGCGGCCGGCGAGCTTGACGTTGACGGCCTTCACCGTCGCTTCGACACCGAGCGCGCTTAGCTGCCCCTTGGTTTTCAGAGTGATATCGGCCTGTCCCTCCGCATTCGGGACAAGCTTGGAAAGATCGAGCAATCTGCCGGTGATGTTCGACGTCAGCGTCTGGCCATCGAGTGCGGCATTGCCGTTGATTTCGCCGATGTTGGATTTCACAGCCAGGTTGGAAAGGTTGATTTTCGTCGGCACAGTGCCGGCAACTTGACCTTCAAGCGAGATCGTTCCCTCGAACTTGTCAGACACGCCGTCCGGCAGCACGGCGGGCAGCGCGAAGATCTTGAAGTTGCCAGTCAGCGCCTTCGACGACAGCGTATATTTGCCGTTGATGGTGCCGCCGATGCTTGCGCTCTCCAACGTCGTGTTGTTGAAGCCGATGGTGTCGGGCGAGAGCTGCAGGGGGGCCGTCAGCGCGACCGGCGCGCGGACCAGGCGGTTGAGATCGGGGCTGATGAAGGCGGTCTGGCCGATGACGAGACGAAGCTGCAGCGGGCCAGACCCATTGGTCAGGTTGAAGGCGTCGCTCTTGGCGCTGAGGTTCACCTGGCTGATCTGACCTTGCGGCGTGCTGGCGCTGTCGAGCGAGGCCTTGGCATCGATCTTTACGGACTGCGCGGCGCCCGTCAGCGCGACATCGACACGAGAAATCATCGCCCGTACCTCGCCGTTTTCCATCGGCCAGCGGAAATCGACAGGCCCCGATGTGCCGAGCAGGTTGGCGTTGAGGCTGTTATTGCCTGCGGGATCGAGCGTGCCGGAGGCGGCGATGACAACGCTGCCGGTGGCGAGATTTCCGGTCTGGATGTCGATCTTGCCCTTACCGTCGAAGGTGGCCGAAAGGTCTATTGTCGTCTGGCCGGCGAAGAGCGGGCGGAAGGTCGGCGGCAGCAGCGAATCGACGTCACCGCCGCCCTTGACGTCGATGTGGTGCAGCCCGTCGGCGGAAATGGCGTGATGGCCGTCGATCGACACCGTCGGCTTGCCGTCGAGCGCGGCTTGCAGCTTGCCGGCCCAGTTCGACAGGGGACCTTCGCCGGAAAGGTTGATATTGATCGCCGGGCCGCCCGGCAGATGCAGCATGCCGGCGAGCATGCCGTCGCGCGGTTCGGCGATTTCAGCCTTCAGGTTCAGCTGGTTTTCGGCCGGTGCAAAAGCAATATTGGTCGAGAGCTTGGCGTCGGGGACGTCCTGGCGATTGGCATCGAGGACGAGGTCGATGCTGTTGCTGTTCGCCCTGACGCTGCCGTTGGCGGCAAGCGCGAAATCCTGGCCGGCCACGGCTTGCCCGATGCGGAGATTCGGCAATGCAAAGGCGCCGATATTGACCGCGATGGGCAGCGAGAAGCCTTTGCTCTCAGTCGTTGTTACTTCCGGCGCCGTCTTCGCGGTCGTGACCGGCAAGCGTTGAAAATCCACGGTGCCGGCGGCAACACGATCGGCATGGAAAGTGCCCGTCAGCAGCGAGGCCGGCGACCAGTCGATGGCGAGATCCTGAACCTTAGCGAAGGTGCCCTTCGTGTCGGCAACCGTGATCGAGCCGACCCGCAGGTTGCCGGTCAGAAGCCCGGACGGCTCGGCGATGGTGATGGTGTGGTCGGGTGTAGAGACGAGCTTCGCCACTTGATCGACGGCATAACTGGTCGCGGCGGGCACGAAGCCGACAATCAGCACGGCGGCGATCGCAAGCACGAGGATTGCCACAATCGCATAGCCGATGAGGCGCACCAATCTGCCGAGAATTCGAATCAACGTGCTCATGAGAGCGACAGTAACCTCAATTTTGTAACCGCGTGCTGAACCGTCTCCGACTGTACGGCTTGTCAGAAGGCTTGGCCTATGCCGGCGTAGATGCCGTATGCCGTGCCGTTTGGATATTTATTGAGTGGGACGGCGACGTCGAGCCTGATAGGCCCGAAGGGCGTAGCGTAACGCACACCGACGCCCGCGCCAATGCGAACATCGGAAAAGTCAGGAAAAGTACTGCCGGTGACGCTGCCCATGTCGACGAAAGGCACGATGCCGAACTTATCGGTGATCCTGACGCGAGCTTCGATGGAGGCAGTCGCATAGGAGCGACCGCCGAGTGCGTTGCCGTTGGAGTCGTAGGGCGTGATTTCCTGATAGGCGAAGCCGCGTACCGAGCCGCCCCCGCCGGCATAGAAACGCCGGGTCGCCGGAATGTCCGCGATACTGTTGGCGCCGATCAGCGAACCGAGGGAAAGCTTGCCGGCGAAGATGACATTATCGGCGGCGCCGACGCCCTGATAGCCGGAAATCGAACCCTCGAAAGAGCTGAACACGGAGCCGCCCATGGTTTCGTAGCTAGGCGTGGCGCCGATCGAGGCGCGGTAGCCCTGGGTGGGGTCAAGTTTGTTGTCGCGCGTGTCCCTGACATATTCGAGCGGGATCGCCACCGTCAGAAAGGTTTGTTTGCCATAGGCGTCGGTGGTGTCTTTCTCATAGCTCACCTCGCCGCCGCCGGAGATGGTATCCTGATCGGTCAGCTCATAGGCAAGGCCGGCGCTCGCGGTGATGGTATCGGCGTCGTAGGCATCCGGATGCAGGCTTTGCATCTTCAGGCCGGTGGTAAAAGTCGCCGAGGGATAGAGGGTTGCGGGCCGGACATAGGTAATGCCGGCGCTATAGTCGAGCTTGCCGACATCGGTCGTTTCGCCGATGCGGGAGACCGATCCGTCGATGCGCAACGAATCCGCCCGGCCGGTCAGGTTGCGATGGCCCCAATAGCCCTGCAGACCGAAGCCGTCGATGGTGGAGTATTGCGCGCCGAAGCCGAAAAAGCGCTGCTTGCCTTCCGACACTTCGATGGTCACGGGAAGGCTGCCGTTCGGCGCCAACTTATCGGCCTCGCGGACGGTGACGCTGGAAAAGACACCGAGCTTGCGCAGGCGGTCGGAGGCCTTCTTCAGTTCGTCCGGCGAATAGGGCTTGCCCTCGTTGATGCGGGCATAGCGCTTGATGAAATCCGGATCGACCGACTTCTGGCCGGTGACGCCGACATTGCCGATGGGTGCCATCGGGCCGCTGTCGACCCTCAACATCACATCGACCCTATGGGTGTCGTGGTCGGCGACGACATCGCGCTTGGTCAGCTTTGCAAGCGGATGACCCTGATTCTTGAAGTCGGCAACGATATTGTCGCCGGCTTTGAGGATGGTCAGCGAGCCGGCTTGGCCGCCGGGTACGAGCCCGTATTGGGCGGGGTCGACCCGTTTCGCATCGCCGAGCAGGCTGATCTTGCCAAGCGTGAAGACTGGGCCGGGATCGACGGAGATGGTCACGGCCACAGGCTGAGAACGGCTGAAGCTCGGGTTCGGCGGCAGCGCGTCGATGTTTGTGCCATTGATCGTTATCGTGACCACGCCGCCGTAAAGGGCTTTTTCATATAGGGTCGCGATCAGCCGGTCGCGGTCGTCACGCGCCTTGATGACGACACCGAGGTCACCGGAGACTGGATTCTTCTGATCGGAGACCAGCATCGAGCTGTCAGTCAGAGCTTCTTTGAGGTCCTTGTCGAGATTGTCCGCCTTGAAATTGACGGTGTAATGAACGGGGTCAGAAACCTCATTTACCGTCTCGTCTTCGCCCCAGAGCCTCACGCCGAACAGCTTGAAAGCAAGTGCGTTTCCAGCATAGAGCGGGCCGAGCGCAAGCATTGCCGCAACCGCCACTACGGTGCCTGCTCGCCGATACGCAATACTCTTCCTCGGGCCGGTATTTTTACGCATACGCCGCTTTACGGTTATATGAGAATTTTCTCAGTTTGGCGTTTCCCCCGGGTTAACGCGCGGCCACCATAGATGCAAAAGCGTCCCGCGTGTACCACTTTGGAGTCAAAAACCTGCAAAGGACCGCTTCCGAAACGAAAAATCCCGGATTTTCCTCCGGGACTTAGGGCTATCGCGGCGATCTAATCAAAGGGGGTGATGGTCGCTATTTTCATAACCGCCGCGTTCGATCCAGCGTTGAAATCGACCTCATTTGGGTTGGTGCGCCAAATTTTTATCGCCTCAGAGATGAGGAGTTGAGGCCGAATCAAAAAGTCCCGAGCTTGCCCGGGACTTCCGTCTTTTGATCGACAATCGATCAGTAGGCGCGGCGATAACCACCGCGCGGGCAATCGTCGATGTAACGACGGCCATAGCGGTCACGGTAGTAGCACTGGCCAGGCTGTTCGGCGACGCTGCCGATGACAGCACCCGAAACACCGCCAATCGCGGCGCCGACGGCTGCACCGCGGACATTGCCGGTGACGGCGCCGCCGATGATGGCGCCAGAGGCTGCGCCGATGCCGGCGCCTTGTTCAGTCGGGGTGCAGCTTGCAATAGACAAGCCGACCAATGCGAGCATAAGAGCTTTCTTCATTTACTCTCTCCAACGTTAGTTAAGCCGGAATTCCGGCAACGCCGTCCCAATTTTCCAGCTCCACCACGATGGGCTGTCCTTGCAGTCCTGCAGCTAGGAAGAAATATCGTGCAAAATATGTTTGTCCACTGGGCACTTGCGGTTTTTTTGGTGGTAAACTGGCGACGTCTACATTCGGTAAACAAAGAAACGGCGCGGAGAGAAAAATCCACCTTCTTCCTAAAGTAGAGGTTGATCGCACTTCAAAAAAGTCAAATGATGCTGCTGCCTCTGGAGGAGAGGCGAGGAGGAAAATATGGCAAAAGTGACGTTGACGGTGAACGGCCGGAAGGTCAGCGGCGAGTGCGAGGATCGCATGCTGCTCGTCCATTTCATCAGGGAAAAGCTCGGTCTTACGGGAACCCATGTCGGCTGCGACACCACGCAATGCGGCGCCTGCGTGATTCACATGGATGGCAAATCGGTCAAGAGCTGTTCGGTCCTGGCCGTGCAAGCATCCGGCTCTGAAATTACAACCATCGAGGGTCTGGCCGCCAATGGCGAACTGCATCCCGTTCAGGCTGCCTTCAAGGAGCATCACGGCCTGCAATGCGGCTTCTGCACGCCCGGGATGGTGATGACGGCTGTCGACATGATCAACCGCCACGGCGGCGCGCTGGACGAAAAGACCGTGCGGGCCGAGCTCGACGGCAATATCTGTCGCTGCACCGGCTACCACAACATCGTCAAGGCAGTTCTTTCTGCCAATGCAGAGATGCATGCCGCCAAGCAGGCGGCCGAATAAGATTTCACCGAGATCGTCTGGCGAACGCCAATGACTGTTATCTTGGCGAATTGCCGGGCCCGGAACCCCAATGGGAGGATCACATGGGTGTCGAAGGCATTGGTGCGCGCGTTGCGCGAAAAGAAGACAAACGATTTCTGACGGGCAAGGGGCGCTACACCGACGATATGGTGGCGCCGGGCATGAAATATGCCTTTTTCGTCCGCAGCCCGCATGCGCATGCGAAGATCAACGGCATCGACGCGTCGGCTGCGCTGGCCATGCCGGGCGTGATTGGTGTGCTGGATGGTAAGCAGTTGCTGGCCGATGGCATCGGCAATCTGATTTGCGGCTGGATGATCCATTCCAAGGATGGTTCACCGATGAAGATGGGTGCCTGGCGGCCGTTAGCTGCCGAGACGGTGCGCTATGTCGGCGATGCTGTGGCAATCGTCGTTGCCGATTCGCTTGGCGAGGCCCGCGACGCGGCCGAGGCCGTCGTGGTGGATTATGAAGAGCTTCCTGCCGTCACCGAGGCGGTCGAGGCGCTGAAGCCCGGCGCGCCGCAGCTTCATCCGGAAGCCGCCGATAATTTGATCTTCGACTGGGAGCTTGGCGACAGCGCCGCGACCGACAAGGCAATTGCGGAGGCCGCTCATATCACGGAGGTCGAAATCCACAATAACCGGCTATCGCCGAATGCCATGGAGCCGCGCGCGACCCTCGGTATCTATGACGCCGGCGACGATCATTACACCTGCTACACCACCAGCCAGAACCCGCATGTTGCGCGGCTGGTGATGAGCGCCTTCTACAATGTCGCGCCGGAAAACAAGCTGCGCGTTATCGCACCCGATGTCGGTGGCGGCTTCGGATCGAAGATCTACATCTATCCCGAAGAGATCGTCTGTCTCTGGGCGTCGAAAAAGACGGGCGCGCCGGTCAAGTGGACAGCCGACCGTACCGAGGCATTCCTGACCGACGCCCATGGCCGCGATCATGTCTCGAAGGTGAAGATGGCTTTCGACGCGCAAAACCGCATTATCGGACTGAAGGTCGACACGATCGCCAACCTCGGCGCTTATATGTCGCTCTTCTCTTCCGCAGTGCCGACCTATCTCTACGCGACGCTGCTTTCGGGCCAATATGCGATCCCGGCGATCCACGCCAATGTCCGCACCGTCTACACCAATACGGTGCCGGTTGATGCTTATCGCGGCGCCGGGCGCCCGGAGGCGACCTATCTTCTCGAGCGCACGATGGAAACGGCAGCGCGCGAGCTCGGCGTTTCGCCGGCCGAACTGCGGCGGATCAACTTCATCCGCTCTTTTCCGCACCAGACGCCCGTCATTATGAATTATGACGCTGGTGACTATGAGGCCTCTCTCAACGCTGCCATGCAGCAGGCCGATTGGGACGATTTCCCGGCCCGCAGGGCGGCCGCGGAGGCGCGCGGCTTGAAGCGTGGCATCGGCATGAGCTGCTACATCGAGGCCTGCGGTATCGCGCCGTCACAGGCGGTAGGTTCGCTCGGCGCCGGTGTCGGCCTGTGGGAATCGGCCGAGGTTCGGGTCAATGCGGTCGGAACGGTCGAGGTCCTGACCGGTTCGCACAGCCATGGCCAGGGTCATGAGACCACCTTTGCTCAACTTGTCGCCGACCGGCTCGGCGTGTCGATCGACACAGTTTCCGTCGTGCATGGCGACACCGACAAGGTGCAGATGGGCATGGGCACCTATGGCTCGCGTTCGGGTGCCGTCGGCATGTCGGCGGTGGTCAAGGCGCTGGACAAGGTCGAGGCCAAGGCGAAGAAAATCGCCGCGCATCTGATGGAAGCCGATGAGAGCGATATCGTCATCGAAAACGGCGAAGTCAAAGTCGCCGGCACCGACAAGTCGCTGCCCTGGTTCCAGGTGGCACTGGCCGCCTATACCGCCCATAACCTGCCCGCCGGCATGGAACCGGGCCTGAAGGAAACCGCCTTCTACGATCCGGCCAACTTCACCTTCCCGGCCGGCTGCTACATCTGCGAAGTCGAGGTCGATCCGGAAACCGGCAAGACCGACATTATCCAGTTCGTCGCCGCCGACGATTTCGGCAATATCATCAATCCGATGATTGTCGAAGGTCAGGTGCATGGCGGCATCGCGCAGGGGGTCGGCCAGGCGATGCTCGAAGGCGTGCATTACGATGCCAATGGCCAGTTGCTGACGGCAAGCTTCATGGATTACGCCATGCCGCGCGCCGACGACCTGCCGTCCTTCAACCTGTCGCACCAAAACACGCCTTGCCCGAACAATCCGCTGGGGATCAAAGGCTGCGGCGAGGCTGGCGCCATCGGCTCGCCGCCGGCGCTGATCAACGCCATCACCGATGCGATCGGCAACAATGCCCTGACCATGCCGGCCACGCCGCTGAAGGTGTGGGAAGCGGCGCGGGCCGTGGCCTGAGACAAGAGGAGGAGAAAACCATGTACGCTACCAACTATCATCGCGCCTCCTCGGTCGACGAAGCCGTCAAGCTTCTGTCGGACGCGCCGGAAGGCAAATATGTCGCCGGCGGCATGACGCTGATCGCCACCATGAAGCAGCGTCTGGCCTCGCCGAGCGATCTCGTCGATCTCCGGCATATCCCGACGCTTAAGGGCATCCGTGTCGACGGCCGTAGAGTGACGATCGGGGCTGCGACGACGCATGCGGAGGTCGCCTCCTCGGCGGCGATCCGCGCCGTCTGTCCGGCGCTCTGCGATCTTGCCGGCATGATCGGCGATCCGCATGTCCGCCATATGGGCACGATCGGCGGCTCGGTCGCCAACAACGACCCGGCGGCGGACTATCCTTCGGCCATGCTGGGCCTGGGCGCCACAATCGTCACCGACAAGCGTCAGATCGCGGCCGATGATTTCTTCACCGGTCTGTTCGAAACGGCGCTGGAAGAGGGTGAGTTGATCACCGCCATCACCTTCGAGGCGCCGGAAAAGGCTGGTTACGCCAAATTCCCCAATCCTGCCTCGCGCTACGCTATGACCGGCGTTTTCGTCACCAAGGGAGCGAGTGGTGCCCGGGTGGCCGTCACCGGCGCGGGTGCGGATGGCGTGTTCCGTCATGCCGGGATGGAGCAGGCGCTGGCCGCGAACTGGTCGCCGGATGCGCTTGCTAATGCAGCCGTCGATTCGTCGACGCTGATGTCCGACCTGCATGCCACGGCCGAATACCGCGCCAATTTGATAAAAGTCATGGCGAAGCGTGCCGTGGCCGCAGCATAAATCGCTTACAGAAAGGCCGGAAGGGCGGGCCTGCCGCTCTTCCGGTTTCGTGCGTTCTGGACACGGGCTCGATTGTCAAATCTCGGTGATTGACATTTCTTGTCTGGAATAGTTCAAAATTATGGGCCATTTGCCGCAGCGGGTGCGAAAGCGATGCGGAGGGGTTGACGTGCAGACCGGCAAACATGAAAACCGGTCGCATGGTTCTGGAGCAGATGATGGATTTCGAAGCATTTTTCAAAGGTGAGCTGGACGGTCTACACAAGGAAGGCCGCTACCGCGTGTTCGCCGATTTGGAGCGTCAGCGCGGCAACTTTCCGCGTGCGACGTGGCATACGCCCGAAGGCTCCAAGGACGTAACGGTCTGGTGCTCGAATGACTATCTCGGCATGGGCCAGCACCCCAAGGTGATCGAAGCCATGAAAGAGGCCATCGATCACTGTGGCGCGGGTGCGGGAGGCACCCGGAATATTTCTGGCACCACTCATTACCATGTTCTGCTCGAGCAGGAGCTTGCCGATCTGCACCGCAAGGAAGCGGCGCTGATCTTCACCTCCGGCTATATCTCCAACTGGGCGACGCTCGGCACGCTCGGCGCGAAGATCCCCGGCCTGATCATCTTTTCCGACGCGCTGAACCATGCGTCGATGATCGAAGGCATACGCTACGCCAAGTGCGACAAGGTCATCTGGAAGCACAACGACTTGCATGATCTCGAAGCCAAGCTCAAGGCCGCCGATCCGAAGGCGCCGAAGCTCATCGCTTTCGAGAGCGTCTATTCGATGGATGGCGACATCGCCCCGATCAAGGAAATCTGCGATCTCGCCGACAAATATGGCGCCATGACCTATCTCGATGAAGTGCATGCCGTCGGCATGTACGGCCCGCGCGGTGGTGGCATTGCCGAGCGCGAAGGGCTAATGGAACGGCTGACCGTCATCGAAGGCACGCTCGGCAAGGCCTTCGGCGTCATGGGCGGCTATATCGCCGCCTCGGCAGCACTTTGCGATTTTATCCGGTCCTTTGCATCGGGCTTCATCTTCACGACATCGCTGCCGCCGGCATTGGCCGCGGGTGCTGTTGCCTCCATCCAGCATCTGAAGGTCAGCCAGTTCGAACGCGCCCGCCATCAGGATCGCGTCCGCAGGCTGCGCGCCCAGCTCGACGCCTCAGGCATTCCGCATATGCCGAACCCGAGCCATGTCGTGCCGGTCATGGTGGGCGACGCCGCCAAGTGCAAGTGGATCTCGGATCTGCTGCTCGATTGCGGCGTCTATGTTCAGCCGATCAACTATCCGACCGTGCCGAAGAAGACCGAGCGCCTGCGCATCACCCCGACGCCGCTGCATTCCGACGCCGATATCGAGCATCTCGTCGGCGCACTGCATGCGCTCTGGTCGCGCTGCGCGCTGGCCCGCGCGGTGGCTTAAGGCAGCTCTTACATTTTCATTCATTAGTCAGGGCGCGGAAACGTGGTTTCCGCGCCCTGATTTTCTCGAATTTTGGGCGATGATCAGGACGCTTGCCAGGCTTGCAACTGAGCGAGCGAAGCCGTCGCCCCGCCACAAACAACGATCAGGATTCGTTCATAGCGTGCCAATCGATCGGCATTGGTATAGGCGACGGCCAAAGCTGCACCGCAGGCAGGCTCCACGACCACGCGATGATCGTCGAGGAAGCGGGTACATGCGTCGACGGCTGCTCGATCGTCGACGACGACGCAATCAACGGGAAGCGTCTGCGTGATCTCGAAGGCGCGCTGGCAGACCTTTCGAGCGCCAAGCGATGTTGCAATGCTGGTAATGGCGGGCAGTTCGATGATCTTGCCAGCCTTCACGGAGGCTGCCAGTGACGCCGCGCCCTCGGTTTCGGCGGCAATGATCGGAGTTCCCTGCAGTCCGTTGCGGGCCAGGCCTTCCGCGACGCCCGATAGAAGCCCGCCGCCGCCAACTGAAAGCACGATCGCGTCAAACGGGACAGCCGCGTTGACGACCTCGTCGATGATCGTAGCATGCCCTGCCCACAGAAGCGGATCATCAAACGGGTGTATGAATGCGGTTTCCGCATCGACGGCTTCGAGCGCGCGCTCGTTGGCCTCTTGCCAGGACGCACCATGGACGAAGACCTCGGCGCCCTCCTGGCGGATCAGCGATTTTGCCCGTTCGGACGTCGTTCCCGGAACGAAGACCGATACCGGGATCGAGAGACGGCGTCCGGCATAGGCCACCGCAATGCCAGCATTGCCTCCGGAGGAGGATATGAAACGCCGCTTTCCGCTCCTGGCGTGATACTCGCAGGCCGCCCCTATACCGCGGATCTTGAAGGAGCCAGGCGGCTGAAGCGCATCCATCTTCAACCAGATGGATCGCTCCGACGCTTGGCTTAGGGGACGGGATTCGAGGAGCGGAGTTTCGAGATGAAGTGCCATGGAATGCCTTATCTAGAATGCGACGTTGGTGATGGCCTACCGGATATCTTGAAGGTCACTCGGTAACGAAATGAATTCGCAGATCTGCCGGTAGAGCAGTCATTTGCGTGCCGGCTTTGCACCCTTTCGTGGGCGCTTAGGCGGCCTTTTCCCTTTGCTTTACAAACACGGCGGCGCGGCTGCGGGCTTCATCATCGGCGGCAAAGACCGCATCCATCGTTTCGGCGCTGCCGACACCGATCATCTCGTCCATGACCGCTTCAGCAATATCGGCCATTTCCAGGAAACCGATGCGTTCGTCCACGAAGGCTTGAAAGGCAATCTCTTCGGCGGCATTCATGACGGCGCCCTGGAGCCCGCCGCGTTCCAGCGCGGTGCGGGCAAGACGCAGCGCGGGAAAACGAACCTCGTCCGGCGCTTCGAAATCCAGCCGAGCCAGTTTTGCGAAATCCAGCCGGTCGACATTGAGTCTTGTCCGGGACGGATAGGTCAGCGCATAGCCGATGGCCGTGCGCATGTCCGGACAGCCGAGCTGCGCCAGCACCGAGCCGTCGGTATAGCCGACCATCGAATGGACGACGGATTGCGGATGGACGACAACCTCGATCTGATCCGGACCGACATTGAACAGATGTTTGGCCTCGATCATTTCCAGCGCCTTGTTGAACATCGATGCGCTACCGATGGAAATCTTCAGGCCCATGGACCAGTTCGGATGGGCGCGTGCGGTTGCCGCCGTGACATTGGCCATCTCTTCGCGCGTCCATGTGCGGAAGGGACCGCCCGAAGCCGTCAGGATGATGCGTTCCACCGCATGCTGCTGGTCGTCTTCCAGCGCCTGGAAAATCGCGCTGTGTTCGCTGTCTACCGGAATCAATCGCCCGCCGCCTTCACTGACGGCACGAACGAAGAGTTCGCCGGCGGAAACCAGGCATTCCTTGTTGGCGAGCGCGATATCGGCGCCCCGGTGCGCAGCCTCCAGCGTCGGCGCAAGGCCCGCCGTGCCGACGATCGCCGCCATCACCCAGTCGGAAGGGATGGAGGCGGCTTCGATCAGAGCGTTCCTGCCGGCTGCTACGGCAATGCCCGTGCCGGCAAGCGCTCCCTTGAGCGCCTGATAGCGGTCTTCATTGGCGGTAACGGCAAGTGCTGCGCCACAGGCCTTCGCCTGGCTTGCCAGGAGATCGATATTGTCGTGTCCGGTGATTGCCGCGATATCGAACGCTTCGCGTCCACCCAGCTGGGCGATGACATCAAGCGTGTTTTGGCCAATCGAGCCGGTCGAACCCAATATCGTCAGGCGGCGCGGCGCTTTGCTCCCGGTTGTCATTTCCAAGTATCCGCATCTTGCTGTCGTCGCCCATGGCTCTACAGGGGATCGCGAAAGGCGGCAAGTCCGCAGGTATGTCGGTGAGCCTCTGCCCTCCGTCCATCACGCGTGAAATTACTGATTTTAACAGTAATTTATAGGTATCTTATGAACCAAAATGCAGATGCCGCGTTTCCCCCGTTCTGCAGCACTGCGGGAGCTGGGGCGATGGTTTTCAAAGCGGCAACGTTTCATGGTGTCGAACCCAAGATAGAAAGCGAAAATGCCAGGCGCTCGGCGCTGGAATCCGCCGTTGCAAATGCTCTCGCCGTCGCCGGCGGCCTCGACGCCTCGGACGTCACGGTCATCGCCGCAGGCCAGGAAATCCGGCTCCATGGGACGGTCGCGACACCGCAAGAGGTCGAACGCGCGACCGCGGTGGCCGAGGCCGTGCCGGGGGTGAGGCTAGTGCGGAATATGATCGAGGTCGGGTGAAGCCGTTATACTTGCCCTTTCGCTCATGGTGGGAGTGGCCGGCACTGGCGACGGTGCCGGCCACTCGAACGTCTTATGCTTCTACAATGTCGGAACAGATTTTGGATTTGGCAGCACCACCGGTGCAGTGGGATAACTGAAACTATCCCCGGTGGCGACTTGATCGTGCCGGTCGACTTCTGTGGTTCGTCCGACGATTTTATCCTTGTCGATAATTAGCGTCAGGAATCCCCATTTCCTATCGGCAGCATATTGAAGAACGGCGCCCGTATCCGGCGCAACATCGCCCACATTGGAGTGGACGGAATGGAGATTGTGATAGCCTCCGTTGCCGCAGACGATGAAAGGGGTCGGCCCGTCATCGGAGATTTTTTGCTCAATTCGCTGATAATCGTGAACGTGACCGGAAAGAATTAGGTTCGGCACGCGGCCGGTGTCTCGTATAGCATTTTCAAGCACGTCAGCCATTTTCGAGCTGCCGCTGTGGTAGTCGTCGAATGAATATATTGGATGATGCAGGGCAAGAATGAGAGCGCGGTCTTGCGGAGCCGTCGCGAATTCGTGAGTGACCCATTGTTGTTGAACTGAGTCAATCGAGCCGCCCTCAGGTACGTTCGTATACAGTCCGATGATCGTCGCAAAGGGCGTTATCAAGGTCCAATAGACGTTTGGAAGGTTCATTTGCACCCGTGGACAATCCTTGGAAATCGGGTCCACGTCTGGCTGGGCTTGCATGAAATAGTTTACCCAGCCGTTCAGTGACGCTCCGGTACTGGGGTCGTCCACTTCGCCGTCATGATTTCCAGGAATGGAGAATATCGGTATGTCGTAGTGGGCATATGGTTCGTAGAATTGAGCATAATAGTCATCCCTTGCGCCGGTAAAATATACGAGATCGCCGGCGTGATAGCAAAAATGTGGTCTTTCATCGGCAGGGCTGGCGAGGTCACGGATCATCAAGGCTGCGACATTGTTTTGGAACTCGCCGTCCTGAACCCCGCCACTATCTCCTACCACATGAAAGATAAGGCGACCCGCCTTTGTGCATTCCTGTTGAATTTCCGGGAAATGGTCAGCGATATCATAATGATAAGGAACTAGGCCAAGGGGACGTGGAAGTGGTTGAAAGCTTGTATTGCGATGGCTTACGGGGTGAAGGGGGCTAACACCTGGATGGGCCTGCGAATGTTTTGCCGGTGGCGTTGGCCTCGTGGCTCCGGCAAAAAAAGGACTATTTAATCTAGCTCTGCCTGGTACTCTCGACATTTGCAATCCTCCGATTAGCGAGTGATCTGGCAGATCTGCTTAGGGTTTAAGCATTAGCAGCAATGAGGCACATAACAGTGTTATATTCAATCACTGGTACGCACTGTGCGCGATTTATTCCTTCTTCCCTAAGGTCAAGAAGAGCATCTGTCGCATTCGTTACTTAATGGTACTTGGGGATAGACGGAACTGTGGCTCGTCGGGATATGACCGAAAGGCAATTAGACTTCATATGGGCAGTGGCTGACGCTATCTGCGAACAACTGCCGGCGGAAATAGCCCACGAAGTATTTGTGAACCGAAGGATATGCCATCGAAGGCGGCAGTACTCATGCAGGCACGCAAATAAAGGGCTACAGTAGCACCTATCAATCGAGTGCCCACGAAAGACCCGGAAGGCGGAAGCTGATTCAAGCTTTTAGGATAGGCTCGGCATGGAACCGATTTTGATGATGGCGCTGATGTTGCTCGGCGCGCATTGGGTTTGCGACTACCCGCTGCAAGGTGAATTCCTTGCTACCGCAAAGGTCAAGGGACCTTTGCGGTTCTACCATCTTGTCGCCCATGCCGGCATTCACGGCGCGGCCGTTGCGCTGGTGACCGGTAACGTCTGGCTCGGCCTGGCGGAATGGCTAGCCCATACCGTCATCGATGAACTGAAGGTCAGGGGCATAACGAAGTTAGCGTTTGATCAGGTCCTTCATATCGTCTGCAAGGCCATTTGGCTGACAATCCTCTTTGGAAAGCTCTGACGACGCAGTTCGCCTGCTTGATGCAAGCGGCGCGCCTTCCTAGCCGCCACCGGCCTCTGGCGCCCTAGAGGAAACCTACGTGCTCGCCAAACGGTACGTCATCGTCCCAATTTCCGCTTCCTATCCGTTCGCTTTCGCCAGAGAGACGTTCCTCGGGATGAGCCGCCGTCTCACTGTCCGATGTATCGCGGTGGTGATCCGGATGTCGGTTTGACATTTGGTCGTCATCGCTTGTTTCCGGGTCATCTGGCTTTGGCGGGACAGCAAGATGTGCATCTTCTCTTACATGGCGGAGGTTCGCGGAGATGATCTCTTGTCGTTTCGCCACCCAAGCCCGGTCCGGCTCGGATGTGATTGATGTGCTGGAGTCCGCACGCGTCGCTGGTGATGGATGCGTGGCGGATATCGGCTTTACTTCTTCAACCAAGAGCGACTCCCTATCAGGGTCTAACAGGCAATATTGCAGATGAAGTCGGTGCGTGAATGTCGGTGGGTCAGCCGCCGTCGCCACTCATTCGACAGCGACCGGCATGTCACGTTCGATGCGACCCCGCAGCGGCTTTTCCGGCATGAGGTGGAATATGATGAGCGACAGTGCCATTGCGGCGGTGCAGGTAAGGAAGATGTAGGCAAAGGGTGCCACCAGCGTCGTTGCGGCACTAAGCGCCTCCGAGCCCTCACCACCGAGCGGCAGTCCGTTGCTGAGCGCGATGGCGCCGAGGACGGCAACGCCGAGCGCTCCGCCAAGCGAGCGCAGGAAGGTCAACACTCCCGTCGCCACGCCAAGGTGGGCCTGATCGACCGCATTCTGGACGGAAACCGTGGCGACTGGAAATGTCGTGCCTGTGCCGAAGCCCGCGCCGACCGTCAGAAGCTCAATCACAAACAGTGATGCGCGCCCGGCCAAGAACGCTAGCGCGGCAAGGCAAATCAAGCTGAACAGGGCTCCGGCAACAGCAATCATCTTGTAGTGGGGAACGCGGGGGATCGTCCGCCCGCTGATCGACGCCCCAAGCACCGTGCCCAGGAGCAGGCCAAGCATGGCGATGCCCGAGCTGCTGGCGGAAAGGCCGTGGATCGATTGCATATAGACAGGAAGATAGACCGACAGGCCCACATTGGCGGCCTGCACCGTGAACATTGCCAGCGTCCCGTACCGCACGACGGGATTGCCGAGAACTTCAAGCGAGATCAGGGGCTCGGTCGTATGTCGCAGCCGTAAGCCAAACACGGCCCAGAGGGCCGCCGAAGAAGCCAACAGTCCCAGTATGGTCGGGGACAGCCATGAATAACGGCTGCCGCCCCAATTGAGAGCTAGCAGCAACAGCGCGGTCGCGGCTATGAGAAGCGCCGCACCGGCGGCGTCGATGCGGTGCGCGCGGGCAGTAACGGGCAACTTTTTAAGCGGATTGTTGATGATCGCCAGCGCTGCCAGCCCGAGCGGGATGTTGATCCAGAAGATCAGCGACCAGTGGAGATGCTGAGCGAAAGTGCCGCCCAAGAGCGGCCCGGCGATGCTTGCGACCGCCCATGTCCCGGAAATCCAGGCGGCATAGCGCGCGCGTTCACGCGGTGGCACCAAATCACCGATGACCGTTTGCGAGAGCGCGAATAGACCGCCACCACCCAGGCCCTGCACCGCCCGCCCGATGATCAGCACCAGCATGTTGGGCGCCAGTGCGCTGATCAGTGACCCCACGAGGAAGATGATGATGGCGGCAAAGATGGTCGGACGCCGTCCATGGACATCCGATATCTTGCCGTAAAGTGGTGCGATGGCGGTCGCGGTCAGGAGATATCCGGTTACGATCCAAGGCAGGTAATCTGCGTGCCCCAGCGCCCTGCCGATCGTCGGCATAGCCGGGGCAACGATCGTCTGATCGAGCGCGGCGAGAAGCATGGAAAGGAGCACGCCCGCGATGATGACGTTCTTCTCTTGCTCCGACGGGACGGATGCGGCCACGGCCATTTCATGTGGAGGAGGTGCCTTGTTCATTGCGTCAGTCCCATTTCCATTTCCGGCAGCCCGGCAAGCTCTCAGTCTCAGCGAAGCCCTACAACGTCCGCGAGCGAACGCCAATCCCTCTGCCGATCTTTAGGCGAACCTGGCACTCCCAGGGGGACTGAACACTTTTCAAAAAGGTATAGCGATCAATGGTGATCCCGACGCGATTCGAACGCGTGACCCTCAGATTAGGAATCTGATGCTCATTTAAGAGTGAGACATTTCTTACCGGACTTTACTGATACCAGATTGGCCGATTTGCTGTTCTGAAGCAAGTTCCCTGTTCGATCCCCCGGAGGGGATCGAACCCGCCGTAGGCGGAACTGATGTTCCCCGTCCCGATACGTCAAGCAGGCCATGTAAGGCGACGGATGTCACCCCTTTAGGGGGGAACGGTCCTTTAGGGCCGTTGACATCAGTCGCTGTCATGGCAGGCTGGATTGAAGGGAAAGAACAAAAAAGCATGCTGGCTGAGCCAGCATTCCGCTTTATTTGAATGCAAGGCAGGACGAGCGCTTATCCAAATAGCAGGTCGAGGACTGACTTGCATTCAATCGAATAAATGAAGATGTCGGGCGTAGCCCGTCAATACTCGACCAAAGGTCGAGCCGGCTTTAGCTTGCTCACTGGGATAACAACCTGGGACGCCTCGCTGACCCTCGGCGCAGGTTATTGCGCGTCGCCAGTTCCGGTAGTCGGTTCAGTCGGCCGGGCTTTGTATTCGTCCTGATAGCTCTTGGTGATGGATGCGACCCTGAGCCCCCAACCCGAGCTTCCCTCTGGGGGTAGGAACTCCACCCCCCTCTCAGCGTAGTGGCCGAGCAGCGTTTGAATGCTGCCGAATCCAGCCCTGCCATTCTCTGCTTTGAAGATGGTCTTCGTGCTCAGGCCGGAATCCGTACCCACCTCGGCTTGGGTCTGACCAAGGAGAAAACGCGCTGCTGCGAGAAGGCGCGACGGCGGTAGAGGTGGCGGTCTCATAAGGATTGAGTGTCATCAAATTCTTCACCACGCAAATAATAGTTGACACGTACCGTTACGCGGCACAAAAAGGCATTGGGAATGCCTAAAAGTGCTTCGACAAGGCACATTAGTAGGTCGTCATGATTTGCGAACGAATCAATTTTATTGAGGGGACCCGATTGAGCAAATTTCAATGGATAGACAACGCGGCCACAGAGCGGCTGCTGGAGGACATTCGGAAAGCAAATCGCTGTGAGTTTGACGCTTCGGCTCTCGCTGCCGCTCCACTGCTGGAGCACGCCAAGATCATCCGAGGGTATTGCTATGCGCTGTCTGGTGTCGTGAGCGGGCATCCACGGCTCGAGGACGACAAGGAAATCGTGACCAGCCAGCTTTTCTGGATGGATGAAGAACTGGGCGTCTGCCGATCGATGAACCGTTGGTACCGACTGGTTAGATCGAACATCAAGGGGCATTGACATGAAGTTCGCTGACAGTAAGGCCCGCTTCAAAACGGTTTCGAAGGAACCCGGCGTATTCCTTGCGAGCTGTGCCCTGTTGCGCGCAGCGAAGTCGGCCGGACCTTTGCGTTTCGGCTTCCGCGGATTTCTAGTCTTTGTCGTTCCACGCGGTTACAACACAGCCGACTACGAAACTGCCGCATTCGACATTATGAACGTCAAGCGCGACGACGGAAGCTGGACCGAAGGCTGGGTCAGCAGGGAAATCCGCGTAAGGCTCGCGAACCCGCCAAGGATTAAAGGCACGCCGCACAAGCCGATTTCGATCTATAACTTGAAGGGCCTCGACATCCTAATCGCGCAGGATATCGCGGAGGTTCCACGAGATGTTCGTTTCGCGGCTACCGCCGTGCTGCAGGTTGAGCCGCCCACGCCAGGGCACATCAACGCTGCCAGACGTTTGTGGAAGAAGACGCCTTTCTCCGAAGAGTTCGCTACATCACTGGCACGGCACCCACACAACGTGATCCTCGCAGCCGTACTCAAGCCGATCACGGCGGAGTCTAGGATTCGAGAACTTGATGACATCGATCGGATAGAAGCGTCAGGGCCTAATCTCTTTGATCTACCGGGTTACGCGGAGGTCAAGCCATGGGCAAAGGATTTGGCCATAGATGTTGAGCGCTGGCGAAGAAAGGCACTGGACTGGAAGCTTGCCCGCTCCGGTGTTTTGATCTCGGGACCACCCGGTACGGGGAAGACGCTCTTTGCAGCCGCCCTTGCGACGGCTCTTGGAATGAGGCTGGTTTCCGCGACAATTGGCGAGTGGCAATCGGCAGGGGCATTGGATGACATGCTGTCAGCGATGCGAAAGACGTTCAACAGCGTCAAAGATGGAAGGGGGGCCGTCTTCTTCATCGACGAGTTCGACGCTATTGGAACGCGACTGACCCGACCGTCAGGTCATCATGGGGACCAGTATTGGCAAGTGGTGATCGATGACTTTCTGGCGCTGGTGTCAAATCTTGGAGATGGCGTCATTTTGGTCGCCGCTACGAACTATCCTCAATGGGTAGACCCTGCGATCCTGCGTGCCGGAAGAATTGACAATCACTTCGCTCTCCCGCTTCCGGATACAGTCACGCGTGCCGAAATCCTGCGCTATCACACAGGCGACACGCTTTCAGTCGAGTCCTTGATGGATGTTGCCGACAAACTGCACGGGAGATCGGGGGCGGATATCGAGCGTCTAGTTAGAGACGCCTGCCGCGCGGCAAGAAAGGAAGATCGTGAGCTCACGCTGCACGACCTGGCGGCACAGCTTCCCGAAACACTTGAATATACGGCCGAGCAGCAGTTGCGGTTCGCCGTCCATGAGGTCGGCCATGCTGTCGCATCACTAGCTGTCAAGCATTCGATGAGCGCTACCATCGAGATAAGACGAAGGTTCGATCCGGAGGAGGACGGGTCTTTCGGTGGACGCACGATCTACGACTTGGTCCCTGATCACGTTCCAACGGAGAAGTCACTGCTCAGTCGGATAGCCATCAGTCTCTCTGGCATGGCCGCAGAGCAGGCAGTCTTCGGCGACAGGTCCCTGGGATCGGGTGGAACAATTGGCAGCGATATCGAATTCGCTACCGCATTGGCGCGGAAGCTTGTTGGGTCCTATGGGCTGGGAAGCACGCCGATCTTCATCGCCGCTGCCAAGGACGTAGGAGATCGTCCTTTGCCGCAAGCTTTGGAAGACGAAGCAATGCAAATCCTTCGAGATCAGTATGAAGGCGCGCTTTCAATGATGACAGGAGAACGAGAGCGGATTCTTGCCGTCGCGTCGGACGTCATGGCGCACGGTACCGTGCGGATAGAGCGAAGTGGGGTGGCGAAGGCCGCATAGATCCAATCCACAACCGGATGGTCAATCAAAACCCACGCCACCATTGGTTCCTCTCGGCTTGGAGCCTGAGTCTCGCGTTTCAACTATTTACGCGAGATCTAAATAAGTCTCAATGAACGGTCGATGTTCAGAAGGTACCAGATGACTATCCGGCAAACGGGCAGCGGTCCTTCATCTTCCACATGCCCTTAAGGTGGGCTTTCTTATCGCAATCGAGTGAAAACCCGCTGGAGAGCATTTCCTGCTCCAAATGGAAGATCATTTTCGTGGGGTATGCGAGCGCAAGGTGGTCGGCAAGATAGGTGTAGAAGAAAGCGGCGTCGTCGCGGTATTCGCGGATCCGTTTGTCGAGCTCGCTTGTATGAGACGCTAGGCAGTTGTGGAATTCAGGATCTGGAAAAGCGTGTCGATAATTCACGTCCTCCCTGTGAGATCTAAGCTCAGCGTAGGCGTTCTCGGAATCCTCGGAATAGAACCACAGCGACTTTAGAGCAGGAACCCTCCTCATCGCACTCCAATTCCAGTGGTGGCTAGATGATCCGCCCTTTAAAAATGCGTTTTCTATCGCGTTATAGATCATCTCCTCCTTCCCAGAGTTGAAAGGCACCGCTCCATTCCGAACGGCCAGCGCTTTCAAACAGTAGTAGCAGGTGTAATAAAGGCGAACGACCGACCAAGCGATCGTCCCAGCCTTTATCCCGGCCATTGCTTCAACATACGTGACAGCAGCTGCGAACGCAGACTCTGCCGCTGCGTTGGCCAGCTCTCCCCTGATCTCGTCACGATGTATGCCGGTGAGACTGAATTTTGGGTACGGCGCACCAGCGGCCTTCCCCGCGAATCTCATCTTTGCGAGTCGTGCGGCATCGCTCATTTACAACGCCATCCGCTTTAGATTCTGAAACCCTGAGGCTGGTCGTCAGGTCGAAACGCGCGCGAAAGCTGGTCCCTAACCGCATTCGCAGCTTCGGTTCCACCCAATCCTTTAACGTTCTCCTGCAAGATTAGGCTCGTCTCATCAAGCACGATCGCGTCATGGATCGTGCTTTTCTCAAACGATCCCTTATGTTTGCAGTAATCGACAAGCTTGGTCCGAAAGAATTCAATCGCTCCGATGAAGCCTGCTGCATAGATGAAAACATTGGATCGATCGTGCCAGTTGCTCCCGTATCTTTGCTGGAGAGCTGAGAAATAATTGCTAAAAATAGCTTGCTGCATCTTAAGCTCACTCGCGCCAATTTGATCCAATAGCCCTTTATCGTCGACAAGCGGTTTGACCGCGCTGACTGCGGTTGAGAGAGCAACACCACCCCGTTTTCTATCCTGATTTGGCAGCTTGATCCAACCGTCATATGGTTGATCAGGGCCTCCAAGAAAGGACACAATATCGCTCGCTCGCATCGCCGAAGGATCCATGAGATCGGAAGCCGTCACACCATAGAGGTCGAGCACCAGGCTCTTCGGAGCCGGCCGTTGCTCGGTGTTGATCGATATAAAGATCCGGGCGCTATTTGACGTATCAAGCCCCTCGTACATCGCTACCGGGATCTCAAAACCAGCTACCGTTGGATCTTCTTCGATCGCCGCAGCTAAGCCAGCGACCCGGTGCTGTCCGTCAATGATCTGGGCCATTCTGGCATTATCAACGAGAGTTACCTTCCCGCCCGCTGTTGCGAGCTTCGGTCCGACCCAATTAAGCACGATTGATGCCGGGAAATCGCCGAGCTTAAGCGCGAAATCTTTCACGCCGGAGATACGGCTATTGTTGAGGATACGCTGCACAGCGCCCTCTTCATCGTCCTTTCGCCGAACTGACGCGTAGGAGATCTTCGTCAGCAAACCAGCGGGAATAGAAAGCAGTTTGAAGCGATGCTCCTTCTGCTTCACATCAAGATATTGAAAATCCATATAAATTTCCCCGATGTAAGTCCTGAATCAATTGTTCAACTGGTTTCCCTCGGGTCTCAGTCGTCATTCTGGCACTTATACTTTGAGTCCAATCATCTTGTATCCGGTCCCGCCCTATCGATCCAGTGGTCGCAGTCGATGAGGCGCGCTTCGAATACCTGAAGCCAGATTTTACCACGGATACACCGCGCAGAGCGGGCGTGAGCCGGCGTCGGAAGGAATGAGCTGCTTGAAGAATGACTTCAGAAGCTACCCATAAGGCCGCAGATTGCGCCCCATACAACTCTCGACTACATCTTCTTGTCTGCAATCGGGGGATTTCAACTGCAGCCTTTCTCGCCTCGCGACCTGATATCGTCGAATGCCTGGTCTTCGATCCTCTTCACGACCTACTCGCTCAGCCTGTCCTTCCTTGAGGCCATTCCGCTTTCCGCAGTCTACAAGAGCTACAAGAACTTCACGGTGATCTCCGACATCGAGGGATACCGGGCCTCGCTCGCCGATGTCGGTGCCGTAGGGGTCGGGCGCGACTATGATCTCGTGCCCGTCAGATGCCGGACAGGAGTCTTCCACCCGAAGATCGCACTTCTGGCCGACGAGGACGGAAACATCCGTGCAACGGTTGGATCAGGTAATCTGACCTTCGGCGGCTGGGGCTACAACAACGAAGTCCTCGACTATCTCAGTCCCGGAAGGGATTCGGTCTGTTTCGCGGATCTGGCGGGTATGCTCGAATCCATGATGCGCGCGACGCTGTCCGGCGGGCGGCTGGAATGCGTGGCCACTCCCGACCTCGCGCCCTTCATCGATATCGCAAGGAAGGGGGCTGGCGTCGCTGGCGAGGGGACCTCGAGGCTTCTGCACACGATGGATCGCCCCCTTGCGGAGCAGATCGCCGAAATGACCGAGGATCTTGGAGGAGCCGAACACATTACCGTGGTATCGCCATTCTTCTCGGGGCATCACGGCGTCCGGCTGCTCTGCGAATCCATTCTATGCGATAACGTGTCGGTGGCGGTTCCGGCTGTCGCGCCCTCGGTTTTCGATTTCGCGGCAGCTGCGGGCGAGGGCCTTGTGGTCTTGCCAGTGCGTTCCGACACCTTCAGCGACCAGAGGTCGCTCCACTCAAAGCTTTTCGACATCGAATGCGCCCGCGGACGCCTCGTGGTTGGAGGAAGCGCCAACGCGACCACCCCAGCGCTGTCTGGTTCGAACGTCGAGGCGGTTGTCGCGCGAATCCATGACCGGGCGCCCCTCTTCGGCTGGTCTCCTGCAACGGTCTACAACGTCAGCATCACGGGAGAGAACGAGCCTTCGCAGCGCGGCGGCGCCACACTGGTCGTCGAGTACAGCGGCGGGGTGGTCTCCGGCAGGCTTGTCGGAGGAGCCGGATCCGCCGGAGAATGGGATGCCGTTCTCGCTTCTGGCGCGCGGCGCAGCGTGATTGGCAGGGTCGAGATCGGAGAAGACGGGGAGTTCGACATTGCCGTGCCGGATCGAGTCGATCCTCTTTCCTTCGGCTCTTCGGTGCAGCTCGTCTACTCGCGCGGTGCCGAGGAAGTCCGTGGGTGGCTGGTCCTGCGCGGCTTCCTCGACGCGATGAACCGCCGGGGGCCGCTGGTGAGATCGATCGGGCGCCACGTGTCGGGGCTCGGCACTAGCGGCGACATGGGGATCATTCTCGAATTCGTGGCCAAGGATCCCGGCGCTCTTCTTGCGGCCGCCGAGCGGACAGGTGGTGGCCGGCAGACGCGGTCATCGGCTTCCCACGCCTTCGTCAAGGGTGCGTTCGGAACGATGAGCGCGCTGGACATGCGGGAAACCTGGCGGAGCGGTTCTGGCGCACGCGGCCCGGACGACCTGATCGATGCTCTCGTGAGGAGCCTTACAGGTTCGCTGCCCGCCGACAACGACGATGCCGGAGATGACGAGGACGAGGAAAAGATCGACGGCGGCCAGAGGAGAGGGACGCGGCCATCCAACGCGGGAGGCGGGGGCCAGCGGATCAGGCAGAAGATCGTCGAACGCGCCTTTACGCAGTTGTTTGCCAAGATGGAGGCCGTTCCAGCCGGGCCGACGCGCGGAAGTGGTCTCTGCCTGCTGTTCGACATGATCGCGCGGATCGTCCCGCGGGCCGAGGACGCCGAACGCCTTCTCGTCCCTTATCTCGAGCGGTGGCTCGGACTTGCACGGGGCGCGAGGCCGCAGGACGAAGGTCAGGAGGGTCTCGACGATTGCGTCGTTGCCGTTGTCTCCCGGCTGGTGATCGGAGATCCGGCAAAGTCAGGCAAAATGCATCAAGTCCTGCAGGCGTGGCTTGGCGGCGAAGTTTCCGATGCCTTTGCCGCGGACAGGGCACCGATGGCTGGCGCCCTCGATCAGGAACTCCTCGGACGTGGAATACCGCAGGAAACATGGTCTGCCGCTTGGGAGTCGATCCTAAGCAGCAAGACGCCGTGGAACACCGTCAACGATCTCCGGCGCGCTCTGTTGGACGGAACCGCCTTTGTTGCCCCCGAAGGAACGTCGGACAAGGAGCTGGCGGTGTTCCGGAGGTTCGCGGCCAGAGAAGGACGTCCTGACCGGATCTATTGGATGGAACGCCGCCATGACGGGCGGCCCGCCTGCAGGTGCGGCCATCACTTCCCTGGAATCGAGGAGAAGCGGCTGAACAAACTGCGCATAGCGACCTGCGACAACTTCCTTTGCGGACGTGTCGTCGTCGATGTTTCGTTGTAGGAGGACTAGATGCGACTGTCTGAAATCGACCAGATCTTCGAAGAGACACCGGGATGCCGGGTGGTGGACGAGCTGCGGACGGACGGAAGCGGGGTGGATCCCGTAGGCCTGCGCCAGCTCAACCTCGATCTGATGGACGATGCCCTGCCGGGCATCAACAACGTCACCCAGCATGTCCGGCCCTATACGTTCATGGCGTGGGCGGTATGGAAGGCCACGCAGATCGCATCCGCTGTCGGCATCGATGATGCGCAGGTGATTGCCGACCTCGTCGACCGCTACGAGGCGCTCTATGCGTGGTCTCATTTGATTGCCGGAAAACCCTTCAGGGGTGCGGCCTCGCTGAAGCGCGCCATCAGTGCGCGTGCGGCGGGAGAGCCGTTCCTGTTCAGCGGATCAGCATGGGAGGAATATCGGAAGAACGGTACCAGCTTCATGGCGCCGACCGAATACGGGCCGTCCATCAAGTCGATCCGCTACATCAGCGCGGACTCAGGTTCGGTCGCCTCGGAGGCGATGCCCGCCGTGCTGGATTTCGATATCGCGGTGAGAGGTGCGCTGCCTGAGCATCTGTTCGCGGTCGAACCTCCGGCTGTCATGGACGGCGACATCGCCGCATTCGCCGAGAAGCTTCCAGTAGACCAGCCGTCGCAGGTCGAAATGGACGTCTTCAGAAAGCTGTTCTACGAGATCGGCGCGGAGGCGACGGTGCCGGGAGCAAAGCGCCGCAAGGCCACCATCGATCTCGTCCGCGGGCTTCTGCTGCGTGACGGTGCCAGCAGCCCTGGATCGATTCGGCGGCAGTTCGCAAGACACGAGATCCCTTCCATCGACGGATCCGATGCCGGGCAGGTCGGGGTTTCTGGAATGCTCCTGTGCCTTCTTCAGGCAAGACAGCTGCAACGGCTTGCTACGGAGGCTATGTTGCTCTGGCTGGAGCGACTTCTGTCGGAAGACCGGGTCGGCTCGATGTTCCAGCCGAAGCCGTCGAAGGTGATCATCGCCAGAGCGCACGAGGCGGCCTCGGCAGACAAGGCATATGCTTCGGCAGAGACCATCGGTGACTTCCTGCTCGCCGTCGAAATCGAAGGGGAACAGGCGGGATGGCCGCGTGCTTCCGCCGATGATGGAAATGATGTCGTCTCACTGCTTGCAGCACTTGTCGAGGCACAGCGCCGCGATGTCACCCTCATCCCGGCGCTAGCCGCGCGATCGTTCGCGGTTGTCCGGGCGGTCGCCAATGCCTTCGAGGGAAAGACCCCACCTGATGGCCTTGCAGACGCTCTCGAAGGACGCCCCGACAGGCTGCCGATGGGGCTGATGGCGAGAAGGCTCGAAGCAGTGGCGGATCGCCCAATCCAGTCCATCTGGAAGGAGGTCGTTGAGAGCTGGGTCATCGGTCAGCATGTCCACTGGTCGGCGGTGCGCGGTGGAGACGGCAAGAAAAGGCTGAGGATCGGTTTGGAAGGCGATGGGTGGCTACGGGTGCGCATATCTCCAAGCGGCGTGTTCGAGCCAACTGGAGACCGCCTCCAGACAATGCTTTCGCTTGGCGTATCGTGCGGCATCTTCGCGAGAGATGGCGAGGGACGATACCGCCTCGTCTGAACTCAAACGATCGAGCCGGTAGAAGGCGAAGCATGCTCTCGCTGCAGAGAGTTGATTTTATGACGGACAGAAGATACCAACGGAGTATGAAATCACGATCACCGGGTCGATCCCACACGATCGGACGGCCGTGAGAGCGCTCAGGGCGTTGGGACAAGCGTGCAATACCGCTCCTCCCAACGCTTCGCAATCTCAGCTCCGTTCTCCCGCATGATAGCAGCAGTTAGATTGCTTGACCTGACGGTTGCAGCCACCGAGACGGAGGCCGATGAGCGTAGCTGGATCCACGCCTTGATCGCACCATCTGCCAACGCTCCTTCTTTCGTGGGGCGGCGTTCCGTGCTTTCCGTGACGCTGGATCTCACACGCTTTGCCGTAGACCAATGAGATAGCCCCATGGCGCAAGTTAGAATTTATTCAACACCCACGTATTTATATCGATACCGATCCCTGCAAGACGACACGATCGACAGAGAACTGCAAGCGATTGAAGACGCGTTTGTTTATTGCCCGCGCTTTTCCGACATGAACGATCCGATGGAAGGTGCTCATAGGACGTCCCTCGGATCGATCCTCAGGGGGTCGCGAGAAGGTCTTGAAGACGTTGCGGAAGCTCGAAACGATCTTGGCATCGCTTCCTTGTCCGAAGTGCACGATCACGAACCTATGTGGGCTCATTATGCTGGCCAGTTCAGTGGGATCTGCATTATGTTTTCAACCCGAAAGCTTCTCGCTGGACTTGATGATGATATCGATCTGATTCGCATGGCTTACAACGAGAAGCCTCCAATTCTCGCATCACAAAAGGCAAGTCTGATCGACAAAGCCAAGCTCACGTTGGCGACCAAAACCGTGAGATGGGCGTCCGAGCGTGAGTGGCGGATAATTGCTCCCCTCGTTGGGAAAGCAGAGTATGTGGATCCTGCCGCGGTAATGCGTATCTACCTTGGTTCGAGGATACGTGAGCATCATGAGAGAACGGTGCGCCAACGATTGCGGAGAATGAAAATCCCCATCGCTAAAATGAAGATCGATAAGTACGCAATAGAGTTCACCGGTGCGTCGTAGTTCTTTCGGCGCGTCTTGTCGATGCCGACCAATCGCTTCGAGCCTTCTACGGATGCTGTGGTGAAATGACCTATACGTGGTGCACGACTCTTGATTGAATTTTCCCTTCCCATTCAATATCCATTACTAAGATTCGGGGTTTATGAAGTCCGGGCGGGGGCCAATCTCCTGTCTGTAGGGGGTGAACATGGTGCCATCTGTTGGACAGTTCGTGCGCGTACGCGCGCGCCGATGGCTGGTAGAGGTTGCGTCGCCTAGATCTGAATTTCCTGTAGTTCGCCTCGCGTGTATCGATGATGATGCCGCAGGAGAAACGCTCGAAGTTCTCTGGAACGCGGAAATTGATGCTGAGGTGCTAAACGACGAAGGTTGGGGGCAGATTGCCAAGCAAGGCACTGACGACCCAACGACCTTTTCAGCCTACCTCAAGACGCTCCGATGGAATACGGCAACGTCGTCAGACCGGGATCTGTTTCAGGCGCCGTTTCGTGCCGGAATCCATCTGGATGCCTTCCAGCTTCTGCCCCTGCGCAAGGCGCTGAAGCTCCCGCGCATAAACCTCCTGATTGCCGACGATGTCGGTGCGGGCAAGACGATCGAAGCCGGCCTCGTCCTTCGTGAACTGCTGCTTCGTCATCGCATCGATTTCGTTCTCGTTGCCGCACCTGCTGGCACAGTGCGCCAATGGCAGGATGAGTTGGAGACTAAGTTCGGCCTGTCATTCACCATCATCGACCGCGAGTATTTGAACGTGCTGCGGCGGGAACGAGGATACAGTGCTGCACCCTGGTCGTCTGGCTCGCAGTTTATCCTCTCGCATTCGCTGTTGACGGATGAGACCTATGTCGCCGGCCTTCGTGACCTGCTCGGCGACTTCCGCCCGCGCTCGCTGCTCATTCTCGACGAGGCGCATCATGCGGCCCCTGCGAGCGGCATGAAGTATGCGATCGAAAGCCAGTTCACGCGCGTCGTCCGCGGTCTGGCAGATCGCTTCGAACACCGCCTGTTCCTGTCGGCCACCCCGCACAACGGGCATTCGAACTCCTTCTCGGCACTGCTTGAGATCTTGGACCCACAGCGTTTCACCCGTGGTGTGCCAGTGCGGCCGAGGGATCTGGATCCGGTCATGGTTCGACGGCTGAAGTCGGACTTGCGCCATTTCGGCGAGCGCTTTCCGCTTCGCAAGGTTGAGCCCATCCAGATCGCCGATCTGCCGCAGAGCGCGCCCGAACTCGTGCTTGCCTCTATGCTGCGTGCCTATGCCGACGCGGTCAGGGCAAAGGCGGAGGGACTGCCGCCCCGGCAGGCCGGATACGTGCGGCTGACGCTGGTCGGTCTGCAGCAGCGGCTCCTGTCCTCCATCGCAGCCTTCGCGCGGACGTTGGAGGTGCATCGCAAAGGACTGATGCGGGCGGCTGAAGGAGAAACGGCAAGCTTCGCGGCAAGCGCGCTTGGCCAGGCCGCCGAAATGGAGGAAGAGCCACAGGACGAGGCTGCCGCGGAATTGCTGCTCGATCAGGACGAGAACGCAGCGGCCGAAGCAGCGGGGATGGCCGCAGCCGCTGTCTCCGACCTCGCCATGGTCGACGACATGCTGAGGATAGCCCGCCGGCATGCGCAGGAGCCAGATGCACGGGTCATACGCCTTGCCCAGTGGATCCGCGAGAACATGGCTCCAGGCGGGCGCTGGAACGAGCGCCGTCTCATCCTCTTCACCGAGTACGAGGACACCCGCCGCTGGCTTGAGAAGCGTCTGCAAGAAGCGCTCGACGATCTCCTGCCGGACGATCGCATTGCGTGCTTTACCGGCGCAACTTCGACGGATAGGCGGGAGGAGCTGAAGCGACGATTCAACGCCGATCCGACCGAAGATCCGCTGCGAATCCTTATCTGCACCGATGCCGCCCGCGAGGGCATCAATCTGCAGATGCGTTGCCACGACCTAGTCCACGTCGATCTGCCTTGGAATCCTGCGCGGCTTGAGCAGCGCAATGGCCGTATCGACCGCAAGCTGCAGCCTTCTCCGGTCGTGCACTGCCCATATTTCGTCTACGAGCAGCGTGAGGAGGACGTCGTTCTGCAGGCGCTGGTTCGCAAGACTGAGAAGATACACGACGAGCTAGGATCCGCTGGCCAGGTCATTGCGGAGCGTATCAACCGGCGGCTCATGCAGGATGGCATCCGCGGCGCCAAGGGGCTCGCCCGTGAGATCGACGGCGACGGCGAGACACCCGACGAGCAAACCCAGACGGCCGTCGAGGAGATGGACGATACGACCGTGGCGCGCCGTGCCCGCCAGGCTAAGGAGCTCGACGACCTCCGATCCGCGTTGGAGGAATCGCGTGCGCGCGTCGGTGTTGATCCGAACGACCTTAAGGCGGTGATGTCGGTTGCCCTTACGCGCACGGGTTCCTCGCTAGACGCTCACCGTGACGGCGCGGTTGGAGAGACCTTGACCTTCCGTCTTGACCCGTCGGAGCCCGCTTTCCAGACAGCGGGTTGGGCGGAAGCATTGGACGACCTGCGCATTCGTCGCCGCAAACGCGGTGAGAGCCTCAAGGACTGGCGTCGCGATGCCCCGGTTCGCTCCTTTAGCTTCAAGCCTGCCATCACCACGGCGGGCGTTGATGCCGAGGGCGTGGTTCAGGTGCACCTGGAGCATAGGCTCGTCCGGCGCCTGCTGGCGCGCTTCCTGGCGCAAGGATTCGCATCTGGCTTGTCACGGGCGAGCGTGGTGATTGGTCCCGGCGCCCAGCCGCGGGTCGTGTTGATCGGTCGGCTGGCGCTCTACGGGCCGGGGGCTGCGCGCCTTCACGAGGAGATCATCCTGGTGACAGCGGCATGGACGGAAGCTGGGCGGGGCAGCAAACCGCTGAAGCCTTTCGGACCGACGCGCGAGGCAGCGACCCTTGTCCAGCTCGAGGAAGCGTTCCGGGCTGCTCGCGTGCCCGCACCCCACATCGTTAATCGCATCCGCCAGTACGCCGCCCAGGATGCTGCTGACCTGGAAGCGGAGCTGCGCGCCCGCGCCGAGGAGGCCAAAGCCGAGGCGGCGAAGGATCTAGCCAGGATCGCCGAGGCGGAGGCGACCTCGCTGAAGCGCCTGCTGGAGGACCAGCGCGCGCGCATCGCCAAGGCCGACGCCGAGCCGGACGACAAGCAGATGAGCTTCCTGCCCGAGATCGTAGAGGAGGTCGAGCAACGGCGGCGCGACAGACGGCACTGGAAGGCGAAGCTCGACCGCCTCACGAGCGACATCGAGACAGGTCCTCGCCGCGTACGTGAGTCCTACGGCGTGGTCGCGGACCGTCTGGAGACGATAGGACTCGTTTACCTCTGGCCGGAGGGGAATTGAGCATGGCAGGATTCGATCCGAACGAGGAATGGCTCGGTCACGTCCAGCCGGTCGGGCTCGTCGTGGCCCCGGTGGTGCTGAAGGCCTATGAGCTTGTTCCTGAGCAGCAGACGCGCTCTGATACTGAGGCAATCAAGTCGCATTTGTCGCTTAAAGACCCCGGACCGGCGCTTCTCGATGCTTGGGCCTTCTTCGCCGACATTCTCGGCTGGCGGCCGAGCCGCGTGGCGGGCAGTCCCGGCGGCGCGCCGATCCCCGACGATCTGGTTCTGCGCATTGAAGAAAGCGATATCGAAATCGCGCCACACTGGGCAGTCGCCGATCCCAAAGGCGGCTGGCAGATGCTAGTGCGTGTCGAGGCGGCAGGCGTCGACCCGGACGGACGCGGTGCGCTGGAGGGCTGGGAGGCGACGCCGCATCAGCGGCTGGAGCGCTTGTGCAAAGACCGAGGGGTCCGCACGGGAATCCTTGTGACCGACAGCGAACTGCGCCTGATCCATGCCCCGCGTGGCGAGACCAGCGGCTGGTTGCGATTCCCGCTACGCTCGCTCGGCGAGGTCGGCGGCCGGCCCATGCTTGGAGGCCTGAAGTTACTCCTCTCCTCTTTCCGGTTGCACAATGATGCACCGGAACGCCGCCTGCCAGCGCTGCTCCAGAAGAGCCGCGATGAGCAGGCAGAGGTGTCGACCAAGCTTGCGGCTCAGGTGCTCGGCGCGCTGCACGAGCTGCTGCGCGGCCTGCACGACGCCGACCGCGCGCGCATAGAACGGCTCGCCCGCGAACGGTCCGAGCACGTCTATGACGGCCTGCTGACCGTTCTACTGCGCCTGGTGTTCCTGCTGTACGCCGAGGATCGCGAACTCATTCCCTCGCGCACAGACGCCGAGGCGCGACGGCTCTACGACCAGGGCTACGGCGTGCGGACGTTGCATGCGCGGCTAGTGGAGGATCGTGCTCGGCACGAGCTGACCATGCACCTGCGTCGTGGCGCCTGGTCGCGACTACTTACGCTGTTCCGCCTCGTTCATCAGGGGGACCCCTCCCGGGACTGGATTCGCGGGCGCGGCGGCAAGTTGTTCGACCCCGGCGCTTTTCCCTTCCTGCAGGGCCAGGACGAAACCGAGGGTTCTCCGAGGCCAGCCGAGGTATCGGACGAGTGCGTGGCGAAGGTACTCGACCGCCTGCTGGTGCTTGGAGGAGACAAGCTATCTTACCGCACGCTCGACGTGGAGCAGATCGGCAGCGTTTACGAGACCGTGATGGGCTTCACGGTGGAGACAATGGACGGACCTGCGCTGGCTATCCGCGCGGGCAAGAATGACAAGACTCCTGTCTTCGTGAACCTGAACAAGCTGCTCGCGGAGAAGCCAAACGAGCGGACGAAATTCCTTAACAAGGAAGCGGACCGGGGCAAGGTGACGGACAAGGTCGGCAAGGCTTTGAAGGAGGCCGGCACGATCGAGGAACTTGTCGCGGCACTCACGCCTATCGTCGATGAACGCGCCTCGCCGGGCGCTGCCGTCGCCGCTCCCGGAATGCCGCTCCTGCAGCCGACCGACGAGCGGCGGCGTACAGGCAGCCATTACACGCCGCGCTCGCTCACTGCTCCCATCGTACAACACGCGCTGGAGCCCGCCTTCGAGCGCATCGGTCCCGATGCAACGCCGGAGGATGTACTCTCGCTCAAAATCTGCGACCCGGCTATGGGGTCGGGCGCATTCTTGGTCGAGGCTTGCCGCGCGCTCGGCGACCGGCTAGTGCTGGCTTGGGCGCGTTGGCCACAGACGAGGCCCGTCATCCCGCCTGATGAGGACGAGCCGCTTCACGCTCGCCGTCTGGTGGCCCAGCACTGCCTCTACGGCGTCGACAGGAACTCACGCGCCGTCGACCTTGCCAAGCTGTCGCTGTGGCTGGCGACTCTAGCCCGTGACCACGAGTTCACGTTCGTCGACCATGCGCTGAAATGCGGCGACAGCCTCGTGGGGCTGACCAGAGACCAGATCGCGGCAACGCACTGGGATACGACTAAGCAACCGACCTTCGTCGGAAAGCTCGTTTCCGACCATTTGCAGGAAGCCGAGCGGCTGCGTTTTGAAATCCAGAAGCGGGCGGAATGGGCGAGCGCCGCAGAACTCGGTGCGCAATTGCGAATAGTAGACGCGCGGCTCGACATGGCCAGGCTTGTCGGCGATGGCGTGCTCGCTGCGTTCTTCTCGGCAGGGAAGTCGAAGCCCCGCATCGCCGCGCTGGTCGATTTCCAGAAGATCGTCCAAACCAATATTACGGCGCCAGACTGGTTCGACCGTATCGTGGCCCATTCACGCAGCCTGACCACTGGTAAGGGCGCACTGCAGCCGTTCCACTGGGAGGTGGAGTTTCCCGAGGTGTTCGATGCCAAGGCGCGTGCCGGCAATCCCGGTTTCGACGCCATTGTCGGCAACCCGCCTTTCGCCGGCAAGAACACCATCATCGCCGGAAATCGCGATCACTATCTGCCTTGGCTGCAGACGATGCACGCGGGTGCGCATGGCAATGCCGATCTCGTGGCGCATTTTTTCCTGCGTGCTTTTCACCTGTTGCGACAGGGTGGATCCTTCGGTCTGATCGCCACCAACACCATTGGCCAAGGCGATACGCGCGCTTCGGGGCTGACCAAGATCATCTCCGAAGGAGGTGTGATCTCCCGCGCCATAAGGCGGCTCAAATGGCCAGGTGAAGCGGCCGTTGTGGTCTCGGTAGTGCACGTAGTGAAGGGGGAAGCGCTCTCACCAAACCTTGATGGTCGGTCGGTTCGTCGGATTTCAGCCTATTTGGTCGCTGGCGAACTCGATGAAGCTGCTGAACGTCTAGCAGCAAACTCAAGGAGGGTTCTTATTGGATCATACCCGCTAGGCGTTGGCTTTTTGTTTGACGACAGAGAGGCTCAGAACGGACTGTGTGAATCCACTCCAGTGATGGAATCACTCATCGAAGCCAATCCACGGATCGCTGAAAGCATACGACCGTACATTGGTGGAAACGACCTGACGACGAATCCAAAACAAGAACCTAGCCGTTTCATCATAGATTTCAGAGACATACCACTTAAACGGGATTCCACGCTCACGAATTGGCATCTATTGAATGAAGAACAGAGAAAAGCTCACCTTCGAACTGGTGTTGTTCCAGAGGATTATCCAGATCGGGTGTCTGCCGACTATCCCGAGCTCCTTCGGATAGTCGAAACCTATGTCAGGCCAGAGAGAGAGAAGCAGGGCGATAAAGCTGCGAAGAGGAAGTGGTGGAAGTTTAAGCGTCCCAATAATTATCTTTATTACTGCATCAACAACGTTGAAACTGTGGTCGCTCGATCTCTTACGAGTGCGCACTTCCCAACTTTCTCGTGTGTTTCGACGAAACAGATATTTGATCAGACGGCTTTAGTATTTTTGGGACCCGCTTACCATAATATTGCTGTGTTATGTTCGCGTGTTCACGAAACGTGGGTCAATTTTTTCGCGGGAACGCTTGAGGATAGAGGGCGCTACAACATAGAAGATTGCTTTGAGACCTATGCGTTTCCTAAGGTTTACGAATCGGATCCCGCGCTCGGACAATCGGGTGAGGCTTACAGCGCATTTCGCTCGCAGTTAATGATTGCCCGAAATGAAGGACTGACGAAGACGTACAACCGGTTCCACGCGTACGGGGAGAACGGCGTTGACGTCGGTCGCCTACGTGAACTTCATCACGCGATGGATGTCTCTGTGCTGCGCGCATATGGCTGGGATGATCTCGCGAACCGCGCTGAGCCGGAATTCACCGAGCAGGAAGCCGACGAAGGTAAGACGCCCAAGACGCGTCTCGACTGGCCATCAGACCTTAAAGACGAAGTCCTTGCCCGCCTGCTGGCGCTGAACGCGGAACGCGCCGCCGAGGAGCGTGCGCTGGGTATGACTTCGGCTGATCGAGGGGATGATGACGAGATCGACGACGGGGAGGACAGCGATGCCTGACATCATCGTTTTTCACACGGCATGGATGGCCAAGTATAACGGTGACCGCGCCAGCTTTAGCGCTGGTGGCTTCAAGTATGCTGTCGAAAATGGCTACGGTCATGAGATGCTCAATTTCAAAAACATTGACGGCGTGTGTTATGGTTATGTGCCTCCAACTGGTAATCTGCATCTGGAGAAACACTTCGATGTATCACGGCATGCCGAGACGCTGGAGGGCGCAACGGTCATCTGGACCGCTCCACATCCGGAACAAGGCGGCCGCGCTGTAGTAGGCGTCTGGCGTAATGCGACGGTCTTTCGCGAAGTCCAGCATCCCAAAGGCAAGGTTGCTCGTCAGCGCCTGATCGACGGCGAGGCTGCCAGTTATCTTTGTACAGCCAAGGCGGAGGACTGCGTGCTCTTGGAGCCTGATGCACGCCCGATTTTCGTGGCACCGGGCCAGCCGCGAAACGGTCAGTCGTGGCCGGGGCAACAGAAAGTTTTCTACCCCAAATTTGGCTCTCCTGCTCTCAAACTCCTGAACAAGATTCTCAAAAACATCGATTTCGGAAAGCCGTCGACAGATGGACGCTCCGACAGCAAGCCCAGTACCAAGCGTTCCGGCTGGCAGGCAGACGTTGAAAGGCGTCGGAAGATCGAAGAGGCGGCCGTCCTAGCGGTTGGCCTGAAGCTGGAACGTCTCGGTTACGCGATCGAATCGGTTGAGAAAGAAAACCTTGGTTATGATCTGGTCGCCACCCGGAAAGAGGAAGTCTTGCACGTAGAAGTTAAAGGGCGGTCCGGAAGCGACGTAAGCGCTGAATTGACAGTAAACGAGTTTAATTGCCTTAAGAACTACCAGAAGCAGCGCAGTCCAAACGCGCACTACAGGGTTGCCATTGTCACCGACGCCCTCGACAAACCGATCATCAACGAGTTCGTGATGGTACGCGGGCAGAAGTCGCAGTGGTGTACGCTCGACGGCAAATGGCGCTTGAACTTCGAGGAGCGCATGGCAGCAAGACTGACAAGCGTTTCAAACCTGGAGATGCCAGAATGAGCAAGGCCGAAACAATCCGATCCAGCAAGCTCGGCAAGAAGGAGCTTCGCCTCGTCCGGATGAGCGGCCGCTACTTCGGTCTCGCCGATGGCGTTCGGTGCGCCGAGGGAGAGAACGCTGACGATGTCTGGCGCCAGTTGCACGATAATGCGGGGAAGAGCGACCCGAGATATTTCGGCTTCGATGGCGCAAGGAAGCGCTTCCTGACCTTCTTTCCGAACGGCTTTCATTCCGGCGGATACGCATCGCAGGAGCGCGACTACAAGCTTGCGGCAAAGGCTAAGCTCGACGACACAGCGCCGCTCGAAAAGGCAGTCGATGGGACAGGATTCGGCGAAGCGGTGCTTGCCGTGTTCCGGGCCACGAACATGCTGTCGCCGTTCGAAAAGACTCGGCTGCAGGACGTGCTGCGCGGTCCACATGCAGACGAATTCGTCCAAGCAGCAGCTCGCTTCACGCTGGACGGCGGCAAGTCACACCTTCTTGCGATGGAGCAGGCACTTAAGCCGTACGACAACGCGAAATGGACTGTCGCGACCTACTTGCCATATCTCTGGCGGCCCGACACCCACATGTTCCTGAAGCCGGAAGCCACCAAGGATTTCGCGACCCGCGCCGGCCACCGCTTCGCCTCGGAATACGAAGCGCGGCTTGGGCTGCCGGTCTACGAGAGCCTGCTCGATCTCGTTTCGAAGACAGAGCGGGAACTGGCTGACATGCGTCCGCGCGACAGGATCGACATCCAGAGCTTCATCTGGGTAGTGGGAGACTATCAACAAGGACGGGAAGCCGTTTACGAATAGAACTGCGCGAACAGGTATCGCCGGACGCCGACGAAATCTGAGGGGGAAGTATGAGCATCGATCCGAAATCGCCGACAGCCGTCCGCGGTCGTCTCGTAGAGACGCTCCGGCGCGATCTGATCGGACCCGACTTGCATGACATAGACATTGCGGGCGAGAAACTCGATACCAATCCGTCGCGCTGGTACCTCACAGGATTCCTAGTGCCAGCTCCGACAGACGGCGTTGATGAAGTGGACCAGCCGGAGGAGACCGGCGACATGGTCACCGACGGCGAGGAGCAGGGAGATCCTGAGACAGGAAATGCACGTGCCGCTGACGATACCGCGCCCGACGATCCTGCCCCAAGGAGACCGCTGGCACCATCGGCGTGCGGGCTGACGGTCCTGGTAGATGCGCGTGCAGAAACCGTCGACGTCACCGCCACGTGGGGCGACTATGTAACCGAGCCCCCATTGCCGCCTGAGGTGTTCCTCGACGATGCGGCAGCATTCGATCCGAAGCACCGCAATGTTGCATGGCAGCGCATTCCCGGCATGGCTCGCGTGACAATCGCGGTTCCGAGACCCGGGGAACGGATAACCCGTACACTTGAAGGCTCGGCCGGAAAGCAGCGCCCAGGCGGCGGACTCGTCGTTGAAGCCTTTGCACGGCCCTATAGCTTGCCCCAGCCAGACGGCACCAAGGCAGACGTCGTGGCGCTGACGGTGATGCTCGTCAACCGCCGCGACCCGACGCGCCGCCGCTTTGCCGACGTGACCTTCGCTTTTCAGGTGAGACTGGAGGTCCGCAGCGAACTGCCTCTATTTCCTCGTACGGACATGACAGGATTCGGTTCCGAAGATCCGGATGCCGCGATGGCCGACCTCCACTATCGCGACGTGGCTGAATTCGCGGTCGGCAACGCCACATCGGCAGGCTGGGTGCCCGACGAGGAAGGCGTGGTGCGCGCCGCACATACGGACTTCCTGCCCTCGGCAGAGGTGGAACGCGTCGAGCCGAACGAGAAGATCGGCGCGACATTTGGCATGGAGGATTTGTCGAAACTTGCTGCTCGCGACCCGGATGCGCTGGTGGCAGTGCTCTCGGGCCTGCCGGGCGAATATGCGTCCTGGATCGATACCGAAGTGAGTAGGATTGGCACTATCGACGGAGAGCCGCGGCGTAGAACTGCTGCGCGACTGCTAGATGCTGCCCGCCGCGCACAGGGACGCATTGAGGCTGGCATAGCGCTACTGAAGAAGGACAAGTGGGCGCGGCTGGCCTTCCAGGCGATGAATGAGGCCGTCGCCCGTGCGGCACGGCAGCGCACAGCGGGCCGCAACGGCGATCCGACGGCGCAGAAGCAGCCGACTTGGCGGCCGTTTCAGCTCGCTTTCGTGCTGCTGAACCTGCCCGGCCTGAATGACAAGCTGCACGAGGACAGGGAAATCGTCGACCTGCTGTTCTTTCCGACGGGCGGCGGCAAGACGGAAGCCTATCTCGGCCTCGCCGCCTGGACAATCGCTCATCGCCGCCTGACGGCTGGTGGGAAGCTTGGTGCGGGCGTCTCGGTGCTGATGCGCTACACGCTGCGCCTGCTCACGCTCGATCAGCTTTCGCGCGCAGCGGGCGTCGTCTGTGCACTGGAACTGATGCGCGGCGAGCCTGCCTGGATGGACGGAACGCAGCGTCTCCTGGGTGACTGGCCGATCGAGATCGGCCTTTGGGTCGGGTCCGCCGCATCGCCGAACCGTCTCGGCGGCCAAGGTAACCCCAATCCGGACACGGCGGTCATCCGCGTCAAGCGCTTTAAGACCTCAGGCCGGGAAGCGCCAGCGCCGATCAAGGCCTGCCCATGGTGCGCGGAGCCCTTCACAGCCGACAGCTTTGCCTGCACGCCTACCGCCATTGCACCGAAGAACATGGAGATTCGCTGTACCAATGTGGACTGCGACTTCACCGGCGGGCGGGCGCTGCCAATTCTGACCGTCGACGAGGCGATCTACCGTCGACTCCCGGCCTTCGTAATCGCCACCGTCGACAAGTTCGCTGGGCTTCCCTGGCTGGGCGAGGCGGGCGCTTTTTTCGGCCATGTGAACCGCACGGACGAATGGGGCTTTTACGGCGCGAACGACAAGGCGGGGGACGGAAGGCCGCTAGGCAACGGGTTCACACTCGACCCGCCGGACTTGATTATCCAGGATGAGCTGCACCTGATCAGCGGGCCTCTCGGTACGGTCGCAGCGCTCTACGAAGTTGCTCTCGATCGGCTTGCTAGTCGAACGATGATGGGCCTACGTGTTCGACCTAAGATAGTCGCCTCCACCGCGACCGTCCGGCGCGCCACGGCACAGATCAAGGCGCTCTTCGACCGCGAGACCACCGAGATCTTTCCTCCACCGGGTCCAGACCGACGCGACAGCTTCTTTGCAGAGACCGTACCGCCGACCCAACGTCCCGCGCGGCTGTACTTAGGACTCGCCGCTCCGGGAAAGGGCCCAAAGCTCGTCTTCCTGCGCACGCTGACCACGTTGCTCGCCGCCGCCCAGAAGGAGGCTGACGAGGGCAACGACGCCGACCCATATATGACCGCGCTTGGCTATTTCAACGCGCTACGCGAACTCGGTGGCGCACGACGCATCGTTGAAGACGAGGTGCGCAGTTATCTCTCAGACTACGGAGACAAGCGGCGGCGCGTCGCCCCACCCGATCAGCCCTTCGCGAGCCGTCGCATGCGCGACGTGCTCGAACTCACCTCACGCGAGAGCACCGACAAGGTGGCCGCGGCGAAGGACTCGCTTGCGGTGGTGGCCGCCGACAAGGCGGGCGTCGATGTAGCGCTCGCCACGAATATGATCTCCGTAGGCCTCGACATCGGTCGCCTAGGATTGATGTTGATGCAGGGACAGCCGAAATCGGCCTCGGAGTACATTCAGGCATCGAGCCGCGTAGGGCGATTGCCAGACAAGCCAGGACTGGTGGTGACACTCCTCAACGCACAGAAGCCGCGCGATCGCCTACACTTCGAGCGCTTCCGCCAGTTCCATGCAGCGTTCTACCGCGTCGTCGAACCGACCAGCGTGACGCCTTGGGCGGCACGAGCGATCGACCGCGCACTTGCCGCCGTCATCGTGGCCTGTGTTCGGCACCTGCATCCGGAGCTGACCGACGAGCGCAACGCTGTTGAGATGCCCGACCATGTGCTGATGCCAGAGATTGTCGACGTGATCCTCTCGCGTGCACCCTCGGAGTCAGTTGTCGGAGGACATGCTGCACTCAAGGCCATCGTGGAGGAGCTGCTCACCACCTGGCGACGAATCGCCGACGACCGTCGCGGAAACGCTGAGAGACTTTACTACGGCTATCCGGGCACTCAGGCGCTACTACACCAGCCGCTAGATCCGCTGCTGGCGGGCCTTGATCCCGACCTGAGAGCCTTTAAGGCAGGCCGTTCGATGCGCGACGTCGAACATGCTTCGGTCCTGAAAATCATCGACAATTTCGGTAACACGCTGAGCTGAGGTTCCACTATGGCAAAAGACCAGATACGCATGGGGCAAGTGGTCGGGCTTTTTGGGCCAGGTGCGATGATGGATTTGCCCGACCGTTCCGTCCTAGTGATGGGACTTGACCATTGGGAATCCTTCGGTCCCCAGGCATTTCAGCCAATCGAGGAACCGCGGCTCGCGCAGTTGCTGGAGCGCCGGCTTGCGGGTGGCAATGACAAGCGAATTTCCTCAGAAAAGCCGCTTAGTTTCCGCACTCCGCCGATTGATCCCGGAAACCCGCGCTTACCTTCCCCGGCCATCAAGGCGAAAGTGTTTCCGGAGTGGTTCGCTAGCGACTCCATCGCCGGCGATGCGCCCAACCGACGTCGGATCGTCCGCTTTAGTGAACTAGAGGCACCGAAGCGGCTCGACTGGAAAGGCGACGACGGTAAGAAGCGCCACGCTTCGCCGCTCCGGTTCGTTTGCGGATGCGAGAAGGGGCACTTGCAGGATATCGAGTGGCGGCGGGTCGTGCATGCCGGGCGCTTTGGCGAGGCGCGGGGCGAAGGCGGTGCCTGCCGGAGGGCTATGTGGCTCGAGGATTCCGGTACGAGCGCCGATCCCCGCGACACTCGCATCGTCTGTGAATGCGGCGCGCAGCTCTCTCTGGAGGAGCTTTTTCAACCCGGTCGGCTCGGCCCGTGCAGCGGCAAGAGACCTTGGATTGGTCCGGACGATCCGGACGGCTGCGACATTTCCCTGCGGCTCCTCACCCGGAGTGCAACCAACACATACTTTCCTCAGATCGTACGTGTGATCTCGTTGCCCGAAGCGAACGACGCGCTCGACAAGGCGCTCGACGCGGTGTGGTCGAACGTGAGCACCTGCTCGTCCGTAAGCGAGGTCGCCATGGCGAAACGGTTCAACCCAGTTGTCGCGGCAAACCTAGGACCATTCTCCGATACCGACGTCTTCGCTCGAATAGAAGCTCGAACAGCGGCCGGAAAGAATTCGGATCAGACCGACCAGATGAATCCTCGGATTGCTGAGTTCCAATTGCTGGCGAGCGGACGCGCTCTAATCGGCGAGAACCGCCCCGACGCCCGACTCCATGCCGAAACGCTCGATCGAAACCTCTGGGATCCGAAATGTGAACCTATGCTCGCCGGGATCAAGGACCTAGTGGCGGTCCACCGGCTTCGGGAGGTGTCTTGCCTCTATGGTTTCACGCGCTTTGAACCGGCCCCATTGGCTGACGATGGGGTGGAGGATGTTGGTCTCGCTGTGAACGGCGCGCCGCTAGGCGAGGTTCCGGAATGGTTGCCGGCGATCGAGCAGTACGGTGAAGGCTTTTTCATACGCTTCGACCCTGTTGCGCTAATGGCGTGGGCATCGCGATCATCGGTTCGAGAGCGTAGATCCGTCTTGGAAGGCGGTCTCAGAGCCTGGAAGAAATCGCGTCGCGACCGTGGCGCTTCAGACAAGATGGCGTGGGAAGGAGAGCACATCGAGTACACGATGGCGCATAGCCTTTCTCATGCTCTGATCAACGAGGTGGCGATCGACTGCGGCTATCCCGCAAGCTCGTTGAAAGAGCGCCTTTATCTCATTCCTAGTCTACCAGGCCAGCCGAAGGAATGCGGTATCCTCATTTACACCGCCAGCGCCGGTAATCAGGGGACGCTCGGCGGCCTGGTTGAGGTCACGCGCCGCTTCCCGGGCGTCATGGCGTCTGCTCTCAGCCGTCTCGGGCTATGTTCTGGTGACCCCATCTGTGCAGATCACGATCCGACCAAGGCATCAGAGGACCGGGCGCTCCATGGCGCGGCCTGCCACGGTTGCCTGCTCATCGCTGAAACAAGTTGCGAACAACGAAATGTGTATCTCGACCGGAGTGTATTAGTCGGAACCATTGCGGGTTCTGCGGCCTTCTTCTCTCCTAGAGACTGACTGACCGCGATACTGACCAGCCTCACCGCACTATCACCTCCTTCATCGTCAGTTTCGTCGCCTACAAAGTACCTTCGGTGGCAAGGCCCATTGGCGCAGCTCTCAAATGGCCTAAATTAATTCTCCGCTGGATGCCGCATAGCTCAGCATCACACCGTTGCCGTTGACCTTGCCCCGTTGAAATAATCCATTTTGAAGTAAGCTCTGGCCCATTGAGAGGACCAGGGAATGAAGCGCAACCGTTTCACGGACGAACAAATTA
>NZ_JARFYM010000060.1 GCF_030272705.1 Rhizobium mayense | reverse complement strand
GCCGGGGCGGCCGATCCGCTCGTCCCGGCGGGCGAGTTCGATGCCCGCACTTGAAATCGGCGGTGGGACCCGGATCGGAGGGCGAAAATTCCCGATTTCGGTATCGTTAACCATTTAAATTAACGATCTTTTTTTCTGGATCGGAAACAAACAAGTTATTAGCTTCCGCCACCTATTATAGTCGGAGCGCCAGCTCCTCATCATCGATAAGTATCAAGTATCGATAGTGATGGATTTGAGGCGGGAAATTGTGGAAAAACAGATATCCGGACGGCTCGCAACGGCGCCGAAAACAGGGGTTTTACTGTTGCCGAGGCGGAACCCGGTTGCCACTTTGAATCGACTTCATCGACCCATTTTCACGACCAGTCGCCATGGACGACGAATGGTCGGTTCCTCGACAGAGGCCCAGGGCAAGTGAGCCGGAAGTCGATCAGCCCGCCCCTCCTAACCGACGCTCGAATACACAGCAACCTTTCCTCGCCAGCGTGAGTATCTTCACGCCCGGCAGCCAGCTCATTGACATGGCGGGGCTTGCTTCTTATGTTACATGTAACAATCGTAATGGAGTTTGATCATGGCAAGCTCGGTCAACGAAAGAGTTCAAAAGCGCCGCGAAACGTTGCGGGCCGCTGGGCTGCGTCCCGTGCAAATATGGGTTCCTGACACCCGTCGGCCTGATTTTGCCGCCGAATGCCATCGTCAGTCCGTTCAGGTAGCCCTTGCCGATGCCGCCGACCGCGGTCTGCAAGATTTCCTTGACGCCGCTCTCGGTGACCTCGACCACGAGGGTGAAGCGTGAGGCGCGGTGACATCGTGACCGTCGCAATCAGCGGCGATTTCGGCAAGCCTCGTCCAGCACTAATCATCCAGGCCGATCAGTTTGATGCAACGGGAACAGTCACTGTCCTGCTGATTTCCAGCACACTCGTCGACGCGCCGCTCATTCGACCAACAATTCAGCCAACAGCACAAAGCGGCTTGCGCCAAGCCTCGCAAGTGATGGTGGACAAAGCCATGTCCGTGAAACGGGATAGGATTGGCACAACGATCGGTCGCCTGGAAGATGATGCACTCCTGGCGGTCACACGGTCGCTCGCCGTTTTTTTGGGTGTCGCTTAAGGATGAACCCATCCGGGATACCGCTAGCCCAGCATAACCGGAACGCTCGATGACGCGGGTGGACACCGCTCATACCTCGATACTTAAGGATTAAACAGAACAACCGGAAAGCGCCATGGAAGACCGAGTTAGATTTGCCCTCGAAAAGCTGCTGAATGTCGCCCATGAGGACACCGGCCAGGGACGGCGGATGGCCAACTTCCTGCTCGCCTGGTGGAAAGCCGAGGTGCATGGCGGCTTCGATCTCACCGATCTGGCCAACGTCGATCCCCAGGTATCCGACGACATCGCGATCATCTTCACCTATCTCGCGCGGGAAGAGGACGCTGTCTACGCCACCGACTATCGCGGCGAGATCGAAGAAATCATCGCGCGCTGGCGGCCTCTCCCCTACCCGTCTAGGGGCGGTGCCGTTCTCAGATCTATTGGAGAATTGGGAGCATGACAAGCGATCCTGAAGCAGCAGATTCCGGCAGCCAAGCCATCCTCCGCCGCGCCGAAGAACTCGATGCGCTCGACGCCATCCTGCCTTTCGATCGCCGCGATCAGCTGGCAGCACTTCTGACTGACGACGACGTTGCCACGCTCAAACACCTGGCGCAGGAGGGTATGGGCGAAAACACGCTCAAGGCGCTGGCATCGGACCTCGGTTACCTCGAGGCCTGGTGTCAGCTTGCGATCGGCGCCGCCCTCCCTTGGCCGGCGCCCGAAAGCCTGCTGTTGAAATTCGTCGCCCATCACCTCTGGGATCCGGCCGAACGTGCCGAAAATCCGGACCACGGAATGCCCGCCGATGTCGAGGTTGGATTACGGGCACGAGATTTACTGCGGGTCGACGGACCGCATGCGCCCGACACGGTGCGCCGGCGACTGACCTCCTGGTCTATCCTGACGCGCTGGAAGGGCCTCGCCGGCGCATTTGGCGCCCCTTCCTTGAAGACCGCGCTCAGATTGGCGGTGAAAGCCAGCAAGCGGACACGACAGCGCAAGAGCAGACGAGCGGTGACCGGCGATGTCCTGGCGAAACTGCTGGCGGCCTGTGCCGGCGATCGCCTGGTCGATCTCCGCGATCGGGCACTGCTGCTCGTTGCTTTCGCCTCCGGCGGCCGCCGGCGATCTGAGGTGGCGGGGCTGCGGCTCGAGGATCTCGTCGACGAGGAGCTAGTACGCGCCGATCCGGGCAATCCGAACTCCCCTGCCCTGCCCTGCCTGACCATCCATCTTGGCCGCACCAAGACGACGACGGCCGACGATGACATGCATGTCGTTCTGATCGGCCGGCCGGTGACCGCCTTGAAGCGGTGGCTGGCGGCGGCCAGGATCGACACTGGACCGGTGTTCCGGCGCATCGATCAATGGGGCAATATCGACCGGCGGGCGCTGACACCGCAGTCCGTCAATCTGATCCTCAAAAGCCGCATCAAACAGGCCGGGCTCGATCCGGTGATGTTCTCGGCGCATGGCTTGCGTTCCGGCTATCTCACCGAGGCTTCCAACCGCGGCATTCCGTTGGCCGAGGCGATGCAGCAGTCGCTGCACAAGTCGGTGACGCAGGCGGCAAGCTATTACAACACTGCGGAACAGAAGATGGGACGGGCGGCGCGGTTGCTCGTCTGATACCGCAAGCCGCTCCAGACGATTGGTATATTACCGCCATGGATCGAGAATGGCAAACCTCGGTCGGTCGTTCTCAAGGCAAAGTCGGTACCAAACCGACTCTGCCAAAGTGCCGAGCCTCGGCGTCAGGTTAGGCCTCGAGATTGTCGGCCGACATCTTGCCGGACCGGCGATCCTTTACCAGCTCGTAGGTGATCTTCTGGCCATCATTCAAGCCACGTAGACTAGCGCGCTCGACCGCAGAGATATGAACGAACACATCCGCGCTGCCGTCATCCGGTTGAATGAAACCAAAACCCTTGGTCGCATTGAACCATTTTACCAGTTGCCATTATCGGCCTTCTCCTATTGCGTCTTCCTTCAGCCCTCGCTGACGGAACGGTGTCGTAATATAGGATGCGCGACAAAAACAGCCATCACCTGGCGGGATGCGTTATCAATTTCCATCTGTGGAGCGAATAAGCGAACGCCGCGCTATCCCAAATAGCTCGAGGGATATATTCCACCCCTTCCCTACCGAAAAGAGGGTAGCCTCGCCATTATCGCCCGTCGGCGGATCAATCGGCCAGTGTGTCGAGACGGATAACGTCCCCCTCGCCCAGCCCTCGGCGAGACTCATTAAAAAGTCCATCTCCTTTTTCAGGGTGACGAATCGGACGACGTCCACTGCATGTTCGCTTTCGCTGCGAACGTGGTAGAATTCGCCGACCGGGATCCCCATGGCTTTTCGCCTCCCCTCAAGCGCTGCCGACTTCAATCTCGTCAGCTCTTCCCTCAGTGCGAAATAGCGTCGCATGACGGCAATCATCGTTGTCGGCAGCATCCATTGTGGCACCTTCCAGAACTGATGGCCCCCTGAAGAAACAGATTCGCGCCGTATTGTCACGGACTACGCGATGCTCATTCGCCTCCGCTCTGAAACAGAACAAGCGCAGCGCGGTGCGCCCGGGCTTTCCATACTGGCATGATCACTGGCGCCGCCGGCAGCGGTGAACCCTGTCAATTATCGAAGCAAGTTGCTTGCCTTTGATCGCGGGACCACTTGTCCACACCGGTTACGTGCCTTCGGCAACTATTTTGGTCCGGATTCCGGCATAGTTGTTCTGCTTTGGACATAAAGAGGCTAAACGCAGCGATCCAGTCCGACCTCAAAGGCTAGCCCAAACATGAACCCGCTAGCCGGATGAAGTGCCCTGCCGTCATACACTTGAGCACGATCTGGATGATGACCTCCAGAGTTCAGATCCATTGAGGCGAACCGCGCGTAGACGCATCCGTTATGTCGATGTGTTCTATCAAAACAACCAATTACTCTAATTGTCCGATAAGGCATATGAATGAGTCGAATGGCGTCGCGGGGCTGTTTCATAAGGAGGATTCACAATGGAAAAGACAATTCTGGGCGGCCCGGGTAGCAACAGTCTCTTTGGCAGCAATGGTGATGATGTAATAGTCGATCCAACGGGAAATGACTGGATCGACGGCGGTTATGGCAACGACTCCATCTCGGCCGGCGAGGGCAATGACCGAGTCTTCGGTGGCGTGGGCAATGACCACGTCTTTGGCGACGAGGGCAACGACTACCTCTACGGCGACACTGGCCTCGACAAACCGCGTATCCTCGGTGCGGTCATCCTCGGTGCGGACAACGACAAGCTCTACGGCGGCCCCGGCGACGACGCCCTCTTCGCGGGCGACGGCAGGGATTTTCTGATCGGGGGTGCCGGCCACGACACCTTTGTGTTCCAGTTCCACAACCCGCAACCCGGGGTAGATCAAAACTACGGGCCAGGCTCGGACCACACCAGCATTGTGGATTTTGACCCAGTGCAAGATACTTTCACCTTCGACGCGGTGGGCCTTGGTAGCGATGGTCATGATGCGAATTTCGTCAATCACTCGGCGCCTGGCAATCAGGTGGACACGTTCTACAGCGGCCCCGCCAACGGCGCGCACGGCGCGCACGTCGTCGTCATCACCGATCACGGTTTCGCCGATGGTTCAGCCGCAGCCAGGGATATCTCCGGCGAGGCTGCAGGCGATATCGTTGCCTATTTTAATTACAACACCATGACGGCGGAGCTGGGTTATGTTACCTCCGACAATCAGGTGGATGACTTCGCGCATTTGGCTAATGTGCAGAGTTTGCTCCAATTGGCCGGCCTGGGTCTGACCGCGTCCGATTTCATGTTCTGCTAGTCCGGAAAATCATGGGGAATCGCACCACGCCGGCTCAAGTGCAGTCCGGAAAAACCGCGGCGTCGACCTTGATCCGGCGATGTTTTCGGCGCATGGGCTCCGATCGGGCTACCTGACCGAGGCCGCCAACCGCGGCATTCCCCTTCCAGAGGCGATGCAGCAATCGCTGCACAAATCGGTGACGCAGGCAGCGAGCTATTACAATAATGCCGAACGAAAAGAACGGCCGGGCGGCGCGCCTAGCAACTTGACGAGTGGAGCCTTCACGTCGCAGGCTGAACTAGTAAAGGTCCTCGTGCCTGCTCCCGAGAGGTATGCCACCCATAAGCTCATCGTGGACTCGATACGGCTCGCAGACGCACTCAGACATGCCAAGGTGGACAAAGTCGATTTCAGGCAGCCTTGTTCTCTTTGAAGCGCTCGTAGAGACGCGCCAAGCCGACCTGTTGGCCAATGCCTACGAAGAGGCATGGAGAAGGGGACCTTCATGGCGCAAAGGTATCAACAGCAGCCTCGCAAGGCTGCGCGATAGAGGCAAGAAAGCTCTCGCGAAGGCACTCATTGTCAAGTTTGAAGATTTCGAGAAAAGGTGAGCGGGCTAACTTTCGACAACGTCATTTGTAGCCGGCCTCGGAAACGCACAATGAGTGATGAGAACCGAAGGGCCGCCAGTTTCTCCAAGGTTTAGGTGTTCATCAGGATGATCGAGCGCCGAAAATTGGTTCAGTCGATGGCATGACGGTTGCCGCCCATCTCGATCTGCTGCTCCGGCATCCGGTGGCTGGAGGAAGTTGGCAAGGGATTGTGATCGAGACGTTGATTGCCGCAGCACCGGCCGGAACCCAGCGCAATTTTTTGTCGGAAAGCGGGTGGTGCCCAAATCGACCTCCTTTTTTGACCGTCAGGTGATCATCCATGGGCAATCCAATCAGACACAGTCGGGATACCGGGACCTAAGGACGGCTCCTGCCCCGCGAGCGAGGATCTGGCGCAGGCGCATCGTCGTTTATCCTGGATATCAGGCTTTCCCTTTGGAGAACGGCGTCGAAGCGATACCGATTGCCTCAATTGGCATCGTCCACCTTGATAGAAGAGATACAAGCTGAAGCTGATGCATGGCACTCCTGGTTCTACGAACGCAGTTATGCTTTGTAACGATCAAAAGCGGTCAAATGCTGGACTGGCGGATCGGCATCTCCCCAGCGGTAGATTTCGGAGCGAAGATAGTGAAGCTCGTCGCGGAACTACGCCGATTTCTATCCACCATGATTTCGGGCGGCCGTCGCTGCCGTCGGACCAGCGGTATCCCCTGCCCTTGAGATGATCCTTCATCTCATATGGACTATGCTCGGCAAAAATACGAACCCTTGATTGTCCGCTTGTGCGAAGCAACTCCGCAAATGGCCCTTCGTCCTCTCCAACGCATCGATTCAGAACCTCAAGTAGCGCAAAACAATCGTCAACGGCACGATGACCATCGTGGAAATAGCCGGCCTGCCCAATCAGATATCCGAGCTTCGTGCCCTCGAAACCGCGGGCATTCCAGTCGATCTCGCAAACGGAACAAGCCCAAGCCTTATTGGCGAAAATATTTGAGAATGCCTCGCAGAACGGCCGGTCAAAACCGGCGTTGTGTGCTATCACGAGATCCGCGGGCTCGATAAGCTCGCGAACCCGCTGCATGTCGATTAACTGCCCCTCGACCATATCATCGGTAATACCTGTGAGCCTCGTAATCTCGGCCGAGATCGGCGTGCTGGGCTGCTGCAATCCGCCATAGACACCGATGACATCGCCAATCTTGCCGATACCGTCAAATGTAAAGGCAACCAAGCCGATCTCTATGATTTCGTCATCACGGTAATTGAGGCCCGTCGTCTCGGTATCAAGGATCACGCCAACCTGTCGGAATTCGGGACGCTTGCTCACAGTGAGCTGTCTTGGACTAAGCTTGCGCAGAACTCGATACTGACCCCCATCTTCGAGCCTACTCGCCATCTCTTCTTCCGTGAGAGGGACGGGGACTGTCTGACGCTTCGATCGGGCAGGCGTATCCTGCCGTTCCGATCGCATTTCGACCACTTGATTTGCAAACATATCGAGTTGAGAGGCCATGCCTGCTTTCGAGACCGTTGATGATCCGGCTGCACACTAGAAAATGCGCCGACACCGGGCAACACACAAACGAGCTTTTGCACGGTTTCAGGCGGCATATTCGGATCCTGCAACGTCACCACGCTCTCCTCTTACCTGCCTGTTACCCAGAGGCGCGTTGGCGCGCATCAGTGCCATCAGCATCGGCCCCAGCGAGAAGTCACCCTTTTCGGCCCGTCGCGTGAGATCACGCAAATACCCGCCAGCGGAGTTGATACGCCCCCCGCGCTGGAGGATGCAAGCCATCGCCGCGGCCGCCATTTCGGAGCCCATGACATGGCAGGCATCCTGGTAAGCCGACGGGCTGACACCGAGCATCGATCGAACGGTGACAGCCGCAGACATCAAATCGCGCCAATTTCCGATGATCCCGGATGGTGCATACATCGCGACATCTGGGCACGCCCTCAACACCAGTCCTAGCGGGAAAGCCTTTATCCGGTCGTTCCGCTGTGAAATGGTTGGGCTCGATTTTTCACCCTGCTCTTTTTTCGAGCGAGGTTCAGATTCAATGTTAGAGTCGGTTTCTGAATTCTGTATGTGGCGACGGTATTCGTCATCATTGGTGTCGGATTTTTTGGAAATTAGCTGATTTTCCAGAGTGTTGAGGAGTCCCTCCAGAAGCATCGACATTTCTCCGAAGATGTTATTCAAGGCTTGCAAGGTCCGCGCTTTCTGGACTTGGGAAATCAAGCCCACAAAATGGGTTTCGATCTTGCCCCAATCGCCAGAGGCACGCTCTTCGATGGCTGCGCCGAGAATTTTACGAATATCACGCCGGCAAAGAGAGATCTTTTCTTTCATGATCTTCAATTGTTTCCGCTCCGCTGCGGCTTGCTGGGCCAAACGAGCCAGTTCTTCTGATCGGGCCAGGAGCGGTGCCAGGCTGAACCCAAAGGCTTCTTTTATGCCGCCGCCGCGATCTTTTCGAGCGTATCTCTTGCCGTTCGGGCTATCTTTTCGACGGATCATCCCCGCATTCACCAGCAACGCTAAGTTTTCGCGAAGCGTCGTCCCGGCAATCCCATTTGCCCGGGTCGCGAGCTGTGCGTTCGACGGGAAAACTACGAGATTGTTTCCCTCGGACAGGCATGCCTCTGGGTAGAATGAAAGAAGTGCGTTCAGCACGGAAAGCGCTCGGTCCCGAAGACCGAGCAGCGATCTTGCATCACAGATGTCGCGATAGATCTGCCACTTGTCGACGGATTTACCCGGTTTGATTTCGGCCGATTCCATCTGCTTTTTTATCAAGGCAAGACTCATCGGCCGCCGCCCAAAGGGCGTCGTCACATTCCCAGTCTGCATTTTCTGTCACCTTCATTGAGGCAAAAGAAATCCGCCCGCCAAATCGACGGCTACGACTCTTGACAGCGATTCGTGGAAATGCGACTCTCGATCTTGCTTAGGGAATACGAGAAGGGCTTCCACGACTTGGTCGTTTGGGGGCCTTTTTCTTTTGCGGCTTCAGTCTCCTTTGCTTCCCTCCTCCAGGAATTGCTCATAGAGCGCATCCAAATTGCGGGAAAGATATTCTCCGAAACGGCCAGCATTCTTCGCTTTCATTGAGAGCGAAAAAGCTTTGCCCGTATTCTTGATTTCAGCCTGCACGGCCTTGTCATGGGGTTGCCACCTCGCCTTATGAGTCGAAGTCTCCGCCTTCTTCACAGGCCGAGCTGATCTGTTGAGGGCCTTGTACAGAGAGGAAAAGCGCTCATCGGACGTTAAAGCGTCAAAGCCATCCGTGCTTAAAACTTCGGACACCTTGCCGACGTTGGCGAATTTCCCGACCAAAAGCGAAAGCTCGACCCAACGCTCTCGGCCCACACCAGGAGCTGCACCAATTTTTTCTATGACGTCAGCTGAGATACGCTCCGCGACTGTCATCATCTTCGAGATCGAGGCTGCATTCGCCGACAATGCTAAGGAAGCCACCTCTCGGCCATAACCAAGATCATCGAGGCGCTTGGCGAACAATGCCCGTTCGATAAAAGAGAGATTCGCACGGGCGGAATTTTCTTGTCCTTGGGCAATGACATGCGCACGATCGTCAATTGCCTTGACGACAGCCCGGACCTTTCTGCCGAGTTCTCTTGCTGCTCTTACTCGTCTGTGGCCGAACACGACCTGATAGAGGCCATCGACCTTCGCATGAGGCCGCACGAGAATAGGGGTGTCCTGACCACGCACTCGGATCGCTTCTAGCAGATCTCGATACTCCCCGTCGTCGTCTGAAATTCGGTCCTTTACAAAAGAGCCTTCAATTTGTGCTGGATCGAGTTCGACGATTGCCTCGCCTTCGAGGAATTTATCAGCTTGTTTTGCCAAGTCGTCCAGCGAACGCACGAGCGACTTGCCCGCGCCCCGCATTGGGTATGCGGATGTCATGCCGCCATCTTCAGGCAGGTCAGCAAGTCCCTCGAGCAGATTTTTCCGTGCCATCTCATTTGCTCCGAACAGCCGTTAGCCGTTTGTTTTTTTGCATAAAACCTGCGTTTTTGTCAGCCGACAAATCGGCGCCCCCATGACTCGTGAACGAGGCTGGCAATCTCGGCATTCACTGCGTCCAAGGATTCCATTGCGCGATCATAAGTGCCTCTATTCATCGAGGCGCGATCAACCTCATATAAAGTTTGCTTGGTAATCCCCGCATCCGAAACTGCCGTCGACTTCACCATTTGGTTCTTCAGTATGAACTCGTGGAACATCGTGGACATAAAGCCGACCATCTGGGCTTGCGGAACGTCGGTCGGCTCGTAGCGCGTAATCAAATATCTGTACCAGGAGAGGTTCACTTCCGCACCAGCCGCGCGAATCGGCTTAAGAATTCCACCGAGCATCAAAAGAAACTGGCCCATCGACATCACGTCGAGCATCTGCGGATGGATCGTTATCAGAACACTTGTTGCAGCGGTCAGTGCAGTCAACGTAAGATATCCGAGCTGCGGTGGGCAGTCGATGACGACGACATCATACCGGTCGTCGACCTCGGCCAAAGCGCGCGATATGCGAGTGAAAAATGTCTTGCCTTGATTGGAAGACTTATCAGACATCGCGAGCGGCGTGTCATACTCGTACTCCTGCAAATCCAGGTTTGCAGGAACAATGTCCAAGCCAGGGAAGTTAGTGGTCTGGATGATATCCCGGAGTGATTTCTTCTCACCGTCATAGCGAATCGCGTCATAGATCGAGGCAACCTGATCGAGCTCCGGTTGGAAACCGTGCAGAGACGAAAGGGATGCTTGAGGGTCCAGGTCTACGGCGAGGACGCGATGCCCCGTTAAGGCGAGGTATTGCGCCAAATGAGCACCGGTCGTGGTTTTCCCCGAGCCCCCCTTGAAGTTGACTACGGCAAGAACTTGCAGCTTTTCACCACCGCGCCGATGGGGAACATACATGCGGTTGTCGGACCGACCGTGCGTATCGAGATATTGGCGAAGTTCCAGCATCTGTTCGGCGGTATAAGAGCGGCGACCCGAGGACGATGTTTGAGGGGAGGGGCCCTTTCCCTCGAGATGCAGCTTTTTTAGTGTGCTTTGCGAGACGCCGACATAGGTCGCAACCTCTGCCAGCGAGAAGCTTCGTAACGTCTTTTTCGCGTTTGGCGGAAATCGTTGTACGCTAAGGAGATGCAGCTTTTTGGAGATCAAATCGCCCTGTTCGAGGATTTGATCTTCAAAGTGCATCGGCATCTTAAGCGAAGCCATCGAATTAGCGTTCATTGTCAGAAATCTTTCAGATAACGGTTTTCGGCCCGATAATGCCGCTGAACCGTTATTATGTCCGATTCTCGCGGGCCGGCAAGGAAAATAGGGCTAATAAACGGTTAATGCGTGGGACACCGTTGGCCTGTGACTTGGGCCGAAATCAGTGTTTCGCACGTGAATCCAAACGCTTACTGTCTCCGGGCAGCAGGTCCGGTGCTTGTTTGTTCCCCCGTTAATCCTACAATCGAATGGGATAACATACGCAATCAAACCGATTGTTCTTTGTGCAAAACCGCGCGACTCATCGAAATACCTTGTAGAATTCTACAACTGCCCAGCGATTCTAATCCGTGCTGATCTCCGTGCAGAGATTCAACGACGGAGATCAGCATGCAGGTTGTTGCGATATCGACAAGGCAGGAGCTTTCCGAACAGCAGCTTCTCGAAGCACATCATCGACTTCGAGCTCAGGTGTTTTCAAATCGATTGGGTTGGGAGGTTGGTGTTCTTGACGGACGGGAAGCCGACGCCTTTGACGCTCTCCAGCCGACTTACATCATCGCCGTCTCGGACAGTGCTCGTGTGGCAGGATGCGCCAGGCTCCTGCCAGCCATGGGTCCGACGATGGTGACGCATGTCTTTTCCTCGTTGCTGGCGCACGGACAACTAAACGCCCATCCATGTATGATCGAGAGCTCCCGCTTTTGCGTGGACACGACCCTGGTCGATCTTCGGGGAGGGGGCTCGCTCCATGAGGCCACTTTGACCATGTTCGCGGGCATCATCGAATGGTGCATGGCAAATGGGTACACGGAGCTCGTCACGGTGACCGATCTTCGATTCGAGCGGATCCTTGCACGCGTTGGATGGCAGCTGTTGCGCTTGGGCGAGCCCAAGAAGATTGGCAAGACAGTTGCCGTCGCAGGCACGTTGCCGGTGAGCGCCGAGACATTCCTCAGGCTTCGCCCATCCAATTACCGTTCTGAATTCACTTCCTCAGACAGGCAGCGGAAAAGGAGAGATCCGTGAACCAGCTCCGCTCTTACCCCCGGCTTGTCCGCAAACTTCAAGACGCGCTCGGCCATGAGCTCTGCTCTGCTCTGGAAGACGTAGATGTGATCGAAATAATGCTCAATCCTGACGGAAAGCTCTTTATTGAGCGCCTCACTCACGGCGTTGCGGCGGCCGGCGAAATGTCGCCCCCCGCGGCGGAAACGGTGATCGGAACTGTGGCGCATTTGCTTCAATCCCAGGTGGACACGAAGCAACCCATCATCTCCGGTGAACTCCCGATAGGTGGCCACCGTTTCGAAGGCCTTTTACCTCCCGCAGTCGCCAAGCCAGCCTTTACGATTCGCCGTCGTGCGCCGCGCCTAATTCCGCTCGAAGAGTATGTGCGCTCAGGCGCGCTGACGAGATTTCAAGCCTCGATGATCCGTAGCGCGATTTCCAAAAGGCTAAACATCATCGTTTCCGGGGGCGCCGGTTCTGGTAAGACCACGCTTGCGAACGCATTGATCGATGAGATTGTCAAATTCGCCCCGGAGGATCGCCTCGTTATCCTCGAGGACACAACGGAACTTCACTGTTCCGCCGAGAACGCCGTTCTTCTGCATACTAGCGATACCGTTGATATGGCTCGGCTCTTGAAGAGCACGATGCGACTGCGCCCCGACAGGATTGTGGTCGGCGAAGTCCGCGACGGCGCCGCACTGACTCTGCTCAAGGCATGGAACACCGGTCATCCTGGAGGCGTGGCGACAATTCACTCGAACACCGCCATGTCGGCGCTCCGCCGCCTTGAACAACTGACCGCGGAAGCAAGCCAGCAGCCGATGCACGAGGTTATCGGTGAGGCGGTCGACCTCATCGTTTCCATTGAACGGACACCGCGCGGACGGCGGGTTCGAGACGTCATCCAAATCGAGCGATACACGGGGGGCCAATACGAGATTGGTTCAGACCAACTTGATGAAGAAGAGGAGGCCCGTCATGTCGCGTAAGGCGTCGGTCGTCAGGGTCGCACTCGCTGCCACAACCATCGTTCTCGCTTCGCTTGATCCGGCAGTCGCCAGTTCCGGCGGTGGCGGACTGCCCTGGGAAGGGCCACTGCAGCAGATTGAGCAGTCGATCACCGGACCCGTCGCAGGATACATCGCACTTGCGGCTGTCGCCATAGCCGGCGGCATGCTCATATTTGGTGGGGAGTTGAACGACTTCGCGCGGCGACTTGTGTACGTCGTTCTCGTCGCCGGCGTTCTGCTCGGTGCCACGACCATTGTAGGTCTGTTCGGTGCGACTGGAGCTTCAATTGGGCTGACGAGCGTGCAGATCGCCTCGAACGGCATGAAAGAAGCAGGAGGAACCAATGGCTGAGTCCGCCTCTGGTCTGCAGCGCAACCGCATCCACCGCGCGCTGTCGCGCCCCAACCTTCTGATGGGCGCGGACCGGGAACTGGTCCTGCTCACGGGGCTTGCCGCGGTCATCCTCATTTTCGTGGTGCTGACGGTCTATTCCGTCGTCTTCGGCGTTGCCGTCTGGATCGTCGTCGTCGGTCTTTTGCGAATAATGGCAAAGGCGGACCCGCTGATGCGGCAGGTCTATGCTCGCCATATCTCCTATCAGCATTACTACAAGGCGACCTCCTCGCCGTGGCGCCGGTATTGAGGGGAAGGCATGGTCGCTCTCAAACACTTCAGGACCACCGGCCCGTCCTTTGCGGATCTCGTCCCCTATGCCGGCCTCATCGACAATGGTGTTCTTCTGTTGAAAGACGGAAGCCTGATGGCCGGCTGGTATTTTGCCGGGCCGGACTGCGAAAGTGCGACGGACTTCGAGCGCAATGAACTGTCGCGGCAGATCAATACCGTCCTGTCGCGGCTCGGGTCCGGCTGGATGATCCAGGTCGAAGCCGTTCGCATTCCGACATTCGACTATCCGTCGGATGAACGTTGCCACTTCCCTGATGCCGTCACGCGCGCAATCGATGTGGAGCGGCGGGCGCATTTCGCGCGCGAACACGGACATTTCGAGAGCAAGCACGCGCTCGTTCTCACCTACCGCCCGCTCGAATCCAAAAGGACGGCGCTCAGCAAATACATCTATTCGGACGAGGAGAGCCGCAAGAAGACCTATGCGGACACGGTGCTGTTCATCTTCAAGAACGCTGTCCGCGAGATCGAGCAGTATCTTGCCAACACGCTTTCGATCCGTCGCATGGGAACGCGGGAGACTGTCGAGAAGGGAGGAGAGCGTGTCGCGCGTTATGACGAACTGCTGCAATTCGTTCGCTTCTGCATCACCGGCGAGAACCATCCGATCCGGCTGCCGGAGGCGCCGATGTATCTTGACTGGATAGCCACGGCTGAGCTGGAGCACGGGTTGACGCCGAAGGTTGAAAGCCGCTTCCTCGGCGTCATAGCGATCGATGGGCTGCCGGCAGAGAGCTGCCCGGGGATCCTCAACAGCCTCGACCTGATGCCGCTCACCTATCGCTGGTCGTCCCGGTTCATTTTTCTCGACGCGGAAGAGGCGCGGCAGAAGCTCGAACGCACCCGCAAGAAGTGGCAGCAAAAAGTGCGGCCGTTCTTCGATCAGTTGTTCCAGACACAGAGCCGTTCGGTCGATCAGGACGCCATGACCATGGTGGCCGAGACTGAAGATGCCATCGCACAAGCCTCCTCGCAGCTCGTTGCCTACGGCTACTACACCCCCGTTATCGTCCTGTTTGATCGCGATCGGGAGGCACTGCAGGAAAAGGCAGAGGCAATCCGCCGGCTGATCCAGGCGGAAGGGTTCGGAGCTCGGATCGAAACCCTCAACGCCACCGACGCCTATCTCGGGAGCCTACCGGGCAACTGGTACTGCAACATTCGGGAACCGTTGATCAATACCAGCAATCTTGCGGACTTGGTCCCTCTCAATTCCGTATGGTCGGGCAACCCGGTGGCGCCGTGCCCATTCTACCCGCCGAACTCGCCGCCCCTGATGCAGGTGGCGAGCGGGTCGACGCCGTTCCGGCTCAACCTCCATGTCGACGACGTCGGTCACACGCTGATCTTCGGACCGACCGGTTCGGGGAAGTCGACGCTTCTGGCACTCATCGCCGCGCAGTTCCGCCGCTATGACCAAGCCCAGATCTTTGCCTTCGACAAGGGAAACTCTCTTCTGCCTCTGACGCTCGCCACCGGCGGCGATCACTATGAGATTGGTGGCGACGTTCAAGAAGAGGGGCGCGCACTGGCCTTTTGCCCACTGGCGGATCTCTCTGGCGATGCTGATCGTGCATGGGCCGTCGAATGGATCGAGATGCTGGTCGCCCTGCAGAGCGTCACCATCACTCCCGATCATCGCAACGCCATCTCGCGCCAAATCAGCTTGATGGCGAGCGTGCGCGGCCGATCGCTCTCGGACTTCGTCAGCGGCGTGCAGATGCGCGAGATCAAGGACGCGCTCTATCAGTACACGGTCGACGGACCTATGGGCCAGCTTCTCGATGCCGAGGAGGATGGTCTCTCGCTCGGCGCCTTCCAGACGTTCGAGATCGAGCAGCTCATGAATATGGGCGAGCGCAATCTCGTCCCGGTGCTCACCTATCTGTTCCGGCGGATCGAGAAACGTCTCGACGGCTCGCCGAGCCTGATCTTGTTAGATGAGGCGTGGTTGATGTTGGGTCATCCGGCGTTCCGCAGCAAGATCCGAGAATGGCTCAAAGTGCTTCGCAAGGCAAACTGCGCCGTCGTGCTCGCCACGCAATCCATTTCGGATGCCGAGCGGTCCGGAATCATTGATGTGCTCAAGGAATCCTGTCCGACGAAGATTTGTCTACCAAATGGCGCAGCTCGGGAGCCTGGGACGCGGGAATTCTATGAACGGATCGGCTTCAATCAGCGGCAGATCGAGATCGTCTCGAACGCGATCCCCAAGCGCGAATATTACGTCGTCACCCCTGAAGGCCGGCGGCTGTTCGACATGGCGCCCGGGCCTGTAGCACTCAGTTTTATCGGTGCCTCTGGCAAGCACGACCTCAAGCGCATCCGCACGCTTAGTTCCGAACATGGCCGGGACTGGCCGATTCACTGGCTTCAAATGAGAGGAGTTCACGATGCCGCGTCGCTACTCAACTTCGAATAGATTGCTCGCTGGTTTGGCGGCGCTCGCATTGGCGGTCGGCGCCGTCATTCCCGCGGAAGCCGGAACCGCCACGGGTGCAGCGACCGAGTGGACGCAAGTCCTCAATAATGGCGAGTTGGTTGCGTTGGTCGGAAAGTCCGGCGAGCAAATTCAGAACCAGCTCACCCAGATCAACCAGCTCGCACAACAGATCGAGACGCAACTCAACATCTATCAAAACCTGCTTCAGAACACCGCCACTCTTCCGTCACATCTCTGGGGGCAGGTCGAAGGCGATCTCAATCAATTGCGCAGCATCGTCGAACAGGGGCGGAGCATTTCGTTTTCAATGGGCAATGCTGATGATGTGCTGCAGCAGCGTTTTCAGAGCTACTCAGGCCTCAAGACCAACCTGCCAGACAATGCTTCGTTTTCGACTACCTATCAGTCCTGGTCGGACACCAACCGGGACACGATCGCCAGCACGCTGAAGGCGGCGAGCCTGACGGCCGAGCAATACGATAGCGAGGAAGGCACGATGTCCTCGTTGCGGTCGATGTCCGAGACCGCCGACGGGCAGATGAAGGCCCTGCAGGTGGGTCACGAGATCGCTGCGCAACAGGTCGCGCAGATGCAGAAGCTTCGCGGCCTTGTCTCCCAACAGATGATAATGATGGGAACCTGGCTTCAGACCGAGCAAACCGACAAGGATCTTGCCCAGGCGCGGCGCGAAAAATTCTTCAGTGGGACCGCACCTCCCACCTCCGGCGGCGAAAAGATGAAGGTCGAATGGTGAGCAAATGATAGCGATATCGTTTTGGCGGCTCTGGACCGCGATGCTCCTTGCCACCTTCTGCATGCTGGCAGCTCAGCCAGCGCTCGCCCAAGAAGGTTCAGTGCTGACCTCATTACAGAGCCAGATTACCACGGCCGCAAAGGGATGGGAAACCACTGTCATGGACGCCGCGAAATCCCTATTCTGGATCCTCGCGACGATCGAGATTGGCATCGCGGCCGTCTGGCTCGCGCTGCAAGCCGCGTCGCTCGACAGCTGGTTTGCCGAGCTTGTCAGGCGAATAATGTTCGTCGGTTTTTTCGCCTTCGTTTTGGCACAAGGGCCGACCTTCGCGAAGGCGGTGGTCGACAGCCTGTTTCAGATCGGCGCCGGAGGCGGCACGGCTTCCCCAGCGGACGTCTTCAATGCCGGCCTTGCTGTCGCTACGAAGATGTCGGAAAAGATACAGTTCGGTCTTTTCGAGGACAATGCTCTGGCGATCTCGGCCGCTTTTGCCATGGTCGTTGTCGTTATCTCGTTCTCACTCGTTGCGGCGATTTTCGTTGCTGTGATGGTCGAGATGTATATCGGCCTGCTTGCCGGCATGATCATGCTCGGTCTGGGTGGTTCGTCCTATACTAAGGACTTCGCACTCCGATATCTGATCTATGCCTTTTCGGTCGGAATGAAGCTCATGGCGCTTGTCATGATCTCGCGTATCGGGTCCGAGGTGCTGATCGGACTGGCGAACGAACCTGATATTGGCGACCAGTTCCAGACCGCGCTCGCGATCGCCGGCATTGCCGTCGTCGTCTTCATCATCGCGATCTACGTTCCGAACATCATCCAGGGCGTCGTGCAGGGTGCGTCCGTCTCGGGTGGGATGGAGGCGATCAAACACGGTAGTCAGGCCGCATCCTTTGCCACAGGTGCGGGTTTTCTTGCGGCTGGTGCTGCCAGCGCGGGATTCGCGGCCGCTCAAAGCTCACGTGCCGCAGGGGCATCCGTTTCAGGTGCGATGCTTCGAGGTCTTGGCGCAGGCATGTGGTCTGCTGGGAACGCCGCAGGCGCTGCGGCCAAGGAAAAGGCGATCGGTTCTCCCGGAGCCTATGCCGGATCGATCCTCGGCCTCGCCAACGCCAAGCTGGACCAGGGTCGCAACGGTCACAGCGGGCCAATACCACCTCCCGAACGCAAAGACTAACAGCAATCAGAAAGTGATCGATCGATGGCAGCGAACCGCGCCCCCGAAAACCCGTATCTTGCCGCGCGCCAGGAATGGAGCGAGCGGTACGGCTCCTATGTGCAGGCCGCCGCCGCATGGCGCATCGTCGGCATCCTCGGTTTAACCATGGCGGTGATCGGCTTCGGGTACTCGATCTATTTGAGCACTCAGGTGAAACTGGTGCCCTATATCGTCCAGGTCGACAAGCTCGGCACGTCGGTCACATCAGGGTTTCCCGAGCAGATCGAATATGCGGATGTGCGGGTGGTGCGGGCCACTCTCGGCAACTTCGTAACCAGCTTCCGCAGCATTACGCCTGATGCATTGGTGCAGAAGCAATACATCGATCGAACTTATGCGCTTCTAAGAACATCCGATCCCTCGACCCAGAAGATCAACGACTGGTTCCGAACCAATTCGCCGTTCGAGAAGGCCAAGTCGTCCACGGTCGCCATCGAGGTCAACAACATCGTGGCGCTTTCAAACCAGACTTATCAGATCGACTGGACCGAATACGAGCGGGACCGGAAAGGTAAGGAGATGGGCACGCGCCGATTTCGCGGAATCGCAACGGTGACGCTCACCGCGCCGCAGGACGAGGCGACTATTCGCCTTAATCCTATCGGTCTTTATGTCCGGGATTTCGACTGGACGGCACAGCTTTAAGGGCAGGAGATTTCTCGATGCGCAGAATAGGATCAATCGCAGCCGCCGGCTGCCTGGCGGGACTCATCTTTGCAAGCGGCGCGCAGGCGCAGACGCAGAACATGACGACGAATGAGGTGAAGGCCACGAACATTTCCAGGAAATGGCGCGGCGCGCCCGGACTGGTGACGGCCGGCCCCGATGGCAAGGTCACCTTTCTCTTCGGCGAAACCCAGCCATCCGTCGTCTGCTCGCCCTTGCAGGTCTGTGATATCGAACTCCAGGGCGGCGAGATCGTCCGCGATGTTCTCGTTGGCGACACTGTCCGCTGGAAGGTGGAGCCCGCGACCTCCGGCGCCATCGGCGGTCAAGCGATCCATCTGATCGTCAAGCCGTCGGAAGCAGGTCTCGTCACCTCGATGGTGGTCACGACGTCGCGGCGCACCTATCACATCCAGCTCAAGTCTCACCCGAGCCAATACATGGCACGCGTCGGCTTCGAATACCCTGAGGATGTCTCGACCAAGCTCGCCGATGTCAATTCACAGGTTGAGACCGGCAGCATCCCGGGCACGGCGGCCGACAAGCTGAACTTCTCTTACTCGGTGAGCGGGAGCGCACCCTGGAAGCCGAAACGGGTCTATTCGGATGGCGTGAAAACCTACATTCAGTTCTCGAAGTCGATTTCCAGCCAGGATGCACCGGTGCTGTTCGTTATCAGCGGCGGCCAGAACCGCGTAGTCAATTACCGGATGAAGAACGACATGATGATCGTCGACTATGAAGTCGACAAGGCAATCCTCGTCTCCGGCGTCGGCTGGAGCCAGCAGAAGATCACCATTCGGCGGGGAGGCTGAACGATGTGGAAGCGTCTCGTCGTTTTCATAGCCGTCGCCTTTCTCACAGGATGCCAAACGGCCGAGGATAGGTTGGCCCCCAACTCAAACGCCGCACCGGTCTCCGGGCCTGCCGCAAGTGCCATCGCCAGCGATATGGCAAGCCGGCTCGCCGAGCAGATCGGCCCCGCAAACTCGACGACAATCAAGATGGAAAAAGATACGTCGGATTTTGCGATGGCCCTCCAGGCAGCACTAAAGGACGTTGGCTACACCGTCCTCACCGACGGCAAAGTTGGAAAGGACGTGAACCCGGTCGAGCTCGCTTACTCAATCCATAGCGCTGGCGGTCAGGTGCTCGCGCGGCTGTCAACGCCGTCCATCGCCCTTGGTCGTGCATACACAGCAACGGCAGCCGGCGTGACGCCGGCAAGCCCGCTTTCCATCATGCAGCGTAATTGAGGGGAGGGGAGTATGGTCCAATCGCTCCAACTGGGCGCGTCAAAGCAAGCCGACGATCAGAAAGGCATGCGCCGCCTCAATCGGCTGCCAATTATCACTGCCATCGTCCTCATCGCGCTGTTCCTCGGCGTGGTTGTAAGCGGCCTATCGTGGCGAGGACTTCCCTTCAACTGGAGCAACGATATCGACAGCACCTTGAATACACCGGCGACGAACTTCGGCGATCAGCTTAAGCGCGGCATCACCGATGGCATCATTGGCGAGCCGGACGAGCGCGAGGCTTTCCAGCCAACGCCAACCGTCGAGCAAAAGATCGAGAAGCAGTCCCCGGTTGTCGACCACCTATCTGCGGCGACGGAGGAGCGGCGGTCCAATCTCGAATCGGAAGAGGAATGGAAAGCCCGCCTGAAGCGAGAGCAGGATGAACAATATATTCGCGAAGCCCAGCGCCAGCGAATGGCCCGCGTGCAGGCGCGGACAACCGCGCTGGACTCCCCGCTGAAGGTGAACATTTCCGATGTCGAGAAGACCGCGAATAATTCCACAGACGCAAGCCGACAGAACATAACGACAACAGCTAATAATCCCTCGGAGCTCTACTCAGCCGCAATGAAATCCGGGCTCATTGGTCAGAACGTCGACCCTAATGCACAGAGTTCGAAGGAGGACTTCTTCAATCAGGATTTCAAGGATCTCGGCTATTTGCCGAACAAGGTCGTGCCCCAAATGTCGCAGTATGAGCTGAAGCGCGGCTCGGTCATTCCAGCCACGTTGATCACAGGCCTCAACTCAGACCTTCCGGGCCGGATCACCGCGCAGGTCAGCCAGAATGTCTATGATAGCGCCACCGGCTACCGGCTCCTGATCCCGCAGGGGGCCAAGTTGTTCGGCCGCTATGATTCCAAGGTTTCTTTCGGCCAGGAAAGGGTTCTCATCGTCTGGACCGACCTGATTTTTCCGAATGGCTCGACTCTGCAGATCGGCGGCATGGCTGGAATAGATGCCGAAGGCTTTGGGGGTTTCAAGGGTAAGGTCGATCGGCATCTCTGGCGCACGTGGAGTTCGGCAGCGCTCGTAGCGCTAATCGGAACCGGCATCGACATATCGATGCCTGAAAGCACGACGCTTGCCACCCAGGACACCGCGTCCGATACCGCTAGACGAAATTTCGCGGAAAGCTTCGGTCGCGTCGCGGAGCAAACGATCTCGAAGAACCTGAATGTTCAGCCGACAATCCGGATCGGGCCGGGATACAAGTTCAATGTCTTGGTCGATCAGGATATCGTCTTCTCCTCCGCGTACCGCAGTCGCTGAGACGGCATCGGAAAAATCTCTCATTTAACATAATGAACCGCGCCGGGTTTGCCGGAGGCTCCAACTCGTGAGAAAGTGGAGCCGATATGAGCAAGACGACCAACAAATTTTCACCTGAAGTTCGTGACCGAG